>CACEXK010000001.1 GCA_902563505.1 uncultured Alphaproteobacteria bacterium
TTAGTTTCTCTCGAGCGGATTTTGAAATCTCTTTTCTATTTTCTATCCAATTTTTTCTTATCTTTTTTAGACCACTGTTATAATCATGATTATATTCATGGTTTGAGTAATAACCTGAGGTGTCATAGACAATAATTGATTTTATTTCTTTATCATCTAACTGAATTTCTCTCATTCCAACATGGAGGTCCTTAAAAATTTTACTTTTTATATAAATTTTTTTTGATTTAGGAAAATGTGTATGAAAAAAATTATTTTTACTATCGCTTGGTTGGTTTGAATTACTGACTTTTTTTAGCATTATTTTTTAAAATTTCTTACACCTAATTCTATCATCTATTATAATATTGATAAATTTAAAAAAATAGAAAAATTTAATTAATTTCCAATAACTATGTTTTTTTTACAAGGTGATATTTTTATATATGTAAGTTTATTGATTGTTATATCAAGTATGATTTTTTATGCTATTGATAAATTTTCCATGGTTTTTAAATCAATTGTAATACTTACATTTCTTTTGATTTTTTTTTCAATTTTTCCATTCTTAGATTCAGATGGCACAAACTTGCTCAGTGCTCAGAGTATTCTAAGTGGATTTAGTAATACTTCTTTAATAACAGTGATGTCTTTACTAATTTTAGGTCAGGGTGTTGTTCAAACACGAGCATTAGATGGTTTAATATATAATGTAATAAAGTTTTTTCCTGAAAAATCAAAGATAGTCTTAATCCTAATACTATTTTTTGTTTTAATTCTAAGTGCTTTTATAAATAATACACCTGTAGTTATTATTTTTATTCCAATAATTCAGGGTATTGTTAAAAATCTTAATCTTTCAATGGGAAAATTTCTTATGCCTCTAAGTTTTGTAGCAATTCTTGGAGGTATGATTACTCTTATAGGTTCTAGTACTAATCTACTAGTTTCTGATTCTCTAAATAAATACTCTAACCTTGATATAGGTTTTTTTGACTTTGCAATTCCAGGCTCAATAATTGCCATTTGTGGATTAATATATGTAGTGATTTTTTCAAAATATTTCCTAACAGATAGATCACCCATGAGCAATCAACTGGTCAAAGATAGTAAAAATGATTTTATCACTCAAATAGTACTAAATGAAAAATCAAAGTTAATTGGACAAACTTCTAAAGATGGAAAATTTGAAGGTTTAGAAAATATAAAGATTCTTATGATACAAAGAGGTGAGCATGCTGAACATGGTCCATTCGATGGATTAATACTGGAAAAAGGTGATATAATTGTCATTTCTTCATCGAGAGAACAGTTAACAAAAATTCTTAGCCAAAATATTGCATCTTTAGAATCTTTTGATGAAGATAAAGAGTCCGAGGAGGAAATTAAAAATCAGGTGATTATTGAAGCGATGGTTACACCTTCGTCAAGTTTAATTGGAAACTCGATAGAAAATGTTAGTTTTCGATATAGATATAATTGTCTGGTGATAGGTTTGCAGAGAAAATCAAGAATTATTACTAGTAACATGGGAGAGCTCCCTTTGGAACCTGGTGATACACTATTGATTCAAGGTGAAAAGAACTCAATCAAAGCACTGAGAACCCAGAGTGACCTCTTACCAATGGAGTGGGCAAGTTCAGAAATAGCAAATAAGGATATAGCAAGAAAATCTGTTTATACTTTTTTATCAGTCGTTTTGTTGGGAGCACTTGAGATTTTACCCCTTGTTGTAGCTTCTTTAATGGGTGTTATGTTTATGATGATTTTAAAGGTATTAACAATTCGTCAGGCAATAAGAAGTGTTGACAATAATCTTCTTCTTTTGATTGTAACCTCTCTTGCTTTAGGTAACATGATTCAAGTAACTGGAACGGCAACATTCCTTTCAGAGCTACTACTGAATATTCTTGACGGTTCGTCAACACTTATCATTTTAATTTGTTTTTATATATTTGTTTCTATAACAACAAACTTTATTTCTAATAATGCTTGTGCTGTTCTATTTGCTCCTATAGCAATTGATATTGCACAAACTCTGAATGTTGATCCTAAGATTTTTGCTATTGCTCTGATTTTTTCAGTTAATACTTCTTTTGCAACTCCATTAGCTTATCAAACAAATTTATTGGTTATGGGTCCTGGACATTATAAATTTATTGATTATGTTAAATTTGGATTGCCTTTGACAATTCTATGTTGGATAGTTTTCTTTTTCACATTTCCAATGCTTTATGATATTTAAAAATAAGCCATCCAATCCTAACTTTTCATCTGGTCCAACAAAAAAACCAGATGAATGGAGAATAGAAAAATTAAATTTAAATTTTTTGGGCAGATATCATCGTGCTTCAGATGTAAAAATATACATTCTCAAAATTCTGGAAAAATTAAGATCAATTCTGGGAATACCAAAAAACTATAAAATATTTTTGTTACCTGGCTCATGCACCGGGGCTATGGAATCGGTTATTTGGTCTATATTAGGTGAAAGAAAAGTTACATCATTGATATATGATTATTGGGGTGTTGAATGGTATAAAAATTTAAAAAAAATAGGGTTGGAGGTAGACTGTAGAAAAAGTCTCAACGGGGAATTACCAAATATTAAAAATATTCCTTCAGAAAATGATGTTATCTTTGTATGGACGGGCACATCAACTGGTATGGCGTTACCAAATTTAGATTTCTTGAAAAAATCCCACAAAGGCCTGATTTTCTCTGATGTTACATCATCCGTTTTTATATATGATTTGCCGTGGAAAAAATTAGATGTATCTGTATTCTCATGGCAAAAAGCGCTTGGTTCTGAATCGCAACACGGTATTGCTGTTTTAAGTCCAAGAGCAATGAAAAGAATAAAAAATATTAATATGCCAAAAATATTATCATTATATGATTACGATTTTGTTATTAATACTCCTTCATTGCTCTCTATTTCTGATTTTGATTTATGTTTAGATATATATAAAAAAAAAGGAGGGATCGATGGTAACAGAAAAGTTTGTATTGAAAACAAGCTTGTTTTAGATAACTGGGAAAAAAAAACAAAATTCATCAAATATTTTGTTAAAGATCCAGTTTATAGGGCTCTTTCACCATGTTATTTTCTTTTTACACAAAAATTTAAATCTGAAAACTTTTTTAATTTTCTACATAAAAATAAAATAGCTTTTGATATTCGTAATTATAGAAAAGCAAAACCCGGGATAAGGATTTGGACTGGACCAACAATAAAAAAAAATGATTTAATTGCTCTCACAAATTGGCTAGATTGGTCTTTTAAGAAATTTATTAAATAAAGTGAAAAGTCAACTTTTACCAGAAGGATTTAGAGATAGTTTGCCAGAGTTGGCAGCTAAGGAATATAAAATTAACTCAATATTTATTGAATTAATGAGTAAAAACGGTTACTCCATTGTAAGACCACCTCTAATTGAGTTTGAAAGTTCGTTGTTTTTTTTAACAAATGAAAATGAAAATGAGAACTCATTTAGGATATTAGACCCTTTATCTCAAAAGATGATGGGAATAAGATCAGATATCACTTTGCAAATTGCAAGATTATCATGTGGAGCTCTTGCAAATTCTCCAAGACCCTTAAGATTATGCTACTCAGGTGATATATTTAAAGTCAAAAATAATAGTCTAAATCTATCTCGTCAAATCACACAAGTTGGTTCTGAAATTATGGGTATAGAGCAAAATTTATGTGAAAAAGAATTAATAAATTTGATTATAGAAATACTTGCTAAACTCAAAATTAAAAATTTTTTTCTTAGTTTCACAATGCCTACACTGATTGATGCAATATGTAAAGATTTCAAATTGTCAAAAAAAGATCTTGAATTCATTAAGGAAAGATTTAGGAATAAAAATATATATGGTATAAAAAAAATTTCTCGAACTTTGGAAAATGTTGTTGCAGTCTTGCAATCTAGTGTTGGGAGTTTTAGTGAAAATATTAAAAACCTTAAAACATTTAAATTTCCAAAATTTACTCAAATTGAGATTAATAATTTTATTATAATTATGAAAAAAATTATAAAAGTTTTTCCCAAATTAGGAATTTTTATTGACCCTCTAGAAATTGATGAATCTCAGTATCATTCAGGTATTGCTTTCAAAGTTTTTTCAAAGAACCTTAAAGAATTATTTTCAGGAGGAAATTATAAAGTTTTTAATGAAAATTGTATTGGTTTTAGTGGATTCCTAGAAAACCTAGTAAAAGAATCAAATATAAAAACAAATATTGGTAGCAAAATTTTTGTTCCAATTGATTCAGAAATAGATATTAAATCAAAAAAAAAAAATGGTTATATAATTGTTAGAGCAATTAAAAAGTTGACCAGTAAAGAGATAAGAATTAATGCTAAATTACATTGTTGTGACTATTATCTTTATAATAATAAAATCATAAAAGTTGAATAAGAATGGGAAATGTTACTGTAGTTGGAGCCCAATGGGGTGATGAAGGTAAAGGAAAAATTGTAGACTGGTTGTCTAATCAAGCAGATATAGTATGCAGGTTTCAGGGCGGAAATAATGCTGGCCATACGATTGTGGTAAAAAAAAAAAAAATTGCATTAAGTTTATTACCTTCTGGTATTATAAGAAAAAACAAGATATCTATTATTGGTAATGGAGTAGTTGTTGATCCAGTTGCACTATTAGAAGAAATAGAGAAATTAAATAAGTTTGGAGTAAAAGTAAACTCTAAAAATCTAATAATTTCTGAAAATGCAACTATAATTTTTAGTTTCCATAAAAATATCGACAAAATTCGTGAAAAAAGAAAAGGACCAAATAAGATTGGTACAACCGGAAGAGGTATAGGCCCTGCCTATGAAGATAAAGTTGGAAGAAGGGCTATTAGATTTGGTGACCTAATTGATGAAGAATCATTAAATGAAAAAATTAGAAATATTTTAGATTATCATAATATTATTTTGCAGGGTTTGAAATCTAAACCTCTTAAATTTGATGAGATAAAAAAAGAAATAAGTTTTTTTAAAAAGAAAATAATTAGATTTGTCAATAGAATTAGTCCAGTTTTAATGGGCGCTAAATTAAAAAGTAAGAAAGTACTATTTGAAGGAGCTCAAGGAATACTTCTAGATGTTGATCATGGAACCTATCCTTATGTTACATCATCAAATACAATACCCAGCAATGCTTCATCTGGATCAGGAGTTCCTGTAAAACAAATAGGATTTATTCTTGGAATTGTAAAGGCATATACAACGAGAGTTGGAAGTGGTCCATTCCCATCGGAACTTAAAAATAAAATAGGTCAAAAACTTGGTACAATTGGAAATGAGTTTGGTACTGTTACTGGAAGGCAGCGGAGGTGTGGATGGTTTGATGCTGTGATTGTTAAACATTCTATAAATGTTTCTGGAATTGATGGAATTGCACTTACTAAACTAGATGTACTTGACACATTTAAAGAAATAAAAATTTGTACTGGATATAGATTAAATGGTAAAAAAATTGATTTTTTCCCTTCATCTGAGTTTAAACAAAAGAACTTAGAACCTATTTATGAGACACATACAGGATGGATGCAAAATACTCAGGGTTCAAGATCTTGGGCCCAACTACCTGCGCTTGCAATAAAGTTTGTAAGAAGAGTCGAGGAACTATTAGGAACCCAGGTTTCTATATTATCAACAAGTCCAAGAAGAGAAGATACTATATTGGTTAAAAACCCATTTATTGATTAAGATCTTTATTCTTATACTTTATGTTTTTAACAACTTTTTTGAGTTTTTGGAAAGCCCTTACCTCTACTTGTCGAACTCTTTCCCTGGAAATTCCGAATGATCTACTTAATTCATCAAGTGTTAAAGGATTATCAACAAGTCTCCTTTGTGTAATTATTCTTCTCTCTCTTTCATCTAAATCTTTTAGAGCAGTAACTAACATTTCTTTTCTTTTAAATAGCTCTTCATTATAAATAAAGCTAGCTTCATGATTTTCTCTTTCATCAGGTATACCATTTATCCATTCATCTTGATTATCAAGAGAATAAGGGTTATTCAGAGAGTGGTCTGGTCCAGCCATTCTTCGGTTCATATCAATCACATCATTTTCTGAAACATCTAACCTCTGTGATATCTCGGTAACAAGTTCAGGGGGTAAATCACCATCATCGAGGGCTTTCAGTTTTCCTTTTAGTGATCTGAGATTAAAGAAAAGTTTTTTTTGAGCTGCTGTTGTCCCGATTTTTACTAGAGACCAAGAGTGAAGTATAAATTCCTGAATGGAGGCTCTGATCCACCACATTGCATATGTTGACAGTCTAAAACCCTTTTTAGGGTCAAATCTGTTAAGTGATTGAATGAGGCCGATATTGCCTTCGGCAATTAATTCATTAATTGGTAAGCCATATCCTTTAAATTTCATAGCAAGTTTTACTACAAGTCTTAGATGTGCATTAATTAATTTATGAGCAGCTTTTAAAGATTTTTTAGAAACCCACTCATTTGCTAATTTAGCTTCTTCATCGTGAGAAAGTAGGGGAAATTTCCCAATATTTTTCAGGTAAGCGGATATGTTATTGGTATCCAGAGACCTTGTAAATGATTGATTAATTTTTGTCATAATCCACATACTAATTTCATCAAAATCAAAAATCAAGAAAAAAATGAACAGAAGATGAATAAACTGTTAATATTTATCAGTAATGTGCAGAAACCTAGGGTTTTTCGTGAGAATTATTTTTTAAATTATTCAATAATTTTAAGAAATCATCTGGAATTTCCGTTTCAAAAAACATTTTTTGGTTCTTTTTTGGGTGAAGAAAATTGATGGATTTAGCATGTAATGCCTGTCTTTTTGGTATATTGAAATTTCCATCAATTACTTTAGATATTTGAGAATTTATATTATCTAAGTTTATTTTTTTTTTATACAAATCATCTCCAATAAGAGGACATCCCATAAAGTCAAAATGTACTCTAATTTGATGAGTTCTTCCTGTGTGCAATTTGCATTCATAAAAATTAACAGAAAGATTAACATTTAATATAAAGTTTTCTAATAACCTGTATTCGGTAATCGCTTTTTTCCCCTCATTTTTGTTGCATACAGTCATTTTTTTTCTATTAAATCTGGACCTTGCAATATTTTCAACTATAGTTCCATCATTTTTGGGTAATTTATTCCAACACAAACAAATATATTTTTTTGATATTGTTCTGTTTTTAAATTGATCACTGAGAGATTTATGAACATTATTATTTTTAGCAACAATCAACACGCCACTTGTCATTTTATCAATTCTATGCACAATTCCTGGACGCAGAACACCTCCAATATCAGATAAAGTTTTTTCACAATGGTATAAAAGGCCATTAACTATTGTGCTATCTTTATTTCCAGCTCCAGGATGGACAACTATTCCTGGTTTTTTATTCAAAACAATAAGGTATTTATCTTCATAAAGAATATCTAAGTCCATTTTTTTTGGTGTAATGTAACTTGCTTTTGGTTCTGGTATTGAAATCGAAATTATACCCGTTTTTTTTAATTTTTGTGACTGATCAGATATTATTGAATCGTTAAACAAAACATTTTGTTCATTAATTAGACTCTTTATCCTATTTCTAGAAAAATCCTCAAGATTTTGAGATATCACAACATCTATTCTTTTTCCTAAATCGTTGCTACTTACTGAAATATTAATATAATCTTTTTTCAATGACTAAATACCTGAAATTTACTGTAATTTTTTTAGCAATTTTAATAATTATTTTATTTTCAATTACGATAGTATCGATAGCACACAAATACAAGAATAGAGATACTAAAATAGTTGAAAAAATTATAATTGATCCTGCTTTAGATAAAGATTTCTTAATTTTATCGTTTGAAATCAATGGAGAAAAACTTTATTTAAATGTTGAAAATAAAAAAAATAAGTCCAAGTCTATAAAAATTTATAATATTAAGAACGGTGATGAAATCGGTGAAATTATAATTACGGAATAAAAGAAAAATGATATCAGAAAAATTACTAATATTTATTACATCCTGGATATTGGAAAATTCAGAGTTTGAAAAAAAAATAGACCCTCCGTCATTTTTTAGTCTATCTAAAGAAGAAATGTCTGATAAAGCTTGTTATTCATCAGATAATTGTAAAGTCAAGGCTTATTATGTCAAAGAAAGCGGTATTTTTTTTATTGATGATCTAGAACCTGAAGAAAATATCTGCGATCAGTCAATAATTCTTCATGAAATGATTCATCATTACCAAAAAAATTCGTCAAGGTCATTTGACCTTGATCAAAGAACTATTTGGACATTGCAAGAAAGACAAGCCATTTATTATCAAAACCTATTTCTTATATCTCAAAAAAGGAAGAATGGCGGTAAAGGACCTGAAAATGTTTTGCAATGTGAAGGTGGATCTTACCTAGACCTACAGTACAAATATAACAAATCTAATTAAAAAATTAACTGTAAGATAATAAATGAATCTTAAAAAAGAATATATTGAATATCTTTCATCAAGCGAAGATTTTTCACCAGAATATATAAAAAATTCAATATATAAAGGAAAGATACTTGTATTCAGAAATTTTCCTCAAATAATTGAGATAAATAATTTATGTAAAAAATATTTTAAAAAAATCTTAAAAAAAGAACTTAAACCCTTTCTTAGTTCAAAAGATCAAACAAATATTGGTTTAGAAAAATTAATATTCACTTTGCAAAAAGAAATTAAGACATGCAAACTAATTAAGAAGGCTTTTTCAAGTTTTCTTGAAAATATTAAATTCGAAATTGATGATACATTCTGTGATAAAATTACTTTACGATTCAGCCCTGAGAAAAACGTTAATCCATTGGGTTTTTTAAAACCAGTAGGTCCTCACAGAGATACCTGGGCATCAAATGTTTTTCATCAAATAAACTGGTGGTTTCCAATACATGATGTAGATAAAGATTATTCGATATTTATAGCACCATATTATTTTTTTAAAAAAGTAAAAAATGATAGCAACAATTGGAGTTTTAAACTTTATAAAAAAAAGGGGGAATCTTTATCTACTCCAGTATCTCGTGAAAAATTAGATGAACAAAAAAAAATTAAATTAAGTGTTAAGTTTGGTGAAGTATTGTGTTTTTCTGGAAATCATTTGCATGGTAGCTCAATTGGTTTAAAAAAAAGGATAAATATTGAAACAAGAACTGTGTGCTCCAAAGATCCAAAAAAATATAAGATACCAAAAAACATTGATTCAAATAACAAAAAAAAAAAATATGAATGGTTCAAATCTTTACTAGATAATTCAAGTTATCCAGATGTTTGAGAATCTTTTAAAAAATTTATTAACAAAATATGTGAGATCGTCAAGCATGCCAAACCTATAAATATATAATTTATATAACTAAAATTTAGAGTCTCAAAAAATAAGTTTGGAAATATAACTGCAATAAAAAGAGGGATTAGACAAATAATTGTCATAGGGATAGTTTTAAGGACCAAGGTTTTTGTATTTATTTTTAACTGTTGTTTCTCATTTATTAAATGTCTTGTTGAATGAAGAAAACAAAAATAAATAAAAAATGATACCAGGGGTTTGAAGAAAGAAAAACAAAAGAAAATAAGAAGAATTTCAAAAATAATTATATTCTTATTCTTTAATAAACAGTATCCCAACAAAATAATTGAGGATAAAATTATAAGAAATAAAAAAATATCATTATACTGTTCAAGAATCTGGATAAAACTCTGTTCAGCTAAAAGAAAATTAAAGATTAATTTAGTTTCTTGAGGATGGAATTCTAACGGAATACATATCACAAGAAATCCTCTTATAAAAATCTCTAGGTATTTGAATATTTTAGAATTCTTTAAATTAGATTGGTCGCTAATACCAAAGTGAATTGCAGAAAGAAACATAAATATTAAAAAAGAAAGATTAGAGTATGCAACCCATAACAAAAAAAAAGTAACTGGAATTGAAATGTAAATTAATAAAAAAATTAAAAGTTGATTTCTATTTTTTATTAGTTTTTTTCTTTTTGCAGAATCTATATCAAGGCTCCCATGGGCTAAACCTGGCCATATTAGTGGTATTGAAAAGAAAATAATTTGATTTATAAAACTAGAATATAAGAAGTCTCCACAGAATACGACAACTAAAAATGTAAATAGAATTGATATAAAAAAAATTTTTGTATCAATATGATTCATTATTTTTCACTTTATTTTTAATTAAACTAATTAATGATAGGATCATTTTTGTTTTAGGTAATGATAACAACATTGCAAAAATTTTTAAAAATTTTGTTCTTCCTGTTAGGAAGTTTACAATATCTGTAAGATTGTTTTTAAAGAAGAAACAGTAAAAAAAGTATTTGGAATCAGCAGGATATTTTGTAATAAAATCACAAAAGATTAAATCTAAAAACATAATTAATTTTGGTATTTTTATTTCTTCTTTTTTTCCGGATATTAAATTGTCAACTATCATTTTTGCATTTATAAATGAATTTTGAAAACTGTATCCTGTGGATGCTCGAATCCAGTTTCCTGACAAACCAATTTTAATCAATTTATTTTCTCTTAAATTTGACTCGTAGAACATTGGAATAATACCTTTTTCCTTAGAAATTAATTTATAATTGTATCCATTGAAGTTTTTCTTTATATAATTAATTATATCCTTTTTATATTTATTAGATTTATAAATTGTAGTTGAAAAATAAGTTGTTTCAATCAATGCTCTTCTTGATGAGAATGGAAGTATATAAAAGAAGTTTATACCTTTAGAAAAACACTGGAAATCCATTAGGGTAATTTTGTCAATATCTAGTACTTTTTTTTCAAACAAGACCTCAAAGCCATAGAAGTGTTGGAATAATCTATTTTTTTTATTATCAATTTTATTTGGTCTACTATCAAAAATAAGATTTGATTTATACTCAATATTATTTGATTTTATTATTTTTTCATTTTTATCTATATTTAAGTGATTAATTTTCTGGTTCATAAGAATAGTTACATTTCTTTTCTTAAAACTTGATAATATTCTTTTATAAAATGTTAAAGGTTTTATTCTCAGATAATTGATACCTTTACTTTCAAGTTCTTTTTTTTTTTTGTCAATTTTGATTACTACCTTGCTCCAAATATTATCAGCATATTTTGTAAATGGATTTTCAGGAACATTCCAAAAACACCAGTTTTTATCATTTGAAAATTTTTTTTTTTTTTCTAATATCAAAACACTTTTTGAGGTTCTTGTTATTATCTCATTTGCAAGTGTCAAACCAGACAACCCAGCTCCAATAATAATTACATCATATTTTTTAGAATTTTTCATAAAATTTAATATCTGTATTTTTTATAGACCGAATGATTTGATTATCAATATCATGGTTAATTACAACTTTTTTAGTATAAAGAACTCTTATAATAACTTTGATAAAGAAAAATAACTTCTCTAATTTTGTCAAATAAACTCTCTGCTTCCAAATATTATATTTTTTTTTTTTAATTTTTTTTCCAATTTGCTGATAAAGTTCAGCAGCAATACCAATTGGTAATCTGAATCTTAAAGGTAATTTGTAAATTCCTTCCCAAGCGTTATTATATATTTGATCAGCTTTACCTAAAAGTTCTTTGAGTGAAATTGAAAATTGTTTTTTTATCTCATCATTTTTTAGTATTTTAGAATAGTCGGCTTTTTTGTAGTTTCTCATTGACTGGGGTATATAGATTCTTTTTCTTTTTAGATCCTCTTCAACATCTCTTGCAATATTTGTAAATTGCATTGCGATACCTAATTGCACTCCCCTAAATATATGTTTTTTTTCTTTTACTCCAATAATTTTACAGAACATATAACCAACTGTACCAGCAACTCTAAAACTATATTCAATTAACTCTTTAATATCTGAGAAATTGACATTTTTTAGATCACCTCTAACCCCATAAATTAATTCAAGTGGCAAATTTTTTTCAATTTTATATTTTTGCATTATTTTTATGAAATCATTTATCTTATTATCTGAAGAGAAGTTAATCTTAATTTCTTTTTTAATTTTTAATAAATTTTCTAATATTTTTTTTTTTTTAAATTTATTTTCGTCTCCTAAGTCATCTATTAATCTACAAAAGATATACAAACTTTCTATCTCAGATCTAATTTGTTTTGGAAGAAACAATGAAGCAAAATAAAATGTTTTAGCTCTAAATTTTAGAGAAAGTTTTTTTTCATTTAATTTCATTTGAAATTATATTTTCTATTACTTTTGCCGAACTGATTACACCTGGGACACCTGCTCCAGGATGACTTCCTGCTCCAGCAAAGTAAAGATTTTTAAAGTCTTCAGATTTATTATGAAACCTAAACCATGCAGATTGTGTAAATATTGGACTTATTGAAAATCCAGTACCATTAAGTGATTGATAATCATTTTTAAAATCTTCGGGTGTCATATAAAAACAAACATCAAGATTTTTTGTTAAATCAGGTAGAATAGTTTTTTCAAGTGCTTTTAAAATTTTATCCCTATACCCATCAGCTTTTTTCTTCCAATTTATTTTTGATAATAGGTTTGGAACAGGTGACAAAACATAAAAACAATCACGACCTTTTGGTGCCATTGATTTATCTGTGGCAGTTGGTCTATGTAGGTATAAGCTGAAATCATCTGCTAATATTTTTTTATCAAAAATATCATTCAACAGACTCTGATATCTTTTCCCCATCCATATGGTATGATGAGCAATATTTGGATATTTAATCTTTGTTCCAAAATAAATAACAAAAAGACCCATCGAGAAATCAAGATTATCAATTCTTTTTTTTGTCCATTTCTTATTATATTCTGATTTGATTAAATTCTTATATGTAAATGCTGGATCTGCATTAATTATAACTTTGTCAGCAAAAACCTTCTCCTTATTATTAATTTCAACTCCAACTACTTTTTTACCTTTAGTTAAGATTTTAGTAATTGAAGAATTAGTAGATATATCTATTTTTTCTTCTATCATTAGCTTTTTTAAAGCATTAATAAGCTTTCCTGTTCCTCCAATAGCATAATGAACACCCCATTTTCTCTCAAGAAAATGTATTAGATTGTAAATACTAGTCGTTGAAATTGGGTTGCCTCCAAGTAATAATGGTTGAATACTGAGCGCTTGTCGAAGTTGCTCATTTTTAATAAATTTCGAAACTAGCTTGAATACGGTAAGATAACTTTTTAAAACAAAAAGCACAGGGATTTGCTTGATCATAAAAAAGAAATTATGAAAAGGGGTTGTGGAAAGTTTTAAAAAGCCGACATTGAATATTTTTTCAGAAAACTTCAATAACTTTCTATATCCATCAATATCTCTTTTATCAAATTTTGAAATTTCTTTTTTAGTTTTTTCTATACTGTCTGAATAATCAAATACCATTGAATTAGATGAAAAATAGAATCTGTACCAAGGGTCTAACCTTACAAATTTGACATAATTTTTTCTATTTTTCCCAAAAAGATTAAAAAGTTCATCGAATAAGAAAGGTGCTGTAATTACTGTTGGACCTGCGTCGAATATGTAACCAGATTTCTTAAAGACTCTTGCTCTACCACCAATTTGAGATAATTTCTCAAAAACCCTTACTTCGTATCCCATTGCTCTTAGCCTCAGAGCAGATGCTATACCCCCGAAACCAGAACCGACAACGACAGCATTACCTTTCATGTTTTAGTATTTAATTTTTCTTGAAATTCTATTAAGTATATTTTTTACAACATATTTTACTATTTTATATAATTTCAAATCTGTGTTTTTTGACTTTAATAATGCTTTTCTTGAAACAGCAATTAAATGTTCGATTGATTTTTCAATTATACCCTTGCTTTTAATTACCTTTATCCAATTAAGAATATCTTCTTCAGATATTGATTCTGATTTTCTTTTCAGAAACTCTTGAAGTAAGAACCTCTCTCCTGAAGTTGAGGATTTGAGAAAGTGCATAATTAAAACATTCATTTTTCCTTCTTTTAGATCTCTTCCGGGAAGTCCACGATCTTTAATACCTAGAAAGTCCGATAAGTCATCTTGTATCTGATACGCCAAACCTGTTTCATATAGTGGTTTAAAGTAATCTGATTTATAATTTTGAAAACCTTTTAATGATAAAATAAGTTTAACTGGCAAACAAATAAGCCCCCCTGTTTTAGCTCTCGAGGTGGATTCATAATCATTCATTTTTAAATCTATATCAGATCTTCCCAATATTTCAATGGATTGACCTTTTACTGTTTGTTTTATTATTCTGGTAAGTTCCTCAATTGCTTTACATTTATAATCTGCATTTACATTTATTTTAACCAGAGATTCGAATGAACCTGAAATAAAGTAGTCGCCCAGATTTATAGCTGTATGATCTCCAAACCTGTTCCATATTGTAGGAAGACCTCTTCTCAGCAAATCTCTATCTTGCAAGTCATCGTGAATAAGAGAAGCATTGTGAATGAATTCACAACAGACTGCCGTATAAATTGCAGATTCTTTATCTAAATGAAAAATATCTGCTGTTATTAATGCAAGAAGTGCTCTGAATCTTTTGCCGCCAGATTGCAATTGATATTTTGCACAATGTCCCATCCAAGAGTCATCACACAAAAATCCCTTCATTTTTTCTTCTACAAGTCTCAAATCATCAAAATACTTAATACTTTGAGGTAGAGTTGCATTTATATTTTTTTTGAAATTATTTAGATTTGTCCAGTTGATAGATGATCTAACAAAATCAAGATTTTCTAGATAGCTTTGATAACTTTGATTCTTACTCATTATAAAAATAAGGGAAACATCTAAAAATGTTTCCCTTACCCTTAATTATATTACATAAATCAAAATTTATGCTTTGGCTGTATCAGCTTTAGCAGCAGCCCAAATTATCAAACCAAAAGCGATTTTGTTGACAAAGTCTGCTAGGTTATAAACCCAGTTTAATGTAGCTGGATCAGCTCCGGCACCTGATAGGTAACCTAAGAAATAACCAATTGGATAAATTGACCATCCAATAGATACAATCCATTTCATTGCATTGAATGCACTTTTCATTCCTTCAGAATTACTTGAGGCGCTTGCTTGAGCAGCTTCACCTGCAAATACTTCATAAAGAATGTAAATCCATCCTGCTATACCGACAATAAAACCAACAACAGGGTTTATATATCCGGCTTCTCCCATAAAACCGCCAACAAGCATAATAATTGTACCTATTAACAGTCTCCAGAAAATACCTGCTGATGCTGCTCCAACTGCTGCTAGAATTAAGTAAAATTCTACCATTTGAAGTGGTACAGTAAGCAACCAATCAATATATCTGTATACTAGGGGTGATTCACCTGTAGAGACCCATACATCTCTCATGTAAAAGTAGTGAACAGCGGCAATTAGCGTAACAAGTCCTGCTACTCTAACAGAAGTTTGCCAATGTTTAGAAACACTGTTGCCTTCAAGAAAGAAGAATGCAGTGGAAGCAACCATTCCGATTGAGATAATCCAAAATGATACACCCACGAAATCTTCTGGCTTAAGCATATAGTCCATATTTCTATCCTTTCGTAGTTATTAAAAATTAACCTTAACTAATATATTAATTAGTGGCTAATAAGTTAATTATTACATACAAGTAGATCTATGGGTACTATAGCGTTACCCAAAAACCTCCCCATATCTTTTAAGTTTATAGGATGACTAAAATTAAAGCGAATTCAAGAAAAAAAAACTTATAAATCTCTAAATCATTGATTGTATTGGTAAAAAAATTGTGGAAAAAAAGATACGATAGCTAGGAGGGTTAGATAGACCCTTAGTTTCTTATACCAAATATTTGTATTTTCCTTAAGTAATATTAAATCCATAATTAAACACCATATCAGAAGAAAAATTACGATAAGTTCATTATAAAATTCCAAATGTACAAATTGATTTGACCATGCAAATATAACCGGAAGCATGGGTAAAATGTACAAACGATTTTTTTTATAATTAATTATTCTTTCCCAATGCATTCCTGAAAGAAATGATATTATCAAAGAGGCATAAATTATTAAAACTTGGTGTAAAATATCAGAATTTAAATGATAAATTTTTGGGAAAAAAATTATTAAAAATGTATTGATATAGAAAGGTATAAGACCAAGAGAACCTAATACTATTGTTTGTTTTTCATTCATTAATACACTTGCCTGAAATTATTTAACCTTTATCATAGAAATTTAATTAATTCCATACAATGACTGATCTTGAAATAAAACAAATAGAAGAATACTTGAATAAAAAATTCAATACTACAGGCTTTGAAGCTGTAAAGAGAAAATCTATCGATGATTCTTGTGAAATATTATTTGATAATGAGTTTATTGGTTTGATGTATGTTGAGGTGGATGAAGGAGAAAAATCCTACCAGTTTCATATGACAATACTAAAAGAAGATCTAATGGAAATCTAATGCGATTTATAATTTTTTTTTATACTTTTTTTTTAAGCACAAACCTTTTTGCACACCATAAAATTTATAGTCCTCAAGTTGAAGAAGGAAGACAATCTTTTGAATGGAGGGGGCATTTTGATTCTGATGACAGAGAATCAAAAAATAAAGCACATCACCATGTTTTGGAAACGGAGTATTCTTGGACACATTATTGGCAAAGTGAAATAGAGCTTCATTTATCAGACAAAGAGGAAACTCCTTTTGATTGGGAAAAAACGGAATTTCAAAACCAGGTTCAAATTTTAGACTATAAAAATTTTGCCGCTGCGCTTTATTTTTCTTATAATTTTGTTTCTGAAGGAGAAGAAGCTGATGAAATAGAGTACAAATATTTAAATCAATTTTATAATGAATCATTGAGTTTTATTTCAAATTTTATTTTTGAAAAACAGGTTGGTGCAACAGCCGAAGGATCAACTACTTTTAGTTTGAGTAATTCATTAATGTTTGATGGTTTTTTTCGTGATAAATTTAGTTTTGGCATAATAGGTTTCAGTGATTTTGGTGAAGTTTCCAACCCCAATACATTTGATACACAAAAACATCAATATGGATTACAGTTTGAATCGGAATTTAAATTTAATGATATAGAATATGAATTGTCTTTAGGTTATGTACACGGTCTCACGGATTCAACGGCAAACCATTCTTTGATTTGGAATTTTGAACTAGAGTTTAATTAATAGCCAAGTTCTTTCAGTTTTTTTAAGTAATTTTCCTCACTGATTAATCCTCTAGATCTCATATTTTCAAGTGATTTAAAAGTTAATTCTCTGTTTGGATTAATTCTTTGTTTATTGGGAACAGGATAATATTGATTTGGGTTTTGATAAGGAGCCGGGTAGGGGTAGGGATATGGATATGGATATGGATATGGAGTCGGAGGAGGGGAAACATTAGGGTATCCACCCCTATTACCATATTGATAGTTTTGATTTGGATTCCTCATGGACCTAAGCTCTTTCTTTAATTGCTGCAATTCATTTCTTAAACCTTGCATTTCAATATTAGACGATCTTGCCATGCTCCTCTCATTTTCTGTAAGCCGACTTCTAGCAATTAAAGAATTATTTGTGAGCACAATCCAATCAGCTCTTCCTTTAGCAATTCTTGGTCTCATAATTCCTGAATTTGGGGGAGCAGCAATAGCGAACGGATTTTTGACAGAAATTATTCTTGATCCAGGAACATATGGGTTTTTTCTTAGGTCTGGATTTCTTGTTTGAAGCATAGGATCAGTTGTGCTTTGAAAACCTTTTCTGAGAACAGAACCAAAAATAACATTTAATCCATCTTTATTATAAAAGATTCTTCCCGATACAACTCTGTTATCTTTTAATCTAGTTCCAGGCAAGCCAGAGTACCAACTTTCTATAGTAAAAACTACATCTTGGTCAGGTTTTGCTTGTGACAAGCCCCTTTCTATTGCCTCAGTTATGATTGTGAGTTTTTCATCAGGAAATAAGGATTGTGTTTTGGTTCCAACCCTTATTAAAAGTAGTTTAAGTGCTCCATCTATTCTATCTGATGAAACCTGAATTGGGTGCTGATTCGGTCCTGTAAGTTTTGAATCTTGAGAGACAACTTTCACATTTTCGTAAGCACTTAAATAAAGCACATCATTATCAATGAAAATATCATCAAATGAGGAGCAACTCGCTAAAAAGAAAGTTAAAATCAAAGTAAATAATTTTTTCATAATCCAAGTATGTATTACAAATTTAAAATCTTACTTTTTTTTATATCTGATAAAATTTAAATGATCTACCAGAAAAAGAATCTATAGTTTTAGATAAAAAAAAAGGGAGACTAAAATGCCTCCCTTTTTTACCAAAATTGATTTGGTTTGGTATATGGTCTACCAGAAGAAGAATGCACCAACAGAAACGTTAGTAGATTCTTGAGATCCACCAGCATGCCAGTGAGCTTCAGTGTACGAACCTTCAGCAATAACTCTGAAATCTTCAGTTACATTATGCCAAATCATACCCATGTGAGACTCAACATAGTTTTGTAGTGCAGAAGTTCTTGTATTACTTGCGTCTATGTTGTTCACATCACCCCAGTCTTCACCTGTTAACACTTGATGGTTAGAACCATAAGAGTAACCTAGGTTAGTACCTTGACCAAAGTCATATGTTGCTTGTAAGTATCCACCATAAAAGTGTCTAGCCTTACCTCTGTCATCAAGAGACCCAGAATACGCACCGTTCAAGTTTCCTTGAAACTGCATACCAAGACCTACATTGTAGAAACCAGTAGCAACGAAAGTCAAACCTTGGAAAGTCATTTTTGTACCGAAACCAACAGCTCCAACTGAAACATCGTCAGAGTAGTCTCCGTCAATTGTTGTACCAACAGCCTGATTACCTAGGTTAAGCACGTCAAAAGAGAGTGCTTCTGCTTGAGTTCTATCGACATTTTGATATTGACCGTCTACCCACCAATAAGTGCCTAGATCACCAACATCAAAAGATAAATCTAACTGAGCTTCAACTCTTGGAGTACTATGTTGAGTAGCATCTGCTGCACCGTTTGATAGGATGTCAGTTGCTTGCATAATACCAACTTTTGCTCCGATAGGACCAAGTCCAGGAGTTGTCCATGTAATTTGCGGATACCAGTCAGCATATACATATCCAACACCAATTCTACCTAATGTTGTACCTGAAATACTACCAGCGGCCACACCAACACCAAATAATGTCATATCATTGACAATAGCGTTTGCGCCATGGATACCTAAACTTCTACCCATTAAAACTGAACCCCAAGATCCAGCAACAGAGAGTGAAGTTTCACGAATGTTTAACACGTTGTTATCAGCAGAGTCACCATTCGCGTTCATGTGAGTATAAAGACCTAAACGACCAGATACATCTAATCCATTTTTTGTAGGTGCTTTAACTGTGAACCCCCAAACATTTGGTAATAAACCAACTGAAATTGAAGAAAAATCTTCAGAACCAGCGGTAAGATCATTGGTACCTTGTCCACTCATAACAACAGAAGATGCACTATCTCTTGTAGTATATGATTGGTTATTACCAACCCTCTCAATATTACCAGTTGAGGTGTGGTTATAGAATGCGTTAGCCGCACCATCGAATGAAACTTCCCAACCACTGTCACTCATAAGTAAAACTTTTGAATCAACATCAGTAGAAGAAAGAGCCATTACAGCAGGTATAGCAGCTAGAGCAATTTTCTTATTAATATTCATATTATTTCCTTCCCTATAGTTAAGATTAATTAAATAATATGATTTAAATATATCTCATAGAATAAACAATTGAAGAAATAATTAAAAACAGTCAACAAAAGTGACAAATTTGTTGCATTAATACAACAATCACTACTTTAGTATGAAATTCACTGGAATCTTTATTTTTAGTAGCTTCCGATCATCAAACAACAACATAGGCGGGGGAGGAAAAATATATTTTCTTAAGATATTTTTAGTTGCATCCAATAATCTTTTTGGCCTTCTTGTATCAAATTCCATTTTTTTTAAATCTCCATTAGAATCTATTGAAATTACTGCAATAATTGTTCCCTGTTCTCTTCTTTTGATTGATTGAATTGGGTATGATTTTGATGCAATAATATTTATTTCTTTAGAAATAAGTGAAAAATATGCCTTTAATTCTTTGCTAATTAAATCTGATTTTTTTCTACTTTCATTTGAAGGTAATTGTTTTTTGATCGGTTTTACATTTTCTTGAGAATTAATTTTTTTTCTCGGTGAGACAACTTCTTGCTTTTTTTCGATTTCTTTTTTAATTGGTAATTCTTTTTTTATTGGGACTTCTTTTTTAATAGGTATACTCTTTTTTAGGGGCACATCTTTTTTTACTGGAGATTCTTTTTCTTTAGTAACTGGTTCTTTCAATTTTTTTTCATCTATTTCGTTTGTCTTTGGGGGTGCTTTAACATCAGGTCTGAATTTTTGGAATGTACTCAAGTCCATGACAAAAATTTCTTTTTCTTTGTTTTCTTTGAAAGATTGTATGAAACTAATCATAGAAAAATGAATTAGTATCGAAAAAAAACTAGCTAAAAAAAAAAAGTTAACTCTCAACATTTTTGTGCCTAACATTCATTAATACTTTTTTAATACCTTTATCTTTTAAAAGCTCAATAATTTCATTAAGATTCTTTATTTTTGCATTTTTATCTACATTGAGTAATATTTTTGAATTTTCATCTAATTTAAATTTCAATAGTTCAGAAATTGTAATTTTTTGATCATTCCACTCTACAATTCCATTAGAATTAATAGAAATAGAATTAAATGTTTTTTTGACCGATTGATTTTTTTTTACTCCATAAAATGATTCTGGCAGTGTTATTTTCTTATTATCTTTTTTTTGAATAACACCTGTCAAAAGAAAAAAAATAAGAAGTAAAAAAATTAAATTTATCATAGGAATCATATTGATTGATTCATTAAGATCTTTATTTTTTTTTTTATTTAATTTCAGTATCATTAGCAAAGGTTACTTCGTTGATTTGATTTTTTTTAAATAAATCCAACAAAAATATTAATATTTCAATTTCTGAAGTATCATCATTCAGAATTACAACATTTTTAAAATTATTACTTTCCCATAGTTTTAAAATCTCCGATTCTATTAAATCTTTATCTACCTTTTTTTTATCAATAAAGTATTTATTATTTTTAATAAAAACATTAATGGTTTTCGGATCACTTGATTGAGTATTTATTTTGTTTTCAATTGAAAATTTTACTTCTCTTCTCTCTGAAAAATTTGTTGCAAGCATAAAAAAAACAAGCATTAAAAAAATAATATCTATTAAAGGAATAATATTAATCTTTAATGATTTTTTGTTAATCTTATACATATAAAAAATAATTTTTATTAATTTTTTTTTGAGAGTTGTCCCAAAAAGAATTCCAAATTTTTTTGAAAATCGTATATTTTTTTTTCATAATAATAATGACTTATTAATGCTGGTATCGCAACTATTAAACCCATTGCAGTTGTTAATAAGGCAGTCCATATTCCACCTGCTAAAATTGAGGGATCAACTAAGCTTCCACCAATTTCCAATTCATTGAATGAGTCTATCATTCCGATAACGGTTCCTAAAAGACCAATTAGTGGACTAACTTGACCTATGATTTCAAGTGAAGGTAAAAGTTTGTGAGCTTTATTAAACTCAGAATCTAGTACAAGATTTAGTTCATCTACTTGTTCGGTTTTTTTGTCTCTTTTTTCAATTATTTGGATGATATCAACTAATAGTGAAATTTGACTTGATGACCCCAAATCCTGAATAGAGACTTTGAAATCAGATAAGTTTTTTGATTCTTTTAAGTGCTTAGAAAATTTTTTAAAATTCAAATTACTGAAGAAATAAATTTCAAAAAATTTGTAAATAATTATAGCTAATCCAATTATTGACATTACCAGTAGGAGCGAAAATATTATTCCTCCTTTATCTAAATAATTCTGAAATTCATTCATTTCTAAAATCCCATAATTGTTAAACTATACCACCAAGTATTTTAGGATATTTTTTTTTAAGATTATTATATTCAGCACTAACATTTTTGTTATCAACATTTAAAGGATTTCTATTTGACTTAACTTTATAATCAAAAACGACTGTACCTGGTTTTTTTGAAAAAAAAAGTATTCTGTCTGAGAGTAATAATGCTTCTTTAAGACTATGGGTAATTAGGATGATTGTTATAGGTTTCATTTTCCAATAATTTATTAACACATCATATAGATTTTCAGAGGTCGGTTGATCCAATGAGACAAAAGGCTCATCCATTAGTAAAATACTTGGTTTATTTATTAAAGCTCTTGCAAGAGAAACTTTCCTTCTCATCCCACCTGAAATAGCTTTTGGGTAGAAATCTATAAATTCTGAAAGCCCAAAGTTATTTAATAAATCATTTATATCGCCTTCTATATTTGTTTTTTTCTGGCTAACCAATTCTATGTTTTCTCTCACAGTAAGCCAAGGCAATAACCTTGAGGATTGAAAAACATAACTTATATTTTCTTCAATATCTTTTCTAGTTTTGCCATTCAATTTTATATTTTGTTTATCTGCAGAAATCAATCCACCAATTATGTTCATAAGTGTTGTTTTTCCACATCCTGAAGGTCCAACAATGCACACAAACTCTTTAGAATTAATTTTGATATCAATATTCTTGAGTACATTGATTTTAGAATTATCTAATTTATTAATAAAGTTTTTTTCTTTGATATTAATTTCGAAATTCATTTTTACTTCCAGATTGATATTTTTCTCTCAAAAGGTCTAACTAAAATAAATTCAACAAATATTATAAGTAAAACGAATGCAAGTGTATAAGCTAAAATTCCAGAAATGTCAAAAAACTGGAAAAATCCATATAACTTAAATCCGACACCATTACTTCTTCCAAGAAGTTCTACAACTAAAACTATTTTCCATATGAGAGAAAGCCCAGACCTTGCTGATGAAAGCAAATATGGGTACAATTGTGGAAATATAACTTTTAGGTAAAATCTTTTTTTTGGTATTCTGTAGAACTTTGCAACTTCGATATAGTCTCTTTCAATAGCTCTTGCTCCCTCTCGCATTATTACAGCAACCATAGGAATTTTATTAAGTGAAACAGCAAGAATTGCTGCAATTTCATTCAAACCAAACCATACATAACAAAGTATTATAATTACTAAAGCAGGGACATTGAGACCTAGAATAAGCCAATCATCAAGAAAAACATTTATTTTTTTATTTCTTCCCATATAAATACCAAAGAATGTTCCAATAAACATCGCAATTAGAAATGAGATAAAAACTCTTTTTAAAGTTATTGAAGTATGAATAAAAAGCTCATAGCTTTCAGCTTCTTCAATTATTTTTAAAAATACTTCCTTGGGGCCAGGAAGCAAATCTACATTGACAACCAAACTTGATACTTGCCATATAATAAAAAAAAGCAGAACGGAAGCAGACCTCAAGATCGCATTAGATTGAAGTGAGTTCATGATTAATTTTTCCAAAAAGTTCCTGGAGATAATTTTTCAGCTTTACCGACTAGTTCTTTCCCTCCAATCTTTGAAAGAATGGAGTAAAGTTTTTTTGATCCCTCAAGTTGTGCCGTTGTGAAATCCTCTGTGGGGATACCTTCTCTATATATTTCGCGAAGTTTGACAAAAATTGAATCCTCAGCTACATTCATATTTGGTCTGATTTTCTCCCAGATCTCATCGGATTCTAACATTATTCTTTTAGCTTCTTTTGAAGCCTCAAGAAAATTATTCAATTTAGTTTGGTTGTTCATACCCCACTCATCTCTAAAAACCCAACCAATAACTGGGACACCTTTAGGAATTCCAAGTTGGGTTAATATGTCATTAATATTTATTGCTTTTTTGAACTTTTTATCAGCAAGTAATTTTGCTTGGTAAGGCCAGTAAGTCAGGATTGCATCAAAACTCTCCTGTTTCATTTTTTTATTTAAGAGTGGTGGAGCCCCAAAAATAGGTTTGCTAAGTTTTTTTAAATCCTCTCCGTGCTTTTGTTTGTAAAATGCTTGGAAAATAAGCCAGCCTTTATCAACCTGACCTCCTGCAATACCAATTTTTTTTCCCTTTAAATCTGATTCGGAACGGATTGTGGAACTTTCTGTGACTATAAGTCCTCCAGCAGCCATTGAATGAGGAACAAAAGAAAACAACCTGTTTTCGCTTCTTTGTCTGGAAACCCAAAACCAATCTGTAATGATAATGTCGACTGCTCTTCCTTGTAAAGCAACAGCAGCTGCATTTTTACTCGCAAGTTCTACAATCTCTAAATCAATTCCAAACTTTTTATCTAAGCCAGTATCTTTGATTAACTTCAATTCCCAATTAGCACTTCCATACTGAAGAGAACCAACCTTAATTTTTTCGGCTAATAAATCACTGAATTGTCCTAGTGATAAAATAACTATAGTAATTAAAATTTTTAACATAAGTCTATTTTAAAGACATTCTAATTTAGAAAAAAAATCTTATCAATTAGTATTGTAAAATAATATTTTTTTTAATTTAATATATAATATTTGTTTATGACCAAGAAAAATCAAGAAATTGATCTAAGAGGATTAAAATGTCCAATAGTTGTATTGAAAATTGCAAAAGAAATTAAAAAAGCTAAAGTAGGAGAGATTTTTAAATTTCTTGTTGATGACCCTAAGGCAGAAAATGATATTGAAGAATTAGCTAAAAATATTAACATCAGAATACTTGAAAAAAAAAAATTTATTAAACAACAAATGTATTATCTTTTTGTATTAAAAAAAAATTAATTAAATGAATGAATTGTTAGACAAAAAAATTGATGAATTAAGTTTTGAAGAGGCCTTTGATAGGCTGAATAAAATTGTTGATTTGATTGAAGAAGGTGGAATTAGTTTAGATGATTCAATCAAATACTATGAAACTGGGATCTCTCTAAAAAATCATTGTGAAAAAAAACTTAAGAATGCTGAAGTGAAAATCAAAAAAGTAATAGACAACAAAATCGAATAATTTTATGAAAAATATTCCAGAAAATGTAGAAAATTATTTAGGTACATTTTCCAAAAAATTTGACAAAAATCTTGTTAAATTATTACCAAAATCTCAACAATTCTCTTCTAAACTATTTGATGCAATGTATTATGTAATCAGAGTTGGAGGAAAAAGGTTAAGACCAGTTTTTCTTATGGAGATTTCAGAAATACTTGGTGTAGCAAAAACCTATTCTTTTAGAACTGCAGCATCAATAGAATTTATACATTGTTACTCTTTGGTGCATGATGATTTACCAGCTATGGACGATGACGATTTAAGAAGAGGAAGTCCAACATGTCACAAAAAGTATGATGATGCCACTGCAATATTAGTCGGAGACGCTTTCCAGTCTCTCGCTTTTGAAATTTTAGCTGATGAGAAGACACACCCGAACCCAGAAATTAGATGTTCTTTGATAAATGAACTAGCAAAATCTTCCGGTTCTGCAGGTATGGTAGGAGGACAGATGTTAGATCTAGAGGCAGAGAAAAAAAAATTAAATTTAGAGGAAATTCTTAATCTTCAAAGATTAAAAACAGGTGAGTTGTTCAGATTTTCTTGCTTAGCATCATGCATTCTTTCAGATAAATCAGATGAAATTCCAATTTTTATGGATTTTGCATCAAAACTTGGATTGGCTTTTCAAATCAAAGATGATCTTCTGGATGTTGAAGGAGACGAAAAAGAGATTGGTAAAAAAACAAAAAAAGACCTTGGTCGAGGTAAAGAAACATTAATCTCTCTTTTAGGTAAAAATAACGCCAAAAAAAAATCAGAAGATTTGATTTTTGATGCAATTAAATTACTTAAGCCTTATGGAAAAAAAGCTGAAAAACTTATTGACCTTACTAATTTTATTATTTCTAGAAAAAAATAATTGTTATGTTCTTTTCTAAAAGAGTCAGAGAAAATCAAGGAAATAAAAGGTTGGACCTAATCTTAGTGGAATTAAAAATGGTATCCTCAAGGCAAAAGGCAGTATCTCTAATTATAACAGGAAATGTATTTGTAAGTGAAAGAAAAATAGAAAAACCAGGAAAACTTGTTAAGTCAAACGAACTGATAAAAATAAAAAAGAAAGAAAATAAGTGGGTTTCACGTGGAGGAATAAAACTTTCTAATGCATTAAGAACATTTAGTGTGAAAGTAAATCAAAAAGTTTGTATGGACATAGGGTGTTCAACTGGGGGTTTTACGCAAGTTTTATTGAGTGGTTCTGCAAAAAAAATATATGCGATCGATGTGGGTTACGGACAATTTGACTGGGAATTAAGAAAATCTGAAAGAATAAATTTACTAGAAAAAACAAATGCTCGATATATTGATAGTACTATGATCAAAGAAAAAATTGATTTAATGGTATGTGATGTCAGTTTTATTTCTTTAAAAAAAGTTTTAGCTCCTTGTAAGGTTTTTTTAGCTGAAAAATATGAAATTATTTGTTTAATTAAACCTCAGTTTGAGTTGAAAAAATCTGATGTAGGTAAAGGCGGAATCATTAGAGACGAAATTCTTCAAAAAAAGATTTGTGATGAAATCAAAAATTGGTTTGAATTTGAATTTCAGCCAAAAACTATTCAACTAGCTGAGAGTATTATAAAAGGGCAAAAAGGAAATAGAGAATTTTTTATCTATGCGAAAAAGTAACTTTTAATTTTTTAGTGACTTTTGAATAAGTAATAAATCTGCCAATACTATTGCCACCATTGCTTCACCAATTGGAACAGCTCTAATACCAACACAAGGGTCGTGTCTTCCTTTAGTGGTTATATATGTATTTTTTCCTTCGACATTTATAGTTGATTTTTTCTTAAGAATCGAACTAGTGGGTTTTACTGCAAATCTTATAACTAAATCTTGACCAGATGTTATACCTCCAAGTGTGCCTCCAGCATTATTAGATTTGAAAGAGACTTTATTGTTTTTTGAGATAATTTCGTCTGCATTTTCTTCACCTCTTAACTCAGCGCTTTTAAGTCCAGATCCTATTTCAAACCCTTTTACTGCTGGAATACTCATTATTCCTTGAGCTAACATTGCATCAATTTTATTGAAAACAGGTTCTCCAAGACCAATTGGAACACCAGAAACATTAATTTCGATCATTGCTCCTATAGAAGAACCATCTCTCCTAACTTCTTTAATGTATTTTTCCCATTTTTTTAGAACAGATTTATCTGGGCAAAAAAAGTTATTTTTTTTTATTTGATTCCAGTCCCAATTATCATAATTAATTTTTTCCTTGCCGATCTGAATAAGTGCACCTCTAATTTTTACTTTATTTCCCAGAATCTTTTGCGCTATTGCACCAGCAGCAACTCTCATAGCAGTTTCTCTGGCAGACGCTCTACCTCCTCCACGAAAATCTCGAATCCCATATTTCATTTGGTAAGTATAATCGGCATGTCCTGGTCTAAATTTATTTTTTATATCATTATAATCTTTTGATTTAACATCATTGTTTTCAATAATAAGTGAAATTGGTGTACCAGTTGTTATACCTTTAAAAACTCCTGACAGAATTGCTACTTTATCATTTTCTTTTCTTTGAGTAGTAAACTTTGATTGACCTGGTTTTCTTTTATCAAGAAAAGACTGAATATAATTTGCATCTAATTTGATATTTGAAGGTATACCTTCAACTACGCAGCCAAGAGCTTCTCCATGGCTTTCACCCCAAGTTGTAACTTTAAAAATCTTTCCAAAACTACTTCCTGTCATATTCTTTAATCCACTGTTATGTCGGGAGCATCAACTGCTTTCATTCCAACTACATGATATCCACAATCAACATGAATTATTTCTCCTGTTACGCCGGATGACAAATCTGAAACAAGATAAATAGAATTTTTCCCTACCTCTTGGATATTAGTACTGCGTCTTAAAGGAGAATTGTATTCATTCCATCTTAAAATATATCTAAAATCTGAAATACCTGATGCTGCCAATGTTTTAATTGGTCCAGCCGATATAGCATTAATCCTAATTTTTGCTCTACCTAGGTCTTCAGCCAAATATTTCACACTTGTTTCTAAGGCTGATTTTGCTATTCCCATCACATTGTAGTGTGGCATAACCCTCTCTGCACCCAGATAAGAAAGAGTGAGAATTTGTCCTCCTCTAGTCATTAGTTCTTTTGCTCTTTGACATACTGCAGTTAGAGAGTAGCAAGAAACATTTAATGTATTAAGAAAATTTTCTCTTGTTGTTTCAACATATTTACCCTTTAATTCATTTTTATCTGAAAAAGCAACTGAATGTACAATGAAGTCAAGTGAATCCCAATTATTAGAGATTTTTTTAAAAAAATTATCAATACTTTTATCTTCTTGAACATCACATTCAAAAACTAGTTTAGAATTACACTTCTCAGCCAATGGGATAACTCTTTTTTTTATTGAATCGTTAACATATGAGAATGCTAACTCGGCTCCGCAATTACTAATTTGTTCTGCAATTCCCCAAGCTATAGATTTGTCATTAGCGATTCCTAATATTATTCCTTTTTTCCCCTTTAAATTTACGATTGAATTCATATTTTAATAACCAGTTGGTAATAATTTTTTTTTTTTAGTATTTTTATAATATATTTCGCTTTAAAAAGATAGAATGAATCCTTTTAAAAAGTTTAATGAATGGTTTAATCAGGCTAAAAAACATTATCCGTTTGATCATACAGCTTTTGCTTTATCTACCTGCCATAAAAACAAACCGCATGTAAGAATGGTATTGTTGAAAAAAATTCAAGCAGATGGTTATATTTTTTTTACCAACATAGAAAGTAATAAAGGTCGTCAATTTATGAGTAATAAAAATTTGTCGATGTGTTTTTATTGGGAAAGCCTAAATAAACAAATAAGAATCAGTGGAAGAGGCTCTATAATAGATTCTGTATCATCTGACAAATATTTTTCATCAAGACCTGTTGGCAGTCAAATCGGTGCCTGGGCCTCCAATCAGTCAAATGAAATTAAAAGTCGGAAATCTTTGATGAATAAATACACATCTTTTGAGAAGAAATATAAGAAAAATAATATTCCAAGGCCTAAGTATTGGGTTGGCATTAAAATCTCTCCATCTGAGTTTGAATTTTGGCAACAAGGAAAATTTAGAATGCATAAAAGAGAGGTGTATTATTTAACAAAGAGTAAATGGCAAAAGAAAATCTTATCTCCTTGATCTTTAAGCAGCTTTATTAATTTTTAAATTCCTGAAAACAATTTTTAGCGCATTTACTAATTCTTTAATCATTTTGTCATTATGATTTGGAGAAGCAGTGATTCTTAACCTTTCGCTTCCCTTTGGCACAGTGGGAAAATTAATAGGTTGTACATAAATTTTAAAGTCATCTAATAAAATCTGACATGTTTTTTTACATAAATTTGGTTCTCCGATGATAACAGGAATAATATGACTTCCGTTATCAATAAATGGAATATTAGTTTTTTTGAGCAACAATTTGAGGTTTTGAATGTTTTTCAACATATTTTTTCTTTCAGTATCTGAGAACTTGAGGTGTCTAATTGAAGTATAGGCTCCTGCAGCAATACAAGGAGGTAAGGATGTTGTAAAAATAAAGCCTGATGAAAAACTTCTGATGAAATCAATCAGATCTTTTTTCCCGGCTACATAACCTCCAATTAATCCAAAGGCCTTTGCAAGTGTGCCCTGAAGAATATCTATTTCATTCATGACATTTTGCATTTCTGCAACACCTGCTCCTCTTTTACCGTAAATACCAACCGCGTGAACTTCATCCAGAAATGTTAGTGCTCTGTATTTTTTTGCTAATTTACAGATTTCACTAATAGGCGAAAAATCACCGTCCATGGAATAAACTGATTCAAAAGCAATTACTTTTGACTTGGCATTCATATTTTTTTTCAATTTTTTTTCTAAATCTTCGAGGTCATTATGTTTAAAAATCACCTTTCTAGCTCCAGAGTTTTTAATTCCTTGGATCATTGAAGCATGATTTTTCTCATCAGAGAATATCACACATTCAGGTAGTTTTTTTCCAAGTGTTGATAATGTAGCCTGGTTTGCGAGATAACCGGAATTAAATAGAAGTGCAGATTCTTTTTGATGAAGATAACATAATTCTCTTTCTAATAGAACATGATAGTGGTTGGTTCCTGATATGTTCCGTGTTCCACCTGATCCAGCACCAACTTTCTTGATAGCTTCGATCATACTTTCAATCACAATTTTATTTTGACTCATACCCAGATAATCATTACTACACCAAACTGTTACCTCGGAAACTGAATTTTCCTTATAATTTAATGCTTGAGGGAAATTTCCTGCAATTTTTTCTAAATCTGCAAAAACTCTGTAATTTCCTTCAATCTTGAGTTGATTTATTGTTTCTTTAAAAAATGCGTTATAATCTGTCATTTTTTCTCAAACCCCAAAGCAACCGAATTTATGCAATACCTTTTGTAATTAGGTTCAGGCCCATCATCAAAAACATGGCCTAAATGAGCATTACATTTTCCACATCTTACCTCAGTACGAATCATGTTATAAGATTCATCTTTAATATAACATAGTGCAACGGATTTAATAGCATTTGTAAAACTTGGCCAACCACTTGAGGATTTGAATTTATCTTTAGAATTAAAAAGCTTTTCTCTACAACAAATACAGTGGTAGACGCCAGTTTCAAAAAAATCGTTATACATTCCAGAATATGCAGGTTCTGTATGAGAATTTTGAGTGACATTGTAAGCCATCTCAGATAATTTTTTTCTAAGATTATTTTTATTCATCATTAACTCATATAATAAATTACTATAATTTTGAAATAAAAAAATTCATAATAGTTTTTGATGATAGTAATTCTTGGAACAGGTATTGTTGGACTTTTTAGCGCCTTAAAGTTATTGAAAAATGGAAAAAAGGTAAAACTTATTGATATATTTGAAGTTAAAGGTAAAGCAACCAATGCATCTGTCGGGATGCTGGCTCCCTTGATTGAAGCAAAACCCTATGAGAGAGAGTTGTTTGATTTGATGTTAGATTCTAAGGAAATCTGGGATAAATTTCTAAAAAAAAAAGAATTTATAACACAAACTAAATTGAAGAAAAACGCTTCATTACTTGTTGCAAACAACAAAGATGATGAAGAGCGTATAATTTTCAAGAGAAGATTCTTTAAACAACTCGGCTTTGAAACTCAATTATTAGATTCTAAAACCACTTTAGAAATTGAGCCTAACTTAAATTCAAATATCTATTGTTCTTTATTGTGTGAAAAGCATAATCAAGTTGAGCCATTACCTCTAATTAAATATTTATTTGAGCAGATTAAAAAAATGGGTGGAGAGGTTGAAAAATTTAATAAAATAGAAAACTTTTCATTTTCAAAGGGTAAATTAAGAATACAGGACTCTTACTATGAGGCAGAGAAAATAGTAATAGCATGCGGTGTTTGGAGTTCTAAATTACTCGAGAAATCAATTGGCATTACCTTTCCTACAAGACCAATAAAAGGTATTTCGATGCTTTTTAAAACTAATAAAAAATTATTTTCCAATAATATTTGGTTTAGAAACATATATTTGGCTCCTAGAGATTTTAATTTTCTTGCAGTTGGTGCTACCGAAGATGAAAAGGGTTTTGATAATTCTGTTACTTTGGATGAGATACATTATATAACAAAATCACTCTGGGAGCATTTGCCTGAAATAGAGAAGTTAAAATTTCAGGATATTTTTTCTGGTCTTCGTTCAGGAGTAATTGATGGTAGTCCAATAATTGGAAATCTCAAAAATAATAAAAATATAATTTGCGCATTTGGTCATTTCAGACATGGTATTCTTTTGGCACCTGTAACTGCAGAAATAGTATATAATTATGTGTGTGGATCAGAAATAAAAAAAAATTACGACTTTTTTTCACCTGATAGATTTAATTTATAATTTTTTTAGTTTATTTTTAGGTATGACAAATAAAAAAGAGTTCACAATAAATGGTAAAAATTTTATTTTTGATAAGTCTCGTTCAAGACTTGATTTAATAATTAATAATTTTTTGAGAAAAAGTGTAAAAAAAAATATTGCTGTTGCTGTGAATGATGAACTGGTTCAAAAATCAGAATGGAGTACTACAATAATTAATTTTGGCGATAGAATAGAGATAGTATACCCATTTAATGGAGGATAAGAATTAAATGAAAAATGACAAATTAACAATCGATGGAAAAAATTTTAATTCTAGGCTAATAATGGGGACGGCATTATATCCAAATGTTAATGTGCTCAATAAATCTTTGAAAATATCTAACACAGAAATAGTCACAATTTCAATGAGAAGGTTAAATGTAACAAAAAAAGATCATTTTTTTGACCAGATTGATAAAAAATACACATTTCTTCCAAATACAGCAGGATGTTTCACAAAAAAAGAAGCTATTCTGACGGCAGAACTTTCCAGAGAATCACTTGAAACCAATTGGATAAAGCTTGAGTTAATTGGTGAAGATGAAATGTTACTTCCAGATCCTATTGAACTTTTCTCTACTTGTGATGAATTGCTAAAAAGAAAATTTAAGATATTCGCATATTGTTCAGATGACCCAATTCTTTGCAAAAGACTTGAGGAGATAGGTTGTGAAGTTGTTATGCCTCTTATTGCACCAATAGGCTCAGGACTTGGCATTAGAAACGAACATAATTTAGAGATAATAAGAGAAATGTGTTCAGGTTTAATTTTTGTTGATGCGGGAATTGGTTTGCCAAGTGACGCGTGTAAAATTATGGAATTGGGTTTCGATGCAGTTTTATTAAACTCCTCTGTTGCAAGGTCCTTGGATCCAGTTAACATGGCTGAAGCTATGAAAATGGCAGTTATAGGTGGGCGAAAAAGTTTTTTATCGGGGGCAATTGAGAAAACAAAAAGAGCGATAAAAAGCACACCATTTAAGGGAAAGATTTCAAATTTTTAACGCCCAGTTTTTTTAAGAAATTTATGATGATGATACTATCATTTTTATTAATAATTTTCCTTTTTAAACCAACTGAAATAATATAATTCCAAGATGTGAGTGATATCAATTTAATCTTTTTACCATTAACTTCTAAATAGTCTTGATTTATGCCATAATTAAAAATTACAAAAATTGCTTTTACTGAAGCACCTGTTTTTTTTATTGCCTCAATAAATTTAAATTTACTGCCACCATCAGTCATTAAATCCTCTACTAATAAAACTTTATCTTTTGAATTCATAATGCCTTCAATTTGCGAAGTCTTCCCAAATTTTTTTTTTTCTTTTCTAATGTAACATAATGGGAGCTTCATTTTTGAAGAAAAAAATGATGCAAATGGAATGCCTGCAGACTCTCCACCAGCAATATTGTTTATTGATTTAAGTGATTTCAAACTTGATATCTTTTTTAACCCAAAATTGATTAATTCATTTCGTTCTTTTGGGAAAGAAATTATTCTTCTGCAATCACAATAAACAGGGCTTTCTTTTCCAGAGGTTAATTTGAATTTTTTTTTTAAACTAAAGTCCACACATTTTTTTTCTAATAGGATTGTTGCAGATTTAAATGCTATTTTTTTTTCAAATATCATAAATTAAAAAAAATAAAAATATTATAATTTACTACAATAACATTAATTGATATTAGAATTCATTATTAATAAAATAAAAAATCGTTAATAAGATTTTTTTTAACTTTTTCATATTCAAGAGTTCTTGAAGTAAAAAAAATTTTAATTATTAAAATTTGGTTATGTATCAAAATAAATTAAAGAAAATCGTAAATCTGATTGAAAAAGAAAATTACAACAAGGCACTTATACTTTTTAAAAGATTAATAAAAGATTTTCCCTCAGAGGATAATATAAAACTGATTTATATAGATGCACTCTATAAAAAACAAAAATACAAAGATTTATTAAGCGTAGTTAATACATATTTCAAAGGTACAGAAAAAGAAGATGTTTTGAAAATTTCTTCACTTGCTCTCCTTGAAATGCAGGATTATTTAAAAGCTTTAAATTTTCTTAAAAGACTTGTAAAGTTTTATCCTCATCCACTTAGTTTCAATTACCTGGCAATTTGTTATGCAAAACTAAATCAAGCGGAAAAATCCTATAATTCTTTCCAAAAAGCATTAAATTTAGATAATCAAAACGCTTTAATATATATAAACTTTGCAAATTTTTTGAGAGAAAATAATAGGACAGCAGAAGCAATAAAAGTACTAAAAGAATTTCATGAACGAATTGAAAATATAAATATATTAATTCTCTTAAGTGGAATTTTAAGAGATATTCGAGATCATAATGAAGCACTAAAGTACTGTGGAGAAGCAATCAAACTTGATGGAGAAAATCCTAATTTATTATTAATCTTCGCTGTTATAAAACTTGAAATGGGTGAAAAAAAAGAATCAATCGAGATTCTAAATAGGGCAATTCAATTAAAGCCATTTTTTGGGCCTGCATATAGGTTGTTGAGTTTATTGAAATTCAAAATTAAAGAGGATGTTGTTAATGAACTAGAAAAATATTTATCCAGTACAAAAAATGAAGAAATTAATTCAATTCATTTGGGTCTTGCATTATCTGGATTTTTAGAACAAAAGCAGAAATATAAAAAAAGTTTTATATATTTAAAAAAATATAATTCATTATATAGAAAATTAATTAAATATAATCAAAATGAGCTTGTTGAAAAATTTCAAAATGTTAAGAATATTTATAATTCAATCAAAAATTATAAAGAATCAAATTCTCTAAATGAGCAAGAAATATGCCCTATTTTTGTTCTAGGCATGCCCAGATCGTCAACTTCACTAGTCGAACAAATTATTTCCTCACATTCTAAAATATTCGGTTGTGGAGAGTTGGTTTTTTTAGAGGAGGAACTATCAGATCTTTTTAATCAAAAAATAGGTACCAAGAGAATTGATTTAGTCAAAAGAAATTATTTTTCAAAAACAGGTATTGTTGATAAGAGCTTTAATTTTTTTACCGATAAAAATCCTTTAAACTTCTTTTTCATTGGTTTAATTCCTATATTCTTTGAAAAATCAAAGATAATATTATGTGAGAGAAATAGAATGGATAACCTATACTCAATTTACAGAAACTTTTTTCCTTCTAGAATTGATTTCTCATATGATTTAGAGGAACTAAGGTTCTTTGAGAATTTATATATTGAAATTATGGAATTCTGGGATAAAGAAAAAATCGATTATTATAAAATAAAATATGAAGAATTAGTTTCTGATTTAAATAAGGGGGTAGATGGGTTGTTTAATTATATTGGGCTTCCAACCGAAGATGGTTGTTATAATTTCCATAGAAATAAGCGCGTTGTTCAAACAGCAAGTCTCGTACAAGTTAGAGAACCCTTGTTCAAAACTTCTATGGATGTATGGAAGAATTATGAAAAAGAATTAAATTTAATAAAATAAGTTTCTTTTAGTATTTTTTTTACACTATGTAAAAAAATGTAGATCCAGAAGTATAAATGATTTAATGTACTCATTATGAGTGATTATAAAACAGACTTGGAAATAGCAAGAGAGGCCAAGAAGATAAGAATTTCTGATTTGGCCAAAGAAAGATTGTCTATAGGTGAGGAAAATTTAATACCTTATGGTCATTATAAATCAAAAATAAACGAAAATTATTTAAAAGAAATTGATAAGAAATCTGATGGAAAGTTAATTCTTGTAACTGCAATGACTCCAACAACCGCAGGTGAAGGGAAAACAACAACCTCAGTTGGTTTGACAGATGGGCTTAATTATATTGGTAAAAAAGCTATGGTTGCACTTAGAGAACCTAGTTTAGGACCTTGTTTTGGAATGAAAGGTGGTGCTGCCGGTGGAGGATATGCTCAGGTTGTACCAATGGAAGATATTAATCTTCACTTTACAGGAGATTTTCATGCCATAACTTCAGCACATATGTTGCTTTCAGCAATGATTGATAATCACATTTACTGGAATTTAGAACCAAAGTTAGACTCCAGAAGAATTACCTGGAGAAGAGTTGTTGATATGAATGACAGAGCCCTGAGATCAATTGCAAATTCTCTGGGTGGGATTGCCAATGGTTTTTCTAGAGAGGATGGTTTTGATATTACTGTCGCATCAGAAGTTATGGCAATATTATGTTTGTCAAAAGATTTTGATGATTTAACAGAAAGACTTGGTAAAATAATTGTTGGCTTTACAAGAGATTTAGAAGCAGTCACATGCAAAGATATCAAAGCCGATGGAGCAATGTCAGTTTTACTTAAAGATGCTCTTCAACCAAATTTAGTTCAGACACTTGAAAATAATCCAGCTTTCATTCATGGTGGTCCGTTTGCAAATATTGCACATGGCTGTAATACTGTAATTGCAACTAAAACCGCTTTAAAACTTGCAGACTATGTTGTCACAGAGGCAGGTTTCGGCGCTGACCTCGGAGCAGAAAAATTCTTAAATATAAAATGTAGGAAATCTAGTCTATCTCCAAAATGTGCAGTAGTTGTTGCGACTGTCAGGGCACTTAAACTTCATGGTGATGCTGACTCTAAAAAACTTGGAGAGGAAAATATTAAAGCACTCGAAGCCGGTTTACCAAATTTATTGAGACATCTCGAAAATTTAGCTAAATTTAACCTTCCTACAGTAGTAGCAATTAATAGGTTTCCTACTGACTCAGATAATGAGATTTCAAAAGTTCAAGAGGTATGTAAAAATTCTGGCGTTAATGCTGTCTTGGCTGAACATTGGGCACATGGTGGAAAGGGAGCTTCAAAATTAGCAGAAACAGTTATAGATGTTATAGATAATAACAAGGAAAATTTAAAATTTATTTATGACGACAAAGATAGTCCAGAAGATAAAATAAAAAAAATTTCGAAAGAGATCTACAGATCATCTGAAGTTACTTTTTCACCACAAGCCAAAAAGAAATTAAATGAAATCTCTGATCAAGGGTTTGACAACTTTCCAGTTTGTATGGCAAAAACTCAATATAGTTTTAGTACTGACGCAACAAAAAAATGTGCTCCGGAAGGTCACTCAATGCATATAAGAGAAATTAGGTTATCAGCAGGTGCAGAATTTATTGTTGCAATTGCTGGGGATATAATGACTATGCCAGGTCTACCAAAAAATCCTGCTGCATATGAAGTGCATGTAGGCAAAGATGGAAATATTAGAGGATTATTTTAATAAATCTCTATAAAGTTTTATGAAATCATCAGAAATTTTTTTGGTTGAAAAATTTTTTTCAACCAGAAGCCTTCCATTCCTTCCATATTTTTTTGTTAAGGATGGATTTAGAATAAGCTCCTCGATAGCATCAGAAAGAGATTTTGAATCTTTAGATTTTACCAGCAAACCGTTGTAATGATTAATACATATTTCTCTACACCCCGGTACATCAGAAGCGATAATTGGCAATCCGCAACTAGCAGATTCAAGAAGACTTTTGGGAAAACCTTCACGATATGATGGAAGAACGGATATTTTTGAAGCTTGTAAAAAAGGAATAACATTTTTCTTTTTCTCTCTCCAAATGATTAATTTTTCTTTTTCCCATTCTGCAAGCTTTGATCTTTTGATGGATGATCTATTTTTTGGGTCAGGTGATCCAAGTATTAAGACATTTAGAGTAATTCCTTTGTTTCTTAAAATTTTTAATGCATCTAAAAGTTCATATACTCCCTTATCTTTGAGAATTCTTGAGTGAAAAATTAAATCATATTTTTTTTTCTTGCTACTTTTTCTAAAAAACTTTGTTTGGACCCCAGATCCTCTGATTATTTTTGATTGAGTTTTATTTAATACTCCTAGCTTTTTTAATAGAGCTAGGTCATCTTTATTCTGAAAAACAAAATATGTATTATTTTTTAAAAATAAATTAATTAACAAAAAATATAATTTCTTTATGAACTTTGTTAAAATTTTTTTGTTTATAAATAGATAACCAAGTCCAACAACACAGCTGATAATTTTTACATTTTTTTTTAAGAAAAAATTAGCTAGAGTTGTGTATAATATTGGCTTAAGTGCGATGCATTGAATGATATTGGGTTTAAATTTATAAATAATAAATAAAAAATTAATAAATATAAAAAAATTTGATAAAGGATTTATTGATTTTCTATTAAAATTAAGATTTGAGGTTTGAAAACCTAAATCTTTAATTTTTTTTTCATATTTTCCAAAATTACTTACAATCATAACATTAAAGAGTTTTAATGCTGATTTTGCTTGATCAACTTTATGAGTAAGAAAATATTCATCTTCACTTACAAAATATAAAAGTTTATATTTCTTCATAATAGGATTTAAAAATGATTTATTATATTGTTGGTGGAATAATTTTAACAGCTATTTTACTTCAAATATTCTTGGAGTTTATCCATCTGCCCCAAAAAAAATTTAAGAAGTATCTTAAATTCATAATTTTAGTTATTCTTTTACTATTAATTTTATATTTTATGAGATTTTTTCCTGCTGTAATTTCTGCTATTCCTGCTATTTTTCTTATTTTATACAGATGGAGCGGCTTTATTAACTTTTTAGCAAATGTTTTTTTTAAACACAAATCGGCAAATAAAAGAAATCAAATTCTTACAAGGAAAGATGCACTTGAAATATTAGGACTACAAGAAGGTGCAACAAAAGAGGAAATAATAGCAAGTTATCAAAAAATGATGAAAAAAAACCACCCTGATCTTGGAGGGTCAGATTGGATAACAAAAAAATTGAATGAGGCCAGAGATATTCTTTTAGGTTGAGATTTTTTTTTTTTAAGTTAATTTTATCCATTTATGAAAAGTTTAATTAAAAAAGCTATTTTTCCTATTGCAGGCTTGGGAACAAGATTTCTACCGGCAACAAAATCAATTCCAAAAGAAATGCTAACCATACTGGATAGACCAGTTCTTGAATGGGCAGTTTTAGAAGCCTCTAAATCAGGAATAGAAGAAATGATATTCGTAACCTCATCAAATAAAAATACTATACTAGAACATTTTGATAAATCTGAACTCTTGGAACTATCTTTGAAAAAAAAAAAAAAACTAGATAAATTAAAATTAATTAAAGAGCAAAATAAGCTTGGGTATTTTTCTATTGTTATCCAAGATGAACCAAAAGGGTTGGGTCATGCTGTATGGTGTGCTCGCAAATTAATAAAAAAACATGAAAATTTTGCAGTTATTCTTCCAGATGATGTTATTCTATCAAAAACTCCAGCTATTAAACAGTTAATAAATGTTTTTAATGAAACAAATTATAGTTCAGTAGTAGGTCTAAAAAAAGTTCCAAAAAAAGATGTTTCTAAATACGGGGTAATCAACATTAAAAAAAAATATCCAAATTTCTATTCTATTTCTGATTTAGTTGAAAAACCCAAGATTGATGAGGCACCCTCAAATCTTAGTGTTGTAGGTCGTTATGTATTAAGTGAAAAAATTTTTAAAACTCTTAGCCTTAAAAAAAAAGGTTTTGGAAACGAAATTCAATTAACAGATGCTTTGAATTCATTAATTGAACAACCAGGTCTTTTTGGAACTGAATTTGAGGGCAGGAGGTTTGATTGTGGAAGTAAGCTTGGGTTTATCGAAGCTAATTTGAACTTTGGATTGAATGATCCAGAAATTAAATCTAATTTAAGATTGTTGATGAAGAAGTTATGAAAATCACAATAATTGGTACAGGCTATGTAGGTTTGGTTTCAGGAACATGTTTTGCTGAATTTGGCGTAACTGTAACTTGTGTTGATAAAGATAAAGAAAAAATTGGAAAACTGAAAAAAGGAATTATTCCTATTTTTGAACCAGGTTTAGATGAATTAGTAAAAAAAAATATTAGTGAAAAAAGACTTTATTTCGATACAGATTTGGAAAAATCCTTAAAAGAGGCTGATATAATCTTTATTGCTGTTGGCACCCCATCCAGAAGAGGAGATGGTCATGCTGATTTATCATATGTTTTCTCTGCAGCAAAAGAAATAGGGAAAAGACTCAAAAAATATGCAGTAATTGTTAACAAATCAACTGTGCCAATAGGGACAGGAAAGAAAGTTTACGAAATTATTAAAAAGATCAACCCAAAACTTAAATTCGATGTTGCTTCTAACCCAGAATTTCTCAGAGAAGGATCGGCAATTAATGATTTTATGAGACCTGATAGAGTGGTTATTGGTTGTGATAGTGACAAAGCTAAGAATCTACTAAGAGAACTTTATAGGCCATTATATTTGCTTGAGACGCCAATTATATTCACAAAAAGAGAAACAGCTGAGCTGATAAAATATGCAGCTAATTCCTTCCTAGCAACAAAAATTACTTTTATAAATGAAATATCAGATTTGTGTGAAAAAGTTGGAGCTAATGTAAGTGATGTATCAATTGGTATTGGTCTTGATGGAAGAATTGGTAAAAAGTTTCTTCATCCTGGCCCAGGTTATGGAGGATCATGTTTTCCGAAAGATACTCTAGCTTTAGTTAAAACTGCTCAAGATAAAAATAGTCCACTGAAGTTAGTAGAGCATGTGGTCCAAAGTAATCTGAATAGAAAAAAAATGATTTATAAAAGAGTTCTAAAAATGCTCTCGAAATTAAAGAAAAAGAATAAAGTTATATCAATATTAGGCTTGACTTTTAAACCTAACACAGATGATATGAGAGATAGCCCGAGTCTTAATTTAGTTCCATCGTTAATAAAAAATAATTGTAAACTTAAACTTTACGACCCTGAGGGAATGAAGGAAGCCAAAACATATTTTAAGAAATATTCAAATTATATAAAATGGTGCAATGACTCCTATGAGGCTTGTGAAAAGTCTGATGCTTTGGTTATTCTCACGGAGTGGAACCAGTTTAGAGCTTTGGACCTGGTTAAATTAAAAAAAATACTTAATCATCCAATAATTATAGATTTAAGAAACATTTATAACCCTAAAGAACTACAAGAACTTGGATTCGATTATGATTCAATAGGAAGACCAATTTGAAAAAAACTATCTCCCATGTTTTCGATGAAACAATAATTAGATCTTATGATATAAGAGGGGTATATAAGAAAACACTTTTTCTTGATGATGCAAAAATTATTGGTAATGTTTTTGGTTTGGAAATGGATGAAGGTTCAACAGTTAATGTTGCTTATGATGGACGAAAATCATCATTTGATCTCAAGGATAATTTGATATACGGGCTACTAGAGGCTGGAATAAATGTAAATGAGATTGGTTTGGGTCCAACACCTTTATTATACTTTTCTTGTTATGAATTAAAAGCAGATGGTGGAATAATGGTTACCGGATCGCATAACCCAAAAGATCATAATGGATTCAAAATAGTCAAAAATAACTCTCCTTTTTTTGGCGATGATTTAAAAAGAATTGAAAAAAATGCTAGAAAGTTTTCAATTAATAGAGTTAAGGGAAAACTAAAAAAAATTAATATATCAGAGGATTATATAAAAAGATTATTCAAAGGTTTTAAGCAGAAAAAAAAAATAAATATAGTTTGGGATGCTGGAAATGGAGCAGCAGGTAAAATTATGAAAAATATTTCATCAAAAATTTCAGGAAAACAAGAAGTTTTATTTGATACAATTGATGGAGACTTCCCAAACCATCACCCTGATCCATCTGATCCAGAAAACCTAAATTTTTGCAAAAAAGAAATTTTAGAAAAAAATCTAGATGTTGGGTTTGCTTTTGATGGAGATGGTGACAGATTGGGAGTTGTTGACGATTTAGGTAGGGTAATTCCTGGAGACAAAATTCTGCTACTTTTAGCCCAAGATTTACTAAAAAAAAAAAAACCTTTAATCATAGGTGATGTGAAATGTAGTCAAGTTTTTTTTGATGAAATTGAGAGACTTGGTGGAGATGTAATAATGTCAAAAACAGGGCATAGTCATGTTAAAAACGATATGAAAAAGTATAAAGCAGATTTAGCTGGGGAAATGAGTGGACATATTTTCTTTGCATTTAATTACTTTGGATTTGATGACGCACTTTATGCTTCAATAAAGTTTTTAGAAATTTTGAATAATAATGACCAAAAACTATCCAAAATTGTTGATAAAATTCCTAAAGTTTTTAATACTCCCGAGATAAGAATTGATTGCAGTGATGAAATAAAATTTGATGTTATAAATAATGTGATTAAAAATTTAGATCGATATAAAAAAAAAATAGTTGATATTGATGGTATAAGAGTCAGTGAAAACAATGGTTGGTGGTTGCTTAGAGCATCTAATACTCAACCTGCCTTGGTTGTTAGATGCGAATCACTAAGTCAAAAAGGTCTTGATTTTCAGAAAGAGTCAATAAAAAAAGAACTTTTAAAAACAATGCCCTCGCTATCAAGTAAAATATTCTCTTGAAAATTTATTATCAATTATCTAATTTATAACAGTAGCACAATATTAGTATTAAATGGCCGACGAATTAAAAATTTCCTCACAACAACTTTTAACTGAACCAAAAGTTAAAGAAAAAAAACCAAAGCTTTACAAAGTTATTTTGCTTAACGATGATTATACGCCTATGGAATATGTAGTTATACTTTTAAGGAAAATTTTTAATAAATCCGAGTCTGAAGCAGTAAATATAATGTTAATGGTTCATAAAAAGGGTTCAGGAATTTGTGGAATTTTTACTAAGGAAATTGCAGAGACAAAAGTTTTTAAAGTTTTGAAAATGGCAAAAAATGATCAGCACCCACTCAAATGTATAATGGAGCCTGAATAATGATATCAGACGAATTAGAAAAAACACTTCAAAGAGCGCAAAATCATGCACAATCATTAAGTCACCAATACATGACTTTAGAACATTTATTATATTCAATGGTTGATGATAAAGATGTTAAAAATATTTTAGAGGCATGTGAGGTTGATGTTGTTTCATTAAAAAAAGAGCTTGAAAATTTTTTAACAAAAAATCTAAATGATCTAATTAGTGAATTAAATGAAGAGGTAAAGCCAACACTTGGTTTTCAAAGAGTAATTCAGAGAGCTGTGATACATGTACAATCATCTGGAAAAGACCAAACTAATGCAGCAAATGTTCTAGTGGCAATATTTAGTGAAAGAGAATCGCATGCTGTTTATTTTCTTCAGAAACAGAACCTTTCTAGGCTTGATGTGGTTGATTATTTGTCACATGGTATAGGAAAAAATAATGATGATGTTTTTGAAAAACAAGTGGATGAAGACATTGAAACGGATTCAAATGTAAAAGAAATTGATTTTGTCAGCCAGTACTGTGTTAATTTAAATCAGAAAGCTATATCTTCCAAAATTGATCCCATAATAGGAAGAAAAGATGAAATTGAAAGAACTATTCATATACTTTCCAGGAGGAATAAAAATAATCCTATTTTTGTTGGCGATCCTGGTGTTGGTAAAACTGCTTTAGCAGAGGGGCTAGCCTCCAAAATTATAAAAAATGAAGTACCTGAAATCTTAAAAAATTCGGTAATTTTCTCATTAGATCTTGGAAATTTACTTGCTGGTACAAGATTCAGGGGCGATTTTGAGGAACGATTAAAAAAATTAATGAATTATTTTGAAAAAAATAATAATTATATCTTGTTCATTGATGAGATACATACAATTATTGGAGCGGGTGGAACAAGTTCAGGTTCAATAGATGCTTCAAATATTTTAAAACCTGCTCTTACGAGAGGCAATTTCCAATGTATTGGGTCAACAACCTATAGTGAATATAGAAATTATTTTGAAAAAGATAGAGCATTGTGTCGACGATTTCAAAAAGTTGATATTGATGAGCCATCGAATGAAGACACAATAAAAATTTTAAGCGGAATAAAGGAGTATTATGAAAAATTTCATAATGTTCAATTCGATGAGGAATGTATACCTGAGGCTGTAAAACTATCTCAAAGATATTTGTTGAATTTGAAGTTGCCAGACAAAGCAATAGATATTCTGGATGAAACAGCTGCAGCTGTAAAAATAAATGTAAAAAGAAAATTAAAAACAGTGAAAATTGAGGATATCCAACTTACAATATCAAAAATAGCGAATATCCCTGAAAACTCAATTAAATCAAATGAAAAATATAAATTGAAAACACTGGAAAGAGACCTTAAAACACTTATTTTTGGTCAAGATAACGCTATAAAGATGGTTTCATCGGCTATTAAAATGTCAAAAGTAGGTTTGAGAAATAAAGAAAAAACTATAGGTTCTTTTTTGTTTACAGGTCCTACCGGTGTTGGAAAAACAGAATTGGCAAAACAGTTAGCTAATATCATGAGAATAAATTTTGTTAGATTTGATATGTCTGAATATATGGAAAGACACAGTGTTTCAAAACTTATTGGTGCACCTCCTGGTTATGTAGGTTATGATCAAGGAGGACTTTTGACTGATGCAGTTGACAAGAACCCGCACTCAGTTGTTTTGCTAGATGAAATTGAGAAAGCTCATCCGGACCTATATAACATTCTTCTCCAAGTCATGGACTATGGAAAACTTACAGATCATCTTGGAAAAGGAATTGATTTTACAAATGTTGTTTTGATAATGACAAGTAATGTTGGTGCCTCTGATTTAGTTAGAGAAAAAGTAGGTTTTCTTGGAAATCAATCTGAAAATGATAATACTAAGGCTATAAATAATTTCTTTAGTCCAGAATTTAGAAATAGATTGGACGCTGTAGTTAATTTTAAAATGCTTAATGAGAAAAATAGCATGAAAGTTGTTGATAAATTTTTAATGGAACTTGAGGCCATCTTGGTTGAAAAAGATTTAATCCTTAATGTTTCTCAACATGCAAAAAAAGAATTGTTTAACCTAGGTTTTGATAAAATCAATGGAGCCAGGCCAATGGCAAGAATCGTTCAAGAAAAAATAAAAGTACCACTATCAGAAATTCTTTTACAAAGAAATATTTCCCTGGGCATTATAAAAGTAGATTATGATCAAAGTAATAAAAAATTCAAAATTGACTTTGTGCCTAAGAAAGATAAAAAGGAGTTAGTTAATCATTAAATGGGTTGTATTCATTGAGATATTTTAGTGATTCATTTACTTTTTTTCTCTCTTCTTTTAGAAATACTTTTATTGGCTCCTCTAAACTTTTAGTTTTAAACCAATGATTACTAAAAGTAAGCTCTGGGATGTATCCCCTAGCGATTTTATGTTCACCTTGAGCACCTGCTTCGACCTTTTGAATCCCGTTTTTAATTGCAAATTCAATGGCCTGATAATAACAAAGTTCAAAATGTAAAAATTTAACTTCTTCCAAACATCCCCAATACCTTCCATATAAAGTATCCAGTCCTAAAAAATGAATTGAACAACCCAAAAATTTATTTTTTTTGAATGCTTGAATGATCAAAAGTTTTTCTACTTGATTTGTTTTAATAAGTTCAGTAAAAAAAGAATCATTTAAATAAGGTATGCTCCATTTTTTATTAATTGTATTTAAATAACACATGTAAAAAAGATTTATGTCATCTACATTGATTTCTCTGCCTTTTTTTATTAAGAATGTTATACCCAAATTTTTCAAATATTCTCTTTCTTTTACTATATTTTTTCTTTTATTTCTTTTAAGCTTAGACAAGTAATCATTAAAATCCTTATATAAACGATTGTACCAAAAATACTGAATACCTAACCTTTGGGTAAAACCATATGTATTTAATAGATTTGAATTTTTTTTATTAATAAAGTTGATATGAAAAGATGAGATTCCTTTTTTCATTAAAAAATCCGTTAAATTATTCAGTAATTCTTCATTATTGATCTTTTCTTTAGGGTATATAAATTTTTCACGGGATACAGGAGTGAAAGGTATTGCAGATAAATATTTAGGAAAGTAATTAATTCCCAATTGGTGATGTGCATTAGCAAATATATGGTCAAACACATACTCTCCACTAGAATTAAATTTTTTGAAATTTGGTATTATTGCTATAATTGATTTTTTTTTTTCTATTACAATATGTTCTGGTATCCAACCTGATTTCTGATCAGTACATTTTGTTTTTTCTAGATTTATAAAAAAATCAAAATTTATAAATGGTGGTTTGTCATGAAAAGATTTCTCGCAAAATTCTTTAAGTTCATTAATTGATGAAATTGTACTTATTTTCACTTTATTTAAAAATTAGGCCAAAGATACCATCAATTTCAATAGGTGAATTTTTTGGTAGTGAATTAACACCCATAACGCTCCTACTATGCTCACCATTCTCTCTACCTAATACATTTACTATAAGATTCGAGGAGACATTGAAAAGAGATGAGTGATCTTTAAATTGCTCTGAGCAATTCATATAACCTTTTATATTAAGACATTTTATACTAATTATCCCTTTGGTAATATTAATAAAATCGCTCAAATTCCAAAGCAAATTTGAAGTTGCTAATTCAATAGATTTTATTGCATCTTTCTTTGAAAGATTAACATCTATTTTTCCTGAGAATTTTAATTCTCCATTAACAACTGGTAACTGACCAGAAATAAAAATTAAATTTTCAAATTTTAAAAAAGATTTGTAATTAGCGATTGGACTATTAGTAAAAGTTCTTTTTATTTTTAATGAATTTAATCTATCTGAAAGAAAATTACTCATCAAACTCGTGAAGACAGGTAAGACACTTTATGAGATTTTTTTCTTTGTAAACTGTAAAGTTTCCACATTTATCACAGGGGTCTCCCTCTAAATTATGTATATTTTTAATTTTTTCTGTTTCATCTTTATTATTTTCATTTGTTATTAGGGTAAGGTTACTATCAAAAATATTTTTTCTAATATAACCTTTACTAGTAAACTTTTTTAAAACTGTTTCTGCATTTTTATCCTCATTTATTGTATTTTCATAGTCCGGAATTAATTCCGTAGTTTGGTTAGTTGACTGGTTGCTAAGATCATCTCTTCCTAGATATGAAATTGCTAATTCTTTAAAAATATAATCTAGAATTGAAGTTGAAAATTTTATTTCAGCATTTCCTTTAACTTCTCCACTTGGTTCAAATTTTGTAAATGTGAACGCTTCCACGAATTCTTCCAAAGGCACCCCGTATTGAAGACCAATTGAAACTGAGATTGCAAAATTATTCATTAAACTTCTAAAAGCAGCACCCTCTTTGTGCATATCAACAAATATCTCCCCCAAGCTTCCATCCATGTATTCACCAGTTCTCAGATATACTTTATGATTATTTATAGATGCCTTTTGAGTGTAACCTTTTCTTCTATCTGGTAATTTATTTCTTTTTGAATTGTGTTTCTTGAAATTAATTTTTTTATTATCAAGATTTTTTTTAAATTCGTCTAAAAAAACATTAGTGTAGTTAATGAAATCAAGCTTTTCTTTCTTATTCATTTTTTCAAGTTTATTTTTTTGTTTTTTCACGAAAAGATCTACAAACTTTTTTATTTCTTTAAAATTATCCATATTTGAGTTATTAGTTATTAATAATTAGGTTATAATTAATATAATGAGATTATCATATAATTCTATTTTTTTAAAAATTTATTGTCTGATTTTTGCAAAAAAAGTTGGGCAAGATCAGTATGGAAATATATATTACAAAAAAAAAAACCTAACACCTAAAAATAACTTTAGAGAGAGAAGGTTTGTGCTTTACAATGGGATGGTTGAGGCTAGTAAGGTTCCTCAAGAATGGAATGCATGGATTCACCATATGACTGAAGAAATTCCTAAAATAGAACCTAAAAAGCAAAGTTGGATAAAAGATCATTCTCCAAACCTAACTGGAACACCATTTAAGTATGATTATAAAGATAAAAAAGATCCAAAAAAAATAAAAAACATATATGACATATGGTCACCTGATGAAAAATAGATTTTTAAAATTTTTTCTTGGTATTCTTTTAGTCATAATAGTTTTTGAATTAATGCTAATTGAAAAATCCAGTAATAAAGATGGATTTGTTAATTACTTTGCAACTTTTGATAAAATTGATGGTGTGAATGTAGGGGCGGATGTTACACTATCAGGAATCAAAGTAGGTGAAGTTAGCAAAATTATATTGGATAATAATTATCCAAATCTACAACTTACTGTTGATAAGAAATTAAAGATTTCGTCGGATTCTTCTGTTTCAATTCAAACAGACGGATTGTTCGGATCAAAATTTCTTGTCATAGAAATAGGTGGGATGGAATCATATATGAAAGATGGGGATGCTTTTTCATTTGCTGAGGATTCTATGTTAATTCAAGATTTACTTAAGAATATAATTTCAATAGGAGAAAAAAATAAATTATGAAAAAAAACTATTTTGAACCAATTTTAGGTTTCATTACATTAATTATTGCAATCTTGTTTTTAAAACAATTCGTAAGTGTTAACACAGCGGATTCAAATACATCCACATATAATTTACAAGCAAGGTTTTTAAAAGCTGGAGGAATTATGATTGGAAATGATGTGAAAATGAGAGGTGTAAAGATTGGTGTTGTAAGCGATGTGAAACTTGATAAAGAGTATTTTGCTTTGATTGACTTTCAAATATATTCAAAAATAAAAATTCCAAGAGAAAGTAATATCAAAATTGCAAGTGATGGAATTCTTGGAAATAAATACCTATCAATTACTCCACAAGGAGATAATTTGGATAATTATTTAGAGAAGTCGGGTGAGATAAAAGATGTTGAAGATTATGAGTCTATTGAAGATCAGGTTAGTAAAATAATTTTTCTGGCAACTCAATAGTTTTATGAAAAAATCATCAAATCACTTATTATGGTATGGAAAAGGTAACAAAATTATTTCATGTGATGAGACAAATAAGGTTTTAAACGAGAATTACATGGAAATTAAAAACATAGTACAAAACTCTTATGATGATGCTATTCTGATGGGTTGTGATAAAAATGATTTTAAAAAGAAATTAACATCTTTGATCAATAACTTAGATTTTTCTCTTGGAAAAAAATAATTTGAAATCTATAAAACAAAAATTACTTTTTATTTTTATTGTAGCATTTTGTTTCTGCAGTCATTCAAAAGAATTAGAATGTCAAGGAGCGATTATTAGGATTTTAAACAAAATTACTACTGAAAAATCACTGTATGTAATTCCATTGTCACAAACTTTGGAATTAGAAAATGCGAGGATTATAATTTATAGATGTGTGAAATTAGATGATGATTCTGGGGATGATGAAATTGCACTTATGAGTCACAAGTTAGAGACATTTAGAAATGAAGAGGATTTTTTTGGTTGGACATTTAAATCGTCACAATACTTGAACACACCTATTAATCCAATCTATGATATTAAATTACAAGAATGTTTAATAGATGATCCAATATTTTTAAAGCGAATTCCTCTTTAGAAATATTCAAATATATTATGTTTTAATTTTTCAGGAAAAGTAAGGTTTTCTGTGGAGTTCTTCTTTAGAATACTTTTGTATTCATTTTTATTTATTCTCTTTGTTCCAAATTGCCTTAAATGTTCAGAATAAAATTGTGTATCAATTATATTAAAACTTCCTTGTTTTAAAAAAGCAGCAAGATATACCATGGCAATTTTACTTGCATTTTCTCTGAGACTAAACATACTTTCACCACAAAATATTTTTCCTAAAACTATTCCGTATAAGCCCCCAACCAATTTTTCTCTATCATAGCATTCTACAGATTTTGCTATACCTTTATGAAATAATTCTGTGTAATTATCAATTATTTGGTTATTTATCCAAGTGCTATGCCTGTATTGATTTTTTGCACAAAGATTGATAACACTTTTAAATCTACTATTAACTTTTATTGTAAATTTTTTTTTTTTTAATATTTTTTTTAAACTTTTTGGTAAACGAAAATCTTGTAAATTAATTATGCCCCTTTCATTTGGGTCAACCCAATAAATATAAGGATCATAATAGGATTCTGACATAGGAAATAGACCTTTTTTATATGCTTTAAGAATAATTCCCGGTGTCAAAAACATTTAAAACTTTAGTCCTTAATACTATTTACCCAGTTGACATCAAAATTTGCCTTTTGGAATTCTGTTTTATTAATTATTTTCTTTAGAAAAGGAATGTTGGTTTGCACACCTTCAATTACATATTCATTTAATGCTCGCTTTAATCTCATAATACATTCAATTCTATCCTTTCCAGTTGAAATAACTTTAGCAATCAAACCATCGTAGAATGATGAAATATTGCATCCTGTATATAATGATGAATCAATTCGAATCCCTGGTCCTCCAGGCGGATGATAGGTTTTTACAAGACCAGTAGACGGAAAAAGAGTTATGGGATTTTCAGCATTAATCCTGCATTCAATTGAATGACATGTTTTATGAAGTTTATCCTGTTTGATTGATAATTTTCCACCTGATGCAACATTTAATTGTTCTTTTACAATATCAACATTATAAACTTCTTCTGTTATAGTATGTTCTACTTGTAATCTTGTGTTCATTTCTATAAAGAAAAACTCACCGTCACTATATAAATACTCGACTGTTCCAACATTGGTATAATTAATTTTCTCCATTGCTTTTTGGGTTAATTCACATATTTTTTGTCTTTTATCTTCATCAAGCTTTGGTGAGGGGCATTCTTCAATAATCTTTTGATTTCTTCTTTGAATAGAACATTCTCTCTCGCCGATATGAATTATTTTACCTGATATGTCTCCCATAATCTGTACTTCTATATGTCGTGGGTTTTTAAGAAACTTCTCAATATAAACATCATCATTGCCAAAACATTGTTCTGCTTCTTTTTTTGCTAAAAGAAAATTACTTTTTAGATGTTTTTCTTCCTCAACAATTTTAATTCCTCTTCCGCCTCCCCCATTTGTAGACTTAATTATTATTGGGTAACCAATGCTACTCGCAGTTAATTTTGCATCTTTATAGTTTTCAATATTTTTCTCACTTCCTGGTATTACAGGCAATCCAATTTTTTTTGCTAAAGCCTTTGCTTTAATTTTATTTGCCATCTTATCTATATGTTCTGGTTTTGGGCCAATAAAAGTAAATCCATGATCATTAACAATCTTTGCAAAACTAGAGTTTTCGGCAAGCATTCCTATTCCTGGATGAATACCATCTGCATTTGCAATTGTTGCTGCAGATATTATCGACGGAATATTAAGATACGAACTTTTAACATGGGGAGGTCCAATGCAAACGCTTTCATCTGCAAGTCTAACAAACATTTCTTTTTCATCAGCTGTTGAATGAACAACAACAGTTTTAATATTTAATTCTTTACAAGCTCTCAGTATTCTCAGGGCAATTTCACCCCTATTAGCTACTAAAATTTTTTTTAGCATTATTCAATCAAAATTAGAGGTTCACCAAATTCAACTGGTGCTTCATTGCTTACAAAAATTTTTTTTACTATACCGTTTTTATCCGCAGTGATTTCATTCATTGTTTTCATAGCTTCAATGATCAATAAAACTTGTCCAATTTTTACATTTTGACCTAATTCAACAAATTTCTTAGCACCTGGCTCCGGAGATAAATAGGCTGTTCCAACTAAGGGGGATTTAAGAGCATTTTCTAATAAATTTTTTGTTTTAATTTCTTTATTATTTTTTTCAACAATTTCTGGAAATTCACTAAATACTCCATTTTCTCTTTTTTTGAGGGTATAAACTGCTTTTCCTTCAGAGTAGGTTAGTTCTGAGAGACCATTCTTTTCCATAGCCTTAGAAAGTTGCTCGATATCATCTAGAATTTTTTTATTAATTTTTTCTGTCACTTATTTTTTACCAAAATTGAATGATTTTAATGCTATAAGGTATACATCTGTTCCAAACCCGGCAATAATACCATTAACGACTGGGCTTATAAATGAGTTTTTTCTAAAATCCTCTCTTTCAAAAATATTTGAAATATGCACCTCAACTTTTCTAATTTTTAGGGCTTTTAAAGCATCATGTATAGCAATTGAAGTATGAGTTAAAGCTCCAGCATTAATTATTAGACCCTCAAATTCATTAGAAGATTGAATTTTTTCGATAATTTCACTTTCTGAGTTACTTTGAAAAAAAGAAACAGAAAGATTTAATTTACTAGACTCCTCAAGGCATTCTTTTTCTATATCTGATAGAGTTTTTTTTCCATAAATCTCTGGTTCTCTTGTGCCGAGTAAATTTAGATTAGGTCCGTTTATAATTAAAATTTTTTTCATTTTCTCTCTCTTTTTCTAATTTCTTTTTCAAGGTCAGCGATTTTGTTTAACAATATTTTATCTTTTGAGATTCTTTTAACTCTTTGAATGTGTATCTTAGCATTCTTTATTTCATTAACTAACAAATATTTTTCTGCTAGTGCGTAAGAGGAAAAATCATATTTTTTGACTTTACCAAAATTTAAACCCAAATAGTGCCACGCTTCAACTGGAAATTCATCATTCTTTATGTATGTCCATAGTAAATTAATCGATTCGTTGTAGCCTTTACTTGAATTTGAATGATATAAAGCTTTAGCTAAAAATAAATTGAAACTTTTTTCCCTGGGATCTAGTTCTATTGCTTTTCTGAATGATGGTATTGATAAATTAATTTTTCCACTTTCATAAAGTATTTGTCCTTTTAATTCGTGAAAAAATGGATTCTCAGGGTCTTCGTTAATACATTTATCAATCAATTCTATTGCTAAATTACTTTTGCCTATCTTATAATTCATTAATGAAAAAGCATATGCACTCTGTAAGTCATTTATTTTTGGATAAATTAAATTTAATTGTTTCTCACTTAGAAAGAAACCATTTAGTTTAGCTTTTACAAGTGAATAACTTTTTTCAAGATTTAAAAATTCCTTAATTTTTTGATTTTTAAGGTTTAAGTTTATGTATTTTTTTCTTTCGCTTGATAAAGGATGAGTTAAAAAATAAGGATTAATTTGTTTTAAATTTTCGTTCCTTTCTAAAGTTTTAAATATGTTTAATAAACCTTCTAGTGAAAATCCAGCACTTTTTATTAATCTAATAGCTGTTTGATCAGCGATTGATTCTTGTCTTCTTGAAAATGACAATAAATTTGAAGTTCCTAATTGCTGCCCACCAAGAAGAATAGCTGTTCCAGCTTGAGTAGAACCAGTAGCAATTACACCTGCGGCAAGAATTGATGATAGAATATTTATCATTGAAGATTTTTCAGCTGCTTTAATTTTTTCTGTAAAATGTCCACCTGTAATGTGACCTATTTCATGTGCTATAATTCCAGCTATATCATCGATTTGTTTACTTTCAAGAAGCAATCTGGTTGTAAAAAAAAATTTTCTTCCAGGAATTACAAATGCATTAATATAATTCTGATTATCGATATAAAAATTTAAGGAATCGGGATTTATGTCAGTTTCTTCTATGAGTTCATTTGCTATATCTTTGAGAAGTTTTTCAGTTTCTGCATCTCTTATTACATTCAAATTTCTTGCAGACAAACTGTAAAAAAAAAAACAAGACAATAAAAAGACTATTAATATTTTCATATATCAAATATAGATAATATATTACTTTAAAGTTTTACAATGAATAACAATAATTTTTATTTACCATCAAATAGGTCATATGTTGAAACATTTAATGTTATGCAACTTCTTTCAGAGGCGAACAAACTCCAAGAAAAAGGAAGAAAAATTTATCACCTTGAACTTGGGGAGCCTCAGTCAATGACACCTGAAATAGTCAAGAAAGAAATACAAAAACTGATAAAATCAAATTTACCTGGATATACACCATCTAATGGAATTGAAGAGTTGAGAATAAAAATTTCAGGTTATTATAAATTAAAATATAATTTAGATATTGACCACAATCAAATATTTATAACAACTGGTTCCTCAGGGGCATTCTTATTAACTTTTCTTACATGTTTCAATGTTGGGGATAAAGTTGCAATATTTAACCCAGTTTATCCTGCTTATCGAAATATTCTGAAGTCTTTAAATATTAATGTAGTCGAGATACCTTCAGACAAAAAAAACCTAGGGTATATAGATGTAAAAAAAATCGAAGGTTATTCAGAAATTGATGGATTAATAATCTCAAATCCTAATAACCCTAATGGACAGGTATTTGAAGGTGAAGAATTAAAGTATCTTTATGATTTTTGTGAAAAAAATAAAATCAAATTAATTGCTGATGAAATATATCATGGCATTGAATTTGATCAAAAATCTAAATCAATTTTAAATTTTGGTGATAACTCAATAGTAATTAATAGTTTCTCAAAATACTTTTGTATGCCCGGCTGGCGTTTAGGTTGGGCTATAGTTCCAATTTCGTTGGTTCAAAATTTTTTAAGATTATCTCAGAATCTTTTTATCTCCTCAGGAAATATTGCACAATATTCAGCGGTAAAGATTTTTGACTGTATTGATGTTTTAGATTCAATAGTTGAAAATTATAAAATAATTAGAGAATCAATTTTCCAAGAATTATCTCGTTTCGATATGATAAAATTTAAAAAACCAAAAGGTTCTTTTTATTATTATATAGATATCAGTGACTTAAATATTGATTCAAGAAAATTAACTAAAACAGTCCTACATGAAACAGGTGTAGTTCTTACTCCTGGTATAGATTTTGACAAAATTAATGGATCAAAATCATTTAGATTGGCTTATTCCATTGATGGAGAAGTCGCTGAGGAAGGAACCAAAAAATTAATGCAGTGGTTTTTATCGAATTATTGATTCCACCAACCTTGTCTTTTTTCAGCTTTTTGTTTATTTTTTAAAGCTTCTATTTTTCCTCCTTGAATAGCTATTTTTCTTTTATTCTTCTTTTTATCATCTGGTGATAATTTCTTATCTAAATTAAAATCTTTTGCTTTGGCTCTGTAACTTTTTCTCTTGGAAATTTTCTCCATTTCTTTTTCATTGTTTTTTAATTCTTTTATATCAAGATTGTTATTTTTTTCATTTTTTGGAATTTGATCTTTGTTTTTAATTAACTCTTGTTGATTTAAATTTTTAGAAGTATCTTGAAGGTTCTTTAAATCATCTATAAGAATACTTTTGTTACTATTTTTTACTATAATTTCATTTTCTTTATAAATGAAAAATTCTTGATCATTCAATTCTGATAAAATTTTTGTATTCATATTTGTTTTAAATCTTTTGGAAAGATCAGATTGTTTAGTGCTTTCAGTCTTTACGAGATTATTTATTTTTTCATTACAAATAATATATGGTTTTGATTTTGGACTTTCAGACAAAATTTCAAAATATGTTCTTAATATTTGATCAACTAAGAAATCCTTTGACAGTGTATTTCCATAACCATTACAGTGGTCACATTTAATTGAGTTTCGTGAGTCTTCTATAACTCTTAATCTTTGTCGGGAGAGTTCCAATAAACCAAAATTGCTTATCCTTCCAATTTGGATTCTAGCTCTATCATTTTTAGCAAATTCTCTCATTTTTCTCTCAACCTTTATATTATGATTTCTATCCAACATGTCGATGAAATCAATTACAATTAAGCCTGCAAGATCTCTAATTCTAATTTGTCGGCTAATTTCCTCAGCTGCTTCAAGGTTCGTTTTAAATGCTGTGTCTTCAATATTTCTTTGCTTAGTGAATTTTCCAGAATTTATATCTATAGCAACCAAAGCTTCAGTTTGATTAATTACTAAGTATCCCCCAGATTTTAGGTGAACTATTGGATTATTTATGTCAATTATTTTCTTTTCTACTCCATAGGAAAAAAACAAAGGTTTTTTTTCTTTATATAATTTAAGATTTTTAACAGACTGTGGCATAAATTGTTTAACAATTTCCTTAGATTTTTGGAGAGTTTTTTTGTCATTTATAAGTATATTTTCGTATGAGGAGTCAAAGTAATCTCTGAGAAACCTTTTGATGAGATTATCTTCTTCATGAATCAGAGAAGGTGCATTAGATTTAATGGTTTTTGAAGTAATTTCATTCCACAACTTTATCAAAGAATTATAGTCTCTTTTGATTTCTTTCAGTCCCATTGCTTGCCCCGCGGTCCTAACAATGACTCCCATTCCACTTTTTATATTTAGTTTGCTAACTAAATCTTTTAATTTCTTTCTTAATTTAATATCTATTATTTTCCTCGATATTCCGCCTCCTTTATTTGTATTGGGCATAAGAACACAATATTTTCCGGCTAATGATAGTCTGGTAGTTACTGCTGCTCCTTTATTTCCTCTCTCTTCTTTTACAACTTGAATAAGAATTACCTGGTTGCTTTTAATGACCTCCTGAATACTATATTTTTTGTGAAACACTACAGACTTGTTTTTTTTTTCTAAATTTCTTCTTGGTTTTTTTCTTTTTATTCTGTTTGAAGGGAGATCCTCTATTGGTTTATAATTAAAAAAATCAAAAACTTTTGTTAAGAAACCTTTTTGATTATTTAAATTATTTTTTTCATTAGATTCCTGATTATCCTCAAATGCTTGGTCTAAATAATCATCTTCTTCTGAATCTAATAAATTTTTCTTTGATTGTTCTAGTTCTTGTTTTAAAAGTTTTTTTTTATCTGCTGTAGGTATTTTAAAATAATCAGGATGTATTTCATTATAGGCCAAGAAACCATGCTTATTTCCTCCGTAATCAATGAAAGCTGCTTGAAGAGAGGGTTCGACCCTCACAATCTTTGCCAAGTAAATATTTCCTTTAATTCTATCATTTTTCTTCTTTTCTGACTCATAGTCTATAAGATTATTGTTTTCTATAATTGCAACTCTTACCTCTTTATCCTGATCGGCATCTATTAACATTTTCTTCATTTTTAAAAATTCCTTAAAATCATTATTAATATATTCTTCATAATAAAACAAAAATCAGTTATATTGATTTATTTAAAAAAAACACACTATATATAGTATAATAAAATAAAAACTGTAAATTGAAAGTCCCTATTAAAAACATTTTATATCTTTTAATTTTTTTTTACAGTAGCGAATTATTTTCTGCAGAAATAATTAATCTAAGATTTGGCTCTGACGCTCAAAAAAATAGGGTGGTTATTGATTTATCAGATGACACTTCATTTAGTAGTAAAGTCTTTGAAGACAAAGTTAATATTAAGTTTAATGAAAAAATTATTCTCAAATATGATTTAAAAAAAAATGATCAACTTACCAAACTAAATTTTTTAAAAAAAACAAATGAACTTTCATTAACTTTTAAAAGAAAAATTCATGCACCAAATATTTATTTATTAAAAAAAAAGAAAAATAAGTTCTCAAGAATTGTAATTGACTATTTAAGAGAAAGAGAAAAACAGAAAATAATTATAATTGATCCTGGTCATGGTGGAAAAGATTCTGGAGCTGTTGGTTTGATGAAGCAACTTGAAAAAAATGTAACCCTGGAGGTCGCATTGTTATTAGAAAAAAAATTTGCTAAACACAAAAAATTAAAAGTTGTTTTGACAAGGAATAAAGATCAATTTTTAAAACTCAGGCAAAGAACCAGAATTGCAAAAGTTAATAATGCTGATTTATTTATCTCTCTTCATGCTGATTATCATAAAAATAAAAGAACACGGGGAATATCCTTATATACATTATCTGAAAAAGCTTCAGATAAAGAAGCTGCAGCATTAGCAAGAAGAGAGAATAGGTCTGATTTAATTGGGAGTGTAGATTTGTCTACGGAAACTTCTGAAGTTACAAATATATTAATAGATTTAACAAAAAGAGAAACACTTAATCAATCTAGTCATTTAGTTAATTTTATGATTAAAGAATTCAAAAATGATATGAATCTTTTGCAAAGAACTCACAGATTCGCTGGATTTGCTGTTTTAAAATCATTAGATATTCCATCGGTACTTATTGAAATGGGTTATTTATCTAATAAGGAAGATTCAAAGCTATTGGCAAATAAAAATTATCAAAATAAAATTGCAGATGATATTGTTAAAGCCGTAAGAAATTATTTTAATTGGAAAGAAAAAAATAATAGCTAGAATTTAATACCATGAAAAAATATTTTTCAAATTTTATCTACCTTTCCATGATATCTATAATTAGTTTTTTTTTTATAGTTGTATTTATATTTTATTTTTTCGGAAAAGATTTGCCTAGTTTTGATAAATTATCCTCATATCAACCTAGATTGGTTTCAAAAATTTTTACATCAAATGGTAATTTTCTTGAAGATTATTCTAATGAAAACAGGGTATTTAGTAGTTATAATGAAATCCCTGAAGAATTGATAAACTGCTTTTTAGTCTCTGAGGATATTAACTTTTTTAAACATATTGGTATTGATTACAAGGGTATATTAAGAGCTTTCCTAAAAAACCTAAAGAAAACTTTTAGTAATAAAAGATTAGAGGGGGCTTCAACAATAACTCAACAGGTTGCAAAGAACTTTCTTCTTTCCAATGAAATTTCATACACTCGAAAGATTAAAGAAATTATAATTGCTCTAAGAATGGAAAAAGTATTAGAAAAAGAACAAATAATGGAACTGTATTTGAATGAAATCTATTTAGGTAATGGTTCTTATGGAATAGCATCTGCATCACTTAATTACTTTAATAAGTCTCTTTCTGATTTAAAACTACATGAAATGGCAATGCTTGCAGCACTTCCAAAGGCCCCATCAACATACAACCCATATAAAAACCCTATAAAAGCTCTTAAAAGAAGAAATTGGGTGTTAAAAAGACTTTTAGATGAAAAATTTATTGCAGTTGACGAATATTCATCAATGTTAAATATGAAAATTGAGCTTTCTAAAAGTGAAAAAATACTTAACAAAGATAACGCGTCATTTTTTAAAGAGGAAGTTAGAAGAGAAATTGTAGCAAAATTTACAGAAAGTAAATTGTACGATGGTGGACTATCAATCATGACTACTCTTGATGAAGAATTTCAGCTCAAAGCCGAGGAAGCCTTTAAAGAGGGATTGCGCGATTATTCAAATAGGTCGGGGTGGAACGGTCCTATAGGAAATATAAAAATTAATGGTGATTGGGAAAAAAAATTTGAAGATTTTAAGGAACCTCCAGGTTTGTATGAAGATACAATAGCAATTGTAAAGAAAGTAAATAATGATCGTATATTAGTTCTAACAAAAGAAAAGAAGGAATTACAGATATTTCAGCACCAAATGTCTATAATCAGTAAAAAAACAATTGTATTAAAAAAAAGATTTAATCCTGGTGATTTAATAATTTTATCGCTCAATAAAGAGTCAAATGTTTACGAACTTAGCCAAATACCTGAGGTGAATGGCGCCTTAGTTGCAATCGAAAATGCTACTGGAAGAGTTTTAGCGATGGTTGGGGGTTATGACTCCAGTTCTTCATTTAACAGAGCTGTACAAGCTAAAAGACAACTAGGTTCATCTTTTAAACCATTTGTTTATATAACAGCCCTTGAAAATGGTTATTCGCCTGTAAGTAAAATATTAGATGCACCTTTTGTAATTGATGATTTGTCAAAAGATGGAGTTTGGAGACCCACAAACTATGGCGATAAGTTTTACGGTCTAAGCACGCTTAGATTAGGAATAGAAAAATCAAGGAATCTAATGACAATTCGCTTATCAGACAAAATTGGTTTGGAAAAATTATCAGAATTATCAAAAGATTTGGATATCTATAAAGATTTTCCTCTATTGATATCTAGTTCACTTGGGTCACTTGAGAGTTCTTTAATGAAAATAACATCCGCTTATGCCTCAATTGCTAACGGTGGTTACAAAGTTTCTTCAAGATTGATCGATGCCATTTATGATAATAGAGGTAGGATAATTTATAATGGTGACAAGAGTATTTGTAATAATTGTAATTTTGATATGGATGAAAGTCTTGATGATTTTGATCTGAATAATTATGCCGTACCAACTAAAAAAAATAGATATGAGCAAATTTTTTCAAGTGAAACTGCTTACCAAATGACTTCGTTCCTAATGGGTGTGATAAAGAGAGGAACAGCAAAAAATATTAATAGTTTTAGTTTTCAGGTTGCAGGAAAAACAGGAACTACAAATGAAAATCAAGATGCTTGGTTTGTTGGGTATAATTCAGAAATCACTGTTGGGGTTTTTGTAGGCCATGATGTTCCTAAATCTCTGGGAAGATTTGAAACAGGATCGAGGGTAGCTGCGCCAATATTTGAAAATTTTCTTCATAAAATTTACCAAAACAACGAACCAAAGCCATTTAATATTCCAGAATCTATAAAGTTTATTAATGTTGATTTGTTTTCAGGAGAACCAAGCAATCATGATTTTATTACCGAGTCCTTTAAAAATGACTTTAATTTTGATAGAAACTTTAAAGGGTTGAAAGGTAAAAAGGAAGATTTTCAATTAAGAGGTTTTTACTAGTGAAATATGAAATTTTAGAGATTTCAAATAGAATTAAGGTTTTGCTGGAAAACCTAAGGGGGTTTGTTTGAAAAAAAACAAATAAGAACGGAGTTACAGCAAATTGAAAAAAACTTAGAAAATCAGGGTAATTGGAATGATTTCAATAAAATTAATAAAGATTTAAAGAAAAAAAATTATCTATCAAACTTTCTTAAATCTTTAGACAATTTGAGTCAAACTTATCATGATACTCTTGAATTAATGGAAGTTTCTGATGAATCTCATGATTCAGATCTTGTAAATGATTTAGAAAAGGAAATGAAATCATTAGCAAGTAAAGTTAATTTACTTCACCTTGAAACATTAATGTCGGGAAAGGCTGATTCAAGAAGTGCTCTAATAGAAATTCATTCTGGAGCAGGGGGGGTGGAATCTCAAGATTGGGTTGAAATGCTACTGAGAATGTACACTAGGTGGGCTGAATCAAAAAGTTTTAAAATAGAATTAATTGATCAAAGCGTTGGAGAAGAGGCCGGTTTTAAATCTGTTACAATGAAAATAGAGGGTGATAAGGCTTATGGTTGGCTAAGATTAGAAAATGGAGTGCATAGGCTTGTTAGGATTTCACCATTTGATTCTCAATCTAGAAGACATACAAGTTTTGCATCGGTATATTGTTATCCAGAAATCGACAATACAGTAGATATTCAAGTTCATGAGAAAGATTTAAGAATAGATACATTTCGTGCATCAGGTGCTGGAGGACAACATGTAAATAAAACTGATAGTGCCGTTAGAATAACTCATCTTCCAACTAAAATAATTGTTCAATGTCAAAATAGTAGGTCACAGCATAGAAATAAGTCAATTGCCATGGACTTACTAAAATCTAAGTTATATGAAATTCAATTAATTAAAGAGGAAGAAGAAAATAAAAAAAATAGATCTCAGAAAAGTGAAATTAGCTGGGGAAATCAGATCAGATCCTATGTTATGCAACCCTACAGAATGGTCAAGGATCACAGGACTAATGTTGAAATTTCTGATGTTGGGGCAGTATTAGATGGTAAAATAGACATTTTTTTAGAAAACCAATTAATCAAGTTAAATTAGACAGAAACGCATAAACTTCATCAACATGACCTTTGACTTTAACTTTTCTCCATTCTTTAATTAATACTTGGTTTTCATCTATAAGAAATGTTGATCTTTCAATGCCCATGTATTTTTTCCCATACATAGATTTTTCCACCCACACTTTAAAAAGTTTACATAACTTACCTGATTCATCGCTTGCAAGTTCTATAGAAAGGTTGTGTTTTAACTTAAATTTCTGGTGTTTTTCAATAGTATCTTTGGAAATTCCAATTATAACAGTATTTTTTTTATCAAATTTAGATTTTAGTTTTGAGTATTCAATAGCCTCAAGTGTGCAGCCCGGAGTATCATCTTTTGGATAAAAATAAATTAACATTTTTTTTTTAAAAAATTCATTTATATTTGTTTTTAGACCACTTTCTAAAATTAAATCAAAATTTTCAATTTTCTTTCCTATCTTCATAATAAAATTATTTTTGTTATGTTTTTTATGACTCAGTTATAGTTAAATAATATAAAAATGAAAATAAAATATTTAAAAAGCTTTTCCTATTTTCTCTCGATAGTTTTTTTGGTATTTTTTACAATTCTTTTAATTTTTTTTTTCTTGTTATCTATTAAACCAATAAAGATTAATTTTGTTGATTATTTTGATAGGGAAAGCCAGATTCTCAAAGAAACCAATTTAAAGGAAGTTGGGGATATTTATCTTAGTTTTAATAGAAAATCAAAAAACTTTGAATTATTGATTGAAGATTTAGTACTTGGTGATTCTTATTTTAAGAGTACACAAATGAATTTAGATTTTAAATTATCCAGAGATTTTTTTGATACATCCTTAAAAATTTATGATGCTGATTTTACAATTAGAGGAAAGAATAATGAAAATGATACTCTCGACTATTCCAATGCTTTAATTAAATTAAAAGAAAAATTTGACTTTATTAATAAATTCAATGTTATTGAAATTATTAATAGTAAGTTATTAATAGATTTGAGTGAAGATCTAAATCTAAACTATTTGATAGATTTAAAAATAAAAAATGAAAGAATTTTTGGCATTATCTCTGAATTAGATAATGTTAACAATTATTTGTCTTTTGATTTAAAAAAAACCGAAGATATTAACTCTAATTTTGAAATTAAAAATTTTAATATCGATTTTGTTGAACTTATGTTTGGTGAAGATTTATTGGATTTAAAGGATCTTAGAATCTCTGGAAGTTCTAAATCAGCTATGTTGAATGAAACAAGTTTAGGTGAACTTAAGTTTGATTTTTTTTTGGATGGTGAATTAAACTATGAGACTAATAATATTAAGAAGAAAATAATTTTTGAAAGAAATAATTTTGATGGATCTTTAAAAAATAATAAACTTGAAATTCTTTTAGGCTTTAATGATAAAGAATCACAGTTTGCGATAGGACTAAATACGATTCTAAATGAAGACCCTAAACCAAACTTTTATCTTAAAATTGACTCAATTTATGTGAAAAACCTTTTAAATGTTTGGCCAAAAGGCCTTGCTAATTCGGTATACTTCTGGATGAAGAAAAACTCTAATGGATTGATAGATAATGTAAGGATAGATATAGAATCTAAATTTGACGGAAAAAATATAATTTTAGGAAAAGTTGATGGTACCTTTGAGTGTAATAATATTGAAATCCAATATATGGACTCGATGCCATCAATAAAAAATATTTATGGGAATGCAAAAATGGAAAATTCAAGAGTTTTTTTTGATATAAATTCTGGAAATTCAAATAATCTTCAAATAAATCGTGGAACAGTTGATTTATATGACTTAGATAGTGAAACAGAAAAAGCTGATATAAATCTAAATATTTCATCAGTTAATGCTGATGTAGTTAAGTACTTAGATCTAACTGAGATAAATAAAAGTAATTTTGCCAAATTAAAAAAAATTGATGGAAATACCGTAATCGATTTAAATTTAAAATTTCCTTTGTTTCTTGATTTAAAAGCTGAGCAGATTAATTACAATGCTGAAGCAGAAATATCTAATGGCTTTTTCAATAATGTATTTAAAGATTTTTCAATTAATGACTTAAAGCTAAACATTAAAGTTAAAGAAGATTTGGTAAAATATGATGGTGAGGGTTTTATTGAAAATTCGTTCATGAATTTTGACGGTGAGCAAATTTCTGAGGAAAATAAAATTTTTGACAAGATAAATGGTAAAATAGATTTGGAGGGACAACTTTTAGAAAAAATAATAAAAAATCAATTCTCAAATTATCAAGGTAGCATTAATTTAAATTTTTCATATATTGAAGATGAAAAAACCTTTAAAATTGAGGGAATAGGTGAACTTGATAACTTTTATGCTGAATCAGATTTTCTAGGAGAGAATCTTGATTTCACTGATGGAAAAATTAGATTTATAGTTAGTCCATTTAATAACAAGTATTCTGGTTTTATTGATCTGAAAACTAAAAATGTCATTCTTGAAATTGACACAATATTTGACGATTTAGAAGTTAAAAAAGCTAAAATTCCAAAGTTTGTGAGTCCTAAACAAGATTTCAATCTTATTTATGAAAAAGATAAAGATGCAAATATGAAAATTAGAGGTAGAAAATTGAAAATTTCCGAGATTAAATTTGAAGAAGATTCCTTTTTCTCTGAACTCTCAGATCTTAAACTAGATCTTGAAATTGATGAATTATTTATTAGCGATTCAAAGTTCACTTCTCCAAGGATTAATTTCTTGAAAAATAACAATAAATTCGAAAATCTTTTTGTTGAACTTTTAGGAGATAAAGATTACCACAAGATTCAAATCAACCAAGAGCAAGATAAGAAAATTTTTTTATTAGAATCAAACTATGCTCCTGGTTTTTTAAAATTATTTGATGTTGATTTAAAAATAAATACAGGAAGCCTGAAAATAAAGGGTGAAAAAAATATGAATTCAATAGGTTATAAAGGTATAATTGCAGGAAAAGATTTTGTTTTATTAGATGCTCCATTTTTAGCAGATTTTATAAGTCTTTTTTCACTTAAAGGATTAGCACAGAAACTTAAGGATGGTGGTATAATATTTGAAGATTTAAATGCCAAATATGAATTTTCAGATGGTAAGTTAAGAATTATTGATAGTTTAATAAAAGGAAGTGAATTAGGAATTCAATTTGATAGTGTTGTTGGTTTCGATAATGATTATTTCTTGACAACAGGTTCAATAATACCTGCTTACACGATCAATACACTCTTAACAAAATTCCCAATTGTTGGAGAAATAATTACTGCAGGTTCACCCGAAGATGGTTTGATTGGAGCAAAGTTTAAAGTTGAGAAAATCGAAGGAGAGTACGATATTTCTTATAATCCAATTTCTGTTTTTGTCCCAAATGTAATTAAAAACTTCTTAGGAGATTAACTCAACAATTCCGTATTTGTTCTTTCCTACATGAATAACGACATAATAAGTATTTTTTTTATTTGGATGGTTAATGAAATAATTTTTTTTCATTAATACCTCTTTATCAGTTATTTTATCATTATTAATTTTTACTGCTCCTTGCGAAATCAATCTTTTTGATTCTCCATTAGACTTACAAAACTTTAGATCAATTAAAATTTCTTTTAACGACAAACCAGATTCTATGACTTTATTTTTAATAACCAACTTATTTTCACAATTATTAATTACATTTGAGTCAAGTTCATTATTTACTAGTATCTGACTAGCTTCAGATTCGGCTTTCTTAGAATTTTCTTCTCCGTGACAAAGTTTTGTGACTTCATTTGCCAATAATATTTTGAGTTGATTTAAATCTGAACCACTTAATGATCGATACCCTTCAATTTTTTTTGTATCTAATTCAGTGAATAACAATAGAAATTTGATAATATCTTGATCAGATGTATTTCTCCAATATTGCCAAAAGCTTGTTGGATCTAATTTGTCCTCAGATAACCAAATAGCGCCTGCTGCAGTTTTCCCCATTTTTGCTCCAGCAGATGTTGTTATAAGTGGTGTGGTTAACCCAAAAACATCTTGTTGCTCGAGTCTTTTAACTAAATCAATACCTGAAACAATATTTCCCCATTGATCTGATCCACCAAACTGAATTTTACATTTATATTTTTGAAAAAGCTTTATAAAGTCATAGGCTTGAAGTATGGAATAATTAAATTCCAAAAAGCTAAGATTTTGCTCCCTTTTTAATCTTTGTTTTATAGATTCAAGAGACAACATTTTGTTGATTGAGAATTTACTGCCAATATCTCTTATAAAATTTATATATTTTAAATTATTTAGCCAATCATAATTATCAACCAATATAGCGCAACTGGCACTAGATTTTTCAAAATTAAGAAACTTTTCAAAGACTTTTCTCAATTTCTTTTTATTCAAATTTATTTCATCTTCAGAGAGAATTTTTCGTGTTTCATCTTTTCCAGAAGGATCTCCAACAAGAGTTGTGCCACCCCCAATTAGAATTATTGGTTTGTGACCAAATTTTTGAAAATTTCTTAAAAGCATAAGTGGCAACAAAGAACCTGCATGTAGGCTATCCGAAGTACAATCAAATCCAATATAGGCTACGGATGGTTTTTTTAAATAATTTCTCAAGCTTTGTTCATCTGTACATTGATGAATGAATCCTCTTTCATTAATATATTTAAAAAAATCTTTATTCATAGTTTTCCTACTGTGGTTATAATATTAAAAAATGAAAAATAAAGAAATTTATGCATTAGGAATTATGAGTGGAACTTCACTTGATGGTTTAGATTTTTCACTTATCAAATCAGATGGTCTTAAAAATATTAAAGTTTTATTTAATCATTATTTTAAATTTAATTCGAAGATGATTACTAATCTAAAAGATTTAATTTTAGAATTTAATAATAAACCATTGAAATTTAACAGAAAATCAAGTCTTTTTATTGAAACCGAAAAAGAGTTTACTGATTTATTGTTAAAAAAAATAAAAATTTTTTTTAATAAAATTAACTTCGAATTTAAAAAATTAAGTTTGATAGGTGTTCATGGGAATACTCTTTTACATAATCCAAAAAATAAGATTTCTTTGCAGCTTGGAGATTTTAAGTTGTTATCAAATATGTTAAAGATCAAGATTGTCGCTAATTTTAGAGATAATGATATAAAACTTGGTGGGGAAGGAGCCCCATTGGTTCCTATAAGTCATCAAGCAATGTTTTCAGAAAAAGACAAAAATATAATGGTTGTCAATATTGGTGGAATATCTAACTTTTCATTTTTAATTGGAAAAAATAAATTACTTTCCTCTGACATTGGCCCAGGAAATACTTTAATTGATAAATATTGTTTTTTAAAGTTTAAGAAGTTTTTTGATAAGGACGGAAAATTAGCTAAAAAGGGTAATTTAAAATTAGAAATTGTTGAAGAATGGTTAAAAAAAAAATTTTTAAAAAAAAATCCACCTTATTCATTTGATAATAGTTTTTTTAAAGTTGAGAGTTTTGCCAGTAATAAAATTAATGAATATGATATATTGAGGTCGCTTACTTTTTTTTCAGCAAAAATAATTTCCGATTTAAGATTTAAGATAAATTTGAAAATTGATCATTGGATTTTTACAGGGGGAGGGGTAAAAAATTATACTTTGATGAAAGATATTAGAGATATTTTACATGATGAAAGTCTTTTTATTTCTGACGAGCTTGGTTTTGATTCATCATTTATAGAATCCGTGGCATTTGCATATATTTCTATCAGAACTGTTAAAGGTTTACCATCAGCTTTTCCAGAGACAACTGGCTGTTGTAGAAAAAATATTTGTGGAAAAATATATTTACCTTAGTTTTTACTATTTTTTAAAAAATAATTTTTGACTTTTTCAACTACTTTGCTTTCAATGCTTGTAAAAAAGTGATCATTAGACTTTATTACTTCTTGATTTACATTTATTGTTTTTTGTTGATTAAGTCTCTTAACAACATCTTTAATTAAATCAACCTCTATTAGGCTATCCTTATCTGCATTTAGAATTATTCCTGATGCAGGGCAGGGTGCTAAAAAGTTGAAATCATATTTTCCAACAGGCGGGCTTATTAAAATAAATTTAGGTATTTCAGGCCTCCTCATCAATAATTGCATGCCAATCCAGGCTCCAAAAGAAATCCCACAAATCCAAAACTCTTCTGATTCTTGATTTTGATTTTGCAACCAATCCAATGCAATTGCTGAATCTGCGAGTTCACCTTCACTCCCATCATGTTCACCATCAGACTTCCCAACACCTCTAAAATTGAATCTTAAACTTGAAAACCCAAGATCAGAAAATAGTCTATGAAGTTTTAAAGATAGAGGATTGTTCATATTACCTCCATGTCCAGGATGAGCATGAAGGATAAGTACAGAAGGAGAGGTTGGCTTGTTATTGTGGGTGTATCTCCCTTCAAGCCTACCAGCAGGACCATTGAGTAAAATTTCGGGCATTTAAACTTGACTAAATTAGTAAGGTATATTATATCTTAGCTTATATAATATATTATAAAAAAAATGTCAAAAAATTTATTTTCTTTAATATTGTCTGATCTTGTCGCAGCAAAAAATAGGGACCCTGCGGCCAGAAATTATTTAGAAGTTTTTTTTACCTATCCTGGGTTTCATTCAATTCTAATACACAGAGTCTGCAACCTTTTTTGGAAGATAAAATTTAAATTTTTAGCCAGATTTCTGAGTTATTTATCAAGAATAATTACATCAATAGAAATTCACCCTGCCGCCAACATTGGTAGAGGTTTTTTTATTGATCATGGAGCAGGTTTGGTCATTGGTGAAACTTCAAAAATAGGGGATAATGTAACAATTTACCAACAAGCAACATTGGGAGGTATTTCTCCGTCAGTTGATTCAAAATCTCAAAAAAAGATAAAAAGACACCCTACAATTGATGATAATGTAATTATTGGTTCAGGGGCTCAAATTTTAGGACCAGTATTAATAGGAAAAAACTCTAGAATTGGTGCTAATGCGGTTGTTCTTAATGATGTACCTGAAAATATGACATTTGTTGGTATTCCAGCGAGAAAACTTGAATCTTTTAAAAGGTATGCCCATTTTAATCCATATGGAATTAGTAAAGGTAAAATTGATGATCCAAATAAAAAAAGCATTCTTGCTCTTTATAAAGAATTACATTTATTGAGCGAAAGTGTTTTAGATCTCCAATCTAAACTGAACTATATTAATAAAGACAATGTTAACTTTAATATTGATGTTAGAGATAACAAAGCAAAGAAAGAACAAAAGAGAAAGTAAAATGAAATTGACATCAAAAGGAAGATTTGCTGTAACATCACTAGTTGATTTAGCCTTAAACTCTAATGGAAATAACCCTGTTAGTTTGAGTGAGATTTCTGGTCGTCAACAAATCTCTGTTACCTTTTTAGAGCAAATTTTTTCCTCCCTTAAAAAAAAGGGAATAGTTAGAAGTGTAAGAGGAGCTCAAGGTGGTTATTTGTTTGCGAAAAAACCAAATTTAATAATGTTACTTGATGTTATTGAAGCTATTGATGAAGATTTGAAGATTAATAAATGTAATGGTGTTGACTTTGGCTGTAACCGTGATGGTAAAAAAACAAAATGTTTAACACACAATCTATGGAATAAATTGACAAATCATATCCATTTTTTTCTTAATTCGGTTTCTATTGAGGATGTAAAAAAAGATCAGTACAGTTCAATTTTCGAATTCCACTATAACTCACCTATCAACGACTTAAATTTTACAGGAAGTCCTAATTATGATTAAAAATATATATTTTGATTATCAAGCAACTACTCCGGTTGATCCGAGAGTTTTAAAGAAAATGATGCCATTTTTTGGAGAGATTTATGGGAATCCCCATTCTAGAAACCATTCCTATGGATGGGAAGCAGAAGCAGGAGTTGAACTTGCAAGAGAACAAGTAGCAAGTTTAATTAACGCAAACCCTAAAGAAATTATATTTACCTCAGGAGCAACAGAATCTAACAATCTTGCTATCAAAGGTCTTGCAGATTTTTATGGTGACAAAAAAAAACATATAATAACTTGTGTAACAGAGCATAAATGTGTTTTGGAATCATGTAGGCATTTATCAGAGAAGGGATTTAAGATAACCTACCTTCCTGTAAACTCAGATGGTTTGATCGACCTAGAGATCTTGAAAAAATCAATAACAAAAGAGACTATGCTAGTTTCAATTATGGGAGTGCACAATGAGATAGGTGTGATTCAACCATTGAAGGATATTGGAAAGTTATGTCGTGATAATGGAGTTTTTTTTCATACGGACTGTGCTCAGGCTATTGGAAAAATACCACTGGATGTAGATAAAATGAATATTGATTTGATGAGTATTTCAGGTCATAAGATTTACGCACCAAAAGGAATTGGAGCTCTTTATGTAAGAAGAAAACCCCGGGTAAGAATCAGTGCAATGATTAATGGTGGCGGTCAAGAAAGGGGTATGAGGTCAGGAACTCTATCACCAGCACTATGTGTTGGCTTGGGTGAAGCCTGTAAAATTTATTCAAAAGAAATGGACCTAGAAGATAAAAAATTGACTAAATTAAAGAACTTAATGTTAAGCGGCATTAGAAAAGAATGTGATGATATATACCTAAATGGATCAGAAACAAAAAGAGTTCCGGGAAACCTTAATCTAAGTTTTGCCTATGTTGAAGGTGAATCTCTTATGATGGGAATTAAGAATTTAGCAGTCTCATCAGGATCTGCTTGTACATCGGCTTCGCTTGAACCTTCATATGTGTTAAAAGCACTAGGAGTTGAAGAAGAGCTTGCCCATACCAGCCTAAGAATAGGTCTTGGTAGATTTACAACAGAAAATGATGTTAAAAATGCTGTTAAGCAGATAGTCAATGAAGTGCAAAGACTCAGGGCTTTAAGTCCACTTTGGGAAATGGCACAAGAAGGCATTGACATCAGTAAAATTAAATGGGCGGCACATTAACTTTAAAAAAAGGAAACAAATATGGCATATAGTAAAAAATTAATAGATCACTATGAAAATCCCAAAAATGTCGGTTCATTAAACAAAGAATCCAAGGATGTTGGGACTGGATTGGTCGGCGCCCCAGCTTGTGGAGATGTGATGAAACTTCAGATAAAAGTGAATGAACAATCAGGTGTGATTGAAGATGCTAAATTCAAAACATTTGGTTGTGGATCAGCGATTGCCTCAAGCTCATTAATTACTGAATGGGTCAAAGGAAAAAAAATTGAAGAAGCAAATTCAATAAAAAATACTGAAATTGCAAATCATCTTGCTCTTCCCCCTGTTAAAATACATTGTTCAATTTTAGCAGAGGACGCTATAAAAGCAGCAATCGATGATTATAAGAACAAGAATAAGAAATGATCACAGTTACCCAAAGTGCTCTTAATCAAATTAGAAAGTTAATTTCTGACCGGAAAACTAAGCCTTTGGGTATAAGGTTGGGTATTAATACTAAAGGTTGCTCAGGGCTCTCGTATAATCTTCAATATGTAGATGAAAAAATTGAGGGTGATGAAACATTAAAAATTGAAGATATAAATGTCTATGTTGATCCAAAAGCCACGCTTTTTTTGATTGGTACACAAATGGATTATGAAGAAGGAGAGCTTGAATCAGGTTTTAAATTTCTCAATCCTAATGAAAAGGGTAGATGTGGTTGTGGCGAATCTTTTCATGTTTAATTGCTAAATCTAAGCAATGAATTCGAAAGAAAATTGTTGGAATTGTAAATCAATTGTCAAATCAAAAGGTTTCTTTTGTGATCACTGCGGTGTAATACAAAAACCTAGTTATTTAGACGAATTTGAAATTTTTGGTTTAAAAAAGGAATTTTTAATTGATCTGAATGTCCTTGAGGATAAATACCTAGAACTGCAATCAAAATTACACCCTGATAAATTTGTTAACTCTTCACAAAATGAAAAAGATTTTTCCAATGAACATTCTTCTAGAATAAATGAGTCTTACAAATTATTAAAAAATAATGTTTCAAGAGCAAATATAATATTAAAATCCAACGGATATGATTTAGAAAAAGAATCCAAAACATTTGGAGATGAAAAAATGTTAGAGGATATAATGGATTTACAAAGTAAGTGTATGCTAGCTGAAAATGAAATTTCCAAAAAAAAAATAGGAAATGAAATTAAAGAAGTAATTGATGAAACAATCAATGAACTAAATCTTTTGTTTAAAAAAAAGTCTTGGAAGGAAGCCTACAACCTGAATGTAAAATTATCCTATCTCGAAAAAATGAAAAATAATATAAGCTAGAAAAATGAATTTAATAAATATTGAAGAAGCAAATAATAAAAACGAAACTGATGAGGATATTTGTATTGGTTTGGATTTTGGAACAACAAATTCTGTATGTGCCGTAAAAATAGGAAAGAAAACAATATATTTAGAGGATAAAAATGGGAAAAAGCTTATTCCTTCAATTGTTTTATATGATGGAGAAAAAAAAATTATTGGAAATGATGCAGTAAAAGAAAAGAAATTTCTTAAATCTATTTTTTCCATAAAAAGATATTTTAACAAAAACCCTGAGAAAAAAGTTTTTCTTGATGGCCAAAATATTAATATTTCAGCAATAGATATTGCAAAAGAAATTTTTACATATCTGAAATATTCATCAGAGAATTTTCTAAAGAAGGAACTAAATAATTGTGTCTTAACTGTTCCTGCATATTTTGACGAAAGAGCTAGAACTGGGATTATGAAGGCCGCTTTTATGTCAGGTTTAAATGTAAAAAGATTGATCAATGAACCTACATCGGCTGCATTTGCATATGGTCTTGAAAAAAATAAACGAGGTAATTATTTTGTATATGATTTAGGTGGTGGTACTTTTGATGTATCATTACTAAAGTTATCTGATGGGATTTTTAAAGTGATTGGTACTAGTGGAGATCCTAACCTAGGAGGAGATGACTTTGATGATTTGTTTGCAAACAAACTCCTAAATAATTTTTTTAATTTAAGTATGAGCAAATTAGCGGAAGAGGAGAAGCTAAGCCTAATAAAAAAATGTAAATTTTTGAAAGAAAGACTTTCTAAGGAAGATGAATTCTTTGAAGAAATTAAGGTAAAAGGTTTAGTAAAAAAAATTAAAATTAATCGGACTTTTTTCAATGAAGCAATAGAAAACTTATTGGATAGAACAATTGAGATTTCTGATAATCTATTGAAAGAATCTGAGCTGCCTGTCGAAAATATTGATGGTTTTATTCTTGTTGGAGGTTCAACTAGAATTAAGTTAGTTGAAGAAAAAATTCTAAAAAGGTTTGATGTCAAAATTTTCAATGATATTGATCCTGATCTTGTTGTTTCCCATGGTGCAGCCTTGCATGGTTATGAGTTGATGAATGGTGCTAAAAATCTACTTCTAGATGTGACTCCTTTATCTCTGGGAATTGAAACAATGGGAGGGTTAATGGAAAAAATCATTTCAAGAAACACGACCATTCCAATTGTAAAAGAACAAACCTTTACAACACATGAAAATGGACAAACAGCAATTAAAATTACTATTCTTCAAGGTGAAAGGGAAACATCAAAAAATAACAGAACTCTTGGAAAATTTATTTTATCAGGTATCGAACCTAAATCTGCAGGAATACCAAGAATAAAGGTTGTTTTTGCATTAGATGTAGACGGTATTCTTTTTGTTTCGGCTGTTGATGAATCTACTGGTGAAGAGAAACATGTGGTTGTAAAAACTGATGATGGTTTAAATATAAAAGATATGAGAGATATTGTAGAATCTAGTATTAAAAATGCCAAAGATGATATGCAAAAAAGGATGCTTATTGAGTCTAAAATTAAAGCCAAAGGATTTTTAAATGAGATTGATGCAGTAAAAAAAGATATTGATACTTTGTGTTCAAAAAAAGATATAGAAAAGATTAATAAATTTATTAAAATGCTTAAAGATGAATTAGAGAAATTCGATGCAGATAAAATTAACGATTTGATAGAGAAGTTGAATGAATCCACAAAATCATTTGCACAAATGAGAATTGATGAAAAATTCTCGAGCATAGTTGGAGAAAAAACTGATTTATTAGAAAAATAGTATGACAAAAATTATATTTATAGATGGTAATGGTGAAGAAAAGGAAGTTGAAGCTCAAAATGGTCTTTCTTTACTTGAAGTTGCACATAATAATGAAATAGATTTAGAGGGTGCGTGTGAGGGATCACTGGCCTGTTCTACATGCCATGTTATTGTTGAAAAAAAATTTTTTGAAAATTTACCGGAACCTTCAGAGGAGGAAGAAGATATGTTAGATTTAGCTTGGGGATTAACCCATACTTCAAGACTTGGTTGTCAAATAATAATTGATGACAAACTTGATGGAATGACAGTAAAAATTCCGAGTGGTACGAGAAATATGAGTGTAGAGTAATGAAAAAGCTTAAATGGATAGATCATAGAGAAATTGCGATTTTATTGGAAGAAAATTATCCAGATAAAGATAATGTCAACCTTAGGTTTACTGACCTTCACAAATGGGTGGTGACTCTGAGTGAATTTCAAGATGATCCAAATTCCTCAAATGAAAAAATTTTGGAAGCCATACAGATGTCTTGGATTGAAGAAAGAGACTAATGCAAATTAACTATGAAGAGTTAATTAAAAAAAACAATCTTCCTTCAGTTGGGTCAAGAATTGTGGTTGCCATGTCTGGTGGGGTTGATTCTTCAGTTACTGCAGCTCTCCTTCATAATGCTGGGTATGAAGTAATTGGGGTAACAATGAAACTTTATGAATCTAAAGCTAAAAAGAATCCAAAATCATGTTGTGCTGGTATCGACATTTCTGATGCTAGAAATGTTTGTAAAAACCTTGGAATAAAACATCATATAATAGATTATGAGAGCCGTTTCAAAGAATCAGTGATTGATGATTTTGTTGATAGTTATATGAATGGTATGACCCCTATACCTTGTATTAAGTGTAATCAAACTGTTAAATTCCTTGACTTGATCGAATTTACAAAATTAATTGGTTGTGAAGTTTTAGCTACTGGTCACTATGTTAAAAGAGTTGAGAATGGTGAAGATATTAATCTTTATCAAGCAGATGATGACTTAAAAGACCAAAGTTATTTTTTATTTGCAACTACTCAAGAACAACTAAAATTTCTGAGATTTCCTTTGGGATATTTCTCTAAAAACTACATCAGAAAGTTAGCTGAAAATTTTGGCTTGGTCAATGCTGATAAACCAGATAGTCAAGACATATGTTTTGTACCAGATGGTAATTACAGAGATTTTATAAAAAATAGGCTTTCTGAGTCTTTCAAGAAAGGTGACATTGAAAGTTTCGATGGACATATCATTGGTCAGCATAGTGGAATTGTAGATTATACCATCGGTCAAAGACGAGGAATTGGAGTAGGTGGGATAAAAGGAAAGAAAGATAATGGACCAATGTATGTGGTTGATATTGATAAGAAAAAAAATAAGATAATAGTGGGGCCTAAAAGCAAACTTATGAAATATTTAATATATTTGAAAGATTTAAATTTTTTTTCAAATAATTCCTTGCAAAATGAATTTGAAGCCCTGATAAAAATCCGATCTGGAAAAAGACTAATATCTGCAAAAATTGAGGTTGACAATAAAGATAAGAAAACAGGAGTAGTCCAACTGTCTGAACCGGAATTCGGTGTTGCTCCAGGCCAGGCGTGTGTCTTTTATGATAATTTTAAAAAAATGATAGGTGGTGGCTGGATTACATCAAGTAAACTTGAGTAATCTATCTATGATAGAGAAAGTTATTTACAAAATATTCACATTTTGTCAACAAGATATTAACATTTATTTGGTTGCAACCCCTTTATAACATTCCTATATTATATCTATATTTGCATTTTTGCATTTATACAATACAGACTTGATCGAAATCTTTTTTTGATTTCGATGTCTTTTGTGGAGGAAGATTAATGAAAGGTCTATTGTTTGGGATACTGGTATTCTTTATACTCGCATCAAGTTATGCTTGGAGTGGTGATATAGAAGCTGGAAAGGCCCGTTACGCTCAAAACTGTGGTAACTGCCATGGTCCAGGTGGAATGGGGTTGGCAAGTTATCCCAAGTTAAAGGGTAAAGAGATCTCCTATCTTGTTGACAAGCTCAAAACTTACAGAGCTGGTACAAGAATAGGACCTAACTCGGATCTGATGATTATGATGGCTCAACCATTGTCTGATGTAGAAATCGCAAATTTAGCTGCGTACTTAAACGCGGAAAAATAGCAATTAATAATAATAACTTAAGGGAGATTATTTAAATGATTAAAAAATCAAAAATTTTATCAGCTGCTGTGGTTGCTACTGCAGCTCTAATGGCTTCTCCAAGTCAAGCTGATACAATGAATACCCCAAATATAAGTGCAATGTCTATAATGAATGGTTTAGAAAATCCATGGGATATGGCATTTACTAGTGGTGGTGATATGTTTTATACAGAAAAATGTAAAGGTTTGTCTGTTAAAACAAGTTCTGGAGCTGTAAACGCACTAGCTGGTATGAAAGGATCAAAAGGTTACGCAAGTACAAATAACGATCTTTTTTGTTCTGGCCAAGCTGGTATGATGGGTGTTGCTTTAGATCCAAATTTCAAAAAAAATAGAAGGATCTATGTAGCGTCAACTTCAGATAAATACCATGGAAGCGGTTGTAAAACTAACTACGAGAAATGTGATGGGAACATCATTATGAGAATGGAAGTTAGTAAAGATATGAAAAGTGTATCTAACCGTGTTGATATTGTAAAAGATATTCAATACAAACCGTTTGAATCGAACCATCCATTTGGTGGGCCAGGAGCTCATAATGGTAATAGATTGCGTTTTGGTCCTGACGGATATTTATGGGCAACAACTGGTGATCGTCACAGAGGTGTTGTTCCTCAATCTCCAACTTTACTTGGTGGTAATGTCTTAAGAATTGACACTGATGGTAAAGCACATCCAGGAAATAAACCTCCAAAAGGCTTTGATAAGCGTATGTATACTTATGGTCATAGAAATGTTCAAGGTATTGACTTCCGTCCAAGTGATGGCAGAGCATTTACTGCTGAACATGGTCCGTGGCAAAATGACGAAATTACTGCTCTAGTTAACGGTGGTAATGCTGGATGGGATCCACGTCCAAATGTTGGTGGCCGAGGCGATTGCCCAGATAAGTACTGTGGTTACATGCCTAATCAAAAAGAAGGTATGCTTCCAGCTAAGCGTGCTCAATTCATGCCGATGAGTGATACTCGTTTTAAAGATTTGATGCCACCAGCTTGGAACAATAATGGTCTTTCACAAGGTACAGGTTCAGCTGCTTTCTTAAAAGGAAGTAACTGGGGATATTGGGAAGGTCGTATGGCTGTCGGAATCATGGGTATTGGTTTTGGTGGAACACCTTCTGGTATGAGAATTGATGTTGTTGATATTGCCAAAGATGGTAAGTCAATCAAAAGTGTAATTCACATGCCTACAGGTCTTACCAAGAGATTCAGAGGTCTAAGATTAGGTCCTGATGGAGCTCTTTATGCAGCAGTAGATGAGGGAGAAATCTACAAAATTACTGCAACTGCAAAGTAATAAAATGATAAACTCGCGCCTGAATTCCGGGCGCGAGTTTTTCTAACTAATCTTTTATCCAAAAATTTAACATTTCCTTGAAAGTCAAACTTTTTTAAGTAACATTCATAATGAATCTATAAGTTATGTAATTTTATTTATAGAATGCATGGTAAAACTTCATTTTTTGCGTTCTGTATATAAATGAATTGGCGGAGTAGCTCAGGTGGTTAGAGCAGCGGAATCATAATCCGCGTGTCGGGGGTTCAAGTCCCTCCTCCGCTACCATAAAAACTTTAGAGAGTAGGGTACCTTACTTTTTAAAATATATTTTTATTAATAATTATCGTTTTCAATTTAGTTCTTTTTCATAATTCTCTATTTTAGACTTCAATTTTTCTAACTGTTTTTTCTCCTCTAAAATTTCAAGTTCTTTCTCAAGTATTTTTTTCTTAAGGATTATTTTCTTTTCTTCTTCTTCAAGTAATTTTTGTCTTTTGTGAATCTCATCTTCATCTAATTCTTTTTTTCTGTCTTCTAAAACTTTATTATAAGATTCGATTTTAATTTCAGGTTTGGGAACTGGTCCGTGAGCACCTTGATTTTTTTGATTGTTTTGATGGCTTTTTCCTTTTTCCTGAAGAATTTCTTCAATATCCAATTCTTTTACGGAATTATCTTCATAATTTACTTTAATTTTTGTTTCTCTAATGTAATTCATAAATTTATCAACTTCTTTTTGAAGTGGTTGTTTGATAAATTCTGTATCCTTTTCATCGATAAAATAACCCTCAGCACAAACTTCGGCTATATCCATAAGCCAGCCTCTATATTTATGAAAAAAATGCATTTCATCAACTGCAAAATCTTGAGCGCAAAAATGAGGGTCGTGATAACAAAGTTTAGATCGCTGAAAAAGAATAAAAGCTTGCCTATAACATTTCCTTTTTCTCCATTCAAAATAACTAATCCCAGATTTTTCATAATTATTTATTTCGAATTGTTTTTGTTCTTTATTTTTAAACTTTTCACCAGGAATTAAAAGTTTATGAATTTCAACTGATTTAACCTGGTTAATAAAACCAAAAATAAAAACAAAAATTATAATCTTTAGTTTTTTTTTCATATATTTTTGAGATTATTGAAAAAAATGAACAAATCTACAATTTTTTAATGTTAATAATTAATGCGAGTCCAGATCTTTTTTAACATCTTCGTGATCGCCAGTTATAATGTGGTGTTTGCTCTTGTTAACTATAATTTTTTCTAATAATGGTATGAAGGCTAATGGAACTATCCCTCCTAAAACTATACCAACAACCATACTTCTTACATGTGGATCAAGATAGCTAGCTATCAAATCAGCTAAAATATGTGAAATAACAGCACCAATTATCCCTGCAATATATCCTTTTGATACAAATTTAAGAAATCTATTAATGCTCCAACCAGAATAATAACCTAATAGCATAATTCCAACATGAACAAAACCAAACACAAATCCTCTCAGATTTGATGACATTCCGTGAAGATAACTATCTAGTAAATGTTCCATTCCGAATTTCTGTTGGGAAATACTTATTGAATATTGAAGAATTTATTATTTTAGCTATAGTTTATTTATATAAAATACTTGTAAAATACACAAATAATAAGTTAGTTTTTATTTGAACATTTTTTTGGGATTAGAAAATGAGAGATTTCACAAGAAACTGCTTTGCAAAAATTTCACCAGTTTTAATGGTTGTAGCGGTTTATTTTCTTAGCCTGAATTTTTCAGATTTGAATTTTCAGTCAATTTTTTTTGATCAAAATATTTGCAAGTCACATGATGATATACCAGGAAATCTTCCTGCAAATGAATTAGACTGCAGAAATCATTGTTATTTAGTTCAAATTGATGAATATGAATTTAAATATTTTTCATTAGAAACTTTAAATAATAAGTTTGTTTTTAAAAAAGAAAATGTTTCATATCATTTTAAAATTCCCTCAATAGAACCAAATTTTAATTCACCACCTTATTTGACTTAAATTTCAATAATTAGTTTATTTAAATTTAATTTCAAAGGAGAAAATGATGAATTACTTACTAATAAGTATATTAATTTTTATTAAAATAAATGCTTTCGCAGATGAAAAGCATTTTGCTGATGGTCATGGCCCAATATCAGTGATGGGGGATCATATGCATAAAAAGAATGAAATTATGTTTTCTTATCGTTTAGGAAAAATGAAAATGGGGGATACATTCAATGGAACAGACAGAATTTCTCGAACATCGGTAATGTCCGCACCAAATGGTGCTTCAAATGGAGCAGGAACATATATGAATGCTCCAATCTCAATGAATATGAATATGCACATGTTTGGGGCAATGTATGCACCAAATGACTTCCTTACATTAATGATTATGGGATCATATCTTGAAAAGGAAATGACATCCCAAAGGATGGCTATGGCTGGTAGTGCTCAATGGGATGTTAATTCAGCAGGAATTGGTGACACCCGAATTTCTGGACTTTTCAATTTAATACATAACGAGAGAATCAAAACTCATCTCGGATTTGGAATGAGTTTGCCATCTGGAAGTATTGATGAGAGAGACAGCACACCAGCATCATCAAGTGCACGACTTGGATATGCAATGCAAAATGGATCTGGGACTTATGATCCTTTTGTTTTTTTTAATAATGTCAATGTTTTTGGAAAAATAAAGTTTGGAGAACAGTTTTACTTTAAGAAGGTAGCCTCGGGTAAAAATTCTAAAGGATATAATTATGGTTCAACTTTTCATTCAAAACTATGGAGCTCTTTGGGATTGCTTGATAATTTTAGTACATCGATACAATTAATTTATGAATATCAAGGGAGTCTTCATGGAGAAGACGATGAAATGAACCCTAGAATGAGTCCAGCAATGGATTCAAAAAACCAAGGGCATCAGAAGCTAAACTTTGGTTTAGGTTTTAACTATGTTAATCATCATAGTTTTTTAAAGAATAATAGACTTGGTTTTGAGTTGATATTACCTGTTTTTAAGAGATTCCATGGAATACAAATGGGAGAAAAGTATAAAATTATGTTAGGTTGGCAATACGGTTTCTAGAAAAAAATGAGATTTTCTTTAAAGTAAACTCAAATTTTCTAAAAAGAACCCTTATTGTTAATTGTTTACTTTTTTGGTATAATATAATGGAATATTTTACAATTTTTTTAATTGGATGACTAACTAAGTAAACTTAATTTATAAAAATGAGAAAATTTAATTTAATACTAGCTATTTTACTTTTGTTACCTTTTGATTCAAAATCCCTAAATATGTTTGAATATTCACTGATAGGTACGGGTGTAGCATTGGTATATTCTCAATATTTTGATAATTCTTTGAATTACGAGAGTGAAGTATCTAAAAAAATGGAATTAATTAACGAATATTATGATAGCAAAAAAACTACTATTGCTAATAATAAATTCTATAGTCTTCCTATTCAAGAACAGCTTCACATAATCGAGGATCTTTATTTATTAAATAACTAATTTTTATTAAATAATAGTCAATTATTGTCGTTAAGTACTAGATAGTGCAGTTTTTTATGAGATTATTTTTAACAGTTATATTGCTTACTTTTTCCACCTCCTCACTAAAAGCCAATGCTTTTAGCGAAATATTCGGAAGTGAAGGAGCTGCTGGTTTAAACAATTCAAAAATTAGAAGTTTGAGTTATACCTTTCAGTATTTAACTTTGAGTGGTTCTATTGGTTATGTAGGAAAACAACTTTTTGATTCAGGATTTATGGAACCATTGGGCCTAGTGCCAGATACAATAAATAATCTTTCACCATTGGCATATAAGAATCCATACTCAATTAATAGTCATAATGCTCAAATTTTAGCAGTGAAAGATCAATCAAATAAATTAAATCTTCTCAACAAACTAAATAATCAACTTGCTGAAAAAAAGTTCTCTGTTAAGGCAATTGAACTTAGAAACAATTCTAACTTTTATAAATCTTTAGTTAATCTAAATGATAGGAATTTTCTAATAGAAAAGTATTTATATGAATAAAAATTTTATTAAAATTGCTTTGCTCTCTTTTTTTATAAGTTCATGTTCTTTATCAGATATGAATAGAGATAATATTGTTCAAACTACATCTTCAGCAGCAGGGGGTTATCTGGGTTATCATTTATCTGATGGAGATATTTTTTCAACTACTGTTGGATCATCTGTTGGTTTGATCATAGGAAAATATTTATCAGACTTCATTGGACAAGATGATTATTATTTTTATAAAACCGAAGCCCTTAAAACGCTGGAAAAAAACGATAACGAAAAATCTATAACGACTGGTTATTGGAAAAACCCAAAAAGTGGCAACAGAGGCGTAATAAAAATTAAGGGTCATTTTGGAACACCGGAATGTAGATTAATTGAGCATATATTTATCAATAAGAGAAAAACACCATCCAATGCCTTTGATACTGCTTGTAGACAAGAAAGCGGTCAGTGGGCAATGATAAAATAATTAAAGTTTAATTTTTTTTTATTTTTATTATATCATTATATAATGATTGTAATATCACCAGCTAAAAACCTAAATTTACTTAATGAAGATTATATAACTAATCTCTCAGAACCATTTTTTTACGATAAAACAACCAAGTTACTTAATATAATTAAAAAACTTGATAAAAATGAAATTAGTTCATTGATGAAAATAAGTAATCAACTTGCGGATTTAAATTACGAAAGATTCTTAAAATTTAATCATAAAGATAATATAAAAAAACCTGCAGTCTATATGTTTTCTGGTGATACATTCAATGGCTTGTCAATAAGATCTTTTAGTAAAACCTCGATTAACTTTGCTCAAAAGAGATTGAGAATACTATCAGGTTTATATGGTTTGTTGAAGCCAATGGATAATATCAATCCCTATCGTTTGGAAATGGGAACACATATTAAATTATTACTCGGTGAAAGTTTGGTTGAATTTTGGAAAAATGCAGTTACAGATGAATTGAATCTCGATCTTAAAAAACAAAGATCGAAATATTTGTTTAATCTTGCATCAAAAGAATATTTTGGGTCTATTGATTGTGAAAAGATAAACGCTCAGATTGTTAATTTTGATTTTAAAAAATCTAAAAATAACAAATTGATTAATCCCGGAATGGCAATAAAAAAGTACAGAGGAAAAATGGCTAAATTAATTATCGAAAACGATATAAAAGATCTAGATGAATTATTAGATTTAAATCATGAAGAAATAAAGTTTGAATCATTTGATTCCAAAAATAGTTCCTTATTATTTATAATTAAATGAAGAAAAAAGTAGTCATTCAAATACCCTGCTTGAATGAAGAGGCTACTATTCAAAGTGTAATAAATCAATTCAAGAAACATATTCCAAAAGGGAGAATTATAGTCTATGACAATAATTCCAAAGATAAAACAGCTGATTATTCAAAAAATAGTGGTGTTGAAGTCAGAAATGAAAAGAGAAGAGGAAAGGGAAATGTTGTTAAAAGGATGTTTTCTGATCAGATCGATGCAGACTATTACATAATGATTGATGGTGACAATACTTATAATATAAAAGATATAAATAATACTCTAAAGTTAATGGAAACTGAAAATTACGACATGCTTGTTGGACGAAGAGTTCACAAGAATGCTGCTGCATACAGAAAGGGACATGTATTTGGTAATTTTCTTTTTTCAAAAATTGTTAATTTAATATTTGGTGATGGAATTAAAGATATATTTTCAGGCTTTCGGATTTTTTCAAAAAGATTTGTGAAAACATTCCCACAAAATTCTAGAGAATTTGAGATTGAAGCTGAGATAACTATCCATGCCCTAGAACAAAGACATAAAGTTGGCGAGTTTGAATGTGAATATAGTCCAAGACCCTATGGTTCAATTAGTAAACTTAATACTTTTATGGATGGAATTAAAATACTGAAATTAATTCTTAATCTAGTTAAAGATGAAAAACCACTAATGTTTTTTTCTTTCCTTAGTTCTATTTTTGTATTTTTATCTTTATATATTGGTTTACCAATTGTTCACAATTTCTATTTAACGGGTTTTGTAGAAAAAGTTCCATCTTCATTACTCGCTGGACTTCTAATGGTAATTGCATTTTTATGTTTCTTCTGTGGATTAATTTTAGATGTAATTAAAAAACTAAGATACGAAAACAAACGTATGAATTATCTTTTATTCAAGGATTAATTAATTTTATTTGATTGGTATTGATATTTTTTTTGCATCCTTCTTGATCTGTTCACTCTCATTTATTACTCTTTTTTTATTCTCATTAAGAAGCCAAATCATTTGCATAGCTAGTGAATGAATGCGTTTGGCATTGGTTTCGCCAGATAAAAATCTTGAAAATTGTCTTTTGCTAATACCAAGGTTTTTTGCAGCTTCATTTGCCGAAAGATTAATATTTTTCATCCAGTTTTTAATTTCATTGGGTGATGGATTATCAATATCAAAAAACAACAATTATTTTCTTCCTAAATATGATTGTTTTAAAAGTTTATCAAATTTATCAAGATTAGTCTTCGACAATCCACTTTTATCAAAATATGAAATTAATATTATAGAGAAAAATGCAATTGTAACTGAAAATAAGCCTGGGTATTTGTATGGAAAAATGGGTTTTTCATATCCAAAAACATCAACCCATATTGTAGGTCCAAGTATCACTAATGCTATTGCGCAAATTAATCCGATAAATCCTCCATAAAAAGCACCATTGGTAGTTAAACGCTTCCAGGTAATTGTTAAATAAAGAATAGGAAAGTTTGTGCTAGCAGCAATTGCAAATGCCAAACCAACCATAAATGCAACATTTTGGCCTTGAAAAATAATTCCGAGAATTATTGCTAAAACTCCAATAATTACTGATGATACCTTTGATACTATTAATTCTTTCCTCTCATCTGCTTTGCCATTATTCAGAACATATACATAAATATCTCTTCCTATTGCAGATGCACCAGCTAATGTTAATCCTGAAACTACTGCAAGTATTGTTGCAAAAGCAACAGCAGAAATAAAACCTAGAAAAATATCTCCTCCAATGGCATGTGATAAATGAATAGCTGCCATATTGTTAGACCCTATTAATTTGTTTGCTGAATCTAAATATTCTAAATTATTACTGAGATAAACTATTGCTCCAAAACCTATTATGAAGGTTAAAATATAAAAATATCCAATAAAAGTTGTTGCATATAAAGCTGAGATGCGTGCGCTTTTTCCATCTGGCACAGTAAAAAATCTCATTAAAATATGAGGTAATCCAGCAGTACCAAATATTAGAGCAATACCCAGCGAGATTGCAGAAATTGGATCATTGATTAATTTACCTGGAAATAAAATCATTTCCTTGCTTTTGTGGACATTAGTGGCTTCAACCAAGAGCTTATTGAGACTGAATGAGTGATCCTTTAAAACAAAAAAAGCTAGTAGAGTTGCTCCAAATATTAGTAATAAAGCTTTAATAATTTGCACCCATGTAGTAGCAATCATGCCTCCAAAACTTACATAAATAATCATTAATATACCAACAAACCAAATTGCATAATCATAGGGAAGATCAAATAGTATTTGAATTAATGAACCAGCACCAACCATCTGCGCTATTAAATAAAATAACACAGTGATTAATGTTCCAAACGCTGACAGGATTCTAATTTTTGACTGTTTTAATCTAATTGATGTAACATCAGCGAATGTGAATCTACCTAAATTTTTTAATTTTTCTGCAATTAAAAATAATATTATTGGCCATCCCACCAAGAAACCAATCGAGTAAATTAAACCGTCAAATCCTGAAAAAAACACAAGACCAGATATTCCAAGAAAAGATGCTGCAGACATATAATCTCCTGCGATTGCAAGTCCATTTTGAAATCCTGATATTTTTTCTCCAGCAGCATAATAATTTTTTTTGTCATAAGTTTTTTTAGAAGCATAGTAAGTAATCAATAATGTTGTGATAACAAAAACTGAGAATATAACTGCAGCATAACTCTTGCTATCTATATCTGCTGCGTAAGAAAAATCTGGAAAAAAAAATAATAGATTTAAAAATATGAGATAAATCATTTTTCAATTTTAGCTTTAAATTCATCAAGAATTAAATTAGACAGCACTACATAGAGAAAAGTTAAGAAAATTGATAAAATTATTATCCCCAGGCCAAGGGCAATTCCGATTGTTATAGTTGTATCGGGTAAAAATATTCTGAATAATTCAGGAGCAAAGCCTAAAATACTTATAAATAAGAAATATACAATTAGAACAATTAAAGAAAGTGTATAACTGATAGTATTGCTTAGTTTTATCAGCTTATTAAGGTCTTTGCTGATTAGAGATGGTTTCATAATGAGAATATAAGCCAGAAAAAGTTCCTGGCTTATATGATATTTATATCTTAGAGATTTACAGTTACAGCTTTAAGTTCAGTATAATTTTTTAGAACTTCATGTCCCATTTCTCTGCCCCAACCTGACTCTTTGTATCCACCGAAAGGTAAAGAGGCGTCAAAAATATTATGACAATTTATCCACACTGTACCAGCTCTAATCTTTGCTGCAAGTTTATGTGCAGTGCTTATATTTTGACTCCAAACACTAGCAGCAAGACCAAATGTGGTATTATTAGCTGCCTCAGCAATTTTATCTAAATCTTGATCAGAAAAAGGTTGTGCACACAATACAGGGCCAAAAATTTCTTCTTTTACGATTGACATATCATTATTGGTTTTGGCGAAAACTGTGGGGTGAACAAAATGACCACCAGAGGAATTATCGTATTTACCTCCTGCAACTATCTCACCTCCATCAGATTTTCCTGCTTCGATATAACCTGAAACTTTTTTAAACTGTTCATCTGACACCAAAGGTCCCATCTCGGAAGCTGAATCCATGCCAGGACCAACTTTTATGTTAGAAGCTATTTTTGAAATTCCTTCAGTTACCTTATCAAATACTTTTTCGTGCGCCATTAACCTTGATCCAGCACAACAACATTGACCATGATTAAAGAATATTGCACTAGCTGCTCCGGCAATTGCTGCGTCAATATCAGCATCTGGAAAAATTATTGTTGGAGACTTACCACCAAGTTCTAGTGAAACTTTTTTAAGATTTCCTGCAGATGCCTTTGTAATCAATTTTCCAACTTCAGTTGATCCTGTAAATGCTACTTTGTCTACATGAGGGTGAGCAGCGAGTGGTGCACCAGCCTCCTCACCAAATCCAGTAACTACATTTAAAACACCTTCAGGAAGGATACCTGCATCATTAATTATCTCAGTTAACCTTAAAGCAGACAACGGTGTTTGTTCTGCTGGTTTTAAAACAATTGTACAACCAGCTGCTAAAGCAACAGATAATTTCCAAGCAGCCATTAATAGTGGGAAATTCCATGGAATAATTTGAGCAACCACACCTACTGGCTCACGAAGCGTATAACTATGATATTGAGCACCAGGAGTGTAGGGTACAGATATTGGGATAGTTTCACCCTCTATTTTTGTTGCCCAGCCCGCCATATATCTAAAAATATCAGATGATAAAGCAACATCAGCACCCGCAGCTATTGCAACAGGCTTACCATTATCAAGGGATTCCAGTTGAGCAAGTTCTTCTGTATGCTCATCAATCAATTCGGCAATTTTCCAAATAATTTTACCTTTTTCATTTGGTGGAACTTTACCCCATTTTCCTGAGTCAAAGCATTTTCTTGCTGCTGATACTGCAAGATTTATATCTTCTTCACCACCGGCAGAGCATGTTGCTATTTTTTTTCCTGTAGCTGGATCTTCAACATCAAAAGTTTTTCCTGATTTTGAGTCTACCCATTGACCATTAATATAAAGTTTTTTTGTTTTATTTAAAAATTCACCAACATTATCGTTGACCTTGTAATTCAAAACTGAAGCGTCCATTAAAATTCCTCCTTAATAATGTATATACATTAATATTACCAACTAAATTAATAATTTCAAAATAATTTGTTATAATTTGGTAGGATTAGGAGTATTAGCGTATACTTTCTTAGGGTCAAAAACTTTTTTTTTCTCTGTAAAAACAAGTTCAATTTTGTTTTTATTTTTTATGGATAGCTCTCTGTAAAAGCAGGACTTATAACCTACATGGCAACTTGCCTGCATGCCACCAAGTTTGACGAAAAAAATCACACAATCTTGATCATCATCTATTCTAATTCTTTTAATATTTTGAGATAAACCGCTGGTCTCACCTTTTTTCCAGATAGATTTTCTACTTCTTGACCAATAATGTGCTTCTTTTGTTTCAATTGAGAGTCTAAATGCCTCTTCATTCATAAAGCTGTGCATTAATATATTATTATCAGAATCATTGACTGTGATAACAGGAATCAATCCGTTATTGTCAAATTTTGGTTGAAGTTTAATTCCTTCTTCAACCTCGTAAACAGATTTTCTTTTTTCAAAGATAATATTCATCAATTTCTTATATAATCTGTAAATCTTCCTTTAAGCTCTTTGTCATCTTTAAAAACACCTAAAAAACAACTAGTTATAGTTGATACATTTGGTTTTCCAACGCCTCGTGTTGTCATACATTGATGATAAGCTTCAATATATACTGCGACTCCAGCTGGATTGATTGAGGTTTCTATAGATTTAGCTATTTGTTGGGTCATTGTCTCTTGAGTTTGAAGCCTTCTAGAAAAAATATCGACTGCTCTAGCTAATTTTGATATGCCAACTACTTTATCTACTGGGATATATGCTAGATGAACTTTACCAATTATTGGAACCATATGGTGTTCACAATGAGAGTTAAAACTTATGTCTTTCAACATAACAATATCTTTATAACCTTGGACATCTTCAAATGTCTTTGAAAGAACATCTTTAGCAGATTCTTTGTAGCCTGAGAAGAATTCTTCATAAGCATTTACCACTCTTCTAGGGGTATCTTTAAGACCTTCTCGATTCGGGTCATCTCCGGCCCATAAAATTAGGGTTTTTACCGCCTTTTCAGCTTCTTCTCTAGAAACTTTTTGAGATGCCATCTCTTTTAATGTTTTTTTATTTACTATTGAATCCATTTAATTATTAATAAATTACCAATTATATAAATTTGTATTACTTAATCAAATTTAAAGTAATATATTTAAATATTTAATACTACTTAAACTTTTTAAAAGTGCTAAATGAAATTTAAGATTATAAATGGGGTGGTTTATGACCCGACTCAAAAAATAAACAAAGAGAAAAAAGATATCTATGTAGATTGTGGTAAAATAATTGAACCAAGTGCTTCAGAACAATATAAATACAAAACATCCTATGATGTTGACGGTATGATAGTAATGGCTGGAGCAATAGATATACATTCACATATAGCTGGAGGAAATGTAAACAATGCGAGACTATTATCTCCAGAAATTCATTCAAAATTTCTTGAAAAAAATCTTAGGAGAAAAAAAAATCTTCCTAGTTTTAATTCAAGATGGACATCTGAAGGCACAGGATATAGATACGCTGAAATGGGTTTTACGACAGTTGTTGAACCAGCTATATTACCAGTAAATTCATTTTTAACTCAACTTGAACTGGAACAAATTCCAATGATTGATAAAGCTGGTTTAGGGATTGTAGGTAATGATAATTTTCTATTAGAAGCGTTAAGTAAAAAAAAAGGGCAGTCATACATTAATGATTATGTTGCTTGGACTATCAATTCTTCAAAATGTTTAGGTTTAAAAGTAATAAATGCTGGTGGATCAGAATTCTTCAAGAATGGGGGAGAGGCAGAATCATTTAGTCTTGATGACATAGTTCCTGCATACGGGGTAAGTTCTAGACAAATATTAAAGTCCCTTAATCTGGCTAATGAGGAATTAAAAATACCTCACCCAGTTCATGTTCATTGTAATAATTTGGGTATGGCAGGAAATATTAAATCTATACTTGAGACCATTAAGGGAGCGCAAGGAAGAAGAATGCATTTAGCTCATATTCAATTTTATGGTTATGATGATAAGGGAAAAAGAGGTTTTTCATCAGGTGCTGAAAAACTAGCAGATGCTGTAAATAAAAGTAAGAATATCTCAGTTGATATTGGTCAAGTAATGTTTGAAAAAACCTTGACTATTTCATCTGATATTTGGAAACAAAACCATTCTAAATCATATGCAAATCCTGATAAGTGGATTATTTCTGAAGTTGAAGACGGGGGAGGGGGTATAGTGCCTTATGAGTATAAAGAAAATAATTTTGTTAATGCTTTGCAATGGGCAATTGGTCTTGAGCTATTCCTATTAATAAAAGATCCATGGAGAGTTTTTTTAACAACTGATCATCCTAATGGCGCCCCTTTCACATCATACCCTGAATTAATGAGACTTTTGATGGATAGAGATTTTAGAAATTCAAAAATCGATGGGATAAATAAAGAAGTTAAGGAAATTTCTAATCTTAGTTTTTTAAAACGAGAATATAGCTTATATGATATTGCTACAATGACTAGAGCAGCACCTGCTAAAATTTTAGGTTTAGATGATAGAGGTTCACTTCGCAATGGTTCTGTCGCAGATATATCAATTTATGATCCTAAAAAACCAATTGATAAAATGTTTAGTTCAGCAGAATATGTTTTTAAAGATGGCGACGAAATCGTAAGGAATGGGAAGTCACTAAAATATAAAAAAACCTCAACACAAGCATTAAGAATAAATTACGACAAAAATATTCACAAAAAAATAGAAAAATGGTTTGAAAATTTTTATTCACTGAACCTGGAAGATTTTGAGGTTGACGAAAATTTTTTTGAAAATAATAATTTTAAGTATTTAAAAACTCGCTAATCTCTATCAACGATTTTATAGAAAAATGGTGTTATGAATAATGTCAATATGATTGAGAACACTATACCAGAAATCAATACTATTCCGATTGTTAATCTTGATTCATATCCAGCACCTGAGCCTATAACTAATGGAATTATTCCTACAACAGTTGATAGCCCAGTCATTATAATAGGTCTAAACCTTTTTTTACAAGAAGCTAAGAGTGCATTATAAGAGTTTTCTCCTTTTTTCTTTAATTGTTTAGCAAATTCAATAATAAGAATTCCATTTTTTGCTGCGATTCCCATCAATATTATTATTCCGATCTGACTAAAGATATTTAATGAATTTTTAAATATTAGGATTGCTAACAAAGGAAAAGCTAATGTGAGTGGTACAGAGAGCATTACAATTAAAGGAAATCTAAAGCTTTCAAACTGAGCAGATAAAACTAAATATGCAAAAACAAGTGAAACAGAAAAAAGAAAGTAAAATTGTTTTGTCGATTTTTTATATTCCTTGCTTTGTCCTTTAAAGTCAATTTTAAAATTCCCAACCAATTTTTCACTTGAAATTCCCTCGAGATATTCAATTGCTTCTCCAAGAGAAAAACCTTTTTTTAGCCCTGCACTTAGTGTAATTGATCTCATTTTATTATATCTGTTTAATTCCTTTGCTTCAGCAACTTCAAAAAAATTCAATAAGTTATCTAATCTTACAAAATTTCCTTGGTTGGTTTTTACTTCAAAATTTCCAATATTCTTTACATTTTCCCTATTTTCTTTTTTAGCCTGAACTATTACATAGTATTCTTCACCTTTTTCAATAAATGTATTAATCTTCCTTCCTGCAAGAAGAATTTCTAAGGTTCTTCCAATTTCAGCATTAGAAATTTCAAGATCGGATGTTTTGTTTTTATCAATACTAATTTTTAACTGAGGTCTATTTCTTTTATAGTCAATTCTTGAAAACAAAAAATTTTCATTTTTTTCAATTTCATCTAATACTATTTGCATATTTTTAAAAATATTTGAATAAGTATCCCCAGAAATAACATATTGAAGTTCTTGTCCAGATCTTCTTTGTCCCAGTCCTCGTGGGGGAAAGATTATTATTTTTGAGTCTGTAATTTCGGATGATATTTCTTTAAAATCGCTAATTATTTCCCATATGTTTCTTCTTTCGTCCCAATGATTCAAAACAATTATACCAAGTCCATCACTGAAATTTTCGGTTCCAGAAAAACTTCGCGGAACTCTTAAAAGTATCCTTTTAGCTTCATTATTTTTATTAAATTCGAGTAATTCTTTCTCAAGCTTCAACATTTGTTCTACAGTATTTTCATATGTGCTTCCCTCTGGAGATTCCATGACCATAATGAAAACACCTCTATCTTCTCGGGGTGCAAGTTCTTTAGAAATCTTTTCATAAAGAATAATAATAAAAAAAATAATTATGAAAATTATAAAAAAATTTAGTTTTTGTTTTTTTAATGATGTTTCTAATATTTTAATATATAAGTTTTCAAACTTGTTTATTTTTTTATTTTTTTTTTTTAAGTCTAGAATTCTTGAACAAAGCATTGGGGTTAATGTCAGTGAAATCAGAGTAGAAAAAATAACTGCACCAATTATAGTTGCTGCCAATTCCTCAAAAAGTTTAGCAGTATCTCCTTCTAAAAAAATAATTGGTGTAAAAATGCTAATTAATACAATTGATGTTGAAATAATTGCAAAAAATACTTCCTTAGAACCTGCCAGAGCTGCTTCAAACCTTGACATACCTGATTCAATCTTTTTGTGTATATTTTCTAACATAACTATCGAATCATCAATTACTAATCCAGTACATAGAACAAGAGCAAGCAATGTAATTAAATTCAAAGAAAAACCTAAAAAATTTAAAAATATGAAGGTTGAAAGTATTGATATTGGTACTGTGATAAGAGGTATAAGAGTGCTTTTAAAATTTCTTAGAAAAAATAAAATTATAAAAGTAACTAATAACACTGCAAAACATAGTGTAAATATTACTTCATTTAATGCTTCAGATACAAAAAGAGATGTATCATAACTTTGATATATCTTTATGTTTTCTGGCAGTTCTTTTTTAATTTTTTTAAATTCTTCTTTTACATTATTTGTTACCTCTATCAGATTTGCGGAAGTTTGTTTTAGTATGCCCAAACCAATCATTTCTTCGGCATTACCTCTAAACAATTGTCTTGTTTCTTCTGGACCAATTTGAACTTTTGCTACATCACCTAATTTTACAAATGAAAAATCATCGCTTCGTTTTATCACTAAATTTTTAAAATCGTCTACAGTGGAATATCCACTTTCTAGTTTTATTGTAAAATCTCTGTATTTAGATTCCAGTCGTCCAGCAGGAATTTCAACATTCTCATTTAAAAGTTTTTTTTCGATATCTAAAACTGAGACTTCGTATTGAGATAGTAATAAAGGATCAACCCAAATTCTTAATGATTTTTTTTTACCTCCAGAGACCCTAACTTTTGCAACACCTGGGATTACCGATAATCGATCAACTAGGTATCTCTCGGCATAATCTGTAAGTTCTAGTTGATTTATGTCATCAGATGTTAAATTAAGCCACATAATTGCACTGGTATCTGAATCGATTTTTGAAATTTCTGGAGGGTTTGAATCTTTTGGTAAGTTTTCTAATATTCTTGAAACTGCGTCCCTAACATCATTAGCTGCTTCATTGATATTTTTTTTTGCTATAAATTCTATTGTAACTTTTGATCTTCCATCCCTGCTGACTGATGAGATTGATTCTATTCCATCAATACCACTGATTTGACCTTCTATAATTTCAGTAATTTTTGTTTCTACAATTGTGGATGCTGCGCCTGGATAAATTGTATCGATACTTATTTCTGACCTTTCTACATCAGGAAATTGTCTCAATGGAAGTTTGCTAAGAGATAACAACCCTAAAATTATTAAGAATCCAGATAATACTGAACAAAAAACTGGCTTTTTGATAAAAAAATTGGAAAAATTCATTTTATCTTTACTTTTGATCCCTTTTTAATTTTATTGATACCCTCAAAAACAATTGAATCATTTATATCTATTCCTTTTATGATTTCAACAAGGCCTTTTTCTCTTGAACCAATCTGGATTCTTTTTTTATCGATCTTATTTTCAGAAACTGTATAAACATATGAAATGTCATCCTCGTTAAAAACTGCTCCTTCTTTAACAAATATTGCATTTCTTTTAGCTAATGGAATGGTTAGATTGACCATCATACCAGGTTTTATTTGATTTTTGTGATTTTTAATTTTTCCTATTATTTTAAAAGTTCTTGTTCTTTTATCTATTAAAGGATCTATAACTGAAATTTTGCCACTAAGATTAAATTTTTTATCAAGATTTATTTCGACATTAAATTTTGATTCACTATTAATTTTAGAAATGTAGTTTTCTGAAACAAATGCTTGTATTCGTAACATTGAAATATCGTAAAGATTAGTTATAACATCTCCAGGTTGGAGTAATGCTCCTTCACTAAAATTTCTTATACTAGTATAACCGTCAAAAGGAGCTTTGATTTTCAAATCATCAATTTGTGCCTTAATCTCGTTGACTTTCGAGGTTAGTTTTTTTTTAATCATCAATCTATTATCCAAGATAGATTGTGATATATTCCCCTTAATTGAGAGTTTTAGTGCCCTTTCATAATTTAAATTTGCTTCTTCAAGTTCAGCAATTGTTTGATTAAGGGTAGCCCCTTCTTCATCATCAACTAATTCAACTAGCAATTGTCCTTTTTTAACAAAGTTTCCCTCTTTGAATAGAATTTTTTTTATTTTTTCTGATACGACACTTGTAATTTCAACACTTTCGTTAGCCATAACAGTTGCTGGGATTTTTATAGAACTTGATAATAATTCTTTTTTTGGTTTTTCAACACTTACATAAATGATTGGTTCAGAGTATATGTAACTTGTATTTAGAAAAAAAAAAAAAAATAAACTAATAATTCGAAGACTCATTTGTTCTTAATACCTCTATTACCTTTTTATAGTCTTTATGTTTGAAAATTGTAGATCCTGAGACTAAAACATTAGCTCCAGCATCAATAACCATTTTTGCGGTTTTTTCATTAATTCCTCCATCAACTTCGATATCAATTTTTCTGGATCCTACCATCTCTTTTATCTCTTTTATTTTATTTATTTGATCTAACATAAATTTTTGTCCACCAAAACCAGGTTCAACGGTCATTACTAATATCAAATCAACTAAATCTAAGTATTTCTTAACCTCTTTAGAAGATGTGGCTGGTTTAATTGAAATGCCAGCTTTAATATTATGTTTTTTAATTAAATCTATACATTCAAATACATTTTCAGATATTTCATGATGAATAGTGATAATATCTGAACCAGCTTTGGCAAATTGAGGTATAAATTTTTTTACTGGGTCAATCATTAGGTGAACATCAAATATTTTTTTTGTAAATCCTCTGATTGAATTTACTACATTAGGTCCAATTGTGATATTGGGTACAAAATGACCATCCATTACATCAATATGAACATAGTCACATCCACAAGAATCTAGCTTTTCAATTTCCTCTCCTAAATTTGAAAAATTTGCAGATAAAATTGATGGGGCAATCTTGACTACTTTATTCATGGAGACAAATTTTCATCTTCAGACGAATATTTACCAATTGTAGCATTTGAATTATGTTTACTTCTAACAAAAAGAGCATTCTGGGAATCAATTATATTTTTTTCTTGACCCATCCAAGAACTTAATGCGGGTTTTTGAAGAGCTCTTCCATAAGAAAAGCTCAGATTCCAGGGTAATTCATTATAATTTTTATTCATTTCATTCAGATGCTGCGTAGCTAATTCATTACTTTGACCACCAGAGAGAAACACAATTCCAGGTACTTCATTTGGAACATTTTCTTTCAGGCAATCAACAGTCATTTTTGCAACATCTTTTATTGATGCTTGTGTATCTGAATCTTTTCCGGATATAACCATGTTAGGTTTCAATAATATCCCTCCCAAGAATACTTTATGAAAGTCTAATTGGTTAAAAACCTTTTTTAAAGTTTTTGCTGTTACCTCATAGCAATCTTCAATTGAGTGTTTTCCATCCATAATAACTTCTGGCTCAACAATGGGTACCATATCATTTTCCTGAACAATTCTTGCATATCTCCCTAATACAAAGGCATTAGACTCAATGCAATGTTCGGATGGAAGATTGTTTTTAGTGTGAATGTCAATTATAGCTCTCCACTTAGTAAAAACCGCACCTAATGCTTTATATTCTTGAAGCCGTTTGGAGAGACCGTCTAATCCCTCTGTAATTTTTTCACTAGATTCATTTGTAATAGGAATTGCTCCTGCGTCAACTTTAATACCAGGAGCTATTTTTTTTTTTTCTAGATAAACAGGAAATGGAATACCTTCAGATGTTGATTGTTTGATCGTTTCATCATACAAAATTATCCCACTAATAAAACCATTTAAATTTTTTGTTTTAAATAGTAATTCTCTATATTTCCTTCTATTTTCAAAATTTGATTCAACATTAATTAAGTCAAATCTCTTTTTTATAGTATTCGTACTCTCATCAGCTGCAAGTATACCTTTTGGTGGAGATGATAATTCAATTGAAATTTGATTTAGTTTTTTTTCATTCATAAAATTCTTCACTCATTTAGGCTATCTAAACCGGGGAGACCACCTCCTTCAATAAATTCAAGGAATGCTCCACCACCAGTGGATATAAAAGAAAAAAAGTTAAAAGCATCACATTGTTTTAACACTGATATAGTATCACCTCCACCTGCGACAGAAAAGAAATTTTTATTATTATTATCTTTAACTGCCTTTGCAACGAAGGAAGTGCCTTCATCAAAAGGTTTCTCCTCATATAAACCTAATGGACCGTTCCACAACAATTTGTCAGCTTCAACAATGATGTTGTAAAAAGACATTCGAGTTTGAGGTCCAATATCAAGTATTTTTTCATTCTTAGAAATCTCATCTATTTTTTTAACTTCAGGCTTTAGTTTTTTTTTATCAATAACAATTGCATCCAATGGTAAATGAAGTTTTTTTTGTGAGAACTGATCTAAAATTTCCTTTGCTTTTTTAAGCATTGATTTTTCATATAATGATCGGCCAATTTCTATTCCCGAAACCTTAAGAAATGTATTTGCCATTGCTCCTCCAATAATCACTTTACCAAATTTTTGTAAATAGAATTCTATTATCTTCAGTTTTGTTGATATTTTTGCTCCTCCAAACAATGCAACGCTAGAGGATAGGTTGTTTGATGTAATTAAGTTTTTAAGATTAAAAATTTCATTTTCTAGAAGCATGCCTGGGAATGAGGGAAGATGTTTAGGTATTCCAACGATTGATGAATGAGATCTGTGTGAAACAGAAAAACATTCATTCACATAAATATCCCCTAGTGATGCAAGTTTTTTTGAAAACGAATCATCATTTTTTTCTTCCTCTGGATAAAAACGTAGGTTTTCTAATAATATGATATCATTTTTTTCAAATATTTTATCTATTTTATCTATTTTGATATTCTTTATGGCTTCATCATAAAAAAATATTTCTTTCTCTAAAACCTTATTTATCTCACTGGAAACATTTTTTAATGAAAGTTCATTTTTTATTTCACCTTTTGGTCTTCCGAAATGTGATATAAGTAAAATCTTAGCTTTGTTCTTTAGCAGAAATTCAATTGTTGGTTTGATTTTTTCTAATCTTGTCAGGTCAGTAAATTCTTGGTTATGAATTGGAAGATTTAAATCAACTCTTACAATAACTCTTTTCTTAAAAATAAAATTGTTGAGGTCAGAAAATTTTTTTTTCAATGTAATCATTTAAAGTATTTCCTTTTAATTTTTTGACTTATTTGATTTGGATCAAACCCAAAAAATTTGAATAAATCATTACCTTTCCCTGATTCCCCAAAACTATTAATTGAGAAAATTATATCATTTTTTCTTAAAAATTTATACCAACTTAAACTTGATGCTGCTTCAATTATAATTCTTGGTTTTTCTCCAAGAGTTTTATTAATATAATTTTTGTTTTGCTGATTAAATAATTCTATTGATGGCATTGAAACCAAATTTGAATGAATTTTATCTTTTGAGAGAATCTTTTGAACTTTTGAAGCAACAGAAACTTCAGATCCACTAGCTATGAATGTAATTTTTGAATTTTTATGATTATTAATAAAATACCCACCTTTAGATGAAAGGTTATTTGTTACTTTTTTTCTTAATAATGGAAGATTCTGTCTAGATAGAATAATGGCTGATGGTGTTTTTTTACTATTGATTGCTATTTCCCAAGCTTCAAAAGTTTCTACTGCATCACATGGTCTTAGTACAAAAAGATTTGGAATTGCTCTTAAACCTGCTAAGTGCTCTATTGGTTGATGGGTTGGTCCATCTTCACCTAAGCCAATTGAATCGTGAGTTAATACATAAATCACCCTTTTTTTCATCATTGCAGAAAGCCTTATTGAATTTTTGCAATAATCTGAAAATACTAGAAATGTTCCACCATATGGGATGAAACCACCATGAACTGCTATTCCATTCATGGCTGCAGCCATAAGATGTTCCCTCACGCCGTAGTGGATATAATTAAAGATTTTTGAATTTGATTTTGAAAATTTAGTTTTAGTTAGATTGGAACCTGTTAGATCTGCCGATCCCCCCAAAAAGTTTTTTATAGAATTGGATAAATATTCAATTGTTTTTTGTGAAGATTTTCTTGTTGCTTCCATATTATTTGTTCTAACAATTTTATCAAGATAATCAGATGTTGATTTTGTTCTTTTAAAACTTTTTTCTTTGAATTGATTTACTAGATTTTTGTAATTAGTGGTTTTTGAATACTTTTTTTGCCAATTTTCTCTGACTATTTTCCCTTTAACTCCAATTTTCTCCCATTTTTTTTTTATTAAAGTTGGTATTTCAAATTTCTTAAATTTCCAATTTAATTTTTCTTTTGTTAATTTAGATTCTTCTTCACCTAAAGGTGATCCATGTGAGGATTCTTTACCAGATTTATTTGGTGATCCAAAACCTATTTTTGTTTTGCAAATAATTAATGTTGGTTTATTTGATTTCAGAGATTGTAAAATACCTTTTTCTATACTTTGATAATTATGTCCATCAACATTAATTGTATTCCAATTACTTGCTTCAAATCTTTGTTTCTGATCATCTGAACAGGTTAAATTTGTTGGGCCATCAATTGAAATTTCATTGTCATCATAAAGCGCCACCAGTTTATTTAACTTTAAATGACCAGCAATTGAAATTGCTTCCTGAGAAATTCCTTCCATTAAACATCCATCTCCTACTACAACCCATGTCTTGTGATTAATGATGTTTCCGTATTTTGCATTAAGAATTTTTTCGGCAATTGCCATCCCAACAGCATTTGCAAGGCCTTGTCCTAATGGACCTGTTGTCGTTTCAATGCTTTTAAGTAATCCATATTCTGGATGACCAGCAGTTTTACTTCCAAGTTGTCTAAATTTTTTTATTTGATTTATAGTGCAGTCTTTGTATCCCACTAAATAAGAAATAGCATAAAGTAACATGGAGCCATGACCTGCAGACAAAACAAATCTATCTCTATCAATCCAATTAGGGTTACCTGGATCAAATTTAATGAACTTTGAAAAAAGAACACTGGCTACATCTGCCATTCCCAAAGGCATTCCAGGATGACCTGATTCTGCTTTCTCAACTGCATCAATAGTTAATGCTCTAATAGCATTAGCCATTTGCTCAAAATCATTAACTTCAATCTTTTTCAGCATATCATTCTAAAATAAATTTACCAAAAGATCTTGGCCCACCGGAAACTCCAATTTCTTGAATAAATTTATTACTATTTAAATCTAATAAAATAATATTATCATCAAACCAACAAGCAACAATTATTAAATTTTCATCATAGCTTATATCGATACCTTCTGGGTACTCACAAATGTTGTCTAAGGTTCTAATTTTTTTTCTTTTTTTGAGATCTATAACAGAAATACTGTTATCTCTTTGATTTGACACATATAAAATTTTTTTTTTTCTTTCATAGGCAACTTGATAGGGCCATTTTCCAACCAAAATATGATCTAAGACTTCTCGTGATTTTTTACTTAAAAGTGATATTGAACTTGATTGAACATTGGTTACAAATATTTCATCAATAGATTCGTCTGAAAATATACCATAAGGAGCTTTTTGAACCTTTACTGTTTTAATCACATTAAATTCAATTAAGTCTATTATAGAAACACTATTATCGTCTCTATTTGCAACGAATGCTATTTTTTGTTTTTCATCTACATAGATTCCAGCGGGTGATTTGCCAACAGGTATTGTTTTTATGACTTTTTTTAGATTAGTATCAATTATTGATATTTCATTGTCATACCAATTAGTTACAAGAAGTGAATCATTGCTTTTTGAAAAATATAAGCTCATCGGACTTTTTCCTCCAGGAATAAATTCATGAAATTGGTCATTAATATTTATTTTCGAAATATTATTACTACCAGGGTTAGATACAAAAATAACCATTTTTTGCTTATCTATAAAGATTCCAGCAGGATTTTTCCCAAGATCGATTTCACCAACCTTTTTTTTTATATTTAAATCAATTATATCTAGTTTGTTAGATTCTTGATTGGTTATATATGCTTTGGCATTTTCTTTTTTTTTTAAAAAAAAAAAAAATAAAAACAATACAGCTAGAAAAATAATAAGGAAGTTAGTCTTTCTCAGCAATTTCTTTTAAACCTTTGAGAGAATCTATGATAAATTGCTGTACTTTTTTCTTGGAATTTTCATCATTTAGTTCTGACGGTGGATCATTTCCCATAAAACCTCTATAAAATCCAGCTTTATAATTAACATTTGAGGATCCATCTTCTTTTTTTTTTACAAAGATTTTTGCTGCATAACTATTAACAGGAAGGATTTTATTGTCTGTTTCAATAATTCTCCAACCAACAAACATTTTATTTTCATCAATTTTTTCAAGTTTTTGTTTAATTTTTTCTCCACTCTTAAATTTGATTAATCTTTCACTGCCAATATTATTGTTTGAAGCTAAAGTATCCTTTATATTGGAATTCCAATTAAATTTCTTGAAATTACTCACAATTTTCCATACTACTTCTGGATCAGCATTTATAGAAATGCTCTCTGATACTTTTTGTCTTGAGGGGCCATGAGCTGAAACCTGACTAAAAATGAAAATAGAAATTACTAGAAATAAAATTTTTTTTAAATAACGCATTTGAACCTCGATCTTGTTATTTTGGTAATATAAATTTATTTTTATCTTCTAATACTGATAATGCAACTAAGATTTCTGAATTTTCATCTGCAATGTCTGATATTACCGCATGAACATTTCCAGAAATCATCTTTAGTCTTTTAACAATGAATTTTTTATTTTCGTATTGTCCATCAGAAATTTTCTCAATAATTTTACCAATATATAAATTCATTTTATAAAATAATCATAAATTAAATAATTGTAAAAATAATTTTTTCAAACAAAAACAGAAAAATTTGATATTTATTTAAATATGGAAAGAATATTAAAAAAAATTATTAACTCCCCAAAATCAGTGATTCTTTTTTTTCTAGCTGTAAGTGTTTTTTGTATCTTTTATAGTTCAAAATTTCTTACAATTAATACATCTACTGATACTTTAATCAATAAAAATCTAAACTTTAAGCAGAATCAAGAGAAATTAAAACAAGAATTTCCTGTTTTAGCAAATAATATATTAATAAGGATTTCAGGAGATAATAATACTGAAGTTAATAATACTTCTAATATAATAATTAAAGAGTTAGAAAAACGACAAGAACTTAGTTTTTTATTTTCTCCAAGTAATGATCAGGTTTTTAAGGATAATTATTTTATCTTTTTAAATAATGCTCAAAAAAAACAAATAGTAGACAAATTATACGATTATCAGCCCTTTTTATCTGAAATTAATAATAATCCTCGATTAGAAGGATTTAATAATCTACTAACTCTATACCTCAAGAATGAGGAAAAAAACCATTCACTGGATCAATTAGAAAAAATATTTGAGAGTTTTTTAATATCTATAGAAAATAAAAAAAAAGTGAATTGGACTAATCTTTTAAATGATTCCAAAAATTCTTCTTTTATAATAATTGGTTTAAAACAACAGTTCTTAAATAATTCAAGTTTCAGTGATTTTTACGATTTTCTTAATAATTTAATAAAGAACTCAAAGAATAAAACTAAAATTGAATTTACTGGTGGATTAGTAATTGATTACGAAGAAATGAAATCAGTCTCAAAAGGTGCTTCAAAAGCAGGTATAATGAGTTTGATTTTTGTTGGCTTTATTTTATGGTTTGCTATCAAAAATATCAAAGTTATAACATTTCTTCTTCTGAGCATTATCTTAGGTTTAATAATAACCTTGGGTTTAACAACATTTTTTATTGGAAGTTTAAACCTAATATCAGTTGCATTTGCTGTTTTGTTTATAGGTTTGTCAGTTGATTATGGAATTCAGGTTTTTCTGAGATTCAATGAGAAAATTAAGAATAATCAAACAAGTATGATTGTTGAAAAAACTAAAGATATTTCCTTGACACTCCTTATAGCTTCAATACCTTCAATGATTGGATTTTTATCTTTTGTTCCAACAGATTATAATGGTTTGTCAGAATTAGGATTAATTTCCTTTTTTGGTTTATTAGTTGGTTTAATAGTGAATTTAACTTTTTTACCATCACTAATAATTTTATTTCCTGGAGGGATTCATAAAAATTATAATTATTCTTCAAATATTTATGAAATGATATTTTTAAAATTAAAACAAATAAAAAAAATCTTACTATTCTTTTTTATATCAATTTTAATTTTTGTATTTTTTTTTTCTAAGAAGATTAGTTTTGATTCGGATGCATTGAATTTAAAAGATCCTAAATTGAATTCTGTAATATTGGCTAAGGATTTAATAGAAGATAACCCTACCTCCGATTATATAATTTCAATTATGATTAACAAAGATAATTATAATCAAAAAAAAATAAATAATCTTTTATCCGAGGAAAGTATTAGATCTTTCTTCTCTTATTCAAGTTTTACAAAAAAATTTGAATCAGAAGAACTTGATTACCTGAAGTTTTTAATTTCATCACAAAAAAATATTAATTTTTTTTCAAAAAAAGATGAACTTGATAGGTTCCTGAGATTAATTGAAGAGGTTTCCTTAATTCAAGATGATGAACAATCACTTATCTCAAAAAAACTTATCGAGATGATTGAGGAGCATTTTTCTAACAAAGGTTCATTGAAGGAATTAGAAGAGTTGTTATTTAATGATTTTGATCAATTAATGATAGAAATTCAAAGGTATGGAGATGTTAATGAAGATTTTTTAAAAAAAATCCCTACTTATTACACTAATAGATATTTGTCAGATAAAGGAATTCAACGAATAGAGATTTTCCCTGCTAAAGATGTTACAAAAAAAGAAAATCTTAAGGAATTCGTATTAGATGTTCAAAAGTATTTTCCTGATGCAACAGGTATGCCTGTTGTGCAATTTGAAGCTGGTGAAATTGTTATACAATCATTTTTAAAAGCAATGATTTTATCATTTTCTTTTCTCATAATTTTTATTTTTTTAATTTTTAGAGAGTTTTTTTTAGTTTTTTTAACTTTTTTACCAATTTTTATTTCATCTATTTTAACAATTCTATTTATGATTTTATTAAAATTAGATTTGAATTTCGCAAATATGATAGCATTACCTTTGCTCTATAGTTTAGGTGTAACCTACTCAATATATTTTCTTCGAAGATTAGTAGAGTTCGGGAAATTGACTCTTGTCATTTCTAGTAACACACCTAAAGCAATAATTTTCAGTGCTTTAACAACAATTGCATCATTTAGTACACTTGCCATATCACCACATAATGGAACATCTTCGATGGGAATATTATTGTTTATTAGTTTGTTATCAACTTTAATTGCTTCAGTTTTTTTCTTACCGTTAATCTTAAATAGTTTTGAAAATAGATTTTCTAAATAATTTTCCAATTACCTTCTTCATCCCTACATGCCGTTGATTCTTCTTCTATTTGTTTACCATCTTTTGAAATTATTTGTTTAAAGTCTCTGCAGGTTTGGTTATCTATTTTGTAACTACTTGTAGGTAGGATTTCTGCATTTATATTTTCATTTTTCTTGCTTGTCCATTCACTAGGCACATTGTCAGGATTATTTTCAAGTGATTCTTGAATTTTTTGGCTAAAATCTTTTTCTTCGTCTTTATCAAGAACTTCAGCGATCTTGCCTCCAATCACTAACCCAACAGCTGTTCCTAAAACCATGGAAATATCTTTTCCTACACCAGACCCTACCTTTGAACCTAAATATGCTCCAGTTACAGAGCCAATGATTTGTCCTAGAAGTTTGTTGTCTTCTTTATTTTCACAAGATGCTGTTAATATAAAAAATATTATAAAAAAAGAAATTTTTTTTTTCATATTAAAATTTTATACAAAAAGAAAAATAACTACAACTTTTCATTTCTCTCAAAACCTCTGAAACTTTTAAAACGCGGAAATCTTAAACTCCAATGATCACCCTCTTTGCTTTTACTAATAGAGTCAGCTCTGACCTCAACAATCTTTCCTATTAGCTGTTCTTTATTTCTCCAAAATTCATCTCTTTGTTCATCTGTAAAACCAGATCCAATATTTAATCTGAAAAACTTTTTTTCATCTTCACCTTCTGCAATTAGAGCTCCTAATTTTCCTTTATTTCTTCCTGTTCCTTCTTCATAATCTTTAACTTGCAATGATACTTCAATAAATGGCTTCGACTTTAGCCAAGTTGTAGACCTCTTGCACTCATAGAAAGAATCTGGATCTTTAATCATTATACCTTCATAACCTTTCAATAGGGAGTCCCGATTGAAATTCTGGAATTCCTCCATTCCCTGATTTGTATCTAGATTTATTAATTTTGGTTCAAGTAGTTTAATATTAATTGAGTATTGAAAATATTTTACATAGAGTTTCTTTAGTTTAATTATTCTTTCTGAATATTTACATTCATAAATACCCTTTTTAAAGTTTTCTAAAGGTAAACAGTCAAATAAGAAAAGTTTTGCATCATCATTTTGCACAGAATTCTTCCTGTGTATTTGTTTCATTAATTCCTGAAAATTTTTACTTATTATTTCACCATCAAGTACAAAAGGTCTATCTATTTCATCAAAATTCATTAATTCTTTAATTTCATTTTTTATATGTTCAAAATTATTTAATTCTTTTCCATTTCTACTAAAAATATCTATATTTCTAGATGGATAAATTATTAAAATTGCTCTGACTCCATCTAATTTTATTTCGATCATTTTTTTTCCAATAATTTTTTTTTTATGTGATTCAGAGTCCTGAGCAAGTTGACATGAAAAAACTGGAATCAAATATTGTTGGAAGTTATTTTTTTTTGCAACATTATTTATTGTTCTTTCTGATAGCCCACACCTCATATCTTTTTGTAAGATTCTTTTAAAAAAAAAATTCCATTCATCTTTAAAGGATTTTTCCATAACTACCCTAATTTCATCTCTTGCTGCATGTCCGGTAAGGTTTCTTTTTACCAAGTTATCTGCCAAATTTTTAAATTCTTCCCATCTTATACCTTCACCATCAAATTCTGATTCGGGTACTTTCTTTACCCCAAATGTTAATAATTTATTATAAGCTAATGACATACCAGAAAAAAAAATATCATTATTATTTTTCATTTCTTTAAGCAATACATCTTCTTTAAACAACCTTGAGCTAGAGGAACTTAGAAGTTTTATTAGATCAGAATTATTCATTAATTTTATTCCTTAAATTAAAATAATAATTACAAAATTTACATCTTTTTGAATATTCAGGAACTTTGTCTTCATTTAAAACTTGATAGATATTCATGATAGTTGGTTCAATCCAACTAAAATCAAGTATTTTCTCAAAAATTGATAAATCAAAGGTAACATTTTGATTCATATCTCCATTATTTGTAAGTGCATTTATAAAAATTAGCGCACCGGTTTTAGACATATCTAATGAATTTTTATTTAATAAAAATGTATAAAATGACAATTGCTTCCAATATCCTGGCCATATTTCGTCATAATTAATTTTATTTTTTTTTGAAGTGCTTTTTATGATAATACTATTATATTTTTGTGTTTCATTGTCTAACCAAATATCATCAATTATCCCATATAGTAGGATGTTACTTTCTTTATGTAAATAAGTTACGCCTTTGAAGGGATTTTGCCATTCGTTTAATTTAGGGTGGTCGTAAGGGGTAAGGTTCCTATTAAGACTAATTATCTGTGGATGCGCTTGTTGATTGATTCTACATTGATTTAACTCAAATTTTAATTGACCAACAAAACGATTATTCATTACCAGCGGAGTTCCATGTGGCCTTCGGATTCCAAATCTTTGATCTACATAAAAACACCTTTTACATTCAAAATACAGGTCAATTTTAGTCCTACTCATTTTAAAGGGTTGAGAATTATTCTTTATGTAAATATTTTTTTTAAACATTTATTGATTATTATAAAATATATTAATTTTACTTTCAGTTTTTTAATTATATTTACAAGAAATAAAATTAAAATTGACATTTTTTATTTTTTTGAAATTATCAAATTTATGCATCGTATATTTTTTATTTTGTTATTTCTTTTGTTGCCAAATTTAGTTTTTTCTTCAAAATTAAATCTTATTTGTACAAATAATTATATAGACGCTAAAAGTCTTGATGTGAAAGATTTATTTTTAGTTATAGATACACAAAAAAAAAAAATAGAACTTGGGGGATTGATTTTTTTTCCAGAGGAAATTAAAGAAACTGAATCTAATATTTCTTGGAAAGCCTCAGATGTAAAAATTTACGAAGACTCTAATGGAGATATTTCTGGAATCATCGGGAGATATTCTGGCCAATTAGTTTTGAATTTTGAGAGATATGTTGATGCTAAAATTATATCACTTGTGTTTAATTGCCAAAAGTTTCAACTTAATGAGAAAAAGTTTTAATTCCTGAATATTTTTTTTTTATCAATAAATTTTCTTAATTGATTTTCATAAATTCCAATATTTTTAAATTTTTCATTTTCTTTATTTATGAAAAAATATTCATTAGGTCTTAAAGAAGAAAATTTCTCAAAAAACTGTTTAGGCATTCTAAACTTACCAAGTGTAACAGAGTGAATTCTTCTTGTTTCAATTTTATCAAAAATAAATTTGAAAAAGTCATAGATTATAAAATTATTCGAATTATCAATTATTAATGGATCAAATCTTAAACCAATGTTCCATCCCAATTTTTGTAATTCAACTATAGCTTTTATTCTTTGAGTTAAACTTGGTGTTTTATCCTCAAATTTCTTAACTATATGCTTTGGGTTTAAACTAAATGCAATTACAATATTATTCATAGGTTTTATTTGTTTAAATATATCTATTTTCGTACTTTTAGTTCTAACCTCTAAAATACCATTTTTAATTTTTTGAAATTTAATTAAAAAGAAAGATAAAAAATTTGTTATTTTTTCTAATGCTAGGCTGTCACAGTCGTATCCTGAGAAAAAACAGATAGTTTTTTTTGATCTTGAAACCTGACTTTTAATTGCGTTAAAAAAATCCAAGTAATTTACAAAGATTACATAATGTGCAGAGTTAAACATTCCTTGGAGAAAACAATATTTACAGTCATAAACACAATTTAACATATGGGAAAAATAGAAATTCTTACTGTAACCTATGGTAAATTTTTCTGGGGCATTTAATAAAAAATTTTGTTCCTTTTTTGCTAAAATAATTGAAGGTTCAGCTTTTTGAATTCTAAAGTTTTGGTTTTTCGGATTAAAAACTTGGTTATAGTTTTCACAATAAATAATTTTTTTATAATTAATTCTTGCTAGAATTTCTTTTGTATTTGGATAATCTTTTATTTTTTCTTCAATGTATATTACATTAAATTTCATAAGCTAATTTTTTCTAGTATTAATTTAATGTTGTATTTAGCATCTTTAGAATAATCAAGAATATTATGATCAAACTTTTGATATTTACTATAATATAGTTTTATTAATTTTGATAATTCGTGTTTTTGATAAAAAGTTGGTTTTAATTTTTCAGTCAAAGACTTAATTATTTTTTCAAGCTTTTGGTTTTCTTCATAATATTCTTCCCAAATTTTTACTACTTCATTTTTAAATTGATCAATATTTTTTAATTCTTTTTCTATTAATTTATAAATTTGTTCATCATTATTGAAATCAATTTTATTTGATTCGTTGTCTGAAATAATTTTAAGTGAATGTATTAGCTCTTTTGAAGAAAATTTACTTGAGCTTTCAAAAAAACCACTGGATTCCATATCCGATAGAAGATTATTTAATTCTTCATTTGGTTTGCTATAAGTTACACAAGATTTATGGTCTAATTTAAAATTACTTATTATATGAGGAAAAAACAATTTACTAGAATCAAAGTCAATTATTTTATTAACTAGAAATAATTTGCCAATATCCATGTTTTTAATACCGGCAAGCCCAAAATTTATCCATATTTGGTTTTTTTTTTTTCCTAATTCAAAAAAAGTATGACTTACACTCAAAGCAGATGAGACTTTACCTATTTTACTTACAGTAAGCGAAATATTATTATTTTGAAAGATTTGAAATTCACATGAATTATTATTCTTTTTCAGTTTGTAGAAGTCTATCAAGGGCCTTGCTTCTTTGATTGTTGCAACAATAAAATGAATCACGATAAATTTTATTTGATAAATTTAAGCGTCATTCTATCACTTTCACCAATTTTAGAATATTTTGATTTATCTTTTTCACCAAGTCTATATGTAGGAGGAAGTGTCCATACACCTTTTTCATAATTTTTTGTATCTTTGAGATTAGAATTAATTTCTGATTTGTTAATAAGCTTGAAACCTTGGTTCTCGATAAAATTTATTAAAAAAGACTCTTTAACATATCCGCCTTTATAGTTAAAAGGGGATGATTCATCGGCTCTATGTTGAACTACTCCAAGAATGCCACCTTTTTTCATTGATCTATATATCGAGCTATAAATTTTCTCAGCTTTGCCTCTATCTAACCAATTGTGAGAGTTTCTAAATGTAAGAACAATATCGAATTCATTTTTTTTGCTAACAATTTTATAGTCTTGGTTTATAGAAATATATTTAATTTTTCCAAATTTATTTTCATTTTTTAAGAAATATTTCTCAAATTCATTTTGGATTTTAGTGATTATATCAACGGCAAATTGAGGTGGGTCATACTTGGCGACATAATAATTATTCGTGTTTCTCATGTAATTTGCAAGTATTTCTGTATACCAACCCCTTCCTGGTGTTATCTCTAGGATTTTCTTTTCTCTTGACAAACCAAAAAAGCTCAAGGTTTCAATTGGGTGTCTATATTTATCTCTAGATTTATTATTTGTTTTTCTGTATTTGTTTTCGACTGCGAGGGAAATTAATTCGTCATTATTTACATCACCAGAGAACGAATAATTAAAAAAAAATAATATAAGTATTACTGAAAGGCTAATTTTCATTATATTAAATTACACTATCAATCATATCGTCAATTGAAAATTCTTTTTTTATAGCTTCTTCTAGAAGTCCTAGCTCAGTCTCGTTATGAAGATCCCATCCAGGAGGTGCTTTTTTAGTTAATCCTGATCTACATGAATAAGAGAAAACTCTGAAATCTTGTGTAGCCAATTCAGGATTATATTTTTTTTCGTCATCACCTTCATAGGGATCTTTTTTAAAAAGACCTTTTTGGTTAGGTTTTATATCTTTGATAATAGTGTATGTAAAGTGATTTAGAAGAAGAAATGGATCTTTTGCTTTAACCTCTCCCAAAAATTGAATAAATGCAGTTGCACCATTTTCAATATCATCAACAGTTAAATCTTCGTAATATTTTTTAAAAAAAGATTCAAATTTTTTAGTTGAAACAAAAATTGCTATGTCTCTTACAATGTAATCATATACTGTAAGTGAAATAAGAATTTTATAAAGCCATTCAGGACAAAATTTCAATTTATCGGCCATTTAACTAATTTTTCCTAACAAAATTTTCAGAATACGATTTTTTTAAGACTTTTCTTTTTTTTGGTTGAATAATCTCGTATTTATATTTATTTTTTGTAGCAAAATTCTCTGCATCTTCTAATGAATCAAAAAATAATTTTATTTGCTTTTCAGGGTTAGTACTTCCTATCCAACAAAACTTACTACTCACATAATTCTCATCGATTTCTGAATTGGACAGGCACCATTTTTTTGTATTTGACAAACCCGACTGCATTGCAGATTTTGTTGGTTTAAAGATCAAGAATTTATTTTTGTTTTGCATATTTACTCATTGCGTTATTAATATCTCTTATCAGATCCTCATAGTTTTCTAACCCTATGTGAATTCTAAACCAATAATCTTTATTTTTCGACATTTTTCTTGAAGGTTTTAAACTTTCTAATGGTAAAATTAAACTTTCATATCCACCCCAACTGAAGCCAATTTTAAATAATTTTAAGGAATCTACAAAAACATTTACATTTCCATTATTCCTTATTGAGAAAGTTATTAAGCCATTATTTATTTTATGGAATTTTTTCCAAAGTTTATTAGACTTATTGGATATATCAGGAAGATAGAGGATATCAGTTACTATTTTGTTTGATTTTAGGTAATTAAAAATCTTTTTTGCGTTGTATTGATGCTTCTCCATTCTAATTTTTAGTGTTTTCAACCCCTTGGAAGCTTCAAAACAACTTTCTGCTGAAACAAAATCGCCAATTCTTACTGCAGATTGCTTTATTAATCTCCTGTATTTATCTGAATTAAGTGCGATTATTCCAAGAAAATTATCCGAGTGACCAGAGAGATATTTTGTTGCGGATTCAATAACAATATCAATACCGTATTTAAGTGGGTTGCAACCAAGAAAAGTAGACCAAGTATTATCCATTACAGTTAGAATTTTTCTTGGTTTTGCGATTGATACGATTTTTTTTAAATCCTCTACCTCAAAATTTAGAGAACCTGGTGATTCTATATATATTACTTTTGTTTTTGTTGTGAGTAGTTTTTGAAGTGTTTCATTTTGACTGGATCCAAAGTATTTTGAATTAATACCAAATCTTTTAAGTTCATTTTCTGCAAAATTGTAAACTGGTTCATAACAATTTTCAGTCAATATAATTTCATCATTTTTTTTTAGCAAGCTGAGGAGTGTTAAAGTAATTGCAGATAAACCTGAGCTAGTAACTACACCTACTTTACAGTCATATATTTTTGATATTAATTCTTCAAATCTCCTTGTAGTATATGTGCTAATCCTCCCGTAATAGGGAACATCGAATTTTTTTTTTTTAGATCGAAGAAAACTCTTATAGTTATCAAAAATTAATGTTGAATTCTTATAAATAGGATCATTTATTGAGCCGAAATGTTTTTTTGGATCCGATCCATCATGAATAATTTTTGTATCTACTGTTTTCCCCATTCTGCCCAAGATCCATCATAAAGATTAATATTTTTATAATCTAAGATATCTAATGAGAAAATAATATTACAAGCTGTTATACCGGAACCACACATACATATTACTTTATCATTTTTTTTTATATTAGCTTGAAGTTCGAATAGTTTTTTAAGTTTGTTAAAGTTTAATAGATTTCCGTTTTTATCTGAAATTTTATTGAAGGGAATATTAATACTACCTGGAATATTTCCAGATTTTATATTTTTTCTGGGTTCAGGTTCATAACCTAAAAACCTATTTTTTGATCTAGCATCTATTAATTTAATTTTTTCTTTTTTTTTAGAAAACATTTCTTCTAATTCTTTTTTTTTTACAATCTTATTTTGAATAATTTTAAATTTACTATCTAAAACTATAGTTTTAGGAATAATTCTGGTTGTTGGTAATTTTTTTTCCTGCCAAGATCTAAATCCTCCGTTTAGTATCCTTAATTTCTTAAAACCATATAGTTTTAATGTATACCATACCCTAGCTGAACAAAAAAACCCAATCTGATCATAAATAACAATATGATCTTTTTTTGAAATTCCAAGTTTATTTATAGAATCTGAAAATTCTTTTTTACTTGGTAACATGTGTGGGAGATTATTTTGTGTTTCAGTATTTCTTTCTAAATCGTAATAAACAGCATTAGGAATATGTGACTTTTTATATTCATATGCTCCTTTCTCAGGTTGATTTAAAAACCATCTGCAATCAATGATTTTAATCTCAGTAGAATCTATTATTTTTTTTAATTCTTGAGCATTTATAACAAATGAGCGTATTCGATTATTCATAACCAAGATGGAATTGGTAGATTTTTATCTGATAAAAACTTTTTATTGAAAATTTTACTTTCATATTTTGTTCCATAATCACATAAAATTGTTACTATATTTTTATTTTTTCCTATTCTTTTACCAAGTTTTATTGCTCCAATAATATTTATTCCAGATGATCCTCCCAAAATTAACCCCTCTTTTTCTATCATTTCAAATACAATTTCTAAAGCTTCTTTGTCTGAAATTTGAAAACATTCATCAATTAAAATTTTTTCTAAATTCTTCGTTATTCTTCCTTGACCAATTCCTTCTGTTATTGAGGATCCACTTGATTTAAGTTTTCCATTTTTAAAAAAATTATACATTGCAGATCCAAATGGGTCTGCGAGGCCTATCTTTATATTTTTATTTTTCTCTTTTAAATAACTACTGACTCCAGATAATGTTCCTCCTGTACCAATCGAACAAATAAAAGCATCAATTCTACCTGATAATTGCTGCCATATTTCTGGACCAGTGGAGAGATAATGAGATTTCTTATTAGAGAGATTATCAAATTGGTTTGCCCATAACACACCATTATTATTCTTTATTTTCTTGGATAATGTCTCAGAATATCTAATATAATTATTAGGATCTTTATAAGGAACAGCTTCTACAAGATGTAATTTTGCACCACATAATTTTAGCATCTTTTTTTTTTCGTTACTTTGTGTTTTGGGCATGACAATAATTGATTTCATCCCTAAAGAATTTCCAACCAAACTAAGACCTATTCCTGTATTTCCAGCGGTTCCTTCAACAATAGTGCCGCCGTGAGAAATTTTTTTTTCCTCAATTGCATCCAGAATGATTTGTTTGGCAGGTCTATCTTTTACAGAACCGCCTGGATTTAAAAATTCACATTTCCCAAAAATATTACATCCCGAGATTTCAGATGCTATTTTTAATTTTATTAATGGTGTATTGCCAATGCTATCTGAAAAGCTGTTTTTTATATTTTGTTCAAGCATCTATCAGTAAAATGTAATTTTTAATTAAATTTGAATTTATTTTTTTTTTTTTTACTTGTAAACTTTTCTTTTGATAATGTGATTAATAAAAAATTTTCTTAATTAATAGACAATTAGGTTTAATTTTATTTTGCTTGAAAAAAATATTACTAATTTTAAATACAGATAGTGAATTATTTTTCAATAAAAGTTTCAAATCTTGTCAAGCAATTTGACAAAAAGAAAATAATAAAAAATATTTCATTCCAATTACCGAGTGAAGGGATATTCGGTATTCTCGGAAAAAATGGTGCTGGAAAGACAACTTTATTGGGATTATTGCTTGGATTAATAACTCCCACAAGTGGTGATATTTTTATTCTTGGAAAAAATATTAGAAATAATAAGGATGCAGTTTTAAATCAAATAAACTTTCAAAGCCCTTATGTGGAATTACCAAAAAAAATGACGGTTATACAAAACCTGTTTTTTTACGCTCGGTTGTATGGTGTCTTAAATTTTCGTGAAGTAATTTACAAACTATCAGAAGAATTGAAAATTAATGATTTATTATCTTTTAACTACGGATCTTTATCCGCAGGTCAAAAGACAAAGGTAAATTTATGTAAATCATTAGTTAATACCCCTAAGCTATTACTCTTAGATGAACCAACAGCTTCTTTAGACCCAGAAACATCAATTTTCATAAGAGATTATTTGATTAATTATCAAAAGCAAAATAAATCTACTATTTTACTTACATCTCATAATTTAGATGAGATTCAAAATATGTGTTCATATGTTTTGTTGATTAAATCTGGTAAAGTTGTCTCTAGAGGTAATATTGCTGATTTATTGAAGAAAAATAACTTTTTATCATTTAAGGATTTTTTTCTTGGTCATTCATAATGTTTAATAGAATTTCAGCATTACTAATTAGATATAAGACAATTTCATTTGGATCATTTCCAAGACTTATAAGTATTTTTTATTGGCCCTCAGTTCAAATCTTATTCTGGGGTTTTTTTACAAATTTTCTTGTTTCAGATAGTAGTTTGAGCTCTTTGGGTGTTCTAAATATAATTTTATCGGCAGTGGTATTATGGGATGTTTTATTTAGAGGTCAACTTGGTTTAACAATGTCTTTTCTTGAAGAACTTTGGTCTAGAAATTTGACTAATCTATTTATTACTCCGCTAAAAGATATCGAATTAATTATTGCACTAATTTTAATTAGTTTTTTTAGGACTGTGATTGGACTAACTCCAGCAGTTTTTATGGCAAATTATTTTTTTGATTTTCATCTTTTCGAACTAGGGATATTTTTAATTTTCTTTTTTTTTAATTTAATTACTGTCGGTTGGGCAATAGGTTTTCTTGTATCTGGTTTAGTTCTGAGGTATGGACATTCATTCGAAGAATTAGCTTGGGCAATAATATTTATTTTATTGCCATTTTCTTGTGTTTATTACCCACTTGAATCATTGCCTTGGTTAATGCAGAAAATTTCAATACTTTTACCCCCAGTTCATATTTTTGAGTCTATGAGGGCAATACTAATTGAAAACAAAGTTTATTATGAATCTATATTCAAGATCTTAGGTTTGAATTTATTTTACCTTTCATTTTCTATTATTTTTTTTATATCAATGATACAAAAGTGTCGAAAAAAAGGATTGCTTATAAATCAAGGGGAATGATTAATAGGATATCTGATCTTTTCATCATTAAAATTATTATAAAAATATAAACATGTACTTTTAATTATATTATTAAAGTCTCTTCCTCCAAACCAGAATTTTAACCTCAGAAGGTTCATTTGATTGAAATATGTTCTATTCTTCAATCGTCTAGCCCATTTTTCTGATCGACCAATTGCTTTTTTGCAGGCTATTTTTTTAAAATTATTTGGAATATCATTATTTTTCTTTATAAAATAATATAAAGCAGCGTTAAAATCATGAATTAGTTGAGTTTGTTTTCCTATCATAATTCTGGAGGGATCATTTTTGGGTCCAAATGAGGTAACATTATCAACAAAACAAAAACTCCCATATCTGGCAATACCCAGAACAAGTGAGAAATCTTCAATAAATATTTTTGTATTACATCCGCCAGACTTCTTTATTGTCTTATTACAATATAAATTCGGTGATGTCCCAGAATAACTCGATCTTATTGAATCATACAAAGGGTTCAGATTTACTCTAAGATTTTTTACACTGTTTATCCTGAAATCTATATTTTTAAAACTGTCTAATAATTTGTATCTACTAAAAACTCCAACAGACTTATGTTTTTTTATTATTTCAAGAAGAAATTTTGTGCAATCTGGAGCCATAATATCATCCCCACCAACGAGTTTTATATAGTCTCCAGAAGACTGATTAATTCCATTCTGAGTTGCGATAGCTGGACCTTTGTTTTCTTGTTCAATGATTTTAACATTTTTCCAATTTTTTGTTGTATTCTTTAAATATTCATTTGATCCATCATTAGATCCATCATTAATGAATATAAACTCTCTTTTAAAGTCACCAACTTGACCTTTAATAGATGACAAAACCATTGGTAAGTATTTTCTTTTATTAAATATTGGACAAACAAAACTAATTTTTAACATCTTAAAATAGTTTGTTTTTCCAGGTTTTTGGGGTGTGAGAATTTATAATTTCTAAATCAAGATGATATCTAAACTTTTTAACTCCCTTTTTACTGATAAATGAAATCATATTTTTCAAGCCAGTTTCTAAATTTGTTTTAGTTTTATAGTTTAGAAGCCTTCTTGCTTTGTCAGCACTACAAGTTGCTTTTAAAACCTCTTGAGGCCTGCTTTTAACATATACAGGATTAAGATTGAATTTAAGTTGATTAGAAATTTTCTCAGCTAAATCATTAATTGTTATAAATTCCTCATCTGGGCCTATATTAATAGTTTCTCCTACAACATTTGAGTTAGTTGCCATTTCTTTCAAACAATAAATATTATCCTCAACATATGAAAAACATCTTTTCTGATTACCATCACCATAAATTATTGGTTGCCTATTCTGTAACATTAAATTGATCATTATTGAAACAACATTTCTATATGGGTCATCATATTTTTGGCGAGGACCTATGATATTATGAGGAACAGCAATTACATATTCCGTGTTGTGAACCTCACATAAATTTTTCAAAATGTCTTCACTAGCAACTTTTGCAATTCCATAAGGATCTTGAGGAGCTGGTTTATAATTTTCTAAGAATGGCACTTTATTGGTTCCATACCTTGCCATCGATGAACAGAATATAATTCTCTTTACTTTATTTTGTATAGCTGCACTAAATAGTGACACTGACCCAGTAACAATATTTTGCGAAATAAGATGTGGAGAGAAAACAGACAAACCTTCGTATGCTGTAGCAGCAGTATGATATACTAAATCACAACCTTTGGTTATCTTCAGCATTGAATTTCTAAAACAACAATCATATTGGTAAAATTCTGCTTCAGGTGGGACATTGTCTAGTTCACCACCAATTAAATTATCACAACCAACTACATGATGACCATCATTTATAAATTTATCAGCTAAATGACTACCAAGAAAACCAGCTATTCCACTTATAAAAATCTTCATATTCTGGCTCCGGCGACAGGACTCGAACCTGTGACCCAGCGATTAACAGTCGCTTGCTCTACCAGCTGAGCTACGCCGGAAAAAGTATGATTATAATAGTAGAATTTTCTCAATTGTAAAAACATTTCTTTTTTGGAGGTGCGGACCGGATTCGAACCGGTGTACTCGGCTTTGCAGGCCGGTGCGTAGCCTCTCCGCCACCGCACCATAAATTTGTTATGCTATTGTAATAAATATTAATACTAAATATATTAAAGCAATACTTATCATTAAAGAAAAAAAATGCACGAAAAATTTTTTCAACAAGCAAGGATGAATATGGTTAAAAGCCAAATTCTTCCAAATAATGTAAAAAATAGGAGCTTAATTGATGCTATTACGAATACAAAAAAAGAATTATTTATTCCGAAAGAATACTACGATATTGCATATAGTGACTCAGACATCTGCATTTCAAACCAAAGAAATTTAATTAGAACATTTATAATGGCTAAAATGTTCGAATATTGTAACTTTCAGAAAGATGAAAGTGTTCTTGTTATTGGCTGTTTAACTGGTTATTCTGTCGCTATACTTTCAAACTTGGCTGGCTATATTTTTGGAATTGAGAATGATAAAGAAATTGTAGATTTAGCAACCAAAAATTTGAACAATTTAAATATTTTAAATTGCTCAGTGATATACAAAAAAGAACTTTCATCCGGTTTAACAAAGAATGCGCCTTATGATAAAATTTTTATTGAAGGTGCTGTAAAAAACATACCTAATTCTCTCATAAAACAGTTAAAAGATAGTGGAGAAATCTTTACAGTTGTTAGGAATGAGGAGTATGTTGGAGATTTTGTTAGGGCCGTTAAGATTGATACAAAAATTTCCATAGAAAAAATATTTAATACAAATGTTGATCATATAAAAAATTTTATGATTTAAATATCTGATTATGAGGAAATTAATTAAATTATTAAGTTTTTTTTTTCTGAGTTCACCTGGAGTGATATTCGCAGACGCTTTTGTCGGTGATGATTTATTGTTTTCTCTTGAAAAGCTGTATGGTTACAACCCAAAATTAAAATATGAAAGAGAATCACTGAAATCTAAAGATGAGCTTTATCCTCAGGCTTTGTCTGAATTTAGACCAGAAATTTCAGGATATTATGAAAAAGGTAAAGTAGACACAAATTCAGAGGGATTTAATATTACCTCAGATGGAGTAAGAACTGAGTCAAACAAGGGGCTTACTATTACACAAAAATTATATAATGGTGGAAGTAGCTTAAGTAACTTACAAGTAGCCAAAAATGAGATATATGCTCAAAGATTTCATCTGAAAAATAAAGAACAGGAAGTTTTTTTAGATTCAATTCGTCTTTACGCAGATTTAGCAACAGAGAAAACCAATCTTAATTTAAAAAAAAAAAATGTAGAGTTTCTTCTCAGTCAACATGAATTAACAAAAGAACAATTTGAAATAGGCGAAGTAACTCTAACGGATGTTTCAATTGCAGAGGCACGTTTATCACTAGCAAAATCTGAACTTTTAGAATCAACTAATAAAATAATTTCACTCTCTGCAAAATATTTATCTATTTTTGGGACTGAACCATCTAATCCAGAAGTAGAATTGTCATTAAATAATTTTGATTATGATGTTGAAAGTCTTAAAAATGATAGTAAAGAAAATAACCCAAAAATTTTAAATTTAATATATTTAATAAAATCAACTGAAAAAGAAATACAGAGTCTAAAGAGAAAAAGACTTCCATCACTAAAACTAGAGGCTGAAGCAAAAATTAATAAAGGTTATTTCAGAACCGACAGTGAGAGAGAGGTGTTGTCTGCATTCGCAAAAGTTGACATACCTTTATATCAAGCAGGTTCTGCAGCATCAAAGATAAGAGAAGTTAAAAAGAGATTGTTTGCACAAAAAGAATTGTTGAAAATGGAGGTTCAAGAAATAGAGTATAATATTGTCAAGTCAAAATCATCATTTGATTATTCTTTATCAAGAATTAAAGCCTATAAAAAACAAATCGAATCAAATAAAATTTATCTAGATGGAGTTAAACAAGAACTTCAATTAGGAGAAAGAACAACACTCGATCTATTAGATGGAGAGCAAGAATTATTGCAATCAGAATTGGATCTAGTAAAAGCTTATAGGGATTACTTTATTTCTTACTATGAGATTTTATTCCATCTTGGAAAACTTAATGCAAAAGATTTGAGTTTGAATGTAAAATTATTTGATGATCAACAGAATTTTAGAGAAATAAAAGGTAAATGGTTGGATATAGTTGAATAATGGAGTCACTAAATAAAAGATTTGATTTTAAAAAAGTAGAGGAAGAATTTGTTTTTGAATGGCAAAAGGAAAATATATTCAAGTTTAAAGACGATAAAAATAAAAAAACATTCTGCATTATGATGCCTCCACCTAATGTTACAGGAAGTTTGCATATTGGACATGCGCTAACTTTCACCTTACAAGATATTCTAGTAAGATTTAATAAAAAACTTGGATTTAATGTTTTGTGGCAACCTGGAACCGATCATGCAGGCATTGCAACTGAGATTGTTGTTGAAAAAAAAATATTTAAAGATCAAAGACTGAAAAAAAAAGAAATTGGTAGAGAAAAATTTTTAAAAAAAATATGGGAATGGAAAGAGCTTTCAGGGAATAAAATTATTGACCAATTAAGAAAACTGGGAACATGTGTCGACTGGTCAATTAGTAGGTTTACTCTTGATAAAGGGTTATCAAATTCTGTAAATGAAGTTTTTATTGAATTGTTTAATAAAGGCTTAATTTACCGAGATAAAAGACTAATTAATTGGGATCCAATTCTAGAGACTGCAGTTTCAGATTTGGAGGTAAATCAAAAAAATGAAAAGGGAAAATTATGGTATATTAAATATAAAATTTTAAAAACGAAAGATTTTATAAGTGTTGCAACTACAAGACCAGAGACCATGTTTGGGGATTCGGCCATAGCTGTCCACCCTAAAAACAAAAATCTAAAAAAATATATTGGTCAAAAGGTAATTATTCCCTTTTCAGAAAAAATAATTCCAGTAATTGCTGATGAGTATGCCGATCCAAAAAAAGGTTCTGGAGCAGTAAAAATTACCCCTGCTCACGATTTCAATGATTTCATAGTCGGTAAGAAACATAATCTTGAATTTGTAAATATTTTTAATAAGAATGCTGAACTTAACCAATTTGTCCCAAGGAAATTTTTTGGTTTAGATAGATATAAAGCTAGAACAAAAATAATTGAATTACTTAAAGAGGACAGTTTGTTGGAAAAAATAGAGGAGAACGATATGGTTGTTCCAATAGGTGATAGAAGTGGGGCTGTAATAGAACCATTTTTAACTGAACAATGGTTTGTAGACTCCAAGAAACTATGTGAATCGGTAAAAAAGTCAATTGAATCAAAGAAAATAATTTTTTTCCCAGGTTCTTGGATGAATACTTTTAAATATTGGATTAATAATATCGAGCCTTGGTGTATTTCCAGGCAGATTTGGTGGGGTCACAGAATACCGGTTTGGTACACAGAGGATAATCAGACTATTCCAGGAAGAAATATAGAAGAAGCAAAACAAATTGCTAAAAAAAGAAAAATTAAATCTAAAATCACACACCAGGACCCTGATGTTCTTGACACTTGGTTTTCATCTGCCCTGTGGCCTTTTTCAACACTTGGGTGGCCGGAAAATAATGAAATTCTTAAAAGATATTACCCTACAAATATATTAGTAACTGGATTTGATATTATTTTCTTTTGGGTTGCAAGGATGATCATGATGGGATTATATTTCATGAAATCTTTACCTTTTAAAAATATTTATATTCATCCATTGGTCAGAGATGAAAAAGGTGAGAAAATGTCAAAATCGAAAGGAAATGTTATAGATCCTCTTGAACTAATAAATCTTTACGGTGCAGATGCATTAAGATTTACATTAGCAAATTTATCAACTCAGGGCAGAGATATAAAACTTTCAGATAAATTGGTTCAGAACAGTAGAAATTTCATAACAAAACTTTGGAATGTAGCAAGGTTTTCTCAAGTTCAAAAATTCTCTTTATCAAAAGACTTCTCAATAAAAAAAAATAAATTGATTATTAATTCCTGGATTTTGTCGAGATTCTTTGAGACTCAAGAAAAAGTATTAAAAAACCTAAGAAACTACAAATTTAATTTAGTAGTTATGGATTTGTATCATTTTGTTTGGAATGATTTTTGTGATTTATATCTTGAGTTTTGTAAATTTTATTTAAAAGATAATCAAAATTTTAATGAAATTTCTAATAATTTTACTTTTATCTTTAAAAATACTCTTAACCTGATGAATCCTATAATTCCCTTTGTTACAGAAAAAATTTCAGTTGATTTGGATTACACTAAAAGAACCCTTTATGAAGAGTTAATTGATAACAAGAAATTTAAAAAAATGAAAACCGCAAATAATAATTTTAGTGGCTTTAATTCAGTAATAGAACTGATAAAAAAATGTAGAATTGAAATAAATGATAAAAAACAAAAAAATCCAATTCTAAATATTTTTTCAAAAAAAAAAATTAAATGGTTAGAGGAGAATAAGTTTTTAATAAATTCTTTTTTTAACTTTAAAGATATTAAATATATAAAAAAAGAAATTGGAGAAAATCCCTTTATAGTTTCTAATGTAAAGTTTGAGGTTCTTTCTAGTTCATTGTCAGTTAAAAATATAAATGATCTAGAACAAAAGATTGAATATTATAAAAAAGAGATTCAATTTTTTGAGAAAAAATTAAGTAATCCTGGTTTTATAAAAAAAGCTCCAAAAAAGGTTGTGAATGAACAAAAACATAAACTTGAAAATGCCAGAAAAAATTTAAAGTTATTAAGTTAAAAATGCATTGTTTAAAGTTTGGTGATTTAAATTTACTTTCTAATAGAAAATCAATTTTAAAGTCAAAAACCATTATTTTCTTTTATGGATTAGGTTGTTCAAGCGATGATTTTAATTTTATTTTAAAGTTAGAAAAAATCAAATACCAATTATTAATTCCTGAATTACCCGGTCATAATAATACATTTTATAAAAAAAATATGACATTGAGCAAATTTGCTAGACAATTATCATTACTTATAAAAAAAAAGGGCTTAAAAGAAATTATATTTTTTTCGCATTCAGTTGGTGGAATTATCCCAATTTTAATAGCTAATTTAAATTTTATAAAAAAAATCTCTAAAAAAAAGTTTATAAATTATGAAGGAAATTTAACTTCTTACGATACAAGTACAATAACAAAAAAAACTTCATCTTATAAAAGAGAAATATTTCATGAAAAATTTAAAAACTTAATAATGATCTGTGAGAATTCAGATGACGATAGTATTAAAAGATGGTCTAAGTCTTTAAAAAAAACTAATTCCATGTCTTTTTATGAAATTTCGAATGAAGCTGTTTTTTTTAGTAAATCTGGAAAACTTCTTAAAATCTTTAGAGCGTTGTTTAAAAAAAAAATCTACTTATCAGGTTCCAAAACAAAATTTTATTTTTCTGAGCTTTTTTTTGGATCAATAAGATATAAAATAAAAAATTGTGGTCATTTTTCTTTTTTTGAAAATTCATATGAATTCTCAAAAAATTTCTCTAAATTAATTAATGGAAGGACATTAAATTTAAGATGATTGATAAAAAAAAATTACCTAGTAGACATGTTAGTTTGGGTTCAAAAAGTTCCCCTCACAGGTCCTACTATTATGCAATGGGTCTAACTGAAAAAGAAATTAGTCAGCCATTTGTTGGAGTTGCCACTTGTTGGAATGAGTCTGCACCATGCAATATATCTTTATCTAGACAAGCACAAGCAACTAAAAATGGAGTAAAAAAAAGAATGGGTACCCCAAGAGAATTCACAACCATTACTGTTACAGATGGTATAGCCATGGGACATGAGGGAATGAAATCTTCGCTAGTTTCAAGAGAAATTATCGCAGATTCAGTTGAGGTATCAATTCGAGGACATTGTTATGATGGTTTGGTTGGTATTGCAGGTTGTGATAAATCACTTCCTGGTCTCATGATGGCAATGTTGCGACTTAATGTTCCATCAGTTTTTTTATATGGTGGTTCTATTTTGCCTGGCAAATATAAAAATAAGGAAGTGACTGTTCAAGATGTTTTTGAGGCTGTTGGAAAATTCGATGCAAATAAAATCTCCGAAAAAGAATTAATTGAATTAGAAAAAGTTGCATGTCCATCAGCAGGTTCATGTGGTGGACAATTTACTGCTAATACTATGGCTTGTGTTGCAGAAGCAATTGGTTTGGCAATTCCAGGTTCTTCATCTACACCAGCACCATTTGAATCCAGAGATAAATTTGCTTTCGATTCTGGTGTAACGGTAATGAACCTTATTAATAAACAAATAAAGCCTCGAGATATTGTAACAAAAGAATCATTAATTAATGCTGCTCGTATAGTCGCCTGCAGTGGTGGTTCAACTAATGCAGCATTACATCTGCCAGCAATTGCTAATGAAATTGGTTTTAATTTTGATCTTTTAGATGTTGCAAAAATTTTCAAAGAAACACCCTACATTGTTGATTTAAAGCCAGGTGGAAAGTATCTTGCCAAGGATTTATATGAAATTGGAGGTGTTCCAGTCATTATGAAGGCTCTATTAGATGGAGGGTTTCTTAATGGGGATTGTATGACGGTTACTGGAAAAACTATAAGTGAAAATCTACAACAAACGCAAATTGATTATGTTTCCCAAAAAATAGTTTATCCAGTAAGATCACCAATTTCAAAAACTGGTGGAGTGGTAGGTCTAACCGGAAATTTAGCTCCTGATGGTGCAATTGTAAAAGTGGCTGGAATGAAATCACTAAAATTTACTGGAAAAGCAAGATGTTTTAATTGCGAAGAAGATGCCTTTAAAGCAGTAAGTGAAAGAAAATATTCTGAGGGTGATGTCATTGTCATAAGATATGAGGGACCAAAAGGCGGTCCTGGTATGAGGGAGATGCTTGCAACAACGGCAGCAATTTATGGTCAGGGAATGGGTGACAAAGTAGCATTAATTACTGATGGAAGGTTTTCAGGAGCTACAAGAGGATTTTGTGTTGGGCATATAAGTCCAGAGGCTGCTGTAAAAGGCCCGATTGCCTTAATCGAAGATGATGATGAAATTTTAATTGATGCAGAAAAAGGTTTAATAAAACTTCTTGTAAGTGAAGAGGACTTAGAAAAAAGAAAGAAAAAACTAAAAAGTAAAGAAAATGATTTTGGATCTGGTGCTTTATGGAAGTTTTCTCAAATTGTTGGTTCAGCCAGATATGGAGCCGTTACGCATCCTGGTGCAAAACAGGAAAAAAGCAATTTTTCTGATATTTAATTTTCCAACTTAATCCAAATTGGTATATGATCTGATGGTTTTTTTTGGTTTCTAAAATTACTCTCATAATTTAAGCATTTAACTTTTTGAGAAATTGAAGGGGATGCTAAAAAATGATCAATTAGCAAACCATCATTTCTCTCCCAAGACGATTTTTGGTAATCCCAAAAAGAGAAATTTGATCCTGGCGCGTGAAATAGTCTTGTTATATTAATAAAACCTACTGAGAAAAATTCTCTGAATTTTTTTCTTATTAAAATATGTCCAAGAGCATCATTTTCCCAATCTTGAATTTTTTTAGCATCATCTTTATTTTCAAGAACATTAAAATCTCCACCAATAATTACATTTTTATAGTTATCAATTAATTCTTTGGAAATATTAAGAAGTTGGTCAAGCCATTCAATTTTAAATCTAAACTTTTCTTCATTGTTCACTGGATTTCCATTAGGAGTGTATACATTTATTAAATGTAAATCATTGTCTAAAATTCTTATTCCGCATATCCTTGCTTGAGATGTTACAATTTTATTATTAAATTCTAGATCTTGATATTTGATTGATTCTTTTATTAAAATTGCAACACCGTATTTACCCTTTTCTCCATTTATTACTAGTTTATAATTATGTTTTTTGTAAAAATCTGGAAATTCCTCACTAAGACATTTAATTTCTTGCAGTTTGATGATATCCGGTTGTATTTCTTTTATTAGTTTTTCCATGAGGGAAACTCTGATTCTTACAGAATTAATGTTCCAACTGCAAATAATCATTTGCTAATTTAAATAGAAAAAGAAGTTCCGCAACCACAAGTAGAATTTGCATTTGGATTTGTGATTTTGAAATAGGAGCCAATCATATCTTCAACAAAGTCAAGTTTTGAACCCTGAATAAAATTTAGTGAAGTCTCATCTATCAATACCTTTACATTTTTGAATTCAAAGATTTTATCGTCATTTCTTATATTTTCGTCAAAATTAAACTTATAGGAGAAACCCTGACACCCCCCTCCATCAACTGAAATCCTGAAAAACTTTTTTTTATTATCTTTGAGAGATACTTCTTCAATTCTTTTTATGGCATTATTAGATACATCAAACATTATATTAACTCAAAATATGTGCTATTAATAATATAGTATAACTGATTATGGCTACTTATTCAATTTTTTCAACAGATTATAAAAAATCAAAAGGAAGAATCGTCAATGAAAGAGAGGATCAAAATAGAACATGTTTCATGAGAGATAGAGACAGAATCATCCATTCTTCAGCTTTTAGACGACTTAAATATAAAACTCAAGTGTTTGTATTCAATGAGGAAGACTATTATAGAACAAGATTATCTCATAGTCTCGAAGTATCTCAATTAGCAAGATCAATATCAAAGATTTTTAGAGTAAATGATGATTTGGCTGAATCTATTTCATTGTCACATGATTTAGGACATACTCCCTTTGGCCACTCAGGAGAGGATGAATTAAATAAAAAAATGTTGGAATATGGGGGTTTTAATCATAATTTTCAGGCTTTAAAAATTTTGATGATATTAGAAAAAAAATATTTAAATTTTGATGGTCTCAACCTAACCTATGAAACACTTGATGGAATATTAAAGCATAATGGTCCAATTAGTTTTAAGGTTCCAAGTTACATTAAAAATTTTGTAGATCATTTTCAAGGTGATTTGTTGACTAATGGATCATTGGAGTCGCAAATTTCTTCAATTTGTGATGATATAGCATATAATAACAATGATATAGATGATGGACTTTACGCAAATTTTTTTAAAATTGATGATCTTGAACACCTTGATTTGGTCAAGGTGGCTCTTAAAAAAATAAAAATCTCAGGATCTTATAATAATTCTAGAATTAAATATGAGCTAGTGAGAAATTTAATTAAACTAATGATTGATGATTTAATTGAAAATACTAAAAAGAATTTAGAAAAGTATAAAATTAAAACAACCGAAGATATCGAAAATTGTGAAAAAAAATTGGTTTGTTTTAGTGAAAAAATTACAATTCAAGAAAAAAAATTAAAAGAATTTCTAAAAAAAAAAATGTATATGCATCCAACTATTAAAACAATGAATATTAAATCAAAAAAAATTATTTCAGATTTATTTGAATTATTCATAAAAGAACCTGATTTATTGCCTGCAAAATTAAATTCTTGTAAAGATAAATATGAAACATATGTTAGCGTTTGTGATTATATTTCTGGTATGACAGATAAATTTGCCATCAATACACATAAAAAATACTTTAACGTTTATAATTTTTAGATGTTTTTCCAAGAATTTCTCAAAGAAAAATTAACCGCAATATTAGAAAAATTAATTTCTAAAAAAAATATTGATCTTTTAAAGCAAAATGATTTGAAATTTAATGTTGAGATTTCTCAAAAAAAAGAGTTTGGCGATGTTTCTACAAACATAGCAATGGTATATTCAAAAGTATTTGATCTCTCACCGATTGAATTGGCAGAACAAATTAACAATGAATTAGAAAAAACTAATGAAATTGAAAAGTCAGAAATCTTAAAACCAGGTTTCATCAATATATTTTTTTTTGATAAATTCTGGCATGATCAATTGTTTTTTTTAATGGGAATTTCCAATTATGAATATGGTTTTAAAAAAAAAAATATATGCCTGGAATATGTTTCAGCAAATCCAACTGGTTTGATGCATATTGGTCATGCAAGAGGGGCGGTTTTCGGCGATACTCTTGCTTCAATTCTTGAAGAGGTAGGATATGAGGTGAATAGAGAATATTATATCAATGATGCAGGAGAGCAAATAAATAAACTCGAAAGAACTATTTCTTTTTATCTTGAACAAGAAAACAATAATAAAAAAAAAGAATTACCAGATGATCTCTACCCTGGGAGTTATCTTAAAGATATTTCAAAAAATATATTGAAAACAAATAATGAGTATCCAAAAAATAATGAAGAATTCAAAGATAAAATTGTTGAAATTATCATGAAAGATATCAAAAAAGATCTAAAAAAATTAAAAATTAATCACGATTCTTATATTTCTGAGAAAATGATCGCAACAAAAGATCGAGTAGAGAGATTAAAAAAAAGACTCATTGATTTAAATATTGCGTACTATGGCTACCAAGAAAAACCAAAAAATGTTGATGCTAATAAATGGGAAAAAAAGAAACATTTTCTTTTTTCTTCAAAGAAATTTGGAGATGATTCTGATAGAGCTTTAATAAAAACAAATAATGAACTTACATATTTTATGTCTGATATAATATATCATCAAGAAAAGCTGGAAAAAAAATATGATCTTTTAATAAATATCTGGGGAGTTGATCATTTTGGATATGTAAAAAGGCTTAAAAGTGCAATCTATGCAATAAATCCTTCAAAAAAATTTGATTTTGAAATTAAACTTACCTCTCTTGTTAATTTAATGAAAAATAACGAAAAAATAAAAATGTCTAAACGCTCTGGTAATTATGTAACTTTGAGAGATGTGATGAATGAGGTGGGAACTGATGTTTTAAGATTCATGATGATATCAAGAAATTGTGACAAAAAGATTGATTTTGATTTTGAAATTTTCTTACAAAAAAATAAAGACAATCCAGTTTTTTATGTACAGTATGCATACGCAAGATGCAGATCAATCCTAAAAACATCTGGATATGACTTAGATAAAAAAAAACTTAAAGATTTAGATCTTTCTTATTTGATTCTTGATGATGAAAAATTATTAATTAAGAATCTTTGTAATTTTTATTCTGTAGTTAAGAATGCAGCTTTATTTTTGGAACCCCATAGAATTACAAATTATTTATATGACCTGTCAAAGATTTTTCATTCTTACTGGGGTCTTGGAAATCAAAATAAAACAATGAGGATTATAGTTGATGATAAAAATATTACTTTATCGAGACTGGTGCTTGTAAAAATAGTAAGTGATATAATAAAAAAATCTTTAAAAATCCTTAAAATTAATTGTCCAGAAAGTATGTGATGATAAATTTAAATTTTAAATATTCATTCGTTTTTTTTACTTATTTTATTTTAATAATTCTTATAATTCTCTCATACATTGCTATTGTGCCTGAAGAAGATATACCAGTCTTGAGGAATGATAAGGAAATTTTTAAAGTTATTGAAAATAAATTTATTGAAAATGAAAACTCAGTTTATGAAATTTTAGAAAAGAAAAATCAAAAAAAAGGTATAGAAAATATAATTGAAAAAGAGGTTTTTTCAGAAAGTCTTGAAAAAGAAAAGCAAATCAAAGGTCATTTCAGAATTCAATTTGTGTCTTTTAAAGATAAAAAAAAAAGTGAAAAAATAGCTAAACAAATAAAAAATGAATTTTTTAAAGATAAGGATAAACCTTTGTTAGTAAAAAAAGTGTATCTAAAATCTAAACAAATTTTTTACAGAGTTTTGACCAATGATTTATATGAATATAATGAAGCAAAAAAAATATGTAATTTAGTAAGCAAAAGGTTTCAATGCCTTATAATTAAGGAAAGTGAATGAATATTCCTGATGGAGTAATACTATCTATTTCTAGTTTTGATATAAAAAATGATGAATTAGAATTCCTTGGTCAAACAAATCCTTTAGGCTTTGTTTTGTTTAAAAGAAATTTTAGCACTAAAAAACAACTTCTTAATTTGATCAAAAAATTAAAAACATTAACAATGAACAAATCAGCTTTGATTTTTATTGATCAGGAAGGAGGGCGAGTGCAAAGATTAAATAATCATGAATTCATAAAATTTCCCCCTCAGAAAATTTTTGGAGAACTATTCCTAAAAGATAAAATTTTATCTTTAGATTTGGCTTATAAAACATCATTTTTATTAGGTTATGAATTGAAACAAGTTGGAATAGATGTCAATTTTTCACCAGTTTGTGATATCTATTACGATTATGGTCATTCTGTTATTGGTGATAGATCTTTTGGAAATAATCCAAATGCTGTTAAAAAATTATCTAAGCAATATTGCAAAGGTCTTAGAGAATCTGGAATAATACCTGTTATGAAACACTTTCCAGGCCATGGTAGATCATATACCGATACACATAATGATAAGTCAATTGTATCAACAGATTATAGTGAATTAAAGAAAACAGATCTTGTTCCTTTTTCTTTTTTGAAAGATGAGAGTCTTGTGATGCTTTCACACATAATTTACTCAGATATTGACAATGAAGTTTCAACCTATTCTAAAAAGATAAACAAGATATTAAGGTTAAAAAATAAATTTAATGGTTTAATTCTGACAGATGATATTTCAATGAAGGCCTTAAAAGATAAACTAGAAAATATAGTTGAAAAATCCTATGATGCTGGTTGTGATGTCGTATTATATTGTAAAGGAAATTTGAGAGAAATGAAGGCATTTTATCCTTTTACAAAAAAACTTAAAAAAGAGTATTACGCCTTTTTTTTGAATGATATGTTAAAAATGAAAACTGTAAATCATAAAATCGATGAGCTTAAAGAAGAGTTAATGAAAAAAGAATTAATAAAAATTTAATGCAGTTAAATTTAAATATAAGTGGTTATGAAGGACCTCTGGACTTGCTTCTTGAACTTTCAAAAAAACAAAAAGTTGATATAAAAAAAATATCTATTTTAGAATTAGCTAATCAATACCTTGATTTTGTTGATAATAATTTAAATGAAATTAATTTATCTGCTGACTATCTTGTAATGGCATCATTATTAGCATATTTAAAATCAAAATTATTGTTACCATTTGAAGAAGATGACGAGGCAATCGAAATAGAGGAGGATCTTACTCAAAGATTAATTCATTATGATGCAATAAAAAAACTAGCTTCTAAAATTTTTGAATTACCAGAAGAGGGTAAAGATTTTTTTAATATAAAAATAGAGAATGAATTTTTAATTAGTAGTCAAATTGTTCCAACAATTAAGCTTCAGGATTTAATTCTTAAATACTCAGAAATTTTTAAGAAAAAAAATACAATCAAAATTCTATCAGATGAAAATGAGTTTTTTACAACTGAAAAGGGATTAGAGTGGTTGGATGTAATTTTTCAAATCAAGGAAAAAAGATGGCTATTTCTTTTTAATTTTTTACCAGAAATAAAAAGTGTAAAAACTAAAAAAAAATCAGCTATAATGTCCTTATTAATGGCAACATTAAGTAGAGTTTCTGAGGGCAAAATTGATATTAATCAAAAAGATCATTATGGCAAAATTATGATTAGGTCAAAAATATGAACTTTTCTGATGCCAAAAAATTTGTTGAATCGTTGATTTTCTCAGCAGAAGAACCTTTAAATAAAATTTCTTTAAGCAAAATGTTAAAGAGTTACGGTGAATTTGATATTGAAAAAATTTTGCAAGAGTTAGAGTTTGATTATAAAGATAGGGGTGTTGTTTTAGTCAAAAGTGATAATAAATTTTATTTTAGGACATCTCCAGACCTTGGGAGTTTTCTAACTATTCAAACAAAAAAAACAAAGAACCTCTCCAATGCTGCAGCAGAAACTTTGGCTATTATTTCATATCATCAACCTGTCACCAGAGCAGAGATAGAAAAAATTAGGGGCAAACCAGTTTTTAGAGGCACCCTGGATGCTTTGCTAGAACTAAAATGGATTAAACCTCACGGTAGAAGAGAAACCCCTGGTAGACCAGTGACTTGGATAACAGACAATGAGTTTCTGAGGCACTTTGGATTAAATTCTATCAAAGATTTACCAAAAATAGATGAATTAGAATCAATTATTCTATAATATTCAAAAAAAAGGAGCTAACTTTATGTTTGGACTAGGTCATTGGGAAATTATATTAATTCTTTTTATTGTACTAATTGTTTTTGGTGCAGGAAAATTACCTAAAGTAGCGGGTGAATTAGCGAAAGGAATAAAATCTTTCAAAGATGGATTGAAAGAAGATAAAAAAAAAGATGACAAAAAAAATTAATGTTTAACATTGGTATTATAGAATTTCTTATAATTTTTTTTGTTATTGTTTTGTTTATAAAACCTGAAGATATACCAAAAATTTCAAAAAATGCAGGTTTATTTTATCGAAAGATAACTAGATATTTTTATAATTTTAAATATGAATTATCAAATTTAGATTTAGATTCTGAATTAAAAGATAAAACGAGTAAAAAAAAAAAAAAATAAAATAAAAATAAAAAAAATATTTTATGAAATATATTGATCATTTAAGAGAGCTAAGAAATAGAATTTTAATAAGTTTTATTTTTTTAATAATAAGTTTTTTTTTTTTTTTTTTGAATGTTGATTTTGTAGGTAAAATTCTTACCAAACCACTATTTTTTTTATTTGATGAATCCTCTAACCAGAGAATGATATTTACTGCTTTACCAGAAATTTTTGTTTCTAATCTAAAAATTTCTTTATTTGCCTCATTTTTAGTTTCTGTTCCATTCTTTTTAATACAGATTTTTTTATTTACCTCACCAGCTTTGTATCAAAATGAAAAAAAAATTATAATTCCAATTATGTCTCTTACCCCAATACTTTTCTTTGGGGGTGTACTTTTCGCATATTTTTTTTTAATTCCTGTGATTTGGTCTTTTTTTTTATCATTTGAAAATTTTATGGACTCACCGTTTCCTATTGAGTTAGAATCAAAATATTCAGAATATATGAAGTTAACTATGTATTTACTTTTTGCTAGTGGATTATCATTTCAATTTCCAATATTGATAATTTTTTTTACTAAAATTGGTCTTTTTGATCATAGTTTTTTAAAAAAAAACAGAAAATATTTTTATATTGGTATTTTAATATTTTCTGCTCTTTTCACACCACCAGATGTAATTTCACAAATAGGAATTTCTATACCTCTAATTATTTTCTATGAATCTTCAATAATTTTTATAAAGTATTTTTTTAAAAGTAAGTAATTATGCATGATATAAAGTTTATAAGAGAAAACAAATTACTATTCGATGAATCTTTAGAAAAAAGAAATATTCAATATCCATCAAAAAAAATAATTAAACTTCATGATGAATATTTAGAAAATTTAAAAAAGACTCAAGATTTTCAGGAACAAAAAAATATTTTGTCTAAAAAATTTTCCCCAAAAATGAGCAAACAAGAAATTGTTAGCTTAAAAAAAGAAGTTTCAATATTAAAAGAAAAAATTGAAAAAAATAAAAGTTTATCTGATAAAAAGTACAAAGAATTAAATAATAATTTACTTGAAATACCAAATCTTGTTGATGATAAAACACCAATTGGTAAAGATGAAAAAGACAATAACGTAATAAGAGTTGAGGGTAAAAAAAAAGTTTTTGATTTTACTCCTAAAAATCATCTAGAAATCGGAGAAAATTTATCTTTGCTTGATTATGACAAAGCAATAAGAATCTCTGGAAGTAGATTTTCTGTTATAAAGTCTGATTTAGCTCTACTAAACAGAGCATTGATAAATTTTATGCTTGATATAAATACGGATTCATTTAATTACATGGAAATTTGTATCCCGGAACTAGTGAAAACAGAATCCCTTATTGGGACTGGTCAACTTCCAAAGTTTGGTGAGGATTTATTTCAAACTAATTTCAACGATTTGTGGTTAATTCCAACTGCTGAGGTCCCACTAACAAATCTTCATAGAGAGGAAATAATTAATCTCAACAAATTACCATTAAGATATACATCATTTACTAATTGTTTTAGATCGGAGGCAGGGGCTTCTGGAAAAGATACTAAAGGTTTAATGAGAGAACATCAATTTGGGAAAGTTGAATTAGTGTCAATCACTGAGCCTGATAATTCAATGATTGAATTTGATAGAATGATTGATTGTGTAGAAACTATTCTTAAGAAATTAGATTTAAATTTTCGATTGGTAGAATTATGCTCTGGTGATTTAGGTTTTTCATCTTCTTACACCATTGACTTTGAAATTTGGATGCCCGGTCAAAATAAATTTAGAGAAGTGTCAAGTTGTTCGAATTGCAAAGACTTTCAATCCCGTAGAATGAAAATGAGGGTTAAAAATTTTGAAAATGGCGAAATTTTTTATCCGCATACCTTAAATGGATCATCTCTAGCTGTAGGAAGGATAATTGTTGCAATTTTAGAAAATTATCAACAAAAAGATGGATCAGTGATAATTCCAAATATTTTAAAAAAATATATGAAAGGAATAGAAATCATAAAACCCCAATGTTTGAAAATTTAAAAAAGAATAAAAAATTTGATCTTCTGATGGAATTAAAAAAAAAAGGTATTTCAGACCCAAATGTATTAAATACTATTGAAACCACAGATAGAAGTTTATTTGTAGATAATTCTTTAAAAGAAAAATCTAATTTGAACATTGCTCTTCCTATTGATTGTGGACAGACAATTTCTCAACCCCTTGTTGTTGCTTTAATGACTCAGTATCTTGAATTGAACAAGTCAATGAGGGTTTTAGAAATTGGTACAGGAAGTGGTTATCAAACCTATATACTTTCTAAATTATCAAGATTTATTTATACAATTGAGAGACATTATGTTCTCACAAAAAAAGCAGAAGAATTATTCAAAAAACTTAGGGCAAGTAATATTTTTTGTAAATACGGTGATGGAGGACTTGGCTGGTATGATCAAGCGCCTTTTGATAGAATAATTGTAACAGCGAGTGCACCAGATATACCAAGTAATTTATTAGATCAACTAAATGAGAATGGAATACTTATAATTCCTATCGGAGATGAACATAATGATCAAATTCTGAAAAAGGTCACTAAAAAGGGCAATGACTATTTGTTAGAAGATATTCTAAATGTAAGATTTGTCCCTATGTTAGAAGGTAAGGTTAAATAAAATGATATTTAAGTTTATATTCCTTTTAATTCTTTTAACTAGTTGTGAAAATATTTTTTATGATAGTTATAAAATTATTGATTTAAACAAACAAATCCAAAAAGATTCCCAACTTTATACGGTAAAAAAAGGTGACAATCTCTACTCGATTTCAAGAAAATTCAATGTTTCAATTGAAAAAATGATTAGAAAAAATAATATATCCCCACCTTTCAAAATTTTTCCTAAACAAAAAATTATTATTCCAAAAAAAAGAATACATGTTGTGAAAAAAGGAGATACGCTTTACTCAATTTCAAGGAATTATAAAACTGATCTTTTTTCAATTTCTAATATTAACAATATAGGAAATATTAATACCATTAAAGTTGGCCAAAAGTTATTTATTCCCTCTAGCGATAAAAAACTGACAAATAACAAAAAAAGAAAAAATGTTGTTGATAAAAAGTCATACAAAATAAAAAAATCATCTAGAAAAAAAACAATTATATCAACTAATAATTCTTTTATTTGGCCTGTTAAAGGGAAAATTGTATTAGGTTTTGGTAAGACAAATCCAGGATTTTATAATGATGGTATTAATATTAAATCTTCCCATGGTTCAAATGTAAAAGCCTCTCAAGATGGAGAAGTTATTTACAGTGGTAATGAAATTCCTGGTTATGGAAATTTAGTTTTAATAAAACATTCAAAAAATTGGATTACAGCCTATGCTCATCTGGACAAAATATATAAAAAGAAAGGAAGTTTAGTAAAAAAAGGAGATTATATTGGTTTAGTCGGTAAAAGTGGAAATGTTAATGAACCTCAACTTCACTTTGAAATAAGAAAAGGTAAAGAGGCTGTTAATCCAATGCATTTTTTATCATAAATTTATTTATCTTATAATTATATCTTAATTTTAAGGTTTTGTATGAATTGGTAAGCTGTTCTCCCTGAGAAATTTCCTTTTGCCAGAGACCACTCTAATGCTTTTTTGTCAATTTCATGGTTATGGTTTTTAGAATATTTCTTTATGTAATGATTAATTATTTTTAAGTAATTTTCTTTATCATTTTCATGGAATCCAACCCAACAACCAAATCTATCTGATAAAGCAAGAATATTCGAGAGTATCTCTTTCCTTGATAAATCATCCTCGTTTTTAGAATTATCTTTTATGGATAAATGTCTTAAATTTGAAGTTACATAATATATTATATTTCCACTATTACTCAGCAAACTTCCTTCGATTAAACTCTTGAATAATCTAAAATGATCTTGATTATTGTTAAAAGCAATATCATCAATAAAAACTATAAACTTTTTTTTTAATCTTGAAAGGTCAAAGATTACATCAGGTAAATAATCTATACTACTGTTCAAGAATTCTATAAGTTTAATCTTTTGTTTACTTTCATTATTTATTGCTTTAATGACGCATTTTACTAAAGTCGATTTTCCCATTCCTCTAGCACCCCAAAGTAGGATATTATTGCAGCCTCCATTATTAATAAAAGATTTAGTGTTTTGGTACAAAATCTTTTTTTGTTCATCAACACACAAAATATCATTTAGTTCGATATCTATATCAGGCTTAAAGGACAACATCCTTTTGCTTTTAGGTAAAAAAATAAAAAAATCTTCCTTGTTAAATGCGTCTTTATTTATATAAAATTTCATATTTTACTTGATGCATTTTTGCATTCCCTTATTTTATACTTGAAATATTAATGTTTTAATATATTGATCTTTAGTATTAATAATTAAAAACTTTTTTCAAGGAGTTTTATGTTCAATTTTGCTTATGCTCAATCTAGCGCTCAGCAGCCATCTATGCTAGCTTCATTTGTTCCTTTAATTTTGATCTTTCTGATCTTTTACTTTCTATTAATCAGACCTCAACAAAAAAGACAAAAGGAACATAAGCTGCTTTTAGATGCAATTCAGAGAGGCGACGAAATTTTAACAAGTGGTGGAATAGTTGGAAAGGTAACAAAAGTTGATGGTGAAAAACTTAGTGTTGATATCTCATCTAATGTAAATGTTATAGTCATAAGATCAACTGTTGCGGATGTACTAAAAAAAAAGTAAGGGTATGCTTAAAATTAATAAATGGAGAGTTTTGCTAGTCTTTTTTATATGCCTAACAGGAGTTTACTTTCTAATCCCAAATCTCTTTAATAAATCTGAGGTTACTGCTTTACCTTCTTATCTCTCCAAGAAACAAGTTAATCTGGGTCTTGACCTTCAGGGTGGATCTCATTTATTACTGGAGGTAGACACAAATGTTGTTTTGAAAGAAAAATCAGAATATCTAGTTGATGATATAAGATCATCTCTAAGAAAGAGTAAAATCAAGTATTCTAATCTTGGTTCAAAGGTTAAAGGAGCTATTGTTACAATAACCGATTCAGTAAAAGTTGACCTTGCTAGGGATGTTATTAGAAAAAATATTGATAATGGCATAAATATTAAAACTGATTCAAATAAGTTAATACTATCTTTCTCTGAAGAGTTTATTCTTAATTCAAACAATCAAACTGTTGATCAATCTATAGAGGTTGTTAGAAAAAGAGTAGATGAATCTGGCACTAAAGAACCCATTATCCAAAAACAAGGTGAAAAAAGAATAATAGTTCAATTACCTGGAATCAAGGACCCTGAAAGAGTTAAAGCTTTAATTGGAAGAACTGCAAAACTCAATTTTCATCTTTTAGATCCGACAACTGTTGAGTTAGCAGAACAAAGAGGAAAATTACCTCCTGGAACATTTAAAGTTTCTAATGCTGACCCCACGGCATATGAAAAGGAGTTTGTTGTAAAGAAAAGAGTTTTACTTACAGGTGAGAGATTGAAAAATGCTGCAGCAACTATTGATCAACAAACAGGAAGATATGTTGTTGCTTTTGAATTTGACAGAAAAGGGGCCAAAAAATTTGGTAAGATAACCACAGAAAATACATTTCAAAGATTAGCTATATTACTTGATAATAAAGTCATAAGTGCTCCCCAAATAAGAGAACCAATAACTGGTGGACAAGGTAATATTAGTGGAAACTTTTCACCTGAGGCTGCCAATGATTTAGCTGTTTTGTTAAGAGCAGGTTCATTGCCTGCACCAATAGATGTTCTTGAGGAAAGAACAGTAGGTCCAAGCTTAGGTATTGACTCTATAAACGCAGGTAAAAAAGCTCTCATGATTGGATTTATTTTAGTTATAATTTTTATGGTATTTAGATATCGTTTTTTTGGCTTAATAGCAGATATTGCAATACTTACTAATATAGTATTACTGATTGCTCTTCTAAGTATTATAGAAGCTACACTTACAATGCCTGGTATTGCTGGGATTGTTTTGACCATTGGTATGGCTGTCGACGCTAATGTTTTAGTTTTTGAGAGAATTAAAGAAGAGTTAAGATCGGGTAGATCTATTATTAACTCTGTTGATCTTGGTTATAAATTTGCAATTAAAACAATTCTAGATGCCAATATTACAACTTTAATTGCTGCACTTCTTTTATATAATTATGGTTCAGGACCAATCAAAGGTTTCGCAGTTACCTTAAGTATCGGGATTTTAACCTCAATGTTTACAGCTTTAGTTTTAACAAAATTAATAGTTAGTGTTTGGATATTAAAATTAAAACCTAATAAAATATTTTTGTAGGATTCTCATGAAGTTTAATATTGATTTTCATAAATACAGAAAAATTGCATTTCTACTTTCAATAATTTTGACCTTTTATTCTTTATTTTTGTTCATAAAGAATAATCTGAATTTGGGTATAGACTTTAAAGGCGGAATAATGGTTGAAGCAGGATTCTCATCAGAACCAAACCTTTCAGTCTTAAGAGATAATATTTCTAAATTATCAATTGGTAATGTTGAAATTCAGGAATTTGGTGATCCCAGAAATATACTTTTTAGAATTGAAAAGCAAGACAAAGAAAAAGATCAGAAAAATGTTATAAATAAATTAAAAGCTGAGCTTCCAGAAGATATAGACTATAGAAGAATTGAATTCGTTGGTCCAAAAGTTGGGAAAGAATTGCAAATCATGGGCTTTAAGGCTGTAATGTTTTCTCTTATGGCTATGTTTGTCTATATTTGGTTTAGATTTTCTGGATGGCAATTTGGTTTAGGTGCATTAATCGCTTTATTTCATGATGTTATTTCCACTATAGGTTTTTTCTCCTTGACTCAAATTGAGTTTAATCTTGCATCTATTGCCGCAATATTAACAATTGCTGGATATTCAATTAATGATACGGTTGTTGTTTTTGATAGAGTTAGAGAAAATCTTGTTAAAACTGATTCTAATTTATCCTCTTTACTTAATAAATCAATAAATCAAACTTTGTCTAGAACTATTATGACTTCTCTTACAACCTTATTGGCTTTGTTAGCCTTATTTATATTCGGTGGAGAGGTTGTTAGAGGATTTGTAAGTGCAATGATTTGGGGTGTTTTAGTGGGGACTTATTCTTCAATCTTTATAGCGTCCCCACTAATTATACTTTTAGGTTTTGTAAGAGAAAAAAAAAATTAATAGAGATTTTGTGCCCCAACCATACAATATAACATAGGAATTGAGAGCAAGGTATTTGTTCTAGAGAACAGCATCGCTTTTTTTGCAGCAGATGCTTTTTCTTCTGCATTAACGCTTACAATACCTAGCGCTTTTTTTTGATTTGGCCATATTATGGCCCAGACATTAAAAGCCATTATTATTCCTAGCCACATGCCAATACCAATCATAAAATATTTAGCATCATAAGTTTTAAGTGATATAGCGTCGCGAAGGTAACCATTTAGGTGAGCTAAAATCAAGCCAGTAAGAAGTGTAGCCAATGCTGCCCATCTAAACCAAAAAAGAGCTTTTGGAGCAATGAATTTGGAAATAGCGGGTTTTTGATCATCTGGAATGCTAGGCATACTAGGAATTTGAACAAAATTAAAATACCATAGCAAACCTATCCACATTACACCTGATAATACATGCAACCATCTAAATAAAAAATTTAAGAATGTGTAGTCGAAATAAAACTCTGTTATACCTGAGATTATAAAAATTATTAGTGTTAATAAAATAAAACCGCTGATGACAGTTTTTGAAAGTGAAGATAATATACTAAACATGTCTACTCCATATGATTGTTTTATTAATATTTATAATTTTATGTTGATGTGAATTCAAGAAATCTTTTTTATGTAAGAAACTTACAGTCAAAATTTTACTTTCGAAAAAATCAAATTGTTAAAAGTTTATTTTTTTTAGAAAATTACTTATTTAGTCTAACTAAACAAACAGAAGAAGAATTTATTGTAAAAATAAAAATTAAATGGATTTATGATCAGATTTCACAAGGTAAATTTTCGAATGAAATAACAAAAAATCTTATTGAGTTAAATGATAAAAAAATTTTACACAAAATTTTAAATTTAGTGGAACTTTACAGCGATATAATATGTATTAATGATGAAATTAATTTAATCGAAAAATTCAAAACTTTCTCAAATAAATTTAATAATTTACTTTCCTTATCAAAATCTAAAGATTTCCAAACCTCATATCTTTTTCAATTGATCCAATTAGTTTATAAAAATTCACTAAATATTAATTATGATTTATTAGAAGAGTATTTTTTAGATACTAATAAAAGCTCGATCGATATTTTTGAATCAGTTTTTATTGAGATTTTTTTAAAAAAAAAAAAATTGAAAATTACCAAAAGTTATTATTTATTTAAATTATTAATTGGATCCATAAAAAAATGAAAAACTATATAATTCTTTTTCTATCATTAATTTTTTTTAATTTGACACTTTATTTGGCTTTGGAAATAAATAAACTCTTTTTTTATCTTTTAGCTTCATTTTTAGTTTTTTATAATTTTTGTATTTTGCAGATCTTAAGTAGAGAATCTGTGAATAAGAAAAATGAAAATATTAAAAAGGAATTTGATTCCTCTGCGGATGAGCATCCTATTATAAAGGCCGCTAGAGAGAGATTGGGTAAATAATTATTTTTCTAAAAATTCTTTGAGACAATTTGCAGTATCATTATTTTTTAGAGTGATGAGTTTGTCAACTGAACCCTCAAAAAGAACAAATCCACCTTTATCACCACCTTCAGGGCCAAGATCAACAACCCAGTCAGAGGTTTTAATCACATCTAGATTGTGTTCTATTACAATAACAGTATTTTCTTTCTCAACAAAACCATGAAGTATCTCCAAAAGCTTTTTTACATCATGAGTATGGAGACCAGTAGTTGGCTCATCTAAGATATAAAGAGTTTTTCCAGTTGATCTTTTAGCAAGTTCTTTTGCGAGTTTTATTCTTTGAGCTTCGCCACCAGAGAGTGTTGTAGCTGATTGACCAATCTTTATATACTCTAATCCAACATTCTTAAGTGTGATTAACTTTGATGAAATTGATGGGATTGCTTTGAAGAAGTCTAAACCTTCTTCTACTGTCATATTTAAAACATCACTTATATTTTTCCCTTTAAATTTAACTTCCAGTGTTTCACGATTAAATCTATTGCCTTTACACAGATCACAAGTAACAAATACATCTGCTAAAAAATGCATTTCAATTCTTATTACCCCATCACCTTGACAATTCTCACATCTTCCCCCTTTAACATTAAATGAAAATCTTCCTGGTTTATATCCTCTAACACGCGATTCAGGAAGATTAGAATACCATTCTCGTATAAAAGTGAAGCAACCTGTATAAGTTGCAGGGTTTGATCTTGGAGTTCTTCCTATTGGGCTTTGATTAATCTCGATAATTTTATCGATATTATGATCACCATTTAATGATTTAATTGGAAGTGATTTTTCATTAGAATTATTGATTCTTTTTGAAAGACTTTTATAGAGTGTTTCAATAATCAGTGAAGACTTTCCTCCACCAGATACACCAGTAATTGTTATAAAATTTTTTAACGGAAACTTTATGTCAATATTTTTAAGATTATTTCCACTTGCACCAATTAATTCTATAAATCTATTAGATTTAGAAGTTCTTTTTTTTATTATTTCTATTTCTAATTCTTTTGAAATATATTTACCTGTCAGACTTTCTTTATTTAATTTTATATCCTCTGGTTTCCCTTTTGCTACAATATTGCCACCATTAACACCCGCACCTAGACCAATATCGATTATATAATCGGATTCAAGAATTGTTTCTTCATCATGTTCAACCACAATTACTGAATTACCAAGATCTCTTAGTTTTTTTAGTGTACTAATTAATTTTTTATTATCTTTTTGATGAAGTCCAATCGATGGTTCATCAAGAACGTACAATACACCTGTAAGACCGGAACCAATCTGTGATGCTAATCTGATTCTCTGACTTTCACCACCTGAGAGTGTTGTGGAACTTCTTGATAATTGAAGGTAACTTAGACCTACATTATTCAAAAATGACAGTCTATCAATAATTTCTTTTAAAATCTTCTCAGAAATTTGCTTCTGATAGTCACTTAATTTTTTTTCAAGTCCTTTAAACCAAACTAGTGCTTTCTCAATTGATAACTCAGTGATTTCATTTATTGAATATGAATTAATTTTAACTGCCAATGCTTCTTTTTTTAATCTAGCTCCGTTACAACTCTCGCAAACAAATTTGTTTAAATATTTATTTAACTCCTCTCTTTGCCACATATCAGATCTTTTTAATTTTTTTTCCAGGAAACCAATCACCCCATTAAATTCTCTATCGTAACTCCAACCAGTATTAGTATTATAAAAATTTATATTTTTACCATCACCAAAAATTATTTGTTTTCTTTTAATTTCATTGATTTCTGACCATTTTGTATTTGGCTTAATTTTACAGTGTTTTGAAACTTCAATTAAGAGATCTCTGTAAAATTGATTGTTTTTATTCCAGGGGAGAATTACTCCCTCTAATAATGAAAGATCTGGATTTCCAATAATTAAATCAGGATCAAATTTTTCGTTATATCCGAGGCCGTCACAATCAACGCAAGCACCGTTTGGACTATTGAAAGAAAATAACCTTGGTTCGATTTCTTCTATTGTAAAGCCTGAAATGGGACAAGCAAATTTTGATGAAAATATGAATTCTTTTTGTTTATTTGCTTCATAAAAATATATAACTCCGTCAGATATATTTAAAGCTGTTTCAATCGATTCAGAAATTCTTTTCTTGTACTTCTTATCAATTTTAAATCTATCAACAACAACTTCAATGTTATGCTTTTTATTTTTATCAAGCTTGGGAATATTTTCTGAAGTTACAATCTCATTGTTGATTCTAAATCTAACGAATCCTTTTTTAATTAAATCTGTGATTTCTTTTTTGAATTCCCCCTTTCTTGATTTGATAATTGGAGCTAGTAAGAGAAAATTACCAATGTCATCGAGTTTAAAGAAATCGTCAACTATTTCCTCTACACTCATTGATCTAATTTCCTTGCCTGTTAAAGGAGAATAGGGAATTCCAATCCTTGCAAATAATACTCTAAAATAATCATAAATTTCTGTAACAGTTCCAACTGTTGATCTTGGATTCTTTGATGTTGTTTTTTGATCAATAGAAATTGATGGTGATAGACCTTCAATTAGATCTACATCAGGTTTTTCCATCATATTAAGAAACTGTCTTGCATAAGAAGACAAACTTTCCACATATCTTCTTTGGCCTTCAGCATAAATAGTATCAAAAGCCAAAGATGATTTTCCCGAACCAGAAAGACCACTAATTACAACAAACTTATTTTTTGGAATATCTATGTTTATATTTTTAAGATTATGTTGTCTGGCACCAATAATTTTAATAGTATTCTGAGATGATTGATGTTTAATTTTTTTCATTAATTTCTTTTTTTGACATATTTTATTTTATTTTTTTATGATAGTATTACTTATTTAGCTAATTAAGATGGCAGGTTCAATAAACAAAGTTATATTATTAGGGAGATTAGGCGGAGATCCTGAGATCCGTGTCTCCCAGGATGGTAATAAAATCGCAAAATTTTCTCTAGCAACCAGTGAAAATTGGAAAGATAAATCCACTAATGAAAAAAAAGAAAGAACTGAATGGCATAAGGTAGTGATTTTCTCTCCCGGACTTGCTGATATAACAGAAAAATACCTTAAAAAAGGTTCTCTAATTTATTTAGAAGGACAAATAAGGTCAAGAAAATACACGGATCAATCAGGTGTGGAGAAATATATTACGGAGGTTGTGATTCAAGGCTATAATTCTAATTTAACAATGATTGATAATAGATCTTCTGATAATATAGAGGATATTTCTTCCCCAAGCATTGACAATCCAAAAAAATCAGATGCCAAAATTGAGGAATTCGAAGGTATTGATATTGAGGATGAAGTACCATTTTAAAGTTGTATTAAATGATTGATGATTCTAATCCAGAAAATTTAGATAATTTAAAAGAAATTAAAAAAATAGATATCGAAAAAGAAATGCAAAATTCTTTTTTAGATTATGCTATGAGTGTAATTGTTTCTAGGGCACTTCCTGATGTTTGTGATGGCCTCAAACCAGTTCACAGAAGAATAATTTTTGCTATGAATGAAGCAGGCTATGTTTCCAGCAAACCCTCAAGAAAATCAGCTAGAATTGTTGGTGATGTAATGGGTAAATATCATCCTCACGGAGACTCTGCGATATATGATGCAATGGTGCGTCTGGCTCAAGAATTTAGTATGAGAGTCCCTTTAATTGAAGGTCAAGGCAACTTTGGTTCAATGGATGGAGATTCTGCTGCAGCAATGAGATATACTGAAGCCAGGTTATCCAATATTTCAAACTATTTAGTTAATGATATAAATAATGAAACAGTAAGCTATAAAGAAAATTATGATGGTACAACACTTGAACCTGAATTACTCCCTGCTGAATTCCCAAATTTGCTAATTAATGGTTCTGAAGGTATTGCTGTCGGGATGGCAACAAAAATCCCACCTCATTGTCCAGATGAAATTATCCAGGCTTGTTGTAAAATCATTGAAAATCCTGAATTGTCTCAAGATGAACTTCTAGATTGTGTTAAAGGACCAGATTTTCCTACTGGTGGAATAATAGTCGGAAAAAATGGGATTAGAAGCGCTTATCTCACCGGCAAAGGTTCAATTTTAATAAGAGCAAAGACAATTATTGAAACATCAAAAAAAGGAAAAAATTCCATAGTAATTACAGAAATACCCTTTGCAATAAAAAAAGCTCAACTTATTGAAAATATTGCCAAGGTTGCTAGAGATAAAGTAATAGATGGAATATCTGAACTTAGAGACGAATCTAACAGGGAAGGTGTAAGGGTTGTAATTACTCTTAAAAAAGATGTTCAAACTGAGGTTATCTTAAATCAATTGTATAAATTTACATCTTTACAAACATCCTTTGGAATTAACATGTTAGCATTAAACAAGGGAGTGCCAGAACTTTTAAATTTAAAAAAATCTCTCGATCTTTTTTTGAATTTTAGAAAAGAGGTAATTTTTAAGAGGACAAAATTTCATTTAAAGAAAACTAGAGAAAAAGCCCATATTTTACTAGGTTTAGTAATTGCCCTTCAGAATATAGATAAAGTTATTGAGACTATCAAATCATCAAAAGACACAAATGATGCTAAACAAAAGTTAGTTAATATTGGTTGGAATGTTCCTAAAGATGAGTTTATTAATAATTTTATAACTTCAGATAATCCTCACCTAATTAAAAATAATTCATTTAATTTAACTGAGGATCAAGCTAAATCAATTTTGGAAATCAGGTTAAGCAGGTTAACAAGTCTTGAAAGAGACAAACTTGTTGACGACCTTAAAGAATGTGTGAAATTAATTAAGAATTATCTAGATATATTATCATCAACTGAAAGACTTAATTCTGAATTATTAAAGGAATTAAAAGAAATTAATGAAAAAATTTCTTCTCCAAGAAGAACAGATATATCAGATGCTGAAGAAATCATAGATGATGAATCGTTAATTACATCTGAAGATGTAGTAGTTACACTTACGCATACGGGTTATATAAAAAGAGTTCCACTTAATTCATACAGAGCACAGAGAAGAGGTGGTAAAGGTCGGGCTGGAATGACAACAAAAGAAGAAGATTTTGTTAATGAAGTTTTTGTTGTTAATACTTTAACACCTTTACTCTTTTTTTCATCAATGGGAATCGTTTATAAGTTAAAAACCCATAAAATTCCTATTGGCAGCCCAACATCTAAAGGTAAGGCTTTGGTTAACCTTTTGCCATTAAGATCGGGAGAGAAAATCTCAACTACCATGCCCTACAATCCGTCTGATGATAATAATAATATCATTTTTGCAACCTCATCTGGAAATATTAGAAGGAATAAGTTAACTGATTTTCATAATATTAACGCCAATGGTAAAATTGCAATGAAACTTAAAGATAGTGATAAACTCGTAAATGTTGTTACTTGCTCCGATAAATCAAATATTTTTCTTTCTACTAAGCTAGGTAAGTGTATAAGGTTTTCTTGCAGTGATATTAGAGTTTTCTCAGGAAGGTCATCTGTCGGTGTTAGAGGTGTAAAATTAGCAAAAAATGATTCTGTTATTTCTCTTGCAATTCTTAACGGAATTGATTTTGATGTTGAAGAAAGAAATGAATACCTAAAAATTTCTAATTCACTTAGGAAAGAGGAAAAAATTGAAATGGATCTATTATCTCAGGATAAATACGAGATTCTCCAAGAAAATGAAGAGTTTATTCTAAGCGTTACAGATAAAGGATATGGCAAACAAAGCTCAGCCTACGAGTATAGAAAAACTAATAGGGGTGGTGTTGGTATTGCAAATATGCAACTAAGTGATAGAAATGGTTCTGAAGTTGTTGCTTCATTTCCTATTGTTAGAAGTGACCAATTAATGTTGGTTACAGACAAAGGAAAATTAATCAGATGCCCTGTGAATGATATAAGAATTGCTGGAAGACAAACCCAAGGTGTAACTTTATTTAATGTTTCTGAGGAAGAAAAAGTAGTTTCAGTTGCTAAGTTAGAGGAAAATGAATAGCAATATAATTACTGGAATTTATCCTGGAACATTTGATCCGGTTACATTAGGTCACTTGGACATAATTTTTCGTGCTACACACATAGTAAACAAATTAATAATTAGTGTAGCAAAAAATGTTCATAAAAGACCTTTTTTTACAATTGAAGAAAGAATTCTAATGATTAAAAGGTCTTTGAAAGAGATAGATACCAATAATTGTGTGATCGAAGTAGTTGGTTTTGATAAATTACTTGTAGATCACGCAAGAAAATCTGAAGCAAAGGTTATAATTAGAGGCTTGAGAGCTGTGGCAGACTTTGAATACGAGTTCCAAATGGCAGGAATGAATTCAAAGTTAGGCCCAGAAATAGAAACTATCTTTTTAATGGCATCAGAAAGTCTTCAACTTACTTCTGCAAGATTTGTAAAAGAAGTTGCCTTTTATAAAGGTGAAATAAAGAATTTTGTTCCCAAGAATGTTATCAAAATGTTTAAAGAAAAAATGAAAGGAAAAAAAAAATGAAATCTTTAATAAAAAAAATATTTTTTTCGTTATTTAGTTTTGTATTTTTTAGTAGTTCTAACTCAGCTGAAAAACCCACAATTCACATGCTTTTGGATAAAGGCTTGGTTGTGATTGAAACATTTCCTGATAAAGCACCAAATACTGTTGCCAGAGTTGTTGAACTTAGCAAATCAGGTTTTTATGATGGATTGACTTTTCATAGAGTTATTTCTGGTTTTATGGCTCAAGGAGGTGACCCTAACGGAAATGGAACAGGTGGAAGTGGGAAAAATATTAAAGCAGAATTTAATGATTTAAAGCATGAAAGAGGGGTTGTTTCAATGGCAAGAAGTAATGACCCTGATTCTGCTGACAGTCAATTTTTTATCTGTTATGATAAGCATCCTTTTCTTGACGGACAATACACCGCATGGGGAAAAGTCATTGAGGGTATGAATATAATAGATAGGATTCCTGCTGGAAAGGGAGAAAACGGCCAAGTATTAGGAAATGCAACTAAAATTATTACTATGAGAGTTAGATGATTTTTTCAATTTTTAGTTGTTTATTAAAAGATATTTCATTATATCCTATAATTATTACTAATAAGCGCCCGTAGCTCAGCTGGTAGAGCACTCCCCTTTTAAGGGAGTTGTCATGAGTTCGAACCTCATCGGGCGTGCCACAATTTAAAGCTATATGTTTGCCAAGATAAAAAATTATTTTCTTACCGGTATATTAGTAACAGCACCAGTAGTTATCACATTTTGGATTGTATTTTCATTAGTTAAATTATTTGATCAGTTGATCACACCAATAATACCACCTTATATTAACCCAAATTTTTATTTACCAAGAGATGTTCCAGGTCTTGGACTGATCGTCTTATTTGCTTTTTTAGTTTTCATTGGATTTATAACTGCTAATTTTTTTGGTTCATATGTTTTGAAAAAAACAGAGTTAGTAATTCAAAAAATACCTTTAATTAAAGTTTTTTATAAAACTATTAAACAAATTTTAGAAACATTACTTAAAAATAATTCTAATGCTTTCAGAGAAGCTGTATTGCTTGAATACCCTAGAAAAGGAGTTTGGGTAATAGGTTTTACAACTGGAGAAGTGAAAGGGGCTGTAAAAAATAAAATTAAAATTAGTATGATAAATGTATTTGTCCCAACAACACCTAATCCAACATCAGGTTTTTTATTGATGGTACCAAAAAGTCAAATAAAGTATCTAAATGTTAAAGTTGATGACGCAATAAAAACAATAGTTTCTGCAGGAATTATTCAACTTGACGCTAAGCCGAAAGATAATTCTTGAAACTATTATCTTTATAAAAACTGTTAATCAAAAAGGAAATTGTTTTTTTGTAATTGTTAGTATCCGTAAGAAGAATTTCGCAATTTTCTTTTACTTTTTCAATTAATTCTAAATCATTAAACGGATCAAAAAATTTCCATTTTGGCAAACCAGATTGATTTGTTCCCAATAAATCGCCAGAACCTCTCAAGAAAAGATCTTTCTCAGCTATTTTAAAACCATCATCATATTGCTTAAGTATTAATAATCTATTCTTAGCTAAGTCAGTTAATTTATAGTTATGAATTAATACAAAATTCGACAGTTTATCACTTCTTGATATTCTTCCTCTCAACTGATGAAGTTGAGCGAGTCCAAATTTATTTGCTTCTTCAACTATCATTAAGGTTGCTGATGGGATATTGATGCCAACCTCAATGACAGTGGTGGAAATAAGTATTTTTGTTTTTTTTTCCTTAAAATCCTTCATATTATTGAGTATTTCTTCTTTATTCATTTTCCCGTGAATAATGCCTACTTTCGACCCAAATATTTTTTTTAAAAACTCGTAACGAGTTTTTACAGTTTCTTTGTCACTATCAATATCAATAATATCTTCTCCGATATTAGGTAAAATCCAGAAGATTTGCTCTTGTTTCTCTAATTTTCTTTTTATCCCAGAAATAAGATTTTCAATTTGTTTGTCGCTAATTATCGAAGTCGTAACTTCTTTTCTTCCTTTAGGCTTTGTTTTAATATTTGAAACTTTAATTTCTCCGTACATCACAAATGATAAACTTCTTGGAATCGGCGTTGCTGACATTATCAAAGTATGACAATCAATTGATTTTTCAATTAAGTTTATTCTTTGTTTAACGCCAAACTTGTGTTGTTCATCAATTACAATTATTCCTAAATTTTTAAATTTTATAGCTTTGTTATATACTGAATGAGTGCCAATCAAAATCTTAATTTTATCATTCTTTATATCTTCATAAATTCTTTCTTTTTGTTTTGTATTCCCAGTCAATAATTCAATTTTTATATCTTTAAAATATTTCTCAAAGTATTCTAAATGTTGTTTAGCTAATAATTCAGTTGGAACCATCAGAACAGCTTGACAACCTGAATTAACACAATCGGCAATTGCTAGTAACGAAATAATTGTTTTTCCTGATCCAACATCCCCTTGAATTAATCTATACATCTTCTCATTTCCCATCAAATCCCTCTTGATCTCTTTAAATGTATTTTTTTGATCCTCAGTCAACTCAAAATCTAATTTGTTCAAAATATTATTTGAAAAAGAAAAATCTGAAATTTTTAAGAAATTCTTTTGCTTTGTTTTTTTTTTTAATTTATTAAAAATTAAAAAATTTGATAGAAGTTCATCGAAAGCTAATCTTTTTCTCCACTTTTCAGATAAATTTAGTTTTGTATTAATTGGTGGTGTATGTAAGTTATTTATTGAATCTTTGAAAGAAACCCAGTCTTTTTGCAAAAACTTTTTTAATATCCATTCTTTGGGAAAATTATAATTATTGAAAATTTTTAAATTTTTTTTTACTAAATTTCTAAATAACTTCTTATTTATTTTTTTTCTTGCTAAATTATATATTGGCTCTATTTCTTCAAACTCATTTAATTTATATTTATCTAGAATATTTAATGGATGAATGAATTGAAAAGAATTAGAAAAAAACTGCAATTTTCCAGTTATTCTATAGGTATTATTGATTAAAAGTTTTTGTTTTAAAAAATCTTTGTAAATATTAAAATAAAGTAAATTTATTTCTTGTTTTGATTCAATCTGACCAACTACTTTGTATGGAGATTTTTTATTGTAATTTTGCAAATGTTTTATAATTTTAACATCAAGAGTTATAATTTTATTTATATCATTTACATTGAAATCAGTTCTTAAATTATTTCTATTTATTCCCAAAGGAAAATGTACAAGCGTATCAATTATTCTTGAACCAAAATATTCCTTTACATTATTTAGAAAAATAGTTTTTTTATTATCTAAATTACTAAAAATATTTATTTTTATAATATTCATGAAAAATTATTATTATCTATTAATTTATAAATAATAATAAACATTAACTATGAATAAAAATTTTAAAAAAAAAATTTTACATCGATCAAAATACAGAGGTATCAAAGAATTAGATATTATCTTTGAAAGGTTTGTAAGTAAAATTGAGGGAGAAATCTCTAATGACGAATTGGTTGAGCTTGAGCAAATACTGAATCTTCCTGATAATGAATTACTTAACATAATTTTAAAGAAAAAAGATCCACCTGCTAATTTGAAAAATGGAATATTAAAAAAACTTTTGCAATTTTGTAATGCACGAATCTAAACTAGAAAATACCAAATATTTTAAGCTAAAAAAAAATAATAGTGTTAGTGAGTCTTCATTACCTTTATTTCTTATCTTAGCATGTGAGAAATTAAAAAGAATTGCTTTTTTTACCAATAATACTAAATCAATGATTGATTTGAAGATAGAAATTAAATCTTTTGGTTCAAATATTGAAGTTTTAACATTTCCAGATTTTGATTGTGACTTTTTTTCAAATATATCACCAACTAAAGAAATTTTATCTGAAAGAATAAAAACACTATACAAGATATTATTCCCAAAAAATAAGAAAATTATTTTTATAGGTTCTTACAGCTCTTTAATTTCTAAAACAATTCTTAGAGAAGATCTAGAAAAAAAAAAAATTACTTTAAAAAAAAAATGTTCAAAAAGTTTTGAAGAAATCAAAGACTTTTTAATAAATAATATGTATGAAAGAGTTGATTTTGTAAGAAGCAAGGGTGAATTTTCAATTAGAGGAGATATAATTGATATATTTTCTCCAAATAATAATAACCCAGCTCGAATATTATTTGATTTCGATCATATCGAAAGTATAAGTTTTTTTGATATTGAGAGTCAAAAGTCTAATAATAAAGTTAATTCTTACGATCTTTTTCCTGCATCTGAGATTATTTTTAATGATAAATCAATAAAAAATTTCAGAGAATTATACAGAAAGATGGGCTTCACCGATAGAAACGAGTATTACAAATCTATTTCTAATAATATTTTTTTACCTGGAAGAGATCAATTTTATCCAATTTTATATAATAAATATGATTCAATTATTTCATTTCTAAATAATTATAGTTTTTTTTTTGAAAGTGATTTTAAAGAAATGTTTTCTATGAATTATAGTAAAATTGAAAGTCAAATTATTGAATCAACAAATTTCAAACTATCTGAATTTGAATTTTATTTAAAAAAAAATGATTTTCTAGATAAAATTAAATCTATTAACAAACTATATCTAATTTATCAATCTATCACTAACCCTGAATTTAATACTTTTTCTGAAGATATTTTTTTCACAAATAATAAAAATAAGAATTTAAGTAAGATTATTTCTGAAATTAAATTATATCATAAAAACAAATATATCTTTTGTTCAAATACTATGGCAAATACAAAAAAAATTTCAAAGATTTTAGATGAAAATTCAATTAACTTCTCAAAGTATCCTTCAATAAACGAACAAATTTTCTTTAATGATAATAAAAAAGTATTGATTTTAAATTGCTCCTTAAAACATAGTTTTGAATTTGAAAAATCAGATAGTCAGAAAATAAATTTTTTATCGGAAAATGACTTTTTTGAAAAAATAGTTAAAAGGAAAACCACCAATAAGGAAAATGATGATAATATAATTAGTGAATTCACAAAATTAAATTTAGGAGATTATGTTGTTCATATAGACCATGGTATAGGGAAATTTAATGGATTAATAAGTAAATCTATCAATGAACTTGAACAAGATTTTATCGAAATTCTTTATCAAAATAATGATAAATTACTTATTCCAGTAGAAAATTTAGAGTTAATTTCAAAATTTGGTCCAACAAATCAAAATGTTACGCTCGATAAGCTTGGTCTTCAGAATTGGCAATTCCGGAAAGCTTCAGTAAAAAAGAAAATTAATAATATAGCTGAAGAGCTAATAAAAACGGCAGCCAAAAGAGAACTTCAAAAAGGCGACAAAATGATTTTTAACAAATTAGAATATGAATCCTTTGCCTCTGAGTTTGAGTTTACTGAAACATCTGATCAAATAAAATCAATCAATCAAATTGAAGAAGATTTACTATCAGGAAAACCTATGGATCGACTTATTTGTGGTGATGTTGGTTTTGGAAAGACAGAGATTGCAATGAGAGCAGCTTTTATGACAATGTCATCTGGCTATCAAGTTGCTATGATTTGTCCAAAAGTTTTGTTAGCAAATCAACATATAAAAACTTTTTTAAAAAGATTTCTTAAGTTTAATTATAAAATTGAAGTAATTTCGAGATTCAAAAGCTCAAAAGAAAAATCTGAAATTAAAACAAATATTAAAAATGGAACAGTTGACTGTATTATTGGAACTCACTCAATTTTGTCAAAAGATGTAGAATTTAAAAACTTAGGGTTGATAATAGTCGATGAAGAGCAAAGTTTTGGAGTTCAACAAAAAGAAAAACTGAAAAAGTTAAAGCCAAAAGTTCATATTTTGACTCTGAGCGCAACTCCAATTCCCAGAACTCTGCAGTCCTCCATATTTAAGATACGAGACATTTCTCTTATTAAGACCCCTCCAATTGATAGATTAAATGTAAAAACTTTTTTAACAATTTATGAAGATTGCTCAATAAAAAAAATAGTAAATAATGAGCTTAATAGGAATGGGCAAATATTTTATGTAACACCAAGAATATCAGATATTGAAAATTTAAAAAAAAAAATACTTAAATTATTTCCTGGAGTAATTATTTCTGTAATTCACGGAAAACTTAAAAATTCTGAGGTTGAAAGAATCTATGATGATTTCTATAGAAAAAAGATTCAAATTCTCATATCAACTGCAATAATTGAGTCAGGTTTAGATTTATCTAATGTTAACACAATTCTTATTGAAAAACCTTATATGTTCGGACTTTCTCAACTCTATCAATTGAGGGGTAGGGTTGGAAGATCCTCAATACAGGGATATGCTTATTTGGTTTTGGAAAAAAACTTAAAGATTGATGAGAACTCTATAAATAGATTGAAAATTATATCGAAAATCACACAGTTGGGAGCAGGCTTTTCTATAGCTTCAAATGATTTAGATCTAAGAGGTGGAGGGAATATTATCGGTTCTCAACAATCTGGTCACATAAAAGAAGTTGGAATAGAGTTATATTACAAAATGGTTAATGAAATAATAAGTGAGATTAAAAATGAACCACACGATGATTTGGCTTGGTCACCTCAAATTAATTTAGGTTTTTCATTGAAAATTTCTGAAAAATATATCAACGATTTAGACTTGAGAATGAATATTTATAAAAAGATGTCTAATATAAATGAAATAGAAGACTTAAAAGAGATGTTTGCAGATCTTACAGATAGATTTGGGAAGCTTCCTAATTCTTTTGAAAATATATCTGATATAATGGAGATAAAAATTTTGTCAAAAAAACTTAAAATAAAAAAAATTGATATTTGTCCTTCTGGATTTGTAATTGAATTTAGGAATCAGAATAAACAAAAAATTGATAAACTATTAGAATTAGTTAATCTATTCCCAAAGAAAATAAAATTAATACCAGATTCAAAATTAATGTATATTACTTCTAAACAAGAAAAGTTAGAGAAAATAGTTGAAATGAAAGTTTTTTTAAATCAATTGATAAAAAATTAATGACTAAACAAACTGATAACAAAAACTTACTTAGCTTTAAGAAACATAATCTTATTGCAATTCTCGATGGATTGGATCTTTTTTTGAATTTTTCAATTATAACCCACCTATGTATTTTTTTTTTCTCTGAAATTGATGGAAGATTATCTATTATTATTTCTTCCTCATTAATACTTATTAGTTTTTTCTCCAGATTATTTTCATTATATTTTCATAAAATATTTTTTAGTGTTTTTAAAAAAAATGAAATTAATTTTTTTTTATCGATATCAGTAATTTATTTATTTCCACTAATTCCACTTGATAATTATCTTGTACTATTTTTAATTCTTTTTTCAGTTAGTAGGTTTTTTATCGGCATTTTTATTTCACAAGCCAATTTGTGTTATCTTTTTTCAGATAAGTTTAAAGAAAATGAGATATTCTTTGTAAAATATTTTATTTTTTTTATCTTAGGAATGTTTTTAGGTAGTGTTTTTTATCTTTTTATTGATGATATATTTTCTAACGATGATCTAAATCAATGGGCATGGAAAATTATTTATTTAATACTGTTTATTCTTACATTTACCATAGGATTTTTCCTTAATTATAAAAAACAGATTATTTTAATTAAATACAATATTTCTGACAATCGAGTGATTAATAGTAGTTATGGTATTTTTTATCTTATTGCTAAAAACTTATTTATTTTAATCCCTATATTTTTATTCATAATTTTTTCTTCATCTGAATGGTTTCCCAAATTTTCAAATCCAGAAAATATGCAGTTTCTCAATTTTAATCTAATTAATATTGTACTGGTTATTCTAACTACTTTATTTATATATCCTCTAATACTTTTGATTGGAAAAAGAAAAGCAGCCTCATTTCTTTCAATTTCCATTTTATTTTTTTCTCTGATAGCTTGTTTCTTTGAATATGATTCAAGTTATAGTATCAATTTTCTAAAGTTTTTTCTGTCTATTGTCTCAAGCTTTTCAATTTGTTTATACTATTTAGACTCAAAACTAATTAATGAATTTAATCCATATCAGAAAATAAAAGTCTTTAATTCTTTTTTTCTTGTTATTTCTTTTTTGATTCCATTATCATTTTATTATTTTATTAATTTTTCAATTAGCTATAATGTTGTATATTTAATTATTTTTTTTATTTACTTGTTTAGTTACCTAATGGAAATTTATGGCAGAAAAAAAATCTAATATCTCAGCTTCTCATATTTTAATCATGCATAATGAATCAAAAGATTCTAGATCAGAGATTTCTAAAGATGAGGCTCAAAAAATAATAAATGATATTCACAAAAAACTTGTTGAAAAGAAATCAAGATTTGTTGATTTGGCTACTGAACATTCTGACTGTTCTTCAGCCAGTTATGGGGGTAGTTTAGGTGAATTTGGTAAAGGTGTAATGGTAAAACCATTTGAGGATGCAGTCTTTTCATTGAAAGTTGGTGAATTCAGTAAACCTTTTGAATCAGAATTTGGTTTTCATATAGCCAAAAGAGATAAATAACTTTTGACTGACCAAAATTGTTTATTTAAAAATTAACTTTGCTAATAATATTGATGCGGACAGAGCTAATGTTATTGCGTTTGCAATTATCAATGAGAAATTGCCAATAATTATGCCGTATATAAGCCAAAGCATGACTCCAATGGTGAATATTACAAACATTATAAGTGAAATGTCTTTGGTGCTTTTAGTAATCCATACCTTTAGTACTTGAGGCAAAAAGGCTATTGTGGTAAGCGTACCAGCCACAAACCCAAGATATTTAGACAAAAACTCCAAAATCATATTTAAATAATTAGATTTTGTATTTTAAAAAACTAGATTATTCGGCTTTTAAATCAACTGCGGAAATTTTGCCATTATTTTCTGATTTTTCAAAAGTTATATCTTGACCTTCAGATAACTGGCTTAATCCGGCTTTTTCAACAGCTGATCTATGAACGAAAACATCTTTTGAACCATCCTCAGGGGTTATAAATCCATAACCCTTTTGAGAACTAAACCATTTGACTTTTCCTTTAAACATTGGACATCATAAGTAGATAATTAATAAAGTTAGTTAGTATAAATCGATTGTATAGGATTTTAAGTTAGGATAAAAGTTAAAAAAATTTTATTATTAGCTAAAATATATACGCTCACAATTTAAATTGTAATCTAAACTGTTTTATTATAACAATCAATTTTTTTTTCAAATAAAAAAAATAAAATATGAATAAATTAAATGATGATCTTTTGATTATAAAATCTATGATCGAGGACTTGGATTATGATATTCACGAACCAAAAAAAAGAAAAGCAACAATCTTCTTATATTAACAAAAGATGAATATTTCAATCAGATTAAGTTAAGATCACTATGATATAAAGAGGACAATTATATTAATTTATTATAGGAGTAAAACAATGGCTTGGACAAAACCAACAATTTCAGAAATTTCTGTAGGTCTTGAAATCAACTCATACGCTTGCGCTGAGAAGTAATTTCTTTACAGATATTCATATTTAGAAAGCCTGGCAATTGCCAGGCTTTTTTTTTGTAATAAATAGATTTGACAATAATAAATCTATAACTATCTAATATAAATAAAGGAGTTTAATTATGAAAAAAATTATTTTTAGTTTCTTTGCTGCATTTGCATTTTGCCTAACCTTGGATGCATGTCCATACCAAAAAATGGCAGAGGTTGATCAGAAGCTTTACTCAAAGGACACTAATATTCAACCTGAAACATTTGCAAAAATTACTAATTTAAGAATGGAAGGTGAAAAAGCTTTAAAAATTGGAGATTTAACCAAATCAGAGGAAATTTTTGACAGAGCTTTAGCTTTGTTTTCTAACAAATAAATATTTTATCAGGCCTGCTTTGTTTTTATTGGCCTTTTCCTGTTTGGGTTGCACAGTTTGCATATCTCACATTGCAACCCATAGCAGCTCCTAGCAGTACAAAACTCTCTCCCATAAAAAATTATCTGCAGATGAAGCTTGTTCCACGATTTTTCTGGGAATAATTGTTTTAAATCCTTTTCCGTCTTAACAACACTTTTACCATCAGTTAATCCCCATCTTTGAGCTAGCCTGTGTATGTGGGTATCCACAGGGAATGCAGGATAACCAAAACCTTGAGACATTACCACACTTGCAGTTTTATGGCCGACTCCGGGAAGTTTTTCCAAGTCTTTAAATGATTGAGGAATAATTCCATTATATTTTTTGACAATAATTTTTGATAATTCTGAAATAGCTTTTGATTTTTTTGGAGCTAAACCACAGGTTTTAATAATTTTATATATAGTTTTCTCAGGAATCTTAGACATTTCAAATGGGTTGTTAGCTTTTTTAAAAAGATTAGGAGTAACAATATTTACTCTTTTATCGGTGGTTTGAGCACTTAAAAGTACTGCGACAAGTAATTCAAATTTATTTTTATGATTTAATGGAATAGGTGTTTTTGGATAAATTTTATTAAGAATATCCATTATAAATTTAGTTTTCTCTAATTTTCCAACTTTCTTTACCATTATGATTGTGAATATAGTTTGATGATTCTGACAAAATTATACTGGGTTTAATTTATTTTAATAAAACAAATTAAAGTTTGCCAGATTGATTTTTTTTTCCTAATTTATATTTTGATATCCTAATGCAATTTTTTTTTTTTTTAATATGTTTTACTTGGAGTTTTAATAATAACTCAATTAACAAAATATTTGGTGAAGAAAATATCACCCAAAATTTAAGAATTATTGATGGAGATTCTATTCAGGTAGATAATCTTAAATATCGCTTGTTTGGAATTGATGCTCCTGAAATTAAACAAAAATGTAAAATTGATAATCAATTTTATGAATGTGGACAGAAATCCAGAGATTTTCTGTTAAATTTAATCAAAAATAAAAATATAAAATGTAAAAAAAAAGATTTCGATAGATATAAAAGAATAATCGCTATTTGTTATGCAAATGATGTAAATATAAATAGAGAAATGGTGAGATCAGGCTGGGCTATAGCTTACAGAAGATACTCAAAAATATTTGTTATAGACGAAGATTTTGCAAAAAAAGAAAAAAAGGGGATTTGGAGTGGTGAGTTTATTCAACCTAGTGAATGGAGAAGGTCAAATAAACTTAGAAAATAATATAATTAATTATTTAAGAAAACCATCTTGCTTTTGCTTCAACCTAGGGTTTACTGTTACAAGATGGCAATATATATATAAGAACAAAAAGTTGAAAGGAAATAATTAAAATGTGTGGGAGATATGCACTTTACTCACAAAATAAAGTTTTTTCAAAGTTTAAGGTTTCAATTAAAAAAAATTATAATATTTCTCCTGGTAGCAAAGTCTTGATAATTAATGAAAATAAGAATCCAATCGAAATGCTATGGGGTATAAAACCTGAATGGAAAAAAGATTTAATTATTATTAATGCTAGAAATGAAACAATTATTGAGAAACAAATTTTCAGAGACACCAAAAGGTGTTTTTTTATTGCTGATGGTTATTATGAATGGTGTGGTGAGAAAGGAAAAAAAATCCCAAATTATCTTTGGTTAAAAAATCAATTAATTTTTTTTGCTGGATTATACAATGATTCAGGTTGTTGTATCGTCACAGAAAAAGCATCTGATGAAATATCTTGCATCCACTCAAGACAGCCAGTTTTACTCAGTTATGACGAAATTAACCTTTGGTTAAGGAGAGAATGTATAGCATTTACAAAAAAAAAAATAAATCATCATAAAGTTTCTAAAGATGTAAATAAAACTTCAAATAATAGTTCTGATTTGATTTTATCAATTAATTAACATAATTTCATATAAATAATATTTTGTTCGAAGTAAAAATTTACTGGATAAAATATATAATGTATCAGTCAGACATTGAAGAACTGTGTTATTATCTGTTATAAAATATTTATCAAATAATTTAAAATGATAAAAAATGGAATTCTCTGGAACTAAAGATTATATTTCAACTCTAGATTTGACTGTTGCGGTTAATGCATCAATTGCTTTGGAAAAACCACTGTTGGTAAAAGGAGAGCCAGGAACAGGGAAAACGGAGTTAGCAAGACAAATTGCAAAAAGTTTAAATCTTGAAATTATTGAGTGGAGTATAAAGTCAACAACGAAAGCTCAACAAGGTTTGTATGAATATGATGCTGTTAGTAGATTAAGAGATAGTCAGCTAGGAGATGAGAGAATAAAAGATATTGGTAATTATATTAAAAGAGGTAAAATCTGGGATTCTTTTAATTCCAAAAAAAAATCTGTTCTACTGATTGATGAAATTGATAAAGCTGATATTGAGTTTCCAAATGATTTGTTACAAGAGCTAGATAAAATGGAATTTTATGTTTATGAAACAGGTCAGGTTATAAAAGCCAAAAACAGGCCGATTGTAATTATAACATCTAATAACGAAAAAGAGCTTCCTGAAGCTTTTTTAAGAAGATGTTTTTTTCATTACATTCAATTCCCAGATATTGATACATTAAAAAAAATTGTCAAAGTACATTTCCCAGATATAAAAAAAAATTTATTAGAGTCAGCACTTAAGAAATTTTTTCAAATAAGGGATGTGCCTGGATTAAAAAAAAAACCTTCAACTTCCGAGGCTTTAGATTGGATTAAGCTTCTTCTGGTTGAGGATTTAGATGCTTCAGATCTTAAATTAAATAGCGAGAACATATTGCCCAAACTTTATGGAGCTCTGATTAAAAATGAACAAGATATTCAATTATTTGATCAAATAGCATTCATGTCGAGAAGTGATATTTAGATCAATGTTTTTAGATTTCTTTACTAAATTAAAAGATTCTAAAATCCCTGTATCTTTGAATGAATTTTTAATTTTTTTAGATGCTCTTAAAATAGATTATGTTCAATTTGATGTTGATAAATTTTACTATTTAGCTCGCACATGTTTGGTAAAAGATGAAAGATTAATTGATAATTTTGATCTTGTTTTTTCTAAATACTTTGAATCAATAGAAAAAATAGAACTTGATGATATATTAAAATCTTTGGAAATTCCCAAAAATTGGGTTAACAAACTAATTGATAAATATTTTACAGAAGAAGAAAAAGAAAAAATAAAATCTTTGGGAGGTTTTGAAAAACTAATTGAAACACTAAAAAAAAGATTAAAAGAACAAAAGAAACGTCATCAAGGAGGAAATAAATGGATAGGAACATCTGGAACATCATCCTTTGGGGCATACGGATATAATCCTGAAGGTATAAGAATAGGTCAAGATAGAAGTATTCATCGCAAAGCAATAAAAGTTTGGGATAAAAGATCTTTTAAAGATTTTGATGACACAATTAATCTAGATAATAGGGGATTTCAGGTTGCACTCAAAAAACTCAGACAATGGGCTAGAACTGGAATAAATGAGGAATTAGATATCGATGGAACTGTTAAAGATACAGCAAAAAATGGTTATTTAAATATTAAAACTCAAAAGGAGAGAGAAAATTCAATTAAGATTTTATTATTTTTAGATGTAGGTGGATCCATGGATGATCATATTAAAAAAATAGAAAGACTGTTTTCAGCTGCAAAAAATGTATTTAAGAATTTAACCTATTTTTATTTTCATAACTGTTTATATGAATATGTTTGGAAGAGGAACTCCCGGAGATGGCAAGAAAGATTCTCTACTAATGAAATATTTAGAACTTATAGTAAAGAGTATAAATGTATTTTTGTTGGGGATGCTTCAATGAGTCCTTATGAGATAATAATGCCTGGAGGAGGGAATGAACATTTTAATGAAGATCCTGGAAAGGTTTGGTTAGAAAGAGCTATTAATCATTGGCCATCAAATATATGGATTAATCCAGTTGCTGAACAGAATTGGAATTTTACTCATTCAATTGGATTAATTAAAGAAATATTTAATAATCGTATGGTCCCTTTAAGTGCACATGGCATTGACGAGGGAACAAAGATTCTAACTAAAACTGGAGTAAATTAGTCGGTGCCGCTTGAGAGACTTGAACTCCCGACCCACTGATTACAAATCAGTTGCTCTACCAACTGAGCTAAAGCGGCATATTTATTTAATGACACAAAAATATATTTTTATCAATACTCAATTGTGATCTTATTAAACTAATTTTGTGGAGGCTCATAAGGCAGTTCTTCGACTTGGTTAGTCTCAATTTGTTCTAATTTTTGGTTAGAATTTGGTGACATAAGACTACTCGGAGTGCATTTTTTAAATACAACTTGAACAAAAAGAGATTCTTTGCATTTTGCCCAAGGAGGAATTTCTCTACCCTTTGAAAAAAAATAGGAACTAATCATTAGGATGGTGATTAAAACAACAATGATCCACATGCTTTTAGACATAGTTTATTTTATATTAATTATATTTGTTTTTTTTTGAACAGGAATTTTTGATTTGATTTCATTAATATCATTTTTATTTTCTTTTAAATAAATTAACTTTGGTTTATGACTTTTTACTTTTAATTCGTCAATTTCACAGTATGTACAGATAATCACTAAATCATTTTTATTTCCTTTAAAGGCAGCTGCACCATTAAGAGAAATAATCCCCGATCCTTTTTCAGCTTTGATAGCATAGGTTACAAATCTATTACCGTTATTTAGATTATATATATGAAGCATTTCATATTCATTAATTGATGCTGCTTTCATTAGATTTTCATCTATCGCGCAGGAACCTTCATAATCCAGGTGAACATCGGTAATTATTGCTCTATGGAGTTTTGATTTTAATAAATTTATTCGCATTTTTATATACAAAATACATATTGATAATAGATAATCAACTAAAAATATATTATGATAACTAATTAATGAAATTAAGAAGATGGCAACAAAAAGTAGTAGATGAATTTCCAGATATAGTTAAAAACTATAGGAAATTCATTCTTAAAGCACCAACTGGGGCTGGTAAGACTGTCTTGGCTAGTGAGATAATTAATAGATTTTATAAAAAAAAAAAAATTGTTGTCTTATGTCATAGACTTGTTTTGTTGGAACAACTAGAAAAAGGGCTATCTAGTAATCATAAAGTAAAAAAACTAGGACTATCTGAGGAAGGAAAACCTTTTGATAAATATGATGTTCTTATATCAACAAACTTAAGATCAAGAGAATTCCTGAAGCGGGCTATTGCAAAATGTGATTTAATGATAATTGATGAGGCACACAGAGTTTCCCCAAATGGGCAAGCATACAAGGAGCTATTAGATGAATTTGATAAATGTTCAAGTGAAGAATCAAAATTATTAGGATTAACTGCTTCCCCAGAGAGAAGAACTGGTGATCAAAAAGACCAACTAGGATTGGCTTTTGATGCTATAATTGATTGTGCAGATATTGAAGAACTTATAAAAGAAGGTGTTTTAGTTCCTGCCGAGTATAAATCTTTTTTTATTCATGATTTAGAATTAGAGAGTATGGATATAACAACAGGTGATTTTCCTATCGAACAACTTTCTAACGCAATAATAAAATCATCAATGATTGATTATGCCTGTAAGATTTATATCAATCAAAAAAAAAAAATTCCAGGAAAGGCAATTTCAGCTTGGTTTTGTCCTGATATTCTTGTTGCTGAAGAAACTAAAAGACAAGTTGCAAAACATAATTTAAAAGTTGAATTAATTACAGCTAAAACGCCAATAAAGGAAAGACTAGAGATTTTAGATCAACATGAAAATGGAGAAATCGAATGTTTAATTTCTGTTGGTGTATTGTCTGAAGGATGGGATAATCCAAATTGTAATATTATTGTACATCTTAGACCAACTTTGTCTAAGGTTTTCTGGGGTCAGTCAGTGGGTAGGGGGTTAAGATCTGCAAGTAATAAAATTAAATGCTTAGTAATTGATGTTAGTTCTAATTTCACAACTTTTGGTCCAGTTGAAAAGTTATCTTGGAAACTCTGGAATCACAGAAAGTCCTACTTAGAATTTAAAAACAGATTTAACTGGGTAAGTAAGCAAAATTATGTTGAAGATAGAGATTATACTTTTTTGCTTTGTGAAGGTTTGAATGAGGATGGAAGAAGGTGCTCATTAGTTTATAAAAAAAAATTACTCTCAGATGATTCTTGTCCAATTTGTAATTCCTATGCCTCTACCGATCTTTATAAAGATAATAAAATTGACAAACCTAAAAATGACAATAGCCTTCATAAAGTTTTTTTTGAGAGAGTTCCAAAGATTTTTTCGGATATGAATCATACTATTTGGAAAAATATGGCTGAATCTGCTTGGAGAGATGCTAATATTTATGAGAAGCTTTTTTTATCATTTTGCCTTGCATTTGACTATGTTTCAGGGGAATCTACAACAACTGAAAATGAATTCTGGAATTTAACTTTAACAGCTGAAAAGAAGGTAAGAGAATTTTTATTTGAAAATGATGTAACTATTCCAGAACAAGAGGAGTTTATTTTTACTACTTTAAGTGACGGCTTAAGCAAAGGAAGGGTAATTAGACCAGTCCAAACAAATTATGGTGTTTCTATATGTGGTGAAAATTTTACGAAAAACCCGTTAGATGTCAACGAAAGGAAGTTTCAAAAAGCACTCCAAGTAATAGAAAGAATTGCTGCGATGGGTGTTACTAATACGGAGGAATTACCTTATTACAAAATAGGTTAATCAAAATTTGGATCAAAAATACAAATCAATGACTCTCCACTATTTCGTTTATGGATGATCTTTGTTTCATCTCTATAAATTAAAGGAAATCTAATATCACATAAATAAAGAATCAATTTATCTTTATTAATTTTAATATCAAATTTAACTAGTATCTTATCTCCTTTATTACAAATTTTTACTTTTTCTTTAATTTCTGATTTATTTTTAATAATTTCTGGTTCACAAACTTTAGCCTGTCCTGAGAAAGAAAATAATAGAAGTATCAAGAAAGAAATCAATGAATACATCATATAATGGCTGATACTTTTCCGAGATGTTTTGTAAGTTTCATATTTTCAGAATAATCTACAGGAATACCAATTATAGCAGGCCCTTTCTGTTTGAATGCCTCTTGAAGCGAAGGTATCAAGTCATTAGCTGAATGAATTTCCTTTCCCCACATACCAAAAGATTTTGCAAGAGCCTCAAAATTTGGATTTTGAAACTCTAAATCAGAATGTTCACCACCAAAATGAACTTGTTGTTTCCATTTGATAAGTCCATATTCTCCATCTAACCAAACAATAGCAACAACATTTATTTTTTTTCTTACAGCTGTCTCCAAATCCTGAACATTCATCAGGAATCCAGCATCACCATTTATAGATAAAACTTTTTTATCTGGAAATGCCATCTTTGCTCCAATTGATCCTGGAAGTGCAAAGCCCATAGTACAAAATCCATTTGAAATTAAACATGTATTTGGTTCAATACAATTATATTCTCTGGCAACCCACATTTTATGTGCTCCGACATCAGAAAGCAAAATGTCATCTTTATTCATAATTTTTCTTACATCTGATAAGATTCTTTGAGGTTTCATTGGAAAAGCATCATCTTCATTATTTTTATTTAAATGATCTAACATTTGAGTTCTTGCTTGCTCTCTTGACTTAATATCATAAAGTGGAACTTTATTTTTTTGAACTCTCTTAAGTAAAGCTTTATTTAGTTGATAGAGTGCTCCAGCAAGGTCTGCAATAATTTCAACATTTGGTAAATAATCTTTATCTACTTCTGCAGGCATATAATCAATATGAATTATTTTTTTTTTACCACCTTCAATTCTATTCCATGCTGAAGGACTATATTCAACTAAGTCATAACCGACTGCTATCACAAGATCAGATTCATCAATTGCTAAATTATTGTAATCTCCGCTTCCTAGACCAATAGTAAATAATGAGTGTTTATCTTTAAATGAAACTGACCCTTTGCCCATAAATGTATTAATCACTCCAATTCCTAAATTTTCAACAAGAACTCTTAATCTGTTAGATGCTCTTTTTCTTATAGTTCCATTTCCTGCTAATATAATTGGATTTTTTGATGCTAATATTAAATCTAAAGCAGCTTCAATTGCCCGATTGTCCGCTGCAGGCCTTCTTGTAAGAACTGGTTTTATTGGTTCATCATTTATTTCGTCTTTAGCGATATCTTCTGGAAACTCAATTACAGTAACTCCTGGTTTTTCTGTTTCAGCAACTTTAAAAGCTTTCCTTATAACCTCCGTGATATTTTGTGAAGAAAGTATTGTTTGTGCCCATTTAGAAATCGGATAAACCATACTAATGGAGTCCATAATTTGATGACTCTCCTTATGCAATCTGTTTGTAGAACCTTGCCCAATTATAGCAACAACAGGTGATCTATCCATATTTGCATCAGCTAAACCAGTCATAAGGTTTGTAACACCTGGTCCCAGAGTTGACAAACACACACCAGCCTTTCCAGTTAATCTTCCATAAACATCAGCCATAAATGCGGCAGCTTGCTCATGCCTACAAAGCACAAATTCAATCTTTTTACTTTTCTTGAGAGATATCATGAAATCAGCATTTTCTTCACCAGGAACCCCAAAAATTCTCTCAACACCTTCTTCTTCTAAACATTTAACAAATAAATCCGAGGCTTTCATAAAAACTCACCTTTCTTTTCTCAATACTAACATTTTTTCAGTTTGCATGTCTTTCATTGTATACTTAATTCCGCCAATCCCATGACCAGAATGTTTAAGACCAGCGAAAGGCATCCAATCCACTCTAAATGCTGTATGATCATTATGAAAAACTGATGATGCATTTATTTTTTCGTAAAATGTTAAAATTTCATGAATTTTCTCTGAAAAAATAGATGCTTGAAAAGAGGTATTAACACAATTTGCTTCATTAATAGCTTTCTCTAAATTTCTATAGGTGAACATACATGCAACGGGTCCAAAGATTTCTTGTGTTGAGACTTTATCAGATTTTTTTGGATTTAATAACAATGTTTGTTCATAAGTTGTTTCTGATAATTTCTTTCCTCCGAAGATTGTCTCAGAACCATTTTCAATGGACTCTTTTACCCATTCTTGGACTCTATCTACTTCACTTGGCCTTATCAATGGACCAATTTCTGTTTTTTTATCTAAAGGGTTACCGATCTTCATTTTTTTTGAATTTTTTTTAAAAAGTTCAAGAAAATCTTTAGAAATTTTTTCATGAACATATATTCTTTGAACTGAGACACAAACTTGACCAGCATGGTAAAAACATCCTCTTGCTAATAATTTAGATGCTAAATCTATATCTGTACTCTCAGTTAAGAATGTTGGTGCTAACCCTCCATGTTCGAGGGCACACCTTGTTCCTGCTGCAAGTTTAGACCTTAACATCCAACCAACTCTAGCAGAACCAATGAAACTAAAAAAATCTATTCTCTCGTCAGATACTAGTTTAGTTGCAAGTTCTAAGTTTTCAGGCATTACAAAGAAGCATCTATCTTTTGGCAGACCAGAATCAAACAACATTTCTACGATTCTTTTACAAGAAAGCGGTGTGTCTTCTGCCGGTTTAACAATGACTGGACAACCTGCGGCTATGGCAGGAATTATTTGATGAATGATTAAATTAAATGGATGATTGAATGCGCTAATAGCTAGGACAACTCCTATTGGTTCATTTTGAGTAAAAGCAATTCTATTTGTTGACGCTTCATCGATATTCATCGGAATTACTGAACCAGAATCATTTTTCAATATTTCTATGCAAGAGTCTACACCATCAGCGCCTCTTCGAATTTCAACTAATGAATCGATCATTGGTTTTCCTCCTTCTAAGGAAGCCAATTCTGCTAACTCATCTAAATTATTCTTAATTTTTTCAGAAAATTTTTTTAAAACATCAATTCTTTCTTTTGGTAAAAAATCAAGTCCTTTTTTTAGAGATATTTCTTTGGATATTTCCAAATACTTTTCAATTTCACCTTCAGTTTGAAAGTTCACTTTATCAATAATTTTTAGATCCCATGGTGATTTTATTTCTAGCATTTTTATCTTAATCATTTACATTTCTTGAAGCTTAATTCTATAATAGAGTAACTTTATTACAACTAATTTATTAACAGACAAGGTTTATTATGCCATCTTTTGATGTTGTCTCAAAAACAGACTTAGCTGAAGTTGATAATGCAATTAATGGAGCAATGAGAGAAATTTCAACAAGATATGATTTTAAGAATAGTGAATCCAAAATTGTAAGAGAATCTGATGAAATTGAAATGATAGCGGAGGATCAGTATAAAATTGATCAGGTACAACAAATTTTCAGAACCCATTTAGTAAAAAGAAAACTATCAACAGGTGCCTTCAATTTTACTAAAGTTGAAGATGCTAGAGGAGGTATGTTACGACAAAAATCAAAGATAATTCAGGGTATTGAAAGAGAGATCTCTCAAACTATCAATAAAGAGGTTAAAAATAGTAAATTAAAAGTCCAAGTGTCCATAAGAGGAGATGAAATTAGAGTATCAGGTAATAAAAGAGATAATCTCCAAGCAGCAATTGAATTGATAAAAAAGATTAATTTTAAACAACCTCTTCAATTTATAAATTTTAGAGATTGATTTGGCATAAAACTTTCATAGAAATGCTTATGGATAAAAAAAAATTAAAAATCAAAAAATTAGTTGATTCTTCATCTGGTACATTCGTAGATAAATTGGCTTCACTAAAATATGCTACAAAAAAGGATTCCAAATTATTATCTTCAGTCGTATCAAATGTGTTAAAGAAAAAATAATTATTTTTTAATTACAAAAAAACAGTAACCTTGATGCCAGTCACTATTTTCTCCTGAAAACAAGGAGTTTGACCCATCAATTGTTGTTCGAATTTCAAGTTTAGATATTATATTTAACTTTAATTCTTTAATTGCTCTTTCTGTCCCAGCTCGAACCTGATCCCAATTCCAATCATCAATAATAAGTAGATATTTTTCATTTAATGCAGGTTGCGCAACCTTAATTGCATCAAAATGATCTTCAAGGTGATGTGGCCCATCGTAAAGATAAATATTGAATTTACCAATTTTTTTAAAATTAATCTTTCTAAAATTCTTATTTATCAATTTAAATTGAGACTTCTTTGTAAGACATTTTTTTATATTTTTTAGAAATTCTTTTTGTGGATTATACTTGTTAGTAAAGTTTTGACTCCAATTATCTATACAAGTGATATTAAGATTATTCTTAAAGCAAGCAGAGCAAGCTGTAGATCCTATCCATGAACCAATTTCTAGATAACTTGGTTTTTCAATCTTCTGTATCAAATTATTAATCAGTGATCTATATTTTCTTCCTGACAAACCCTCTAAATCCAGTAACCATTTATTTATTTTTCGTGTATTTGAGAGAGTTTCTTCAAGAGAAGCTTTTAATTTAATAGTGAGTTCATCATTTTCATCGCCAGAAAACTTTATCAAAGTTTCATCCAAACTTGCAATTAAGTTTAAAAGTTTAGAAAGGTGTTTTTTTTTTTTAATTTGATGTTTTATTGTTATGTTATCCATGGAATAAATAATTAATATGTTTTCAAATAAATTAAAAAATTGCAACAATGTAAATGATTTTAGAAAGTTAGCAAAAAAGAAATTACCATTTCCCATTTTCCATTATATAGATGGCGGTGCAGATGATGAAGTTACTTTAAAAAGAAATGTTGAATCATACAATCAATGTGATTTGATTCCAAATGTTATGAGAGGAGTCAATGAAGTAGACTTATCGGTATCTCTTATGGGAAAAAAATTAAGTTTACCTTTTTTTTTATCACCAACTGCACTACAAAGATTGTTCCATTACAATGGAGAGATGGCCGTCGGTGCTGCAGCAGAGAAATTCAACACTTTTTTTGGCATTTCGTCATTGTCAACAGTTTCTGCAGACAAAATTAGTAATTTAGGGGGGCCAAAAATCTTTCAACTTTACTTCCATAAAGATAAAAAATTAACGCAAAGTATGATTGATAAATGTAAAGAAAAAAAATTCGACGCGCTGGCTTTGACTGTTGATACAATTACTGGAGGTAACAGAGAACGAGATCTTAAAACTGGTTTTACCTCTCCACCTAAATTAACTTTTAAAAGTCTATTAAGTTATGTTTTTTCCCCAAGCTGGTCTCTGAATTATTTACTTAGAGATAAATTTGATTTACCATTTCTTAGTGATTATGTTGGAGAGGGAACTAGTATAGCCTTATCAGTGAGTGATTACTTTAGTACAATGCTAGATCAAAAGATGAGTTGGTCAGATGCAGAGGAAATTAAAAAGATTTGGGACGGACCATTTTGTTTGAAAGGAATAATGTCGGTTGATGATGCAAAAAATGCGGTAAAGATCGGAGCTACAGCTATTATGATTTCAAATCATGGTGGCAGGCAATTAGATGGTTCGAGATCTCCATTTGATCAATTAAAAGAGATTTTAGATGCAGTTGGTGGCCAAATTGAGGTAATTTGTGATGGTGGAATTAGAAGAGGAACTCATATTTTAAAAGCTATTTCTTTAGGTGCCAATGCTTGTTCAGGAGGTAGGCTTTATTTATATGCTTTGGCAGCAGCGGGACAAAAAGGAGTTGAAAAGTCATTATTCAATCTTCGAAGTGAATTGTTAAGAGGTATGAAACTTATGGGGTGCAGTAAAATTTCTGATCTGTCCATGAATAATATTAGATTCAGAGAATAAAAGATTTTATTTAGAAATACATAATGAGATATATATTATTCATTTTCTTATTTTTTTATTCAAATTTAGTATTTACTAAAAGTCAAGATTCACCAGATTTAAGCGTAGCTAATCGTAATGCCATTGAATGGAATGATTGGATTATTAATTTAAAGAAAAATTACGAAAAAAAGAAAAAATTCAAGAAAAATACATTGAAATATTTAGATAATTTAAAATTAAATAAAAAAGTTATTGATTTAGACAGAAAACAACCAGAATTTACAATTAATTTTAATCAATATCTAAAAAGGAATATTAATGATAAGAAAAAAAATGAATTAAAAAAAAAATTTGTTGAAAATAAATTACTTTTAAAAAAAATAGAGAAAAAATATCAGGTTGATGGAAAAGTTATTATGGCACTTTGGGCAATTGAATCATCTTTTGGTAAATATACTGGAAAGTTCGATATAATAAGATCTTTGGCATCATTGGCTTTTGATGGAAGAAGAAAAGACTTTTTTCTAAAAGAACTTGAGCATGCTTTAAGAATTATTGATGACGGTCATATTCCTAAAAACCAATTTTTGGGTTCATGGGCTGGTGCTTTTGGTCAAACTCAATTTATGCCAAGTACATTTCATAGGTATGCAATAGATTTTGATGGAAATAATAAAATCAATTTGTTCGAAAAGCAAGATGCTCTGGCCTCTGGAGCTAATTATTTGAATTTAGCTGGTTGGGATAATAAATTATATTGGGGTGAAAAAATTAAAATTGAATTAAATAATGACCTACGAAATCTTTCAGATAGAAAGAAATTTAAAAATCTAAAATATTGGGAAAATTATGGTATTATTTTAAAAAATAAATACAATGAAGACGATCTTTTGCGACTAATTATTCCTGATTCAGATGATAATCAGTGTTACTTGGTTACAAAAAATTTCGATGTAATATTGGATTGGAATAGATCAAACTACTTTGCTTTAACTGTGTTTTTACTATCAAATGAAATTGATTAATAAATTAAAAATTTTTTTAAATATCAGGCTTTTTGTTTTGTTTTTTACTCTCACAAGTTGTTCAGAGGCTACTTTTCTTGTTAATTCAGTAAAAAGAGTTGGAACATGGGGTGATGAACCAAGCTATAAAATTGGAAAACCATATGTAATAAATGGTAAATGGTACTACCCAGCTGTTGATTATCAATACGATGAAATTGGATTTGCCTCATGGTACGGCCCTGGTTTTCATGGTAAAACAACAGCAAATGGTGAAATATTTGATCAAAATAAAATTAGTGCAGCTCACAGAACACTGCCTTTGCCTTCAATCGTAAGAGTAACTAATTTAGAAAATGGAAAAGTTCTAACAAAAGTAAGGATAAATGATAGGGGACCATTTGTTAAAAATAGAATTATTGATTTGTCAAAAAAAGCTGCTAAGGAACTTGGTTTTCTAAGAAGAGGTGTTGCTAAAGTCAGAGTTGAAATATTGGAAGAAGAATCAAGAGAGTTAGCTTTGTTAAGTTCAAATGATTTCCAAAAACAAGTAGAGCCAGCTAAAGTGAAAGAAATCACTAAAATAGACATCACATCTTCAAATGAAGGTGATTTTGATAAAGATAAAAAAATATTGAAAAAAAATAGCTCTGACTCAGAACCACAGATTGATAATAGTATTCTGGGCAATAAAGAATTAGAAATTCAGGTTGGTGCATTCACTGATCATAGAAACGCTAAATCATTAATTGAAAAACTATCAGAATTCAAAGCATATATTAAGCGCGAGTTTGTAGAGAGTAAATATATTTATAGAGTGCGAATTGGACCAATTGAGAATATTAACCAAGCCAATCAAATTCAAGAAAAACTCTATGGCCTTGGATATACTACATCACATCTAGTAATGAATTAAATTATGAGAAAACTTTTTATTGTTTTATTTTTTACTTTCTTTTATTCCTCTGTTTTTTCAATTGAGACCCCTGCAAAACAGGCAATATTGTATGATTATGAAACAAACACAGTGATCTTTGAAAAAAACTCAGATGAATTAATGTCCCCAAGTTCGATGAGTAAGATAATGACAATATATTATGTTTTCAAAAAAATTAAAGAAGGTGAGGTTGCACTTGATGATGAATTTGAAATTAGTAAAAAAGCCTGGAAAAAAGGTGGTTCAAGAATGTTTCTAAATTTAGGTTCTAAAGTCAAAGTTGAAGATTTAATTCGAGGTATAATTGTTCAATCTGGAAATGATGCTTGTATTGCAATAGCTGAAGGTATATCAGGAAGCGAGGATCTCTTTGTAGAAGAGTTAAATTTATTGGCAAAAGAATTAGGATTAAGAAATTCTTCTTTTACTAATTCAACAGGATGGCCTGATCCTGATCATTTGATGACAATAAGGGACTTATTAACGATTACTATAAGAACAATTGAAGATTTCCCAGAACTTTATCATTATTATTCAGAAAAAGAATTTACATATAATGACATTAAACAAATGAATAGAAATCCGTTATTATTTTCCTCATTAAGTTCTGACGGGCTAAAAACAGGTCATACATCCCTTGGTGGTTATGGGTTAGTAGCTACAGTAAAAAAGGAAGATAGAAGATTAATTTTAATTCTTAATGGCCTTTCTTCAAGTCGAAATCGTACAAAAGAATCAGAAAGACTTATAAAGATTGGATTTAATCAGTTTGAAAATATAATTGTTTCTGAGAAAGGTAAATCGCTAATAAAAGTTCCAGTATGGGCAGGTAACAAAAAATCAATTAAATTATTAGCAGACAATAAAATCTCATTAACAGTTCCAAAAAGATTAAAAAAAAATTTAAAATTTAAAATAAAATATCAATCACCAATTATACCTCCGGTTAAAAAACATCAAAAAGTTGGTAAATTAGTCATAGAAAAAAAAAATGGAGAATTACTTAAAGAATTCGATTTACTTTCAAGTGATAATGTTAAAAAAATAGGTTTCTTTTCAAAAATTCTTCTTAATTTGAAGTACCTTTTACTTGGAGAAAGTATAATTTCAAAATAATGAAAAAATTTATAACTTTTGAGGGTATGGATGGATCTGGAAAATCAACACAAGTTGAATTGCTTGGAAAATCATTAAAGAAAATTAATGAAGATTGTTTTTTGACCAGAGAGCCAGGTGGAACAACTATCTCAGAAAAAATAAGATCGATATTAGTTAATGAAACAATTGAAGATATTAAACCTAAGACAGAGCTTTTATTAATTTATGCTGCTCGTCATCAACATATAAAAGAAAAATTACTACCTAATCTAAAAAAAAGGATAGTAATTTGTGACAGATTTTATCATTCAACATTTTGCTATCAAATACTATCAAACTCAATTCCATTTAGTGTTTTACAAAGTCTTCATAAAACATTTGCAGACAACTTATATCCTGACATTACATTTTTTATTGATACAGAGCCAAAAATTTCAATTAATAGAAGTTTAAAAATCAAAAATAATGAAAAAAGATTTGAATTAAAAAAACATGAATACCACAAAGTTGTTTACAATGGCTTTCTTGATTTTGTAAATAATAATAATAATTTTTTTAAAGTTGATGGAAATGAAAAAATAATGAAAATTCATCAAAAAATCATAGATATTTTAAATAAAAAAAAAATCACAAAATTAACTATTCCTTATTGTTCTTGATATGGAGAATTGTTTAAATTTTAATGGGCATGAAAATGAATTTAATCAATTATTAAATTCCTATAGTAAAAAGTTCCCACATTCTTGGATTTTTTTTGGTCCTAAAGGTTCTGGTAAATACAAAACTTTTTTGAAGTTTGTAGAAAAAATATACGCAAATAAAAAAAATTATTTACAAAACTTATTTGAAATTAACGGAGATGACGATTCAGCATTTATAGAAAGTATTAGGGATCTTATTTCTCAAAGTTTATTAACAAATTCTAATGATTATAAATTTAAATCTTTCTTTGTAATAAATAATGCTGAATTATTAAACTTTAATTCTATGAATGCATTGTTAAAAACCATTGAAGAACCACCTAAAAATACAGTTATAATTATTATTACTAATAACTTAAAAAAAATTCCTAAAACTATAATTTCGCGTTGTAATTCTCTATATTTTAATCCCTTCAATTCTTCTGAATTTTATTCATTAAGAAAGAATAAGGATGATTTAAATAAACACAGTGAATTTAAGGTCAGTAATTTTAATCCAAATGTTTTTAAATTAATAAATACTCCAGAAGGTAAAATAATTAAAGAAAAAACAATGGAAATTATTATAAGCAAAGATTTTGATTCTAAAAAAATAAATAGCCTTATGAAACAAATATCCAAAGATTTTGAAAATAATTTTCAATTGATCTTGAATATTCTTTTTGATTATTTAAAAAATAGATTCCTAGAGAATTTTAATAATCTTTATGATGCAAAAAAAATATTGATTTATTTAAATACAATTCAAAAGATCTTTAGCCAAGAGCTAAATATTGATAAAAAAAAAATTTTAAACTTTATTTTTAGTGAATTCTTTAATTTAAAAAAACGATAAATGAAAAAAATTTATATTACTACACCAATCTTTTATGTTAATGATTTGCCTCATATAGGTCATGCTTACACATCAATTATTTGTGATACAATCTATAAATTCTACCAATTAAATGGTTTTGATGTTTTATTTACAACCGGAACAGATGAACATGGTTTAAAAGTTGAGAAAGCTGCAAATTCTAAGAAAGTAAATGTGAAGGATTTTGTTGATTCGGTATCTAAAAACTTTAAAAATCTTACTTTTAAATTACAGCTATCAAACACAGATTTTGTTAGAACTACTGAAGAAAGACATAAAAATGCAGCTTTATTTTTTTGGGATAAATTAGAAACCAATAATCAAATTTATTTGAGTAAATATAAAGGTTGGTATTCAATTAAAGATGAATCATTTTATCAAGAAAAGGAATTAGAAAAAATAAATAATGAATTTTATACAGCTGATGGAGAGAAAGTAGAATGGATAGAGGAAGAGAGTTATTTTTTTAAGCTGTCTAATTGGGAGAATAAATTATTAGATTATTATAAAAATAACCCAAATTTCATTATGCCAGACTCAAGAAGAAATGAAGTGATTAGTTTTGTTAGTTCAGGTTTAAAAGATTTATCTATTTCAAGAACTAGTTTTAAATGGGGTATAACAGTCAAAAACACTAAAAATCATATTATGTATGTATGGATTGATGCATTAGTAAATTATCTTACATCCTTAGGATATCCTTCCATCAGTGATGAAAAAAAAGAATTCTGGAAAAATTGTATCCATATAATTGGTAAAGATATTTTGAAGTTTCATGCGGTTTATTGGCCTGCAATGCTTATGGCTGCAAATTTACCAATTCCTAAAACAATTTTTGCTCATGGTTGGTGGACTAATGAAGGAAAAAAAATTTCAAAGTCATTAGGCAATACAATTGATCCCAATAAAATTATCGAAGAATATGGATTGGATCAATTTAAATATTTTTTATTAAGAGAGGTTAATTTAGGAAATGATGGTGATTATTCTAAAATATCTTTTTTAAATAGAATTAATGCTGATCTTTCAAATAATTTGGGAAATCTAATTCAAAGAACTTTAAAATTTTTAAATAAAAATTTTAATAGTACAATTCCATATTCAATAATTGATTCTGATACAAAAATCCAACCACTTAAAGATGGCTACGATTTATTAAATAAAGTTGATGAAATGATGAAAATATTTCAAATTAGTTTTTCACTTAAATTAATCTTTGATTATATTACAAGTTTAAATAAGTTTATGGATAGAGAGGAACCCTGGAATAGTTTTAAAAATAATCCAAAGAAAACTGGAAAGGATTTGGCCATACTTATTGAAGGTTTTAGGTTAATAGGTATCATATTGCAACCATTCATTCCAAATGCTTCTTCCAAGATTCTTGATACAATTAATATCAATAAAAATTTAAGATCCTTCAAATATCTAAATAAAGATCATAAAATTCAAAAAGGGCATTTTATAAATGAACCAAAACCAATATTTCCTAGATATGAAACCAAAGATTGTTGATTCACATTGCCATCTTGATTTCAAAGATTTTTCGGATGATTTAGACTTAGTGATTAAAAATGCAAAATCCTCAGAAGTTGAATATTTATTGAGTATTTCTATTGATTTTATAAATTTTGAAAAGATCTATGAAATTGCTTCCAAATATAAAAATATATGGTGCACAACCGGAGTACACCCTAATAATGTTCCTAAAAGATTTACAGATAATGAAATTGAAAAATTAATGATAATTTTAAAAAAAAATCTTTCAAAAAAAAAAGTTGTAGGAGTAGGTGAAACAGGTTTGGATTTTTTTAGAAGCTCGGATAATAAAAATAATCAGATTTCATATTTTGATGCGCATTTATATACAGCAGCCAAGAATGATTATCCAGTTATAGTTCATACTCGTGAAGCAGATGTTGATACAATTAATTGTATTGATAACTCATTTAAGAAGTATTCTACAAGAGGGCTTATTCATTGTTTTTCTTCAACGAAAGAATTAGCTTCAAAAGTTCTTGATAATGGGTTCTATATTTCATTTTCTGGAATAGTTACTTTTAAAAAAGCATCAAATTTAATTGATATTGTAAAATATGTTCCCCTTGATAGAATTTTAATTGAAACTGATGCACCATATCTTGCTCCGGAACCTTTCAGAGGAAAAAGGAATGAGCCATCTTATGTAATACATACGCTTAAAAAGATTGCTGAAATTAAAAAAATTAAAAATGATGAGTTGGCAAAAATAACAACAGAAAACTTTTTCTCATTATTTACAGGCACTTAGGATGAGTATTGAAATCACTATATTAGGTTGTGGAAGTTCCTCTGGGGTACCAGCAATTGGTAATTATTGGGGTAAGTGTAACCCTGATAATCCAAAAAATAAAAGGTTAAGATGTTCAATATTGATAAAAACTAAGAAATTAACTATTCTTGTTGATTCTACACCAGATTTAAGACAACAGCTTTTAAGTGCGAATGTAAAAAGACTTGATGGAGTACTAATCACCCATACTCATTCAGATCATATTAATGGTATTGATGATTTTAGATGTTTAAATTTATTGATGAAAAAAGATATAAATCTTTATGCAAATAAAGATATTATTAGCAAAATAAGAGAGAAATTTGGTTATGTTTTTGAAAGCTTAGTCCCAGAAGCAAATGGTTTTTACTACAAACCTTGTTTAATTCCAAATGAAATTAGTGGTTTATTTAAAATAAAAGATCTTGAAATAATGAGTTTTGAGCAAAATCACGGTTTTACAAATTCTACTGGTTTTAGAATTAAAAATTTCGCATATTGCACAGATGTTTTTGATTTTGATGATAATGCATTGGGTAATTTGAAAAATTTAGATTTGTGGATTGTTGACTGTTTAAGATTCGAACCTCATAAATGTCATGCTCATTATGAAAAAGTTATGCAATGGATTGGTGATTTAAAACCCAAGAAGACAGTTTTTACCCATATGAATTATGATATTGATTATGATTATATAAAATCTATAGCCCCTAGAAATTGTATGCCAGCATATGATGGTTTAATTTTAAAGGTTTAGACTCTTTAAGTTTCTCTTGCTATTTCGGTTAATTTTTTTTCAAATTTTATGTCGTGGGATAAAATTAAAAAAGCCAATATAAATTTTTTAATTGGATCAACCTCGTAGGTAAATTCAGTAATAAAACTATCAAGTTTTTGCTTAGAGAGTAATTTTCTTGCTAATTTCTGAAATATCTTCTCGCCCCTATCATATTGGGATTGAGTATTACATTTTAAATAAATATCATCAACTTTAGATTTTCCCATAGAAGGATGAAGATGCTCAAACATAATATTTTTTCTATTTAATACAACACCATCTCTGTGTGAAATCCATGAATGAAAATTATCACAATAAACATGATCAAATTCAGGGTGTAAAACATACCCTAGTTTTTTATATCTTTTTAATGATAAGATTACAGTTTTAACCATATAAACTCGAGTATCTTTTTCCTCAGTTCCATCACTCACATTTAAAACAATTTCTTGTGACCAATCTGCTGTATTAAGTATTTTTGTATCCCAACCTTTTTCTGGAATTGTATCATCAGTTGCAACAATTATACAATTCGCTTTCGCATACCTTGCTGCAATATTACATTTTTTCACAATACCAAAACTATAAGGTTCAAAAATATCAATTAAATTATTATCGATATTTTTCCTTTTGTTTAATTCTTTTTTATTTGATGAGTCAAAACAGGTTATATATTGAATTATTTCAGGATTTTCTGCTAATTCTAACCATTTTTTTCTAGTTTCAATTGCTAATTTTGTCCTACAGGTTGGATGGATGCATGAAATTTTGTACATAGTGACAAAATCTGCAGGTTTTATGCCAAGGTTAATCAAATATCTAACATAAGATACATTTAAAAATTTTTATGTTAATTTAATATTTGTAGGATTATGAAGAATATTGTTGTAACTGGGTGCGCTGGTTTTATTGGGAGTCATCTATGCGAGAGATTGACTAATGAAAATTTAAATATTGTTGGTTTGGATAATTTAAGTAATGGTAAAATCTCAAATTTAAAAAAGTTAACTAATTGCAAAAATTTTGATTTTATAGAATCTGATATCAATGATGAGTTCAAAATGAAGCAGATTTTTAAAAAATCAGATATTTTATTCCACCTTGCTGCATTAGCAGATATTGTTCCTTCTATAAAAAATCCTGATTCTTATTTTTCCTCTAATGTATTGGGTACCTATAATATAATGAAATTATGTAAAGAACATAATTTAAAAAAAATTATTTACGCAGCATCTTCATCATGTTATGGAATCCCAAAAAAGTATCCAACTCCTGAAAATGCAGATATTAATCCGCTATATCCATATGCATTAACTAAAAGACTTGGTGAAGAAATTGTTATACATTTTGGAAAGTTATTTAATATTCCAACTGTTAGTCTTAGGTTTTTTAATGTTTTTGGGCCAAGAGCAAGAACTTCAGGAGCTTATGGTGCTGTTTTTGGAGTTTTTTTAGCTCAAAAACTAGCTAATAAACCTTTTACAGTTGTTGGAGACGGAGAACAGACCAGAGATTTTACATATATAGACGATGTTATTAATGCACTAATTGAAGTAATGGATCAGAAAATTAGAAATGAAATTTTTAATGTTGGGTCTGGTAAAACATATAGCGTCAATCATTTAATTAAACTATTAGGAGGTGGGAAGAAAATATATATTCCAAAAAGACCAGGTGAACCTGATTGTACTTATGCAGACATAACTAAAATACTAAAAAAAACAAAATGGAAACCTTTAATTACTTTTGAAGAAGGTATAGAAAAATTATTAGAAAATATTAATGATTTTCAAGATGCTCCTTTGTGGGACAAAAAATCAATAGAAAACGAAACAAAAGATTGGTTTAAATATTTAACATAGATTAATTTAAATATAAAAGAAAAATATGAATACAAAAAACACATTCGATAATTTTATAAAAAAAAAAATACAAGATATAAATTCTTTGCAAAAAATTGCAAATGACTTAAAGAAAAGAAAAAAAAAAATTATCCTTTGTCATGGTACATTTGATCTACTTCATGCTGGTCATTTTAGACACTTTCAGGATTCAAAAAATTTAGGCGATGTGCTTTTTGTAACTATAACCGCAGATAAATTCATAAATAAAGGACCAAGAAGACCAATTTTCAATCAATATTTAAGAGCGGAAATGATTGCATCACTTTCATATGTTGATTATGTCTCAATAATTGATGATGCATCAGGATTGCCTGCAATAAAAAAGCTTAAACCTGGTGTTTATGTTAAAGGTAAAGACTATAAAGACAAAAATAAAGATTTAACAAAAAAAATTTTAATTGAAGAAAAAGAAGTTAGAAAAAATGGAGGTTATTTAAAATTTACAGATAACATTACATTTTCTTCTTCTTCTTTAATAAATGAAAATTTTTTTTCATATGAGGAAAAACTTGGAAAGATTATTAATCAATATAAAAGCAAAGGAATTGGATATTTTCATAAATTAATCAATGAACTTAAAAATGTAAAAGTTATGCTTATCGGTGATTCAATAATTGATGAATACATATACACCAATACCCTTGGCAAATCAGCAAAGGAAAATATCTTGGCAACACTTAAAAAAGATGAACAAATTTTTGCTGGAGGTGCAATAGCTGCAGCAAATCACATTTCTGATTTTTGCAAGAAAGTTGTTTTAGTTACTGGAATAGGTGATAGACCAAATAACTACGAAAATTTTATTAAAAAAAATTTAAGAAAAAATGTAAAACTAGTTGATTTAAAGTTAAAAAAAAGACCAACAACAAAAAAAACAAGATTCATAGATTCAAGCTATATGACAAAAATGTTCGAAGTATATGATATGAATGATATGCCCCTTGAAAAAAGTGATGAAAATAAAATTTTAAAAAAAATTGAAAAAATTTTACCACAAATTGATATTGCTATTATAACTGATTTTGGTCATGGATTAATTTCAGATTTGATTATCAATAAAATTACAAAAGCAAATATTTTTGTAGCAATTAATGCTCAAACAAACAGTGCCAATAGGGGTTTTAATTTAATTACAAAATATTCTAAAGCTGACTATGTTTGTATTGATGAACCAGAGTTTAGATTGGCAGCACATAATAAAACGACTCCATTAACCGAATTGTTACCAGTCAGTAATAATTTACCTGATGCTAAAGTTTTTATTGTGACGACTGGAAAAAACGGTTGTTTAATAAAAATGAAAAAAAAAATAATTGAAATTCCTGCTTTTACAAACAAAGTCATTGATACAATTGGGGCTGGTGATGCATTTTTTGTTGTTTCTAGCTTATTTGCTTATCTTAATACTAACCCAGTTGATATAGGTTTTATTGGTAATGTATCAGGTGCGATAAAAGTTAATATTTTAGGGCATAGTTCAAGTATTAAAAAAATACAACTTTTGAGGTTTATTGAAACTGTATTAAAATAGAGTTTTGTCGTTAATAATTCTGATATGAAGATTTTAGTAATTGGTGGTGGTGGATATGTTGGGAGTCTATTAGTTGAGAGACTTTTAAAACAAAAATATGAGGTATTAGTACTAGATCTTTTTTTATATGAAAATCCTAAATTTTTATTTAGTGATATTATTAATTCTCAACTTTTAACTATAATCAAAGGAGATGTGAGAGACAAAGACTTGCTAGAGAATATTATTTCATCAGTTAATATTGTAATTCATTTGGCTTGTATCTCCAATGATCCATCTTTTGATCTTAATCCTAAACTTGGAAAATCAATAAACTATGATTGTTTTTATCCTCTAATCAAGATTTGCAAACAAAAATCTATAGATAAATTTATTTATGCCTCCTCTTCTTCAGTTTATGGGGTGAAAAATGTTCAAAATGTTACAGAGAACCTTCCCTTGGAACCATTAACAGATTACTCAAAATTTAAAGCATTATGCGAAGATATTTTGTTAAATGAATCTAGTAACAGAATTTGTTCAACTATTCTCAGGCCCGCGACAGTTTGTGGTTATAGCAGAAGAACAAGGCTTGATGTTATTGTAAATATTCTAACAAATAATGCATACAATAGAAGGAAATTTATAATTCACGGTGGTTCTCAAAAAAGGCCAAATATTCATATTAAAGACATGGTTAGTGCTTATTTATCAGTTCTTACTTCTGAAAAGAAATTAGTTAATGGACAAATTTTTAATGTGGGTTATGAAAATCTTAGCTTGATAGAAATTGGAAATATTGTAAAAGAAGAAGTTGGTAAAGATGTTTCAATTGAATTTGAGAAAACTAATGATAATAGATCATACCATATTTCTTCAAAAAAAATTTTAGAAAAGATAAATTTTAATCCCAAATTTTCAATTAAAGATGCTATCTCTAATTTAATCGATGCTTTTGAAGCTAATTTGTTAAAGAATAGTCTTAAAGACCCAAAGTATTTTAATATTCAAACTATGAAATTGTTAAATTTAGTATGAATAATCTAGAAAAAAGAATTCTTATGAATCTTCTTAAGATTAGATTGGTAGAAAAGCAAATCTCAGAGAGATATGCTGAACAACTTATGCGATGTCCCGTTCATTTATCGCTTGGTCAAGAGGCATGTGCGGTTGGAGTTTGTCAATCTTTAAATATAGCAGACCAAGTCTATTCGTCACACAGATGTCATAGCCATTATTTAGCAAAATCTGGTAATCTCAAGGCTATGTTATGTGAACTTCATGGAAAAAGATCTGGTTGTTGTGGAGGTCGAGGCGGTTCAATGCATCTTATGGATGTGAGCGTCGGAATGATGTTAAGTATCCCAATTGTAGCGTCAATAATACCAGTTGCTGTAGGTGCTGCATTATCATTCAAATTAAAAAAGAAAAAAAATATTGTTGTTGTTTTTTTTGGAGATGCAGCGTTGGAGGAGGGTGTTTATCATGAAGCGGCTAATTTTGCCTCAATTCATAATCTCCCGATAATTTTTGTGTGTGAAAATAATAAATATTCTTGTTTTACCAATATTGAAAATAGGCAACCAAATGATGATTTCACAAGATTTGCAAAGTGTCATAAAATTAAGTCACACAAAATGTCTGGTAATAAAGTTATGGAGATATTTTATAAAACTAAAGATATAATTAGTTCTATAAAGAAGAATCCATCTCCTTTCTTTCTACAACTCGATACTTATAGGAATGTTGAGCATTGTGGGCCAAATAATGATGATTACTTAAATTATAGAAATAATAATGAAATTAGTTACTGGTTACAAAATGATCCAATAAATTTGTATACAGAATTTTTGAAAAAAAAAAAAAAGTTATCTGATAAAACTTTAGATAAGATCATATTAAAGTTAAATAAAGAAATTGATGAAGCATTTCTTTTTGCAAAGAATGATAAGTTTCCTAAAATTGATACCTTAGACAAATTTATTTATGCACAAAAATAAAAGAATCATTACGGCCTCGGAGGCAATTTTAGAATCTACAGAGCAATACTTAGATAAATTTAAAAATTTTATTGTTATTGGTGAAGGTGTGAATGATCCAAAAGGAATATTTGGAACAACACTTAATTTATTTAAAAAATTTGGAAATACTAGAATAATTGAGTCTCCTGTTTCTGAAAATGGAATAACAGGTATATCTATAGGTTTGTCAATGAATCATTTCAAAGTATTACTTGTGCATCAGAGAGTTGAATTTGCTCTTTTGTCACTCGAACAAATTTTTAATAATGCAGCTAAAAGCTTTTATGTTTCTAATGGAACTCACAAAGTTCCAATCGTTATAAGAATGATAATCGGAAGAGGTTGGGGACAAGGCCCAGCACACTCACAAAGTTTAGAAACAATTTTTTCTCATATACCTGGCTTGAAGGTTTTAATGCCATCATCCCCTTATGATGCCAAAGGTATGCTGTGGTCTGCGCTTGAAGATCCTAATCCAGTTTTAATAATTGAACATAGATGGTTTCATTATGTTAGGGGTTATGTTCCAAAAAAAAATTATAAAGTAAATATTGATAAACCAGCTTTACTGATCAAAGGCAATAATATAACTATTGTTGCAAATTCTTATAATGTAACAGAAGTAATTTTTAGTTCAAAGATTTTGAATAAATTTGGAATTTACCCAGAAATTATTGATCTGAGAGTTTTAAGACCATTAAATATACAATTAATTATTCAATCTTTGAGAAAAACAAAGAATCTTCTCATTGTTGAAACTGGTTATAAACAATATGGAATTGGAACAGAAATAATTGCTCAAATTTCTGAGAACAAGTTAGTTGATAAAATTAAGTCAATTTCAAGAATTGGTTTGCCGGATCACCCAACACCCTCATCAAGATCATTGGCTAAAAAATACTATAGATCATCCAAAGAAATTATTTATGAAGTTGTAAAACAACTCAATCTTAATCTTGAATTAAAAAAAAAAATAATTAGTTATTATAAAAAAAAATTGCCATCCACTAAAGTAGATGTCCCTAATCCAGAATTTAAAGGACCTTTTTAATGAAAGTAAGATACTCATATTTACCACAACAATTTGAAAAAATTGATGATTTGCTTTTCAAAATAAAGAAATTTATTAAAACAGGAGATTTTACTCTTGGTAAGCCATTAAAAGAATTTGAAAAAAAATTTGCAAAACTAATGAATGTTAAGTATGCAATTGGAGTTAATTCAGGTACCGATGCAATAAAATTATCACTTAAAGCATTAGGCATAGGCCCTGGTGATGAAGTTATTACAGCTTCTAATACATTTATTGCTACTGTTGGGGCTATTAGTGAAATTGGTGCTAAGCCAGTCTTAGTCGATTGTGATGATACATTTTGTATGGATGTTAATCTCATAGAAAAATTAATTACAAACAAAACTAAAGCAATAGTTCCAGTTCATTTTACTGGATACATGACTGACATGGAAAAATTATCAAAGATTGCAAAGAGGTATGGGCTATTTGTTATTGAAGATGCCTGTCAATCAATATTAGCTTCACAGAATAAAAGGATTGCGGGAACTTGGGGCGAAACAGGTTGCTTTTCTTTACATCCATTAAAGAATCTTAATGTTTGGTCTGATGGTGGAGTGATTATTACAAATAAAAAAAGTATATATAAAAAACTTCAGCTTTTAAGGAACCATGGATTAAAAAATAGAGATGAAATTGAGATACTTGGCTACAATTCAAGATTAGACACAATTCAAGCTGTTGTTGGAAATTGGCTTATTCCAAAAACAAAAGATATAGCAAAAAAGAGAATTAGGAATGCCAATTATTATGACAAAAAATTCATTAAAATTGATGGTATCAAGATCCCACCTCGACCCAAAAATATGAAGATAGTTTTTCATTTGTATATAGTATTTGCAAAGGATAGAGATAAACTCTTGAAATACTGTTTAAAGAGAAATATAGAAGCAAAAATTCATTATCCGATTCCCCTTTATCAACAAAAGGCTCTTAAGAAACTTTGTTATAAAAAAGGGGCTTTTCCGGTTACAGACTATCATTCTAAAAATATTATAACATTTCCTGTTGATCAACATTTAAAAAAAAATGAATTAGATTATGTAATTCAAACTGTTAAAGAATTTTATGAAAAAACATAATATATTGAAAATTCCATATGTGAACCTATCTAAACAATTTGAAGATGAAAAAAAAGAATTATTGAATGAAATTGAAAAAGTTCTTTCATCAGGTAATTATATTCTTTCAGATGAAGTTGAAAAATTTGAAAAGAATATTTGTAAATATCTTAAAGTAAAGTTTTGCATTGGAGTAAACTCTGGGACAGATGCTTTGATTCTTTCTCTTCTTGCACTAAATATTGGTCCTGGAGATGAGGTGATCACTCAAGCAAATAGTTATATTGCCTCAGCAGCTGCAATAAATGCAGTTGGTGCAAAACCTGTTTTTGTAGATGTTCTTGATGATCAAACTATGGATTCAACAAAACTTAAATCTGTTATCAATTCAAGAACAAAAGCAATTATCCCAGTTCATTTGACAGGAAGAATGTGTGAAATGGATAAAATAAATATTATTGCAAAGAAATTTAATCTCAAGGTTATAGAGGATTCTGCTCAATCTTTTGGTTCAAAATATAATAATAAAAATAGTGGTTATTATGGTGATTGTGCTGCTTTTTCAACTCATCCTCTAAAAAATCTTAATGCCTCCGGGGATGGAGGATTTATCGTAACAAATAAGAAAGAAATACATAATTTTGTAAAACTTAAAAGAAATCATGGTCATTTAAACAGAAATAGGGTGAAGTTTTGGGGAATGGTTTCTAGATTAGACTCTATTCAAGCAGCAATACTTAATTTCAGATTAAAAAGAGTTAAAAAGGTTCTTTCAAAAAGAATGGAAAACGCTAAATTATATATAAAGAATATTGATAAACAAAATATCTATTACCCTGATTTTAGAAAAAACTGTATGGATACATATCATCTTTTTGTAATTCAGGTAAAAAAAAGAAATCAATTAAAAAAATATTTATTAGATAATAAGATAGAGACAAATATCCATTATCCTATTCCAATTCATAAACAAAATTTTTTTATAAAAAAATTTAAAAATCTTAGTTTACCTAATACTGAGAGTCAGGCTAAAAAGATTTTGAGTTTGCCTATTAATCAATATCTGGAAAAATCACAAATATTAAGAATTTGTAATAATATCAATAATTTCTATAACAATTATCGATAAAAAATGAAATTTAAACTTGATTATGAAAAAATATTAGAAGAGTTTAATCATAATTTAATTTATAAGTTAAGAAAACATGGATTGAATAAAAAATCTCTTAGTTTGTGGGTTCCAAATGATAATTTTTTAGAAAGTTTTAAAAGTCTTTACTTTTCATTAAAAGAAAATGGAATAAATGATTTTGAAATTGATGTTAAAAAAGACACCGTTAAAAGCATTGATATAAAAGCAATTAAAAAAGTTTTCAACGAAATAAAAATTGTTGAAAATAAAAATAAATTCAAAATTTCAATTAATAAAATTTCAGAATTCAAAGGAAAAAAAGATATTATTGATCAGGTAAAAAAAAGAGAAATATCAAAAATTGATTATATTTACGGAAGTTTAGGAACTAATAAAAAACAGGAAAAAATAAAAGAATATTTCAAAAAAATATACCAATCAAATTTTAATGAATTTAAAAAACAAAAAATTTTAGAACAAAAAGAATTTCGATCAAAAAAAATAGTATTTAACAACCAAATTTATGAAATAAAATATAAAAAAGATAAAAGTTTTATTAGCATAGACTCAAATACCGAGGATAAATCTTTAGTGGGTGCTATGATTCTTTTTAATAAACTATTTTTTGGAAAAAATATTTTGGATGTAATCAATAATTCTTCAAATCAATTTATGAAATATATACTAAAATCTACAAAAACTAAGATTGAGGGTATCGTTTTACCATTTAATCTCGGAAAAGAAGTTTTTATTGTTCATAATATTTGGCTTGTATTCTCTGATTATTATAAACAAAAAGTTAACAAGGTTATAAAAAAAAATAATTCTTACTGGATTTTACTAGAGAAAAGAAAAAGAGAAATTCACTGCAAAAAAATCATAAAACTTTTCTTGAAAGAAAATAATATTAAAAATGATTCAATTATATTTAATTATATCGAAAAAGATTTAAGTGGTAATCCAATGAGAGTCTTTATTAATATTAAAGAAAATATTCCCTCACTAGAAAAACCCAATTTAATTAGAAAATTAGAAAGTTTTCTTAAAAAAAACCTTGATCCAGGCCTGCAAGTTTATTACCAAGAAAAAAAAGATTTGAATAAAATTAGAAGGTTATAAATAAAATATTTATCAAAAAATAATTATTGTCGTTTATAGTATGATACTTTGTTTATATGCTGATGAAACGAAAAAATGAAGAACTTATTTTAGATGGAACCAAAGTCCAGTGGCATATGGATAGAGTTTCTCAATGGGAAAAAGGTGAAAAAATAGCTCCAATTACCATTGACATGGCCCTTACAAGAGCTTGTAACTATGGCTGTCATTTTTGTTATGCAATGTTACAAGAAAATGATAGATCAATAATTAACAAAAGAGTAATTACAGAGTTTTTAGAGGATTCAGCTGAAATAGGTGTTAAAGCCATAAGCTTTGTATCGGATGGCGAAAGTACAATATCTCCAGCTTTTATCGATGGTGTGAAATTAGGCAATAAACTAGGAATTTCAATGGCAGTTGGTACGAATGGCTTCGTTTTAACAAAAGAAAAGCTTGAGGATGTTTTACCTCATTTAACATACATAAGAATAAATATTTCTGCAGGAGAAAAAAAAAGATATGCAGAAATAATGGGAGTTAAAGAATCATATTTTGAAAGAGTTGTACAAAATATAAAAGATATGGTTAAAATTAAGAGGAAAAATAATTTGTCAGTTACAATTGGTTTGCAAATGGTTTTGATGCCAGAATATGCAGATCAAATTATTCCATTAGCAAAATTAGGAAAAAAACTTCAACCTGATTATTTAATTATAAAGCATTGTAGTGATAATGAAGACGGAGATCTTGGTGTTGATTATGATGGATATAAAAGTCTTTTTAATTTGTTAAAAAAAGCTGAATCCTATTCTGATAAAAATTTCGAAGTTAAAATAAAATGGTCCAAAATCAAATCTGGAGAAAAGAGAACTTATAAAAAATGTTACGGAGCCCCATTCATGATTCAAATATCTGGTTCGGGTCTGGTTGCACCCTGTGGAATGCTATTTAATGAAAAATATAAGAGATATCATATAGGAAATATTTGTCATACAAGATTTAAAGAAATTTGGAAATCAGATGCTTACTGGGAAGTAATGAATTATTTAGCCTCAGGAAGTTTTGATGCTCAAACCATGTGTGGATCATTATGTTTGCAACATAAGGTAAACGAAGCACTTGATAGCCATGTAAAAGGAATTAATAAATTAAAACCAATTCATAAATCAATTCCACATGTAAATTTCATTTAATTCTGATGAAAAAATTTCCTCAAAAGATTTTTAAAAATACTGAAACTTTTGCAAAAGAATATCTTGAAGAAGTTTCTAGGGTTTCCAAAAAATTAGACTTAAAGAAAATTAGTAAAATATGTATTTATTTGGAAAAACTTTATGCAAAAAAAAAAAATATTTTTATATGTGGTAATGGAGGATCAGCTTCAATATCTAATCATTTTGTTTGTGATCATCAAAAAGGTAGTAGTATGGAAACAAAGTTGATGCCAGGAATAATTTCTCTATCTTCAAATATTGAAATAATTACGGCGATAAGTAATGATATATCTTATGATCATATCTTTTCATATCAGCTTGAAAGATTGGCCAAGCCAGGTGATGGTTTGATTACAATTTCATCATCTGGAAATTCTAAAAATATTATATTGGCAATAGAATGCGCAAAAAATAAAAAATTAACTACTATTAGTTTGAATGGATTTAACGGTGGTAAGGCTAATAAAATCAGCCAAATAAGTCTTAATGTCCCAAGTAGAAATTATGGTGTTGTTGAGGATATTCATCAGTCTATAATGCATATTTTGTCTCAATCATTGAGAATGAGAAATCTTAAAAAAATAAATATTGAGAAAATTTATTTTTAATTTCAAAAGATCTAAATTTAAAAACATATATATTTTAACGAAAAATTTGTTAAAAACTTAATGAAGACTTTTAATTTATGAAAATTTCAACATACACTTATTATTTTGCTGTTTTATTCCTTGTTTTAATTTTTTTTCTTGGACTATTAAAAGGTCCAATTGTTCCAGATGACATTCAATCAAAAAATTGTGCTCGTAATGTTGTACTTCCTTTTAACTTTGGTGTAACTCTCAATTGTGACTCAGGGATTTATATCAGACTTGCATCTGATTTAAATCTATTATTTGAGAATACTAGAGTTGTAAATGACAGAAATTTAACCCCAGGGAATGTTGAGCAGGCAACCCCGGGAAGTTCTGTTCTTGTTTGGATAATTTCAAAACCTATTATAAAAATTTGGAAAAGTATTCAATTTTACACTGAAAATACAGTAAAAAATGTAAAAGATTCCTTAAATACAGTTTATTCTCAATTAAATATTAATCAAACAGTAGATGATTCATTTGAAAATTTTACAGATTTAATTCCAGTTTATATTTCCTATATAATTTTAAATACATTGATAATGATTTTATGTATTATTTTATACACCAGAACTTTAAAAATAAGATTATTTAATTTTAAACCTGTTTTCGCTTTTTGCTTTTTAATAGGTTCGATAATTCTTATTAATGATGTAAATAAACAATTTTTTTATTCCCCTGGTCCACAAATTTTTAGATTGCTGTGCCCGGTTTTTACAGTTTACTTTGCCTCAAGAATATTAGAAGCCCAGAATATTTCTAAAGAATATTTAATTGGTTCATTTATTACTGGTTTTCTGATGCTATTTTATTACATATTTTTTGTAGCATTCTTAACCATTTCTTTTGCTTTTTTTTTATCTAAAGATAAAGGATATGCTGGTATACATGAAGATCATACTATTAAAAAATATTTTTTTGCAACAATATTGTTCCTGATCCCTAGTTTTATTTGGTTTATAATTTGTTATTTGATAAATGATTCAGTTTTAGTCGCAGACATGACCCACGAAGGGTTTGGACTTTTTATTATAATTGAGAAATTTAATTCATTTGGCTTTTATCAAACTTTAATATTTTTTATAGATTCAATTATTCGCACATTCTTTCACTCTTTAATTCATTCATGGATTATTGTATTTTTATTAATTTTTTCTCTTTTTTTAATTAAACTGAATTTGAATAATTTACAAAATAAATTATTGAAAGTGTGTTTTTTCTTTTCAATATTTTCAATATTGTTTTTCTCATTCTACTCACCAGGTACATCAAGATTAGTTTTTTCAAGTTTTCTTGTATTTGTACCTTTTATTGGATTGATAAGTAAAACAATTTATGAGAAAATTAAATTTAAAAATCTACTTTTTTCATTATATTTTGTTATTTTTATATTTTATACATTAAACACAATTATAAAAACTGAACCTTTTGGATGGTATAACGAAAAAGGATCATATTATTTTATAAGGTAGATCTTTGAAAAGAAAAATTATAAATTGGGCTGAACCATTTCTGGATAATGAAGAAGAAAAAAATATTTTAAAAGCTTTAAAAACCACCTGGATTTCAGATGGTGCTTTTGTAAAAAGATTTGAAAAAGATGTTTCAAAATATATAAATTCTAAATTCTCCATAAGCGTAAACAATGGGACATCTGCAATACATTTAGTATATTTAGCATTAAATCTTAAGCCTGGTGATGAGGTTATAATTCCAGGATATGGTTATCTGGCTGCTGCTAATATTGCTTTGCAGATGGGCCTAATTCCTGTTTTTGCTGATGTAGATATTGATTCATTTTGTATTACATCCACAAATATAGAAAAAAAAATAACTAAAAAAACCAAACTTATTGTTGTCATCAATACTTATGGTAATATTTACGATTTAGATGAAATAAATAAATTAGGTAAGAAGTTTAAAATATTTATTTTAGAAGACGCAGCCGAATCATTTGGGTCTAAATATAAAGGGAAACAATCTGGTTCTATTACAGACATTAGCACCTTTAGTTTTCAAGCAACAAAGATAATTACCACAGGTGAGGGCGGAATGGTTTCAACAAGATTAAGTAAAAAAATTATTGAAAAACTACAAATGTGGCGAAATCATGGTGTTAGAGATAAAAGATATTTCCATTACTTGCCAGGTAATAATTTTAGATTAACTAACATTCAAGCATCAATAGGCTGCTCTCAACTAAACAAGATTAATAAAATTTTAAAAAAAAGAAAGTCGCTTTATAAATACTACAAATATAAACTAAAAAATATTGAAGGATTAAAACTTCAAAGATTTTCTGTAAATACCGAACCTGTTGTTTGGACACTTGCAGTTATTTTATCAGAAAAAAAATTTAAGAGGAGGGACTATATTATTGAAAAGTTATATAAGCAAGGTATTGAAACTAGAAATGGTTTTTACTCACCCAATAATTTACCACTATATAAGAAATTTCACTCTAAAGATTTAAAAAACTCTGATTTATTATCTAAACAAGTAATTTGCCTTCCTTTTCATAACCAGATTGAAAGAAAAGATATAGACAAAATAGTTTCAACACTAATAAAGTATAGAGTATGATATGTATGATTTCAGTGTGATATTACCAACATATAATGAAAAAAATAATATAATTTCATTGATTGATAAGATTCTAAAACTTTACCCTAGAAAAACAAAAAAATATGAAATACTGGTGGTTGACGATAATAGCCCTGACAAAACATATGATATTGTTAATGAAACTTACAAGAATATATCTTGTATCAAATGTTACAAAAGAATCAAGAATAGGGGGTTAGGTAGTTCAATTGAATTTGGCTTAAAAAGAGCAACTGGTAAGCATTTAATCGTTATGGATACAGATCTTACTCATGACCCATTATTAATAAAAAAACTACTCTATGTTAATAAAGTTTATGATCTAGTTTCATGCTCAAGATACTGTTGTGGCGGCTCAATGGAAAATAAAAAACATTTTTTGGGTAGTTATGTTTATAATTTAATTCTTAGAATAATTCTGAAAACTCAAATTCAGGATAACCTAGGTGGTTTTTTTGCAATTAAAAGAAATGTTTTAAGGAATTTGCCACTAAAAGAAATTTTTTTTGGGTATGGAGATTATTTTTTTAGATTATTGCATTTTACACAGAATAAAGGTTTTTCAATAGTTGAAATTCCAGCTTATTACAAAAATAGGATAGATGGATTATCAAAATCTAAATTTTTTTTAATGTTTTTTTCTTATTTTTTATCAGCAATTAAATTAAGATTTATAAAAAACTAGTTTATCTTTCTTCTAAACCAAGTTCTTCCAAATTTATTACTAATGATTTTAAAACTATTTTTTTTATAGAAATTAATATTTTTATAATTCTTAGTTAAAGTTTTCACGATGATTATTTTACATTCTTTTGTTAGTTGATTTATACTATAATTTATTAATTTAGATCCAATTCCCTTGTCAGTAAATTGTTCGTCAACACATATTATTAGTAGTTCCTTTGATGCCCCTTTTATATTTATTAAATTAAAAAAAAGATAGAATAGTATTACATCGATATATAAAAATATATTTTTAAAATTTTTTAAGATACTTTTAATAAATTCTTTGAAAAGTTGAAAAAAATGCCGTTTAAGTATTATATCGTTAATTTTATTATCTAATCCATATAAAACAAAACCTATCATTTTGTTTTTTTTAAATACACCAAATGCATTATTTTCCATTTGTTTAAAGTAATAATTGAGATAAATCTGAATGATTCCTTTGCCAAAAATCGAGTAAATATTTTTTGGTAATGATGACACCCAAAGATCTTTGATAATTTCAGAATATTTATTATCAATCTTTTTAAATGAATACATTTTTAGTTTTTTATTATTTCTAATCTTGGTAGTGGAAAAATTAAGTTTTTATTCTTAAATCTTTTATTCTGTAAGAAAAAATCTTTGAAATGCCACGGTAAAATAAGAAGATACTTATTTTTTTTATTTAATACTTCTTGCTCTGAGATAATCGGAATCCATGATCCAGGAGTTTTGTGGCCAAATTTTTCTTTATTAACTTCTCCTATTTCTGATAAAAGCATATCATCAAGTTCACAATATTGAAGAATTACATTTCCTTTTGTTGATGCACCTATACCAGAAACACTTTCACCCATTTTTTTTAATTTTATTAATTCTTTGACTAATTCTTTTTTGGTTTTTTCTACTTCAATTTTAAAATCTTCATAAATTTTAATTTCTTTATATTTTTTTTCGTTCTTCATAATCTCTTGTATTTTACTATTTACTTTAAACTTAGAGTTATTTTTGTGTACGACTGTGATAGAACAACTTCCACCATTAATTTGATTTACTTCAAAATCAACAATTTTTAAATTAGTTCTTTCAGTAATCCAATTAATTTGTGATAGGGAATAATATGTTAAATGTTCATGACATATTGTGTCATAAGAATTCTTTCTAATCATTTCTGGTAAGTAACTCTGTTCTAAAATCCAAACACCATTCTTTTGATCAATGATCTGTTCAATTTCTTTGCAGAATAAGATTGGATCCTCAACATCATAAAACATCGATATTGAAAAAATGATACTAGCTTTTTTATTAAATATTCTCAGAAAATCTTTGGAATTAAAAAAGTTTTCAATAAGAATTTTATCAGTATAATTATTTTTAAATTTTTTTCCAATTGGATCAAATCCAACTCTTTTCATACTTTTAGGGAAAAAAGATAGTGTGGTTCCATCATTGGATCCAATATCAACAATTATATCCTCATCATTTAATTGTAATTTGCTTAATATTTTGATTACTTTTGATTCTAAATGATTGACCATACTTTTATTTAAAGATGATTGATAACCGTAATTTGGGCCAAACATCTTTTTATAATCTTGATTATGTTTAAGTTGAACTAAATGACAAACATTCTTGTCGCCATGACATTTTACCAATATTAGGGGATATTTTTCGAGTTTGCTACTCTTTTTATTTGGAAAGATCCCAGTCAAATATTGTGAGCCAAGATTAAGAATCTCAATTAATTCTTTATTCCCACAAATTCTGCATTTTTTTATTTCTTTAAACATGTTCCTATTATATGTTAGGATGGAAAAATGGTTCAAATTAAAAAAAATAAAGTCAATATAATTAATTTTCTATTAGTTTTGATTGGTTTATTTATTTTTTACAGAATAACTCAAAAATCTGAGTTTAACTATTTTTTGAACAGAGTTAACCATTTTTTTTTTTTTTATTTTTTTTTTTTTTTTCTTAGTATTTACTCTGCATCAATTAGATTTTATATAATCTTAAAAAAAAAAATAAACATTCTTGAGATATTGTTATTGAATATAAAAAGCTTTTTCTTTTATTTTTTTTTACCAGTTGGTATTGGTAGTGATATTTATAGATTTCAAATACTTAATAAAGACTTAAATAAAAAAAAAATTCAAATATTTAATATTATTTTGATAGATAGATTGTTTGGTTTAATATCTTTTATTTTTCTATCGTCTTTTTTTTTTATTTTTGTTATTGAAAATTATTTTTTATTTCCCCTTTTAATTCTTTTCCCGATTATCTTTTTTGGTTTTGACAAAATATTGAACAATTTTGAAAGTTTGAGGGTTAATTATTTCAACGAGTTAAGATTAAAAGAGATTTTGTGTGTGTCTTTTTTTTCTGTCTTAAGCCAAATTTTTTTAATAATATCTATTTACCTTGTAATTCTTTTGTATGATTTTAATTTTCATTTTTTTCATACAGGATTTGTTATAAGTTTTTCTTCTATACTGAGTTTGATTCCTTTATCATTATTTGGTCTATCAGCAACAGAGTTATCAAGCTATACACTATATATTTTTTATGGTTTAAACAATAATGAAGCTTTATTTTTGACTATCAATCATTATTTTTTAAAATTTTCATTTTCTATTGTAGGTGTCATTCTTTATCTAAAACACAATTTTAGAATTAATTTTTCGATTCGCGGAAAAAAACTTAAATAACAAATTCTTATTTTTATTCTATTTCCTTTATCTCAATATATGGTTTTAAGTTTAACCTTCCTTTCTTTCTCTCCCAAAAGAATAGACTTTCACCTTGAATATTACTTTCTTCCCCAGAAACTAAAATATCTCCTTTACGAAATGAAAAATTTGTCAAACTTTGAGGATTAATTATATTCTCTTCATTATCAATAATATTTTTGGTTGTCTTTGCATTTGCTAGAAAAATTGATGAAGCATAATTGCATCTATCCGGCAAAAATGTACTATAGCAAATTATCCTTTTATTTTCATGATATAGTTCATCAATAATATAGTCTGCTTTTTGTTTGATTGATTTTGTTTCTTTTATTTCAAAAGCAATATTAAAATATTCTAAATAGGAAAGGATAGGAAAAATAAAAAATGTAAAAATAAATAATCTTGAATTTATTTTTATGAGTTTTAAGAAAATTAATAATGTAAGCGCTATATTCGAAACCTGAAAAAGTCGATTAAAATTATATTGATCAATTGGAGCCTGAATTGAAAGATTCCCTTTGATCAAAATTAAATTTAGAAAAATAGACAAAATTATGAAAATATAACTACTTTTATCATTTTTTTTTTTAAAAAAGAGAAATATAGAAAGTATGAAAGATATAATGATAAAATAGTTTACAATTGAAAGAGAAAAAAATAATTTTATAGATTCAAGTATTTCCAATGAATTATAATTATCAAAGCTTTGAGTAAGACTGCCTCCCATAAATATTGTAATAAAAAAAGACCTAAACCACCCAAAGGCAAAAAAATTGGCACCTATAAGCCATCCCAATGAAAATGGATAAATGAAATATTTAAATGGATAGAAAAAACTTGCATATTTTTCAAATAAATAAAGAAAACACAGAGAAAATATAGCGCCACATAAAAGTATATTGAATTCTCCAATAAAGTAATAAAAATAATTACCTTCATACCCAATAAAAATAGAAAATATAAAAAGCAATGATCTAATAACAAAATAAGTAAGTGAAGCTAATAATGTATAGAAAGAAAATTTTTCAGCGAGATTAAAATGATTATTGAATTTGTGAAATTCGTGTGGTTTTTTATTTTTTAAGAAATTTAAAAATAAAATTATTAAGGCTGATATGATAACAATAATTTGTACATAGCTTATACTCAAAAAAAACCCTAACATTATTAGAGAGAGTTTAATTGATATTTGAGAGAAACTTTTATAATTCATCAATATATAAAGATTTAAAACTATTGGTAAGATTGAGATTCCGTAACTTAAATATCCCGATGGAGCAAACATAGATAAAAAAAGTGTTCCGGGAAAACAAGCTGTAATGAAAGATAGGACAAATATTTTTAAGTTAGTTAATTTGATTTCATTATTTAAAAAAACAAATAAAATTGAAATAAGGATTAAATATAATAAATTAAAATAAAAGATAAGATTCAAATAATTTAAAAAACTCTTAAAACTTAAATTATTAAAAATTAAAAAAAATATAGTCAGTAATGTATTTATGTTTTGAGGGTGATGATTAATGGCATTGTCTATTGAAAAAAAATCTTGATAAAAAAAAGTTAATCCACTTGAAAAAAAGAGAGCAATTGTCTCTGCACTAAAAAAATCAAATTGTCCCCTATTAAGTATAAAAAAGTCCAGAACACTTATTAGAATAAACGGTGAAGAAAAAGAAATGAAATTTGTAAGTCGTGTTTTATTTATTTTTGATTTAAATAAATTTTCGCTGATACCCATTTTTTGAAATCTTAAGATAAACTAGTATCTCGCACCAGCTCTTGATTTCTTAAACCTATTGATGAAAAAATACATAAAACCTGAAAAGTAATATCTAAATACCCTTCCGATAGGCACATAAAGAAGACTCAATAAACTGTTCATAATAACTTTTGGTCTTAAATAAAACTTTCTCATTGCAAGTTGAGCGTAGTTTTCTAATTCTTCTCGAGTCCTACCATTTGGTATCCAAACTGCAGAGTGCTCTGAGAGCAAATTATTTTTATAGTTTCCTGAGCTATCAAATCTTCCGTATTTTTGTGCATCAATCCATAGTTCAGTTCCAGGATAAGGTTCTGTGATTGGAAAAACAGCATAATCTAGTTTGCTATCTATTGCAAAATTAATGGTTTTTAAAGTTTGAGATTTTGTTTCTGTTGGCAAACCTAACATAGGAAGTTCACCAGCTGCCGCAGATAATCTTCCATAACTCTCTTCAACGGTCCCAGGAGGAACAATCAGAAGAACTTTTTTTGGTTTAGAAAGAAGGCTAGGAAGATTAGATAAATTTCTATCAGGTTTTATAGCCCTAATAAGCTTAGCTTTCTGGGATTCTGCTTCAAATTCATTAAAGGTATCCATCGCGTATTTCTATCACATTCTAAAAAATAAGGCAAATAAAACAAAAATTTACAAATTCCTTAGAAAAACTTAATATTTTTTAATAAAACAGCTAAAAGTGTTATAGAATTATAAAAATTTAATTTATTGAAGGCTTAATAGAATTATGCTTTTCCAAGATATAAACTTTCAGAGAGATTTTGTTCTGAATTGTATTCCAAAACTTCAAAGCTTCCAGGATAATGATTTAGTTTCACCTTCTTATGGAAGTTTTTGTTACAACTACTGGAGAGACAAGGTTTCAGATTTCTCAGATGCACGATTTCAAGAAGCTGGATCTACAATGGGAATGCTTATGTCAGATGAATTTGATCATTTTAGAAAGAATTCAAGATTTCTCAGAAAATCAATTCTTTATAAATCTTTTTCATCTGGTATTTCTTTTCTTCAAAAAATTCAAAATAAAAATGGAAGTTTTGATGAATGGTATAAGGGAGAGAATGGATTTGCTGCTACAGTTTTTAATATCATTGCCTATAGTCTGGTTGGAATTTTTGTTAAAGAAAAATTAAATGAAAATGATTTAAGTATATTAAATAATGTTATTTTCAAGGCATCTAATTGGTTGTGTAGTAAAAATGATTTAATAAAAACAAACCATCAAGTGGCTGCAGCTGCAGCACTTATTTTGTCATTTAAATTAAATAACAATGAGAAATTTAAGATAAATTCTGAAAAAAAAATTAACCTAGCACTCAAACAACAAAACCTCGAGGGATGGTTTCCAGAAGTTGGTGGAATGGACATCGGTTACTGTTCAGTTTTATTGGATTATGGGATGATTTATCATCATTTTTCAAAAAATGATAAAATACTTAGACCTATGATCCAATTATTTGATTTCATGAAATATTTAATTCAGCCTGATTTGACCGTTTCAAAGGAAATGGGATTGTGTTTAAACCCTTATCTGAGTAGAACTGGGATAATGCTATTATCCCAATTTAATGAAGAGGCAAATAATTTTTTTTTTAAAATACAAGATAATAGTCCAAAGTTTGAAGGAGTTTCTCCAATATTAGGAGATGACCTGAGATTGTCTCGTTGGTCATATCTTCCAATACTTAATTTTATTTTAATGAAAAAAATACACATAAAAAAAAAGAAAATGAGAATTAACATTAAAAAAGGTTGGACAAATTTTAATATTTCAAAGACCTCAAGATTTCATTCAAAAAATCTTAATATATTTCTGAGTGCAGCCGGAGGAGGTGTAATAAAAGTATTTTTTAAAAACAAGTTAATATTGGAAGATTTTGGTTATTATTTTACTATTAAAGATAAATTTATTGCCCACAATGGTTATGATAGATCGAGAGAATTAAAAAAAGTTAAAAACACAGTGATTTTTTCAACTTTTTTTGATCAAGTTAAATATTATAAATTTTCTTTTTTTAGTAAAATTATTTTAAGGTTGTTATGTATCTTTCCATCGATATCAATGTTTACTAGGTTTTTGGTTGACAAAATGAGAATAAAAAAACAAACAGCTCTAAATCAATCTAACGCGCCTATTGCAAATAAAAGCAAAGAAAATTTTATACAAAGAAAAGTTGTTCTTAAGAATGACAATTTTATTATTCAGGATTTTCTTAAAATTTCAAAAGCAATAAATTTTTCAGACCTAAAATATTTTTTTTCATCAAGTTTTAGAGTAAACAATTTGATTGGATTTAAAAAAACTGCAAGAATTGAAAAAGAAATTTTGTTAATTAAAGAATTTAATATAAAAAAAAGAATTTTAACTTTAGACGCCAATAAAGACATATGATTAAGAAAAAAAATATTAAATTTTCCTACATTATACCAGTATTTAATGAAGAAAAAAATATTGCTCCATTAATTTTAGAATTAACTAATGCTGCAAAAGATCTATCTTCCATTAGAAATTACGAAATTATAGTTGTTGATGATGGTTCAACTGATGATACATATAAAAAAATCCTTGAGGAAAAAAAAAAATATAAAAATCTAAAGTGTATAAAACTTACTAAAAATTGCGGAAAATCAATGGCTTTGTCATCAGGTTTTTTTCATTCATCTGGTGACATAATTATTACTTTAGATGGTGATCTTCAAGATAATCCATATGAGGTAAAAAAGTTATACAGTAAATTAAAAAATGGTTCAGATATGGTTGTTGGCTTTAGGAAAAATCGAAAAGATAAACTTTCAAAAAAAATTGTTTCAAGATGTTATAATTATTTTATAAGAAGTTTTTCAAAACTTGATATTTCAGATATGAATTGTGGTTTAAAAGTTTTCAAAAAAAGTATTTTAGATCACATAACTGTTTACGGACAGTTTCATAGATATATTCCAATATTAGCTCATTTAAATGGATTCCAAGTTACTGAATTAGAAATTTCAAATAGACCGAGATTTAGTGGCGTTTCAAAATATAAAACATTAAGATACGAAAGCTTATTTGATTTATTATCTATATTTTTTTTAAATAAATTTTCAGATAATCCTTTGCATTTTTTTGGAAAAATAAGTCTAATTTTCTTAATCCCTTCTTTAATAATTATTGTTTACTTAATAATTAAACACCTTTTTTCATCCTTAGGTTTGATTGATTCATTTCAGTTAGTCACTAGACCACTTTTCTCACTTAGTTTGACTGTTCTTTTAATAGGCATTTTAATTATGCTTACAGGAATAATATGTGATTTTATTCTTTATCAGCAATTAAAAGAAAAACTTAAAAATAAAATTATTAATATTTCTACTAAGATAAATTAACTTAATGCAAGAATATTTTAAAAGATTTGGTGGCTCAGAGTTTGTTAGTTGTAAATCAATCTACCCACAATCAATCATAAATTTAAAAAAACTTGAGAAAAAAGGCTTATTAATCCCAAGAGGAGAGGGTAATTCTTATGTTGAGGCAAGTTTTTCAGATGGTTCTAAATCAGTAAATATGAGTAATTTTAATAAAATCATAAACTTTGATAAGGAAAGGTTAATCATAGAACTTGAAACAGGAGTTACTCTAGGAAAACTTTATAATTTCCTACTTGCCCATGATTGTTATATATCGATTCAGCCTGGATATCCAATTATTTCTATAGGTGGATGTATTGGAGCAAATGTTCACGGAAAAAACCCATATAAAGATGGACTATTCGAAAATATTGTTGAAGAAATGAAATTACTAGATTTAAAAAAAAATAAGATCTTAATTTTAAATAGAAAAAAAAATACAACTCTTTTTGACTTAACATTAGGTGGAATAGGTCTCACTGGTATAATTTTGTCAGTAAAGTTAAAAGTAAAAAAAATTGAAAGTTTTTACATTGAAAAGAATGCTTTGCAAGTTAAGAGTTTCTTTCATGCAATCGATTTTTTAAATAAAATTAAAGATGATTACGAAATGTTTTATGTTTGGATTGATCTTACAACTAATAATCTTGAAAAATCAGATGGGCTACTTTTTACAGGAGACTTTAAAGAAGAAAAAAAAGAAAAAAATTTGATGACATTCAAAAATCAAAGAAATAATGATTTTAAATTTAATTTTTATAATAAATTTTCAATAAAATTAATTAATAAAGTTTTTAAAGTGAAAGAAAATAATAAAAAAGTTATTGACCTTAGCTCATTTTTATTTCCAGCGGTAAATAATAATATCTATTTTATGTTATTTGGTAAAAGTGGTCTTGTGGAGCAACAATTTATCATTCCTTTTGGCAACATTGATAAATTTCTTAAAAACCTTCAATTATTGCTAAAAAAAGAAAATCCTTTAATTGTGCTAGCAACTATTAAATTATTTAAAGGCACTCAGAAATATTTAAATTTTAGAAAAAATGGTTATTGTATTACTTTCGACTATTGTTACGACAAAAGATCAATAAAATTTATTAAATCTCTTTACAAGTTAATAACTGAATATGATGGAATATCAAATATAATTAAAGATGACCTTGTTAAAGATAAAACTATAAAAAAACAGTATGGAAAACATTTTAATGAATTTAAAAAAAAAATATCAGATCATATGTCAGGTTCTATATATAGTTCAAATTTGTCTAAAAGAATAGGTCTTTAATGATGACTTCCTTGGTAATCGGAGCTTCAAGAGGTTTAGGTAAATCTATTTGTATGGAACTAGCTAATCAAAAACATGATCTAATAATATGTTCAAGAGACTTGAAGAGTTTAAAAAAAATTAAGAATGAAATTGAAAGAAAAACAAATAGTAAAGTTTTAATTGAGTCAACAGATCTCTCCAGGCTTAATATCGAATATTTTTTTAAAAAAGTATCTAGTAAAAAAAGGAATATTGAGAATTTGTTTCTTATTGCTGGAAAATCTTGTTTAGATTTATCAGGTTATGTAAATACAAAAGAAATCGATGAGATTTTAAATATAAATTTTTTTTCATTAATGAAGATTGTTAACAATTTTTTAAAGATTAATAACAATTTTGAAAATATTGTTTTTGCAAGCTCGGTTGCATGCTCTAGACCTAGAGCAAGAAATGGAATTTATTCGACTGCTAAAATAGCTCTTGAATCCTATTTAACATCAATTCAACACTTTTTAGCAAAGACTAAAACAAAAGTTCAAATTTATAGACTTGGATATATGGACACTGACATGACTAAAGGTCAAGATACAATGTTACCTAAAGCAAACCCAGATTTTATAGCAAAGAAAATCATAAACAATTTAAACAAAAAAACAGGAATAATTTATCTACCATTTTGGTGGTATTTTATAAAGTTGATCTTTACTAATCTACCATGGTTCGTTTTTAAAAGATTAGATTTATAGGAAAAATAATCCTTTCATTTTTTAACTAGTGCGCAAATTGATACTCCAAAAAATGGCTTAATTATTCGAGATGAAAAAACATCAAATGTAAAAATTTTTTTTAAAATAGAATTTACAAAATTTGAATTAACATCATTGCCAATTCTGTATCTAACACGAAGAATTTTTAAAATTATTCGTGTAATAATTATAGGTATAAATAGAATGTAATTAAAATAAAAAATTTCTTCAATTTTGAATCCATTCTTTTGTAAAAGATTTAAAAGAACTTTCTTAGTGTATCTTCTCTTATGCTGAGCAATATCATCATCTCTACTCCACAAGAAATTAAAAGCTGGTACAGTTATTATAGCACGATTACCTGAAGCCAAAATTCTTTTGATTTCACTAACCGCTTTAAAATCATCTTTTATGTGTTCTATCACATCAGTTGCTAATACAAAATCAATGGAGGAATTTTTAAAAGGAAGATTGCATAAGTCGGCTCTTTTAACATTTGTAAATCCTTCTTTTTTACAAAGAGAAATTGCAGTTAAATTATTATCTACACCGATAAATTTTTTATAACCATTTTTTTTAAGCATTTTTAAATTAATTCCAGCACTACATCCTAAATCAACAATTTTAGAGTTACTAAAGGTATATTTTTTCAAAAAATTTAAAAATAGTGATCTTCTACCATTATACCACCAGAAATCGTAGTCGGTTTCGTTTGCAATATTAAAAGCCTTTTTTTTCATTTCTATTATTTAATTTTAATTTTATACTAAATATTATTTATGATTCAATTATTATCAAAGAAAACAAAAGAATTAGATACAATCAGTATTAGGAAAATACTTTCAATAAAAAATGAACATTGGTGTTATGGTATGAAATCTCAGCAGGAGTTTTTTGAAAAAAATATCCAAAAAAATGATCTTCATAATCTATTGTTTTATAAATCGAATATCATCGGTTATACTTGTTTAAGAAAAAGAAATTTTGTTAATAAGAAAGGTTTTTTCTTTTACTTTGATACGCTAATAATAAAAAATAAATATAGAGATAAAGGTTTTTCAAAAATTTTAATGTTGTTTAATAATTTTATTATAAAAGAAAATAAACTTCCATCTTTTTTAGTTTGTAAAAAAGAAATGATTGCATTTTATAAAAATTTTTTATGGAATAGAAAATCAAACATACATTTTGTAGGATTGAAAAATTTTGATCAGTGTATGTCATTTAATATTGGACCTAAAAATAGAAAAAATTCTAAATTAATAGTTAATCTTTAGTTTCTTTCAAAATAAAAAAACCGAGAATTGGTATTATGTTTACAGGCGCCATATACCTAGGCTCGATATGAACTAACAAATGTATAAGCATATACAAGAAATAGAAAATTATTAGCATTATAAAAAATGGTTTAATAGATCTATTTTTTTCAAAAAATATTTTTTTTTTTTTAAAAACATATTTTGTAGAACTAAAAAAAACATAAAAAAATATATAGCTTGCAATAATCATCTCAAAAAAAATCAAAACTAAAATGATTAAATTTGTTGGTTCTAAATTTTGAAAAAATTTTGTAAATATTAGTCTAAATCTCCAATAGTCATTATCTTTATATTTAATGGAGTATAGTTGAGATAGATTTAGTGTAGGTTGAAAAATAGACCAAAAAGATGTTGGCTTTAGATTATAAAATATTTTAATAAAAAAGAATTCTGGGTTATGTAATACTGTTTCAATATATTTTTTTTTAATTTTTTTTGAAATTTCATTTTCATTATATCCATTATCTCTTAATTTCTCCATAATTTTATATGTAATCACAAAATCATTTTTGGTAATATTTTCTCTAAGAATAATATTAAAATCATCGTCACTGGTATTTAGGTTTTGCATATTAAATTCTCTATATGGCTTGATAAGAGAGTAGAGGTATATTGTATTATCAGAAGAGGTTACAAGATTTTGATTAAATTTTTTTGAATGATATGATTTTATTGATTCAGATACTATAAATATTGGGCTAACAAATAGGAATAGGGATAAGAAAATTTTTTTATAATTATACGATGATTTTAGGCTTAGAAATATAATTAAAAAGATTGGCATTAGAAATAGGAACTGATTTTTTAATAAAAAACATATTGTAAAAAGAATTGAATTAATAAAAGCTATTAAAAACAATCTATTCTTTTGGATGTAAATTTTAATAAAATTACAGATTATAATTGTAAAAAGATTGACAATTATACTATCTGGTAAAATGCACATTTCCAGAAAAAAAAGTATTGAAAAATTAAAAATAATAATAATTAGTAAAGATATTTCTTTTGACAATTGAAGTTTTAAGGCTAAATAAAAAATATAATATGAAGTGAAGAATGAAAAAAGTATTTGTAAAGCAACTAAAATATTTTCCCAATTTTGAAAAAAGGAGGATAATATTTTTATTATTAATGGATAACCATAATTTCTAAACGGCATATTATTAAATAACTTTTCAGATTCAGAAATATACCCATTACTATCCGCCATAAGTTGAGCTTGAAATAAATAAACAATAAAAATCTTAAAAAATAAAAGTATTGAATAGTTCCTGAAAAAATATTTTTTCATAGTTTTATTTAGATTATAATATATATATATAAAGTTTATGACAAAATCAGTTCCTCTTAGTTTACCAGATATATCAGATAAAGAAATAAAACTTGTTTCAAATGTTATAAAATCAGGTTGGTTGGCACACGGTGAATGGAACAAAAAGTTTGAAGATTCTTTTTCTAATTTTATCGGGGTTAAAGATTCCATTACTATGAATTCTTGCACTTCTGCTCTAGAAATTGCGTTGAAAGTTAATAAAATTAGAGGTGAAGTAATTATTCCTAGTATGACTTGGTGTGCAACTGCAAATGCAGTTGTAAATGCAGGTGCAAAGCCTGTTTTTTGTGAAGTGGAGTCAAAAACAAGGAATGTTTCAGCTAAAACTATTTGTCCACTTATTAGTTCAAAAACTGAAGCAATTATCGTTGTTCATTTTGGAGGACAAACATGTAATATGGACGAAATTACAAAATTAGCAAAAAGAAGTAAACTTCTTCTCATTGAAGACTCTGCAGAGACTCTTGGTGGTACTTGGAAAAAAAAAAAAGCGGGCTCATTTGGAATAGGGTGTTTTTCTTTTTTCCCAACTAAAAACATAACAACGGGTGAGGGGGGGATGTTTACATGTAATGACAAAAGCACACTAGATAAGGCAAGGGCATTAATTGGTCATGGTATAACAAATTCAACTTATGATAGAGAAAGAAAAAAATTTAAACCTTGGATAAGAGAATCAACCTATGCAGGGCATAATTTTCGAATGCCTAATCCACTTGCTGCATTAGGTTTTCTTCAACTCAAGAAAATAGAATCAATGAATAAAAACCGCAATAAATTGGCTAACTATTATAATAAAAAATTAAAAAAATTTGAATTTATTACCACACCTTATTGTCATAAAGATGTCTTTCATTCATATCAAATGTATACAATTGAGGTAGACAAAAGGATCAGAGATGGCTTTGTAAACTACCTAAGATCAAATAAAATCGGTGCAAGTGTTCATTTTTTCCCCCCGGTACATAAACAACCATTTTATAAAGATAAAAAGAATAAGGTAAACCTAACTGTTACTGATGAGCTTTCAAAAAGATTGGTTACTTTACCAATGTATTCAGCCTTAAAAAAAGTACAAATTGATTATATAATTAATACAATTAATAAATTTAAATATTAAATATATGAAAAAAGTTTTTTTAATTACTGGTGGTGCAGGATTTATTGGCTCTCACACCTGCAGATATATTTTAAAAAATATTAAGGGATCTAAAGTAGTAATTTTAGATAATTTTGCTCGATATCAAGATCCTTTTAGTTACGAAAATAATAATCATAATTTTTATGATTTAAGATTTAAAAATATAAAAGATAAAATCTATTTTGAAAGAGGTGATGCTCAAAATTTTGCTATTGTCTATGAATGTCTAAATAAATATAAACCAAATTACATCATTCATCTTGCTGCAGTACCTGTTGCAAAAACTAATAACCTAAATTCGTTCGAAATGAAAGCAGGTAGCATTGATACAACATGCTGTTTAATTGAGATGTGTGCAAAACTCACAGAGAAAAAAATATTAAACCTTAAGAAGTTTGTATATATATCTTCAAGTATGGTTTATGGGGATTTTATCCAAAATGAAGCAAAAGAAAATCATCCTCTAAATCCTAAAGAAATTTATGGAACAATGAAACTTTCCGGTGAAATAGTAACTCGAGGTCTTTGTAACTTTTATTCGATTCCTTTCTCGATTATCAGACCTTCTGCAGTTTATGGACCCACTGATATGAATAGAAGAGTCTCACAAATTTTTATTGATAAGGCTATGAATAAAGAAAAAATAATTATTAATGGTGCAGACGAAAGTCTTGATTTTACATATGTTGAAGATTTAGTTGAGGGAATTGTTTTAGCTACTACTAATTTGAATTCAGTCGATGACACTTTTAATCTTACTTATGGAAAATCTCGTAAATTGTTAGATTTCATAAAAATTTTAAGCAGTATTCTCGGAGAGATAAATTATGAAATTAAAGAAAGGGATTCTTTTCGTCCAAAAAGAGGAACTCTCTGTATTGAAAATGCTAGAAAAATATTAAACTATAGACCTAAATATCCACTAGAATTAGGTATTCCAAAATATTTAGAATTTTTAAAAAATCAAACAATTGACTAAAAAACCACTTATATCATTAGTTGTACCATTTTTTAATGAGCAAGAAAACCTTGGATTGCTTTTTAAAAAAATTACTAGTTTTATTAATTCAAGAAAACAAGAAAATTACGAAGTAATGTTTATAAATGATTGCTCAACTGATGATGGGGCAATTTTAATTAAAAAACTTATAAAAGGTCACCAAAATTTCTATTTAATAAATTTAAAAAAAAGATCTGGTCAATCGGGTTGTTTTAATTATGCTTTTAAAAAAATGAAGGGTGATTTTTTTGTAAGAATTGATTCTGATTTGCAGGATGATCCTCAAGATATTAAACAAATAGTTAATGAGTTAAAAAAAGGAAGAGATTTAGTTTTAGGAATTAGAAAAAATAGAAAGCATTCGTTAGTTTTGCTGAAAATTACTCAAATATATGATTTTTTAATAAGATACTTTTTTAAAATAAAATCAAAATCTTTTTCGTGTAGTATGTTGGGTGTTAAAAAAAAATTTGTTGTCAGGCTCAATTTAAAAAATACTGATCATAGATTTTTACCGTTAATATTAGTATCAGTTAGGGGTGCGCATTTGTTTACTGTTAATGTTTCTCATTATGAAAGGTTGTTTGGAAAAAGTAAGTATAATATTTTACGAAAATTATTTTTTGGAATATATGAATTCATTAGAGTTTATTTGCGGATTAAGAAAGGAGACTACAGTTTGTAATGTGTGGAATAAATGGTCTGGTAATTTTAAATAAATCAATTAGTTTTAATCCTCGTAAAATCATTAAAGAAATGAATTTTTCTTTAAAACATAGAGGTCCTGATAATGATGGTTTCTGGAGCCAAGAGAATGTTTTTCTAGGTCACAGAAGACTATCAATATTAGATTTAAGTAATAAATCAAATCAACCAATGAAAATTGATAATTTAGTTCTAACTTTCAATGGTGAAATTTATAATTATATTGAATTGAGAAAAATATTAGAAAGGGAAGGGTTTAGGTTTAAAACATCTGGAGATACTGAGGTTTTAATAAATGCCTTTAAGTTTTTTGGAAAAAATGTATGTAAATTTTTAAATGGAATGTTTTCATTTGCAATTTATGACATGAAAAAAAAACAATTATTTTTAGCCAGAGACCCGTCAGGACAAAAACCACTTTTTTTTTACAAAAACCACAAGTCATTTATTTTTAGTTCTGAATTGAAATCCATTGTTAATTCTAAAATTGAAAACTTTAGATTAAATCAGAGGGCTGTTTATCAATACTTAGCTTATGGTCACACAATTAGTCCGGATTCAATGGTTGCTGGTATAAAAAAACTTGAGCCTGGGACATGTTTAAACCTAGATTTAGATTCAAGTACATATAAAATAAAAAGATATTTTAATTATAAATTTCATAAAAAATCCAATAAACCCTTTAGTTATTATAACTCCAAATTTAATAAAACATTTACCAACTCAATTAAAAGACATTTCAGAAGTGATGTACCATCGGCAGTTTATTTAAGTTCAGGAATTGATTCAACATCGATTTTATGTGAATTAGCATCACAATCAAGTAATACTCAAATTAACACAATCACTGCTAAGTTTGAAGAAAGCGATTATGATGAATCAGTGTATGCAAAACAAATTTCCAATTTATTTGGAACTAATCACATAGAATTTAATATTGGTCAGGCAGATATATTTAGTAGTATATTTAATATCTTAGATAATATTGATGAACCAATGTCTGATATTGGTCTTGTTGCTATTCATCAAGTTGCAAAATGTGCTAAAGGAAGGTACAAGGTTGTTTTTTCGGGGGATGGAGGAGATGAACTTTTTTTTGGGTATGAACCATTTATAAAGTATCCTTTTACTTCAATATTAGATAAATTTCCAAAATTTTTGGTAAATAAATTTCTTTCTTTATTGTCACTTGGCAAAGATGATTTTGGTTATCTTGGTTTGAAATATAAAACAAGATTATTTTTTAATTCTCATAAAATAGAGCATTTTAAAAAAAATCAATGCTGGGGGGGGGGGCATTTCAAATAGATGATATTTTAGAGTTAATGCCAAGTGTTAAAGACAAAAATATCTTGGAAAATTATATTTTTAAGAAAACTCATGAAATCTACAATACATACAATTATGAAACTAATTTAAATAAATTAGGCCTTGAATATTTTAATTTATTCTTACCTGAAATAATTTGTGCCCATACAGACAAGGCAAATATGATGGAGTCTATAGAAGCAAGAAGTCCTTTTTTAGATAATGAAATGATAGAATTAGCTATGGAAACTCCACAAAAGTATAAAGTAAATATTTTTAGAGGAAAAATACTGCTAAGAGACAGTTTAAAGAAAAATCGAAATTTGGAATTTATTTATAAGAAAAAAAAGAAAGGTTATACAGTTCCGATGTCAAAATATTTATGTGGTAATAATGATCTGTCAAATCTTTTAAAGGATAAAATTAGTCAAAGAAATAATAATGATTTATTTAATTACAATTTTGTAAAAAAAATATTTGAGTTACACAAATCTCATAAACTTAATTATGGGAAAGAAATTTGGAATTTTTTAATGCTTGATAACTGGGTATCTAAAAACAACCTAAATTTATAATTTAACATAATACATATTATGCGATAATAGCGGCATATTTAATAATTTTTGGTGTATAAAGCGTTTTTTGGCATAAATCTTTCATTTAAATTGTGAAATGTTTCAAAGTTTAGAAAATTCCTTTATAACTGATCCCCTTGGTAATCAAGGGTCTGTTAAATCAATGTACGATAAATTAGTAAACGGATATAAAATTTTTAATGCTATGGATTTTTTATCCTTTAATAATCCATTATTTAATACATCAAACTGGAATAAAGCAATTGAGAAACATAATAATAATTCAAGAGAGTTAGTTAGTAATTTTATTAATCTTGTTAATGCTGAATCTAAAAAATCTAAAACTATAGTTTTTGTTGCAGGAAGATGCTATCCGATGATGGCAAGAGAAGCCTATTTGTTAAAAAAGAAAGGATATAAGACCTTTTTGATTAATATGGAATCATTTAATCAGAATGATATGGAGCTTTTAGCAGGATCGTTTGATGAAATAATTCAAAATTGTCTTTTCTTTCCATTTCTCAAAAAAATTTTAAATTCAATTACTCCGACTTTTTATCATGTCCAGTCCTGGATGTGGAATTACAGTATGGGAAAATTTATTATTGAAAACAAAGGAATTTCAAAAGTAATTAATGAATTTTATGATGTAACTGGAATGTATGCAGATTCTGAGAAGCTAAAATTAAATTTCTGGAATCAGATAGTTGATTTAGATTTAGATTGTGAAAAATTTATTTTTGAAAACTCTGATGGAATAATTCATAGATATAAACAAGACATTTTTTTAAAATACTCAAAAAAATATTGCAGCACAAAAAATATTTTTGAGTTTCAACAATATCCCCTCACCTTTCATCAAAAAATAAATAAAAGTAAAAAAAGATTAGTTTATTGTGGAACGATGATTGGCCCAAATGATGAAAAACACCCTAGAAAATTATTTCCAACTGCTGGAATGTCAGAAGCATTTGAATTATTGATATCCCAAGATTTTGAAATCAATGTTTATTTAGCATTAAATGGTAGTATGAAAATTTCTGATTTTAATAAGTGGATTTTTGAACTTAAAGATAAGCATCCAAGTCATTTTAGGATTCATAATACTTTACCAATAAGTAAGTTGGTTGAGGAAATGAGTCATTATGATTTTGCCTTAAATTTGTCAGTGATAGATAAAAAAAACTCTTATCTTTCAGATTATACCTTTGAAGGTGGTATGGGAACTAAACAATATACCTATTTAGAAGCTGGATTACCTATAATTACAAACAAAGAATATAGTTATATGAGTGATTTAGTAGAAAATAATAAAATTGGGCTAAGTTTAAATTCTAATCAAATATCAAATACTAAAAAGCTTGTAGAAAATTTAAATATCTATGAATTAAAAAACAATGTAAAAAAATTCTATGACGAAAATAATATTTGGAAAAAGGGAAAAGAATTAGAAAAATTCTATTCTTCATTAGAATAAAAGACACCCAAAAAAAAATTAACAAACTTTGTTTATAACTGTTAAACTTAAACTACAACTTTAATGATCTAAGTCGTTATTTTTAAAATGCTTGATAATAGAAAATTTAATTCTGATACACCTAGAAGTTCAAAAAAAAAATCAAAAAATATTACTGAACCCTCAAATTTTCTTAGTTTTGATAAACTAATTTATCATCCAGAGAAACTTGTTGGTTATAAAGAGGATAAAAATGTTTTTCCAATAACTGCTACTTTAAGCTTAGGAAATTATTGTAATCATGGTTGCTTATGGTGTTCGACGGCATATTGGAGGCAGGATGACGCAAATTCAATAGATTATATAAAAATAGTAAAATGGCTTGTTAATGCTAAAAAAAAAGGTTTGAAGGGAGTTGGCTATGTTGGTAATGGTGAACCATTAGCTTATAAAAAATTCTTAGACCTAATTAGAAAAGTTAATGAAATGGGACTAGATCAAGGAGTTTTTACTAATGGATATTTAATTGACAGATTTATGGATGAATTATTAAATTCATTTACATATATTCGAATTAGTTTAGATGCAGGTTCAAAAGAAATTCATTCAAGTTTGCATGATGTTTCATCTACTCATTTTATTAAGATAATTAAAAATATAGAGAATTTAACAAAAAGACGAAAAAAAAAATCTCCAACTGTTGGTGTTCAATTCGCAACTCATCAAAGAAATGTTTATGACTTAGAAAAATGCATTGTGATCTGCAAGGATATAGGAGTTGATTATGTATCTGTTAAACCGGTATTTGATAGAGGAAGTGTTAATGAAAAGATTGAAAAAAACTCCCTCAAGCCAAAAGATGTTTCAAAGATAGTAGAAAAATTAAGAAAATATGAAAATGAATCCTTTAAAATATTTTTTAGAGAATTTCAGTTTGAGTCAGAGAATGTTGGTTTCAATGTTCTAGATTATAATAGGTGTTATGCTGGATATTTTGGGGTTAATATTTATGAGGATGGGACCATTACTGGTTGTGGTCCTCACCACATACCTGTTGGAAATCTTGATACTAATTTCAATGATTTAGAAAAGAATATTGTTAAAGTTTCTAAGAATTTAGACTTAAAGAAATGCCCTGCAGGATGCAGATTCCATCCTATGAATAGACTTCTTCACAAATTAAAGAATAAGGAATCATTTGCAAAAAATGAACATATTAATTTGATTTGAATTTAACAAAAATGAACAAGAAAATTGCAAATAAGGTAGCAATTCATCAACCGAATTTTTTTCCTTGGTTAGGTTATTTTGAATGCATAGATATAGTTGATATATACATTTTTCTTGATGATGTTCCTTTTGGAAGTAAACCCAAAAGAATGAATAGAAATTTTATTTCAAATCATAAAGGAGAAAAAAAAAATTTTACAATGAGTGTTTCCACTCCCTCACTAGATTCTGAAATCAGAGATTGTAAAGTTGTTAGAGACCCTTTTTTTTTTCATTACAGAGATTTATTAAAAGAAAATTATCAAAATGCCCCTTTTTTTAAAGAAACATTTAAAATAATCGATGAAATTTATGAATTCAAAAGTGACAGTGTTAGTGATTTTAATATTAATCTTGTTACTTTAATTTGTTCAAAAATTGGTATAAAAACTCGCTTTAGAATTTCATCAAAAGACTTTAACTGCAGATGCAGGCCTACTGAAAGTCATATTCTAAAAATTTTAAAAAAAGCAAAAGCAAGTGACTTTTATGGTGCTAAAAGAGGAATAGAAGTTGGTTTGTACAATTATCTAAATTTTAAAAAAGAAAAAATAAATATTTATAAGCAAGAATACATTCATCCAAATTATAATCATCGCAACTTTTTACCATACCTCAGCATTATAGATTTACTATTTTATAATTTTGACAATGCATTAGAAATAATTAGAACGGGAAGAAATTGGATAAAATTAAATTAGATAAAGATGTCTAAAGATTTGACAAAAAAGATTAACAATTATTTGAAAGATTTTAAACATAACATCCGAGTTTATAAAAAGTTTAAATTCCTACCTTGTTTCATTTTTGGATTGCCTAGATCAGGTTCGACACTTTTACATCAAATTATGATAACAATGTTTGATTTTAATTATGTATCAAATATTAAGGGTTTTTTTTATCAAAATATCATTATTGGAAATTTACTTCATAATCAATTTGTAAAAGAAAATAATTATGAAAGTAACTTTGTTTCTAAATTTGGGAATACAAATGGTCCCCTTGAGCCGAGTGAATGGGGGTGGTTTTGGAGAAAATGGCTTAATTTAAAAAACAATGAACATCATATTTCTAGAAATGTAGACTGGGTTAATTTAAAAAAAGAATTACTTACTATTGAATCAATGAATTCATCACCTTTACTATTTGATACACCATTTATTAATGGTAATCTTGACAAATTTATAAATAATATTGGACCAGTGATAATATTTGATTTAGAAAGATCCCATTCAGCAATCTTTAAATCCTTACTCAATGCGAGAATTCAAAAATATGGTACATTAAAAAAATATTATGGTGCAATGACTAGAGAAAAAAAGATACTCAGAATTCAAAATCCCTATGCCCAGGTGTTTAAGCAAGTAAAACAACTCAATTTAGAAAAGAAAAATATGCTACAATCAATTCCAAAAGATTTAGTATTAAAAATACATTATGAAAACCTTATCAAACAACCAATGAAAGAAATGAAAAAGATAAAAAGATTTTTTGGAAGAAAAAAAATAAAAATTAATTTAAAGAAAATAGTCTTACCTAAATTTATTAATAGAAATAATAACCCACCAAAATTTTCTACTTCAGAATATGATTTTACAAAATATTCTCAACAATTACAGAATTAATGGTTGAGAAATTAAAAATTGATTTAAAAAAAGAAGATTATGAAAATTTCTTTAAATTTCTTCTGAACACTAATTTTAAAGAAAATTTTAAAACCTGGGTCGATGATGAAAATGGTAGAGTAAATAGGAAATTTCTTTTCAAAAGTGAAAATCAGTGGAAAAAAGTAATTCCAATTCACTATCATAAAAGACTTGAATTCTTAATAAAAAAAATAAAACAATATAAAACACCGTTTCCAAAAGAGAAAATTAATTTTTTAAATAGAATACAGGTTATTGAATCAAATTTTACAATTAATTCCAAAAATAATGATAAAGGAAGACATTTATTTCATCTCCACTGTGATAGAATTAATACATATAAGATTTATGTTTTTTTTTCAGACATAGATTTAAAAGATGGTCCAATTTATTTTGCAAGAATTGATAAATGTAAGGATCAAATAAACAGTAAGCTTAAGGAAATAGAAGATAAAAAGAAACAGCTTGTTGATGAATGGAGAAAAATAGATTCAAGAATTTTTTGTAAATACGAAGAACCATTTATGGGAAAATTTGGTGATGTTCTTATATTTGATGGTAGAGAGCCTCATAGAGCTTCGCCACTGACCAAAAAAGGTTATAGAGCGGTAGTTATTTTTGAGTTTTTTACTGATGAAAATTGGAATTTATATTCAAAAGCAGTCTCAAAACAATAGCCATAAAAATCAACAACTATGAAATGATTTTCTTGTTAAACAATAATAATTTTAATGCATTAATCTTACTGTTTTAATTCTGCAACGATTCAACTCGGTGATTACACAATACAAATTAGAAAAAAATACCACCCTAATTTATTAAAACCTGTATGAACTATTTCGTCATTCATCATAAACACAAAGGTTCTTGAAAAAAATTTCTTACAAATGTCATTTAACTCATCTGGTTTATATTCATATTTATGATGTTCTAAATTATGTTTTGCTCTATATTTTTGTGAATAAAATGATGGGGTGCCAATTATCAGCATTTTATTTTTTTTATTTTTTTGTGAACTTAGGTAATTTTTACAATTTTTGATGAATCTTATTCCATCTTTCTTTTCAATATGTTCAATGAAATCAATATTAACTATACAATTTGCATTAGATTTAATTGTTTTTAAATCATTAGCATCTTTTGTTAAAAATTTTATTTTATGATTTTCAAATTCAGCCCATTCATTAACCCGTTTTTGATCATTATCGATTCCAATTGCGGATTTACAAAATTGTGAATAATAAAATGTTGATAACCCTCCTCCACACCCAACATCTATAATTTCATCATCACTATTTAACATTTTTGAAACGAATTTATATCTTGATAACTTTACAGTTGCCATTAAGGGATTAGAGAATAATATTTTTTTAAAAGTAAGATAGTTGTTTTTAGACATAAAGATTTAAAATAGAAAAGTCACAACAATAAACATTATTTAATAAAGATTTATATATTTTACTATATCAATTTTTAAGAGAAATATTTTTAATTTTTTTTTAATATTATGTTAATGATTATTTAATAGAAAATCATTATGATCCTTAATATTATTGTTAATCAGAGGAATTTTTTAAAAAATATATTTAATGGAATTATTATCAACCCTTGGTCCTTCTTCTCTGAACAAACAAACCCTTAAGAAACTTCAATTATTAGGTGTTTCATTGTTTAGAGTAAACTTGTCACATACAGAAGTCAGAGATTTAAAAAAAATCATAAATTTTGTTAGAAAACATTCCACTGTCCCTATTTGCATTGATACTGAAGGTGCACAGATAAGAACAAGACTTAATAAACAAATTACATTAAAAACTTCTCAAGAGTTGGAGATTTTTTTTAATGATAAAAAAAATAAAAACAAATTAAATTTTTATCCTTTTCAAATTTATAATCAGTTAAAAATTGGAGATATAATTTATATAGATTTTAATTCTGTAGTTGTTGAAATTGTTGAAATTAAAAAAAATTCGATTAAGGTTTTTGTAATTAATGGGGGTGTTGTTCAAACAAATAAAGGAGTTGCAGTAAATAAAAAAATAAATATGGAACCATTAACAAATAAAGATTTGAAAGCTATAAAAATTGGAAAAGAAATGAACATAAAAAATTTTGCATTATCTTTTTGTAGTGAAAGTAAGGATGTTCAGAAATTACGATCTTTATTAGATAAAGAATGTAAAATAATTTCAAAAATTGAAAATGTAAAAGGGTTTGAAAATTGTGCAGAAATTTGTCGTTACAGTGATTGTATACTTATAGATAGAGGAGATTTATCAAGGGAGTTTAAAATTGAGGATATTCCTCTTATTCAAAAAGAAATAGTAAAAATTGCAAAAAATTTTAAAAGAAAAATATTCGTTGCAACAAATTTTTTAGAATCAATGATAACTAATGACTCACCTAATCGTGCAGAAATAAATGATATTTATAATACACTTTTAGATGGAGCAAGTGGACTAGTTCTTGCGGCTGAAACTGCAATTGGTAAGCATCCTGTAAAATCAGCCTCAATAATAAAAAGAGTTTATGATAATTTTAAGAAAAAATTACCAAGAAAAAGAAAACTATTAAAAAAAACAGAACCTCATGATGAGGGGATAAACAATACAATAATAGTTGATAGCTTTTCTGAATCAGATATCAAGCAAATATTGTTTGGTACTTATTCACCTTTAGATAGATTTATGGATTTAGATGAAATCAATTCCGTATTAAATAAAAATCAATTAAGAGATGGAAGTATATGGACATTACCGATAGTTTTACCAATTAAAAAAGAAAAAAAAGAATTAATTCAAAAAAAACAAATATACGCAATCAAAAATAATAAAAAACACACCCTTTGTTTAATAGAAATAGAAAATGTTTTTGAAATAAATGATGATACGATTTATAAAAATTGGTTTTCATGTAATGATTTAAAACATCCTGGAATTTTAAATTTAAAATCAAGAGGAGATTTTTTTATTTCAGGTAAAATAATTAATTCTTCCTTGTCAAAGAATGTTTTAAAACCTTTTGAAGCAACTCCAAAAAAAGTTAAAGAAATAATATATAGTAAAGGCTGGCACACAATAGTGGGTTTTCATACCAGAAACATCCCTCATCAAGGACATATTTTTATACAAAAGAAAGCTATAGAAAAAGTCAATGCAGATGGGATTATTTTAAGTCCCTTAATTGGAATTAAAAAAAAAGGAGATTTTTCAAATGATTTTATTATGAAATCATATAAAGAATTAATTAAATCAAATATTCATAAAAACAGAGCACTTCTATGTTTTTTAGATATATATCCTAGATATGCAGGCCCCAGAGAAGCTATTTTCACTGCTCAATGTCGAAAAAATTTAGGTTGTACACATTTTATCATAGGAAGAGATCATTCAGGATTATCAAATTACTATGAAAATAATGATATTAATAATTTTTATCAACAAACTCAGGGCCTAGGAATCGAGTTAATACTTTTTGATAATGTTGGGTACGATTCAAAAAAGAAACAATATGGATTTTGTAATGGAAAAATGAAAACAATTTCTGGAAGTATGGTAAGAGATTATATTAAAAGTAAAAAAAAAATTCCAAATTACCTTTTAAATAAGTTTCAGCATAAAGTTTTTGAAAAGTGGAAAAAAGGGTTTTTTTTCTAAGTTTAGCCTGAACCTAAGTATAACATTGCTCCACCATATAAAAATCCTGTAATCAAAAATATCACAAATGTGTAACCCATAATCTGTCTCATATGTAAACCAGCAATCGCAAGTAATGGAATTGTCCAAAATGGCTGTATCATATTTGTCCATTGATCACCATATGCAACCCCAAGAACAATTACATAAGGGTCTACATCAAGATTTTTAGCAGCTTCAATCATTACTGGACCTTGAACTGCCCATTGCCCTCCTCCAGAAGGAATAAACATGTTAACAAGACCTCCAGATAGAAAAGAATAAAAGCCAAGAGTCTCAGAAGTTGAAATTTTGGTTATATTATCTGCAACAACATTAATTAAGCCCGTATCAGCCATCATACCCATAATCCCAGCATAAAAAGGGTACTGAAGTATGATTGGTCCAACTGTTACTGCTGCATTGTTTACGAGTTTTACATAATGTATTGGAGAGGTAGACAAAATTAATCCAATTCCTAAAAAAGACCAACTCACTAAATTAAGATCTAACACGAATCCATCTTTGTAGAAAATATAACAAATAAAAGAAAGTAAAAAAAATCCAACAAATAAACTAATTATCCTAGCATTTTCAATTACTTCTGCAAAACTTCTATTATTTTGGTTTAGGTATTTAATATTTCTCTCTTTCTCTCCAAATCTAAAAACATTTGGGTCAATTTCTTTAATTTCAGAAGTCTTCGAAGGTCTCATTAGTGGATTTATAAATGTTATTAATAATAATGTAATTAATGCCAGTGAAATATTGAAACTTGTAAAGATTGTTTCAGTAACAGGAATAATACCGATTTTGTCCACCAAAGAGTGTCCATCGGATGATACAAATAGTGCTGCGGATGAAGAATAACCCATATGCCATATAACATATCCAGAATAAGCACAGGCAACTAGCAGTGGATAGTGGATTTTAATTCTTTTTTTTGTGCATCCTATAGCTACAAACTTTGATATTATTCCACCAACAATCAATCCAAATGACCAGGCGAATAAACTAGCAATTCCTGAAATAAATGTAACCAATGCGTAGGCTTGAATGGGGGAATTTGGAATTGATCCAATTTTCGATAAAAAGTTTTCAACAGGCTTAGTATGCGCAAGAGCATGGGCAGTAATCATAATTATGCAAATTTGAGCAGTAAATGTGAACAACTTGGGCAAACCATTACCCCAAGCTTCTAAAGTTTGAATTGCTGTTGCGTCTGTATTGATCAAAGCTAAAAAGTATGTCAATACAGACAGAACTATTACAAAAATGAAAGCATCTGGATAATATCTTTCAACTAATTTTACAAATGGCTTTGATAAAACATTGAAAATCCTTAGCTTTTGTGAAGACATCTTTTATTTTAATTTTAAAGCAATTACTTTTCCTTCAGCCATTATTGGAATGATGACTAAGTTTTTATCCAAAATTACTTCATGATCAGCTGCTCCTTTACCAACTTCTGCTAGTACTTTATATTTTCCATTTTTTTTAACTCTATAAAGTTTGGCACCAGTCCAATCAGTTACTAAATATGATCCCTTTCCATCTGATTCAATACCATCTAGATTTCCAATTGGTTTTTTTCCGAGATTTTTAATTTTTTTTGTATGTATATTTATACTTTTTAGACTACCCTTTAGTTCAGGAGTTCCCCAACCTTCCATTACTGCTCCCCAACTTCCAACAATTAAATTTCCTTCATCATTATCAATGTGAATTCCATTGGGTGCAAGTTGTGGGCTATAAAACCATACTGGTAATTGTCCAAACTGATTCAACCTGTATATGGTGTCAGTATATGTATCACCAACATATACATTACCGTACTTATCAGCAGTTACATCATTCATGCATACTGAGCCAAAACCCTTATACTTATTAGTAATTTTGCTAGTTGCAATATCTACTTCAACTAGCTCATCAATATCAGCAATATAGAGTTTGTCCTTGCTTATCGTTAACCCTTTGGGAGCATTTAATTTGTCTATCCATTTTTTTTCTATCACAGTACCATCCAATCCGAGTTTAGATATGTATCCAGTACCATCTTTATTAAATGGGTGATCAGTAATGTTAGAAACATAGAGAACATCATTCTTTTCATCATAAATTACAGATTCAGGAAGTTCAAAAATTTTTTCAGTTTCCCATACTATTTCCATATGTTCATCAGAATTTACTTCTCTATCATTAAAATTTACTGTTAAGAATAATAATATAATTAATAACTTTTTCATTAAATCTCCTTTTTTTGTGTTTTAATTATTAGGCATTGTTAAGTCAATCTTTGATTTTTCATTTTCATTTTCTGGCCATTTTTGAGTGATAGTTTTACGATTTGTATAAAACCTTAAACCATCTGGGCCATAAATTCCAAGATCACCGAAGAAAGAATTTTTCCATCCCCCAAAACTATGATAGGAAGATGGAACAGGCAAGGGAATGTTGATACCAACCATACCAATATCAACATTATTGGAGAATTTACGTGCATATTGACCATTGCTTGTAAATATACAACATCCATTCCCAAATTCATTTTCATTTATTATTTTTATTCCTTCATTAATATTTTCTATTTCAATAACTTGAAGTACTGGACCAAATATTTCATTTTTATATGATTTCATTGAATTTGAAACTTTGTCTATTATTGTTGGACCTAAATGATAGCCCTTATTTGAGTTTTTACCTTTAAGAAGATCTCTTCCATCTAAAATTACTTCGCATCCCTCCTTTTGAGACAATTCTATATAATTCATTACTTTTTCTCTATGATCTGATGATACCAGAGGTCCAAAACTATTTGATTCTTGAATATCTAAACCAACTTTAAGATTAGATACTTTTTTTGTTAAACTTTTAAGAAACTTTTGCTTAATTTCAGAAAAAACCATAACAACTGACAATGCCATACATCTTTGTCCAGATGAACCAAAAGCAGCAGAAATTATTTGATTAGTTGAATAATCAATATTTGCATCTGGTAAAACCATTGCATGATTCTTTGCGCCACCTAATGACTGACATCTTTTCCCATATTCAGATGATTTTTTATATACCGATTTTGCTACAGGAGTGGATCCTACAAAACTAACAGCTTTTATATTTTTATTTACTAATAACTTTTCTACAACTTCTTTATCACCATTTAAAACATTGAGTAGTCCTTTTGGAGCAGAAGTTTGATTAAATAATTTTGCGATAAAGATTGATGCTAATGGATCTTTCTCAGATGGTTTTAGAATAAAGCTATTACCTGCAGCTATAGCCAAAGGGAACATCCATAAAGGTACCATTGACGGAAAATTAAATGGTGTAATTCCTAATACAACACCAAGAGGCTCAAATTCACTCCAGGAATCAATAGATGAACTCACATTCTTATTGTGCTCTCCTTTAAGAATTTCTCCTATTCCATAAGCGTATTCAACATTTTCAATACCTCTTCTAACTTCAGCAATAGCATCTTCTTTAACTTTTCCAAGATCATGCGTTATTAAATCTGCTATCTTTAAAATATTTTTTTCTAAAAGAATCTTAAATTCATATAAAATTTCAGATCTTTTGGATATAGATACATTTTTCCATTCTTCAAATGCCTTAAGTGAACTTTCAATTGCCTTATTTATACTTTCATCTGTTGCTGATGTGATTTTATCTAAAATAGACCCATCATTTGGGTTATATATATCAATGGACCTACCATTATCATTATAATTATTTCCAGCTATAAAGTGTCCTGTTTTCTGCATCTTTTATTTAATCCCAAATATTATATTGTTTAATTTTTTTAATTTTAAAGAGATTTATTGTTTATTTGTGTCTTTTAGTCAAATAAATTAGTTAAGAAATTTAGACAAATTCGATTCTTTTAAAGTTTTTTTTATTTTAAATCATTTAACATTTGTTTCACTCTATGTTTGTAAGTATGATTTTCAAGTAAAAGCCTTCTTGCATTAATTCCAATTTCTAGTCTTTTTTCATTATTATTTAAATAATAATTTAGAATTGTCTCTAATTCTTTCACATCTTTAAAGCATATAAAATGTTTATTCTCTTTGAATTGAAGATTAGTAATTTTTTTATATATTTTAGTTTTTTTATCTATTAGTATCAAACCCTGAACACTTAAAATTCTAAAGAAATTAGTGTTAAAATCAAAACTAGAAATTTCACTAAGAATATTAATTTTTGATATTTTAAAAATGTCAAATAGTAAATTATAGTTTTTTATAATTCCTATGAATTGAAAACGTTTATTTGAAATTAATTTTTTACTTAGATTGACCAGTCCAAAAAAATTAAATTTATAATTACATTTTAACTCGACAAAGCAATCTAACATTTTGTCATATTTATTTGTAATTTCTTTAAATTTTTCTTTTAATATTTTTCCACTTGCATCATATATTGAAAGGAATATTTCATTAGAAATGAGAGAAATGTCTTTTGATTGAATATCATTAAGGTTTGAATTCAAAGATAAATCCCTCAATAAAATGTCATTTTTATATACATCTACTGCAGGATAAAATTCTAAAATATTTTTTTTAAAATCATTATTATTATTTTTATCTAAGACATAAATGATGTCATTCTCCGAAAAATTATCCCTTTTATTTATTATTTGATCAAAATTATTCATCCACGAAATGAATCTTGTGTTAACAAATTTTTTGTGTAGATGAGATTTCGGTTTATTTACCTGAAAAATGATATCAAAATGTTGATCCTCAAGAATCCATTTTAAGCTTTCTTCATCAACTGGACCAGTTAACACTTTTGCATTGTGACCAATTTTATTTAGTTCTTTTTGAATGCTTGATATTTGAATCGTATCTAAAAAATAATTTGATCTTGGAATTAGTAAAAAATCAAGTTTTTTCATTTCTTAAGATCATTCAAAATCTTAGCAACTCTTTTTTGCCAAGAATGATTTTTTATTACATTTTTTCTAGCATTTTCTCCTATCTGGATTCTTTTTTTTTCATTATGTAGCCATTTTTCAATAAGATCATCAAATTTAAATGGATCAAAATATACAAAATGTTTTTCAGGTTCAAAAGATTCTTCAATTCCTGATTCTTTTTTATTGTTTTTTGAAAATGGTAATGCCAAAAATCCGCCATTTATCATAATTTCAAAGACCTTGCTATGCATCCCTAAACCGTGAGTGTTATTATAAATGTTAATTTTAGATTTTTTATAAATTGAATATAATTCATTTTGATCTTGTATTTCACCCCTACAAAATTCAGAAAATTCATTATAAGCAGACCAACCACCTCCTACTAGTGCGTAATTACTGCTGAATTGTGATATTAATCTTGCTAATGTAATTCTATCTAAAAATCGAGGATAGTCAGTGCTAAAAAGTCTAATTAAATTATTTAAAATTGATTTATTGGCTGAGCCAAATACCTCTAAAGTTTTATTTTTAATTTTTTTTGAAATTAAATTTACATTTAAATTTCCAGACAATGGTTCGTAATTAATTTCAGTTAATGCTTGAAGAAAGATTATTACTTCCTTCGTTTTTTCAATACTAATTTTATCTTTGTTTTTTAAAAATCTTCTCAACCTATTCTCTAAGACAGAATCAAAATCACATTTTTCTTTAATTTCGAAGTTTCTGTAAAAAAGTGGATTGAAATTTATATGCACTCCTGCTGGGATATATCCACATATTGAAAATTCAAGATTTTGAAAATTTTCTATTTTTAATTTTTTACTGATATCAAAAAGACCATTTGTAACATTCTTCTCAGAGATTCCAGGGTATAACAAAGATGAAAAACATTTTGGTTTTTTTTTTATTCCAAAGGCTCTCTTAGATGTATAGAAATATGAAATGTCACCTTCCATCAAACTTTCTAGTTCTGACTCTGAATCAAAATAAAAATCCTGAAACCAAGATATGAATCTTATTTTTTTATTTAATTCCCTTGGTCTTCCCCTATTGACTCTAAAAACAAAATCATAATTATTTTGTGATAAAAAATTTATCAGCGTTAAATCATCAATTTTATCATCCATTAAATCCGCTTGGTGACCATAATTTAATAGTTGTTTTTTAATTTCAATAAGTTGATTTATATCGTAAAATTTTGAAGCGTTTGGTATCAACAAAAATTTTAATTCTTTTTTTTTTGCGTTCATTTAATTTTTTTATTTTAGAATTGATTTAAGAATATTTAAATTAAAATTTTCTTTGTGAGAAATAAATGGTTTATTTAAAAAGTCTTTTTTTCCATAAATTATCTTTTTTAATCTAAAATCTGAAGTTTTTCCCCCTGCATTTTTAAGAATTGCATGACCTGATGCTGTATCCCATTCCATTGTTTTTCCATATCTAATATATAAATCAGCTTTGCCTTCAGCTATAAGACAAAATTTTAGTGAAGAACCCACTTTCATGATTTTTGAATTTTTGATATTTTTTATTAATTTTTTTGTGTTTTCATCTAAATGAGATCTACTTACTAGAATTCTTGTTTTTTCATACTTCACATTTGAGGATATTTTTTTTGCTATTCCTTTTTCAAATTTATATGAAGCGGTTCCATCTGTGTAATATCGTATTTTTGATGCCGGAATTGATATAACTGAAACAGTTGGTCGCATGTTATAAAGATAACAAATATTGACTGTAAACTCTCCATTCTTATTTATAAATTCTTTAGTTCCATCTAATGGATCAATCAGAAAGAAACTTTTATGATTATAAATTTCTTTCTTTACATTTTCTTCAGAAATAATAGGGATTTTTGGAAATTCTTTTTGTAATAATGAACAAATTATCCGATTTGATTCTAGATCTGCTAGTGTAAGAGGAGATTTATCTATTTTCTTTTTATAATCAAATTTTGTATGATAGATCTCTAGGATTCTCTCTGATGCCTGCAAGGAAATTACACTTAAAAGTTTTGCTAATTCTTTAAAATTATTTGGCTCTATCATTAATTAAACTTTTATATACTTAGATTAATTATTGTTCGTCCCTCAACTTTACCTTTCAATATTTTATTGGAAAGACTCTTTACATCGCTAAGAGATTTTTCAGAACAAATTAATTTTAATTTTCTTAAATCCAGATATTTCTCTAAAAAATCCCAAGCCTTTTGTCTTTTGTTTAAACTGGCGTAAACACAATCAACTCCTGATAATGTTATATTTCTTAAAATAAAAGGAAAAACTGTTGTGTTAAGAATGTGACTTTTGGCAAGCCCTGTAGAAGCTACAATTCCGTCATATTTTATTTCACTGATAATACTAGCTAGTACATCACCACCAACTGTATCTATGCAACCTGCCCATTTTTGAGACCCCAAAGGATTTTTGTTGAAAATAAATTTTTTTCTATCCAGAATATTTATGTTTCCTAGTTTGGAAAGAAATTTTGATTTTTTTCCAGTTAAAGCTGTAACATCATATTTTAATTTAGCTAATAAATGTGTAGCTATGCTCCCTACTCCGCCAGATGCTCCTGTAACAATTATTTTACCCATATTAGGTTTTAACTTTTTAGTTATTTCTAATACACATAATGCTGCGGTATAGCCAGCTGAACCTATAATCATTGACTGTTTTTCATTTATTTTCTTTGGCAAATGAATCAACCAATCACCATTAACCCTTGCATATTGAGAAAATCCACCAAAATGTTTTTCTCCAACACCCCATCCATTAAGTATAACCTTATGACCCTTCTTAAATTTTTTATGAGATGATTCTTCTACTGTACCTACAAAATCAACTCCAGGAATCATAGGAAATGCTTTTATTATTGGTATTTTTCCTGTGATAGCTAGTCCATCTTTATAATTAAAACTACTATAGGAAATTTTTATTAAAACATTACCTTCCATCAGGTAATCTTTATTTATTGACCTTATTCCTTTTTTTTTATTATCTTCTATGACGAAAGCTCTAAAACTTTTAATCATCTTAATGACATATCACCTAAATTTTTTTCACTTTTTCATTAATTGACTAATGTGTCCAGTAAAACTAAATTGAAGAATATATTTATTAACACAAAAACACTATGAAAAAATTATCAATTTTTCTAATTTAATTTTATTTTTTAGTAAATTTTTTTCATCACTAAAATGGAAAAAAGATTCAAGCGAAGAAAGTGTATTAAAGTTTGTTTTTTAAAAACAAGTTATTAAGAGATGACAAAAATAAATGAAAATTATTTATCTCTAGTTGTTGATCATACTTGTTGGTGGAAGGCCAAGAAATTTAGAAAAGAATCAGCCAATTTTCTAAAAAAAAAAAAAAAAGATGGATGGAGATTAAGAAAAAGTATTTTAATAAAAAAGAAATTAACTACGATAGACACTAAAACTTATAAGGCATATTTTTTTTACAAATAATTAAAATCTGGTGGTTATAATTAGATTGAATAATCAACTTTTTTGTGTATTTTGTATTTTAGTAAATTTTATTCATATGGAGAGATGGCAGAGTGGTCGAATGCACTGGTCTTGAAAACCAGCAAGGATGCAAGTCCTTCCAGGGTTCGAATCCCTGTCTCTCCGCCACTATCCAGAAGCCCCAGAATCCCTACTCTTTAGAAGCTTGATTTTGTAATTTTACCCCCCAAGATTACCCCCCATGAATATATAGACCCGGGGGAGGAAAAATACCCCGGCTTGTTTTGGTTGTTATAGATACTCAATCGCCAAAAAATCTTTCAGCATCTAAAACTGCACCAACAGTTAAAGTAGGAGCTGGTTTCCAGGATTTAGATTTTCTATCAAAAAAAATTGGAGCTACACCACCGTCTTTTGTCTTACCTAAAGCTATTGGAAATCCAATGTCTCGAACACCAGTTTCTTCTATTGGTTCTATTGGTTCTATGAAGATAATTTCTGAAGATTCTTTTTTACTTGACAATAACTGAACCTAACTTTTTTTATTAATATTAAAGTAGAGATAAGAAATTAAACTTATCTCTACTACCATTCGGAGAAATGATAATTTCATAATCCCATATTTTAAAAATATGTCAACAAATATTTGTTGAATATAATTAATAATTAACAATTGTGTTGACACAAACTATATTTGTGATAAATATATACTATGGAAAGTAAAAATAAGAAGTTTAAAGACTTAGCAGTTGCAAGAGTTAACAAAGCTTTGAAACATATTCAACTAATAGGTAATTTATCAAATAAACAACATTATTCCTATGAAGAACAGGATGTGAAAAAGATATTCTCTGCACTTGATAATGAAATTAAAAATATAAAACAAAAGTTTAGTAATGGTAATGGAAGAAATAAAGATAAATTTAATTTTTAAAGATGCTAAAGTGGAACTTTGATCTAAGAGAAAGCACTCAATTTCAGGGTTGGGAAGACTCTAATGCCAAACTTTTTAAAGGCTCTCCCTATAAAAGTTTAGGAAAAGAAATAACACAAAACTCAATTGATGCAGCAAATAATGAAACAGAAAAAGTTTGTTTAAAATTTAAGTTACTAAAATTACCTTCTGAGAATATTCCAGGAAACAAAGAACTACTAGAAAGACTCAGATATTGCTTAGCTGATGTAGACATGATGTCGAATGAGGTGCATAAAGTGACAATCCAAAATGCAATTAAAACATTAGAGAGAGAAAAAATACGTGTTTTAAAAATAGAGGAGCTATCTGGAACAGGTGGTATGGAAGGTCCTTCAAAGGAATTTAAAAAAGCATTTCATGTATATATGAAAGGTTCTGGAAAAAGTGTTAAACCTGAACCAGGTGCTCGAGGATCTCAGGGAGAGGGAAAAGGAGCTCCAATCAATCTGTCAGATATAAACACAATATTTGTTTCGACCAATTATTATGATGAAGAAAATAAAAAACAATCATTGATAGAAGGCAGAACACATATCTCCAGTCATTTTCCAAGAATAAATGGAGAGAGAGACAAAAGTATATGTTTTGATAGTATTGGTTATTTCGGAGAAAATTTTGGCGCCTTTGAGTATAGTAAAATAGCAAATAAACCTGAATATGAGTGGCTAAAAAAAAATAATATTGGTACTGATATTTTTATAATCGGCTTTAGAGAAGATGATTCTTGGTTTAAACAGATAACGCCATCTATTCTGATCAGCTATTTTGCTGCCATAGAAAATAAAAATTTAGAGGTAAAGATTGAACACCCTATTTCTGGGGGTGATTTGTGGGAAAGACATTTAAAAGCTTCAGATTTAGAAAAACACTTTAATGATACGTCAATTAAACAATTTTTAAAAAATTTTGATAGTGATATAACTTCTACCGACTTTGAAGAAGCTGGACAGTTTTGGAAAACATTTAAAAATTCAAAAGAAAGAATAAAAAAAGTTGTTGAAGGAATTGGAGAGTTAACTTTCCATATTGGTGAAAAAGGTGATGATTCCCAAAAAAATCATAATATTGGGCTAATTAGAAGAGAAATGTTTATTACTAATCTTGGAGACCACAAATCATCAATCTTTCAAGGATTTAGCTCTAAATATCAGAGAGCTAATATCATAATTGAAGCAAATTCAATAAAAACTAGTGATTTTTTTGTAGAGTTGGAACCTCCAGACCACAATAAGATTGAATTAACTCAAATAAATGACCCTGAAAAACTTAAAAAATCACGTAAGGCATTACAAAATTTAAAGAAAGAGATAATAGAAATTATGGATAAGCACTTTTGCGAAGAAGAGGTGGACCCTGAAAATATTGACTTTTTTGATGATTGGCTAGTAACAGAGGGAGATCGTCTTGAATCAAAGGACTTTGATCCATTTTCGAGAATAAGATTTAACATACGTTCACAAAAATTATTACAAGTTAAACGTAAAACTAAAAGCAATGAAACAGAAATTTTTGAAGAAGATATTGAGAATGACCTAGAGGATGCATTTGGATCAGAGGAATTTACCCCAGTAAATCCAGGACCTAATCCTCCAGGACCTAATCCTCCAGGACCTGTCCCTATTCCTGAGCCGGTTCCAGTTCCTAAACCAAGGAGACCTAAACGTCGAAATTCTCCAAAACAAAATATTGAACTGATAAACCCAAGAATTATAATTTCCAATAATAAAGCTAAGATATTTTTTACCCCAACTAAAACCTGTAGAGTTGAATTAGAATTAAATGAATACGGCGCAGATATAATGGAAGGAATTCAGATTTTGGAAGTTAACGATGAATCTGCAAATTTAACTGAACAAGGGACACTAGAGTTAAATGTAATCAAGAATGAGAGAGTTACCTTAGATATAGAATTGGATAAAAATAATATTAATTCAGTTAAACTTTTAGCTGGCAAGGTTTAGTAATGAAATTCGATTCTCAAAGAGTCTTTAATTTTCCTGTTCTCAGAAATAATAATGACGATTATGTTAAGGGATCTTTCAGAATAAATTTAGAAGAAATTCAAAATGTAGAAAAAAATGATGATTATGCATTTATAAAATTTTCATTTGAATTAGATGTTAAGGAAATAAAAGATTTACTCTCTCAAAACTTAGTGGAATATTGCGTGATTTTGGATAGTAAAAAATCATTTTATAGAGAAAGTTTTAGTTTTAATAAATCAGAGGGCAATACTATAAAAATTAAAAAAGAATTATGTAAAGATAAACTAATTTTAGAGAGTTACATAGTAGCTAAAGATAGAATAACTGGTTTTAAGTGTAGTGATATTAACAGTGAATTTAATCACAATGAATTTTCATTTGAACAAGGTGCTATACTAGCACAAAATGAAGAAATAGACATAGACTGTATAAATGATAGATATAAAAAGTTAACAAACTTAGTTCAAATGTATAAAGATCCAAACCTGAAAGATGGAGAATGGAAATATGATATTGAAGCTGATAAGCCCATAATTTCAGTTTCGTTTAAGCAATATGAAATTATTCATAAGAATAAAAAATATAGAGCAATTTTTGCCAATACATTCTTAGTAATTATTGTAAACGAAATGCTTGATATAATTTTAAATAGGGATGAAGAAAGCGATGATTTAATATGGAAAAAATGGATATTAGAGCAATTAGACAAACACTATCCTGACTCCTCATTAGGAAAGCTTGATTATCATAAAAAGTTGCAAATATGTCAAAAAATACTTAAAAATCCATTGAAAAGTCTCAATAGTGATTTAAAAACAATTGAAAATCTTAGGGGGTAATTAATGGAATTAAAAATGTTCAAAAGCAATAAATCAATAAAACACCTTGAAAGTAAAATTAGTGAAAACTTTAATTATTATTTTGAAGACAACAACACTTTTGAAAATTTGATTGCAGATGAACCAACTGTTGTTGTTGGTGAAATAGAAAATAAAAATTTTTGCAAGGAGCTCTTAGACTTTAATCCAAATAAAGCTGCAATCGTGGATATAGAAAATTCTAAAATTGTTTGGAAAAACCTTTGTAATATAGATATTAGACTTGCTCATGAATCAAGATTTTGGGTTTATTTAAGTCATACATTAGCGTTGGAATACATAAAACAAAGAATAAACAAATCAACACAAATAAAAAAAAATGAAAATACTATAACTAACTATTTCTTTGGTAAAGGAAGAGGTCTTTGGGTAAGAGAACCAAATCTATCTGGGTTATGGTTTAGATCATATATTGCAAGGAAAATTACTTTTGTGGAACCAAATGAAGCCATTAGATTATTATGTTCTTATACAGATCTTTATTATAGCATATCAACAAGACCTGCTTTACTAAAAAATTCTCATATCCTGAATATTTTTTTTAAAGCTGTAAAATATATTGAGGACAATCTCAATAAGGATTATTTAACTAGAAAAAAAGGAGATTCATTAAATAATTATTTGTTATGGTTAAAAAAAATAAATTTTGAGGGTGGTTATAAATTACTTGATGCGATCCCTGATCAAAATCTAAAAGAACTATTTTTAGATCTTTCTAATGTAAAACACAATTAGAGCTTAAATAGAATAATTAAAATAATTGGCTTTATCTAAAATTTATTATTTGTTGTTTTGAAAAATTAAAATTTGGTTCAATTGATTCGTACTTTATATTAGCAAATGTTTTAAGTATAGAATCAAGAATTATCTTAGCCCCTTCAACGGGTACTGCCATACCAATTTGTTTTCTAACACTTTCTTTAGATCCATAAAATTCAAAATTATCGGGAAATGTTTGTAATCTAGCACGCTCTCTATTTGTTAGAGCTCTGTTCTCTATCCAATGATAAACATGAGTGCCACCTCCTCCGCTTCCAGTAACTGTATACGCAGGCTTTTTTGGATCTAAGCGTTTATAGATCATAGAAAGCTTAGCTCCTTTTACATTTAATTTTAGATGATCAGGTATTTGAGCTGTCCAGGCATTTTCACCAGGATTGATATGCTTTAATCTTTCAATAACATTCAAACTTTGTTTTGTTAATTCATGATTTAGAGAGTTTTTATTTATAGGAGGATCATTGATCGCTTCTTTACAACTTTTATAATTATTAGACGAAGTTGGTTTGGGAATATTAAATTTCAAACCAAGGTCTTTCCTAAAACCAATAATTATATATCTATGTCTTGATTGAGGTATGCCATATTCTTCAAATTTATAGAGATGCGTTGTTAGCTCATAGCCAAATTTTCCTGCATTCTCAAGTTCTTCCAAAATTTTTTGAAATGCAAAACCAGAATTTGCATTTGAAATTCCGGAAACATTTTCTGCAAATATAAATTTAGGATTCTTTTGTTTTATATAATTCACTCCGTAAGAATAAAGTGGGCCGTATTTACCAGCTAAACCCTTGGTCTCTCCGACATTACTAAAGTCATTACAAGGAAAACCATAAAGGAATCCATCTACATAAGGTAGATGATTAATATCTATATTCTTAATATCTTCACAAATTACTCGTGATTGATTCTCATCTTTCAAAATATTCTTTTGGAATGTTGTGCAACTATCCTGGTGATTATCTGTTGCCCAAAGATGCTTAAAATTAAATTTATTTCCCTTATGATTAAAACCTGCTTTTTTTGCTGCTAACCCTATACCACCAGGACCACAATACATTTCCCCGATTGTAAAAGTACCTTTTTTTTGTTTAGTGTTATTATCCAAAAGTTTAGTCGGATAACTTTTTGGTATTTCTTTATTTGGTTTTGAAAGAAATTTTAAAATAAGTTCTCTAAGTTTTTCAGATGGTTTGACCCCTAAATTATGGCATGCTAATTTGAAGTCAGAAGATAATTTATTGGGAATACGAAACTGAAATTTAGAGTTGCTCATTTTGTCCATACAAACACTGCAACATATAAAGAAAAAATTTTCAATAAATTTTTTAATTATAGACTATGCTTACAGATGATTTATATCAAACTGTTTTATTAAAACCAGTAAGAGAACTAGCAAACAAATTATTCATAGTTAGTGGTTATGCATCCGCAACATTTTCTAGAAGACATCTTCTTGAAGTACTTAAGATAAATAAAGATATTAAAATTTCTTTAATTATTGGTATGAGTTCCAATAAAAAAGACCATTCAGCTTTTCTAGACTTAGTTAAAAATTATTCATCAAACTTCAAAGCATATTATTTCAATGGAAAACCCGAGGTTCACGCAAAGCTCTATGCGTGGTATAAAAACGAAGAACCATTTATTGGTTATTCAGGTTCTTCAAATTATAGTCAATTTGGTTTTTTTAAAATGATGCAGCAGAATAATATTGTTGAAGACAATCCAAATGAGATTTATGATTATTTTAATTCTTTAATTTCAGATGCAGTTTCCGTTAGTAAATATGAAGTAAAAGAACGAGAAAAAGTAGAATTTGATTCTATTGAAGGTTCTCTTACCCCAGGACAAATTGAATGGTTAAAAATTGATGAATCAGTGAGGATAAGTTTCCTATCCAGTGATGGCAACCTTCCCTCTAGAAGTGGTTTAAATTGGGGACAAAGACCTGAATTAAATAGAGAACCAAATCAAGCATATCTTTCAATTAAATCTGATGCTAGAAGAGAAGGTTTTCTTCCTGAAAAGGGTTTTTCTTTTACACTTATAACTGATGATAAAAAGTCAATGGATTGCAGTGTTCAGCAAGATGGTCGAAAGGCAATTTCAACTACTAATGATAACAGTGAGTTAGGCAGATATTTTAGAGAACGATTGAATGTTAAGTTAGGTAAATTAGTAAAAAAAGAAGATTTAATAAACTATGGTAGAACAGATTTTTTATTAAAGAAGTTAGATGATGAAACCTTTATGTTAGACTTTAGTAATAAATAATAATCAAAAACCTGGCCTTTTCCCTGTCTCTCCGCCACTATCTGAAAGCCCCAGAATCCCTTCACTTTAGAGCCTTGGTTTTGTAATTTTACCCCCCAAGATTACCCCCCATAAATATATCGACCGGGGGAAGAAAAATACCCCGGCTTGTTTTGGTTGTTATAGTGTCTTTATTTTCCCAATAAATTATTGAAATAGTCATAATTTATTTCTACATATTATATTACTTGTTTAGTTAATAAATTTTTTGTTCAATATAGATTTTATCAGAGTTTTAGGAGTTCTCAGATTTTTATGAAAATTGAAATTAAACCCAAAATAGTAATTAGATTTCTACTTATCTTTTGGACTTGTACTTTTACCATTTGGTTTTTATTTAAAACCTTCGTGAGATAAGAGAAAAAATGTTTCTAAAGATTCACTTCAATACTTGTTAATTAAAAAACAAACAGGTTTTATTTTGCCTAAATAAAACCTGGTCTTTTCCCTGTCTCTCCGCCACTAACCCCCCCTAACCCTATCATTTCTGTGCTTCTACGGGCTTTAAATTGGCTTTTTATAACTAAAATAGTTAGACTTCTTTATTTAAAGCTATCAAACGAAATCTACCACCTTTGTATCTATTATCATTATTAGTAATCATCTCTATAATATTTAGACTTTGATGAAGTATCTCTATTCCAATTGCATAATCATGTTTAATTTTTAAAGCATGTGATAATATTGATCTTATAGTACCTGCATGCGAAATAATCACTATATCTTTACCTTCCAATACATTTAAATTTTCAAGCCAAATTCCAACTCTCTTAGATTGCTCTTTAAAGCTTTCTCCATTAGGAGGTGAAATATCAGGAGAAATAAATGAAAAATTGTGTTTTGTTTTACTTTTTTTTAAAATTTCCCAAACCTCAGAAATTTTTTTTCCTGACCAATCACCAAAATTTTGTTCAATTAATTTATTTTCATGTACCATTTTAGAATAAGAAATAAATTTTGATAAAGCTTCTGCAGTTTGAATTGCTCTTTTTAAAGGACTAACATACCATACGCAATTATTTGGAATTAAAGCTGCCAACATTTTAAGCTGATTATTTTTTATAATTGCATCAGGGTTATGCTTTGGAAAACAATCCTTAATCTGCTTTGCAGGTGCATGCCGGATTAAATATAATTTTACTGGCTTAATCAATTTACGGTAACCGTGACGATAATAATTCCCAAAAGAAATACTAACTCAGTTAAAAATGCAATTGCTCCCAAAATATCCCCAGTTATTCCTCCAAGTGCTTTTTTAGACTTCAATCCTATTATAGAAATTATCAATGCCATTAGTATACCACCAAGCAATATTCCATAAAAAGGAAAAATTACTGATGTGGGCAAAGCCCAAATCACAGTAGCTAAAAATAAATTTTTATGTGAAATTATTCCAACAACACTCCCCATTTTAACAAATCTTGAATTATTAAAAAAATTTCTCGAAAATATGATTGCTAATTTACCAGAGGCAAAACCAACTGATAGAATAGATACTAACGAGTATCCGTATTCAACTAAAGTCGACAATAGTCCCAGTCTAGTTAATAACCCTAAAATTAATGCAACGACTCCGTATGTTCCTAAGCGACTATCATGAATAATTTTATTAATTCTTTCTGGAGATCCTCCTGCCCCTAAACCATCTGCAGTATCAGCTAATCCATCCTCATGAAATGCTCCAGTCAAAATGACACTCAGAGTAATAGCAATTATACAAGATACAAAAATCGGTAATCCTAAGAAAATTAAAAAATCACCAAGCACTCCTGACAGTCCCCCTATAAGAAATCCTACAAGAGGAAAAGCCCAGGCAGCCTTTGTTAAGTTTGGTGCTTTATCTGAAAAAAAAGACCACTTAATTGGTATTCGTGTAAAAAACATAACTGTTGCAAAAAAATCTATCACATATTTATTTTTTATTATCACTCGCATAATTAATTTTTTTTGCTAACACCAGCTTCAGAAAATGATGCCATTTTATTGTGTGTAACTAGAGCAGCTTTAATTATTAAGGAAGCAACAGCAGCACCACTTGCTTCTCCAAGTCTCATATTTAGATCTAGTATAGGTTCCTTTTTTAATTTCAAAATAATACCTTTGTGACCTGGTTCTGATGATAAATGAGAAATTAGACAATGTTCCAAAATATTCTTGTTAAAAATAGTTAGCGTAGCAGCAGAGGCTGTTGAAACAAAACCATCTAATAAAATCGGTATTCCTCTTACTCTTGCAGCAATTACTGATCCTACAATTGCTGCCATCTCTCTTCCACCAAAACATGACAAAATTTCAATTACACTATCAAATTTTTTTCCGTGTAATTTTAATCCTTTTTTAATTACAGAAATTTTGTTTTTAAGATTCCTTTCTGATATACCAGTTCCTAATCCTGTCCACTTTTTAGTAGAAGCATTAAAAAGAGCACAAGAAATAGCTGTTGCTGATGTAGTATTTGAGATACCCATCTCACCAAGTATTAATAAGTCGCATTTTTTTGGAACTGAATTATATCCTAATTTCATAGCAGAAAATGTTTCACTAAGATTCATTGCTTTTTCCTCTGAAAAATCTTTTGTAGGCTTTTCAAGATTTATTGGAATAACTGATAGTTTAATATTTGATAAATCACACAATTGATTAATTGCAGCTCCACCATTCTTAAAATTTTTTACCATTTGTTTTGTTACTTCAGATGGATAAGCTGATACATTTTTTTTTGCTACTCCGTGATTTCCAACAAAAACAAGGCACTGAAAATTATTCATTGTTGGCTTTTCTTTTTTTTGCCAACCTGCCATCCATATTGCATATTTTTCTAATTTACCCAAACTTCCTTTTGGTTTTGTTAAGCTATTTTGATGGTTTTTAGCTAAATTAGCATAATACTTGTCAAATTGTTTGTATTGAACCTCACCATTAAGAAATTTTCTAATGATATTTTTATTGATCATATTGAGAGTGTAATGATTATAATTTGTTTTTCAATTTATAAGCTTTCATAAATTTAAATAAATACAAATAATAATTTACTAAATAAATTTATTCTTGAAATGTTACATTATAACACTTAATATGTGTCTTTTGATTTTAACTTAATTAAATTTTGTGGAGAATTAATTATGAAAGTTTTAGATAAAAAACTTCCAGTCACAGTATTGTCGGGATTCCTTGGTGCAGGCAAAACAACTCTTTTAAATCACATCCTTAACAATCGACAAGGTCTCAAGGTTGCAGTAATTGTAAACGATATGAGTGAAGTAAATATTGATGCTAATCTAGTAGAACGTGGAGGTGGTAACTTATCTCAAACTGAAGAGAAACTTGTAGAAATGAGTAATGGATGTATTTGTTGTACTTTACGTGAAGATCTTTTGTTACAAGTTAGAGAATTAGCAACTGAAGGTAAATTTGATTACTTACTTATAGAAAGTACTGGTATCTCTGAACCTTTACCAGTGGCAACTACTTTTGACTTTCGTGATGAGGATGGAGCGAGTTTATCTGATGTAGCAAAACTTGACACAATGGTGACCGTTGTAGATGCTGCAAATCTTATCAAAAATTACAGTTCCACTGATTTTTTAAAAGATAAAGGAGAAAGTCTAGAAGATGATGAACGAACACTTGTTGACCTTCTTGTCGAACAAATTGAGTTTGCCAATGTAATTCTATTGAATAAGATTGACTTAATATCCTCTGAAGAATTAAAAACTGTTAAAGCAATTATAAGTGGGCTTAATACTGAGGCAAAAGTTTTTGAATGCTCACACTCCACCGTCAATCTAAAAGAAGTTATTGGAACTGCTTTGTTTGATCTTAAACAAGCTCATACACATCCTTTGTGGGCAAAAGAACTCTATAACTTTAAAGATCATGTTCCTGAAACAGAAGAGTATGGCATTACAAGTTTCGTATATTTAGCCCGTGAACCATTTGATCCATCCAAAATTCATAATTTTTTTAATCAAGAATGGCCAGGTGTAATTAGATCTAAAGGCTTTTTTTGGATTTCAAGTCGACCTGAATTTATTGGTGAAGTTTCTCAGGCAGGTGCTTTTGTTCGTCATCAGGGAATTGGTAGATGGTGGACTTCTGTACCAAAAGATCGTTGGCCAGAAGGTCCTGATTTTGATGCGTTAATGGATAAATATTGGAATAAAGATTTTGGTGACCGTCGACAAGAAATTGTTTTTATAGGTTTAAAATCTGAGATGGATGAAAAGAATATTCGTGAGAGACTGGATGCTTGTTTGATAAAGAACTATCTTGAAGATCCCAATTCATATCATAAAGCCCTTGATCCCTTTCCAGTATGGTTTCAGAAAGTAGCTTAAATTAGAGTAAAACCGAACCTTTTCTGACTGGTCGTGGAAGCTGAAATAAAAGTTCCTAATTATCTAACTCTCTGATTTCATTTAGGAGTTACAATCGACAAAGGATTCACTGGGAGTTTGATTTTTTCTCCTAAAAATAAATTCATAATCAACATTATTTTATCTCAAGGGGTGAAACGGAAATTATGTTTTTTTTCCATACATTCCTGGCTATAATAATTTTGTGAGAATTTTGCTGAACAAATTACCAAAAAAAGAAACTGATTATTTATTTTCAATTTATTGCGATCTCAAGAAAAAATATTCAAAAGATTATAGATTTAATGCAGAGTGTGAAGTTTGCAGTTGTAAAGATTATAGTGTTTTGGGAAATGATGTAATTCGCTTGTCTAATACCAGACTTTATATAATTGAAAAAGATGAAAAACTTATTATTTGCAATGAATGTGGATGCATTAGAAAATCCCATATTTATTCATCAAATTATTATTTTGAGTATGTGAATAGTCTATATGATGTTGTTCCATATTGTGTGGACATCAAAATGGTTCAAAAAGCAAAATTAAGGTCTCAATTCATTAAAGATTGTTTTCAAGAAAATCCTAGAGATGTTAATAGTATATTAGAGATATCAAGTTATGATGGAGTAACTCTTAATTACCTTTATAATTTCTTTAGAAAAAAATCTTTATCTGATTATATATATCCATGCGTGGTTGGCATCGAGCCAACATCGCAGGCTGTAAAATTTTCAATGGATGAATATCCTCATCTTAAAGGAAGAATAGTTAATGATTTAGCAGAACATTTAGATTTTAATTTATTTGAGTTCAATTTGGATGTAATTGTTTCAAGTCATGCATTAAGAATGATTACTAAACCTAAGAAAGTAATTTCAGGTATTGCATTAAAAGTTAATGACAATGCAGTTTTTGTTATTGATGAAGGTAGTTTTATAAACACTACTATTAACTCAATGCAGACCCACCAGTTGTATCGTCAATTTTCTCAGCAAAAGATCAACTATTTTACAAATCACGGTTTAAAATATTTAATGGAATCAAATAATTTTAAGTTTTCTAAATCAATGGTATATGATTCGGTTGACCTGCAAGGAGTATTAATGGGTTTTATATATGACCCATCCATAAAGGAAGATGAGCATGATCTAGAATTAAGTAAAACGGCTTCAAATTATTGCGTAATGTTTTGGAAAGAATTACAAAAAAATAAAAAAGATTTTTTGTATTATTTGGAAACTGTTGGTTGAAATAAGGATATTTTTAAAAAATTAAACAAAAATATTTGGTTATAAAATTTTATTTTTAGACAAAATAATAAAATTTAAATTTCAAATGAGTCAGAACCTAACTTTTATAAATTAAAAATAATTTATGTTGATTGTCAACCTTATTTTTTCGTTCGTTGTTGTTGTACTATGATGAGGAATGTAAGAATTAAAATGGACAACTCTATTGGCAACAGATTCAATTTTACTATCAATTTCTTTAAGATAAGTATATCCATCACAAGAATTCATCATTAATAACGCAGATTTACAATTAAAATCTTGGTCTCTATGTAATCCGTGTTTTATTAATTCTTTAGTTTGTGGATAAAGATTTGCTTTAACCGTCATTAATGATTTTACTTTTAACTTTTTGAGTACCGGTTCTAGAAACTCAAAATAATCGCTACGAACTTGATTATCAAAATAAAAACAATGATTAAAATAAATTCCATCATCTTTATCTGGTTCCGCCACAGAGCTATTATAAAACCAGGGAAATGATGAATTATTCATACTTTGGTGAATTTTTTTAAATTCCTGTATAGTTAAAAAATCATCTTCAAATTTTGCCATGCTCAATAATTCTTTTATAAATTATCTAATTAAGTTAACAATCTTATAATTTGCAATTTTTATTCCAAACTAACTAAATAATGCATTGTATATCATCAAACCTGGTCTTTCCAATGTCTCCCCACCACTATTAAGAAGCCCAAAAATCCTTATTCTCTTAGCACCTTTAATTTTTAATTTTACCTCCCAAAATTACCCCATAAAATAATAAGCCAAGAATTAAGTAGACTGGTTTGTATTCTTATAAACAATTGAAGAGAATATTAAATTCATTATATTATTAAAAATGAAATTTTTATTTAATTTACCCATTCTATGATAAATCTTCTCCAGTATTTTCTTTTTTATTTGATTTGTTTTTTAACATCCACCGTTTTTGGTTTGCCGAAATGTAATGGTGATTATAAGCTTGAATGTCATGGAGTTATTTTGCATAAAAATGGAGAAAAGTATGTTGGTGAAATTAAAGATTATAAATATAATGGTAAAGGGACATATCTATATATTAATGGAAATATTTATACAGGAGATTTCAAAGATGGAATTATCCAAGGAAAGGGTGTGTTTGAATTTTCTAACGGAGATAAATACGAGGGTGAGTTTGATAATGGATTATTTCATGGTTATGGTATTGGAATTTTTTCAGATGGGAGCAAGTATTCTGGCGAATATCAATATGATCTACCAAATGGAAAAGGAATCCTAGAACTTTCCAATGGTGAAAAATTTGATGGTATATTTAAAGATGGTTTAAAACATGGTTACGGTATCTTAACTTTTGCTAATGGTGATAAATATGAAGGAGAATTTCTAAAAGACCTTTATAATGGAAAAGGAATTCTAACTAAGGCAAATGGAGAAAAGAAACAAGGTCTTTTTAAAGATAATTTATTTATTGAAAAGTAACTAAACGAAAAAGTTTTTTTAGAATAACCCTGAGATCTCATAACAAAAAAAGGAATAAATTATTCTTGTTCAATACCGATTTCATACAATTCAAAGTTGGCTTCTTCAATTTCACCTGATATTGCATCTACATCAACTTTAATTTCGTAGCCGGCGTTTGTTTTAATATCAAATTCGTAAGTAAATGAGCCATCCATGCCAATTTCTCTTTCCTCATTTACAATTTTTCCAGGATGAATATTTAGAACAGTGACCCTTGCCTGATCAATAGAAACTTTGGCAGCATCTTTGAAAAGTTTATTATCTGCACTTACCTCACGCTCCACTTCAATTATATAACCCTCTTCAGCATTACACTCAACATTATAAGTAGAGCCGTCTTTTTTAGACTCAATATCAAATTCATAGATTGGGTCATCACCTTCAATTTTAAACTCAAGCTTCCTGGCATAACCAGGGATTCTGTCATAGGCTTGATCTAAACATTGTTCTACTTTAACAATATCGTAAAGCTTTATATCATCAAGATCTGGGGTATCAGCTAATACTTCAGTCGATAAGAAAGAGAAAAATAATATAAATAAATGCATGATTGAAAATAATAATTAAAAAATAAAAATTCAATTAAAAAAGTTAATTTTTTTTAAAAACCTCAATAAATTGTTAAAAATTTACAATTTTAAATTGACAAAATATTAAATGATATATTATAACACTTAGTAATCAATTATGATTTATCAATATTAAAGCAAAAATTATAAAAAGAATATTATGTTAAAAAAAATTACTGCGTTTATAGCTGCGTCATTTGTTTCAACCACAGCTTTTGCAGAAAAGTTAGAATCTATATTCGTAGCTCCAGATGTATTTGTAACCTCAAAGATTAAACCATCCACAGATTTCGAAAGTGATAGAGGAAACATTTTGTTCGAAACTCATGATATTGAAGTAAAAAAACAATATTCTATTGGTGCAATGCTAAAAGATCTTCCAGGAATTTCATCTCAAGGACTGGGAAATGCTACACGTCCAATAATAAGAGGAATGTCCAATTCGAGAGTAAAAATTTTACAAAATAGTAGTTCATTAAGTGATGTTTCTGAGTTTGGGGAAGATCATATTGTTGGTTACGATCCTATGCTAATTGATAAAATTGAAATAATCAAAGGACCAGGAACACTTTTGTATGGTAACAATGGATTTGCCGGAGTTGTTAATATTATCAATCCTTTAATCCCAGTTGATAAACCTTTACGTGAACAAGATGTTGAAGCCAATTTTGGTTACAGAACATCTGGAGGAGAACTTAAAACAGCATTAAAGTTTGGTAAATCAGTGGATAATTTTACAGTAAGAGGGGCTGGTAGTGTTTTGAGTTCAGGTCCTTACGATCTTGCGAATACTTCAAATAAACAGCCTAATTCCTCAAAATTTTTGTCATCTGGTGGAATAGGAATAACATATAATGATGGTGAAAATTACTTTGGAATTGCACTCGATAAACTTGAAGCTGCCTATTCGCTACCCGGAGGTGAGGGTGAGGAAAATTTAACTTCTTTAAATCCTACAAGAAATACAATTAGTTTTAAATCATCACTAGCTCTCAAAAATAATTTTTTTGAAAAATTTAATTTAGAAGGGACTGTTTCAGAATACAATCACGCTGAAAGAACTGGGGATGGTAACAATCATAATATAGAGTTTTTTAATGATGCATATGAAATCAAAACTTCATTTAATCATAATTCATTATTTAATGAGAATACGGATGGTCTAATTGGGTTTCACTTTCAAAACAAGAATCAAGGTGCCGAGGGTGCTGAAGAGGGTCATCTAACAAGCACTAAAACTAATACCTTTGCGTTATTTGTTTTAGAAAATTTTAAATTTGATTTATTTGACTTAGATCTCGGAGGTAGAGTCGAATCAGTTAATTTGAAAAATACTGCCAACGAAAAAGGTTTCTTTCCAGTTGCATTTTCTTCAACCATAAAAAAAGAGTTTATTCCAAATAATACAGCTTTTTTGGGTTTTGATTATACTCAGAGAGCACCTAATCCTGTTGAGTTGTTTGCTAATGGTCCACACCATGCCTTGGAAAATTTTGAAGTTGGAAATTCAAATTTAGGCAAAGAAAGTTCGTATAATGTTTCGTTGGGTTATAACTATGACGAAAACTTAAATAGAGTTAAAATAGAAACTTATATGAATTATATTAGCGATTTTATTGCTGCTGATAGAGATGGCAATACTGTAGAAGTAGAAGGAGAAGATTTTAATAATGTAATTCATGAACAGTATGATGCAATATTTACAGGTTTAGAGTTAACTGGTCAGTACGCTGTAGCTAAGTTCAATGATTTTGATTTTCTTACAAGTTTTATGGTCGATTTCTTAAAGGGTTACAGAACATCTAATGACAAAGCTTTATCAAGAATACCTCAAAGTAAAGTTAATGTAGGATTACAATTACTAAATGAAAATTGGGATGCTGGTTTGAACTATAATCATTATTTTGATAAAGATTTTATTGGTCCTTTTCAAACAAGAACTGGTGGACATTCCAGATTGGATTTTGATTTAACAAGAGATTTCTCTTATTCTGCTATCTCCGGTCATTTAATGTTCACGGCGACAAATATATTAGATGTTGTTGGAAGAGATCATCTAGAGTCAAAAAAAGAACAAGTTCAATTACCAGGTAGAAGTTTTATGTTTATGTTAAAACTTTTCTATTGATAATTAATGTTCAAATATTACTCCTCATATGTTTTAGTTATAGGTGGTTTTACTCATTTGTTTTGCTGCGGTATTCCACTTCTTATAGGCCTTAGTTCTTTTTTTACAAATCTTTTTTTTTTTGATTCGATAACTTTTGATTCCTATCTACTAGAAACTGCTGAAACCTTCCTTTTTGGTTTGACAACTTTACTTTTTTTAATGCTTATTTCCTTGGAAATTTATAATAAAAAAATAAAATGTGCTGATGATGATTGTTGTTCTGAAGAAGAATGCAATTCAACAAAACAAAAAATTAAGTTCAATATCATTCTTTCTCTAGCACTTTATATTGTTAATAGTTCTATTTTCCTATCAGAAATAATATTGTGATTCATTATTATGAAAAGATTGATTCTCTTAAAGATTTTAAAAAGAGAAATGACCAGTTGGGAATCCTAGAACGAAATGTTCCTTCAGGAGCTAATTCATTCTTCAAGAAAATCAACCAAATCTCTTTTTCGATATCAGGAAAAGTTGTAAAAAGTAAGGCGAAAGAGGACATACATGCTCTCATTAAAGATGAATTACCAAAAAAAATTCTATATGAACCATTTTATCAAGATTGGTTAATAGATATGAGTAATATTTGTAAAACCTTCTGCACTATGCAAGGAGAAAAAAGCATTAGTTTTTGGCTTGGTTCTGAAAGAGGTTGTAAGCGTTATCATGTAGATATGGTACCTTTTCGGTTATTAGTAACTTATGCTGGAAAAGGAACTGAACTTTTACCTGATCATGCAGCTGACCGTGATGCTTTCATGACTGGAAAATCTAATAAGTATATTGTTAAAGATGTAAATGCTATTAGATATATGAACAAATGGGATATAAGTATTTTTCGAGGTGGTTATGAAGGAATATTGCACCGCACTCCTGATTCAGCATTGAATGGAAGTTCATCGATTCTGATGCGACTTGATAATAAGTCGTTCCTAGAGAATATTGAAAAAATCAATGGTCTATCATAATTTGCAATTATTAATTTGACTTTATGTTTTATAATTTTCTTTTAAACAAAAAATAATTAATTAAGCAGTCTTAATTTTATATTTCTAACTCAAGTAATTTACTGATAAATTAAGAGCACTTTTTACAAGTCCCATTAATTTCTAAATTCCAGTTGGATAAAGTAAACATTTTTTTTTTAATAGCATTTTTAAAAACCTCCGGAAAATTGCACAAATGCGATTCAATTACTGTTCCACAGTCATTACAAATCAGAAATTGTCCTCCGCTATGCAAATGATCAGATTTACATGTACAATAGGCATTTAAACTTTCTATACGATGAATAAACTTATGTCTTTTCCAAAATTCTATAGCACGGTAAGCAGTAGGTGGATGCGGGTTCCTTATTATGATGGAAAGCTTCTTTAAAATATCATAGGCTTTTATCGGTTTTGCACTAGAATGTATAATTTTAAGAACATTTAATCTAGGTAAAGTTAGTCTATGTTTATTTTGTTCACAGAAAATAACAGCTTTATCGATGAAAGAATTATTCATAATTTAATATCCATTCACTTATTAATATAATTTCAAACTGTAACATTATAACATTTTAATAGGGATAAATAAAACTATATCTAATAGTTTATATGATAGTTTATATGATATAAAGACTAAATTTTTATAAACTTGAGTCATAGAATCTTATAAAATTAATTACTCTATCATTATAATATTAATAATATGAATTATGATTGTTCATAGAATAAATTTGATAAATACAATTAATAAAATATATTTGTTTTATCATGAACACAGAATTAAAAGAAATAAACGCAAAACTTCCTGAATTTAGGGGATCAAATTGGCTAATTAGAATTCCTTTAGCTATAGTTTTTATTCAACAAGGCTTAAGCAAAATACCATTCGATTCATCAACAGCCGAAGCTTATGGATTATCCTCATTTATTTGGTTTTTAGTCATAACAAGTGAATTAGTTGCAGGGTTCGGTTTACTTTCTGGCGGAATTCTAAGAACTTTCGGTTTTTTTAATTTGATTGGTGATTTTTTAACAAGGTTTTCTGGAACAATTATGGTTGGGATAATAACTGGTGTCATAATCAAAAGTAATCCTGATAGTTTTCTGGATGTAGTTTTATACGATCACATTCATTTAATGTTATATTGCGGTGGGTTATTTTTTGCTCTAAGAGGCAATAGAGAAAAGTAAATTTAAATTAGAGATCTTATTAATATATTTTTTTAAAATTTAGATAAAACATATGACTAAAATACTAATTCTTGGTGGCGGGTTTGGTGGATTATACTGTGCTAAAAAATTGCAAAAAATTAAATTAAATTCATTTGATATTGAATTAATCAGCGATACAAATTATTTTGTTTTTCAACCATTATTACCTGAGGTTGCATCAGGAGCTATATCAGCTTCAGATGCTGTCACACCAATAAGACAAATGTTGGATTCAGTTAAATTTAGAAAAGCTGAGGTAAATTTAATAGATTTAAAAAAAAAAAGAGTTGGAATAATTCAAGGCTTTAGAAAACGTCAACACTATATTTCATTTGATCATTTAGTAATTGCGTTGGGTCAAGAGAGTAATTTAAATATAGTGCCAGGTTTAAAAAATAATTCTCTCACAATGAAAAATTTAAAAGATGCCTATAATATTCGAAACCATATTATTCAATGCCTGGAATTAGCTGATGTTACAGCAGATTTGGAACTAAAAAAAAGATTATTAAGTTTTGTTGTCGTGGGTGGAGGGTTTTCTGGAGTTGAAACCTCTGGAGAATTAAAAGAAATGATTGATAGACTCTTAAAATATTATAAAAATATCAATAAATCAGAGATAAACTTCCACATTATAGAGCTTTCTGATCGACTTCTTCCTGAGTTTGACAAAAAATTTGGTTTTTATATTTTAAATAATTTTAAAAAAAAAAATATTAATGTGTATTTAAATACCAGTTTAAAAGAAGTTACATCTTTAAGAGTATATTTATCAAATTATAAATCGATTGAAACAAATACTGTTATTTCAACCATTGGCTCAACAGTTTCAAATTTGATTAAAAAAAGTAATTTACCTTTAAAAAATGGAAAAATAATTACAAATGATTCTCTAGAAGTATTAAATAATAATAATATCTGGGCATTAGGAGATTGTGCTCTAGTTCCATATGATATTAACAACAAATCTAAAAACTCCCCTCCTACAGCCCAGTTTGCAGTCAGACAAGCAAAAACATTAGCCAAAAATATTGTTTTAAAAAAATTAAATAGAAACCTTAAAATTTTTAATTATCAATCGAAAGGATCTTTGGCCTCACTTGGTTCGAGAACTGGTATTGGACAAATTTATTCTATCACTGTTAAAGGTTTAATTGCTTGGATTATTTGGAGAGGTTTTTACCTATCTTTTTTACCCTCAATACCCACAAAAATAAGAGTTTTTATTGGATGGCTATTAGAGTTTTTTATACCTCGAAATGCAGTGTTAACAGACTCCATCAAACAACATTCTTTTGAATTCAAAAATTATAAAAAAAATGATGTGGTTTTCATGGAGGGAATGATAGCTGATGGTTTTTATATAGTTCAAAGTGGAAAATTTAAAAATACATATAAAAAAACAAAAGACGGAAAAATTTTTAAAAAAATTTATGAGAAAGGCGATCATTTTGGTTCAAGAGTAATTCTTCATGGTGGAAGAAGAACCGGAACCATAAAAGCGTTAAAAGACTCTGAGGTATTAAAAATTGATCTAGATAGCTTTAAACTTATGGCTTCCAATCTTCCTGCATTAAAGAAATATTTTGGTGATTATTTACCAAGAAACTTTAAAAATCTTAAGTTAAAAATTTAATTGATATAGAATAAAACAGACATAAAAATGAAACTTTAAATATTTTGTTTCAGATTAAAATCATATATAATAATTTTATAATAAGTAAATCAGATAATTAAATAAAATTTCATTAATCTTAATATTTGAAAATTAATTATAATTGAATTTATGAAAAAAGATTTAACCTTAGTACTAATTTAAAATTAAGAATTTATTTTTAAAATCAATTGATATTGCACATGCTTTTTAAAATTACAAACCTTGAATATAAAATAGATAATAAGAGAATCTTAAATAAACAAAATTTTACTCTAGAAAAATCTAATCATCTTCTTATTTTGGGCCCATCAGGTTGCGGTAAAACCACCCTTATAAACCTCATGTCAGGTCTTTTAAAACCAACTTCAGGAATAATCATGTTTGAAAATAAGGACTATTCTAAATTGTCAGAGAAAAATATTGATAAAATTCGTGCAGAAAATTTTGGATTTATTTTCCAAAAACTTCATCTCATTGGTCATTTAAGTTTAGTTGATAATATAATTTTAGCACAAAAGAATTCTAATTTTAAAAATGTTGATAACCTAATAAAAAAACTTGGTCTCTCAGAAAAAAAAAATGAAATAGCGAGAAATTTAAGCTTTGGAGAAGCACAAAGAGTAGCAATCGCCAGAGGAGTTGCAAACAATCCAAAAGTTATTTTTGCTGATGAACCTACATCAGCATTAGATGATACAAATACTGAAAATGTCATAAGACTTATATTTTCTCAAGCTGAAAAAACTAATTCAACATTAATTGTATGTACTCATGATGACAGAATAAAAAAAATGTTTACTAATGTTATGGAAATATCAGAATGAGTGATTTCAAATTTATTTTTCAATCATTAAAATCTCGATGGCTAAATAGTTCATTATCAATTTTCCTAACAGCTTTTGGTGTATCAATAGCTCTTTTAGTTTCACAATTTAGCGACCATATTCAAAATAGATTAAATCAAGATGGTAAAAATATAGATATCGTTGTTGGTGCTAAAGGAAGTCCACTACAATTAATTCTATCATCAGTTTACCATATTGATTTACCTACTGGAAATATTTCCTATGAATCTGCAGAAAAATATATAAAACATCCACAAGTTAAGACTGCTATTCCATTAGCTCTAGGTGATAACTGGAAGGGTTTTAGAATAGTTGGTACTAACAGTGATTATATTAATCATTATAATGCTAAATTAAGTAAGGGAAAAATATGGGATAAGGAATTTGAAATTGTGGCTGGGTCTTCCGTACCCATAAATATCAATCATGAATTCTTTGGTTCACATGGAATTTTAGAAGGTGGAAAAACTCATGGTAACAAAAAATATAGAGTTACTGGTATTCTCGAAAAAACTGGAACAGTATTAGATAGACTCCTTTTAACCTCATTAAATTCAGTTCTAGAAATTCATGGACTAGATGATATTGATCATCATCATGAAAAACATTCAGATGAAGAAAAGAATCATAATGATCATCATTATGAAGAACATTCAGATAAAGAAAAGAATCATAATGATCATCATCATGAAGAACATTCAGATAAAGAAAAAAATCATAATGAATTTGATCACCCTAATATCACAGCCTTAATAATTACAACGAAATCTCCAATTGCAAATATTAATCTTCCAAATTTAATTAATAGAGAGACTCAATTGCAAGCTGCCAATCCTTCTCTAGAAATAACTCGCCTCACCTCAATGCTTGGTTTAGGTTCAAAAAGTTTTAGCATACTTTCAACAATCCTAATTCTAATTGCTGTTTTAACTATTTTTTCAGGATTAGCGAGCAATCTTGAAAATAGAATGGGTGATTTAGTGATATTAAGAGCTATTGGCTACTCTAAGTCGAGAATATTCAAAATAATATCACTTGAGGGCATGACCATAGTTATTTGTGGGATTGTTCTTGGAATTTTCATTGGAATATTAACCTTTAATATTTTAACTCAAGTGATTACACCTTTGAATATAAGCCAAGTTTATTTTATGTATAATACTAATTTTATTTCTATTATTTTTTTTGTTATTTTAGCAGGTTTAGTTGCTGCAATTTTTCCAGCATATCATGCATCTAAAATTAGTGTTGCAAATCAACTTTCAAAAAATATATAAATTGTAGTAAAATATTAAAAAAGGATTCAAAAAATTTTTAATAAGTTATTTTTTTTTTCATTGCTTATCTGTATTTTAATTACTGATAAATTAAAATCCCAAAGTATTGAAACACCTGAAGATTCTGAATCACTGTTAGTTGATGATCTTTTATCTTATGTAGAAGATTTTATAAATTTACCACAAGGAGGTATCCCATGGAGTGTATTTGGTGAAACAGGTATGGATGAATACCCCATAGTGGATAAAGATGGTAATGAGTGGACGGGAGTAAAACCAATATTTAAAGATGAAATAAAAAAGCTAGAATCAAAAGAAATTTTAGTACAAGGATATATGTTCCCTTTAGATCAAGCCGAAAAACAAAGTTTGTTTCTTTTGATACCCTTCCCTTTAAGTTGTCCTTACCATCCTCATGTCTCATCTAATTTACTTTTAGAAATCCATGCTGAAAATCCAGTTCTTTTTTCCTATGATCCCGTAAATATCAAAGGTGAGTTAGAACTTGTTCCAAAGGATGATGAATATAATGTTTTTTTTCGTTTAAATAATGCAAAATTAGTTTCAAAATAATTCTTGTTACCTGTAAATTTAAAGCTTTATGAAGGTAATATTATTGATTCATTTTTCAGTTTTTACTTTGGTATAATCTTTTTGAGCTGATTTAAAAATTTTGAGAGCAGATTCTCCATTAATTAGAGTAATAGATATGCCTACAATGAGATCATACCAAATTGAATGATGCAATAAGGTTAAAAAGCCAGTAATTATGATTATAATATTACAAATTGTATCATTTCTTGCTGATAAAAAAGCTGCTTTTGTTAAACTACAATTATTATTTTTGTAAATAGCAAGAAAAAATGCACAACTCAAATTGACAAAAAGTGCGCCTAGTCCAACAACAGATATTCCAAAAGCATTTGGTGGTTGTTGATGAATAATTTGCTGTATTCCAGCCAATAAAGCAGTTAAACCAGGAATTATCATAATTACTGACAAAAGCATTCCAATTTTAGCTTTTTTTTCAATTGGCCAAAAAATTGAAAAAAAAATAAGAAAATTGATTAAAGCATCTTCAACAAAATCAATTGAATCTGCAAAAATGGAAACAGATCTAATTTCCATTGCTACTGCATATTCTATTATGAAATATAAAAGGTTAACTATTGCAACTATAAAAACAGCTTCTCTGAGAGAATATTTTTTTTTCATTTATATTATTAGCATTAAATAAGGAATATTTGAGAAAATATTTATTTAATAAATTCAACAACTTAAAAAAAATAATTTGACAAACGCTTTTGATTTTTATATACTGTTAAAATATCTGGCTTTTAACCTGACTACTTGTCAGGTTTTTTTTTGTTTTTAAGATTTTTATTAAAAATTACCTTTAAGTAGCGACCAAAATTCACTGTAATCCCTTTTTTCAAATTTTCTTAAATTTAAAAATTCAATATGACTTTCTTGATTATTTGAATTAATTTTTATTCCCCACAATGACTTATCATCATAGGGAAGGGTTCCATACCTCAAATCAGCTATAACATTATCGTAACTGGGATGAAGATAAATATAATTTTGAGAAAAGTATGAAAAACGCCTGATATCTATTCTTTGAACAGATTCCTTACCTAGTTCAGGAAATATAGTTTCCTTGTCAATTACTTTTAACTTAATCCCATTTTTAAACTTAGGTAAGTTAAAAACAGGCATATGAACAGCGTTGATATAATAAAAGTTTTCAAATTTATAAATAGTCCTCCATAAAATATTGTTTCCAATAGTAGGGTTAAGTAAAATTCGTTCAATTTTATGACCTCTTTGTTCAGCAATGCTATATATATAGTTTGATATTTTCTGGTGTTTTATATAACCAAGAGCCAAATAAATGAATGAAGAAAATAATCCAATACGAACAAGAATAATTGATTTATATTTTAAGCATAAAAAGGCTGAGATAATTAAGGATAAAGTATAAACAGGATCAATTATAGATATAATATTCCAAGCAACTCTATCGTTGGAAATTGGCCAGTATAATGTTGTTCCATAACTTGTACAAGAATCAAGAAGTCCATGAGAAAAAAAACCAAGAGTAGTAAACAAATATAAATATTTGAAAGAGATCTTATGTTTTAAAAAAACATAAAGAAATAAAGTAACTAGTATTCCTCCAAAAGGAGCAAAAAATAATGAATGTGTAAAATGTCTATGGTATTCAATAAAAAGTAATGGATCATTAGATGACTGGATTAAAATATCAAGGTCAGGAGCAATCCCCCCTATTCCACCAGCAAAAGTAGCTATTTTTAATTGTTTTTTTTTCGCAATTGAAGCTGATAAGACAGCTCCTAACAAACCTTGAGTACACGGATCCATGTATTAATTCTCATCTAAAATTTCTGGGGGTTTTATTGGACAATCTTGAACAGTATTACTCAAAATAACCTCTTCTTGACCATTTATAGTATTATATATACAAACTTTCTTATTATCTAATTGATACGATTTAGCTAGCCCCATCCCCATTGGTCCTGAGTATGTTTGTTCATTGTAAATCTTTTTCATTAATAACGGATCTTTTCCATTAAAAATATCCAACAGAATTAAAGTGATTAATCCAGCAAAAAATACATAATATAAAGTTGGAATTATTGTTATACGCAAAACATCTCCTTCTCTTCCTAACAAACCAACTGTTGCTGAAGCTGCTACAACATTATGAATTGCAATCATATTACCTGCTGCTGCTCCAACACTTTGTGCAGCTACCATCAATGCTCCAGATATACCTAATAGATTTGCAGTCTCAAATTGGAATTGACTAAGCATTAAATTACTAACTGTATTTGAACCAGCTAAAAAAGCACCGAGGGCACCAATTGATGGTGCAAACATGGGATAAATTTGACCTACTAAATAAGACATTCCTCCTGCCATTGCAATAGGCATACTTGAAAGATCATGATTATTTATTCCTGAGTTAATCATTATCCTAACTAAAGGAACTGTAAATATTAATACAAATCCAGCACCTATAATTGTTTGAGTTGAATCTTTTAAAACTTTTAAACATTGATTAAAACTAATTCGATGAAGAAAAACAGTCATAACACAAACAAAAATTAGAATTCCACCAGGTAAATATAAAATTTGAAAACCAGCATTTATTTTCTCTTCGTCTAATATATTAGAAAAATTTATGTTAAATGATTTCAAAAAATTAGTTAATGGTTCAAAAGTTCTAGATAAAACAAGAAGGAAAGCCAGAAAAATATATGGAAACCAGGCCATAAAATGACCAATTCTCTTGCTAGTAATTTTATCTAAAGAAATTTCTAAATTTCCCATCCATTTCGATGGCCAACTTTTACTGGGAGCAAAATCCCAGTTATCATTAGGAATTAAGATTTTATTTTTAATTGCTATAGTAACAATTAGTAAACCAATTAGACCACCAATAATTGATGGAAATTCAGGACCCAAAAAAATTGCTGAAGCCGTATAAGGAATTGTAAAACATAATGCTGCAAACACTGCAAAGGGAAAAATTGAAATTCCCTCAAACCAAGATTTATTTTTTCCAAAAAATCTTGTCATAATCATAACTAAAAAGATTGGCATAAATGTTCCACAAATTGCATGAATTAATGCAACTTCTGAAATAATTATTTTAAAAAAAGATTCCCATTCATAACCTTTACTTAAAAGTTCTTCTGTTATTGTCAATTTGTCTAATCCACCCTGGACACCAACAATCATAGGTGTTCCAACGGCTCCAAAAGAAACTGGCGTCGATTGAATCATCATTCCAAAAACAACTGCTGCCAGAGCCGGAAATCCTATAGCAACCATTAAGGGTGCTGCAATTGCAGCGGGAGTACCAAATCCTGATGCTCCTTCAATAAAACATCCGAAAAGCCATGCTATTAAGATCACTTGAACACGTCTGTCAGAGCTAAGGCTAGAGAAACCTTTACGAATAGTTTTAATTGCCCCGGAATATTTTAATGTATTAAGTAACATAATAGCTCCAAAAATAATCCATAGTATACTTGCAGTTATTACCAATCCCTGAAGGATAGAAGCTAAAATTCTTGAACCAGCAACTCCCCAAAAAAAATATGCAATAATACATGTAACAAAAAAAACTAAAGGCATTGCAAACTTTGCATTTACTCTAAAGCCAACTAATAAAGTACCAGCAAATAATATTGGCAAAAAGGCTAGCAATGTTAAAATACCTGAGTTCATAAATATACCTTAAATTAAAATATAAAAATTATCTAAATTTTTGATTTAAAAAATATTTAATTTAATTTTTTTGTTAATCAATTTCAGTATAATAATCAAATTATATCTAAACCAATAGTTTATATATGATATATAAGAGGTTGAATTAATTGATTATTTATGGTTTTTCTTAAATCTTTATCACATCAACAAGATTGTCTGAAAATGTGGGAGCATTTCCCATATCAGCAAGATTCGCAGAACTTATACTATTAACAGTACCATTATTAAGTTGTCTCCAATAACCTAATGAAGTAACTATTATTCCTTTAGAAACATCATTTGAAACTTCTGCAACACCTTCATATGATCCTCGGTCATTAAATACCTTAACTTTATCGCCACTTGAGATTTTTCTTTCATCTGAATCAAATTTATTAATTAAAATAAACTGTTCACCTTGAACTCTTTGTTTGTCAGACATATTTGCATAAGAAGAGTTTAAGAATGCATGACTCTTAGGAGAAATTATATTTAGGGGGTATTTCTTTGCTAGCTCAGGGTTAGTTTCATGAGATTCTAACTGAGGAACATAATCAGGTAGTGGAGGAAGGTCCTGACCAGGCTGGTAATCATCATACATTTGTCTGAATGGACCAGCAACGAAATTTTTAACATCTTTTAAAATAAACTCGCATTTTCCAGACTCAGTTGGAAAGTTACCATTTTTGTGTGGTACTCGAGTATCCTTGCATCCAACATTTAATCTTGCAAAACCAGTTTTTTTAAGTTTTTCTAGCGAAATTCCCTTACAAGCCGGAGCATCCCAATCTACATAATTTTCCAAGCATTTTTCATCGCTCCATTTGAATTGCTCATGATTTAGATTCATTTTCTTTGCTAAACGCCTAAAGATTTCATAATTAGTAATTGCCTCACCAGGGGCATCAACACATTTTTCATTATAAGTAAGATATAAATGTCCCCACGAAAGTATCATATCCTGATGTTCGGCACCCATTGTTGCAGGTAATAAGATATCAGCATAAGATGCAGTATCAGAAATAAAATGTTCAGCTGAAACTAAAAAGAGATCTTCTCTTTCAAGCCCTTTAATTATTTTTTCTGTTTCACATGCTTGTGTAACGGGATTAGCATTCCAACACATCATTGACATTATTGGTTTGTTTTTATCTATATTTTCGCCAAGTAATGCCCTACCAATTTGCAATGCATTAACTACTCTCGTTCCTTTAGGTATTAAATCAGGTCTACAAATAACATCAAACTTGTAGGGATGTTCCCATACTGGAAATTGAGTTATCCCCCCGCCAACATGTTTCCATGAACCTGTTAGTGCAGGAATGCAGGTTACCGCACGTATTGTTTGACCACCTCCATGATGTCTTTCTAATGCAACACCAATGCGAATTCCAACTGGTTGACTAGTTGCAATTTCATATGCTAATTTTTCTATTTTATCCTCAGGAACTCCGGTTATTTTTGAAGCCCAGAGAGCATCTTTGTTCTTCACATGTTCCTTTAATTCATCAAATCCATTTGTGTAATTTTTAACATAATCATTATCAACCAAATCATTGTAAATTATATAATTAATAATAGCCACCGCCAGAGCCCCGTCAGAGCCAGGTTTAGGTTCAATATGCCAATCTGCTTGCTTTGCAGTTCTAGATTTATAGGAGTCAATCACAACAACTTTTGCTCCTCTTTTTTTTGCCTCTTGAACAATTGTCCAATGGTGAAGGTTAGTACTGACACTATTACATGCCCATATAACTATATATTTACTATGAATATAACTTTCTGGGTCAAGACCAGCAGTTGGACCAATTGTTGTTAACCAAGCGGTACAAGAACCCTCTCCACAGAAAGTCCTTTCGCATACTGTTGCTCCCAAAGCATTAAAAAAAGAATCACCACCATTGAGACCGTGAACAAGACCCTGGTTACCTAGATAACTATAGGGAATGATAGATTCAGGTCCATACTCATTAATAATAGATTTCCATTTATTGGAAATTGTATCTAATGCCTCATCCCAAGTAATTCTCTCAAATTCTTTTTTTCCCTTTTTTCCAATTCTTTTATGAGGATACAAAAGGCGATCTGGGTGATAATGTCTATTTTCATAATCTTTAACCTTGACGCACAACACTCCACCTGTCATTGGATGGTCTTCATTACCTTTTACACTTACAAGTTTGTTGTTTGCAACTTCATAAACCATCGCACATGTGTCTGGGCAATCATGTGGGCACCCTCCGAAATATTTTTTTGATGAAAAATCGTCCATACTACTCCCCAGTATGGAATTAATTCTACATTAAAAAGTAAAGAAATAGAAATAAAAATTAATTTTTTTTAATATTTAACTTTTTAGACAAGTTGGACTCTATACTAGAGGGATTAGTGCCTTTTTTTTTATTTATAACAGAAGCTTTAGTACAACCACTTGTTTTACCATATTTTTTACCCAATGTGTCGACAAAGCTGGTTGCTTCAGCATTATTTATAAAAAAAAGAAATGTAAATAAAGATATTAATTTCATAACAAATATGTTGGTACATACAATTTTTTTTTCAAGAATAAATTTTTTATTATGATTTCATGGAAAATAAATATTTTTTCTATTTAATTTGAAAATAGCATAACTATTTAATTCTCATGAATACTCCTAATATCTATCTTCAAGCTAAGAAAAATTCAGAGGATTTTTTTAATAAAGATGTTTTAAATTACAGCCGTTTAAGAAATTTTGACTTTGGTATTAACAAAAGGAACAATGTCTCTAATCTCTCCAAATTCATTTCTCATAGAATAATTTATGAATACGATCTTATAAGAAAGTTACTAAATTTGCATAACTTGGAACTAGTTGAAAAATTTGTTCAGGAGGTTTTTTGGAGAATTTATTGGAAAGGATGGTTAGAAAAAAGACCAGAAGTATGGGATGATTTTAAAAAAGACATCAATTTATTTAAATCAAATAAAAATCTTCAAAATGCTCTTGATGGTAAAACAAATATAAATTGCTTTAATCAGTGGGTTTATGAATTAAAAAAATACAACCATCTTCATAATCACACAAGAATGTGGTTTGCTAGTATATGGATATTTACTTTGAAATTACCGTGGCAGCTGGGAGCTAAATTTTTTATTGAGCACCTTTTAGATGGAGATGCTGCATCAAACACACTCAGTTGGCGATGGGTTGCTGGATTACAAACTAAAGGTAAGAATTATTTAGCAAAAACATGGAATATCCAAAAATTTACTAATAATAGATTTATACCAGAAAATTTAGCTAATAAATCTTTAGCAATTATAGATAATAGAGAATATAAAATTTCAGAGAATTCAAAATATAATTTTGCAAAAATAAATCATCATCTAATTTTATTTGAAAATGATCTATATTATGAAGATAGAAATGAAATCTTTATAAAATATGATAAAATTTATGTAATTTTATTAGATAACACTCAAAGAGAAATAGAATTGAGTGAAAATGTTTTAAATTTCAAAAAAAAATTGATAGAAAGTTTTAATTTAAAATATACAAATTCAGAAGTAATTAATGCTTTCAAGTTGATTAAAAAACTTAATGGTTGTTCCTCCATTGATGTAATATATCCTTTCATTGGTGAAAATTTAGATTTTTTGAAAAAATTTAGTAAAGACTCAGGAATAAAAATTAACTTTTTATATAGAAAAGAGGATATTTATTGCTGGAAATTTTCAAAAAAGGGTTTCTTTAATTTCAAAAAAAATATTCCTGAGATTATTGATGAATTAATTCTCAAATAATCAGCTTTCAACTAATATCATCATCTTTTGATTCAAATGTAGTTGTTGCATCGTTATCTCTATCATCTAAATCAAGTCTAGAAGAACTTTCATTTAAAAGATTTCCACTCTCGGCATCCATATCAGCTTCGATTTTACTGAGCTCTTTTTCATCTTTTTCAATTTCTTGATCTTTTGTTATATTGATATCATTAGATTTTAGTTCATTGAATTCTGCTAAAGTTGGAGGACCTTGAACATTTTCAGGAAACATTTTATCATTTACATATTTTAATGCTTCTTCAACTGTCATCCCTTTATTCATTGCATCATTGAGCATATTCATTTCAGGAGTATTCGGAGAATATGAAAAATCAAGATTGAATTTTTCATTTGATTCGCCTAAATTATCTGCATTTTTGGTATTTTCGTGATTGTTACTTTCTAAAATTTCACTAGTAGATTCATTGAAAACTTCCAATGCTTTTTCAAAAGCTTCTTTAGGCGAAGATCCATTGGAAATAGATTCATTAAATACATTGGTTAATGAATTAATTACTTCGGAAGAATTTTCTCCAGTAATATCGAGTTTATCCATGAAAAAATTAATAGAGTCTATTGCAGCATTTAAAGCTTCTGCATGACTTGACCCGGCTTCTATCGAATTTGTAAATGCTGCTGAAACCGAATCACTTGCAGTTTCAATAATAGATTTTCCTGATCCTGACTCCATTTTAATTACCCATTTAATAAAATCTTACTTCAAATATTTAATAATTTCAAATTTATCAAGCTTAAAAAATTATTATTTAGAATCATTCTTATTTACTATTTCTTTAAAATATATTATATGTTGGTTATCATTTTAACATTTTTATAACCAATGAATGCATTACTCGCAGTAGTCAGAGATAAAAAAACTATTTTGATTGCCAATGAAGGCAGGCTTTTGAAGAAATGTTTATTGGGTTTCTTAATTTTATCTTTTACACTTCAAACGAATGATTACGGAGCTATTGTTAGAAATATTCTTATTGATGCGTATCTTCAAGTTTCAGTTTTCGTTGCTTTTACACTTTTCATTTTTCTTGGAGTTGATGCAGTTACAAAATTTAATATCTCAGATTTTTTAAGCAAAACAAAAAAAATTCATGTAATAATAGCATCTGCATTAGGTTCACTTCCTGGTTGTGGAGGTGCTATAATTGTAGTCACACAATATATTCAAGGAAAAATAAGTTTTGGAGCATTGGTTGCTGTCTTGACCTCAACAATGGGTGATGCAGCATTTTTATTGCTAGCACAAGAACCTAAAGATGGTTTGTTAGTTTTTATAATTGCCGGTTTTACGGGAATAGTTAGCGGATATTTGGTAGACAAATTTAATAAAAATAGTTATTTAATTAATCAAAAAAATATAAAAGTTGAATTTGAAAAAGTGAAAGATACATTTGTATCAAAATTCAATATTTTCTGGTTATTAATTTTCATTCCTGGTTTTATTGTTGGTATACTTCAAGCCTTTCAAATTGATTTAAATAGTTTTTTTAATTTTTCTGGAAATTTCAACATCATATCATTCATAGGTGGTACAGGGGCTATTATTTCAATTTTTATGTGGACATTAAACCCATTAAGTGACATTCAATGTTCAACGGAAAAGTCCCGCTCATTTATTTCTAGAACAATTGATACTTCTAATTTTGTAACAACTTGGGTTGTTTGCGGTTTTTTAATATATGAGAGTTTTGTTTATTTTTCAGCCATAGATTTAAAACAAGTTTTTGAAATCTGGACTTCCTTAGTTCCTTTAGTTGCAATTCTTTTTGGCTTTATCCCTGGGTGTGGTCCACAAATATTAGTTACAACATTCTATTTAAATGGTTTTATCCCTTTTTCTGCAGAACTTGGTAATGCTATATCTAATGATGGGGATGCGCTCTTCCCTGCTATTGCCCTTGCCCCAAAAGCAGCAATAATTGCTACATTGTACAGTGGAATACCTGCAATAATTGTTGCGTATAGTTATATGTTCTTGTTTGAGTGAATTTAAAATATTATATTTTAATCATTAATGGAGAATTTAAAATGTACATTGCTATGAATAGATTTAAAATAGTAATAGGAAAAGAAAAAAAATTTGAGAAAATTTGGTTAAATAGAGATTCTCATTTAAACAATGTTAAAGGTTTTGTTAACTTCAACTTAATTAAAGGTGAAACTAAAGATAATCATACATTATATGCATCTCATAGTACTTGGAAGTCTGAGAATGATTTTATAAACTGGACAAAATCAGAATCATTTAGATTAGCTCATAAAAATGCTGGGAAAAATAGTGATGTTTATCTCGGTCACCCAGAGTTTGAGGGTTTTAATATAGTTATTTGATTATCGATAAATCAGTCTAAACCATAATTCTACCACAATTTAGTTTGGTAGAAGCTCAATTTTATTTCCAAATAAATTTGGATTTCTTTCTCTGTAAGAAAAATCTTTCTTTACATAATCCTCTTGATTAACAAAAATATCGAGAAGTTTTTTTCTTGCAAAATTAGATGAGTTTATTTCCTCGCATGAATAAAAATCGGTAATCCAAGACATAACATTTATCTTTAATGATTTTTTATCAAAATAAGTCTTATATCCAGTTACCAAATTGGAATCAATTACAAGATCACCACTGTTTTGATCAGACAAATGACTAGTATTTATTAGTTGGTACTCATCAATTACATTTTTTTTCCAGATGTTATATTTCCTGACACCCCTCTCAAGAGAAATCTCACCAATATTTGGCCACAAAGTTCCGATAAGATTTTTGTGTTCAAAAACAAGGATACTTTTAAAAGCTCCATCATTTTTTACTAAACCATAAGGATGAGCTTCAAAACCAATACTCCAGGATTTATCAATATAATTGCATTTATAAATTTCGCTTTTATAAAATCCGTTCAAAACTTTATTAAAATCTTTTCTGACACTAAATTCTTCGGATATTGCAAACTCATTAAATAGAATAAGAAGAATAAAAACTTTGATTGAAATGATTTTAGACATATTAATAGCAAAAGAAATTTATACGAAATCAAATCATTTAAATCAACTATTAAGATTATTTTATACTAAAATATTTATTAATTAATAATTGTATAAATTAAATCTTATTTTCTCTTGTAAGAGCTTCAATATTCATATTTTTTTTAAAAACTTCGAAATTTTTATATGCTTTACAATCTCCTCGAAATGATGAATATTTCTGGAATTTTAAATTTTTCCTATCTATTTTAATCTCATCAATATATATATAATTTTCATTTGTAAAATATTTTCCGATATCTTTTTTAGATAGCTCTAATTCATTTTCTCCACCCAGAAGTTTATATTCATAAGCTCTATTCTCCTCAAAAAAATATCCAATTGTATTCCCATATATCTTACAAATAACTCCCTTACCATCGATCTCACCTGACAAAGCAATTTTTGAAAAAAAAAATAAAACTAAGAAAACAATCATCTTTCCTCCATTATGTACTTTTGACAGGGATATTCAATACTTGTATCAACTCTCACTTGATCAACCTCACTACAACCATAATAACATTGTCTTTCATTATCTAAATTTTTTCTATCAATTTTTTCATTAATTAAATTACATTTTATCAGTTTTTTTTCTAAATTTAGATTATTGTATGTTTTATCTTCGATGATGTGGAATCCAAAAAAACTATTAATCTTTGAGTAATTTATTAAGATTAGTAACAAAATAAAAAAGAAAAGAAGAATAAAAAATATTTTTTTTATCATAAATCAATGATTAATTAAAACAGGTTTCTATACATTTTGAAAACTATTATCTTTAAAACTGATTGATTTTTTTTTAATTTTTGATAGTATCTACTCTACCATCCACATGGTTAAAAAGTGGCGCATAGTACATGCGTCAAAAGTACATGCTAAATAACTTTTTTTAAAGGAGTGAAAGGTATGTTATTAACCAACAATATAATAAAACTAAAAAAAATTTTTGTTAAAATTCCTAAAGAAACAGGAAGAATTTGGGACCTATCAGAGAACAGATGGGGCTACAAATTCCTTTTTAATAAAAATAAAAATAAAAATAAATAAAAATATTACAACTGAGGGGGTAAAACCCCTCAGGCAATTAAAAAAAATAAAATTGAATTTCTTCATCAAAATCTTTACGCTAACATAAGGATTTTATGCAGAACTTTCTTAATCTTAAATTACTATTTAATCTTTTTATTTTAATATTCTTAACAAGCTGTTCTGGAAAATTTGAAAATAAAGAAGTAAAAATAATTTATCCTAACAAAATTACTAAAATCGAGGGTAAACATGCATTATTAATTTCAAATAATGAATTTCCACTGATCAAACAGTTCACCTCAGATGATTGTGAGTCTTGGGCGGTAGATTTACCAATTAACGATCTTTTCAGAAATTCATTTACTAACCTGCTTAAATTAATGTTTGATGATTTAACTATCTTGAAAAAAAGTATGACTAATGAAGATGAGTTATTGAATAAATATACTTCACTAATATTTGTTGAAAAAAGTGAGGCGATTGCGACTTTTGTCACTGAAAGAAACACGGGGAAATTTAACATCAAATTAAATTCTCAAATTGTTGTAAAGGGTGGAAATATTGAAGTTAAAAATAATATAAATTCTGAACAAAGTTGGGGGAAAAATATTTATCTTGGGTGCGAATTAACTGAGGGTTCAAAAATTGCAACTGAAAATGCATTTCAAAATCTCCTTGATCAGGTTCATTCAAGTGTATACCAATCCGTATATAAAATTGTAAGATAATCCTTAATGAAAACTAAGAGGAAGCTAGTAAAGTATTTGGTTAGCTTAATAATATTAGTTTTTTATAGATTTAATACAAAAGCAAAAGAGAATAAAATTAATACTAAAGTTTTAAGTGATAAAATCTTTTTTAAACATAAAATTTCTAAAGATCATCCAGAAACGCCTGACAGAATAAAATATATTATTAATTATCTAAACAAATCAAAATTAAATCATTTAATAGAAAATGTCGACATAAACTCAGGCAATATTATTGAAAATTGGATTAAAGAAATCCATTCAAATAATCATATTAAAAATATAAAAGAAATGGAACCACTAGCACATAAAGTTTCAAGTGCAGCTGTTGAAATATGTATTAAAGGAGTTGACATGATTTTTAATTCAGATGTTAGAAACATTTTTTGTGCAGTAAGACCTCCAGGGCACCATGCGCTAAACACAGGGAAAGAAGAAGGTTTTTGTTATTATAATCATGTAGCAATTACTGCAAAATATATTCAAAAGAAATACCTAATAGATAGAATATTAATTGTTGATTGGGATTATCATCATGGTAATTCAACAGAGTATTTTTTTTATGATGATCCTTCCGTACTTTTTTTTTCTTCCCATGATCAGTATGCCTACCCAGGAACAGGCTCTCCTTTAAAAAAAGGTAAAAAACGAGGTTTAGGTTATAATATAAATGTCCATTTACCATGCAATACAACAGATAAACAAATAATTGATGTCTATAAAAAAAAATTATTACCGATAGTTAAAAAATTTAAGCCAGAATTTATTCTTATTTCTGCAGGATTTGATAGTAGAGTGGATGATCCATTGGGTTGTTACAAAGTTACAGATAACGGATTTAGAGAATTAACTAAAATAGTTTTAAATATTGCAAACAAGTTTTGTGATGGAAAACTTTTATCAATTTTAGAAGGTGGTTACAACCTTGATGGTAATGCCAGTGCAGCGGTTGCTCACATTAAAGAATTAAATAAAAAAATTTAAATCTTTAAAAAAAAAATAATTTTGTTATTAATGTTTATTTGAAAAAATAATATGGGATTAAAAAACGGACTTGATAGTAACAAGTATAAAAAAGCCTTGGATTTTTCTTACAATTTCTATCAAAATAAATATAGAAAAGGTCAGAAATTTCCATACTTTACATACTTATCATCAGTAAGTAACCTTATCATTGAAAACAATGGTTCAACTGATGAGGCTATTGCAGGTTTATTTCATGATATATTAGAAGATGAAAATGGAATAAAGAAACAATCAGTTATTAAGAACAAATTTGGAGTTAGAGTTTTAAATATTGTAAAACAATGTTCTAATGCACCAGTTTATTTTACCAACAAAGATGATTGGTTAAAAAATAAAAGAGAATTTTTAGATAATATGCAAAAAAAATCTCAGTCATCACTTTTAGTTTGTATATGTGATAAACTTCATAGTTTAAATTGTATAATATCTGACTACAATAAAATTGGTAAAAAACTCTGGAAAAACTACTATATTTCACCAGAAAACATTAATTGGTACTACAGAAGTCTTTGTAAGAATTTTAAAAGATTCCTCAAAAATCATAAGAATTTAAAAGATAAATTTCAGAGAAATGTCAATGAACTTGAATATTTCTGTAAGAAATAAATTAATTTATATATCTATCAGTAATATGTTTTTTGTAAAATAAAGTTGTAAGTTTTTTGCCTGTTGTTTTTTGTAAAAGATCGTTAATTAAGTATTTTCTCCCATAATTATGGATATTTTCTTTTAACCACAAAACAATTTTTTTAAAATTTCCATTTTCTATATTTTCCTTGAAAGAATCAATGTTATTTAATAAGAAGTATTTTATTTGAGCAGATATCATTGCTCCAACACAGTATGAGGGAAAGTAACCGAAAGCACCAGAAAACCAGTGAATATCTTGAAGGCATCCCTCATTATCATTTTTTATATCAAGGTTAAAAATATCTTTAAATTCTTTATTCCAAATATCAGGCAAATCATTAATTGATTTATTATTATCCAACAAAATTTTTTCAACATTAAATCGATGAATTATATGTAAGGGGTAAGACACTTCGTCAGCATCAACCCTTATAAAATTTTTTTTTACTTCAGATCTAATATTAAATAAATTATTACAATTCCATTCTTCTCCATTTTTATTGAATTTTTTCCTAAATATTTTTTCTAAAAAGATACTAAATTCTCGTGACTTTACTAATTGCATCTCAATAAATAATGATTGACTTTCGTGTAAGCTCATTCCTGCAGCATTTCCAATCGGTTGATTCTTCCATTTTTTTGGAAGACCAAATTCATAAAGTGCATGTCCAGTTTCATGCATCAATGCATCAAAACATGAAAATGAGTCTTTATTATCAAATCTTGTAGTTATTCTGATATCATCTCTAAAACCTCCGCAGAACGGATGAAGACTTTTATCAATTCTCCCTCTACTAAAATCAAATCCAAATTTTTTCATAAAGTACTTTGAAAGTTCGAATTGCTCGTTTTCTGTTAACGGTGATATAAATCTAATTTTTCTACTTTTCTTTTGTTTGTTTATAATAAGATTTATCTTTTTTTTTATAAAATTCCCTATGTCATCAAAAAAAAATTCTAATTCCTTGGAAGTAAATGAATCATCGTATAATGAAATCAAGGAATCATATTTTTTCATTCCCCAGATTTCAGACAAAATTCCAGCCTTTCTTTCAATTGTAATAAATAGTTTAGATAATTTTTTTTTAACAATATTAAAATTATTCTTTAATCTTGCCTCTCGCCATAAACCTTCACATTCAAAGGATAATTGTGAATTTTCATTTATTAAATTAATTGGGATTTCGGTAAAGTAATCAAATTTTTTCTTCATGAGAGAAAAATTTCTTTTATCATCATCCTTAAGCTTTTCTTCTTCTATATATTTAAATAATTCTTTTTTTTTTATATAATCAAAGATCCTTTTTTTATTCTCATTAACAACATTAATTTGTGAAATTCTTGATTTTCTTGATCCTTTTGGCATTACAGTTGCCATATCCCATTCAAGCAGACTATTAATACCGTTGAGAATCTCAATTTCTGAAAATAATTTCTTTAAATTTCTATAATGTTTCATAATATAATCAAATATTAAATTTTATAAATGGAAAGCAATCATTTTTTTTAACCTTATTAAAATAATTCTGGGGTTTATTGGGTTCATAAGTTTTATATTATTTGTGTTTTTTATTACATTAATATTTAAAAATCTATTTTTTTCTAATGTACAAATAATAGATAATTTTTTTAATTATGAACTTTTTTGTGGGACTGATCTTGTTCTTATGGAAATTAACAATCAATGCAAGACATTAATAACTGTTTATTGGTTAATATTATTATCTTTTCTCTCATTTATATTTGGACTCTTATCTCTATATCCTTTTTTTACAATAAAAAAAAATCTTAATTAAAAGAAACATTTTAAATTTACTTCTCTTTTTGTATAACTTAAAGAGTAATTATTTTTTAGGCCCCGTAGCTCAGCTGGATAGAGCAACTGCCTTCTAAGCAGTAGGTCGTACGTTCGAATCGTACCGGGGTCGCCAAGTAATATGAGATTAATAATACTTTTTTTTATAAGTTTAATATTTTTATTTAAAGAAAATTTAGCGAATGAATTTAAGCTAATTTGCGAAAATAAAAAGCAAGTTAACAATATTAAGTTAAGTAACCGGTTTTCAAAAATTATAAACTTTAATAACAAAACTGTTGAAAATATTTCTGGAAATTATTTTGATAAAATTTTAATTTTTAATAAATATGAATTAATAATGCAAAATAATATTTTTCAAACAACAAGTTCATTTAATTTAATAAATGGTGAATGGACTGTCTACAATGAAAAGTTTATTGATATATACAGTTGCAAAAAAAAAGGCGTTAATCAAAAATTAACGCCTTAAAAAATATGGGGAGGAATGTTTATTTTAAATTTAATAGCAAAATATTATAAAGTAAAATTTATTTTAATTATAAGCAATATTGATTAGGTGAATAGTACATTTCTTATCGCATTTTTAATTGCATTAATCGATACCACTCTTACTTACAAATATTTTTTAATAAATTTAAAAAATAGATTTGCACTTTGTATACTTTTTTTCTTAATTTCTTTTTATATAATTATATTAATAATTAATTATATAAAAAAGTTTATTCCTCTTTCTCTAACTTAATTGGCAATTGAATTTCTTCTTCAATCAATGAACTATATTCTCCATTTAAAAATAGTAATTCCTCTGGGGAAAGTTCTTTTGAAATTTTTTTAATGTAATAGTCACTTTCATTAATTCCAAATATTTTTGATTCTAAAAATAATTTATAAGCAATTTTTAAATTTTTAACAGTTCCAACTCCAGAATAATGCATATTAGCTAAATTAAACATAGCTTGTGGATGACCAAAATTTGAAGCTGCTTGATACAACTCAAATGCTTTAATTACATCTTTATTAACGCTTTCACCATTATAATACTTCCAACCCAAATTATATTGTGCATATTTATTGGAAAGATTAGAGGCAGCCTCATAGTAATATAGCGCCCTAGTTTTATCAACTGGAACTCCAAAACCATTATCATAAATAATAGCTAAATTGAACATTGCATCACTTCTTTTTTCGTCATTTTCGTTGTTAGAAACTTTTTTAAACATATCTAATGAATCCTCAATTTTTCTCAAATTGAAAAGCTCAAGAGCCTTAAAATAGTCATTTGAGAAACTAGATGAAAAAGAGAATAAAAAGGAAAATAAGATTAAATATTTCATAGCATAACACTCCTACTTTATAATTAATGTTACTTGCTTTCCAAAACTACTTTAATAATGGTCGGGGAGACAGGATTTGAACCTGCGACCCTCTGTTCCCAAAACAGATGCGCTACCAGGCTGCGCTACTCCCCGCACCTTCTTTTGCTTATAGTATATTGAGGATATAATTAAAAGAAAAAAATTTTTTAGAATTAATAAGATTAATTGTTATATGAAAAGTTTTTTTAGGATAGAATACTCTGGCTATTTAGTGTAAAAATCAAATTATTGAGAATGATAAAATTTGCAGATAATAAAAGAATGCTCAAATATATTCTTGTTTTGTTACTAATTGTATCACCATTAGGAAGCATACAAGCAGAGAACCTCCGGGATGTTTTAAAAGATGCTTATAACTTTTTCCCTGATATAAAAAAAAGTGAATCTGATTTAAAGAATGCAAAAAAAGATGTAACTATTTCAAAAACTGATTTTCTTCCATCTATTGATTTTTCTGCATCCCAGGGTAAAAACATTAGTAAAAGTCATCCAGATACTTCAAGAATCGATGTAACAGAAATTCACCCAACAACTTTTGATTTAGATATCACACAACCATTAAGTTACACCAAAGCAATTTCATTAAAACAAGCGAAAAATACTCTGAAAATATCTCGTTTACAAAATAGTTCGGTTACACAAAATGTATTGTTCCGGGCAAGTAAAGCATACTATACGGTTCTTAAAGACTATTTTCTTCTAGATGTTTCAAAAAAGAATGAGGAAAATTTGATTAAAAAACTAGAGGCTGCAGAAAAAAGATTTGAATTCAGGGATGTAACAAAAACAGATGTCTTTCAAGCAAAAGCGAGTCTTGCTGAAGCTACTTCAAAAAGAATAGAAGCTGAAAATAATCTAGATATTTCTATTTCTGACTTTAAAACAGCGGTTGGAAGACTACCGAATATCAATTGGTATGATGATTCAGATGAAAATGTGACAGATGCAAATCCTAAAGACTGGGGAAAATTTGGTGAACTTCCATCACTTCCATCTTCACTTGATAAATCAATCGAAATCGGTCTGGAGAAAAATCCCGACTTTAATCAGTTAAGATATAGGTATGAAAACTCTAAATTTGATATTAAAAAAAGTACTTTGGGTTTTGCTCCTGAATTATCATTGTCAGGATCCATTGCAAAATCGTTAGATTCATCAAGAACAGTTGAAAGGAAAGATAGTTACAGTGTAACTGCTGAAGTCACAGTACCAATATTTAATAAAGGGCATAATATTCTAAATCTCGAAAAATCAAAAAACTCAGCAATCTCCGTTCTCAAATCAATGGAATCAGAAAAATTAAACCTTTTATTTCAAATAAAATCATCTTGGAAAAAAATTGAAAGTACAAAATCTAGTATTGACTCATTAAAACTATCTGTTGAATCAAATATTATGGCTGTAGATGGAGTGACACAAGAGGTTGGAGTCGGAACTAGAACAACATTTGAAATCTTAGATGCTCAACAAAAACTTACTCAATCAGAATCGAGTTTGGTTAATGCACAATATCAATTAATAATTTCCTCTTTTGAACTTTTAAAGCTTTGCGGATTATTAAATTTCAAATATTTAGGCTTTTAAAATAAATTACTTGAATAAATTATTTATTAGTGTATAACTGTAATATAATTGTATAGACTTTCTTTATAAGTAATCACATAAATAAAATTTAATTAAAAGGACAATAAAATGGCTGAAGATACAGGTATGCCACCTGGTGGTCCGGGAGATATGGGAACACCCCCTCCAGGTGAACTGCCACCAGAAATGGATGCAATGGCTGATGCTGCAGGAGATGCTGCTGCTGAAGCTTATAATGCCGTAATAGCTGACGGTGGCTCTATTGCAGATGCTGCTGCTGCTGGAATTGAAGCAGCAGGAACAGTTATGACTGCCGCTGGAGCTCCACCAGAAATGGTTGAAGCTATGGGTACAGCTGCTACGGAAGGAATAAATAATGCTATAGAAAGTGGTGCTTCTCCAGCAGAAGCATTTGATATGGCCGGTGAGTCAGTTGACGCTGCTATGGGAGATATGGGCCCAGGTCCAGCAGATCCAGGTGGTGAATTCGGACCACCTCCAGGTGATATGGGACCAGGAGGACCAGACGGACCACCTCCAGGAGCTGATATGGATGGTGATGGTATGCCACCTCCTCCTCCAGGTGATATGGGACCAGGACCAGACGGACCAATGGGACCACCTCCAGGTGATATGGGACCAGGACCAGATGGACCAATGGGACCAGGACCAGATCCATTATTTGGTGAAGGTGGACCAGCAGGTGGACCGCCACCAGGTGAACCAGGTGGACCACCACCAGGTGACCCTATGGGCCCACCGCCAGGAGCTGATATGGATGGTGATGGTATGCCACCTCCACCTCCAGGTGATATGGGTGAAGCAATGACACATATGGATGATGCAGGTGCACACCATGGACCAGGCCCCGACGGACCTGAAGGACCTCCTCCGGGAGCAGATATGGACGGTGATGGAATGGCTCCTCCACCTCCACCTGATGATCCATCTGATGATGTCGTCTAATATTATTTTGAAGATACTTAATTAATTATCTTCACAAATTTAATATTAATTTTATAAAAACCCTCTGGGAAATTTTTCAGGGGGTTTTTTTTATTTTGATTAAATATTAATTTTATATATTATGTTTGTGAGGAAATTATGGAAGCCATTAGAGGTTCACAAAAAGCAATAATACTTGTTGCACGCCAACTGGGTGTCCACATAGGTCCAAATGACATCCCCGAAAGATTCAAAATTGAAGATAGAGAATTGTCAACTTCAGAAATGTGCGAGTTAGCTACATCTTTTGATATCAAAGCAAAAGCTACAAAAATTAATGATCAAGAACTAATAAAACTCCTTTCTAAAAAACAACAAATTCTTAGATTAAAAAATGGTCGATATATTATTGGATTGAGAGCAATCGTTGCAGAAGATGAAACCTCTATTCTCTGTCTTGATGCTGGTGTTTCAAGTCCTAAACCCCAACAAATAAATCTCAAAGAATTAGAAAAAGGTTGGGATGGCACAGTGATACTTCTTAAAGCGAAATTAAAAATCTTTGAGGAAACCAGCGAATTAAAAATTGGTTGGTTAATTGGCGAATCATTTAGAAATAAATCTGTTCTAGTTCAACTTTTAATTGTAGCCTTGATTTTAAATATCTTTGCAGTTATTCCTGCCGTTTTTATGATGCTAGTACTAGATAAAGTTGTAAATTATGAAGCTTATTCAACTTTGTATGTAATAACTTCTGGGGTTGTTGTTGCATATATATTTAATGGAATTCTTGGTTACTTAAAAACTTATCTCTTAGATTTTTTATCACAAAAGGTTGAGGCAAAGTTGTCTGTCAAAGTTTTTGAGAAATTGGTTTCCCTTCCTATGCAAAGATTTCACAGGGAATCGCCTAATTTTCTTAGATTCACAGGACAAATCTCACAAATTAAAAGTCTATTAACCCAGAAAATTTTTTCTACTGGTCTTGATTCTATTAGTCTAATAGTCTTTGTTCCAATTTTATTTTTTTATAGTCCAGTACTTTTTGGAGTTGTTCTAACTTTTAGTTTAATGGGAGCAATTGCATCAATGTTTTATTCAAAAAAACAGAGAGAGTCGATGGGGGGTGTTGCTAAAGCTGATGCTGCAAGGCAAGAATTCATTTCAGTTAGTGTTAATGGTATAGAAAATGTAAAAGGTTTAGCATTAGAACCCGGTCTAAAAGATGCATGGAGAGAACTTGAGGCAAATTATATTATTGCATCAGAAGAGATGCAAAAAAGAACAGCTGTTCTTCAAAATATTACATCAACAATTAATCAACTAATGACTGCAATGGTCATTTTTGTCGGAGTTCATTTAGTATTTGCAGGAGGCTTGTCTGCAGGAATATTAGTAGGTTTTAATATGTTAGCGGGTAGAGTTTCAAGACCAATAATTGACTTAGTTACTCTCAAAACTGAGATAACAAAACTTGTTCAGTCACTACAAACCGTCTCAGGGATAGTTGATGCAAATTCAGAAACAACTGTTAGAGGTCAAAAACCTCAATTGATGGGACAAGTAAGTTTTAAAAATGTCGAATTTGGTTATGATGATGAAACAAAGATTCTCAAAAATATTGATGTTGAAATTAATCCAAGACAAATTGTAGGAATCACTGGGAAAAGTGGCTGCGGTAAAAGTACGATGGCAAAACTTATTCAGGGTTTGTATCGTCCACAGTCTGGTATAGTTGCTCTCGATAATATTGATTTAAGGCTATTAGATCTAAGTCATATCCGATCTCAAGTTTCTCTTGTCGGTGCAGAAAGTTATTTTTTCCCTGGCACAATAAGAGAAAATATTTCAAGACCAATGCCAAATTCTTCAATGGATAGAATTACTTGGGCAGCAAAAAAAGTTTTTGCTCATGAAGAAATTGAGTCATTTCCTGATGGTTACGAAACATTCCTAGAGGAAAATGCTTCAAATGTATCAACTGGTATGAGACAAAAATTTGCTATTGCTAGAGCATTAATTAGAAATCCAAGAATTTTAATCTTAGATGATGCAATTAGTGGATTTGATGTTGAGAGTGAAATAAAATTATATGATGCTTTGCCTGACATTGCATTGGGAAGAACAGTGATTATTGTTTCTAATAGAGTCTCACATTTAAGACTTTGCAATAAAATATTTGTGCTAGCAGATGGTAAAATTACGCAAGAAGGATCATTTGACCAACTTAGACAAATTCCTGGCTTTTTTAGCGAAAGTTTTTTAAACCAAAGTTCTGTTTTAGGTTTGAATGAAAAATCAAAAACTATTAAGAAAGCTGGATAAAGACAATGTCTGCAAAAAAACCTCCTCAACCATCCTTAAGAAATCTTGCAGCTGGTGATGTTCTCTTTCGTGAGGGAGAGGTTGGTGATTATGCCTACCAGGTTGTCAAAGGTAAAATAGAAGTTTGTAAATTTAATGGTGACGAATATGTAACTCTGTCTACACTAGAAAAGGGTGCATTATTCGGAGAAATGGCCCTAATCGACAAACAGCCAAGAAGTGCAATGGCTCGATCAGTAGATGAGGCAGTTGTTAAAGAAATTGATAAAGAAGCTCTTTTGGGTTTTTTAAAAAATTCACCACAAACTGCATTTAATATGATGCAACAATTAGCGAGCTACGCTAGAAATGCTAATGAAAAACTCTCTGTTGATGCTTTTCAATCAGAATCATCTGACGAAAATTCTGATGACTCAGGTGCAACAGAATTATCAGATGAGGAAAAAGAAAAAAAATCTAAGAAAATTCTGATGAATGAACTTCTTGATGAGTTTGATGACGATATCGATAGGATTAAATCTAAACAAGTTCCAAAGTCTGTTAAATATTCAGTTTTCTCGTTTGGTTTTTTAGTGATATTTTTAATAATGTGGGGCACCATATCAGAAATAGATACAACTATAACTGCATCTGGTAAGATTACTACAGTTGTTCCAAATGTTGAAGTTCAATCAAATTTCGATTCTGTAGTAAAAGAAATTTTTGTAAAAAAAGGGCAAAGTGTATCAAAAGGAGAACCCTTGCTAGCTTTTGACTCTACTTTACAAAAAGCAGATCGGATGAAACTTAATTATCAATTATCAGTTATCAACTCTAAAATTGATCGACTAAAAAAACAATCTTTACTGAGAACAAATGTTTCTGTTAAAAACCCAGATGATGAGAGACAAAATAAAATTTTTAAGGATAAGAAAGCTCAATATCTTGCAAAAAAAGCGTCTCTTGACAAACAAATTTCCTCCACAGAGGATGACTTAAAATTTGTTAAAGAACAATTAGATATACAAAAACAACTTGAGGATTCTAAAAAAGAATTATTTGAATTAGATTTAGTTGCTGAATCTCAGGTATTGGCTGAAAAAAACAAAAGACTTTCATTAGAAAAAGAATTCACAAAAACTACTAACAAACTCAGTGAACTAAAATCTAACAGTAAAGAGTATTACAGCCAATTCTTTGGGGGAATTAATGATGAACTTGTATCTTTAGAGGACCAAAGAATGAATTTACAAGAAGATTTAAAAAAACTTGAGAGACAACAAACAGATGTAATTGTTAGAGCACCATCAGATGGAATGATTTTAACTTTACACTCATTATATTCAGGTGCAGTAATTTCAAAAGGTAAAAGTGTAGTAACATTAGTTCCTACCGGAGTTGAGCTACTAACTGTATTCGATGTTGATCCATCTGATATTAGTAAATTAATACCCGATACATCAGTTAAAATTCAACTCAATGCTCTTCCTGCCCAAAAACATGGCGAGTTAAAGGGTAAGCTAATCTATGTTTCAGCTGATACTGTAGATAAAGATGTTGATGGAAACTCTGGCAACTTTTACAGAGCAAGAGCACAAATCACATTAAATGAATTAAAAGATACACCCCCAGGGTTTAATTTGATGCCTGGCATGAAAGTATCAGGTAAATTTAGAGTAGGTAAAAGAAGATTGATAACATATTTTATCTATCCTCTGATAAGAACAATAGGAAATAGTTTTGCGGAACCATAAAAAATGAAAATTAAATTTAGTTTTCGATTTGTTGTCACACTAGTATCAATATTAGGAGCTATTCTCCTAGGTTTAACAAGAATATATGACCCAGAATTAGTCGAAGTTATGCGTTTAAAATACTTCGATCAGTTACAAAAGAATTATCCAAGAGCTACTGATGGACAGACTTATTCTGTAATTGTAGATATTGATGAACAATCTCTTAGAGAAATTGGTCAATGGCCATGGCCAAGAACTGTTCTAGCAGAATTATTTAAAAAGTCTAGAGAAGCAGGAATGTTAGTTTTGGGTCTTGATGTTTTGTTTGCCGAAAAAGATAGAACATCTCCAGATTTAATTTCTAACGATCTTAGGGAGAGAAACCCTGAAGTCGCAGATATTCTCAGCAAACTTCCTTCAAACGAATCAATTGCCGTAGAAGCAATGAAACAATTTCCTATAATAATTGGTCACTCGGGCCTTGACCTTGAAGGTGATGCCAAAAGAGAGAATATTAAAGATACTTCCGTTAAGGTTTCTTTAGGAAAAAATGCTAAACCCAAAGATTGGTTAATTTCTTATCCGGGACTCTTAGCTAATGTTCCTGAATTTGAAACAGCTGCAGCAGGAGCAGGAACTGTTTCAGTTGCAGAAGAACCAGATGGGATAATTAGAAGAGTTCCACTAATCTCAAATGTAGCTGGAACAATTAGACCAACCCTAGGCCTTGATATGATAAGGGTAGCATTTCAAGGAAATAGTATTGCAAGTAGAACTGGGATAAATGGAATAGAAGAAATTATTATACAAACAAAATCAATAGGTAATGCATCTATTCCAACTGATGAAAATGGTAGAGTATGGATATACTATGGAAAATCAGACACACTTAGTTTAAATGATCGGAGATATTATGTTAGTGCTGCAGATATTATTAAAGGTAGAGTTGGTAAGGAAAGATTGCAGGGTAAATTAGGAATTCTTGGTACATCAGCAACTGGATTAAAGGATATTAGACCAACACCAGTTGAAGATAGGATGCCAGGAGTAGAAATACATGCAAATTTAATTGATACAGTAATTTCAGCAATCCTCTATTATTCATCCAACAAAAATGCAGAGAAAGTTTATAAAGATGCAATTAAAAAGGGATTATCTGAAGAAGAAGCAAAATTAGAGAAAGATAAAGTCAAAATAACTGGAGCTCCTTTCCTAAAGTCTGGAGCTAATATGAAATTTTATGAGGCTCTTTTTACAATTTTTCTTGGTTTATTTATAACTATTTCAGCCTTAAAATTTGGTCCACTTATCAATATTTCATTACTTTTATCTGTAATTGGTGGAGCTTTTTATATAAGTGTAAAATTATTTTTAGAGGAAAAAACCCTGTTTGATCCAACTTTCACTGGATTCTCAACATTTTTAATCTATTTTGGTAACACATTTGCTAATTATTTAAGAGATGCAAATGAAAAAAAACAAATCCGAGGTGCATTTTCTCAGTATCTTTCCCCTGCTCTAGTCGAACAACTTGCAGAAGATCCTGATAAATTAGTACTAGGAGGAGAAACAAAAAAAATGACTTTTTTATTCTGTGATGTAAGAGGTTTTACAACAATCTCAGAATCATTTAAGGCAGATCCTCAAGGATTAACAACATTAATAAATAGATTTTTGACACCACTAACAAATGAGATTATTAGCGAAAATGGTACAATAGATAAATATATGGGAGATTGTATAATGGCTTTTTGGAATGCTCCTCTCGATGTTGATGGTCATGAAAAAATGGCATGCAGAGCAACTTTAAGTATGCATAAAGCTATGGCTGAATTAAATAAAATTAGAGAAGAAGAAGCAAAATCTGAAGAAAAAAAATTCTTGGAACTAAAAATAGGAATTGGATTAAATACTGGAGGGTGTGTTGTTGGAAATATGGGTTCTGATCAAAGGTTTGACTATTCAGTTCTAGGTGATGCTGTTAATCTTGCCTCTAGACTTGAGGGACAATCAAAAAGTTATGGTGTTAAAACTGTAATTGGACCAGAGACAAATGAGAGCGTTAAAGATACATATGCAACACTGCAATTAGATATGATTGCTGTTAAAGGGAAAAAAGAGGCTGTAACAATTTATACTTTAGCGGGTGATTCAGACTTTAGAGAAACTTCTGAATTTAAGAATTTAAAAAACAAGCATGAAAAGATATTAGAAAATTATTTTGCTCAAAAATGGGAACAATGTTTAAATGAAATGGAATTAGCAAAAAAACTTTGTGATAATTTGATGCAAGAGTATTATGAAATAATGACCCAAAGAATAAATGAATTCAAAGAAAATCCTCTACCCAAAGATTGGGACGGAGTATATGTAGCAACTTCTAAATAATAAATTAAAGTAATATGAAAAAAATAAGAGTTTTACCTGATCAATATGTTTTTAATCAAGGTGAAGCAGGTGATTCAGCTTTTCTTGTTCTTTCGGGTACACTTAATGCGGAAATAAATGGGAAAACAGTAGGAAAAATTGAAGAAGGAGAAATTTTTGGTGAACTTTCTCTTATACTTGGCCAAAATAGAAAAGCTAGTATTAAAGCAATTATTCCAAGTGAAATTATTGAAATTAAAAAAAATGCTTTAGAGGCTATCCTTTTGTCTTCAAATATCGAACTTCATAAAGTAATTAAAAATATTTCAGAAGAACTTGGTAAGTCTGAAGGACATAGATTGCCTGTTACATTAAGTGATCTTAAAAAATTAGTAGAAGGCTCACCGGATGTAATTAGAGCCCTAGCACTTCAGCTTCATTACAGACTCAGCAAAATGATATTTTAAAATGACAACCTCAAAATATGGACAAACACAAAAAGTAAGGTTATTACCAGATGAAATCCTTTTTAAACAAGGAGACATTGGGGAAAAAGCATATTTGATAAATTCAGGAATTCTTGATGTTGTTGTTGATGAAAAAAAAGTTGGATTTATGTCTGAAGGAGAATTCTTTGGAGAATTAGCCTTACTTCTAGATCAAAAAAGAAGTGCTACAATTATCGCGAGAAATGCAAGTGAATTAATAGAAATTGATAAAAATAAATTTTCAGAGCTTATGTCATCTGCCAGTCAGGAAGTTAAAAATATTTTAATATCAATGTGTGAGCAATTATCAAAAAGATCTAACTATCAAATAACAATATCAAAGTCTGATCTAGAAAAGAAAATAGCTAATGAAAACCCGACTATTTGTGCAATGATAAGACAGATTTTTTTTCGATTAGAGAAATCAACCAAGCACATAGAATAAATCTTTGAAAGAACCATTTAATATGTTAATAATGTATACATGAAATATTCTGATTTTCTGCATGAGTCTGAAATAAACCATAAATCAATAAGTTATAACTTGTTGACACCAAGACCTTCTAAAGGAAAATCCTTAAAACCACAGAAAATTAAAGTTGGTCCAGTAAAAGCTCTTTCTCTAGTAGGACCTTACACACTCACAAGAGTTATGGATCAAGTAAAAGCCGTTGTACCACTAGCAGCTTACCTTTTTTTATTTCAGATACTAATTCTTCGTCAACCAATAGCAGAAGCTAGTATGATCTCTTTTGGATTGGTAGCAGTAATAATTGGTTTAGCAATTTTTATGGAAGGTTTAAAAGTTGGTTTAATGCCTTTTGGCAATATTATTGGTGACACACTTCCAAAAAAAGCATCAATGTTTGTTGTTTTAATTATAATCGCTATACTTGGGGTTGGGGTTACATACGCTGAGCCAGCTATTGGAGCGCTCAAAGCTTTTGGAGCATCAGTGAATCCTCAAGATGCCCCCTATCTCTATGAAATCTTAAATAATAGAAGTGAAACGTTGGTTGTGATGGTTGGGGCTGGGGTAGGCCTGGCTGCTGTAATTGGAACAGTAAGATTTGTAAAAGGATGGTCACTAAAACCTCTAATTTATTTAGCTCTTGCACCAACTATACTTTTAACTATTTATGCATGGATGAATCCTGACCTAAGAACAATTCTAGGTCTTGCATGGGATTGCGGTGCAGTTACAACTGGTCCTGTAACTGTTCCTTTAGTACTTTCCTTAGGAATTGGAATTGCAGCTTCAGCTGGTAAAGGCGATTCATCTTTATCTGGATTTGGTGTAGTAACAATGGCATCCCTTTTCCCCATAATTGCAGTTTTATCTCTAGCTATATATCTTTCAAATGTTATAACAGTTGAAGAAATATTAGCATCAGCAACATCGACTCAGAGTGAGTTAACAAATGAAATTTCGAGATGGAGTAAAACACCTTTTGCTGAAATTATTGGGGGGGTAAGAGCAATATTGCCTCTTGTAATTTTTTTGATGTTTGTTCTTTTTGTGATTTTAAAATCTAAACTCCCAAATAATTTAGTCACTACATATGGATTAACTTTGTCAATTTTAGGTATGTGTGTTTTTAATATTGGTTTAACCTACGGTTTAGGGGCAATTGGGGGACAAGCTGGCTCTAATCTTCCAGCAGCTTTTATGGAAGTTCCAATCAGTGAATTTTCTCCAATTTATAGTCAGGCACTAGGTTTAACAATCGTAATTTTATTTGCATGGTTGCTTGGTTTTGGAGCTACATTAGCTGAACCTGCTTTGAATGCTCTTGGATTGACTGTACAAGAGCTTACTAATGGAGCTTTTAAGAAATCCATGTTAATGTATAGTGTTGCTGGAGGAGTAGCATTCGGAATTGCTCTAGGGGTTGGGAAAATTGTTTTTAACTTCGATCTTGCAACTTTATTGATACCACTCTATCTACTAGCAGTCGTATTAACATATTTCTCAACAGAAGAGTTTGTTAATGTAGCATGGGATAGTGCGGGTGTAACAACTGGACCAGTCACAGTACCGTTAGTCTTGGCCATGGGTTTAGGCCTCGGAAATGCTGTTTCTGCAACTGAAGGATTTGGTATATTGTCAATGGCGAGTATTTGTCCAATCTTAGCCGTACTTTTAATGGGGCTGTATATTCAAATAACTCAAAAAAAAAAGGATAGTTAAATATGGCTAGAGAAATCACTTATCTTACAGATGTTTATTTGATTACTTGTGTTGTCGAGACAGGTGTTGCTGATAAAATAATTGATGCAGCGACAAGTGTTGGTGCTCAGGGAGCAACTATTAATTATGCAAGAGGAACAGGTGTAAGGGATAGAATGGGTTTACTTGGTGTAACAATTGATGAACAAAAGGAAATAATAAGAATAATTGTTTCCAAAGAACAGTCTAACAGGGTTTTTGAATCAATGTACTTAGCAGGTGATCTAGATACACCTGGAAGAGGTATTATGTGGATGGTCAAACTAGATAGAGTTGCTACACACATACCTAAGGATGTTTTAAGAAAAACAGGAGGATCTAAATAATGTCTAAATTTGTTGAAATCGGAGGTCTAATTAAAAAAGGCCTAGGCACAGATGTAGTAAAAAAATTCTCACAAGAAAAAGATGTACTATCTGTTGGTTATGCAAATGGAAGAGCTTCTGACATGTTTGATTTTCAGCAATTTGGAAAAGCTAGTGAAGCAGAAATACTTACCCTAATAGTAAAAGAAAAAAAGAGTAATTCAATTTTTAATGAGCTTCACAGTTTTCTCAAACTTTCGACACAAAACAATGGTGTAATATATAAATTTGAAACAATCTCTAAAACGAGCCTATAGGCTCACCTTTCAGATAATGCAAAAGTAATATCCGACTTAAATGGTGTCAGAAAATAATCAATAAAACTTCTTTTTCCTGTAACTATTCCTACAATAACTGGTACACCAGAGTATAATTTAAAATTTTCCTTGCTCTTACTAAAGGAAGTTTCTAAAGTTTCAATCTTGACTAAATAATAACTTTCCTCAGCTTTATTAGAAGTTGATATTCTATCCGCACCAACGAAAATTACTTTTCCATTTAGGGCGCTAAATCTTGAACCTTCTGGGGTATTTAATCTAATCTTCGCATTTAAGCCAACTGAAATATAACCTATCTCAGATAATGGTAATCTTGCCTCGACAATTAATTTCTCATCCTCAGGAACAATCTCAACCACTGTCACACCTGGTGCAACTATTGCTCCTTTTGAATTAACAGAAATTAATTTTACTACGCCAGTTACAGGACTCTTTAATACAGTTCTATTAAGGTTGTCAGAATATTTTTGAATTCTCTTATTTAACTCTTCTTTTTCTTTTTTTAAAGATGATAATTCATTATTAAGCTCTTGTGTGTAATTATTATTTACTCTTTCAAGTTCATTTTTTGAAAGTAAAATTATAGATTTTTGTTCGTCAATTTTAGCCTCGACATCAGATAATTCTCTAAGAAGCTCAAGATGTCTTAGTCTATTAGTTGCTTCAGCTTTTAATAGTTTTTCACTTATAGACTCTTGTTCTTTAACAATCTTAAGACGTTTTTTGAGATTTTTTAAGTTTTTATTAGCTTTTTCAATATTAGATTTTTTAGATTTTCTCTCAGAATTAATTGTTTTATTCCTACTTTCTAATAATTCAACTTCAAATTTTATTAATTCTTGATTAAAATAATTTTCCATTTTTTTTGGAATATTTAATTTATTAGAAGATTTCTTTTCAGAATTAATTCTTAATATTGATAATTCTATTGACTTTAATCTAGCATTGATCTCTTCAAATTCAGATGAAGCTTTTTTCTTTGAAAGAATAACTAAAGGTTGATTTACATTAACTGCCTCTCCTTCTTTTATTAAAATTTCTTCTACTATTCCTCCTTCCAAATGCTGAACATACTTTATTCGTCCTTGAGGAATAATTTTTCCATCAGCCAAACTCAAAACTTCAATTAATTTTACATTTGAAATAATACCAACCACTAAAATAAAGATTAATAGAATTAATTTGAATCCTCTTGTAATAGAGTGTTTATGCTGATCAATTTTTAAACTTTTGTTGAAATCCCAGTTTCTCCAATCATTATTCATAATTTTTACCTATATTAATTTTTTTATCAGCAAAACTTATTATCTCATTATCATTCGAAAAACAGATTACTGTCTTACCTGAGCGTTTAAGAGAAGTTAATAACTTCATAATAACTTTTTTGCCTTCTAAGTCTAAAAATAAAAAAGGATCATCAAAAATATAAAATTTTGAATTTTTAGCAATAGCTCTTGCAATTTGAACTTTTTTGAGGATTCCATTGGATAAATTTTTATCAATAAAACCAGAAATTGAAAGGTTTGAATTCTTAAGATCATCGTCTAATCCAACATTCTGAAGCAATCTACTTACTTCTTGTTCATTTAATTTTGGATTTGATAATAAAATATTATCCATTATAGATGAATTTAGAACTTCAACATTTTGTGAAACATATGAAATATTTTCTCTATACCAAACTAGTGAAAGTTTCTCTAAATTGGTATTATCAATTAATATTTCCCCGGAATTAGGCTTTAATAGTCCTATTAGAAGTTTTACAAGAGTTGATTTGCCAGAGGCATTTGAACCAAAAATAACATTAATTTCACCAGGATTAAACGAATAAGAAAAGTTTTTAAAAAGAAAATTTGTTTCATTTGAATAAGAAAAATCAATGTTTTTTAATTTAATTGCACCATCACACCTACTAAGTTGCATACCATCGCTTCTATTTTTTGAATCAATAAAATAATCTCTACAATCTTCTATGTATTCATCTGTTTTTTTTATTACATAAAAAGCATTTTGAGTTGAAGCAATTATTCCTAGAGCTCTAGTCGCAAAAATATTAAAACCTATCAAACTTCCAATCGAAAGAGTTCCTTCAACAACAATTATACTACCAACTCCAATGATAATAATGGATGATAAAATAATAAAAAAATTTATAAATGAAGCTTGTTTAACATCAATGTTTGAGACTAAAGAATCAATCTTAAGTTTTTTATTAAAATATCTATCTATATTAAAACCTGTATAGTTTATTGCATTGGTTGATTTAATTAAATCTAAATTTGAAGCAATTTCTTTAACAATATTTCTTTCATCATTTGAAAATTTTTCATTAACAAATAATTTCCTCTTCTCATTAATCATTCTATTTTGAACTAAAATAAATAAAAAAAGAATAATCACGAAAATAGTTGCAAGAAAAAAATCAAGAAAAAAGAGTATAAAGATTATGAAAAATGCAAAAAATGAATCGAATAAACTCGATTGATTTTTTGGTGAAATAAATTGAAAAAAACTATTATTAAAATCAATTATATCAATAAAATTTTTTTTTGATGATTTGACATCCAAACTAAAGAATTGTTTGACTAAATCTAATTTCAAGTTTCTAGATGGTTCAAAAATTATTTCGTTAAAAATTTTATTTCTTAAATTTCTAAAAACAAATTCAAACACAGCTACGCAGATAGCACCCGTAACCAAAAACAATAATGTACCTTGTAAACCAAAAGAAATATATCTATTAAAGATATGTATTATAAAGATAGGACTTAATAACCCCATAATTGATATTAAAAATGTTAAAATAGTTAGAACTCCTAGAGATCCAGAATTTTTTAATATTTCAAACCAATACTTCATTCTTTTTTTTACTCACAACTAGATTGCTCCAAAAACAATCTCTGATCCAGTTAAATTATCATTATTAAAATTTTCTAATTTTGCAACAAATGTAAGCTCATTTGTACTTACCCCATATCCTTCTGACAAGTCATCCCACATCCAAATAGCACTATTCGTGCCATCTCCAACTATAAATAAATGTTCTAAACCATCATTCCCAACTGCCTTTGTAAATTTTATTTGCCTTACAACTTCAGATCTAAAACTCTTGGAAAGATAATCATCTACATTTTCTGTAAAATTGAAGATGTATGGAAGCTCATTACTATTTGAACTACTGTTATACACGAGCCTATCTGTATTATTATGTGTGTAAAAATGTGTTCTGGTAACTGAATATTGAGATGTTGGAACATCAAATGGATAGTTTATTTGTAAAATATCAGAAACTGTAAAGTCCTTGATTGTGTCACCAAAAGCATTGCTCCCATTTATATAAAAAGTATCATTACCTCCTCCTCCGGTTAACTCATTAGTTCCTGTATTTCCAATTAAAATATTTGCTAGGTCGTTTCCTATAGCATTGATATCTGAACTTCCAGTTAAAGTTAAATTTTCAACATTCGCTGACAAAGTGTAAGAAACTGATGATTGAGCACTATCCGTTCCGGAATTTGAGTTTTCATTTATTACATCACCTACATTATCTATCACATATGTATCGTCTCCAAATCCACCATTAAGTGTATCTGCACCTATTCCACCGTCCAAAGTATCATTTCCAAGTAAACCATGTATAGTATCATCACTAATTGTCCCAGTTAGATTATCATTATTGCTAGTTCCAACTATTCCTTCTAGAACTGGTGTATTATTACTAGCAGGTAAAAAATTAGAATAAAGGGATGGATCATCAAAGAAAAATTCTTGAACTAAGATTTCAGGTTCAGCGTAATCATCTATCAAATTTGCCGAACCTGGACCAAAAGCTGGTCCCATCATCGGCCCACCCAACATATTCATTGGGCCCGAACCAAAAACCGGTCCCATCGGTCCACCTAGCATATCCATAGGGCCCGATCCAAAAGCCGGTCCCATCGGTCCACCCAGCATATCCATTGGACCTGGACCAAAAGCCGGTCCCATCGGTCCACTCATAGGACCCCCTATTAAATCAACCGGCCCCATACCTGGTATTTGTGAACCCGCTAAACCAGGACCACCACCAAAAGGATCCATACCTCCTGGCATAGGCATAGGCATACCCATATTCCCCAGTGGAGCGTTTACCGGACCATCTAAAGGTCCACTACCCGGACCAAAATCTCCTGGACCTTCAGGTATTGGTCCATCAAAACCACCTGCTGCTGCTGCTTCAGCCATCGCTTGTTCAGGGCTAGCACCAGCTGCCATAGCTGTATCAAAAGCCTCTCTTGCTGCAACCTGTTCTTCAGAAGGACCTTCTTCACCACTTGGTGGAAGTGGTTCTTCACCAGCACCCGGAGGAGCTTCTTCAGCTGGTCCCCCTTCACCTTCAGCAAGAGGCTCTCCATCCGGTCCAACCGGTGGACCCTCTTCTCCTTCTAATCCTTCTTCACCTTCTGGAGGACCCTCTCCTTCCGGTGGACCCTCGCCTTCCAATCCTTCTTCTCCTTCCGCCGGACCCTCACCCTCTTCCGGTGCCGCTTCTTCCGATGCCGCTTCCTCTTCTGAAGCTTCTTCCTCCGCAGCCTCTTCTTGAACTTGTTGTTCTTGTTGTTGTTCTTGTGGCGGTGGTGGTGGCTGTGGCGTGGGAGCTACAACCGGAGTTGGAGGTAAAACATTCAAAGCAGCACCATAATTGGCTTGAATCTGTGCCGCACTTAAAATAATCGGCGGCGGTGGCGGTGCCGTAAAACTTGATACAGTTGTTGTTGCACCTACTTGCGCCAATATCTGCGTACCCCCGTCATTACTAATCGATATCTGTCCAACTCCACCATCAGAATCTTGTAATAAAGTAAACGCATTCTCATTACCCTCAACCGCTGCCTTACCCGCAACCGTTGTTCCCCTTATGCCGCAAGTTACCACTGGAGTTTCTAAAGTCATTGCATCAGGTCCTACTTTTGCTATTTCACCACTTATGAAACTAAACGCACCTTCAACCATGTTAACTTTCATACTGCCAGTTCCCGTTGCCGGGTCGTAAACCAACTCATCTAAAACCATCTTGCCACCCTCAGACAAAGAAAGTGTCGTCTTATCTAAAAATACTAAACCAACCGCTCCTGAACCAACCGTCTCAATCGTATCTCCTTGGAACACCGGATCACCCGTATTTAAATCAAAAACATTGCCATCTAAACGCGTGGCCTTAACCGTACCTGTAACGCTAGATACTTCCCCAATCGACAAGGCACCATCACCCGCAGCTTGTGCGTATTGTCCCGGTGCCATCGGACCCGCAAGTGCTTTTAGCAATGTTCCTTTAAATAATAAACCGTTCTCGGTTTGAATCGACGGTAAATCAAAATTGGTAAAGTAATCAATAAATAAAACCTGTTCACCTTCCGGTGAAGTCGCAATCAAATCACTTTGCGTCCTAGAAAAATCAGCCTTGGGCAACCAAGATGGTGCTCCATCAATTGAAGAACCAGAAATTGAAAAGAAAAATTTTTTATTATTAGAATACCATAAATTTTTTAGCATGTGGGTAAAATATACTATATATAGTCATCACACACCAGAGATGGTTTCATATACAAGTTCACTTCCATTCAATGAATCATTATTGAAGCCATTTAATAATACTACTGGATAAAGTTCATCACTAGAAATTATTCCTGACTTGTCATGATCTTCCCAGTGCCAGACAAATGTACTTGCTCCATCTCCAAGAGCCAAATTAAAATTTTCTTCTGTTGAAAGCCCAGTAGTACCAGTACTCGGAATTATACCAAAACTACTTAAATAAGAAGCTACTTCTGGTGCAGTATCAAGAATTGATGCACTGGCATTATGAGTAAAATTAAAAAGTAATGGTAATTCATTAGAATGATTAGCAATATTGTATGTTGAACCGTGCTCAGCAGCAACCTCTTGGATGGTTTTACGGGCATAAGTACTCGTTGGAGCAGACTCTACAACTATTTTATCATTATCACCAGAATTTCTAAAATCTGTTATTGTATCCTGATGATTTAATGCAAGATTTCCAGTTTTATAGTAAAATTTGTCATCGCCTTCACGTCCCTTCATTATATCACTTCCAGGACCACCTAAAATTACATCATTTCCTGTTCCACCCGCCAAGGTATCATCACCACTCAACCCTTTTAATATCCAATTATTTGATGAATTATCTTTGTCGATAGTATCATTATTATTCGTTCCCATTTCAGTCAAAAAATTATTGGTTTCTGATGATTCTTCCGGAGGTTGTTGATTTTTCTTAAAATCATCATATAAACTTGGGTCTTCAAAAAAATAGTTCTCCATTGGAGGTTCTTCATAATAATTACCTAAACCCATTGAACCTGGACCAAAAGCTGGTCCCATCATCGGCCCACCCAACATATTCATTGGGCCCGAACCAAAAACCGGTCCCATCGGTCCACCTAGCATATCCATAGGGCCCGATCCAAAAGCCGGTCCCATCGGTCCACCTAGCATATCCATTGGACCTGGACCAAAAGCCGGTCCCATCGGTCCACTCATAGGACCCCCTATTAAATCAACCGGCCCCATACCTGGTATTTGTGAACCCGCTAAACCAGGACCACCACCAAAAGGATCCATACCTCCTGGCATAGGCATAGGCATACCCATATTCCCCAGTGGAGCGTTTACCGGACCATCTAAAGGTCCACTACCCGGACCAAAATCTCCTGGACCTTCAGGTATTGGTCCATCAAAACCACCTGCTGCTGCTGCTTCAGCCATCGCTTGTTCAGGGCTAGCACCAGCTGCCATAGCTGTATCAAAAGCCTCTCTTGCTGCAACCTGTTCTTCAGAAGGACCTTCTTCACCACTTGGTGGAAGTGGTTCTTCACCAGCACCCGGAGGAGCTTCTTCAGCTGGTCCCCCTTCACCTTCAGCAAGAGGCTCTCCATCCGGTCCAACCGGTGGACCCTCTTCTCCTTCTAATCCTTCTTCACCTTCTGGAGGACCCTCTCCTTCCGGTGGACCCTCGCCTTCCAATCCTTCTTCTCCTTCCGCCGGACCCTCACCCTCTTCCGGTGCCGCTTCTTCCGATGCCGCTTCCTCTTCTGAAGCTTCTTCCTCCGCAGCCTCTTCTTGAACTTGTTGTTCTTGTTGTTGTTCTTGTGGCGGTGGTGGTGGCTGTGGCGTGGGAGCTACAACCGGAGTTGGAGGTAAAACATTCAAAGCAGCACCATAATTGGCTTGAATCTGTGCCGCACTTAAAATAATCGGCGGCGGTGGCGGTGCCGTAAAACTTGATACAGTTGTTGTTGCACCTACTTGCGCCAATATCTGCGTACCCCCGTCATTACTAATCGATATCTGTCCAACTCCACCATCAGAATCTTGTAATAAAGTAAACGCATTCTCATTACCCTCAACCGCTGCCTTACCCGCAACCGTTGTTCCCCTTATGCCGCAAGTTACCACTGGAGTTTCTAAAGTCATTGCATCAGGTCCTACTTTTGCTATTTCACCACTTATGAAACTAAACGCACCTTCAACCATATCCACTGCCATACTGCCAGTTCCCGTTGCCGGGTCGTAAACCAACTCATCTAAAACCATCTTGCCACCTTCAGACAAGGAAAGTGTCGTCTTATCTAAAAACACCAAACCAACCGCTCCTGAACCAACCGTCTCAATCGTATCTCCTTGGAACACCGGATCACCAGTATTTAAATCAAAAACATTGCCATCTAAACGCGTGGCCTTAACCGTTCCTGTAACGCTAGATACTTCCCCAATCGACAAGGCACCATCACCCGCAGCTTGCGCGTATTGTCCCGGTGCCATCGGACCCGCAAGTGCTTTTAGCAATGTTCCTTTAAATAATAAACCGTTATCAGTTTGAATCGACGGTAAATCAAAATTGGTAAAGTAATCAAT
>CACEXK010000002.1 GCA_902563505.1 uncultured Alphaproteobacteria bacterium
AATTCCAAGAAAAACTTGGTATAAGTTTGAAATTAGATGAGAAAGAGGAAGTTGATACTTTAGGTGGGTTTATTTTTTATCTACTAGGTAGAATCCCAGGAAGGGGGGAGGTAATTAATTATAAAAAAAATTTAGAATTTACAATTATTGATGCGGACACAAGAAAAATCAAAAGAATATTAGTTAATTTAAAATAATGAAATCGATACCCTTTCTAATCATAATTATGATTGGTTTTCTCCAAGGAATTTCAATTTCTTTTATTTTGTTTAGTCCCTTATTAATTTTTTCTTATTATTTTTTCATAAAAAAGATAATTGATGAACAATCAACTAAGAAAATATTTTATATCGGTTGGTGTTTTGGGTCTGGTTTTTTTTTAGGCTCAATGCATTGGATTGTTTCGCCATTTCTGATTTATGAAAAACACTTCTTTTTTTCACCTTTTGTAATAATAATTTTCCCTTTTTTGATGGGAATATTTTTTTCAATAAATTCAATCTTAATTTCAGAGTTTAGAAAAAAATTTGATTTAAAAGATAGAAATTCAATATTTATAAAGTCTTTTTTTATTAGTTTATTCTTTTTTTTTACAGAATTCTTAAGGTCATATATCTTTGGAGGTTTGCCTCTAAATTTGACAGCACATATATGGGCATTCCATAGCGAGTTTATTCAAATTGCAAAATTTTTTGGTGTTTTTGGCCTATCGTTCTTAACAATTAATTGGGTAGTATTGGTTGCACTAAATATTTTGTTAAAAAAAAGAAAAACTGCTTTTTTCATCTTTTTATTTTTCCCTTTTTTTTTATTAGTTGCAGACCAATTTTTGAAGTTTGAGATTGTAAAAGATAAAAATTTAATGGAAATTCCTGTAAGAGTTGTTCAACCAAATATACCTCAAATTGAAAAATGGAATAGATTGTTGTTCCAAGAAAATTTAGAAAAATTGATTGGCTTAACATTAATAAATAATAAACCTGATGAAAAAAAAATTGTTATATGGCCTGAAGTAGCTGTAACCTCTTATTTTAATGAGGATCAAGAATTAAACCAATATCTTAGACAAAAAATCCCACCAAATATAATCCTTATAACTGGTAGTTTGAGACGAGAATTTACAAAAAAAAGTTATAATATATTTAATTCATTTTATATTCTGAAAAAAAACGGTCAAATTGTATATGATAAAAAAAAATTAGTTCCATTCGGTGAGTTTATTCCATTAAAAAAAATCCTTACATTTGCAAAATTAACTCCTGGTGTTGGAGAATTTAATATAGGTGAAAAACCCAATCATATTGAATTTAAATTTAAGGAGGAAAAAATAATCATAGAACCCTCAATATGTTATGAAGCAATATTTCAAACTTTTGGAACAAATAATTCTAATCTGTTTATTAATATTACTAATGATGCTTGGTTTGGAAAAACTACTGGACCCAGACAACATCTAGCCGCACAAATTTTCAGGTCTGTTGAAAAAGGCGTTCCGTTGATTAGATCATCCAATTCTGGAATTTCGGTCATAACTGATTTAAATGGAAAAATTATAAAAAGAATTGATTTAAATAAAAAGGGATACATTGAAAAAAATATAACTTTTCTAAGCAATGAAACATTCTTTGAAAAAAACCAAAACAAATCAATTCTATTTTTACTATTTTTTTTGATTTTAATTTTTTACTTGATCGACATAGTTATTTCTTTTAAAAGAAACCAAGTTAACTAATTTTTAAATGTTAATTTTTTTCAATTAATATGACAAAAAAATTTATCTTTACAAGTGAATCTGTCTCTGAAGGCCATCCTGATAAAGTCTGTGACCAAGTTTCTGATGCTATTTTAGACTTGTATTTAAAAGAAGATAAAAATTCGAGGGTTGCCTGTGAAACTATGGCTACAACTAATAGAATAGTTTTGGCTGGTGAAGTGAAAATAAAAAAAAATAAAGATTCAATTACCAAAGATCGCATAGAAAAAACAATTCGAGAAAAAATAAAAGCCATAGGTTACGAGCAAGAGGGTTTCCATTGGAACAAACTAAAAATAGAAAATCACTTACATGAACAATCTTCAGATATTTCACAAGGTGTTGATAAAAAAGAGGGTGATGAAACATTAGGTGCTGGTGATCAAGGAATTATGTTTGGTTATGCATGCGATGAGACACCAAGTTTAATGCCTGCTCCTATAGATTTTTCACATAAAATTTTAAAAAAATTAGCACTTTACAGGCATAACAATGACTCTTTCTTTGGACCAGATTCTAAAAGCCAAGTTAGTGTTTTATATGAAAATGACAAACCAAAATCAATTTCTTCAATTGTGGTTTCAAGTCAACATTCTAATAGTGCAGGTAATCCAGAAATCAGAAAAAAGATTATAGAAATAATTGAAGATGCATTGCCGACTGAAATTTTGCCCTCAGAAAATAATATTCTTGTAAATCCAACAGGAAGATTTGTGGTTGGTGGTCCAGACGGAGATGCAGGTTTAACAGGAAGAAAAATCATTGTTGATACCTATGGGGGTGCAGCTCCCCATGGAGGGGGAGCATTTTCTGGAAAAGATTACACAAAGGTTGATAGATCTGCTGCATATATGGCAAGATTTCTTGCAAAAAATATCGTCGGAAGTGAGATTGTTAAAAAATGTTTAATTCAATTGTCATATGCAATTGGTATTGCTGAGCCAATATCAATATATTTAAGGGCTGACAAAGAATCAGATGTTGATGAAAAAAGATTAGTAGAAATAATAGAAAATAACTTTGACTTATCTCCTCTCGGTATAAAGAAATTTCTAAATTTGGATAGACCAATTTATCAAGATACATCCTCTTACGGTCATTTTGGCAGGAAGCCTGATAAAGAAAAAGGGACTTTCTCATGGGAAACAATGAATGCGGTTGATTGTTTCAAAAAAAATTATTGATGCTATCTTTTTATGGGAGAAAAATACCAAGAAAGGCGAAAGGATTCCAGATTGACAATCTTCGAAGGTCAAATTTTTTTTTTAACGATGGAAAAAAACTAGAATTCTTAAAAAAACAAATATTAAAATTTTCTAATTTGAATTTAGAAATCGGATTTGGTGGTGGAGAAAATATAATTTTTCAGGCCACATCAAATAAAAAAGAATTTTTCCTTGCATGTGATCCTTTTCTGAAAGGGTCATTAAAATTAAAAAAGAGAATAGACTCGTTGAAGTTAAAAAACATTCTTCTGACCGATCTTGATTTTCATAAGTTATCAGATTATTTGGAGGGATTGTTTTTTGAGAAAATTTATATTCTTTTTCCAGATCCATGGCCAAAAAAAAAACACAAAAAAAGAAGGCTCATAAATGATAGATTTATCAACCTAATTGGTAATATTTCCAAAAGAAATACAAAAATCGTAATTTCAACAGATAACAAAGATTATTTGAACCAAATTCTCTATTGTTTTCATAAAATGAAAGAATTTAGACTTTGTTGTAATTATTTTAATGAGTTTTTAATGCAACATATGAAGATTCCCCAAACTTCATATTTTAAAAAAGCCCAAAAATTGAGAAATAAATCTTATTTCGTACTTTTTGAAAAACTTAACTAATACAGAAAAATTTTATTAAATTATTTAAGTTTCTTAAAAGTATTGGTATGAATGAATCATAATTTTTTAATATTTTGAGAAAGTGAAATAAAAATTGGAAAATAATGAAGTCTTAGAAGGCCAAAACTTTGATATTCTTGATGTTGCTAAAAATATTGCAAAAGAGAAAGGTATCACACCTGATGAGGTAATTGAGGCAATGGAGATGGCTATCGCCAAAGCTGGAAGAACAAAATATGGGCACGAATTGGATATCAGAGCAAGTGTTGATAGGAAAACCGGATACATAGGATTGTTTAGATATCAAGAGGTTGTTAAAGACTTGGAGGAACTGCCTCTCGAAGAAAGAACAAATAAAATTAATTTAGATAAATTACCTAAGGATAATTCATCCCTTAAAATTGGAGATTTTTTAGTTGATGAACTGCCTCCACTAAATTTTGGAAGAATAGCTGTCCAAACTGCAAAACAGGTAATTCATCAAAAAGTAAAAGAAGCGGAAAAAGTAGTCCAATTTAATGAATTTAAAGATAAAGTAGGTGAAATTGTTAATGGAATTGTTAAAAGAGTAGAATACGGCAACTTGATTGTTGATTTGGGAAAGGGCGAGGCAATTTTAAGAAGAGAAGAATTATTAAATCGAGAGATCTTCAGAAGATCAGATAGAATCAGAGCCTACATTTCAGATGTAAAATTTGATTTAAAAGGCCCTCAAATCTTTTTATCGAGGGCTCACAATAGTTTTTTAGTAAAACTCTTTCAACAAGAAGTTCCAGAGATTTATGATGGAGTCATTGAGGTAAAATCAGTTGCTCGTGACCCAGGAAGTAGGGCTAAAATTGCTGTTTATACGAAAGAAAAAAGCATAGATCCTGTTGGTGCCTGCGTTGGTATGAGAGGAAGTAGAGTACAAGCAGTTGTGAATGAACTTCAAGGTGAAAAAATTGATATTGTTTTGTGGTCAGAGGATATAGCAACTTTTGTTGTGAATGCCCTTGGCCCAGCCGAAGTGGATAAGGTGATAATTGAGGAAGACTTAAAAAAAATAGATGTTATTGTTCCGGATGATCAGTTAAGTCTTGCAATTGGTCGCAAAGGACAAAATGTCAGACTAGCTAGTGCCCTGTCTGGATGGAGTATCGATATTTTGACAACATCTCAAGAATCAGACAGAAGAAATGAAGAATTTAAAAGTTTGTCTCAAAAATTTATTTCAAATCTTGATGTCGATGAAGTAATTGCTCACCTTCTAGTAACAGAGGGTTTTTCATCTATAAAAGAAATAGCTATGGTATCTCAAGATGAACTGTCTTCTATTGAAGGTTTTGATGATAACCTTTCAAGTGAATTAATAAATCGAGCTAAGGTTTGTCTAGAAAAAATAAAAAATGAAAATTTAGCATTGCTTAAAAAAGATGGTGTTGATGAGTATCTTTTAAATCAGAAAGATTTGACAACAGAACAACTTTTAAAATTAAAAGAAAATAATATTAAAAATAGAGATCAATTAGCAGATTTGTCTAGTTATGAGTTGTTAGAAATTATAACAGATATTGAAAGTAAGAAAGCTGAAGAAATTATTATTGAATCAAGAAAACATTGGTTTGAGGATAAAGATGGAAGAAAATAAAGATAAAAAAATTAGTAATCCTGGCAAGCTTCAATTAAAAAAAACATTTAATGCTGGGCAAATAAAGCAAAGTTTTTCTCATGGAAGAAGTAAGTCTGTCTCTGTCGAGATTAAAAAGAAAAGATCTTTAAGCGGTATTAAGCAAGTTGAAACTGATGGAATTTCATCAGAATCAGATCAAATTGATGAGACAAAAGTTGAAGTTCCATTATCTACTCCACAAGAGATTAATGGAAATGATATTCCTTCAGATGAAAAAAACAAAATTGACAATAGTGATGATCAGATCAAAAACAACAAGCCAGATAAAAAACAAACAAAAAAATTACCGTTTAAACCAATTGGTGAAAACAATTCAAATGTTGAGGAGCAATCTCAAGAAAATGATATCAAAAAGCAAGCGCCAAAGTTTCCAAAAACCCCAAAAAGTTTTGAGAATAGGAGGCAAGGTAAGTTAACTATTTCTGAGGCTTTAAGTGATGATAATGAGAAAGTAAGATCTCTGGCTGCTGTAAAAAGAGCTAGAGAAAAAGCAAAGTTAAGAAATTTAAACAAAATAGAAAACAAAGAATCTCTTGAAAATAAAGAAAAAAGAAAAAAAGAAATTATTATTCCTGATTTTATTGAAGTCAATGAATTAGCATCAAGGATGGCAGAAAAATCTTCTACATTGATTAAAGCTCTAATGAAGCTTGGTGTAATGGCAACTATTAATCAATCAATTGACGGTGATACAGCCGAACTTCTGGTAATTGAATTTGGACATACTTCAAAACGAGTTAGTGACTCAGATGTTGAATTGGGTTTAGATGGAGCAAAAGATTTAGATAAAGATCTTGAGCAAAGGCCACCTGTTGTTACAGTGATGGGACATGTAGATCATGGAAAAACTTCTTTGCTAGATTCAATTAGAGAAAAAAAAGTTGCATCCGGCGAAGCTGGAGGCATCACCCAGCATATAGGGTCTTACATCGTTGAAACTAAAAGCAAAAAAAAAATTACTTTTATTGATACCCCTGGTCATGCTGCTTTCAGTCAAATGAGAGCGAGAGGTTCAAATATAACTGATATTATAATACTTGTAGTTGCAGCTGATGATGGAGTGAATGAACAAACAATTGAAGCAATAAGTCACGCAAAAGCATCGGGTTGTCCGATTATTGTTGCTGTCAATAAAATTGATCTTCCTGCTTCAAATCCCCAAAAAATTGAGAATGATCTCATGAAATATGAGATAATTAGCGAAAAAATGGGTGGAGAAAATGTTTTTGTTAATGTTTCTGCTAAAACAAAAGAAGGACTTGACGAACTCATTGAGTCAATTGTTTTACAGTCAGAGATCCTTGAATTAAAGGCTAATCCAAACAGAAAAGCAGAAGGGACAGTTATTGAATCTAAAGTTGAAAAAGGAAAAGGTACAGTTGCTTCAATATTAATCCAAAATGGTACTCTAAAAGTTGGCGACATAGTAGTGGTTGGCAAAGAATGGGGTAAAGTAAGAGCATTGTATGATGATGAAGGAAAAAAACGAGAAATAGCTTTACCAAGTCATCCAGTTGAACTTATTGGTTTGTCTGGAGCACCAGAATCTGCTGATAGTTTGGTTGTTGTAGATAACGAATCAAGAGCTCGAGAGGTTACACAATACAGATCGAGAAGAAAAAGAATAGAGGAAAATTCTTCTGTAAAAAGAATTTCCTTAGATCAAATGATTAAAAATGCTGGTGAAGATGAAAAGAATATATTTCAGATTATTATAAAGGCAGATGTTCACGGATCAAAGGAAGCAATAGAGCAAAGTTTGAAAGAAATGACCTCCGAAAAAATTGAAATAAAAATCCTTCACAGTGGGGTTGGTGAGATCAATGAATCTGATGTTACACTTGCTATTGCATCAAACGCAATAATTTTTGGTTTCAATGTAAAAGCAAATACTCAAGCCAAAAATTTATCTAAACAAGAAAAGGTAACTATAAAATATTTTTCAATAATTTATGAAGTTATTGATGAAGCAAAAAAAATAATCGAGGGATTATTTGAAAATGAAGTCAGTGAAACTCTAATTGGAAATGCACTGATAAAAAAAGTTTTTGAAATATCAGATTCAAATAAAGTTGCTGGATGTTTGGTCGAAAAAGGTAAGGTTACATCAAATGCCTTTGCAAAAATAATCAGAGAGGAAAAAGTAGTTGCAGAAGCTGAAATACAATCATTAAAAAGAGAGAAAAATCAGGTAAAGGAAGTTTTGTCGGGTCTTGAGTGTGGAATAAACTTTTCAAAATTTAATGATATTAAAGAAAATGATAAAATTGAATTTTATATTAGAGAGAGTAATGAGAAGAAAAAATGATTTGCAACTTTATAAAACTTTTTCAAAAAAACCAAGGTCACTGAAGATTGCAGAATTAATAAAGAGAACATTAGCTGAAATATTTGTTTCACAGAATTTCACTGATGATAAAGGTAAAAATTTTATTATATTTATTGAGAATGTTGATCTTTCAAAGGATGCTAAAATTGCAACAGTCTTTCTTAATAGTTTTTCTTATAAAGATAATGGTGATCAACAATCAATAATTGAGGCTGTGGAAAAAAATTTAATGAGAGTTAAAAGGGAATTTTCTAATAAAATGGAATTAAGATATACTCCAAAACTAAGATTTAGGATGGATTTTAAAAATGATAAAAGATCAAAACTGAAAAAATAATTGATGATTTAAATGGTTGAAGGTTAAAGCTAATGAAAAAAAATTTTATGGGATGGATTTTCTTGGATAAACCAATTGGGATGTCCTCAAATTTAGCATTACAAAAAGTTAGAAAAATTTTTGAAAACTGTAAGGCTGGTTACATAGGCACACTTGATCCTCTGGCCTCAGGTTTTTTACCAATAGCTTTAGGTAAAGCAACCAAAACAATTAAATATTTAGAGAATTTTACTAAAGAATATATTTTTACAATTAAATGGGGGTTAAAAACCACAACTGGTGATTTAGAAGGAGATACTCTATCAATAAATAATAAATATCCAAGTCAATCATTGATCAATGATAAAATTAAATTTTTCTCTGGCCTAACTTTTCAGAAACCTCATCGTTTTTCCTCAAAAAAAATCAATGGGGTTAGGGCTTATGAATTGGCCAGAAAAAAAAAAAATTTTACACTAAAAAAAAATAAAATAAATATTTATAAATTTACTTTGTTAAAACAATTATCAAAAGATAAAACCCTTTTTTATGTTAAATGTAGCCCAGGCACATACATTAGAAGTCTCGCTGAAGACATGGCTGAAATTATGGGAACTTACGGGACATTAATTTCGTTAAGAAGAACGGGATTTGGCGATTTAAATAAAAAACTTATTTCACTAGATTATTTGTCAAGTTTAGTGCATAGTGATGAGCGCATAAAAGTTGTTAAACCAATTAACTTGGTTTTTAATAATGTTAACGAAATAGTTTTGGATAAAGCGGAGTTTGATCATATATTAAATGGTAGATCAATAAAGACGAGAAAAGATTTCATGTTGGGGAAACATAAAAAAAATAAAGATCTTATAATCGCAAAATTCGAGGACAAAATTGTTGCAATAGGTTCATACATAAATGAGAATTTTTACCCAAAGAAATTATTAAGAAATTTGTAATCAAAAGAAGTTGAAAGGAAGAAAATGGTTGAAAAAAAAGAAAATGTAAAGACTGAGGAAAAACATTCAAATAAGGAAAATTCTGGAAGCAGTGAGTTCCAAGTTACAGTTTTTACAAAAAGAATTAAAACATTAACGGAACATCTTAAATTAAATAAAAAAGATCACAATACAAGAAGGGGATTAATGCGACTAGTCGGCAAAAGAAAAAAGCTATTAAGCTATTTAAAAGAAAAAAGCACAGATAGGTATGATTCAATAATTAAATCTCTTGGGTTAAGAAGATAAGTTTTAGCAAAGGAGATAAATATGTTTGATATATCAAGTGTTCAATTAGATTGGCAAGGGCTAGATTTAAAATTAGAAACTGGTTTAATGGCAAGACAGGCTGATGGTGCAGTTGTTGTTTCGTTGGGTGATACATCAGTATTATGCACAGTGACTGCGGCTAGAGATGCAGACAAAAATTTAGATTTCTTCCCATTATCTGTTCACTATATTGAGAAAGCCTATGCAGCAGGAAAAATTCCTGGAGGATTTTTTAAAAGAGAGGGGCGCCCTGCTGAAATAGAAATCTTAAATTCAAGGTTGATTGATCGACCAATGAGGCCACTATTTCATAAGGACTTTAAGAATGAGACCCAAATAATTTGTACAGTAATCAGTTATGATGGAGAAAATGATCCTGCAATATGTGCAATGATTGGAGCTTCAGCAGCAGCGACAATTTCAGGACTTCCTTTTCTTGGGCCGATTGCCTGCGCAAGAGTAGGCTATACAGATGGAGATTATATTTTAAATCCTACAAAAGAGGAGTTGAAAGATAGCGAACTTGATTTAGTTGTAGCAGGAACGAGAGAAGGGGTACTGATGGTTGAATCTGAAGCCCATGAATTACCAGAGGAAATAATGCTTGGAGCGGTACAATTCGGTTTTAATGAGTTTCAACCTGTAATAAAAAAGATTATTGAGCTTGCAGAAAAATCCGCTAAACCATCTTGGGATTTAGTAAGCCCCGAAAAGCCAAGCTTTATAAAAGATATGAAAAAGTTTGCAGTTCCAGAACTAGAAACTTCATATAAAATTAAAGAAAAGAAAAAAAGAAATGATTCACTAAATGAAATTAGAGGTAAGATTATAGAAAAATTTAGTGAAAATGATGAAGATATAAATGTTGTCAGTGATGCAATCAAGGGTCTGGAAAAAGAAATTGTCAGAGCATCAATACTTAAAACTGGAAAGAGAATTGATGGAAGGGACTTGGACACTGTTAGAGCAATAGATGTGAGAGTTGATTTGTTTAGCAGTTCTCATGGAAGTGCTTTGTTTACGAGGGGGGAGACGCAAGCATTTGTAACAACAACATTGGGTACAAGTAGTGATGAACAAATGTTGGATACATTAGATGGAGATCTTAAAGAAAAATTTCTTTTGCACTATAACTTTCCTCCATTTTCAGTCAATGAAGTTGGAAGGATTGGTTCAACTGGACGACGAGAAGTTGGTCACGGTAAACTTGCTTGGAGATCTATCAATCCCATTTTAAGTAAAGTAAAAGATTTTCCATACACTTTAAGAGTTGTTTCTGAAATTACGGAATCTAATGGTTCTTCCTCTATGGCAACAGTTTGCGGTGCTTCTTTGGCTCTTATGGATGCTGGAGTGCCTCTAGAAAAATCTGTAGCGGGTGTTGCTATGGGTCTTATAAAAGAGAAAGATAATTTTGTGGTTTTAACAGACATTCTTGGAGATGAGGATCATTTAGGTGATATGGATTTCAAAGTTGCAGGAACAAAAAGTGGGATTACTGCTCTTCAAATGGATATAAAGGTTGATGGAATAACCGAGGAGATAATGAAGGATGCTTTGACCAAAGCCTTAAATGCTAGAAAACATATTTTATCAGAAATGGATAAGGTTGTAAGTGGTCCCAGAAAAATGACAAAACCAAATGCTCCAAAAATCTTTACAATAAAAATTGATAAATCTAAAATTAGAGAGGTTATTGGATCTGGGGGTAAGGTTATAAAAGATATTTGTGAAAAATCAGGTGCTAAGGTAGAAATAGATGACGATGGAATTGTAACGGTATTCTCTGCAAAATCTAGCGATGGTGAAATAGCAAGAGGAATGATTAATGATATTGTCGCTGAACCAGAAGTTGGCAAGATTTATTCAGGAAAGGTTGTAAAAACAACTGACTTTGGTGCATTTGTAAACTTTATGGGTAGTCGTGATGGATTGGTCCACATAAGTCAGTTAAAAAACGAGAGAGTTGAGAAAACAACAGATGTTGTTAATGAAGGTGATGAAGTAAAAGTAAAAGTTATTGGTGTTGATGATAGAGGTAAGGTAAAGTTAAGCATAAAAGATGTATAGAGAAAAAAATGCTTGAATCTATGATTATATCGGGTAAAGATTCTTTGCCTATTATTGAAGGTGGAAAAGGAATAGCAGTAAGTAGTGGAGAAAGTTCTGGAGCATGGGCTAAAGCTGGAGGTGTTGGAACATTTTCTGGAGTCAATGCTGATTCATATGATGAAAATGGTAACTTAATCCCCCAAGTCTATAAAGAAAAAACAAGATCTGGAAGACACCGAGAGCTTATAAATTATTCAGTTGCTGGAGCAGTTGAACAGGCGAAAATTGCCAGGGATATTGCTGGAGATAAAGCTCCAATACATATAAATATTTTATGGGAAATGGCTGCAGCAGAACAAATTCTTGAAGAAACACTAAAACAAGCTTCTGGGATTATTGATGGCGTAACCTGTGGTGCAGGAATGCCTTATAAGCTATCTGAGATTGCTGCAAAATATAAGGTTTTTTATTATCCTATTGTTTCATCTGCTCGAGCCTTTAACGCATTGTGGAAAAGATCTTATAGGAAAACATCTGAATTTCTGGGTGGTGTTGTTTATGAGGATCCATGGTTAGCAGGAGGACATAATGGTCTATCGAATAGTGAAAACCCACTTAAGCCTCAACCACCTTTTCCAAGAGTAAAAGACTTAAGGTCTTTAATGAATCAGTTTGATTTAAAAGAAGTTCCGATAATAATGGCTGGTGGGGTATGGAATCTTAGTGAGTGGGCTGATTGGATAAATAACCCAGATATAGGAAAAATTGCCTTTCAATTTGGGACAAGACCCTTACTTACTGTTGAAAGTCCAATTCCCGCAGAATGGAAAAAAAAGCTTTTAACAATTAAAAAAGGAGAAGTTTCGCTACATAGATTCAGTCCAACAGGTTTTTACTCATCAGCTGTTAAAAATGATTTTCTCAATGAACTAGAGCAAAGATCATTGAGACAGACACCTTATTTAAAGGAGCAAACAAACGAATTTAACGAAAAAATTGAAATTGGACCAAGAAATAGAGCCTATTATGTAAAACATGCAGATAAATCTAAAATACTAAATTGGATTAAGAAGGGTTTTTCTAAACCAATGACAACTCCTAGTGACACTTTGATTTGGGTCACTCTCAAAAAAGCCAGTCAAATAGTTAAGGATCAAATTGATTGTATGGGCTGCCTATCTTCTTGTTTATTTAGTAACTGGTCTCAGAATGAAAAAGGCACAACTGGTAAAAAAGCTGACCCAAGATCTTTCTGCATCCAGAAAACACTGCAAAGAATAAGTCATGGAATTTCCTCAATTGAAAATGAATTAATGTTTGCTGGCCACTCTGTTTATAGATTTGCAAGGGATCCTTTTTATAAGGGTGGATTTATTCCAAAAGTAAAAGAGCTTGTAGATAGAATCATGAAAGGTCAATAAATAATTCACCGCCTTAAAAAAACTAAATTTTTTAATTTTCAGAATTAAATCCCCACAAATCATTTTTTTTAACCCATCCCCTGATTTTTTTTGTATCTGAAACATTACACCATTCTTTTTTACATTTGAGTATTTTGAAAATAAATTCTTTTTCAGCAATTGCCAGAATCTTAGATTTGGAATTTGGAAATTTATGAAGATTCGATGAAGGTGAAGTTACTATAACAAAATTTTCTTTTTTTAATTGAGTTTTTGATACCCAACCCTCACGCTTCTTATAATCTCTAATTTTAAACCAGTTCTCAAACTCCTCAATTATTTCTAAAGGGTAACCTTTTATTAATATTTTATATAACTTTAGATGATTGATTCCAGGACCAATCCGAATATTGACTTCATTATATTTTGTGGAATAAAAATTTTTTTTTTTAAAACTTAAAAGATCATTAAGTGGTATAATTGAAAAAACTAAAATGAAAAAAAATGATTTTAAAAAAAGCATAATCTTGCTTACAAGAAAATTGCCAGAAAAGATAGAAAAAAAATTACAAAAGAACTATACAATAGTCCAGAACAAAACTGACAAAAGATACTCTTATAAAGATTTAAAAAAAAAGATTCAAGAAGTTGATATTCTGGTTCCTTGCATTACTGATACAATTGATGCTTCAATTATTAAAGCAGGGAAGAAGTTAAAGCTAATAGCAAATTTTGGAAATGGAGTTGATAACATAGATTTGATTACAGCCGAGGATAGGAAAGTTCAAGTTACTAATACCCCTGATGTATTAACTGATGACACAGCTGATTTAGTTCTAACTATGACGCTAATAATTAGTAGAAAGATTTTATTAGCACAGCAAAAACTGAAAAATGGCAGTTGGAAGGGCTGGGGTCCAAATGAGACATTGGGTGAGAGAATTAAAGGAAAGAAACTTGGTATAATTGGAATGGGCAGAATTGGATCAGCAGTAGCAAAAAGAATGAAAATGTTGGGAATGAAAATCAAGTATCATAATAGAAAAAGGGTCAGCAAAAAGATTGAAAGTGAATACGATGCAAAATATTATAGAAACTTGGAAGAAATGTTGGCTTGCTCAGATGTGATTACTATTCACTGTCCATTTACGCCAGAAACATTTCACTTACTATCTAAGAAACGTCTAAAATTTTTAAAGAAAAATTGTATCGTTATAAATACATCTAGGGGAGAAATTGTAGATGAAGAAGCCTTAGCAAATATTTTATTTGAAAAGAAGATTGGCGGAGCAGGTTTAGATGTTTTTGAGCACGAACCCCAAGTAACAATGAAACTTCTTGAATGTGATAATGTGGTGTTGCTCCCACACATAAGTTCAGCTACCAAGGAAAGTAGAATTGCTATGGGTGAGAGAGTGATTAGAAATATTGAAAATTTTGTAAAGGGTAAGCTACCTCCCGATAGAGTTAAGTATAGAAATTATAAGCATTAATCTTTGCAAATTTTACAGGTTGGATTTTTTACTATTCTTATTTTTCTGAAATTCCTGTTAAAACAGTCGAATGAGAGAAATTCCCTGAAAATTTCATTTTTAGTTCCTAAAATAATATTGATAGTTAAAATTGCCTGAAGCACGCCACCTAACCCTGCAATTGGTGCAACGATTCCCATTTCATCACAATTTAATTGATGATTGGTGTTTGTGTTTGGGAAAATACATTCGTAGCAGGGATTTTTTTTACCTTTCCAAGGTGAAAGAGCAAAAGCTTGAACATCAAAACTTTGAATAGCCGCAGAAACTAAAATTTTTTTATTATTTATGCAGAATTTATTTATTAAATACCTAGATTTAAAATTATCAGTGCAGTCAAGGATGATATTATGGTTTTGCAGTAATTTTTTAATATTATTTTTTTGAATTTTAGCATTTACAATTTCAAGCGTAGCATGAGGATTTATTTTTTTAAGATTTTTTAAAATAGAAACTGTTTTTTTATTACCAATATCTTCCTCAAATAATAATGTTTGTCTATTCAAATTACTTAGCTCAACTTTGTCAGAATCAATGATCTTTATTTTACCTACACCTGCCATAGTTAAGTATTGAGCAGCAGAGGTTCCAAGACCTCCACAACCAATTAAAAGAATAGATGAATTTTTTATTTTTTCTTGACCTTTAATCCCAATTTTTTCAATCAAAATCTGTCTGGAATATTTCTCAATTTCTCTATCACTTAGTTTAATCATTCTTAAATATCGTTAAAAAGGTCAGTTGACAAATATCTTTCGGCGAAGGATGGAATAATTATTATGGTATTTTTATCTTTCATACCAGTACTTTCATGAATTTCAACGGCAGCTGCTAATACAGCTCCTGAAGAAATACCTCCAGTAATGCCCTCATATTTTGCAAGGATTCTAGAATAATTGAAAGCCGACGAATTACTTATGGAAATAGTTTTATCAATTATTTTTGTATCAAGAGTCTTGGGAATAAAACCGGCTCCTATTCCTTGAATGGAATGAGAACCCGCATCACATCCACTTATTACTGCTGAATCTTCTGGTTCAACGGCAAAAATTTTTACTTCTTTTTTCTTTTTCTTCAAAAAATTTCCAACTCCAGTAATCGTTCCGCCAGTACCTACGCCTGCCATAAAGTTATCAATTTCACCTTTACAATCATCCCAAATTTCTTTGGCTGTTGTTCTAAAATGAATCTCAGGGTTAGACTGATTTTGAAATTGATTTAATATAATGCTATTAGGTGTTTTTTTTTTCAATTCTTCTGCTTTTTTAATTGCTCCTCCCATTCCTAATTCCTTGGGTGTTGATACTATCTGGGCACCTAGGAAAAGAAGCATTTTTTTTCTCTCAAGGGACATGCTATCAGGCATTGTTAGTAATAATTTATAACCTCTTGCCGCGCAAATAAAAGCTAAGGCTATACCAGTATTTCCGGAAGTTGGTTCAATAATTATTGTGTTAGAATTAATTTTTTTTTTTTTTTCCGCAGTATTAATCATTGCAAGACCAATTCTGTCTTTAACAGAACCAAGGGGATTAAAAAACTCCAATTTAGCAATTATATTGCCATGAAGGTGAAATTGTTTTTTAATATTATTAAGTCTTACCAAAGGAGTATTTCCTACAGTCTCGTCAATAGAATTAAAAATTTTACTCCTTGTGTTAGATGACAAAATCTACCTTCTTGTCAGGATGCTTTTGTAATTTTTTCTCTTTAGCTATTTTACATATCTCTTCGACGGAAATTTCATCAAGAAATTTAAAACATTTATCTGATATGTTGTTAATCATAGGCCCTATGACTTTCCTTGCTAATTCTGATTTGCAAATTTCTTTTGACTCATCATCTGAAACTGTTTTTATTATTTCAGATATTTTAATTTTTCTTCTTTCCCTTGCCAATCGATACCCTCCCTTTGGCCCCCTTGACCCAACAAGAATATTTTTCTTAACAAGAATTTGAAGAGTTTGTTCCAAATATCTTTTTGGAATTCTTTGTCTTTTAGCAATAGATATATTCTGGACTGGTTGAAGACCAGAGTTTAATGCAATATCTACGACAGCCTCTATTGCATAAATTATTCTTTTTTGAATTTTAAACAATTAACTCTCCTAAATTAGGCTCCTGTTGAACCGAATCCACCTGTATTTCTTTTTGTTGACTTTAGTTTTTTTACCTCCTCCAACTTAACTTTAGGTAATTCTGCAAAAATAATTTGAGCAATTCTCATTCCTCTAGATATTTTAAATTTTTTAGTACCATGATTGATTAATATTACTCCAATTTCCCCTCTGTAATCAGCATCAATTGTTCCAGGAGAATTTAATACAGTCACTGAATTTTTAAGAGCAATACCTGACCTTGGTCTTACTTGTGCCTCATAGTTCTTAGGCATTTCAATAGAAAATCCACAAGGTATTAAAACAGTTTGATTTTTTTTGAGTATTTGATCTTCAGATACTGCCGCAACTAAATCAAATCCAGCGCTGTCTTTTGTTGCTTTTTGAAGGTTATACAGTCCTTTTCCGTTTTCCAATACTTTAAATAAAATTTTAGCCATATTCTATAATCTATTATTTTTAAAAAAAGAAACAATTTTTTTTGCAAGTTTTAGTGCAACTAGATTTTTTTTCATTTTTGGCCAAGATTCAACTTTGTTTTTATCTAGATAGAAAACTTGATTTTTTTCTGACATAAAACCTACACCATCTTGTATTTTATTGGCAATTATCCAATCACAGCCCTTATTTTTTAACTTTTTTTTTGAATTTTTAATAAGATCGTTAGTTTCTGCAGAGAACCCAATAACTAATTTAGGCCTTTTATTTGACTTTGAAATATCACTAAGAACATCTTCATTAATTGAAAATTTTATGTTAGGTACCCCATTTATTTTTTTTATTTTCTTTTTACTGATTTTCTTAGATTTCCAATCAGAAATTGCTGCAACAGATATAAAAACATCTGCTGGGAGCTGTGCAATTGAACTTTTAAGAAATTCTTCCCCAGATTCAACATTTATTAATTTTACATTTCTTGGCGGTTCTAAATTTGTTGGCCCACTAATTAGAGTTGTCTTAGCACCAAAATTTGATAATATTTTTGCTATTTCATAACCCTGAATACCTGAAGAAAAATTGCTTATATATCTTATGGGATCAATTTTTTCTATGGACGGCCCTGTTGTAATTAAGACCTTAATTCCTAAAAGTTTTTGCTCAAAAAATGTTGTTGAGACCTCATCGATAATTAAATCAACATCCATAAGTTTTCCTCTACCCTTTGAGCCACAAGCTAATTTACCAGATTTTGGATTAAGTATAAAAAAACCAATTTTCTCTACATATTTAATATTTTTTCTGACAACTTTGTTATTCCACATGGATGTGTTCATTGCTGGAGCAATAAATTTTTTCGCATCTGAAGCTAAAATAATATTTGTTGCAAGATCGTCAGCAATACCATTAGCTATTTTTGCAAGAAAATTAGCAGTACAAGGAACAATTAATATAGCATCACATTTATTTGCTAACTTAATATGACTCATATTTTTTTCTTCATCCAACGAAAATAAATTTAAGTGTACTTTTTTACCAAGCAGACTTTCAAATGATAAAACATTCACAAACTCGCCTGCATTTTTTGTAAGGACGCAATCTACACTTACATCTTTCTCAATTAATTTTCTTATTACATCAAGGGCTTTGTAACAAGCAATTCCGCCAGTCACTATTACTAAGATTTTTTTCCCCTTTAATACATTCATTTTTTTTCCGATATGTGAATCGATGCAAGCCCCCCCATTATATCAATCACTTCGATTCTTTCAAAACCAGCCTTTTTAAGTTTTTTTGTAAGTTGTATTTGATTAGGGAAATTTCTTATGCTCTGAATAAGATATTCATATGCAACCTCATTATCTGAAAAAAATTTCCCGTATTTTGGTATAATTTTTGAGTAAAGAAAAAAAATTTTCCTAAGCATAACATTATTTATTTCACTAAATTCCATGCAAAAAAATTTCCCATTTTTTCTTAAAATTCTGTGAACTTCATTAAGAGATCTTTCTATATCAGTAAAATTTCTGAGTCCAAAACTAACCATAACATGGTCAAAGAAATTTTTTTTAAATGGTAACGATTCTGCATTCCCATTGATATATTTTATTTTGAAATCTTGAAGTTTAGTTTTTGCTTGATTGATCATTTCAAGATTTGAGTCAAAAACTATACAATCACAACTAAATTTTTTTTTAACTATTTTCGTCAAGTCTCCTGACCCAGATGCTAAATCTAATATAATGGAATCATTATTAATATCCATAATATCAATTAACTTTTCTTTCCATGTTCTATGTAAGCCAAGACTCATCAAATCATTCATAAAGTCATATTGTTTTGAAACATTTGAAAAGATTTGACTAATAAAATTTTCTTTTTTATTTTTATCAAAAGTTTTAATATTTTTTAGAAAATTATTTTCCATGCCTGAATTACCTGAGGTTGAAACTGTAAGAGTTTTTTTAGACTCCCATATGACTGGTCAAAAAGCTAACAAAATTAATATTATAAATAATAAGCTCCGTTATAAAATTCCAAATAATCTTAATCAAAGGCTAAGTAATACAATATTAACAAAAATTAATAGAAGGGGAAAATACTTAATACTGGAATATGAAAATAATTTATTTTTGTTACTTCATCTTGGAATGACTGGTTATTTTAGATTTTCTAAAATTTATAATTTCAAAAAACATGATCACTTATATTTTAAATTTGATGATTTTTATATTATTTTCAATGATATTAGAAAATTTGGTTATTTTAAACTTTATGAACATAAAGAATTTGTTAATTGTAAACACTTAAAAAACATGGGTCCAGAACCACTAAAAAAAGAATTTGATTTTAATTATTTTTTAAAAAGTTCAAAAAGAGATACGAAAATAAAAAATTTGTTAATGAACCAAAATTTTGTAGCAGGTCTTGGTAACATTTATTGCTCAGAGATATTATTCAAGGCTTCGGTGAGTCCTCAAAGAAATTCCAAATCATTAAAAAAAGATGAAATATTGAATATTATAAATTCAACAAAAAAAATTTTAAAAAAGTCGATAAAGTTAGGGGGTACTACAATAAAAAACTTTATTGTTTCTGACCTAAAAATTGGATATTTTAAAAATGAGTTGAATGTATACGGAAGAGATAATATGACATGTAAAAGATGCAAAAATCTTTGTCATATAAAAAAAATTGTTCAAAATGGAAGGTCAACTTTTTTTTGTTCAAACTGTCAATTTTAAAATGAGAATATTATTAATTTTTTTTGCCCTATGCCTTCAAACTAAAGTGTATGCTCAAGAAATATTTATAGAAGGTTTAGGAGATATTCCAATTTATAAAGAGATGGACTATGTTGAAGATTCTCTCATTTTATTTGATAAAGTAGATGGTAGATATGTTTCGACAAAAACTAAAGGGAAATACTCAAAAAAAGAAGTAAAAGAATTTTATTTTAAAACTCTCCCAAATTTAGGATGGAAGATCCAAAAAAAAAATTTTTTCGATCGCGATGGAGAAAGACTTGAAATAAAATTCTATGATGAAGAAGATGAAACAATTGTACTTTTCAAAATTTTTCCTAAATAACTAACAAATTATTCTTGACCATTGCCAAATTCAAAAGTATAAACCCTTAGATTATGGCTAATATTAAATCTGCAAAAAAAAGAATAATTCAAACCATCAAACGGTCTGAAATTAATAAAAATAGAAGATCTCAAATAAGAAGTGGGATAAAAAACCTAATTAGTCTAATAGATTTAAAAAAAAAAGAAGAATCTCAAAAAAAAATTCACAATTTGGAATCTGACTTATTCAAGGCGGTATCAAGGGGTGTTTATAAGAAAAATACAGCCTCTCGAATTATTTCAAGGCTATCGCAGAAATTAAAGAAGCTGAGTCAATAAACTTTTTTTTAGTTTTTATTGATTCATTTGTTATATTAGATAAGCTAATTGTTTCATTTGTTGGAATTTATTATGGACTTAGATTATGCAGGGGATCTCTCACCCGAAAAGAGCTGGGATATTCTTAAAAAAGAGGGTGATAGCTATTTAGTTGATTGCAGAACATCAGCAGAATGGGCATTTGTGGGTGTGCCAGATCTAGAGTCGTTAAAAAAAAAAGTAATATTTATAGAATGGCAAATCTTCCCAATAATGGAGAAAAATTCGAGATTCTTGCAGGAAATCTCTGAAAATATAACTGATAAAAACTCTAAAATAATTTTTCTTTGTAGATCTGGTGCAAGATCCAGGTCTGCAGCTGAATTCCTTACATCTCAGGGCTATTCAAATTGCTACAATTGTTCAGATGGTTTTGAAGGTTCTCACAATGAAATTGGTCATAGGGGTAAAATAAATGGTTGGAAACATTCAAACTTACCCTGGAAGCAAGGATGAAAATTAATGACAGATGACTTAAAGAAGAATCTTTCCGAGATTCAAGCTCAGTGGTTAACAGTAAGAGGAAGAATTAGGCAAAAAATTGGTGATGCACAGTTTGCCAGTTGGATAAAAATGCTTACTTTGGAGGATTATGAGGACAGAAAAGTGATTTTGAGTGCTCCAAGTAATTTTATAAGAACACGGATTATTGAACAATACTTGGATATCATTAAAAGTTATTGGCTTGTTCAAAATCTAACAATAAATGATATCCAAATAATAGTATCAAAAAAGGTTAAAAATCTAGCTGTAGAGATAAAAACGAATGAAACAGAAAAATTTAAAGAACAAAATAATAAGGATGTATTTAGATCTATCAGTTCAGATTTAGATAGCAGATTCACATTTGGAAATTTTATAGTAGGTAAACCAAATGAATTGGCTTTTGCTGCTGCCAGAAGAGTTGCGGAGTCTAAAGATGTTCCCTTCAATCCACTTTTTTTGTATGGTGGAGTAGGTTTGGGTAAAACCCACCTTATGCATGCCATTGCTCATGAAATAAAAAAAAGAAATCCTTTAAGAAGAGTTATCTACATGTCTGCTGAAAAATTCATGTATCATTTTATTAAGGCGCTGAGGTTTAAAAATACTGTTGCATTTAAAGAGCAGTTTAGAAATGTTGATGTTTTGATGATTGATGATGTGCAATTTATTTCTGGAAAGGATTCAACCCAGGAAGAATTTTTTCATACTTTTAATGCATTAATTGATCAGAATAAACAGTTAATTATTTCAGCAGATAAATCACCTCAAGATCTTGAAGGTATCGAAGAAAGAATGAGGTCAAGATTAGGATGGGGGTTGGTAGCGGATATACATCCTTTAACATACGAATTAAGATTAGGAATTCTTCAAGCAAAAGAGGAGAAGCTTAGCTCAAGAATTTCATCAAATATTTTAGAATTTCTAGCACACAAAATTACAACTAATGTAAGAGAATTAGAGGGAGCATTGAATAGACTTTCAGCATTTTCATCTTTAGTTGGTAGAGAAATAAATCTTGATATGGTTCAAGATCTCCTAAAAGATCTTTTAAAATCTTCACAAAAAAAAGTTAATATTGAAGAAATTCAAAAGAAAGTTTCTCAACATTTCAATATAAAAATGTCTGATATGAGTTCTGCAAGAAGGTCTAGAACTATCGCAAGACCTAGGCAAGTTGCGATGTATCTCTCAAAAAACTTGACCTCTAGATCCTTACCAGAGATTGGCCGAAGATTTGGTAATAGGGACCATACAACTGTTATACATGCAGTAAGAAAAGTAGAAGAATTAAGGAATAAAGACGCAAGTTTTGATGAAGATGTTCAACTTCTAATAAGGATGTTAGAGTCATAAAAAATGGAATTTGTCATAAAAAAAAAAAATTTATTAGAATGTTTAAGTCACTTCCAAAGTGTTGTTGAAAAAAGAAATACAATTCCGATCCTCTCAAATGTAAAAGTTTCAGCTTTGCAGGGTGGGCTGACAATAACTGCTACAGATTTAGCAATGGAATTAACTGAAAATTTAGTTGCAAATGTGATCCAGGCTGGTGGGATAACAATCCCCTCTCAACTTTTTTTTGATATAATCAGAAAAGCACCAGATCAATCTGAAATAATACTCAAGAATGATGAGAAAAATAATACAGTGTATGTTTTATTCGGTGATTCTAAATTTTCAATCCCAATGTTGCCTGTAGATGACTTTCCGGTTATGGATGAGGATAAACTTGAAATAGAAATCAAAGTAAAGTCTAAAAATTTTAAAAATTTAGTAAACAACTGTAAGTTCTGTATGGGATTAGATGAATCAAGACAATATCTTAATGGGATTTATCTTCATTCAAACGGTGAAACAGTATCAACTGTTGCGACAGACGGTCACAGACTTTCCAAGTGCTCACTTCCAGAGCCTATTAAGCAATCGTTTGATGGAATAATAATCCCGAAAAAAACTGTTCTAGAGATTTCAAAAATTCTTGAGGAATATGATGAAGATATAAATCTTAGTTTTTCAAAAACCCGTATGAGAATATTGCTTGGTAATATTAAAATTGTTTCAAAACTCGTGAATGCATCTTTTCCAGATTATGAAAGTGTGATTCCTAAAGATAATGATCAAACAATGGTTGTTGATTGCAAGAGTTTTAGCGAAACAATAGACAGAGTATCCACAATATCGGATGAGAAATTTAGAACCGTTAAATTTGAAATATCAAAAAATGTTTGTGTTGTTAGTTCATTTGGAAATGATAAATCATTGGGAACAGAAAGTGTAGATGTTGATTTTTCAGGTTCGCAAGTTTCTATAAACTTTAATGCAAGATATATTCTGGATGTATTAAACATAATAAAAAACGGTAAAGTAAAATTTTCTTTCTCCAACAAAACTGCACCTACAATTCTTGAGTGTGACAATTTGAAAAACACACTGTTTCTAATAATGCAAATGAGAGCATAAAAAATATCCAATGGATGGTAACAATATTAGAATTGAAAAACTAATATTAAATAATTATAGGAACCATAAATTTCTTAATTTAGAGACTAATAAAGATTTAGTTCTTGTATGTGGCCAAAATGGTTCTGGAAAAACAAATATATTAGAATCAATTTCCTTATATGACTCACCTAATGGTTTTAAAGGGTCAGGTTTTAATGAAATAATTAATTCTGATCTAGAGGGCTCAATTGAGAGCTTTGGAGTACATGCGCTTTTTAGAACAGGAAATCAAACTTCACGCGTTGGGCTTGGACTAAAAGAAAATTCATATAATTACAAAAAGATTTTCAGTTTTGATGGAAAAAAATCTAACAAAAAGAATGATGAAGATATTTTTAGTATTTTTTGGGTAATTCCAAAGATGACATTCCTTTTTTTAAATAATTCAGAAGAAAGAAGAAAGTTTATTGACCTGATGATCTCTGCGATTGATAAATCTTATAAGGAAAGTTTAAAAAAATATGAAAAATTTAAGAATGAAAGATTGAAAATATTAAAAAAATGGGGATACACAGATTCTCACAAATGGCTTGCAGCTGTTGAGAATAAAATGGCATCAATTGGTCTAGTTATATGTGACGCTAGAAGAAATTTTGTTAAAGAACTTAATAATAACTTTGATAATTTATTGTTAGATTTTCCAATTTTAAATCTTGAGTTAAAGGGAGAGCTTGACAGACTTCTTACCGAAAAACCAGCATTGGAAGTTGAAGAGATTTTTATGCGGCAGTTAAAAATTAATAGAAAAAAAGATTTTTATACAGGAAGAACTAATTTTGGAGCTAATAAAACAGATTTGTTAGTGTATGAAAAAAAAACTAGAAGACAAGCAAAGAATTTCTCAACAGGGCAACAAAAAGTTATCGTTTTTTCTTTATTTTTTTCTTTTTTAAAATATTTAGAAATTAATTCTTTCAAAAAAATTATTTTTTTACTTGATGATATTTTTTCATATTTAGACGAAAAGTTTATTTTTAATGTTTTAGATAGATTAAGAGATTTGAAAGTACAGACTTGGATGACAGATGTGAGGGGGGGGCTAATTTCAGAGGATAAAAGATTTAGTTCAATAATAGATAAGATAAATATTGATGATAAGAGGTTTAAAGTTAGGGATAATAAGTTATAATAATGAAATCAATTAAGGTTAATTCTTTGGAAGCGAATAAAACTATAAAAAAAGACCAGGATTATGATGCTGAATCCATTAAAGTACTCAAAGGTTTGGATGCGGTTAGAAAAAGACCTGGAATGTACATTGGTGATACAGATGATGGTTCAGGCCTTCATCATATGGTTTATGAGGTTGTTGACAATTCTATAGATGAAGCTTTGGCAGGCTATTGTGACTCAATAACAGTATCTTTAAACAAGGATCATTCAATTACAGTTATTGATAACGGAAGGGGCATACCGACAAATATTCATAAAGATGAGGGTATTTCAGCTGCTGAAGTTATTATGACTCAGCTTCATGCCGGTGGAAAATTTGATCAAAACTCATATAAAGTGTCAGGTGGATTGCACGGAGTTGGCGTTTCTGTTGTAAATGCATTGTCTGAATGGCTAGAGTTAACTATTCACAGGGAAGGTAAAAAGTTTTTTGTAAGATTTTCAAATGGGAACCCTGATTCTCCTTTAAAAGAATCTGGTCAAACCGACATGAGTGGTACCCAAATTACTTTTTTACCATCTAAGCAAACTTTTAGTAAAACAGAATTTGATTTCAATAAACTTGAAGTAAGGTTAAGAGAATTAGCATACCTAAATTCAGGTGTAAATATTCAGCTTGTAGACAAAAGAGGACAGGAAGAAAAAAATTCTCAACTTTCCTCTAGAGGTGGACTAAAAGGGTATGTTAAATATCTAGATAAGTCTAGGGAATCAATTATAAATGATGTCATTTCTTTTAAGGGTACATCAGACAATATAGTTGTTGAATTGGCTCTTCAATGGAATAAAAGTTACCATGAACATTGCCTTGTTTTTACCAATAATATCCCACAGGGTGATGGCGGAACTCATTTGGCTGGTTTTAGATCAGCACTGACTAGAACTGTTAATAATGCAATTAACAATCTAAGTCTTGGGAAAAAAGAAAAGATTAATCTCACTGGTGATGATGCAAGAGAAGGCTTAACTTGTGTCTTATCTGTAAAAGTTCCGGATCCAAAGTTTTCATCCCAAACTAAAGATAAACTAGTTTCTTCTGAAGTAAGACCAGTAGTTGAATCAATTGTTTCAGAAAATTTGGGTAATTGGTTTGAAGAAAACCCCAAAGATGCAAAAGGTGTGGTTAGTAAAATTTTTGAAGCCGCCGCTGCTAGGGAAGCAGCTAGAAAGGCAAGAGAGGTTTCAAGGAAAAATTCTGCTTTTGAAATAAGCTCTTTACCTGGAAAATTAGCTGACTGTCAAGATAAATCGCCTGAAAATTGTGAGTTGTTTATTGTTGAAGGTGATTCAGCTGGGGGATCAGCAAAGCAGGCAAGAGATAGAAAGAATCAAGCCGTGCTTCCTTTGAAAGGAAAAATTCTTAATACGGAGAAATCGCGAAAAGATAAAATTTTAAATTCAGCTGAGATTGCAACTCTTATTCAAGCTCTGGGTGCAGGTTATTATGATGATTTTAAACTGGATGGTCTGAGATATCACAAGATTATTATAATGACTGATGCTGATGTTGATGGTTCTCACATCAGAACATTGCTTCTGACTTTTTTTTACAGACACATGCCTGATTTAATAAAAAATGGTTTTGTTTATATAGCTCAACCACCCTTATATAGAATTAAAAAAGGAAAAACAGAGCTTTATCTCAAAGATGACAAAGAGCTAGAGAATTTTTTTATACAAGATCTGATTGATCAATCAGTCTTAAAACAGAAAGATGGTGGCTCTTTAAAAGGGAAAGATCTCAAGAATCTTTTTGAAAATGCAATTGGTTTGAATAAACTTTTAGAAAATATTAGTGGAAAAAACCCGAGCTTTTATACTTTACTAGAACAAGGAACAATATCTGGTTTCTTTGATTTACAAAATTTTTCAGATCAAAAAAAGTCAAACGAAACCATTGAATATATTCTAAAGAGACTTAATTCTTTTGATAATTTTTGGGAAGCTAAAGTTGATGAAGATTCAGGTATAATATTTTCTAAACAAGAAAATAAAGTAAAGGAAGAATTCTTTATCAAGTTTATTGATTTTTCAGAAAACAATTTTCATAGTCTAAATAAATATTCAAAAAAAATTCAGGAATATTTTTTAAGACCTTCGACATTAGTTATAAATGATGACGAATCAATTATTTTAACCCCTAATGATCTTGCATCAAAAGGTCTAGATTTCTCAAAAAAAGGAGTTACAGTCCAACGTTATAAAGGTTTAGGAGAAATGAACCCTGACCAATTATGGGAAACTACACTTGATCCTGAATATAGATCTGTGCTCAGAGTTAATGTTGATGATGCTCAAAGAGCTGATGAAATTTTTGAAGAACTAATGGGTGATGATGTTGATAAAAGAAAGATTTTTATTCAATCTAATGCTAGAAAAGTTTCAAATTTAGATGTTTAATATACTAGTTAGAAATATTAAATAACAATGGAATAATAGATCTGTGAGAGCTATAAAATGGCTAATTTTAATATTTGTTTGGTTAGTACTTTTTTTGAGCATTGCCGTAACTTGGTCTTTGTTGAATCTTCCTGAAACTGAGTCAATTCAAATTTCAAGACAGCCTAGTATTACCTTTTTAGACAAAGAGGGAAGGATTATTGCCTCATACGGTGATATTTATGGGCAATCAATACAGTATGACGATCTTCCAGAAGATTTGATAAATGCCGTAATAGTTACAGAAGACAAGAGGTTTTTTTATCATCCTGGAGTAGACTTAAAAGGTATTGCAAGAGCTGTATATATAAATTTAAAAGCTGGCAGAATTCTTCAAGGTGGAAGCACAATTACACAGCAACTAGCTAAAAATCTCTTTTTAACTCCAGAAAGATCCTTTACCCGAAAATTACATGAACTAATTTTAAGTTTTTGGTTAGAAATGCGGTTTACTAAAGAACAAATTTTAAGTATTTATTTGAATAGAGTTTATCTTGGTTCTGGAACCTACGGAGTGCAGGCTGCTTCAGAAAAATATTTCAATAAAAAAGTTGAAGAGTTGAATTTGTATGAAAGTGCATTGATTGCAAGTTTATTAAAGGCCCCTTCAAAATATAATCCAATTGCAAATGAGAAATTATCGAACTTAAGAACCTCAAAGGTTCTAGAAAATATGTTAAAGGATAGATTAATTAGTTCAAAGGATTTAGATCAAGCCAAAATTAAAAATACTAGATATGAAAAATTTACATCAGCCCCCAAAAGCACTAGATACTTCGTTGATTGGCTTTTGCCAAGAGTAAAGTCTTATTTAGGAGAAATTAAAGAAGACCTAATTGTTAGGACAACTTTAGATGTCAAATTACAAAAAATCGCTGAGGATTCAGTTAATAATATTACTGAAAACTTTCCATCTGCTGATCAATCTGCATTAGTTGCGCTCAACATAAATGGAGGAGTGATAGCAATGGTTGGTGGAAGAGATTATGGAGACTCACAGTTTAACAGAGTTACCCAAGCCCAAAGACAACCTGGTTCAGCGTTCAAAATTTTTGTATACCTAGCAGGACTTTATTCAGGATATGAGCCAGATGATTTAATGGAGGATTCAGAAATAAATATAAATGGATGGTCACCAAAAAACTATAAAAAAGAATACTTGGGTGAAATCAAACTTGACCAGGCTTTTTCAAAATCCATTAATACAATAGCTGTAAAGCTCTCAGAAGATATAGGAAGAGAAAATGTTATAAAAATGGCTAAATCACTAGGGATTTCAAGTCCAATCCTAAATTCACCATCCTTAGCACTTGGGACTTCTGAAGTTAATTTATTAGAATTAACAGCAGCCTATGATGTTTTAGCTAACAATGGAAATGGGGTTTTTGTACATGGAATTCGTTCAATAGAAAATACATCTGGAAAAGTATTATTTTTGAGAAAAGGTCAAGGACCTGGTAAGATTTTGGATGCAGATATTGTGGAAACTATGACTAAGATGATGGAACTTACTATTCAAAGTGGAACAGGGAAGAATGCAAAAATCAATAGACCGGCAGCAGGAAAAACTGGAACAAGCCAATCTTTGAGAGACGCTTGGTTTGTTGGATTCACATCAGATATTGTTGTAGGAGTCTGGTTTGGGAATGACAATGATTCGCCAATGAAAAATATTACAGGAGGTACTGCTCCAGCAATTCTATGGAAAGATTTTATGAGCAAAGCACATAAAGGGACTCCTTCAAGATCTCTTAATTATACAAATATAATTAAAAATGATGAAAATAAAAAAAGAATCGAAAGATTAATCAAAAAGAGCAAAGAAATAAAAAAGAAAAAAAATGTATTTGATTCGATATTAGAGAATTTTTTTTAAAGAGTTTTTAAAAACCTTCTCATCAAATTCATTCGACCTAAAAAACATTAAATAATTATCATCTTTATCAATTAAAAAAATTAAAGAACTATGATCCACAAGATAATTAGAATCTTCTTCTGATTTCTTATTAAGTTTGACATATATTTTAAACTTATTTGTTACAGATTTTATTTCTTTTTTACTTCCTGTTAAACCAACTAGATTTGTATTGAAGTTTTCTAGAAAAGACTTGATATTTTTTGGAGTATCTCTTTGAGGATCAACGGTTATGAATATTGGTTGAATTTTGTCAATTAGATCTGGGTTATTATCAAATAATTTTGATATTTTCAAAATATCAAAAGGACATACATCAGGACAGAAAGTATATCCAAAGTAAATTAACTTTTTTTTTTTAATTGCGCTTGAATTGTATATAGACCCATCCTGATCAGTTAAAATGAAACTTCCACCTAGAGGAAAAGAATTTAATTTTTTATTTTTTTGAACAAAATTCAGAAACCAAAAGCTTATTCCTATTACAAGGGTTAGCATTAACATTAAAGTAAGATTTCTTCTAAAGATGAATTTATATTTGTTCATTTCTCTATTATAAAAAATAAATAATCATTAGGAGATTTGATCTTAATATTTTTTTTTGTTTCTTCAAAACCCCCTTTTCCAATAATCTTTGTTTTCACCATTATTTTTTTATTTTTTTTTATTAAGTCTAATATATCAAGTAAATCATTATTTCTTTCTATCTTTATAACTAATTTTTCAAATTTATTAAATTCCAGTATCTCGAAAATTTTTTTTAAATCAAATATCTCAAAAAATGTAATCGAGGAATTTTTTTTTCTGTTAGTTAAAAGATCATTCTGATTATTTAACCAATTGACCACTTCAATTATACCTAAAATATTTTGGACTTTTATTTTATATGACTCAAAAAAATCTTTTTGTTTTGTCCCGTTACTAAAAAGAAGAGAATCCCCCGCACACAAATGAGATATAACATTATAATTGGAAAACAAATTTAGAATTTTCCTCCAAAGAGCAACTCCGCCTTTTTTTGTAAGTTCATCCTCAAAAATAAATTTATTATTATTCTTCTTTAAGGTGCTAATGAAAGTTTTTTCAAATTTTCTTGAAAGAATAATTAGTTCTGACTTAGATAAGATTTCAATACTCTCAATAGTCAAATCGAAGAAATCATAAGGATTAGAACCAATGATGTAGATTTTTTTTTTGGTTTGTGTAAACATTGTAGAATTAGAATAGACTTTTTGAGATAAAAATGAACTGCAAAAAATTATCTTTTTATTTATTTTTACTTGTAATTCTTCCTTTTACACTATCAGCAGTAGACGATAGTGATATTTTTATTGATGCAGTTTTTTTTACAGCTGTAAAGAAATCTAACTATGAAAAAACTCTTGAGATGATTGAAAGAGGTGTATCTGTTAATGAATTAGATTCAAAAAAAATGACAGCTTTGGCATATTCTGTCAAAAATGATGATGAAAAGATGTTTGATTTATTATTATCAAGAGGTGCGGAAATAAAAAAAACCATTCTTGATAAAACATCTATCCTAATATTTTACATTTCTAGTAAAAAATTTAAATTATTAGATAAAATCATCGGTGCGGGAGCAGATCCAAACTTTCAGGATAATTTAGGTAGAACTCCTCTGATGCATGCTATTGAGCAAAGGAATATAAAAGCAATTAATTTTTTTCTTAATTTAGATTTTGATGTAAGTATTACAGATTACGGTGGAAAAAGTATATTCGATTACGCAATGTCATCAAGAGACCAAAGTATAAGAAAATTATTCAAAGACTTCAAAATTTCTCAATAATTTTATTTCGATTGCATCTTTAACTTTTTTATAAAAAACAAGTGGTTTCAAGATAAGAATATTTTTTTTAAATATTTTCTCAAAAAATAGTACATTTTTTTTTGACAGGAAACCGTCAAAAAAGAAAATTGGATGTAAAATTACATAACCATTTGGTGAAATTATTCTTTCAACTTTGGAAACACTTGATGATTCTTGACCAACAAAATGTTGATCATAATATGATAATCCAAGGTTTTGAGAAAGTAGTTTTGTATATCTTAATAATTGTTGTTTTACTTCTTCATCATTGCTAGGAGAACAGGATGTAATCAGATAGTATTCTTTTCCTTTTTCGAGTTGATCTTTTAAAATGCTAGAGAATATAGGTAATATATCTTTTAAAAGTGAAATCTTGTCTATCAAAACTATTTTTCGGTAATTTTTATATTTTGATAAGGTATGATGAATATCAATTTTATAGTGTTTCCCATCAAAAATGAATAATGGAAAAAAGTATATTCTTTTATAATTTTTAATTAGTGAGTTTAAGCATTCCTCTATAAGTGGCGAATCTATTTCAATGAAACAATAAAAAAAATTTTTACTTTTAAATCTTACTTTAAGTTCATTGGTTAGTTTTACCAGGCTTGCTTTATAATTAGTATTTCTTGATCCGTGACCACAGATTATTATGGCTACATCATTATTAATTTGGACCATCGGTTATTTTTGAAATAATTTTCTTTAAATTATTTATTTCTTTACCTGAAATATTACTTTTTATTATCTCATCTGAGGAGAATTCTTTTCCATGTATTGTTCTATTTAGATCATTTCTTGGCTGTAAATACGATCCTTCTATTGAACTACCGAGAAATAATCCAGAATTATCTGAGAAGGAATAAATATCAGCTAACCTTGCAGTGCTTTCTGCTGAATAACCTATACCTTCATCTATATAAGCAATATCGACATCTACTCCTAATTTAATTCTTTCTTTAAGAACTGATTTCAATCCTCTATTTGTCATAACTGTCATGACAACTTTTCCTGACTTAGCTCCAAGTTGAAGACCAAAACTAACTCCACCAATAGAATAGAAGAATGGACCAGAAAAATGGTTTTGTTTTGACTTTCTAATTAATAATAATCCATTTCCTCCTTTGGCTCCTAAAATTAAACCACCTTCGTATACTTCTGGAAAAATCAAAATTGCTCTAGAGTTTTTTAAATATTCCTGAAAATTTTTTAAATCTGTGTTTTGATCAAGTTTTTTTAATACCATCTCAGATGATTGAATTATGTGGGCAATTTTTATCTTATTTTCGGTTTCACTTTTTATAAATAGAGGAGTGAAGATTAGAATGAATAAAAATAATGATTGATAGAAATGTCTCATTTTAAATAGTATTAAGTAATAAATACATTTATTATACTTAAACTTAAAATAAAAGAATATGAAAATAATCATTAACATATTTTTATTTTTAGTTCTGACTTTTTCTAATTTATTTGCTGGTGAGATAATAGTGAAAGTAAATAATATAGAGGAAATGGATGGACTCATTCACTTTGCATTATATGATGATCCAAAATCATTCCCTGAAGATAGTGGTAAAAAAATTGGATTGGTTGAAGATACAATTGAAGTTTATAAAAATGGTCTCGTTATTAAAAATTTAGAAGAATCATATTATGCTATAGCTATATATCACGATGAAAATTCTAATAATAAATTTGATACTTTTTTATCGATACCCAAAGAGAAGTATGGTTTTAGTAATGATGCGCCAGTTTTTCTTGGCCCGCCGGAATTTGAGGATGCTGCTTTTTTATTAAAGAAAAATGAAAAAATTCAAATTGAAATAAGTTTAAGATGAAAAAGAGAATATTAGTAACTGGTGGCGCTGGTTTTATTGGTTCATATCTGTGCGAGAAGTTGATCCAACAAAATCATAGTGTTATTTGTTGTGATAATTTTTATACTGGAAATAGAGATAATTTAGAAAAAATTCTAAATAATAAAAATTTTGAATTGATAAGGCATGATATAACATTTCCTATTTATTTGGAGGTAGATGAGATATATAATTTTGCTTGTCCAGCCTCTCCTGTTCATTATCAGAATGATCCCGTACAAACTGTCAAAACATGTGTTCATGGTGCTATAAATATGCTTGGTTTAGCAAAAAGAACCAAATCTAAAATTTTGCAAGCTTCAACCTCAGAGATTTACGGTGATCCTGAAGTACATCCTCAGAGAGAAAATTATAGGGGTGCTGTAAGCATTGATGGCCCAAGAGCTTGTTATGATGAAGGGAAAAGATGTGCCGAAACAATATTCTGGGATTATAGAAGACAACATAATGTCAATGTAAAAGTAATAAGGATTTTTAATACTTTTGGACCTCGAATGCAAAAAAATGATGGTAGAGTTGTTTCAAATTTCATAGTACAAGCTCTTACCAACAAAAATATTACTGTCTATGGAGATGGTTCGCAGACTAGATCTTTTTGTTATGTTGATGATCTTGTTGAGGGTATCTTTCTTATGATGAAAAAGGAAAACTTCTCTGGCCCTATAAATCTTGGGAATCCCAGTGAAACAACCATATTAGAATTAGCGAAAGAGATAATAGAATTGACGGGAAGTAGGTCTAAGATAATTTACAATGACCTCCCAATCGACGATCCAAAGCAAAGGTGCCCAGATATCAAATTGGCAGAAGAAAAGCTTGGTTGGAGCCCAAAATTCGATAGAATAAAAGGATTAAAAAAAACAATAAATTATTTTGACTTATTGTTGAAAAAAGAAAAATAAAAAATGAACCATTCTGAAAAAGTTCTTTGTATTGGCGATATTATTTTAGATTCATATTGTTTTGGAAAAGTTGATAGAGTATCACCGGAAGCACCAATTCCAGTATTAAAATTGACAAAAAACCAGACAAAGAATTTAGGTGGTAGCGGAAATGTCGCTAGAAATATTATAGCTGCTGACTCCCCTTGCCATTTGATAACAGTCACTGGTAATGATGATGATGCAAAAATAATAAAAATGCTTTGCAAGGAAATAAGAAATCTCACCTATGATTTTGTGATTGATAAAACAAGACCAACTACAAAAAAAACAAGATTTGTGTCTGAAAATCAGCAAATACTGAGGGTTGATAGCGAATCAAATCAAATAATTAAAAAAGATGTCGAAAATAAAATTATAAATTTATTCAATAAAAAAATTGATAATTTTGGTATTGTTGTTATCTCTGACTATGACAAAGGAATGCTCTCAAAAAATTTAATAAAAAAAATAATTTCAACTTCAAATAAAAAAAATAAAATAACAATTGTTGACCCAAAAAAAGAAGATTTTGGTTATTATCAAAATGCAACGATAATTACTCCCAATTTAAAAGAATTAGTTTTAGCGACGAAATCATTTTCAAATGATAAAGAAAATAATATAGAATCATTATCAAAAAAAATAATGAATGAATTTTCTTTTCAGGCAGTTGTTACAACAAAAAGCTCAGATGGAATAACAGTAGTAGAAAAAAATAAAAAATCTTTTCACTTTCCTTCAAAAGCAAAAGAAGTTTTCGATGTTTCCGGAGCTGGAGATACCGTTGTTTCTTATATTGCCTCGGAATTAGCAAAAAAAAATAGTTTGATTGATTCAGTAAAAACTGCGAATAAAGCCGCTGGGCTTGCAGTTGGTAAATTCGGCACGGCTGTAGTTTCAAGAAATGAAATAAATAGAATAGGAAAGACAAATTTAGGCAAAATTTTAACACTTAATGAAATTTTGATTGATTTAAAAACTAAGGAAAATATAAAAAAAGTAATTGGTTTTACTAATGGTTGTTTTGATTTAATTCATCAAGGTCATATTGATTATCTCAAGAAGGCTAGATCACAATGTGATTTATTGATTTTAGCTTTAAACAGTGATTTATCAGTTAGTAAAATCAAGGGAACCTCAAGGCCAATAATCAAAGAAAAAGAAAGATCTTTCCTATTATCAAATTTTGGATTTGTAGATAAAATAGTAATCTTTAATGAACAAACACCAATAAAAATCATTAAGAAAATTAAACCAATGATTATATTTAAAGGTGATGATTATGTAAAAGAAGATGTAGTTGGATACAACGAATCAAAAAAATGGAATGGTAAAGTTGTTTTAATAAAATGTATTAAAGGAATTTCAACCTCAAAAATTATTAAGAGGATTAAATATGAAACTTAGTGCTGTACTTTTTGATGTAGATGGAACTATTGCCGAAACTGAAGAATACCACAGAAGATCGTTTAACGAATCTTTTAAAGAGTTCAATCTAGATTGGTTTTGGGATGAAGCAATTTACAAAGAGTTAATTAATGTCGGTGGTGGTAAAGAAAGAATAATGTATCACATAAAACGGGCATGGCCAGAGATGCTAAATTTTAAAAATCTTTCAAAATATATAGATTCTATTCACAAAATTAAGAATGAGATTTTTGAGGATTATATGGAAGATGAAAGAATTATACCCAGAACCGGAGTTTTAAGTTTAATTGAAGAACTAAAAGTAAAAGAGATAAGAATAGCATTAGTTTCTTCATCCTCAGAAGCAAACATATTAAACTTATTTAATAAAGCTCTAAAGATTGATCCAAATGATGAATTTGATTTAATTGCCCATGGTGACATAACAAAGAATAAGAAACCTTCTCCAGAAATTTATGAATGGGCACTTGAAAAATTAAGACTACCTCCACAGGCATGTATTGCAATTGAGGATTCTCCGAGAGGTTTAGAATCAGCTCTAAGAGCAAATATAAATGTAATAGTTACGCCATCTATTTTGACCTTGGATGAAAAATTCAAAGATGCTAAACTAGTTATTTCTGATTTAGGGGATAAAAAAAATCCATTTAAAACAATTAGTGGAAAGGATTATGGTTTTAGCTATGTAAACTTTGAATTATTAAACAAGATTAATAGCTATTGATTTTTGAAGAAAATATAGGCCATTAAAACTATTTGGCTTATAAAAATAATCACGCTTATTCTGTGTAGTTTTTTAAATTTGTTCTTCTTCTTTTTATCACTGGCTAGGTTTATTTTTTTTGTAAGATATTCTCTAGAAAAAAAATACCCACAGGTAATTATAAAAAACAGAATAGAATGCAATATATTTATATAAAAAATCATTATACTAGTAATAAAGCTTATTGTTCCCGCCCAAAGATAGAGTTTCGGAAAAATACTTCGTATAAAATTCCTTGCATTTTTCTGATCTAGATTTTTAAATGTATTAGGAGCAACTATGATTGCAAAAAATATTAAGCTACCTAGCAGAAAAGGAATCAAAAAATCCACTGCTAGGCTGCTTATAGATGAAGACGCGTTTAACATTTTAAATTATTTTAGTGCTTACTTGACTTTAATTAAATAAGAAAATGAACATTAGATTTATTTTATTGATTCCAATTCTAGAAATTTTAACATTTATTCTATTTGGTGATTTTTTTGGTTTTTTTCTAGTTCTTTTTATGATTTTTTTGACTGGATTTTTAGGACTCATCTTATTTAATTCAAGGATACAAATAGATCAACTAAGGGAATTAGCATTAAATCCTAACGATTGGGTGTATAAGAAAATTGCCGCCATTCTTCTTATAATTCCTGGTTTCATTACAGATTTTCTTGGTTTAGTTCTTTTAGTTAAGTCTTTGAGAGGATTTGCTTGGCAAATAATTGCACCAAAAAATAAAGAAAAATACAGGAATGAAAAAAATAAACAAGAAAATGTTATAGATGTTGATTATAAAGATTTAGATGAAAAATAATTATTGTAATTTCTTTGGTAAAGTTCTCGGAAGAGTCCAAGGAGTCGGTTATAGAGCTTGGTTTAAGAAAACTGCACAAAATCTAAATGTAAATGGTTGGGTAAAAAATTGTGAGGATAATTCAGTTGAATTTGAAATTTTTGCAAAAAGAGAGATTTTAGAAAAATTTATAAAATTGTGTTATCAAGGACCTATTTTTTGTAAGGTTAATAAAATAATTATCACTGAAAAGCCAAAAAAAGAATTTGACGGTATCGAAATAATCTACTAAATGAAAATTTTTTTCTTAAGACACACATCTTTGAATGTTACACCTGATATGTTTTATGGACAAACTGACCTTGATGTTTCTGAAAATTTTGAGTTAGAATTGAAGGCCATAAAAGAAAAAATAAAAAAACAAAAAATCGACTTAGATAAAATAAAATTCTTTTCTAGTCCATTAAAAAGATGTCTCAAGTTAGCAAAATCAATTTCATCTAAAATTAATGTTGATGATAGGTTAAAGGAATTAAATCTGGGTGATTGGGAGATGAAATCTAAAAGAAGTATTCCAAAAAAAATGGTTGATAAATGGGAAGCTGATTTAATGAGTTTTAAAATTCCCAACGGTGAAAGTAACAAAGAGTTTTTAGAGAGACTTGAAAACTTTATTAAAGAGATTTTAGAACTCAAACAAGATATTTTTATTATAGCTCACGCTGGATCAATAAACGGGTTGATCTCAATTTTAATCAAAAAGCCTTTTGACAAACTTTTGAAGAATTATTGGGAGAAAATTAGTTATGGATCTCTCTCATTATTAGAAATTAAAGACAACATAACAAAAATTAAATTTATAGGAAAATAGTAATTGTTTGGCCTTCTAAAAAAAATGAATTCTAAAAATGAAATCATTTCAAATGTGAAAATAATTAGAACAAAAAAAAGGATAAGGTCTGTACTAACTAGGGTTAGAAATGGTACCCCAGAAATAATTTGCCCATATTTTACTAGTCAAAAGTCTTTAGAAAAAATCATAAGTAAGAATAAAGAATGGATTGCAAGGAAAGTTGAAGAGGATAGAAAAAGAGAGTATTTTTTGAAACAACTAAAAGATGGTAAATATATTTTTTTTCTTGGAAAAAAACTTAAAATTCATCTTGTAACAAATAATAATGATAAAATAGAAATCTTAAAAAATAAAATTTTTGTATATACATCTAAGAAGAATACGAAGATCAATGAACTTTTAAAAAAATGGTTAAAGAACTTTGCAGGTCGATACTTACTTGAACGTTCAAAAAAAATATCAGAAAAAATAAAAATTAGATTTAAAAAACTGAAGATTAAAACTTATAAAGCGAGGTGGGGAAGTTGTAGTACAAACTCCGAAATTTCTTTGAATTGGAAATTAATAATGCTTCCGAAGGATATTATTGATTATGTAATTACACATGAGTTATGCCATGTAATAGAACCAAATCATTCAAAATCATTCTGGTCATTAGTTAAGTCTTTTGATCCAGACTATAAAAATAAAGATAAATGGTTAAAAATAAATGGAAATCCAATAATTCTTTTTTGAATTTTTTCTTTGTCTAATTTTAATTATTCATTAAAGGATCATGTACTATTGAATGCAACTAATCCTTCTAATAAGATAAATGAATATTGAATACAGGTTGTCTATGTTTAAAAGAATCAGAAAAAGCATTAAGTTATCTTTCATTTATGAATTATTGAAAAATTACTTTGGAGACTATAAAAAGTCCTATGCTGATAGTTTTGGGGAGGATCTTTTCGTTGAATATTTTTTTAGAAATTTAGATATAGGATTTTATGTTGATATTGGGTGTAATCTTCCAAAAAGTAGATCATTAACTTATCTATTATATAAAAAAAAATGGAGAGGAATAAAAATAGATATTTCAGAAAGATCAATCGACTTAAATAAAATAATTCGAAGAAGAGATATTAATTTAAACCTGTCTGTTGGCAAAGTTGAAAAGACAGTAAAATCATTTATCTTCTATAATAATTGTTCTATGAATACTGTAGATAAAGACTTTAAAAAATTTACTGAAAAAAGCGTAAATAAGAAACCAATAATAAAAAAAATTGAGCAAAAAAAATTAAATACAATTTTAGATACTTATAATATAAAAAAGATAAATTTTTTAAAAATTGATGTTGAAGGATATGAATTTGAAGTATTGCAGGGATTTAATTTAAAAAAATTTGATCCGGATTTAGTTTCTATTGAAATTCATGACGAAGCCTGTCCACCGATAAAAAATAGAGTTTATAATTATTTTATAAAAAACAACTATCAACTTGTATCTATATATGGCTATACATATTTTTTTTCAAAAAAAGAAAAGAAAAATATTCATTTTAATTATTGACTAATTGATCTAATAAATGTTTAAAAATTTTTAAAGAAAATTTTATAAAAAATACTTTTGTTTTTTTGGTGCGCCCGAAAGGAGTCGAACCCTTAACCTTTTGAGCCGAAATCAAATGCTCTATCCAATTGAGCTACGGGCGCTATTCAGTAATTAATTTATCAACTATCATAACCATGAGAAAGTTTATTCATTTTTTTTTGAAGAAAGATAATTAAAACCCCAATGAAAGAACAGATAAATGTTATTCCTAAAAAAACAGTTTTTTCCCCAAGCTTATCAGAATACTGCCCAATTGTACCTGCCAATTTGTTTCCAATTCCAATTGCAGCAAAGTAAAGCCCCATGATGCTTGCTATAATTTTTTTTGGAGAAAGTTTTGTTATATAAGACAAGATAACAGGTGAAGCACAAAGTTCACCTATTGTATGAAATAGATACGCAAGTATGAGCCAATGCATTGATGATTTCCCAAATTGATGTGACTCAACTGACGCAAAATACATAAAAATAAACCCCATACCCATTATAATTAATCCAATAGCAATTTTAAAAATCGATGAGCTAAAAATTTTTTTTTTTCTCATCAATAACCAAAAAGATGAAACATAAAACCCTAGAAAAATTATTAAGAGAGGGTTAATTGATTGAAACCAACCAGCAGGTATTTCAAAATTTAAAAAATCTAAGAACCTATCTGTTTTTTCATAAGCATAAATATTCATGAGTCCTCCAGCCTGCTCAAATGAGGCCCAAAATATTACTAAAATTATTGATGCAATTAGTATTAATTTTAATCTATCAATTTCTTTTGGTGTAAATTTGAGATTTTTAAAATATGTTTTCTCAACTCGTCTTGTTTTTAATTTTTTTTTCCCAGTAATAAAGAATAATTGACCAATAATCATCCCAAACCCTGCCAAAGAAAATCCGTAATGCCAGCCATGAACTTCGCCAATATACCCAACAATCAAACTAGCAAAAAAAGCCCCAAAATTTATACCTATATAGAAAATTGTGAAGCCTTGATCTCTTCTAACATCATTTTTTTTATATAGTCCACCTACTAAGGTCGAAATATTTGGTTTTAACAGGCCTACCCCTAGAATTATAAAAATAAGACCTGAAAAAAAAAAAAACTCACTCTTCAAAGCCAATAATAAATGACCAATACAAAGCAATGCTCCTCCTAGAGTTACAGCATTTATATTATTTAAATATTTGTCTCCGAGCAATCCTCCTGGAACGCATGCAATGTAAACCAATGCCGTATACCAGCCATAGAGATACAGTGCCTCTTGATTTGACCAGCCCATACCAGGGTTGTCTCCAGATGTCTCGGATATAAGGAATAAAACTAGAATTGCTCTCATTCCATAAAAACTAAATCTTTCCCATAACTCTGTGAAAAAAAGAGTTAATAACCCTGGGGGATGTCCTGATAATTCTCTGGTAAAGTTAAGGTTCATGAGAAAGGATTAGTTGTGTGAATCAATCTGCTCAAGATCTTGCAGATGAGTCTTAAGAGCTTTACTGCTTAAATTTATCTCAATTAAGAAAAAGATTATTGCAATTGAAAAAAATAAAACTGCTGGAATAAAAAAAATTAAAGCAAATTCAATTTCAAAAATTCCAATTATTATTGTAAATAAATTAAACAAAAAGGATAAACCTGAAAAAAACTGCATTAACTTAACATACCTAAGCCTTATATTAAGTACTTTTATTTGTTCTAAATATTTTTTTTCTTGTTTGCTCTTTTTATTTATTTTTACATCAATAAAATCACTATGAACTTTTCTTATGAGTGAACTTATTGCAATCCACCTGTTTCCAAATGTCAGCATCATTAATGGAATTGCTGGAAACAAAAAAGCTGGAAATGTAAGTTGAAAATTGTACATAATTAATTTTATGATTTATTATTATTATAATTACAAATTAGGACTTTACCTTAAAATAAATTTTTTAAAAAATGAAAATTTAGTTTATAAATTGACAAAACTTCATCTACCGCTGCCTAAAAATCTTTTTGTTGGAGAATTTAGTTTGTTGAAAAATTTTTTTTTAGGTAATAAAAAAAAAATTGATGTTAAATTTGATTTTTCAGGACTTAGTAATAATTTTGTAAAAGTTCTAAAATTAATTATTGAAATACCCTACGGTAAGCTAGTTACATATTCTTCCTTGTCATCAAAATTAGGTTTTAATCCTAGATATGTTGGTTATGTTTGTAAAAACAACCCCTATCCGATTTTTATTCCCTGCCATAGAATTATTTCGAAGAATGGAGCTAATTTTTATCAGTGGGGCGAAAATACGAAAGTATTTATTCAGAATCTTGAAAGAGTATGAAATTGGCATGTTAATTGCTTATTTAAGTTACTTTCTGCAAAGTGTCAGAAATTTGAATGATGGGAAGGTCTAACAGCATAATATTTCCTCCCTTATAAAAGAGATCTTCCCCAATTCAATCATCAATGTCCATAATAAAATTTTTAAGAAAATCTATTTGATCATCTTTAACATCCTTGTATGAGCAACCAAATTTTTCGTTTATAATTGAACAAATGTGGGCGTATGGATTTCGTCCTTTTGGATGATTTGGAAGTGGTTTAAGTTTGAATTTTAATTCGTCTCCCTTTTTTTGTATTAAAGCCCAAATCATTTTTCGATTGTTATCTTTCATTCTTTTATCTAATCCCTTGATTAGTTCTTATCCTTGCTTTTTTTTTAGGTCTTTTAAACATTTTATTTCTTTCAATTTTTTTTTTAATTTTTTTTTTTTGGATTGTATATTTGTAACCTGGTTTAGGTGGGGGGAGTTTGACAAATGTCCCGTCGTCTTTGATTATAAAATAATTACCATTAATATCTTGAATCACCTCATCAGCAAAACTCAAATTTTGATAAAAAATTAATGTAAAAAGAGTGAAGTAAAAATATCTCATTAGTCTAGAATATGATAAAATTTTTTATTTTGAAGCTCTTTTAGACTATTTGTGAAACTTTTTAGATTCATTACAGAATCTTTATCAAATATCCATTCCTTAATCTCTCTTGAAATAAAATCACCTTGAATATCTCTTAGCATCATATGATAGCTGAAATTATATACACCTAGTTTAACTAGTTTACCTAAGTTTTTTTTAACATCTTCATTTTCTAATAATTTTAAAAGAGGTTTTCTGGGAACAATTTCATCCTTGACAGGAACTAAAAGGAGTGTTTCATAATTAGGGTTTTTAAAAAAATTTAATGAATTTTTATATGATAGATCCATTAATCTTATCATTCCGTATAAACTTCTAAAATTTGGTTCATGAACAAAAAAGGGATCCTCAGATAATTCTTTCAATATTTCAATATTATCACATGCTTTAACATCCACCCAACTTTTTCCACTAATTTTTATTTTTGGGAAAATATTTGAAAAAACTTTCATCGTAAAACTTTTAAAAAAGTTATTTTGCGAAAAATCCCATACAGCAGGCGCGATGAGAATTATTCCCTCTATTGGTAAATTTTTTTGTGAATTTGCAAGACTAAGAACTATTGCACCTCCCATACTCTCACCCATTAAAAAAATTTTTTTACTTGGATTTTTTCTCTTTATTGTTTTTATTTTATTTTTAACATCTTCAATATGAAAATTTAAATTATACCATTCCCCCCTGTTACTATTCCTACCAAAGCCTTGAAGATCATAGGCAATAGTTCTAATTCCAAATTTCATAAAAAATTCTGCAGGTAATTTGAAAGAATTTGAATAATCATTATAGCCATGAATTGCAAGGACAATTATTTGATTATTCTTTTTAGGGGACCAATCCTTAAAGAAAAAATTATATTCGTTTTGATTTACTCTAGAACTTAATATTTGATTATTATTTTGACATCCTGTGAAAAGAAAAGAAAGACAAAAAATTATAGCTATTTTTTCAATAATTTTAAAAATATGTCCTCTAAGTCTGATTCTTTGGTTGAAATTTCTTTTAGTTTAAACTTTTGATCTGCTAAGTTTTTTAAGATTTCAGCAGTAGTAATTTGACTTTTTTTAAATTTAAGAATCAAAGATTTCTGATTTTTAAAAATACAGTATTTTTTTATTTTTCTGGGCAAAGATTTAATTGGTTCTGAAAATTCAACAGCTAGTTCTTTTTCATCGAGTAAATTTAGCAAATTTTTTTTTGTGTCACATGCTATTACTCTTCCTTTGTTAATAACAGCTATTTGGTCACATAAAATTTCCGCCTCTTTAAGATAGTGGGTAGTTAAAATTATTGTCACACCACTTTTATTTAATTTTCGTATTGATTCCCAGAGTTTACTTCTTAGTTCAACATCAACGCCAGCCGTAGGTTCATCAAGAATCAATAAAGAAGGATTATGAACCATTGCTTTTGCAACCATTAATCTTCTTTTCATACCTCCGGAAAGGCTTCTTGAGTAGGCATTAGCTTTATTTTTTAAGTCAAGGTCATTTAGTATTTGTAAATTTCTTTTTTCATTCTTCCATATACCATATAACCCAGACTGGATCTCCATTATTTGCATTGGTGTAAAGAATGGGTCAATGTTAATTTCTTGAGGAACAACCCCCATATTTCCTCTGACCGTCTTTGGGTCGCTATCTAAGTCAAGTCCAAAAACATCAACTTTTCCAGAAGTTTTATTTGATAAACCAGAAAGAATATTTATAAAAGTACTTTTACCAGCACCATTAGGTCCTAATAAACCAAAAATGGAACCTTCATTAATTGATAAATCAATATGATCGAGAGCAAAAGAACCTTCAGGATTATATCTTTTAGCTAAACCCGTAACATCAATAATTTTTTTTTTCATTACATTTTGATTAATATTATATTATTTAAATTAAAAAATATGTTATTCTAAAATTTAATTCCATGAGTTTAAATTTTCAAACAAATATTAAATATATAGATGGTGATCGTGTAAGTTGTAGTGGAGGTGATTGGTCAAAAGAATCTCATCCGCTTATATACCTTGATTTATCATCAGGAAAAATAATTAATTGCCCATATTGTAGCATGAAGTTTAAAAAACGATGAAATCTTCAAATCCTGATCAACTCGTTTTAGTTGATGGCTCCGGATATATATTTAGAGCTTATTATGCCTTACCTCCAATGTTCCGTTCTGATGGAATTCCGGTAAATGCAGTTTTTGGATTTTGTAATATGTTACTAAAATTAATTGAAGATATTCAAGAGGAAAAAGGGGGAAATGTTTCAATCGCGGTAATTTTTGATGCTGCAAGAGAGACCTTTAGAAATGAAATTTATTCCGAATATAAGGCTAACAGGTCAGAACCTCCAGAAGATTTAAAACCTCAATTTGACATTATTAAAACTGTACCTGAAAGTTTTAATCTTCCATCTATTCAATCAGTTGGGTTTGAGGCTGATGATTTAATTGCCTCTTACTCAAAAGTCGCTTTAGAAAAAGGTAAAAAAGTAACTATTATATCTTCCGACAAGGATTTGATGCAGCTTTTGATTGGAGATATTTCAATGATTGACCCCTTAAAAAAAAAAGAAATAAACAAAGACAGTGTATTTGAAAAATTCGGTGTTTTCCCGGAAAAAGTAATTGATGTTCAAGCACTGGCTGGTGACTCCTCAGATAATATACCTGGAATTCCGGGAATAGGCCCTAAAACAGCAGCACAATTGATAAATACATTTGGATCTGTGGAAAATTTATTAGAAAATACAAGTGAAATTAAGCAAGAAAAGCGAAGAATATCAATAGAAGAAAATAAAGATTTAGCAATTATTTCCAAAAAGTTAGTGACTTTAAAGAATGATGTTCCTCTCCCGATACCAGTTGATGATTTAAATTTCAAACCTTTAGATATTGAAAAATTAATAAATTTTTTAGATAAAATGGAATTTAATAGAACCAAGGCAAATGTTATTTCTAAATTTGGTAACTTAAAGAATCAAACTATAAAAATTGAGAATAAAAAACCAGATAGTAATAAAAAGAATCAATTAAAATCAGTTTTTTATTTACCCAATCGAGAAAAAATTCAAACTTCAAAGTATCAACTTATTTCAAATGTTGATGAATTAAAGAAGTGGAGTGATGAAATAAATAAAATTGGGACTGTAGCTATCGACTGTGAAACAAACTCATTAAGTGCAGTTGATGCTCAGATAGTTGGTTTCTCGATGTCACTAGATAATAGTAAATCTTGTTATATTCCTCTTACTCATAATGATCAATCAGTAGAACAAATAAAACTTGATGATTTTATTACAATTGTAAAGAAATTTTTAGAGGATCCATCGATACTTAAAATAGGGCAAAATATAAAATACGATTTTATAATTTTAGCTAATTTAGGAATTATGATTAAAAACATTGATGATACAATGCTAATGTCTTATGTTTTGAAAACTGGGAACAGAGGCCACAATCTTGATGAATTAGCATTGGATTATTTGTCTCATAGTACAATTAAGTTTACTGATGTAACTAATGTAAATAAAAAAAAAATTTCATTTCAAGATGTAGATATAAAATCAGCACTTAAGTATGCTGCCGAAGATTCAGATGTAACATACCGTTTATGGGAAATACTAAAAATTGAACTAATAAAGAATAAACTATACGATTTTTATTTTTTTGTTGAGAAACCCTTGGTCGAAATTATTGCAGTCATGGAAATCAATGGTTGTAAAATTGATAATGAAGAATTAAGAAATTTATCAAATTTATTTTCAAAGAAAATAGAAATCATTGAAAAAAAAATTTTCAAACTTTCAAGTGAGGAATTTAACATTGCATCCCCAAAGCAACTTGGTGAAATTCTTTTTTCAAAACTCAAAATGCCCTATGGTAAAAAAGGAAAAAGTGGAAATTTTCAAACGGATGTAAAAATTTTGGAGAAACTGAAATCTGAAAAATATGAAATAGCTTCGTATATTTTGGAATGGAGACAATTTGCTAAACTTAAAAATACATATTGTGAGGGATTACTTTCTAGAGAAAGTAAAAAAACTAGAAGAATTCACACATCATTTGGAATGGCAAGCACGCTTACAGGTAGATTATCATCTAATGATCCAAACTTACAAAACATACCGATTAAAACACCAGAAGGTAGGCAAATAAGAAAAGCATTTATTTCAAAAGATGGATTTAAAATAGTTTCAGTGGATTACTCTCAAATTGAATTGAGAATTTTAGCTCATGTTGCAAATATCTCCTCTTTAATTAATGCGTTCAAGGAAAATAAGGACATTCATAGTGTCACAGCAATGGAGGTGTTTCAGGTTAAAAAGGAAAATTTGACCAACGAACTAAGAAGGAGAGCTAAAATAATTAATTTTGGAATTATTTATGGGATATCCCCATATGGACTGGCACTACAACTTGAAATTAGCAATTCAGATGCAAAAAGTTATATCGATAGCTATTTTCTCAAATATCCAGGAATAAAAGATTATATGAAACTAACTGTATCAAAATGTAGAAGTGACGGTTTTGTAATGACACCATTTGGAAGAAGAATTTTCATTCCATTTATAAATGATAAAATTGCTTCAAGAAGAAATTTTGCAGAAAGATCGTCAATTAATGCACCAATTCAAGGCGGAGCAGCTGATATGATAAAAATAGTAATGCCAAAAATATATCAATTTCTCAAAGGGGAGGGATTAAAGACAAAGATGCTGATTCAAGTTCATGATGAACTAATTTTTGAAGTACCTGATGATGAGATTGAAATAATAAAAAAAAATGTTCCAAGAATAATGATTAATTCTCCTCAAAAGTTTTTAGATATGAAAGTGCCAATAAAAGTTGATTTAGGTATTGGTGAAAATTGGGATGAAGCTCACTAGATTTTTGATGCAATTTTATGAAGATTAACAAAAATAGCCCTTAATTTTTTAGCATCATTTATTTCTTTTTTAAAAAAATATCTAACTAATAAATTCTTTTTTCTGGCATCAAATCCATCAGGATCTACCCCAACGATTTTCCAATTTCCACTTTTATTTTTTTTTTCAAAATTATTTTTAACTAGTTTGGTTACATACAGGTTTATACTTTTTTGGTGGGATTGATTCATGTGTTCAATTATATTTTTCTCAGAATCCTTGAAGTTTAAAAAACTACTACAACAAAGATCATTTTTACTAAACCATTTCACTTGAGCAAAGCCACCAATTAAATGAGCACTCTTAATACTTATTTTGAAAATATTCATATCTGAGAAATTTGCATAAAGTTGAGATGCTGGATGTCTCATTAAAAATCTTTGTTTTAAATTTTTATCATTTGATTTATTTATTTCACCAATTATTGTCACTCTGGGTCTAGACATTGGATCTTCATAATCAATCCCTGGGAACTTATTTTTAAATTGAGGAAAATACTCATAGAGCTTATTTTCCTCACAAACCATCAAAGAAACTCTCTTATTTTTTAAAATATTTTTTGTGTGTTCAGATAAATTTGATAACAAGAGTATAGGAGATAAATCATAATCGAAAGCGGTAAGTGTATAGGTCGAGTATGGGAAAGAATTTTTCATCAGGGAGTTTTTTTTTGCAAAATTTTTAGGATCAAATAGTGTTGAAAGATATCCTTTTGAGGATGATCTAATCAATTGTCTTGTTATAAAATTAATTTTCATATATTTATAAAAGTATAATTAATCTGTAGTAGTTATCAAATGATCACTAAATTAAAAAAATTCAAATGCCTTTTTATTTTTTTTTTGTCAATAAGTTTATTTTCTCCAATAAATTTATCATCAGACCAAAGATTAAATCTTTTACTTCATGGTGGATATGCATTTGAATCTCTAGGAAATCAAAATAATACTGCAGTTTATATAAGTATTTTTAATAATTCTGACAAAGATATTGTAATTAAAGAAATTTTAACCGATATTGCAGAAAAAGCGGAAATCCATGAAATGAGATTTGTTAATGATGTGATGCAAATGAGAATGGTTAAAAATCTTATTATAAAAAGAAAGAGTGAATTATACCTTCAACCAGGAGGAAAACATATAATGCTGATGGGTTTAAAAAAAAAAATTATTGATGGTGAAAATTTTAGTCTTAAATTTCGCCTTGATAATGAAGAATTAATAGAATCAAAGGTAATGGTCCTTAGTAATAAATTGAGAGAAAATCTTATAAATTGAATTAATGAAATCAAAGAAATTTCATTCAACATCTGTCGTAATTGAAGATTGCGGAATAATGATTGTTGGTGACTCTGGATGTGGTAAATCAGATTTAGCGTTAAGATTAATTGATAGTGGAGCAACATTGATATCAGATGATGTTACTATATGTAAAAAAAGAATAAATGGGATTTTTCTTTATTCTCCAAAAGAAACCAAAGGTTTGCTTGAAGTAAGGGAAATTGGTATAATTACGGTTCCTTTTATAGAGAATGTAAAATTAAGTTTGCTTGTTGAATTGATAGATAAAGAAGGGGAAAGAATGCCAGAAAAGAAAAAAAAAATATTATTAGGTGTAAAAATCCCCAAAATTCAAATATTTGGTAAGAATCCATCTTCAGTAGCAAAGGTTAAATTTAAACTTAATGAAGTCAGAGAAATTAGTTAAAAAAATTTTTATAATAACCGGCCTCTCTGGAGCAGGCAGAAGTTCAGGCTTAAAAATTTTGGAAGATTTTGGATTTGAAGCTATTGATAATCTTCCTGTTTTTTTACTTTCCAATATACTTGAAGCAAAAATTAAAAATAATTTAGCTGTTGGTATTGATATTAGAAGTAGGGATTTTAATGCACGAAAGATCGCAAAACTCTTAATAAATAAAAAAAAAAAAATTAATCTTTCATTAGTTTTTTTTGATTGTGAAACATTAAGTCTGATAAATAGATATAAAGAAAGTAGAAGGATTCATCCATTGAAGCTTGATTTACCTATGATTGATATAATTGATAGAGAAAGAATTTGGCTTGAACCACTAAAAAAAGTCAGTGATTTTTATATTAATACAACTGATTTACCTGTAAATTTTTTGAGAAAGAAAATAAGAACACTTTTTGGAGTTGAAAAAAATTTCACAACAACAGTCAGAATAATTACATTTGGATATAAAAATGGATTGCCAAGAGAGTCAGATCTAGTATTTGACATGAGATTTTTAAAGAATCCATTTTATGTAAGGAAATTAAAAAATCTAAATGGAAAGGATAAGGAAATAGTAAAATACATAACTGATCAGAATCAATTTAGATATTTTTTTGATACCATTTCAGAATTATTTGATAATATATTAAGTGGATTTAAGGAGGAGGGTAAAGATTATATCACCATTGCCTTTGGTTGCACGGGAGGAGTTCATAGATCAGTAGTATGTGGTGATTTATTTTTTAATTTCTTGAAAGAAAATAATAAAATAGATGTTTTTATTGATCACAGGGATATAGAAAAATGATAGGAATATTAATTGTAAGTCATTCAAATATAGCTAAAGAGTTTTTGAAAGTAATTGAACACATTGTAGGTAAACAAGAGTCTATGAAAGCTATTTCAATTTTTCCTGATGACAATGTCGAAAAGAAAAGAAAAGAAATAATCAGTTCTATAAAAGACTTAAACCAGGGTAAAGGGGTTATAATTCTAACTGATATGTTTGGTGGAACACCCTCAAATCTTGCAATATCTGTCATGGAAGAAGAAAAGGTTGAAGTTGTAGCTGGGGTAAATTTACCTATGCTAATTAAAATTTCTTCATTAAGAGGTGAGTGTAATATTAAAGACTTGATAAAAATATCTCAGGAATCTGGTAGAAAATATATGAATGTTGCTTCAGCATTTTTTGGAGAATCAAAAAATTGCAAGAAAAAAAATTAGAAAAAAAAATTCTTATAACTAATAGACTCGGCTTACATGCAAGGGCTTCAGCTAAATTTGTTGAATTAACATCAAAATGTAAATCAAAATTTGTCATAAAAAAAGGCAACAAGTCTGTTAATGGTTCTTCTTTATTAGGATTGATGACATTGGCTGCATCCAAAGGAACAGAAATTATAATACAATGCTTTGGAAAGAATGCGGAAAATGATTTGGGAAAATTGGCGGATTTAATAAAAAATAATTTTGGGGAGGAAAAACCTCTATTACAAAATAATCCAAAAGAAAAAATCTACAAAGGTATAGGTGTGTCATATGGATATGCAATTGGAAATTGTTTAATAAAACAAAGTACAGATATTCCATATTCAAAATATAACATCCCAATTATACAGGTTAAAAAAGAAATTATAAGATTGGAAAAAGCTGTAAAAAATTCTTCAGCAGATATCATTAAAATAATTAAAAAAATTAAAAATTCAAAGAATGATATTTATAAAGAAATGAAGTTTATGTTGGAAGCCAACATGTCAATTATACAATCATCATCATTAATAACAGATGCAAAAAAAAGAATTAAGTCAGATTTGATTAATGCCGAGTTGGCAATTACTGAGGAACTAAATAAGCATTCAAAAATTTTTAAAAAAATTAAAGATGATTACCTAAAAGATAGATTTGATGATGTGAGGGATGCTTGCAGAAGAATATTAGAAAATCTTCAAAAAAAAAAAAGGAAACAAAATAGGTTTAAAGATAATCAGATTTTGATTTCATCAGAATTAAGTCCAGCAGACTTGCTTGCGGATTCCAAAATTAAAGTCTCTGGTTTAGTAAGTGTATTTGGAGGGCCAGAAGGACATTTTGCTATAGTTGCAAGATCCCTATCAATTCCTACTGTAGTTGGAATTAAGAATGTATTAAAAGAATTAAATGATAATGAGAAAATTGTTTTAGATGGTGAAAAAGGGCTACTTATTAAAAACCCCAATGTATCAACTATTAATTTGTACAAAAAAAAAATTGAGGAACAAAAAAATCAAGATAAAAAACTAAATTATCTAAAAACAATTTTCCCATCAACCTCAGATGGGGTAAAGGTTAGAATTGAAGCAAATATAGACAATGTTGATGAAGCAAAGGAATCAATTAAGAGAGGTGTAGACGGTATTGGTTTATTTAGAAGCGAATATCTTTTTCTTAATAAAAAAAGAATGCCATCTGAAAATGAGCAATTTGAGTATCTGAAAAAAACATTAAAATATTTAAAAGGCAAACCTTTAACTATACGAACATTAGATGTGGGAAATGATAAGAAAATCCCATCAATAGAAAAATTTTTACCAAAATCCCCAAATCCAGCGTTAGGATTAAGAGCGATTAGACTCACGCTAGCATTTCCAAAGATTTTCAAAAGACAAATAGCTGCTATTCATAGAGCAAGTAATTATGGGAATGTAAGAATAATGTTGCCAATGGTATCAAATGTCTCTGAATTAATGGAAGCCAAAAGATTAATAGAGGAAGTTAGGTCGGATTTGGTGAAAAGAAAAGTTAAAATCCCCAAGTCAAATTTGAAATTAGGTGTATTAATAGAAACACCAGCAGCAGCTTTAATTTCAGAATCACTTGCTAAACATTGTGATTTCTTAGCAATTGGAACAAATGATCTGACGATGTATACATTAGCGATTGACAGAGGTGATGAGGAAGTTGCAAAAATTTATGACCCGGCACATTTGTCAGTTTTAAAATTAATAAAACTATCTGCAAACTCAGCAAAAAAATTAAATATCCCTATTAGTCTTTGTGGAGAAATGGCAGGTGATACAATGTTTACATCGATTCTTTTAGGAATGGGATTAAGGACATTATCAATGAGTTTATCTCGAATACTTAAAGTGAAACAATTTGTTGGTGAAGTAAATTCAAAGGAAGTAAAAAAAATTTCAGATGAAATTTTGAATCAAGATGATAATGTTCAAATTAAATTAAGATTAAGATCTTATTATGAAAAAATTAATAACCAAATAATGAAATAAATTAAATTAAATTAAATACAAAAGAGAAAATATGGATGATTTTAAAGTAAAAGATATAAAACTCGCTGAGTGGGGTAGAAAAGAAATTGAGATTGCAGAAACAGAGATGCCTGGTCTCATGAAATTAAGACAAGAGTATGGTGATTCTAAACCATTGAGCGGTGCTAGAATTGCTGGTTGTCTTCATATGACTATACAAACTGCGGTATTAATCGAAACACTTATTGAGTTGGGAGCATCTTTGAGGTGGAGTTCTTGTAATATCTATTCTACTCAGGACCAGGCAGCTGCAGCAATCGCTCAAAAAAATATACCAGTTTTTGCTTGGAAAGGTGAAACGGAAGAAGAATTCTGGTGGTGTATTGAACAAACAATCAATGGTCCAAAAAATTGGAAACCAAATTTGATATTAGATGATGGTGGAGATTTAACAAAACTTCTTCATGAAAAATACCCTGACTACTTGAAAGAAATTAAAGGATTGTCAGAGGAGACCACGACAGGTGTTTTAAGATTAATAGAAATGGAACGAGAGGGTTCACTTATGGTACCTGCTATAAATGTTAATGATTCTGTTACAAAATCAAAATTTGATAATAAATATGGTTGCAGAGAGAGTTTAGTGGATGGAATTAGAAGAGCAACTGATGTCATGATGGCAGGAAAAGTTGCAGTCGTTGCAGGATATGGTGATGTTGGTAAGGGATCCGCTGATAGCCTAAAAAATGCTGGTTGTAGAGTTTTGGTTACCGAAGTTGACCCAATTTGTGCGCTACAAGCGGCAATGGATGGTTATGAGGTAACAACAATGGAAAATGCAGCTGAAAGAGCAGATATTTTTGTGACAGCGACAGGAAACATTGATGTGATAACAATTGATCACATGAGAGTAATGAAAGACAGAAGTATTGTTTGTAACATAGGTCATTTTGATTCCGAGATTCAAATTAATGCATTAAAAAATTTTAAATGGAATAATATTAAACCCCAAGTAGATGAAATTGAATTTCCAGATGGGAAAAAAGTCATAATTTTAGCAGAAGGAAGGTTGGTGAACCTAGGTTGTGCAACAGGTCACCCAAGTTTTGTGATGTCAGCTTCATTTAGCAATCAAGTTTTGGCGCAAATAGAGTTATGGAAAAATTTCTCAAAATATAAAAATAAAGTCTATGTTTTGCCAAAGCATCTTGATGAGAAAGTTGCAAAAATTCATTTAGAAAAGATTGGAGCCAAACTTACAGATTTAACTGACGAGCAGGGAAAATATATTAATGTTCCAGTGGGTGGTCCTTTCAAAAATGACGAATATAGATATTAAGTTACTTTAGACCTGCAACTCCTTTAGTTGTTGAATACTCGAAATGAAGTACTTTATTTGGGAAAACTCTTTTAAAACAGTCGTGGGCAGCAATAGCTGCCTCAGAAAAGCCGGTCAAAATTAGTTTGAGTTTTCCTGGATAGGTGCAAATATCACCAATAGCATAAATTCCCTCTGTTGAGGTTTTGCAAGTTGATTGGTCAACTTTCAGGATATTTTTTTCCATTTGCAACTCCCATTCTTTTATAGGTCCCAGCTCTGTTGAGAGGCCAAAAAAAGGAAGAAAGTAATCAATCTCAATTTTCTTTTTTTTATCATCAAGGTCTTTTAAAATTAATTTGTCAATAACTCCATTTTCTCCAATGATTGAATCAAGTTGAAATGGAATAACTAATTCAAGTTTTTGTCCTACAAGTTTGCGTAGCTTTTTGACATTGCTGGGTGCAGCTCTTAATTTTTCTCTTCTATGGATAAAAAAAATTTTTTTTGCAGTAGATAATAATTCTAGAGCCCAATCAACTGCTGAATCGCCACCTCCGGCTATTGCAATAATTTTATTTTCAAACATAGATTTTTTTTTTATATGATAAAAAATTGACTTATTTTCAAATTTTTCTATGTTCTCAATAGGAGGCCTGTTTGGCCCAAAAGAACCGTTACCAGCAGCTATCAATATACATTTTGCATTAATTATATTATTTTTAGAAGTTGTTATATTAAACGAACCAATTTCCTCAGAAATTTTTTCTACTTTTTGGTTTAAAAAAAAATTTGGTCTGAAAGGCTTTATTTGATTCTTCAAATTTATAATTAATTCTTCGGCTTTTATTTCTGGATAAGCCGGTATGTCATAGATTGGTTTTTCTGGATAAAGTGCTATGCATTGCCCTCCAATTTCATCCAGACAATCTACCACACAAGATTTTATTCCAAGCTGTCCCAATTCAAAAACTGCAAACAATCCGACTGGACCGGCACCGACAATGAGAACATCAGTTTTAATTTTTTTCATTTTTTTCTAATTTAATTTAATACAATAACATTTAATACATTAATATTAGTATATTAAAAAAAAATGAAAGAAGAATTTAACATTGTTTTAAATAATATTAATCAAACTAGAATTTTTGCTAAAAATATTTCTAAGTTCCTAGAATCATCGATGATTCTCTGTCTGTACGGAGATGTTGGTACAGGAAAAACTACTTTTTGTCGATTTTTGATAAATTCTTTATCAAAAAAAAAAATTAAAGTTTTAAGCCCAACCTTTCCAATTCTTCAGATTTATGAATTAGAAAAATTAAAAATTTGGCATTACGATTTTTATAGATTAAATAATAAAAATGAGATTTTAAATCTTGATTTTGATCTTGCAAAGAATGATTGTGTTTTAATAGAGTGGCCTAAATTAGTAGAAAATCTTCTCCCAAAGGATAGAATTATAATTAGATTTTTTGATGGTGATTGTTCTTTAAGTAGAAAAATCAGTATAATGTTTTGTGGAAGATTTAAAAAATTGAGGAAAAAATTTGTATTCAATTGAAGAAAAAATAACGAAAGTACTAGAAAATAAAAAAATTAAATTTTCTGATCTCATTGCACTTCCAGGTGATGCCTCTGAAAGAAAATATTTTAAAATCAAACACAATAAAACTAATTTGATTTTGATGTATGATAAAAATGATAAAAATTTAAAAAAATTTTTAAAAGTTTCAAAAATATTAGAAAAAAAAGTGACTATACCAAAGATCATAAAAGACCTGAGGGAGGATAAAGTTTTGTTACTTGAAGATTTTGGGGATACGGAATACAGTAAATTTTCAGGCGATAGAACTAAAAGAAAGTACTATAGGTTTGCAATTGATGCTATTGTTAAAATCCAAAAAAGCTGTTTCAATTTGCCATCTTATTCAATAAGAGAATTTTTGAAAGAATCTAATTTATTTTTTGAATGGTATGCGCCTACTCGTAATAAAAAATTAAAATTGAAAATAAATAATCTATTAACAAATTTGATAAAAATAACACAAGGTCTCCCAAAGGTATTTGTTCACAGAGACTACCACATAAATAATCTTTTTTTTTTAAACAGTAGGGATAATCACTTCAAGTGTGGTTGGATAGATTATCAAGATGCATTATTAGGTCCCTGTGTTTATGATATAGTTTCTCTCACTCAAGACGCAAGAGTAGATGTTAGTAAAGAAATTGAAAAGTTTGTTATTGAATATTATCTGAATGAATCTCCACACATTGACAAAAAATTATTCAATTACTCATATTCAGTAATTGCTATTCAGAGACACATGAAAGTTCTAGGAATTTTTTCAAGATTAGCAAAAAGGGATGGAAAAAAAAAATATCTTTCGCACATTCCAAGAGTAAAAAAAATGTTAATATCTAATCTTCAGAAAGAAGAATTTACAGAATTGCATGGTTTTCTCTTAGATTTAATAAAAAATGGATAAAATTAATGAAGCAATGGTTTTTGCAGCTGGTTTTGGGAAAAGAATGCTGCCACTCACTAAAAAAATTCCTAAGCCCTTAATAAAAATTAATAATAAGAGTTTAATTCATTACATTATTGAAGAATTGGTAAGACTTAACTTTGCCAATATTGTCGTAAATGTTCACCATCTTCACGAAAGGATAGTTGAAGAAATTAAGTATTTTAAACCAAAAGTAAAAGTGATTTTTGAAGAAAGAATTCTAGAAACTGGTGGGGGGTTTCGAAATGCACTTCATAGTGGTCTTTTTTTAGAAGCTGATAAACCTAAACTTTTAATAAATAGTGATATATTTTGGAAAAAAAAAAAACTATCACCCATAGAAAATATTTGTAGAAATTGGGATAGCAATATAATGGATATAATTATAAGTCTAAAGTCAAAGCAAAATTTTTTTGGATATATTGGTAAAGGTGATTTTAATGTAAAAAAATATAAAAAAGGTATAATGGAAATTATTTATAATAAAAATGAAAAAGATTTTGTTTTTACCGGTTTACAAATAGTAAAACCAGAAATAATAAAAAAATATGAAGAAATATTTTCGATGCGGGAAGTATTTTTTGACCAAATTAATAAAGGTGCTTTGTATGGCATTGAAGATGAAAGTCAGTGGTTTCATGTTAGTACAACATCAGATTTAAAAAAAATTAACGAACTAAAATTATAATGACATATATAATTTATGATTTTGAAACAACAGGAAGATCAGCAAGATTTGATCAAATACTTCAAGCAGGATTTATTTCCTATGATAATGATTTTAAATTATTAAATAAATTGAATTTAAGGTCGAGAATAAACCCAGATGTGGTTCCATCAATTAACGCATTAAGAGTAAACAGGCTTAAGGTATCTGATATATTGAATGAAAAAAAAAGTTCTTATGAGATGATTCAAGAAATCTTGAAATTCATTTCGAAGTATAAAAAAATTTTTTTTGTTGGTTTCAATTCTATTAATTTTGATGAAGAATTTCTTAGACAAGCTTTATGGGAAAATTTTGTATTTCCTTACATTACCAACTCAAATGGAAATAATAGGGGGGATGTTTTTAATTTTGTAACAATGATTCATGCCTTCAGGGAATCATCGGTAAATGTCGAGAGAAATGATGAGGGAAAACTCACTTTCAAATTAGAAAGTTTAGCAAAAGCAAATTACTTTGATTCAAAAAACGCCCATGATGCAATTGCTGATGTTGAAGTTACAATGCAGTTACTAGAGCTACTAGCAAAAAAAAATAATGATCTATTTAGAATTTTTGTTAAAAATTCTAAATCTAAGAATGTTGAAGAGTCAATTAATCAATCAGATTTATTTACTTTACATAATTATATGTTTAGTTCTCATAGGATTTATCTTGTAAAAAAATTAATCAAACACCCTGTATACAAAAATCAATTCATTGGCTTTGACCTTAAGTATGATACCAACCAACTAGTTGATTTAGAAGAAGGAGACTTGAGAGAAATATATAAAAATAAAAGTTTTTTTAGAAAAATTAAATTAAATAAACAACCCAGTATTTTAGATAAGTCGTATGCTATGAGTAAGCAACCTTATTCAAACTTTTCTAGTGCTGAAATTGAACTTAAATGTAAACAATTAAACTCACAAAAATTTTTGAATAATTTACAAAAAATTTTAGAAAAAGAATCAATGGATCTTTTAGATAATCAAAGTCAGGAGATTAAATTTGAGGAAGAAACTATTTATTCAAAAAATCTTAATTATAAAGATTCCATTGTAATGGGTGATTTTCATAATGAACCTTGGGATAAGAAATGGTATTTTGCAGAGAGGTTTAATGATCAAAGATTAAGATTTTTTGCTGCAAAACATATTTACCGAAATTTTCCTGATCAAATACCAAAAAAGGTATTCTTTCATTTGCATAAAAAAATTTCCGAGAGAATTACTTCTCTGGATAAATCAGTGTTTACAACTCTTCCTGCTGCTATGGAGGAAGCAGATAATCTTTCTTTAGAAATTGAGGAAAAAGGATCAGACTTTCAATTAAAAGAACAGTTAGATCAATATAATATTTACATAAATTTCCTAAATGACTATTATAATGAACAAAATCCAAATCCAGTTAAATTTGATTCAACATTATCAAAGAAATTATTTGGATAATTTTTATGGAGGCAATTTATGAGTGAAATTAAGAATTTAAATTTAAACAATTTTGATGACGAAGTCGGCAAATCAAAACTTCCTGTTTTAGTTGATTTTTGGGCTGAGTGGTGTGGCCCCTGTAAGATGTTAACGCCTATTCTTGAGGAATTATCCATGGAATTAAAAGATAGGTTAATTGTAGCAAAAGTTAATTTAGACGAAAATCAAGATTTGGCTATGAAATATTCGATAAGAAGTATACCTACATTATTATTCTTTAAGGAAGGAAAATTGAATGATATGAAAGTTGGTTTATTACCAAAACCAGAGTTACTTGATTGGATAAATGAAAAAATTTAGAACTTACAATACCTTATAGCCATCACTTTCAAGAGTCTGGCCTGCAAGATACAAAGACCCACAAATCAAAACCTTTCCCCGAAAAACCTTTTTTTTAATTAATTCGATTGCCTCATCTACATTCAAACAACAGTAAACATCAATTTTTTTTTTAAAAAATTTAGATATATTATTTTTAATTTCATAAGGTTGTATGTATTGATGGTCATCGATCGGCAATATGATCAATAAGTTCAACTTATTAATTAATTTTTTTAAAAAATTTATAGGGTCTTTTCCTTTAACCATTCCTAAAACAAGAATTAAAGATTCATCATTCCAATTATCTAAAATTTCAGAAATTATTTCCGATGCATGAATATTATGTCCACCATCAAGCCAAATTTCAAAATTATTGCCTATTTTTTTTTTGAGTTTTCCTGAATTTAAATTTTGCATTCTGGCTGGCCAACTTGTATTTCTGATTGATTTATTAATTAATCTCTCTTGAATTTTAAATTTTTTTTGGGACATAACTGAAGCAATTGCTGTCGACGCATTCTCAATTTGATGATGACCGTATAGCGAGGGTCTTGAAAATTCATATTCTTTATTTTTAAATTGAAAAATAAAAGAATTTTTTTTTATATTAGTAACCTTCCAATCTTTTCCCTCTTCAAAAACTAGATTTGATTTCATTTGAGCCTCTTTTCTTATTAGTTTTTTGACTAAATTTTTTTGTCTTGCCAATATCGTGATAGAATTCTTCTTCATAACACCTAATTTTTCATTTGCTATACTTTTTAAAGTTGTTCCTAAAAAATTCATATGATCCATAGATATTGGTGTAAAAATACAACATAATGGATTCTCTATAACATTAGTCGCATCAAATCGCCCACCTAAACCTGTTTCAATTAAAACAAGGTCAGATTTATTTCTGCTAAAAGCTAAAAAGGCTGCAGCTGTTGTTATTTCAAAAAATGTTATCTCCTCACCATTGTTTAAATCTTCACATTCTTCTAGAAGAGAGCTTAATAAATTATTTTTTATTATTTTTGAGTTTAACCTAATCCTTTCATTGAATCTTACTAAATGAGGTGAAGTATATGTATGGACATTATATTTAGCATTTTCGAAAATTGATCTTAAAAATGATGTTACAGAACCTTTTCCATTCGTTCCTGCAATATGAATTGTTGGAGGAATCTTTATGTGGGGATCTCCAAGTTTTTTTAGAAGCTTCTTAAGGCGATTTAATGAAAGATCGATCTTTTTTGGATGAAGTAATTCCAGTCGCTTTAAAATTTTTTTTGACTTATCCACTTTAAATTTTCAAATTAGAAAATCTAATATATCCTGGATTTTTTTTGATAGATCTTTTCTATGTATAACAATATCAATCATTCCTTTTTCAATGAGGTATTCAGATTTCTGAAAATTTTGTGGAAGTTTTTCTTTTATTGTCTCCTCAATTACTCTACTTCCTGCAAAACCTATAGTTGCATCTTTCTCTGCAATAATTATGTCTCCTAACATTGCAAAAGATGCTGATACCCCTCCAGTGGTTGGATCTGTAAGAACTGATATAAATGGAATATTTGTTTTTGAAAGGGAATTGACTGCGATCACAGTTCTTGGCATTTGCATTAATGATAAAATGCCTTCCTGCATTCTCGCTCCACCGGATGAGCTAAATATTATAAGTGGGAGGTGGTTTTTCCTTGAAAATTCACATGCAGTGATGATTGCTTCCCCTGCAGCCATTCCCATGGATCCACCCATAAAATTAAAATCAAAAATAGCAGAAACTATTTTTTTTTTACCAAGTGTTCCTGATGCAACAATAACGGAATCTTGAACACTATTTTTTTTTTGAGCCTCTTTTAATCTCTCAGTATATTTCTTACTATCCTTAAACTTTAAAGGATCTGGCTTTATTTTGGGAGTATCCATTATCATAAAGTTATTACCAAATGTGCATTCTAATCTTTTCTTTGCACTTATTCTAAAATGGTAATCACAATGTTTACAAACATATAAATTTGCCTCTAACTCCTTCTTTAAAAGCATCTGAGAACATTTAGGACAGGTCTCCCAGAGATTATCAGGAACTTCTTTTTTTCCAACAAATGCTTGGAGCTTTGGTCTTACAAAATTTGTTATCCAATTCATAAGTTTAAATTAACATTTTTTTTTTAATTTTTTTAGAAAATCGTTTATTTTTTTTGTTATTTTAGTTGCTTTGTTTTTAGTATCTAAATTTTCTTCTATTATTTTTACAATTGCTGACCCAACCACACAACCATCTGAAAAGCTATTCATTTGCGCAACTTGTCTTGGATTATTAATACCAAAACCAACAATGACGGGCAAATTTGTGATCTTCTTTATTTTTCCCACTGACATTTTTACAGAGTTTATACTTGGTCTTTTTGTACCCGTGATTCCCATTATCGAAACATAATACAAAAACCCTTTTGAGGATTTTGAAATTGTACCAATTCTTTTTTTATTTGTTGTTGGGGTGAGCAATCTGATGTTATGAATATTAAATTTTTTTGTATAATTATTTATTAGTTTGTCTTCTTCTGGAGGTAAATCAACAATTATTAATCCATCTACTCCATTTTTTGATCCCTCTGAAAAGAATTTTGTTAATCCAAACTGAAAAATTGGATTGAAATAACCCATCAAAATAATTGGTGTGGAAGTATCTTTTTTCCTGAACTCTTTTACAATATTGAATGTTTTTTTTAGATTTATTCCGGATTGTATTGCTCTTAAGCTTGATCTTTGGATGGTTGGTCCATCAGCCATTGGGTCGGAAAATGGCATTCCTATCTCTATTATATCTGCACCTGATTTTGGCAAGGCGTTTATGATTTTTTGGGATGTTTTTAAATCTGGATCACCTGATGTTACAAAACATATAAGGGCTTTTTCTTTTTTAGTCTCTAAATCAAAAAACTTTTTTTCAATTCTATTTTGCATCATAGGATTAAAGATTTACTCCAAGATAGTTCGATATAGAATATATGTCTTTGTCACCCCTTCCACACATATTCATAATAATTAAATCATTTTTATTAAAATTTTTTGCATTTTTTAAAAGATAGGCTAATGCATGTGATGGTTCCAATGCAGGAATTATACCCTCTAATTTGCAGCATAGTTTGAATGCATTCAATGCTTCTTTGTCTGTTGCATTTACATATTTTACTCTTCCTATTTCTTTTAACCAGGAATGTTCAGGACCTATTCCAGGATAATCTAACCCAGCAGAAATTGAGTGGGCATCTAATATCTGCCCATCTTTATCTTGTAACAAATATGTATGATTACCATGAAGGTAGCCCGGCTTTCCTTTTGAGAGAGAGGCGGCATGTTTATCAGTATTAATACCCTTTCCACCAGCTTCCACGCCTACTATTTTTACTTTTTCACAATTTAAAAAAGGATAAAATAAACCTAGTGCATTTGATCCTCCTCCTATGCAAGCGATCAATAAGTCTGGCATTCTTTTTTCTGATTTAAGGATTTGTTTTTTTGCTTCGATTCCAATAATTGATTGAAAATCTCTAACCATCATAGGGTATGGATGAGGCCCAGCGACAGTTCCAATTACATAAAAAGTATCACTAACATTAGATACCCAGTCTCTAAGAGCTTCATTCATTGCATCTTTGAGAGTTGCAGTTCCGGATTTGACAGATCTTATTTCTGCACCAAGTAGTTTCATTTTAAAAACATTGGGCGCTTGTCTTTTGATATCAGTTTCACCCATGTAAACAATACACTTAAGGTTGAATAATGCACAAACTGTTGCTGTGGCAAGTCCATGTTGTCCAGCTCCTGTTTCAGCAACGATTCTTTTTTTCCCCATTCTTTTTGCTAGAAGAATTTGCCCGATACAATTATTAATTTTGTGAGCACCAGTATGATTTAGTTCGTCGCGTTTAAAGTATATTTTAGCATTATTTAGTCTTTCTGAAATTCTACTTGCAAAATATAGTGGACTTGGTCTACCAACATAATTTTTGAAATAATAGTCAAGATTCTTTTTAAATTCTTTAGATTTTTTTGCTATTTTATACTCTTTTTCAACTTCCAATAATAAGGGCATAAGTGTCTCGGCTACAAAACGACCTCCAAACTTTCCAAATCTTCCAAATTTGTCAGGAAATTTTTCAAAATTCACTTTTTTATTAAATGAACTAATTTTTTTTAACATACCTTATAAATTCCTTTATTTTTTTTTCGCATTTTATGCCTCTTTTTTTTTCAACTCCTGAGGAGACATCTATTATCGATGCTTTTGTTTTTGAAATTGCATCTTTTACATTTTTAATATCTATCCCTCCAGCAAGCATCCATTTTATACTCGGTTTAGAGTTTTCTAATAGATTCCAATCAAAAGATTTTCCACTTCCGCCTGGTAGATCATTTGTATTTGGTTTTGTATCAAATAGAATCATATCGCAACAATTTTCAAATTTTTTTGATAATCTAACATCATTTTTATCAGAAACAGATATAGCTTTAATTATGGGTATATTCAATCTTTGTTTGATTTCGATTATTTCATCTATAGATTCTTTTCCATGAAGTTGAATCATATCTAATCCAACATACTCAGTTATGTGTTGCATGACATTAATATCTGCATTTACAAAAAGTCCTACTTTTTTTTGATTATTTCTAATTGTTTTTGATATTTCTCTTGCTCTTATTGCATCAACGAATCTTGGTGATTTTTGATAAAAAACAAACCCAACAAAATCAGCATCTTTTGATGCTTTTGCAACCTTCTCATTATTAATACCACAAATTTTAATTTTAACTTCCAATTTTTTCCTCTATATCTTTCATAATTAATTTAATTATTTTGACTGGTTTTGCAGATTTTGTGATTGGTCTGCCAATCACGAGCATTGAAGAACCAGATTTAATAGCTAAACCTGGTGATTGAGATCTCTTTTGGTCGTTTAGATCAGTATTGGGCAACCTTATTCCAGGTGTAACCAAAATTAATTTTTTTGAAAATTCTTTTCTGAGTAATTCTGCCTCTGAAGGTGATGTTACGACACCATCAACTCCAGCATCAATACCTAAAGCTACAAGATTTTTAACATATTCTTTTTCTGTTAATTCTAATCCTATTTCTTCAAGATCTTTTTTATCTAGACTTGTAAGCATAGATACGCCAATTATTTTTGTATTTTTTTTTATTTTGTTTACTTCTTCAAGCATTTTTCTTCCACCACTAAGATGAATAGTCAAGTAATCAGGCTGCAATTTTAAGATATTTTTTACAGTATTTGTTACAGTATTTGGAATATCATGGAGTTTTAAATCTAAAAAAATTGGTAATTTGAATTTCTTCAATTTTTCAACACCAGCCGGCCCGTTGCTTGCAAAAAATTCTAAACCTAACTTTATACCACCAATGTCATTCTTTATTATGTCAGTAAATTCAATAGTTTGATTAAGATCAGAAAAATCTAAGGCACAAAATATATAATCTTTTAAATTCATTTAAAAAAACTTTCTCACATAACTAAATAAAAAACCTAAAATTACTCCAACAAAAAAAACTATCAGTAAAATAAGATAAAGGGGAGTCTCTAAAATATATGGTAGTGGGAAAAAATTAACTTTTATGAGGTACTTGTTTGATATCGAGAAGAGCACAAAAAAAAACAGAAAAAAAAAAAAATAATGAAGCTGATAATTTTTTTAATTTTATTCTTCATTTATAAGCTTTTTTAATTTTTTTCCTGGTATAAAATGAACCAAATGCTTATCATTTATTTCAATTGTTTCTCCAGTGGAAGGATTCCTTCCGGTTCTTGCTTTTCTTAGTCTTGTAGAAAATGTTCCAAAATCTCTTATCTCTATTCTATTACCTTGAGATAAATTAGAAACTAAATTATGTAAAATTTTTTCAAGTGTTCTTTCAACTTCTCTTTTTGGGAGATAGTCAAACTTTTTTTCTAAAGCTAGAAGAATATCTGATTTTTTCATAGACCTGGTACCCAGATGGCTAAGATTCCATTATTAAAGCTCAAATCAAAACCATTTATCTTTTTTCTTAAAATATCTAAGTTAATAGTACTAAAAATATTATTATCGTTATCAAAGTCAATAACTTTTACATTGTTATCAAGTCCTGCTTCATTCTTGATCCAATCTAAAGCATCATTCTCAAACCCAAGTTCGTCAACTAAATTTAATTTTTTAGCTTGATTACCGGTAAAAATTCTTCCATCAGAAATGAGTTCAATTGTTTGTTCATTAATATTTCTTGTTTTTTTTACTGTTTCTAGAAATTGTGACTGCATTTGAGAAATAATTTTATTGATGTAACTCAATTTTTTTTCATCAATTTTTTCAATTGGATTAGGAACTGCCTTAAGATCACCACTTTTTACAACAAGTGGATTTATACCCAATTTTTCTAAAAGATTTGTAAAATCAGCAGTTTGTAGTATTACACCAATTGATCCAGTTATTGTACCTTCACTGAGAAATATTTTATTTGCTCCTAGGGCAGCTAAGTATGCTCCTGATGTTGCAATTTCCCTCATATATACAGCAGTAGGAATTTTTTTACTTATTTCTTCAATAGCATTGTAAACCTCTTTGCTGCTTACAAAAGTCCCTCCAGGACTATTTACAATAATTAGCAAGCCTTTTGCATTTTCATTATTCTGAATGTTTTCAATTTCTTCTAAAATCTCAAATTTATCTTTAATTATACCTTCAAGATAAATTTTTCCTACGAAAGGACTATCATGTTTTTTATTAAATAATATAAATGATAATATGAATAGAAATGAAAAAGCAATTAGAGTTTTTTTAATTAGAGATTTTCTTGAGGAAAGATACTGATTTAAAAAATCATTTTTTTTCATTTTCTGGTTTACTATTTTTCTTTTTATCCTCTTCCAGGGCAGCGCCGATTATTTCACCAATACTAGCTCCGGAAGATGAAGATCCATATTCTTTTAAAGCCTGTTTTTCTTCCTGAATTTCTAAATCTTTTATTGATAATTCATATAACTGATTTTTGTTAGGTTTTTTTGTAACTTTGGCATCAATCTTTTCTTTAAGTGCAAATCTCTCTGTATTTTGCTCTGATTTAGTTTTTGCAAGATTAGTTTTTTTAATGAAACCCTTGTTTTCTCCATTAAACACAACTTCAATTTTATCTTTATCAATTTTTTCGATAACTCCAGTAACAATTTTTCCAACTAATTTATCGGTAGTAGATTTATCTTTTGTTAGCTGCTTAATACCTAAAGAAACTCTTTCTTTTTCTAGGTCGATTTCTAATATTTTAAATTTTACAGAATCATCGACTTTAAATTTCTTTATTTCTTCTTCACCAGAGTCATCCCATGATATATCTGATAAATGAATTAAACCATCAAGGTCATTTGATAGCTCAACGAAAATACCAAAATCTGTTATATTTTTAACTTTACCCTCAGCAATATCTCCTTTTTTATTTTTTTCTGAAAAAATCTTCCAAGGATTTTCCATACATTGTTTCCTACCAAGACTAATTCTTCTCTTGATATTATCGATCTCAAGAATCATTACTTCAACCTCATCTCCAGGTTTAAGCAATGAGTTTGGATTTACATTTTTATTTACCCAACTCATTTCTGAGGAATGGATTAAGCCCTCCACACCTTTGGCCAGTTCAACAAAAGCTCCATAGTCTGCAACACTTGATATCTTAGATTTGATTTTAGAACCAACTTTATATTCTTTTTCTACATTCTTCCAAGGATCCTCGGAAAGTTGTTTGAGCCCAAGACTAATCCTATTATTTTCTTTGTCATGTTTGGTTACCACAACCTCTATTTCTTCTCCAACATTGAATTTTTCTGAAGGATGATTCACCCTTTCCCAAGATAGGTCAGTGACATGTATTAGTCCATCTAAGCCTCCTAAATCAACAAAAATTCCATAATCAGTAATATTTTTAATAGTTCCCTTTAACTTATCTCCTTCATTTATATCTGATAAGAGCTTACTTCTGTCTGCTTTTCTTGATTCTTCAAGTAAAGCTCTTCTTGAAACTACGATATTACCTCTCAGCTTATCCATTTTTAGAATTACCATTGGTTGGGGTTTGTTGAGAAGAGGTGAAATATCTTTAATTGGTTTTAGATCAACTTGACTACCAGGAAGAAAAGCTACTGCACCACTAATATCTACAGCATAACCACCTTTTACTCTTCCAGTAATAATTCCAGTTATTTGTTGTTTTGCGTCTTGAAGTTTTTCTAAATTACTCCAGGATTCTTCTTTTCTAGCTCTTTCTCGGCTAAGCATTGCCTCACCTTCTTTATTTTCAAGTTTTTCAAGGTATACATCGTATTTATCTCCAATATTTACACTGTGATCTTCTCCAGGGGAATGAAATTCTTTTAATGGTATTCTTCCTTCTGATTTAAGGCCAACATCAACAACCACTGTATCATTGTTAACAGCCATAACTGTACCTTTAATTATCTGGCCTTCTTTATATTTAAAGTCGACAAGACTTTTTTCTAATAACTCACTAAAATTTTCTTCCAATATAATTTCCTAAAAATAACTGAGATACCTTTACAAAATTTTCAAACCATATGCAATGACTAAATGAAATCAGTTTTTTCTTTGATATACTTTATTGCTGAATTCAGGACATCCAATTCTGTAATATTTGTAGTATCAATGAAAAAACTATCTTCAGCTTTTATTAATGGAGAAATTTCCCTACTTTTATCTTGTTTATCTCTTTTGCTCATCATACTCAAAATTTTAGAAAAATCCTTATCCTCAAGCCCAAGTTGTAATTGGCGTCTTTTTGCCCTTATATTTATTTTGGCATCTAAATAAAACTTAATTTCAGCATTTGGTGTAATTTTTGTTGTTATATCTCTACCATCAATTACTGAACCTTTTCCGCTGGGGGGGCAGTTGGCAAAATCCCTCTGGAAAGAAATTAATTTTTCTCGAACAAAACTCTCTTTTGCTATCATAGATGCAATCTTTGAAACTTTTTCTGTTCTAAGATTTAAGGCTGAGTTTTTTTTTTTCAAAAATGCATTTAAATCAATTTCAATTGAGCATAAGTTTTTTAATGTTCCACCTTGTTTAATGAATTCGTAGGCATAGATTCTATATAATATTCCGCTATCTAAATGATCAAACCCTAAAATTTTTGCTATCTTTTTGGCTAATTCACCCTTTCCCGATCCTGCAGTACCGTCAATTGCAACTACTGGTTTTTTATTTATGAATGTGTTCAATTTTAGCTCCAATTTTTTCTAATATTTCTTTGAAGTTTGGAAAAGATGTATTTATCATTTTCATATCGTCAATCTTAATAGATTTTTCGCTTCCCAAACCAAAAACCAACATGGACATAGCTATCCTATGGTCAAAACTTGTTTGAACAATATTTCCTCCAATATTATTTTCTTTACCATGAATTTCTATGGAATCCTCATTTTCTAGTATTCTAACGCCAGCGTTCTTCAAAGCCTCTGCCATTGTTTTTAATCTGTCACTTTCTTTTAATTTTAATTCACTTAAACCATAAAATTTTGAAATTCCAGAGGCATAAGATGCTGCTACAAAAAGAATAGGGTATTCATCAATTAACCTTGGAGAGATTCTCTGGCTAACTATAACTGAATTTAATTTTGAGCTTTTAATTTTTATGTCACCAATTAATTCTCCATTTAAACTTCGTTTGTTTTCAATATAAATTTTTGCATTCATTTTTTTTAAAATATCTATCAACCCGGTTCTAAAATAATTTAAACCCACATCTTTAATACATACATTACTTTGTTTTGTAATTAATGTAGCAACTATAACAAATGCTGCAGAACTAAAATCACCAGGAATATGGAGATCCTTCGGTTTTATAAAGTTAGGGGATTCAAGTGAAATTATTTTTTTAGATTTTTTTATTTTAACATCTAAAAACTTCAACATAATTTCTGTATGGTTTCTACTTGGATAGTTCTCTTTAATTTTTATTGTCCCCTTAACATTGAGACCAGCTAATAAAATTGCACTTTTGATTTGTGCTGAACCTACTTTTAAATCGTAATTTATAGGTATAGTTGAATTATAATTGTCTTCAATTAGTATAGGGAGGAACCCATTGTTATGTTTGAATTTTGCATTCATTTTTGATAAAGGTTCGATTATTCTGATCATTGACCTTGAAGAAAGAGAAACATCTCCTGTAATTTTTGCATTGATACCTCTGTTACATATTAATCCACAAATTAGTCTGGATCCTGTCCCTGAATTTCCCATATATAAATCACTTTTCGGTTCACAAAAATAACCACCATTCCCATAGACTTCAAAAAAATTTTTATGTTTTTTTATTTTTATACCAAGTTTTCTTAATGATTTTAGAGTATTCATTACATCATCAGATTGTAGCAAGTTGAATATTTTGGTATTACCAAAACAAATTGATCCAATTAATAAAGCTCTTATTGATATTGATTTGTCTGAGGGTACATGTAATATTCCTTTTAGGGATTTACATTTAGATGATTTAAGAGTAATAGTTTTCTTCATTCTAATATTAAATTTATAAATTATTTATTCTATTAAGGGAATTTTAAAATGGAAGATTTTGATAAAGGTGCAAAAAGAAAATGTACTCAGTGTAGTACCTTGTTTTTTGATTTTGGGAAGTTTCCCATCGTTTGTCCAAATTGTGGAGCAGATGTTAACTCCTTATTAACAAATGTATCAAAAAGAGGGCGTCCACCAAAAGTAGCAAAAGTTGAAGAAGAAAGTAACGCTGAAGATATGAAAATTGAAGAAATTGAAGTTACAGAAGATATCGAAGATGTGAATTCAGACGATGATGAACCAGTTGAAGAAATTATCGAAATCGAAAAGGATTAAGAATAGGCTTGGGGCTGTAGCTCAGTTGGGAGAGCGTCTGGATGGCATTCAGAAGGTCGTCGGTTCGATCCCGTCCAGCTCCACCATTTTCTTCAACAGCTTTAAATGTTATGATCTCAAAAATTTCACAAAAAAATTAGTTGAAAAATTCTTTTATCTAATATAAATAATAAGTAAGAATGCTTTTTTGTAGGTTCTTAATAGATCGCTCATTTTTAACGAGGATGTAAAGTATAATGTCAGTTTTTAATAGTCCATTTCTCTTAGGATTTGAACAGTTCGAAAGAACAATAGATAGAATTTCAAAATTATCCTCCGACTCTTATCCTCCTTACAACATAGAACAACTTTCAGCAAGTCTTTTGAGAATAACAATAGCAGTTGCTGGTTTTGAAAAAAAAGATTTAGAGATAAGCCTTGAGGGCAACCAATTACAAATCAGAGGAGCAAAGTCTGATGAGGATGGTGATAAAATATACATTCATAGAGGAATCGCAACTAGACAATTTCAAAGAAATTTTATTTTAGCTGAGGGAATAGTTGTTGAGGAAGCATCTATGGAAAATGGATTGCTTTTTGTTGATTTATCACAACCTATTAATAGTGAGGAATCAAAAAAGATTGAAATAAAAGACAATAGGAATAAAATTAAAGATAAATTAATAAGTTTTGAAAATGGTAAATCCAATAGATAAAGACAATTCATCAGAAAATCTATTCAGTGATAACGAATCCTCAAGTTATGCCTTTGTGAAAAAGGAAATTCATGAGGAAAACAATTACAGTACAGATGTATTTTCAGTTTATGGATCCGATGGCACTCAACTTGCTGCATTTGACAGTAAGGAAGCTGCTATTGCAGCAATTATGCAATCAGGTTTAAGATATATTAGTCTGCATTAAACTTTAGAAAATAATGTGAGAATTTTTTGAGGTTCCTTAAGCTCTCTAAGTTTATTTACATAGTTCTTGTTTTTCAAGAAATTAGATATCGATGATAAAATTAACAGATGCTCTGACTGAGAATTCTCTGGTGCAATAATTGAAAAGACAATATCAACACCTTTTTTATCTGATGCTGAAAAATCCACTGCTGAAATCAATTTTAAGCAAATGACTTGAGTTTTTTTTAAACCTGGTATTTTTGTGTGAGGAATAGCAATCCCATTTCCAACACCAGTGGAACCTAATCTTTCTCTCTCATTCAGCTTTTCGTTTATAGTCATTGCTTTTTGTTTATCTCTTTTCGAAAAAAAGATTGATATTTTTTTGAAAACATTCTTTACACTATCAGCATCTACATCCACATAAATTGATCCTAATGAAATAAATTCGTTGAGCTTCATATCTTTTTCTTGGGGTCTAACCAGCCTATATTACCATCTGATCTTCTAAATAAAATATTTAGTCTTTTCGACTGGGTATTTTTAAAGAATATAGCATTTTGATCATTAAGATTCATTAACATAATGGCTTCACTTACCGATATTGTTTTTATAATTTCCTCTGACTCTGATATTATCACAGGTTCATCAATATTATTATTATAACTATTTTTTTCTGGATTTTTTATAATATATTCATTTGCTTGAAGAAATTTTATAGATTTAGAATTTTTTGATCTGTGATCTGTTAGTTTTCGATGATACCTTCTCAGTCTTTTTTTTATTTTTTCATTGGAGATGTTGAATGCCCCATAAGCATCATTACTTAGAGCATTGCCTTTGACAAATATAGATCCTTCTATATGAATACTTATTTCACATTTAAAATTAAATCTATCTTTTGAAAAAATAACATTAGCACTAATAAATTTCTTAAAGTACTTTTTTAGAGTTGTTTTGAGTATTTTAGATACATATTCTGATAATGATAAACCTACTTTTGTTTGTTTACCTGTAATCGAAATATTATCGCTTAGATTCAAAAGTTTTGTCCTAAGTAGAATGTCCTAACATTTTTGTTATTTACAATCTCATTAGGCTTACCCTCAAATAGAACCTTTCCTTCGAAAATAATATATGCTCTGTCAACAATTTCTAATGTGCTTTTAACATTGTGATCGGTAATTATAACGCCAATGTTTCTATTTTTGAGATTTTGAATTAAATCTTTTACATCTTGAATTGCTATTGGATCAATTCCTGCTAGTGGTTCATCAAGCAAAACAAAATTTGGATTGGATGCAAGACATCTAGCTATTTCAAGTCTTCTTCTCTCTCCTCCTGATAAAGACATCGATGGAGCGAATCTTATATGCTCTATTCCAAATTCTGCTAAAAGACTATTTAAGTTTTTTAATTTTTCTTCAGAAGATTTTGATGATTTTTGTAGTATAGCCAGAATATTTTCTTCTACATTCATTCCTCTAAATATAGATGATTCTTGAGGCAAATAACCAAGTCCCATTTTTGACCTTCTGTACATTGGGAGTTCAGAAATATCATTTTTATCTAGGAAAATTGACCCATTATCCGGTTTAATTAACCCCATCATAATGTAAAACAAGGTTGTTTTTCCAGCCCCATTCGGACCCAATAATGCTACCGACTCACCCCTATTAAGATTAAGAGATACATTATCTAAAATTCGCTTGTTATTATATGATTTAGTTATTTTTTTTATTTCCAGGCCTTGATTATGAACTGCAACAAATGGAATATCGATTTGACTCATATTTTTACTGATTTTCTTTTTTATCAATTAAAGCTCTGACTCTATTTTCATTAAAGTTCTTGATGTTGGGTGCTGGAAGTAACTTACTTATTCCACGATTTAAATCAACCTCAGCGTAATCACCCGTTAAAAAACTTTCACCTTTTTGCAATTTAACATTTCCAAACAATTTACAAATACCTGTCTCTCTATTATAAAGAGCTTTGTCACTAAAAGCTACTTCATTTTGAGAGCTGATAGAAACATTAGCAAAGCCAAATATTTTTTTCACATTCATTTTTTTTTCTAATTCATTCAAATACCACACAAGTTTATCTGCTTTAATGGTAAATTCGCTGCCTTTTTTAGCGATAGCATCTCCGGTAGCTATGGCTATACCTTTTTGTCTCCAGTATTCTAACTTTTCATTTGAATAAAGTTTGTTTTGATCTGAAGTTAATATGATTTCTTTTCCAAAAATTGAAAAATAATCTTTTTTTAAATTGTATTCTGCTAATCTTCCCCCAGTAATTATTAAACTTTCATCCTCAACTACTACATTTTTTTTTGCCTTAACTAATTTTATATCCATATTTGAGTCTGATTTTTCTGTATAAAATGCCTCGATTGTGTCAGATTTCAATGACATGGATCCACTTGTGGCTTTGGCATTACCAATAGCTAAATATTTTTTTTCATTTTTATGCCATTCTATACCCTTTTCAGCATAAATCTCGATTGGTTGATCACCTTGTTTTTGGTTAATAATTTGTTGTGATAAACAATTAGAAAAAAATAAAAACAAAAATAAAAAAAATTTTAAGAACATAATATTTAATTACCTGGGAGTATTAATTTTGATTTACCAGTGAAAATGATTTTATTTTCTTTATTAATCATCTTGAACCCCTCTGAAATAATTGTTGAATTATCCTTTTTACCTACGATTTTTTTATTTCCAGAAAGTATTTCGTTTTTGAAATCAAAATTGGCTTCTGAGGTATTGAAATTTAGGGAATTCTCATTTCTCAATTTCACATCACCTTGAATTTGAAGAATTTGATCTTTATTATTAAATACTCCAAAATTGCCTTTCATAAAAAATTTATCTGATTTAGTCTCTATTTCTCCTTCTGGTTCCTCCAGATTGAAAACATCTTGATTTGTATTCATTCGAGTTGCTTTTTTGGCAGAGACCCTAAATGGTTGTTTTTTTTTATCAATACCAATAAATAAAGGTTTAGATAAAATTTGTCGAGCAGCTGAAAATTCTTGACTTTCAAAAGATACCAGACTTTCTGTTTGTTTATCAAAAGATATACTCTTAAAAACTAACAAAAATAAAATGGCAAATGAAATGCTAATTAGAATGTACTTTAGCAACTTTATGAAATATGAGTAACGCATTTTTGTTAAATTTTATTTTAAAATATCATGTAAGTGTATTATCCCTAAGGGTTTCATCCCTTTAGTTATAAAATAATTTGTTATCGATTGTTTATTCATTAGATTTAAGGCTTCTGAAACCAAAGTTTCAGGTGATAATGTTTTCGGATTTTTTGTCATTATATCAGTAACTTTTTTTTCAAGAAGATTTGAAGACATATGTCTTCTTAAATCGCCATCAGTAACAATACCAATAAGTTTTTTCTTTTTTTTAGATAATACTCCAACACACCCTTGTCCTTTTGAAGTCATCTCCAAAATTGCCTCACTCACCTTTTGGTGATCATTTATCAAGGGCATTAGCTTTTTTTTCTTCATAACATCACTTACAGTCTGAAGAATTTTTCCTAATTTACCCCCAGGATGAAGTTCTAAAAAATCCCTTGAGGTAAATTCTCTTTTTTTTAATAATGTAACTGCCAAAGCATCACCTAGAGCAAGGGTACAGGTTGTTGAACTTGTGGGTGCTAGTTCTAGTGGGCAAGCCTCGATGTTTTTTGGTATTAATATTGTGAAATTAGAGCTTTTGGAAAGTGTGCTTTCACCCTCGCTTGTGATAGCAATTATTGGGATTTTATTTTTTTTGCAATATAATATTAAATTAATTAATTCTAATGTTTCTCCAGAATTAGAAATTAAAATAACGCAGTCCTCTCTCTTTATCATTCCAAGATCACCATGGTTTGCTTCAGATGGATGAATAAAAAATGAAGGTGATCCAACTGATGAGAGAGTTGAAGCAATCTTTGAGGCAATGTGGCCACTTTTCCCAATTCCTGAAATAATGATTTTACCTTTAGTCTTAAAAAGTAAATTCACTACTTTTTTAAATGTCTCATTTAAATTTTTTTTAAGTAGTTCAAGAGCTTTTATTTCAAGATCAAGAACATTTTTACCAACTTTTAAATCCATAACAAAAAATTAATGTGCAAAAATATCACTATCTATCCACCCCATAAAATCCAACTCTATTCTTGTTTTTAGAAAACTAAAAATTATTTGGGATAGTTGTTGTCTATCCTCTCGAATAAGCATTAAATTTAATATTTCTTTTAATTTAAATAAAAAAATCACATCGTATGAAGCATATTTTATTTGTTGATCTGATAATTCTTCAGACGACCAATCACTCGACTGTTGAGCTTTGTTGAGATCAACACCCAGAATTTCTTTGCATAAATCTTTTAGTCCATGTTTGTCGGTATAGGTTCTTACGAGCTTAGAAGCTATTTTTGTACAGAATAAATTTTCACAATAGAACCCAAAAGATTTTCTGATAATTGCAACATCAAATCTGGCATAGTGAAAAATTTTTTTAATTTTCTTATCACTAAGCAATGCAACTAGATTCTTTGGAGTTTTTCTTTTCTTAAAAAAAGAATTGTCAAATTTTACTAAATGGGACTCATTTTTAGAAAAAGCAATCTGGATCAGGCATAATCTATCTCTGACAAGATTAAGGCCCGTTGTTTCTGTGTCTATTGCAATTTCATTTGGAAATTTTAATGAACTAGGCAGATCATTTTTATGCAAATAAACTTTAGTTTCACCAAATTTATAAGTTTTCATTTCTTGAACAATCTTAATTATGATATTACTTAATATTTAAGATACAATAAAATTAGAAAAAATAATATATGAATTCTAGCTTAAGTGGTAAGAAAATCGTCATTTTTGGTGGAAGCGGTTTTATAGGCTCTCATCTTATAGCAAGGCTATGTGAAGAGGCTTGTCAAATCCACATTGTAACTAGAGGCTTTAAAAAATCAAAAAACTTTTTTTTTGCAAACGATCCTGGTCAGGTCAACTTTGAAACAGTTGATTCATATAATCAAGAAAATATAAATAGTCTTATAAAAGGCTGTGATATAGTTTTTAACTTGGTAGGTATATTAGCTGAGAGTAAGAATTCAAAATTTCATTTTGTACATACCCAAATACCCCAAATGATCGCCAAAGGAGTGAAAGAGAATAAAGTCAGAAATTTCATTCATGTGTCTGCATTAAATGTAAATAAAATAAAAGATTCCGATTATGCTAAATCTAAGTATGCTGGCGAATTGAAGGTTAGAGAAATTTTTCCAAACACGGTTATAGTAAGACCTGGTGTTGTTTTTGGTAGAGGGGATAATTTTACTAATTTTTTTTCTAAAATGTCTAAATTTAGCCCTGTGTTACCTTTAATAGGTACACCAAAAATCACTTTATCAAAAACGAATATACCAAATATTGATTTCAAAAAAAAAGTAATGTTTCAACCAATTTATGTGGGTGATTTAATTCATTTTTTGATTTGTATATCAACCAAAAAAAATAAGACATATGATCTTACTGGTCCTTTCATAAAGTCATTTGATCAAATTTTTGATATTATTTTGAGTCATAAAAAAAGAAAAAGAATTTATTTTCCAATACCTTTTTTCTTTGCAAAAATATTAGCCTTTTTTCTTGAATTTTTGCCAAATAAACCCTTAACTCAAGACCAAGTAAGATTGCTGATGTTTGACAGTGTTTCTAATAAAGGACTGAGGAATTTAACTGATTTTGTTAAAACCCCCTCATCTTTAGAGACAATAGTTAAGAATTACCTTTAGCCCAAATAAAACATGATTATTAAAGAAGTTCCAAAAATTAACCTGTAAAGCATGAAAATAAATAACGAAGATTTTCTAACCCAATAAACTAAAAAATGAATAAAAATTATTGAAAAAATAAAACTAAGCAAGAAAATCATTATCGCTCCAAAGTTTAGTAAATTATCAATATAAAATGGCTTGGCATCATCTAAAAGCAGGAAGGTAATTGCACCTATAAGCACAGGAATACTCAACAAATTAGAGTAAAGAATACAAAAATCCCTATTATAACCATTTAGCCTCATGGCAGTTAGAACTGAACCAGACCTACTTACGCCAGGAATTAATGCTAGGCATTGAATTGATCCGATAAATAAAGATGATTTGATATTCATAGCGTCAAAACTTTTGACTAATAGACAATATTTATCCAAGATCAAAAGTATAAAACCGAATACGACGCTTGTGACACCTATAATTAAAAGTATTCTTTCATTATCGTAATCAAAATATTTACCAAAAAAATAACCAACAATAATAACTGGAATTGATGATACAAATAAAAAAATTAGCAGGCTTGCATGTCTTTCAATGTCTGGTCTTAGAATATTTTTAACTGATAATAATAAATTTTTTATAATTTGATAGTAATAAATTAATATAGCTAAAAGTGAGCCAGAGTGTGCGATTATATTTGCTTCTAAAATAGTTAAGCTCGACAAATAACTTATATCGAAAAACTGGTTGAAAAGTATCAAGTGACCTTGAGAACTAACTGGGAGGAATTCAGTAAAACCCTGAATTAAAGCGAATAGAAAAATTAAAAACACATCTACATTTTTTTATTAATTTAAAATGATAATGAATAATAATAATATAAGAAATTTCTTTAAATTATAATCTTATTTTTTTATAATTCATATTATGAATATAAAAAATTTTGATTTAAATCTTTTAGTTGTTTTTAGAACTCTTTATGAAGAAAAGAATGTTACAAAAGCAAGTAAGAAAATTGGAATTACTCAACCAGCAATGAGTAATGCATTGAATAGATTAAGATATCTAGTAAAAGATGATTTGTTTATAAGAGGTCCTAAAGGAATGAGACCCACTCCGAGAGCAATCGAATTGGAAACACCTATCAGAAGAGCACTAAATGAATTAGAGTTATCATTATCATCAATAAATTTCGATCCAAAAAAAACAAATACACTTTTCAGAATTTCAATTTCTGATGATGTTGCTCCATTAATTCTACCTAATCTAGTTAGTTTCATAGAGAGCAATTCACCAGGTTCCTCTCTTAGAATAAGGTCAGAGCAAGGTTCAGAGGCAATAAGATTGCTTGATAGTAATAATATAGACTTTGCGATAGGGAGATTTGAAATGGTACCTAGCCGATTTGGATCTATAAATTTATTTAATGAAAACTATGTATGCATGATGAATCAATCACATAAATTTGCGAATGAAAAAAAACTCTCTATTAAACAATATCTTTCTATAAAACATTTAAGAGTAGCTCCAGTTGATGCCCCCGTAGCGCCAATTGATCGATCTTTGAGTCAATTAAATCTTGAGAGAAATATTTTTGTAAGAATTGATCTAATTACCCTAGCGCCATCAATTTTAGCAAATTCAGATCTAGTTTTAACTTTACCATCAGAAACTGCAAAAAGAATGTCAAAAAATTATGGTTTTTCTATTTCTGATTTACCAATAGATTTAGAAAAAAGACAAACTAAAATGTTATGGCACAAAGAGCTTTCAAATCATCCCTCTTTTGATTGGATAAGAAATATGATTGTTAGTGATTTATAATGAAAATAATTTTTTTTGGGGCAGGTTATTGTACTAAATATATTATTCCACTTTTACCTCAGAACGCTGAGATAATTTGTACACATAATAATTTTATCAAGCCTGAAAACTTTGACTGTAAATTTAATATTAAGAGGTTATTATTCAGAGATATTGTAAATGATAAAAAGAAATATTTTAAAAACGCCACTCATATTTTGAATTCAATTCCTCCAAAAGAAAGTGGTGATTTAACTATTAAAAATTTCAAAGAAAATATTATTTCAATTAATAAATCATTAATTTGGTATGGGTACTTTTCTTCTACAAGTGTTTATGGTGACCATTCAGGTGATTGGGTTGATGAACAATCTCAACCAAAACCTAAAACAAATAGAGGTAGGCGAAGACTTCTCTCTGAGTCCCAACACTTAGAGTTATTTAAAAAATATAAAGTTCCTATTCATATTTTTAGGTTACCTGGTATTTATGGCCCAGGAAGATCAGTTTTTGAAAAATTTGAAAAAGGCTCAATTGTTAAAATTAATAAGAAAGGACATTATTTTTCTAGGGTTTTTGTTGAAGACATTGCTGATGCAATAATACAAAGTACAAAAATGCAAACACCTGGCGAAGTTTTTAATTTAACAGATGATTTGCCTACTGAATCAGCCAAAATTGTTAGTTATGCGGCAAAACTTTGTGGAATTGATAATGTAAAGACAATAAATTTTGATGACCAAGAAATAGATAAAAAGGTCAAAAGTTTTTATAAAGATAATAAGAGAGTTAATAATAATAAGATAAAAAAAATATTAAATTGGACACCTAAATTCAGAAATTATAAATTAGGATTACAGCACTTGTTTGAGTTACAAGAAAATGAAAAAGATTTTACAAATAGTTCCCTCTCTAAAAAAAATTAACGGCGGCGTTGAAAGAGGTACTTTGGATGTTGCTAGAGAGCTCTCAGAAAGAGGTTTTAAATCATTAATTCTCTCATCTGGAGGAGAGATGGCTGAAAAGTATAAGTATAAAGGAGTTGATCATTACAAAATGAAATTAGACAAGAAAGGGTTGTTTAATTTCATGATAAATAGAATAAAATTTAAAAGATTGATCGATCAAATCAAGCCAGATTTGATTCATATTAGGAGTCGATGGCCAGCTTTTTGTTTTTCTGGATTGATTAAAAGGAAGAATATTCCTTTAGTAACAACTTACCATGGAACTTATAGTGGCAGTAAATTTTTTTTAAAAAGATCATATAATAAAGTAATGACTAATGGAGATTCCGTTATTACGATATCAAAATTTATAGATGGTCATGTAAGGCATTTTTTTCCTGAAAGTAAAAATAAATTAGTTCAAATTAATAGAGGCATTGATTCAAATTATTTTAACCTATCTTCAGTATCGGAAATTAGAAAAGAAAATTTTCTTTCTAGTTTATCAATTCCTGAAAATACACACATTATTATTCTCCCAGCTAGAATCACAGGCTGGAAAGGTCACAATGTTGCAATCGATGCCATAGATTACATTAATACCAAGAAACCGGAATTAAATTTTATGATAGTTTTTGTTGGCTCTGAAGATGGTAAAAAAAATTACACAAAAAAACTAAAAAGTAAGATTAAAAAATTAAAGCTAGAAAATAAAGTATTTTTTTGTGGAAACTTAAATGATATGCCCGCCGTTTATTCAACTGCAGACATTATCCTATCAACCTCTACAGAACCTGAAGCTTTTGGAAGGATTTCTGCCGAGGCATCTGCAATGGGTAAACCAATAATTTCCTCAAATCACGGAGGTTCTAGAGAGATTATAGAAAATAATATTACCGGTTGGTTAGTCGAACCAAATAATTCGAAATTATTAGGAGAAAAAATTATTTATGTATTGGGACTCAAACAAGAAAACAAAGATCAAATCGGGAAGAATGCAAGAAAAAGAGTTATTCAAAAGTTTGATTTAAATCTAATGCTTAAAAAAACTATCGAGGTTTATGAGGAATTAATTGCAAGAAAAGAAAATATTAATAATTAAGTTTGGTGGACTTGGTGACATTATTTTATCGTTGAATGCCATCTATTCGATAATAAAGAAATTCAAAAAAAAAAAAATTTTGTTGTTAACCGAAAAACCATATGAATTATTTTTTCAAAAATCTAAATGGTTTGATCAAATAATTACTATAAAAAGATCTATAATATATTCATTTGATATTTTTAGAATAAAAAGGAAGTTAGATGTTAATTCAATTGAAAAAGTTTTTGATCTGCAAACATCTAGAAGATCATCATATTACCTCAAAATATTTGATAAAAAATATGTTGAAATTAATGGAATAGGAAAATTTGCAAATAAGAAACATAATAATGAAAATAGAGACGCAATGCATACTATTCCAAGACAAGCGGAACAACTCAAAAAATCAAGAATCAAATTTGAGAATAATCCAAATTTAAGTTGGCTTTTTAATTCTAAAAAGTTACCAAATATTGAAAAAAAATTTTCATTAGTTGTTCCTGGTGGTTCCAGAAAAAGAATGGATAAGAGAATACCTGCAGAGATATACTGTGAGATTATAAAAATATTATTGAAAAATTCTGTTACGCCAATTTTAATTGGATCTGATGATGACGAAATAGTTTGCAGAAATCTTGAAAAAAAATTCCCAATGTTGAAAAATTTTTGTAAAAAAACTGATTTTTTTCAAATTGCAAATTTATCGAAAGAATCAACGATTTCTTTTGGAAATGATACTGGCCCAATGCATATTATCTCAAGAGGAAATAAACCTACTTTAGTTTTTTTTACAAATAATTCAAACCCTAATTTGTGCAGACAAATAGGAAAGAAAACTTTTATATTAAATTATAAAAATGATAAGAATATTTTTTTAGACCAAATTTTTAGAGAATTTAAAAAGGTGATTAGTAATTAATGTTTATTGACATAATAATTCATATAATTTAATTAAAACAATGGTTATGATAAGCTTTCCCGATGGGAGAACAAAGGAATTTAAAAAAGGTATCACAGGTTTTGAGGTTGCAGAGGATATTTCAAAATCTCTCTCAAAGGAAGCTATTGCAGTTTCAGTTAATGGTGAGCAAAAAGATCTTTGTGACGAAATCCTCAGTGATGCATCAATTTCGATAATTACTCTTAAAGACGATGAGGGGATTGATATAATGAGGCATACCCTCACAGCACAAGTTTTAGCTCGCGCAGTAAAAAACTTATTTCCAAAATCTAAGTTAGCAATTGGCCCAACAATAAAAGATGGTTTCTATTATGATATTCTTTTTGAAAAGCCAATTTCAGCAGATGATTTGCCATTGATAGAAAAAGAGATGAGAAAGATACTTGAAAGTGGAGCAAAAATAAAAAAAATAATTACATCTAAGAAAGAAGCAATAGATTTGTTCTATGAAAGAAAAGAGGATTACAAAATAAAAATTATCCAGGAAGCAGATCAAGATAATGATTTTCAAATTTATAAACAAGAAAATTCTGACTTTGTCGATTTATGTAAAGGGCCGCATCTACCTGATTTAAAAAAGGTTGGTGTATTTAAATTAACAAAAATTTCCGGAGCATATTGGAAAGGTAACTCAAAAAATGAAATGTTACAAAGAATATATGGTACTGCTTGGAAAAATGATAAAGACCTTAAACAGTATCTTGAAATGATAGAGGAATCTGAAAAGAGAGATCATAGAAAAATAGGTAAAGAATTAAACCTCTTTCACTTTCAGGATGATGCACCTGGTTCTGTTTTTTGGCATCATAAGGGTTGGACACTTTATAGAATTATACAAGAATACATGAGAGAAAAACTGGAAAATTCTGGATATGAAGAAGTAAACACACCTCAGTTGGTAGATAGTTCATTGTGGAAGGTGTCAGGACATTGGGAAAAGTTTAGAGAACAAATGTTTGTATCTGAAACGGAGGACAAAGTCTTAGCAATCAAACCAATGAATTGTCCCTGCCATGTCCAAATTTTTAAACAAGGCATTAAAAGCTATAAAGAATTACCTGTAAGAATGGCAGAATTTGGATCTTGCCACAGAAATGAACCATCTGGGGCATTGCACGGGCTTATGCGAGCAAGAGCATTTACACAAGATGATGCTCATATATTTTGTAGTAAAAATCAAATAACATCAGAAACAAAAGAATTTTGCAGTTTGTTAATGGATGTATACCAAGATTTTGGTTTTGAAGATATTATAATTAGGTTTTCGGATAGACCAGAGAATAGAGCTGGAGATGATGAAGTTTGGGATCAATCAGAAAACGCTTTAATCGCTGCAATAAAATCAGCTGGATATGAATATGAACTCAATCCAGGAGATGGAGCTTTTTATGGACCCAAGCTCGAATTTATTCTAAGAGATGCAATTGGAAGAGAGTGGCAATGTGGAACCTTACAAGTTGATTTTGTTTTACCAGAAAGGCTTGATGCAAATTATATTGGAGAGGATGGAAATAAATATCGTCCTGTGATGTTACACCGAGCAGTTTTGGGTTCTTTCGAGAGATTTATTGGTATTTTAATAGAGAATTATTCTGGTAAATTCCCTAACTGGTTAAGCCCAATTCAGGTCGCTATTGCATCAATAAATGATAATTGTAAAGATTTTGTAATTGAATTGGAGCAAAAACTTCTTCAAGAACGAATAAGATGCAAGGTTGATTTAAGAAACGAAAAATTAAATTATAAGATTCGTGAACTATCTTTAGAAAAAATTCCTTTTTTAGCAGTAGTGGGGGATAAAGAAATAGAACAAAAATCTGTCATGTTAAGAGAGTTGGGAAAAAAACAACAAACTTCATTAAAGATTGAAGAATTTATAAAAAAAATAAAAAATTCTTGCAGAATTAGATAAATTATGGGTAATTTTAAAAAAAATGCTTTTTAGAAAGGAAACTTAGAAAATATGCAACAAAATAGATTATGACCAAAAGTTCTTTTGGTTCAAAAAAAGGACCCGCAATAAACGACAGAATATCTGCAAAGTCAGTAAGGGTTATTTCAGAAAAAGGTGAAATGTTGGGTGTGTTGGAAACCAATAGAGCACTTAAAATGGCATTTGACGAAGGCTTGGATTTAGTTGAGGTATCACCTAATGCCTCTCCACCAGTTTGTAAGATAATTGATTATGGCAAATATAGATATCAAATTCAAAAAAAACAGGCAGAGGCAAAAAAGAAACAAAAAACTTTTGAAGTAAAAGAAGTCAAGCTTAGACCAGGTATCGAAGATCATGACTATGGTGTTAAGTTAAAATCTATTCAAAGGTTTCTTAGTGAGGGTGACAAGGTAAAAATAACTCTCAGATTTAAAGGAAGAGAAATGGCTTACCACCAGAGGGGAATGGATGTTCTCAAAAAGCTGGAAAGTGAAATTGAACCACTTGCTAAAATTGAACAAGTGCCAACTTTAGAGGGTAAACATATGATAATGGTGGTTGCACCAAGATAGTTTTTAAATTTAAAAGCTCCTTGCTTTGGTAAAAAAAAAATATATAAATTAAGAAAATTATTAGAACTATTGCTATGCCTAAAATTAAAACAAAAAGTGGAACTAAAAAAAGATTCAGAGTTACATCAACTGGAAAAGTAATAATGTTTTCTAGTGGAAAGCGCCACAATCTTTCAAAAAGATCAAAAAAAATGAAGAGATCGGCTAAGGGTCCTATTATAATGTCAAAGCAAGATTCTAAAATTGTGAAAAAATATATGAATGTAAAGATCTGATGAGGGTTGTATGTCGAGAGTAAAAGCTGGAACAATAACAAGAACAAGACATAAAAAGGTTGTTAGAAAAGCAAAAGGTTATTATGGAAGAAGAAAAAATACCTTTAAAGCAGCCAATCAAGCTGTTGAAAAGGCGGCACAATATGCTTATAGAGATAGAAAAGTTAAAAAGCGGCAATTCAGGAGCCTTTGGATTCAAAGAATCAATGCCGGCTGCAGGCTTCATGGTATAAAATATTCAATTTTTATAAATGGATTAAAGAAAATAAATCTCACTTTTAACAGAAAAGTTCTTGCTGATCTAGCTGCTCGAGAACCAGATTCGTTCAAAGAGATTGTAGCTAAAGTAAAAGCAGGCTAGCAATTTTTAACAATGGAAAATTATGATCAATTAATTCAATCAGCAATGGTTGAAATAGACTCATCTAATTCAATTGAATTACTTGAAAATATCAGAATAAAATATTTTGGAAAAAATGGTATTGTTAGTCAAGAATTAAAGAAAATTTCAAAACTTAATGATGAAAAAAAAAGGAAAATTGGAAAAGAATTAAATGAATTCAAATCAACCTTTTTTAAAAATGTTGAATTAAAAAAAGTTAGGATAAGAAAGCAAGAAATATCAGAGCAACTTAAAAAAGAATCTATAGATATTTCACTTCCTCCAAGAAGCTCAAGTTTTATTGAAGCAAAAATTCATCCTATTACACAAACTACCAATGAAATTGTTTCCATACTCGGGTCCATGGGCCTTAGTTATGAGGAGGGTCCAGATGTAGAAGATGATTTTCACAATTTTACTGCTTTAAATATTCCAAAAAATCACCCCGCAAGACAAATGCATGATACTTTTTATGTTGGTGAAAAAAATGAAGGTTTGGTTCTGAGAACACATACATCACCTGTACAAATAAGAACTTTAATGAATAAAACTTTGCCTCTAAGAATTTTTGCGCCAGGAAGAACATATAGATGTGATTCGGATATTACTCATACTCCAATGTTTCATCAGGTCGAGGGATTAGTAGTTGAGGAAGGAGTCACTTTTGCAAATCTAAAATGGTTTTTAGAAAAATTCTGTAAAATCTTTTTTAACAACGATGATATAAATCTAAGATTTAGACCATCATATTTTCCTTTTACAGAACCTTCTGCAGAGGTTGACATTAATTGTAAAGTTGAATCAGGAAAAATTCATTTGGGCGAAGGAGACAGCTGGATGGAAATTTTAGGATGTGGAATGGTTCATCCAAATGTTTTTAAAATGTCCTTAGGTGAGAAAAATATGAATACTAATGGATTTGCTTTTGGAATGGGAATAGAGAGATTGGCAATGCTTAAATATGGTATGCCAGATCTGAGAAATTTTTTTGAAAGCGATCTAAGATGGTTAAGACATTATGGTTTTTCATTTTTTGAAACAACAGATTTAAGTTGGCGATAATATGAAGTTTACTTTAGGTTGGCTTAGAGATTATTTGGAATTTGATTCATCAATTGATGAACTTTGTGAACAACTTACACGAATAGGTTTGGAAGTTGAGAGTTTTTCTGATCCAAAAGAAAAATTTAGAGGTTTTGTAGTAGCAAGAATTAATGATATTTTTCCACACCCAGATGCAGACAAATTAAAAATTTGTGAAGTTTTTGATGGAGATGAAAAACTTCACATAGTGTGTGGTGCTAAGAATGCAAAAAAAAATTTAATTAGTGTTTTAGCATGTGAGGGAACTGTAATAAAGGCAGGAGATAAAGATCAATTCATTATAAAGAAAAATAAAATTAGGGGTGTTGAATCTTGTGGGATGCTTTGCTCTGAGGAAGAATTAGGACTTTCTGAATCCTCTGAGGGAATTATTGAGCTCACCGAAGAATATGAAGTAGGTAATAGTTTTTCAGATTATATTAGCGAAGATGAGGTCTCTATAGAAATTGCTATAACACCCAATAGAGTAGATTGTGCATCAGTTTATGGTATTGCAAGAGACCTAAGTGCATCAGGTTTTGGAACACTTAAAAATATTGATTTTCCAAAAATTGATTCTAGCTTCAAAACAGAAATAAAAATAAATAACACATTAAAGAATACGGACTGTCCTCAATTTTCATTAAGGCAAATAAAAGGTGTAAAAAATTCTCAATCATCAGAAAAAATTATAAAAAGATTCAATTTTTCAGATTTAAAAGTTATTTCGACCTTAGTTGATATTACAAATTATATTACAATTGATTATTGTAGACCGCTTCATGTATTTGATTTTGATAAGATTAAAGGAGATATCACAATAAGACATTCTAAAAAAGGAGAGAAGTTTATTGGTTTAGATGATGTCGAATACATATTAGACGATGGAATGGTTGTAATTTGTGATGATTCAAAGATTATAAGTTTGGCTGGGGTATTGGGTGGTAAAGATACTGCATGTGATAAAGATACAAAAAATGTTCTTCTGGAATCAGCATATTTTTTACCAGATTCGATTGCTTTTACAGGAAGGAATCTGAATATCATAAGTGATGCTAGGTATAGATTTGAAAGAGGAATTGATCCAAAATCTACATTTATTGGTATAGAAATGGCAACAAGAATGATATTAGATTTTTGTGGTGGAGATGTTGGAACCATTGTTAGCGATAGTAATAAAGTTCCTGTTGTTAATACAATTAAGATATTTTCAAGTTTTTTTGAGAAGATTTTAGGAATTAAAATACCGGATGATTTCATAGAGAAAAAGTTGGAGGCGATTGGATGTGAATTAACAAAAAAAAAAGATTATATAATCGTAAGTCCACCCTCGTGGAGGCCTGATTTAATGATCAAAGAAGATTTAGTTGAAGAGGTTGCAAGGTTATATGGATATGAAAAAATTCCGAGTTGTGAAATGTCAATTAATAAAATTACTAAATCAAAAACTAATGAAATTCAAAGAGTTAGAAAAAAAATAAAAACTCTATTAGTTAGTAGAAATATTGCAGAGATTATTTCTTGGTCATTTACGAATGAAGATATTGAAAACCTTCTTGCGAGTGAAGAACAAACTATAAAGATCCAAAATCCGATAAGTTCAGATTTATCCTGTCTAAGGTCAAATTTAATTGGTAATTTATTATTAGTTATAAAAAAAAATAATAAAAAAAATATTAAGAATATTTCTTTATTCGAATTAGGCCCTATTTTTAATGGGGTTAAACCTGGTGATCAAGAAGAATATATTACTGTTATAAGGTCAGGAAATTCCTTCGAGAAAAATTGGATTGAAAAAGACAAGTTATTCGATCTTTTTGATATCAAAGCTGACTTAGATTGTATTCTAAAAATTTTAGGTTTTGACATTAATAAATTTAGTTTAACTAAAAAATCTAGGCCATACTATCACCCTGGAAAAAGCGGATCTTTACAATTAGGAAATCAAACATTAGGTTTTTTTGGGGAAATTCATCCGGAAGTTCTGGAAAATCTTTCAATAAATACTCAAACTTTTGCGTTAGAGATAAATTTAACCAAGATGATGAAATTCTATAAAGAAAAAATTACATCAAAAAAAGAAATAAAAGTCTCATCATTTCAGTCATCTATAAGAGATTTTTCTTTTATAATAGAAAAAGATATTTTTTCATTAGATTTAGTTTCAACAATCAGGGATCTTGATAAAGACCTTATCAAAAGTGTAACAATATTTGATAGTTATGAGGGAGAAAATATTAAATCAACTCATAAGGCTATAGCGCTTGAAGTGAAAATTCAATCTGATTATAAAACTCTTAAGGATCAAGAAATAAATGACCTATCTGATAAAATTATTGAAAAGGTCAAAAATAAATTTAATGCAAAACTACGCTGATTATGAGTATTGTCCCAATAAGAAACTTTTCAATCATAGCTCATATAGACCATGGAAAATCAACATTAGCTGATAGAATTATCCAGATATGCGGAGGATTATCAGAACGAGAGATGAAAGATCAGGTTTTAGATTCTATGGATATTGAAAGGGAAAGAGGTATTACAATTAAAGCTCAAACAGTATATTTAAATTATAAAGCAATTGACGGCAAAGTTTATAATTTTAATCTTATGGATACTCCTGGACATGTTGATTTTTCATATGAAGTAAGCAGATCTCTATCATCATGTGAAGGTTCACTTTTAGTTGTTGATGCATCTCAAGGGGTCGAAGCTCAGACATTGGCAAATGTTTATCAGGCAATTGATAATAATCATGAAATTATACCAGTACTTAACAAAATAGACCTTCCTTCATCAGACCCAATTAAAATACGAGAGCAAATCGAAGAGGTTATTGGTATTGATTCCTCAGAAGCAATTTCAGTTTCTGCAAAAACAGGTGAGGGAGTTAAAGAATTGCTTGAAGCAATTGTTAAAAAACTTCCCAGTCCAATTATTACAAGTGAAGAAAAGCTAGTGGCAATGTTGATAGATAGTTGGTACGACGCTTACCTTGGTGTGATTATACTAGTGAGAGTAAAATCTGGAATATTGTCCAAAGGAATGAAATTGAGAATGATGGGGACTAATGCTTCTTATAATGTCGAAAGTTGTGGTTTTTTTACACCCAAAATAAAATATGTAGATCGAATAAATTCTGGAGAAATTGGATTCATTACTGCAGGTATAAAGCATGTAAGTGATTGTAAAGTTGGTGATACAATAACTGATGACTTAAAACCAATACAGAATCCACTCCCTGGATTTAAACCAAGTGTTCCTGTTGTTTTTTGTGGATTATACCCTGTTGACGCAGATGATTATGATTTATTAAAAGACAGCCTTATGAAATTAGGTCTCAATGATGCAAGCTTTACATTCGAAACAGAAACCTCCGCGGCTTTAGGAATGGGATTTAGGTGTGGATTTCTGGGTCTTCTTCACCTAGAAATAATTCAAGAGAGATTAAATCGTGAATTTGACCTTAATTTAATAACCACATCTCCATCTGTTGTCTATAAGATTGAAAAAACTAATAGTGAGAATATTGAGATACATAATCCATCTCAGTTACCAGATGTGGTTAAAATAAGTAAGATTTTAGAGCCTATAATCAAGGCAACAATATTACTTCCCGATAAATACTTAGGGCCTGTTATTCAATTATGTACAGACAGACGGGGCATACAAAAAGATCTTAGTTATGTTGGTAAAAGAGCAATGGTTATATACCATCTTCCGTTAGCAGAAGTTGTTTTTGATTTTTATGATAGATTGAAATCTATAACAAGTGGGTATGCTAGTTTTGATTATGAATTTGTTGAGTATTTAGAAAGTGATTTAGTAAAAGTACAAATAATGGTTAATTCAGAGCCAGTTGATGCATTATCATTTATTTGTCATAGAACAAAAGCTGCTTCAAGGGGAAAGATTTATTGTGAAAAACTGAAAGAACTCATTCCAAGGCAACAATTTAAAATTCCTGTTCAAGCCTCAATTGGTGGGAAAATAATTGCTCGAGAAACCATAAATAGTTACAGAAAAGATGTTACTGCAAAGCTTTATGGAGGCGATGTAACTAGAAAAAATAAGCTATTAGATAAACAGAAAAAAGGTAAAAAGAGAATGAGGCAATTTGGTAAAGTAGAAATACCTCAATCGGCATTTATTAATGTCTTAAAAACTTCTATTGATTAAATGGAGAGGTGGCCGAGTGGCTGAAGGCGCACGCTTGGAAAGCGTGTAAACAGGTAACTGTTTCGAGGGTTCGAATCCCTCTCTCTCCGCCAAAAATTTTAAGCTCAGGATAATCCAGGTTTTTAAATGTCAAAATAATCTCTTATTTTTAGATAACTGACAACGCCCAGTTCTGTATATAGTTTCTGCACTTGTTCTAAATTCGTGTTTAACAAAACCTGTGTAACGATTTAACTCGATAACATTTTTTCTTATCAATGTGCCATTATTATTTAAATATGACATTGAAAAAACAGTTGAGTCTGTAGCTAGAAAATCAGATTTGCTATACTTCCCCCCACCATCAATAAAGTCCTTTTGGCTTTCCACAGCAAGCCATTGTTTGTCTATGTCCAAATATAAAACTTGATCTTCATCTACAACGCTCAAATTTTTGAATTCAATATCAGTTTCATCATTTTCACCTGAGATTCCATAATTCATATTACATAATAATATCTTTTCAACTGCATTTGCTGGCAATGAAAAATTAATAATAAACAATAGTAAGGGTAAAAAACACCTCATGATTAATATAAAGACTAATAGTTAAATATAGTCAATGAATTTATCATAGCTTAAAAGCCAATATTTAATCTTTATGGTTCTTAAAGAGTAAGGCCCTAGATCATCTACTCAAGATCGAATCTATCGAAATTCATTACTTTTACCCAAGCAGAAATGAAATCTTTTACAAAGGTTTTCTTTGAATCTGCACAGGCATATACTTCAGAAATTGCCCTTAGTTGAGAGTTAGATCCAAATACGAGATCAACTCTTGAGGCTGTGTTAATTTTTTTACCAGTAACGCGATCGATTGCTTCATATTTATTTTTACTTACTTGTTTCCATTCAACTGACATATCAAGCAGATTGACAAAAAAGTCATTACTAAGTTTGTCTTTTGAATCTGTTAAAACTCCATTTTCATCATTACTAATGCCTAGTGATCGCATACCACCTAATAGAACAGTCATTTCCGGAGCGGTTATGCCAAGTAACTGAGATTTATCAATAAGCATTTCTTCAGGACTTGAAGAAAAATCATGTTTTTGATAGTTTCTAAAACCGTCAGCCATTGGTTCTAAAACCGCAAATGAATCAACATCTGTTTTTTCTTGAGATGCGTCACCACGACCTGGAGTGAAAGGAACTTTCTCACCACAAGCTTTTTCAATTCCAACACATCCTGCAAGAACGATAATATCAGCCATAGAGGCTTTCACATCTGTGGCAATGGTTTCATAGGTATCTAATACTTTTTTAAGTTGATTTGGTTTATTAACTTCCCAATCTTTTTGTGGTGCTAATCTAATCCTTGCACCATTTGCTCCACCTCTCATGTCTGTACAACGATATGTTGATGCACTAGCCCATGCGGTCTCAACCATTTCTTGAATAGATAATGCTGAATCACTTATCAATTTCTTTGCTTTGCTAACATCAAATTTATCATTACCGTGTGGAACTGGATCTTGCCAAATCATCTCTTCTTTTGGAATCTCTGGACCAAGGTATCTACTTTTTGGACCCATGTCTCTGTGAAGAAGTTTAAACCATGCTCTAGCAAATGTATCTGCAAAATCATCTGGATTTTCGTGAAAATGTTTTGAAATTTTATTGTACTCAGGATCTTCTCGCATTGCCATATCTGCTGTGGTCATAATGGTAGTAACTTTCTTAGATGGGTTAGCTGCATCAGGCGCCATATCATTTTTTTCTGGATTAATTGGATGCCATTGGTGAGCACCTGCAGGACTTTTTACTAACTCCCATTCATATTTAAACAAAAGATCAAAATACCCATTATCCCATTTAGTTGGATTAGCAGTCCACGGTCCTTCAATACCACTCGTAATTGCATCGCCACCTTTGCCAGTGCCGTGAACATTGTCCCAACCAAAACCCATTTGTTCTATTGGTGCACCCTCTGGTTCAGCACCAACATTACTTTCTGCAGCAGCACCATGAGCTTTTCCAAATGTGTGACCACCAGCTGTTAAGGCCACAGTCTCTTTGTCATTCATTGCCATTCTGGAAAAAGTTTCTCTGATATCTCTTGCGCTTGCAAGTGGATCCGGGTTACCGTCTGGGCCTTGAGGATTTACATAAATAAGACCCATCTGAACTGCACCTAATGGTGTTTCAAGAATTCTATCTCCGCTGTAACGTTTGTTTTCTAACCATGCGTTTTCTTTACCCCAATAAATGTCCTCGGGTGGTGCCCAAATATCTGATCTACCTCCACTAAAACCAAATGTTTTACCACCCATTGATTCTATTGCAACATTACCGGCAAGTATAAATAAATCAGCCCAACTAATTTGTTTACCATATTTTTGCTTTAGCGGCCATAGTAGTCTTCTTGCCTTATCTAAATTTCCGTTGTCTGGCCAGCTATTAAGTGGGGCAAACCTTTGATCTCCAGTACCACCGCCACCTCGTCCATCCCAGGTTCTGTAAGTTCCTGCTGCATGCCAAGTTAGTCGTATGAAGAAGGGCCCGTAATGACCATAATCTGCTGGCCACCAGTCCTTAGAGTCTGTCATAAGATCTGTTAGATCTTTTTTTAGAGCAAAATAGTCCAATTTTTTAAATTCTTCACGATAATCGAAATCTGTACTCATTGGATTAGATCTTTTATCGTGTTGATGAAGAATATTTATATTAAGTTGATTTGGCCACCAATCTTTGTTTGATGTACTTATTCCTTTGTTACTGGTAGCTGAACCGTGCATTACTGGACATTTGCTTATATCATCCATTTTATGACCCTTTCGTAAAAATATGTTTAAGTGCGTGAGAAGAGAGAATAATAAAAATCCTGAAAAACAGTAGGCGGCTTTAACTGCCAATTGTTGATAATGTTCAGGAAAAATTTAATGTTATCTATCTCCCCAAAATATTTAATATTGGTGCAAAAGATTTAAAAGTCAAGATCAAGTTAGAATAATTCTAATTAGCACTATTTGTTGTCAAGATTAACAACAACATTTACTGATGATATTTTTTTTCCTTTAGGAAGGCTTGGCAATTTAGTAATTACAATTTTGGACGAATTAATATCAATTAATTCTTCAGTATCCTTGCAGTAAAAGTGATGATGATGATTGGTATTCGTGTCAAAAAAAATTTTGTCTGAAGAAGTTTTTATTGCTCTCAGCAAACCATAGTCTTTGAATGAATTTAGTGTATTATAAATGGTTGCCAAGGAGATATTTAGAGAATTTTCCTGAACTTTCTTGAGTATATCTTCCGCGGTGTAGTGCGCATCTCCATCCTTGAATATAACTTTTAACAAAGCAATCCTTTGATTAGTTGCTTTAAGTGGAGTTTTGTATAGCATCTCCATAGCTTTGTTAATTGATTCACTCATACTTTTATAATATTAAAACCATAGCACTATTACAATAATTAAACTTAGTAAACAACAAAATAATTTTATTAATAAATTTAATTAATACAATTCCTAAATCCCATGATTTAAATCCCTACCTAGAGCTCTTAAAGGTAGATGGAATAATGGTTATATTTAATGCAATTGAGGCGTTTGATGAAAAACTCAATATGAGAAATCTTATTTTTGGAAGAAAATCTTTAGCAGGATCTTTGCTTGGCGGAACAAAAAAAAACACAAGCAATATTAAATTTTTGGAATTTTCTTGTATCGGTTGGATAAATATACAAAAATAATAAAGGATTAAAATAGAATGAAAAGTTTCGAGGCATTTCATGCCTAAAAAAATAAAACTTACTGCTGTAATCGAGGCTGACGACAATGCAGTACTTGATGAATCAGCAATTAACAATTCTGTTGGAAAGCTCGGAAAAGTTGAATCCTATAATATAGGCATTGATACGGGAGAGAGTGATAATGCTGTTGGCGGTGCTGCCTCTTCGCAAGAAGGAAGCTCAGCGGGTGTATCAGAAATTTCTAGTTTCATAAAAGACTCCAATAAAATTTATTATGGATCTTTAGATGTTGAAAAAAGAAAAGCAGTAGTAATTTCAATGTTACATTCAGCTAATCTAGAAAAGGCTAAAAATGACAGTGGATTTAAAAATAAATTATCATCAATGTTTGCCAATAAACTAGAGGAAGAGAACTCTTATGTTGATAAACTTTTGAATGATACAAATGACGAATCATTATTTGAGGTGGTTAAAAGTAAATTCTTAGATGGGGATCTAAGTCAAATGTTTATTTATATTTGGGAAAAAATACTATCAAAAGGTGAGGAAGATGATTTTGAAGTTGAATTAATTGAAACTACTGCAGAAAAGTTTTCAATGGAAAAGCCTGACATTGCTGAAACAAAGAAACTAGGAAATGAAAGAGCAAAGATAAGCAGAGCAATTGATGTAATTAATTCTGGGAAAACAGCATACAATAAACTCAAAGCTTTTGAAAAAACTGTAGTTATTGCTTTAATGTTGACAGAATGTTCAACTATTGATGGCAAAATATCTTCTGAAGATTTAAGTCAATTAAGAAGTTTACTTAATGATCAATTTAATGTTTCAAGTAATAGTCTTACGGTAGTTTTAGAGAGAGAAATTGGTTATTCTCTCACAAAAAAGGTTGAACAAGTTGAAGTTTATAGAGAGAAATATGAACTAGTTGAATTTCTGTGGGAACGAATTCTTTCAACTGAAACTGATATAAAAGACGGTGAGATGGAATTGATCAGAAAAATGGTAAGAAGACTTGATATTTCTGATGTAGAATCTGAAGGTGCTAGAAAAGAGGTGGAAGCCAATTTGGGTTAAATTAATGAGAATAAGTTAAGCTTTTTTATAAGAATCAAACAACTGGTTGAATCAAAATTCAGATTAATGTATTTTTTAATATTTAATGCAAAGTACAAGAGAAAATTCATTTAAATACAGGCTTCTACAAAGCTGTAAATGCTTTAAAATGAGAAAAGCTTCAAGAGTTGTCACACAGTATTATGATAAAAAGCTAAAACCTTGTAAAATTAAGATAACACAATTTTCAATTTTATCTCTTCTTGCTACTGGAGAATCGAAAACATTAAACAGCTTATCAGAGGATCTGCTGATGGATAGAACTACTCTAACCAGAAGTCTGGATATACTTTTTAAGGATAAGTTGATTGAAAATGTTAAAGATGATGATGCAAGAAAAAGAGTGGTTAAACTTACTGAAAAAGGATACAAAATTCTTGATCAGGCTATCCCATTGTGGAGAGAGGCAGAAGAAGAGATTCTGGATGAATGTAAAAAATATGATTTTTCTGTTATTTAATCTTATGTTCCACAAAATGTATTCCTTACAATCTCATTAGAACTAGGAGGTAATGAGAAATATTTCTTGTTCTTTTTTTCAATAAATGGATTTTTGATTATATCAAGTAGATCATTCATTAGAGAAAATTTTTCATTTTCAACAGCTTCCTTGATGATTTTTTCTAAAATATGATTCCGTGGAACATATACAGGGTTTACTTTTTTCATATCTTTTTTAATATTCTCAATACTCCTTATTTCTTTACTAATTCTTTTTTTCCAGGCACCGAGCCAATTAACGATTGATGTTTTATTCTTCGATAATGAGATAATATAGTCACCTTCTTTGAAAGAATCTTTTGTATTACTTAGGTTTCTAAATGCTGATGTAAAATCAATATTTTGCTTCAGCAATATTTCAAGGAAAGATTGAATTAATTTTTTGTCTTCAGGAAAACTTTTTTTCATACCCAACTTCATTCTAAAATTTGACATCCAATATTCTTCAAAAAATTCTGCAAATAAATTGAGTGAATCAATAATAATAGTTTGAGACTTTTTTTCATTATTCGATATTAATGGTGAAAGGCATTGTGCGAATATTGAGAGATTCCATAGCATTATTTGTCCTTGATTTGAGTAGGAATATCTTCCTCTAGTATCAATGTAACTAAAAACTTTTTGAGGATGGAAATGGTCCATAAATGCGCATGGACCATAATCAATTGTCTCCCCAGATATAGCTGTATTATCTGTATTCATTACGCCGTGAATAAAACCAACACTCATCCATGATGCTACCAGAGATGCTTGAGATTTTATTGTTTTTGCCAGTATTGATTTATAAATATTTTCATCATTGTTAAATGAATCCGGATAATGTCTCTTAATAGCGTAATCTGCTAGATTTTTAAGAGAGGTTATATCATTCTTTGCAAAAAAATATTCAAATGTCCCAATTCTGATGTGACTAGATGCTATTCGTGTAAGAATTCCACCAGGTAAAAAACTCTCTCTTTCAACATTCTCTCCTGAGCTAACAATTGCTAAGGACCTAGTTGTTGGGATACCCAAGTGGTACATTGCTTCACTAACAATATATTCTCTAATTACTGGACCCAGGGGAGCTCTTCCATCTCCCTGCCTCGAAAAGGAAGTTTTTCCTGAACCTTTAAGTTGTATATCATACCTTTTACCATCTATAGCAATTATTTCCCCCAAAAGCACAGCTCTACCATCTCCTAATTGTGGAACAAAATTTCCGAACTGGTGTCCTGCATATGCTAACGCAATTGGTTTAGACCCTCTAAGAACTTTATTTCCAGCTAGAGCTAATAACCCATCTTTACTTTTTAAAAAATTATCATCAAGGTCTAGGTATTCCGAAAGCTTTTTATTTAACTTTATCAACTTTGGTTTTTTTACTGGTTGAGGTTTTATTTCCTCATAAAATTGATTAGAAAGTTTAGAATAGGTATTGTCAAATTTGATATTTACCATAAAAGAAATGTTTTTAATTTAAACTGCCCAAAACTCCTAAAATTACTCCAATTACAAATCCAAAAAAACCTCCCCATACAACCAACCAATCCAAATGTTTATGAATCATATCTCTCATAATAATTTTAACATGATCCGGGGTTAGTTCCGATAATCTTTTATCAATTATCATTTCAATCTTTCCTTTAATAACATCGCTAAAATTATTATCTTTTTGCAAATTATTAGATGAGATTTCATCAATAACCTGTTTGATTTTTTTTTCAATCGGAATTTTTAATGGTAAAAGTGATTTTTTGCCACCCAGAACATTCAGCATTGAACCCATTGATGATTCTTCAATTGCCTCAACCAACTTATCAAAAATCAAATCATAATCTAACTTTTCAGATAAATCATTGTCAGTTAAACTATTTTCATTTTTGAGAAAATTCTCTAGGGAATTCTTAGAAAAAAATTCATTCATAATCAAGTTTTTAATACCCTCTTTAATTTCTTCAAATTTTAATGGGATAACACCAGATCCATACAATAATGGTACTTTTTCGAAAAGCATATGTATTGCCAGCCAATTAGTTAATGCTCCTGAAAGAGCAAAAAGTCCAGCCATAAAAATTTCTGTTGAGTAATTTTGTGCTAACATTCCGTATGATGTAATTGAAACAGCTATCAAATTTGTTATTAGACTTTTATTCATTTCATAAAAATTTTTAGATTTTTAATTTCCTTGTACTTTATCTTATCAAAACATATTTCAAATTTTGGGCATTGAGTGTTTAACTTTGAGAATATTTATGATATTCCGCAATATTGGAATTTTCAATTGAAATATACAAGCAATCAATAGAAGATTTCTTAATTCTCTTTTCTCTAATCATTGTAAGGTAATGAAGAGTGATGCAAATTAATCCTTAACTCATTTTTATTTAATCTAATAAAACCAAATGTGTACTCTACTTTTAGGTATTTATCTTTATCATCTTGAAAATAATAATTACCCATTGAGAGCAAATAATTGTCATATTCGATAATTTTATAGTTTTCAAACCTTATAGATTTCCAATTTTTTATTGCGAAGCCATTATCCTCCTCACATATTTTGTTCTGCCCTAGGAAATAGGATATGAATTCTTCTTTTGTTGATCTAAATTGTCTGTGTTTTGCAAGTGTCGGTTTAAATAAAACCTCACAATGATTAAATGCGTAAACATTATTTAATAATTCAAAAACTAAATTTTCTAGATCTTCTTTTTTTGAATATGCTTTTCCTATTTCTAAGACAGTATCTGCCCACTTTTTTTGAGTGGTATTTACTAATTTTTTAATTTCTTTATTAGTCATTTATCCCCGCAAAATTTCATTACAAGTTTTAAATCTCTTAATCTTTTTCTAAAATAAATTTTTAGAGAGGCATAAACCATTAATTAGATTTTTAAGATTAATCATGTTAAAATTAATACATATGAATGTTTTGTTTTTCTTACTTATTTTTATATTAGGAAATGAAATTAATGCAATGAATTTACTTGAAGAAAAAGAAAATCAAGTAGGCTCATTTCCCAATGGTTGGGAATTTATTAGTGATCAGGTAATGGGAGGTGTTTCAAATGGTAAATTAGAAATACAAAATGAAGGAGAGAAGAAGTACTTTCGATTGAAGGGTAATGTTAGTACAAAAAACAATGGAGGTTTTATTCAGTTTAGGTCTGTTTTTGACATAAAAAATGATGATTATAAAGGAATCAAATTAAAGGTACGAGGTATACCAAGCGAATATTTTATTCATATTAGAACAAAATTCCTTTTTTTACCGTGGCAATATTATTCTGGAAAATTTTCAGTAAAAAGTGAATGGACAGAAATAAAGATCTTTTTCAAGGATTTTAGAAAATCAAATTTTTATCAACCATCAAGTTTTACTCCATCTGAGATTGAGAGTATTGGATTTGTTGCGTTTGGAAAAGATTTTGAAGCGGAACTAGATGTAATAGAAGCAACAATGTTTTAAAGATGAAAAAAAGTCTTTTGCCTGAAACTAAAATTAAAAATCCAGAGCCTGATAAAAAAGATGATAACTGGATAATTTGGGCTGCTTGGGCAGATAGAATTACTTATGAGGATATTTTTGAAGAAACAGGAAAAAAAGAGAGCGAGGTCATCAAAATTATGAGAAGGGAGCTTAAGCCATCAAGCTTTCGTCTTTGGAGGAAAAGAGTCTCCAATCAATCTATTAAACACAAAAAGTTATTTATTAAAGAAAGAAAAATACTTAAAAAAAAGATTTAACTTAATTCATTTTCAGCATTTCTTCGGGCTTCGGCTGATTCCTTTCCAGTTAAATGAAATAATCCAACAGCTTTACTCATAAGTGCTGCTTCAAAATCGTCTAGTTTTCCATCTGATAAAACAATCAACCACATATATTCCAAAATCTTAATTATTTCATCCCTATCAAAATTTTCTCTAATTTCTTTTGTTAGAGAATACACTTCAATTCTATCTTCAGCCAGTTTAATAGCCTCATCAAATATTTCGTTTACTTTTTCTTGTGACATCTTGAGTTTGGATTTTAGTAGTGTTTTGATTTTATTTTTTTCTACATTCAAAATTTCACCGTCTTCTCTAGCACATTCAACTAAAATTGAGGTGATGATAGTATTTTTTTCAATTGGGGAATCAGTTTTATTAATTTTTTTTAATTTTCCAAACATTTTTAAAGTTATAAAGTTAAAGTTTTATTTTTAAATAAATTGATTTCAGTATTGAGAAATATTTAAATTAATTTATATTAAATAAGGGGATTGTTACTTCTTAAATATATTATTTCAATAAAAAAAAAAAGGTTTTCTAAATGAATTTTCAAAAAAAATATATTGGCACATCACTAATTATAATTTTATTATTTACAAAAACATTAGTAGCTCAGGAAAGTCGTAAAGTTTATGTTGCCCCCGATGTAAACATTATTTCAGTTACCCCTGTGCAAGGAGCTGGTGTTAGTATAGATAGGGTTCCCTCAAATATACAAAGTATTCTAGAGAATGATCTAAGCGATAAGAAAAACTTTTCAGTGGTAGAAACTCTAAATAGGAAAGCTGCAGGAATATCAATATCTAATTTAAATAGCTCCCCAATGCAAAATGATATAAATTTTAGAGGTTATGTTGCTGGTCCTTTGCTCGGAACAGCTCAAGCAATGGCCATTTATCAAAATGGTATGAGGGTTAACGAATCTTTTGGTGAAGTTGTTCAATGGGATCTTGTACCTGATTTTGCAATTCATAATATGCAGGTGTTTACCGGTGGTGATCCTGTATTTGGTCAAAATGCAATTGGAGGTGCAATCTCTATGGAGATGAAAAACGGTTTTAACTTTCAAGGAACTAATGTCCAGCTCTCAGGTGGAAGTTACAAGAGAACAAATGAAATTTTTGAATTTGGAAAAAGCTACGATGATTATGCAATATATATAGGTGCTAATTTTAATTATGATCAGGGATGGAGAGACCATTCAGAGTCTTATCTTGAAACATTTTATTCTGATGTAAGATATAGACCTAATGATGATACCGAATTATTTGTGAATATTGGACAGGCCTTTACTGACCTTCGAGGTAATGGCGCAGCACCTCTGACTTTAATGGATTTGGAAGGAAGGGATGCAGTTTATACATACCCTGACAATACTCATAATAAGAATTATTATTTAAACTTTGGTGGGAATCATTTTGTAAATGATAAGCTCTCTCTTCAAGGTAATATGTATTACAGACACATGGAAAGAAGAAATTATAATGGAGATGAATTTGAAGGTAAAGATTGTGGCCTTAACTTTGATAGAGGTGGTGGTGCTGCAAATGGAACATTGTGTGGTGAATATGAGTCAAATGCTGCTGCCGATGCTGTAGGAATTCTTGGAATGAATGGTGCAATTATTAATTACGAAGCTCTTGGACTAGAATTAGATGATGACGAAAATGAAATAGAAGGCTTTGGTGCTATTAATAGGTCGAATACAAAAACTAATGCATTTGGTTTTAATCTTCAATCAACTCTTGATTCAGATCTTCGTGGAAAAAGAAATACTTTGATAACAGGATTCAACTATGATTTTTCAAAAAACAGTTTTGGTTCAACGACTGAATTAGGACTTATTCAAGCTGATAGAGGTGTTCAAGGCACGGGTGTATTTGTTAGTACTGACGAGGAAGGTGAAGAACAATTTATTACGAATCTTGAATCTACAACCCATAATGTGGCTCTTTATGGAAGCAATATTTATGATCTGAACGACACGACATCAATAAATATTTCTGCAAGATGGAATTGGGCAAATATGGAAATGAACGATCAACATGGAACAGCCTTGGAAGGTCACCATTACTTTTGGAGAATCAACCCAGGGATTGGAGTAATAAAGAGATTTGAAGATGTAACTGTGTTTGCATCCTACAAGGAATCAAGTAGAACTCCATCAATTGCAGAGTTAGCTTGTGCAGATCCAAATGCTCCTTGTAGATTACCGAATTCATTTCAGGCAGACCCACCTTTGGATCAAGTAGTTAATAGAAATGTTGAGATGGGAGCTAGGGGCGATTTAGGTAACAATTTTCTTGGAATGGATCATAAGGTTTCATGGAATGTTACTGCCTACGCTGGAAGAAATTATAATGACATAATATTTATTGGAGGTAATAGAATTGGTACTGGGTACTTCAGAAATGTCGGAAATACTCAAAGGTTAGGAACGGAATTTGCTTTGAATGGTCAATTAGGTAAAAAGTGGAGTTGGTTTACCAAATACGCATATGTTAGAGCTACTTTTGAAACTTCTCAAAAAATATCAAGTGTTGGTCATCCATTGAATGGTTTTGATGACGATGATTATGATGAGAATGAAGCAAGAGAAGCTTTTCAAATTCAGACAAGTAAAGGAAATGAAATCCCTGGGATTTCACCCCATATAGGTCGTGTTGGCATAGGTTATTTAGTTCAGCCTAATTGGAATATATCTGTAGATGTTGAAGCTCAGTCTAGTCAATACTATAGAGGAGATGAAATAAATCATTCACAGAAAGTTCCTGGTTTTTTCTTATTTAATTTGACCACTGAATATACCCTACCTAAAACTTACAAAGGAGTGGAGTCAACTCTATTTCTAGAGGCAAGGAATATTTTTGATGAAAATTATGAGACTGGTGGTTTATATGCTGAAAATGAAGTTAGCGGAACAGGTGGTAGTGGAACTTTCGTTACACCAGGTCAACCGTTTACTATTTTTGGCGGGTTGAATGTAACTTTTTAAAGTATAAGCTACTCATCTTTCCAGTGGAACTAAATCAAATAGATGTTGATTCATCAAAAGGTGAGCAATAATACTTGCAGCATATCCCAATAAGATTGCCCAAGACCATTTAAGGTGTGCAAAAAAGGTATAAACACCTCTTGCTTGACCCATTAATGCAACACCTGCCGCCGACCCAATGGATAGCAAAGATCCACCAACTCCAGCTGTAAGTGTAATAAGTAACCATTGACCCATATCCATTGCAGGGTGAGCAGTTAATACTGCATAGACAATTGGAATATTGTCTATTATGGCTGAAAGAATTCCGACTAAAATATTAGCATATGTAGCTCCCAGGTTTACATACATATCATCGGATATTAATTTGAGGTAACCTAAAGATGCTAGTCCCCCAACAGCAAATAAAATACCATAGAAAAATAATAGAGTGTCCCATTCGGCTCTGCCCGTAATTACAAAAATATCAAATTTGTTTTTTTCAGGGTTCTTAGTTTTTAAGAAATAACCATAAGTTCCAAGCATTCCAAGACCAAACATCATTCCTAATATTGGTGGCATGTGAAGAACATTGTGCCCCGTAACTGTTAATGTGATTGTTAAAATTCCGAGGAAAGCAATCATTTTTCCACCTGGAAGAATTGTGACCTTTTTACCATCACCTTTCGGAATTTCATTGGGAATGGCAAAGTACATTATAGTAGCTGGGACTACATAATTTATCACAGAAGGAACAAAAATATTAAAGAAGTCAAAAAATGATACGAAACCACGTTGCCAAACCATTAGAGTGGTAATGTCACCAAATGGAGAAAAAGCACCACCGGCATTAGCAGCAACAACGATGTTTATTAAACCTGGTACAATGAATTTTTTGTTTCCCCTACCTGCAACCATTACAACAGTACCAAGAATTAATGCAGTGGTTAAATTATCAGCGATAGGTGAAAGAAAAAAAGCTATAATGCCAGAAATTATGAAAATCTTCCTGTAACTGAAGTTATTATTTGATAACCATGCGCACAAGGCATCAAACATTCTTCTTTCTGTTAAGGAATTAACATATGCCATAGCAACAAAAAGAAAGAAAAATAATTCTGCAAATTCTATAACAACATGCCTAAATTGTTGCTGAGCCCATGTAGATGAAAGATTAGGATCTTTTGACGCAGCATAGGCGATTACCACCCAAATAATAGTTGCGGCTAAGATTACTGGTTTTGATTTTCTGTAATGGGTATATTCCTCAGACATGACGAATGCATAGGCTAATACAAAAATTAGCAAACAAAAAATACCAATAGGACTAGAAATCATGTCAAGAGTAGTTGAAGCAGAACCTTCGGCAGCGAAGGCAAAAACAGGTAAAATAAAGAAAAAGCTTAGTATTGAAAAAAAGTTAATATTTAATTTAGTTTTTAAAAACATTATAATACTCCTACTACTTAATTGACTAAAGATGTAAAATATATATTTGTTAATATCTAAACACAATCAAAAAAAATAAGTAAGATGAAAAAAAATATTATAAAAATATTATTTAGTGAAAAAGAGATTAAAAAAAAAGTTAAAAATTTTTCACAAATTTCATTTCCATCAAACTTTATTTTTAAAGAAAATGAAGTTATTTATGTTTGCTTAAATCAGATATCTGATTTGAATAAACTCCAGAAAAATTTTTTTTTATTTCAAATTGGTATAAAACTTCAAAATTTTTGCAGAAAAGGAACCTATATAATTAAATATTTTGGTGATAAAAGCTTAAATGAAGTTAATTTCTGCCTTGGATGGGAAGTTGGTAAGTATAGTTTTGATAAATATAAAACAACAGAAAGAAATAATAATGTTGCTACTTTAATCAGCCCATTTAAAGGCCAGATAAAAAAAGAAAAAGAAGTTTTTTTCTTTGTTAGAGACTTGATAAATACTCCTGCTAATTTTCTGGGACCCAATAAAATATATGAGATGGGAAGAGTTTTTTTAAAAAAGAGTTTTTCATCAAAAAAAATTTCTGGTTCAGAACTAAAAAAAAAATTTCCTCTAATCCATGCTGTAGGTAAAGCTGCTTCAAAAGAAAAAATGCCAATTCTTTGTGAGTTAAAGTCAAAGAATACAAAATCAAAAAAAAAAATCGTAATAATTGGTAAAGGAGTTACATTTGATACTGGTGGCTTAAATCTTAAAACTGGATCTGGTATGGCATTGATGAAAAAAGATATGGGAGGAGCTGCAAATTGTATTGGCTTGGCTAATTTAATACAAACATCAAAGATTGATGTTAATATTACTTTGTTACTTCCTTTGGTAGAAAATTCTGTATCTAGAGATTCATTTAGGCCTTCGGATATTTTCAAAAGTAGAGATGGTCGTTTTGTTGAAATAGGTGATACCGATGCTGAAGGTCGGTTAATATTGGCTGATGCGATAAGTTACGCATGTGAATCGAAACCTGATATGATTATTGATATGGCGACATTAACTGGTGCGTCAAGAGTTGCTCTTGGAATCGAAGTGCCTAGTTTCTTTTGTAATAATGATCAATTATCCATGGAATTAATAGAAGCTTCCCAAGAAACCGGTGACCCAATTTGGCAACTACCCCTTTGGGAAAATTATCTAGATCAATTAAACTCAAATCATGCTGATGTAAAAAACATAGGGAACAGTATATTTGGAGGAGCCATAACAGCTGCTTTATTTCTTAAAGAATTTGTAAAAAATCAAATTCCTTGGGTCCATGTTGATTTGATGGCATGGTCAAAGCCCAACAAGTTTTCATCGTACGAAGGAGGTGAAGCAATGGGTATAAGGGCACTAAAGAAATTAATTGAGAAGAAGTTCGCTTAGAAAAAAGCGGATTTTAATAAATTTTTTGTGTAAGAGTTTTTTGGATTTTTAAATAAATTTTTTTTAGTGTTAAATTCTACAACCGCACCGTCTTTCATTACCATTATTTTATCTGATATGGCTTTAATAATCTTTAAGTCGTGGCTTATAAATATATAGGTTAAGTCATGTTTTTCTTGCAACCCCAAAAGTAAATCCACAATTTGTGCTTGAACAGTCATATCTAGAGCACTAGTTGGTTCGTCAAGAATGATTAATTCTGGATTAAGTATTAATGCTCGAGCAATTGCAATTCTTTGTCTTTGTCCCCCAGAAAATTCATGTGGGTATCTTGTGAGCATAGTTTTGTCTAAACCTACATCAATAATTATTTTCTCGGTAAGAATATTGATTTCTTTTAATGAAAGACTTTTCTGGTGGATGAACAACCCTTCACTTATTATATCCTGCACAGTCAACCTGGGACTTAGGGAAGCAAAAGGATCTTGAAAGATTATTTGTATATTTTTTCTAAATGGCCTAAACATATTTTGATTTAGATGGGAGATTTTTTTATTTTTGAAAAAGACATTTCCTCTTGATTGAATTAATTTTAGTAAAGCCTGAGCCAAAGAACTTTTGCCTGAACCACTTTCTCCAACAATCCCCAAAGTTTCACCTTTTTTTAATTCGAAATTTACATTTTTTACAGCATGAAAATCATTTTTCTTTCCTTTGAAAAAGAAACTATTTGAACCTTGATAAAATACATCTAATTTCTCCACAGAGAGTATTTTTTCTGTAATACTCGTCAGATTTTGTTTTTCTTTTGGTTTAGATTTAATTAATTTTTTTGTGTATGGATGTTGTGGTTTTGAAAAAATATTTTTCGTCGAATTTTTTTCAACAATTTCACCCTTTTCCATAACGCAAACCCTGTCAGAAATTTCTTTAACTATTCCTAGGTCGTGGGTTATGAGTAGCAATGACATTTGGAATTTTTTTCTTAGTTGATCGAGCAAATTCAGTATTTGTTTCTGAATCGTTACATCGAGAGCGGTAGTTGGTTCGTCTGCAATAAGAAGATCAGGGTTATTTGCAATTGCCATGGCAATCATGATTCTTTGCCTTTGTCCTCCAGAAAGTTGATGGGGATATTGTTTTAATTTTTGTTGTGGTTGATCGATCCCCACTTCTTTTAATAAATCGATACATTTTTTATCTTTTGATTCATAATTTTCCGTGAGACATTCTTTAATTTGCTTTTCTATTGTGTGAAGTGGATTTAACGAGGTCATTGGTTCTTGAAATATCATAGAGATTTTTTTTCCTCTTATACTTCTAAGAAAACTCTCATCTTGATTTAACAAATTTTTTTGCTCATATGTGATTTGTCCATTTATTGATAATTGTGCATTAGATTTTATAAGTTGCATTATTGAAAGGGCTGTGACAGATTTTCCTGAGCCACTTTCTCCAACAATTGCAAGACACTCAGATTCAAAAATATCAAAATTACTATCTTTTACTGCCTCAACCTTCTGGTTATTGAATTCAAATTTAATACTTAAATTTTCAATTTTTAGTATCGTCTTTCTCATTATTAAATTACCTTCCTTGGATCAAAAGCGTCTCTGACTGCTTCTCCTATAAATACGAGTAGGCTTAATTGCAGTGATAAAGTAATAAATGCTGATAGTCCAAGCCATGGTGCTTGGAGGTTAGATTTTCCCTGAGCTACCATTTCTCCAAGCGAAGGCGAGCCAGGAGGCAACCCAAAGCCAAGAAAGTCTAGTGAAGTTAAGGTGGCGATTGAACCTGACAAAATGAATGGCATCAATGTTAATGTAGCAACCATGGCATTGGGTAAAACATGTCTTAACATTATTCGTGGATTGCTTAATCCTAAAGCTTTGGCTGCTTTTACATATTCAAAGTTTCTTGCCCTCAGAAATTCTGCTCTCACAACGCCCTCAAGAGACATCCAACTAAATAACAACATTATGAAAAGCAATATCCAGAAGCTTGGCTCAACAAAACTTGAAATTATAATTAATAAATACAAGACAGGTAAACCAGACCAAATTTCAATAAATCTTTGACCAAACAAATCAATCTTTCCACCATAATATCCCTGTATTCCTCCTGCCACAATTCCAATGACGCTTGAAAGTACCGTTAGAATTAAACCAAAAAAGACTGAAATTCTGAAACCATATATCAGTCTGGCCAAAACATCTCTTCCTTGATCGTCAGTTCCTAATAAGTTGTCTAAAGTTGGGGGTGAGGGGGATGGAACTTTCAGATCATAGTTGATTGTATCATAAGAATATTCTATGAAAGGCATTATATAAAAACCTTCAGTTTTTATTAAATCTTTAACAAAAGGGTCCTTATAATCAGCTTCAGTTTCAAATTCTCCTCCAAAATATGTCTCGGGTATTTTTTCGAAAACTGGCAAGTGCAAATTTCCCTTAAAAACTAAAAATATAGGTTTGTCATTTGCCACAAATTCTGCAAAAATTGAAAGAAAAAAAAGAATACAAAATATTTGAGTTGAAATAAGTCCTCTTTTATTAGCCATAAAGTTTTTTAGTCGTCTTTGTGTTAATGGTGAAAAATTCATTGCCCCCCCCCTACTTTCAAAATCTATTCTTGGGTCGATCAAAACATAAGTTAAATCGCTAATAAGTCTGAGTAATAAACCAATTAAAGTGAAGATATAAAGACTTCCAAATACAACAGGGTAATCCCTTCCAAGAGCAGCCTCAAAACCTAAAAGACCAAGTCCGTCCAGTGAGAAAATTACCTCAATTAATAAAGAGGAAGTGAACAATATATTAATGAATGCGGCAGGAAATCCTGAAATAACAATTAACATTGCATTTCTAAAAATATGACCGTATAAAATTTTTTTTTCACTCACACCTTTTGCTCTTGCGGTAATAACATATTGCTTGTTTATCTCGTCTAGGAAAGAGTTTTTTGTTAACATTGTTAAACTGGCAAACCCGCCTATCACCATTGCAAGAACAGGCAGGGTAAGATGCCAAAAGTAATCAAGTATTTTTTCAACAAAGCTGAGTTGATCCCAATCATCAGAAACGAGTCCCCTTAGAGGAAATATATCCAGATAACTCCCGCCAGCAAAAATTACAATTAAGAAAATAGCAAATAAAAACCCTGGAATAGCATAACCAACAATAATAATAGACGAAGAATAAATATCAAATTTTGAACCATCTTGAACTGCTTTTCTGATACCTAGTGGTATTGAAATTAAATATATAAACAGAGTTGTCCATAATCCCAAGGAAATTGAAACAGGTAATTTTTCGATAATTAAATCTATTACAGTTTTATCTTTATAAAAACTTTCACCAAAATCAAAAACTAAATAGTTTTTCAACATCTCAAAAAACCTTTCGATAGGTGGCTTATCAAACCCATATTGTTTCTCAAGTTCTTTAATTAGATCAGGGTCAATCCCTTGAGACCCTCTATATTTACTTTCTGTGAAATTCAATTTAGTCTGACTTTGTGCGGATTGAGATTGCTCTCCTCCCGAGGTTGTAAACTTTTCAGTGACAGAAACTTCAGTGCCTTTAATCTGTGCAATTGCTTTTTCAACAGGGCCACCAGGTGCTGCTTGAATAATTAAAAAATTAACTGCAAGGATACCAAAAAGTGTTGGGATAATTAGAAATAAACGTTTTACAATATAATTTAGCATTTTTAATTTTTTCTTCTAATTCTCCAGATTATTATTAGTAGACTTGTAGTCAAAAATAAAAGAATGAAATTTCCACTATCTTTTTCCTTGTGAATGGGTTCATTTTCAATTTCACCAATCAATTTAGCTTTTTCTGGGTCATACCACCAAAAATCAAACCCTAGATCATACTTTGGAGAAATTTCAGGTCTTGATAATTTATTCCAATAAGCAACCCTGTAGTGACCAATATGAAATTGAGGAATTAGGTAGTAATTAAATAATAAAATTCGATCTAGTATTCTTGTGTGTGTAATTAACTCATCTCTTGTTTTAGAACTTATAAGTTTTTCAATTATTTCGTCAATCACAGGATTTTTAACTCCAATTATATTTGGACTTCCAGGTAGATCAGCAGTTTTAGAACTCCAGTAATTTTTTTGCTCATTTCCCGGTGAAATTATTGAACCATAATTTGTAACAACCATATCAAAATCAAAATTTTCTAGACGTCTTATATACTGAGAATCATCCTGAACAGTTCTAATTGAAACATTAATTCCTAATTTTTTTAAATTTCTTTTCATTGGAAGTACTATTCTTTCAAAAAGAGGAGAACGAAGCAAAATTTCAAATTCAAGAACTTCGTTGGTTTTACTATTTGTTAGTATATCATTCTTGATTACCCAACCTTCGTTCTTTAAAATTCTTCTAGCTATCCTGAGATTTTTTCTCAATCCATTTTCTTGATTTTCTGTATTAGGAGGGGAAAACACTGTATCAAAAACTTCATCTGGAACTTTTCCTCTATAATTCTCCAATATTTTTAATTCTTTTTTATTTGGGAGACTTTGTGATGAAAGTTCAGAGTTATCAAAAAAACTTTTTGTTCTGGTGTAGGCACCATAAAATAAGTTACGATTTGACCATTCAAAATCAAATGCATAGGAAAGTGCTTTTCTTACATTCCTATTTTTAAAAATATTTTTTCTAATATTGAAAGCAAACCCTTGCATTCCACTTGGTCTAAAATATTTAATTTCTTCAACTAATACTTGTCCTTTCTCAACAGATTTGAAATCATATGCAGTGGCCCAATTTTTTGAGGAGTTTTCTAATTTAAAATCATACGAACCTGATTTAAACGCCTCAAGAGCAACTGTTTCATCTCGATAAAAATCAGTATGAATAGTTTCAAAATTGAAGCGACCAGAGTTAACATTTAAGTCCTTACCCCAATAATTAGGGTTCTTTTTTAAAGTAATACTTCTACCAGGTTTTACATCTGAAACAAGGTAAGGACCACTCCCAAGCGGAGGATCTAGAGTTGTTTTATCAAATTCTTTATTTTCCCAGTATTTTTTTGAAAAAATTGGTAATTGATAACCTATTATAAGTGGAAGTTCTGGGTTAGGCTCACCCTTAAAAGAAAATTTTACCTCATTCTTACTAATTTTCTCTACAGTATCAACTTGGCCATAGTAAGTTTTATAAATAGGATGACCTTTTTCCATCAAAATATTAAAGGAAAAAACAACATCCTCAGGGGTTATAGATGAACCATCGGAAAATTTTGCTTCATTTCTTAACTTAAATGTAACCCAAGATCTATCATCAGGAATTTTGACTCCCTCAGCTATCAACCCATATTGACTAAAAGGTTCGTCAAATGATGATCTCATCAAAGTTTCAAATAAATAAGCAGCTTTCCATGTGGCAACTCCTTTGAGAATGTAGGGATTCAAATTATCAAATGTTCCAATGGATGATAATTTTATTTCGCCACCCTTGTGAGCCAACTCATCAGCATAATCAAATTTCTCAAAGTTTTTTGGATATTTAAGATCACCATGCATGGCTACCCCATGCCTATAATAAAAATCATTAGCAAAAATTGAATTTAGTCCCAAAAAAAAGTATGTAAAAATTATAACAAAAAACAATTTTGTTGATCCTTATATTTAGATGATTTCTTTTAAAAAACTTAATATTTTTTTATGGTGATTTCTTTCATAAGATGCAACAACTTTTCCCTCAGAATGTATATTTAATTTTTTACCATTCCAATCAGTTATAGAAGTTCCTAATTCATCAAATAATGCAACTTGTGCCATGTAATCCCACGGCTTCATATTAGCTTCAATAATTAAATCAATTTTGCCAGACAAAAGTAAGCCATATGAATAACAATCTGTTCCAAAAATTGGAAATCTGAATTTTTTATAAATTTTCTTTATTTTACTCATATGTTTTTCATCAAACATTAAAGGAGATGTTGAAGACACTATAGATTCATTTAATTTTTGATTTTTCTTTTTATACTTGCATCTCTTATTATTCATTCTTACTCCCAATCCAATTCCACCGTGCCATCTTTGGTTTAATATTGGCATATCAATAACGCCGATTATAGGTATTTTATCTTTAGTGCAACAAATTAGAGTTCCAAATAATGGTTTGCCTGATATAAAACTATGAGTTCCATCTAATGGATCAATTATCCAAACATAATCATTCTCGATTCGATCACTTCCAAATTCCTCTCCAACAATTCCATGATCAGGAAAGACTTTCTTTAATTTTTTTCTGAATAGTAGTTCAATTTTTTTATCAATATCAGTTACCAATGAGCCATCAATCTTTTGCTCTATTTTAAAATTTTTAAAGTATTTTTTTTTTAAAATCTCTCTACTTTGATTAGCAAAAGAATTAGCAAAATTTAGTAGTTGAGATTTTTTGAGACTCATTTATTTTAGTGATTCGAGATAGGTAATTAAATCAACTCTATCTGATGTCTTAACAAGTCCCTTGTAGACCATTTTAGTACCTTTTATATAATCCTTCGGCTTTTCAAGAAAAAAGAACAACTCTTCTTTAGACCAATCTTTTTTAAAGTTATTTAATGCTTCTGAGTATTTAAAGTTTTCGATATCAGCTGATTGTCTTCCCACAATTTTCCACAAGGGGGGGCCGATTTTTATTTTTTGATTGTTACTAAAATCATGGCAAGCAACACATTGTTTAGCAATCTTTCTACCTTCCTCAAGATTTGCCTCTGAGAATAAAAGTTCTAGATTTAAATCTTTTTTTTCTTCAGAACTTTCTATTTCTTTTTTTTCTTCACTATTCCCCATATCTTTGATTATTATATAACTATTACTTGAATCATCTTTATATGTAAAAATTTCATCTGCTACCTTAAAAGATTGAAATAAAATTAGGATTGACATAAGGGATAAAAAATATTTATTCATAATTTTATAATATAGAATACTTTCATAGTGATCAAAAAAAATAAAAAAAACTGGAAGCTGATAATCATTATTCCAGCCAGACTAAAATCTGTTAGATTAAAAAAAAAGTTATTAAGAAATATCAAAAAAGTTCCGATGATTGTCAGAGTTGCAGATAATGCAACGAAATTAGATCTTGGTGAGGTTTGGGTAGCAACTGATAGCAAACAAATCCAAAATCTTTGTAAAAGTTATGGAATTAATTCATTAATGACATCAGAAAAAAATAGAAGTGGTACTGACCGTATTTCAGAGGCATACAAGTTGATAAATAAAAAATTTGATTTAATTGTAAACCTTCAAGGTGATTTACCTTTATTTAATAAGGAATTAATTGAAAAAACTATAGATCTTTTTTTAGATCCAGATACAGAAATTGGTTCAGCTGTGTGCAATTTAAAAGATGAAGAATTAGATGATAAAAACATTGTTAAGGCGAAGGTATGCCTAGACCGAAATAATCAAGGGTTTGCTGAAGATTTTTTAAGAACAATCAATAGTAAGAAAAATTGGTTTCATCATATAGGTCTCTATGTTTATAGACCAAAAGTATTAGAAAAGTTTGTAAGACTTGAACAAACAAAAAATGAATTTGACCGGAAGTTAGAACAGATGCGAGCGATGGATAACTTCATGAAAATTAAACTTGTAAAAGTTGAAGATACTCCTCCAAGTGTTGATACTATGTATGATCTAAAAAAAATTAGATTGCTTTTTAATTCAAATAACACTTAACTTTAATTCAATGAAAAAAAAAATTTCATTTCAGGGACTTCAAGGAGCTTTTTCAGACTTAGTGTGTAGAAAGTTTTATAAAAGTTACGAAACCCTTCCCTGCAATACATTTGAACAGACGATTGATGCTGTGCAAAAAAATCTAGCTGAAATTGCACTTATACCTGTTGAAAATAATATAGCTGGCAGGGTGGCAGACATGCATTTTCTTTTAGAAAAGATTAGTTTAAAAATAGTTGCCGAACATTATCATAAAATTGAGCACCATTTGATGGCAAAAAAAAATTCTAGTTTGGATGATATAAAAAATGTCTATAGTCATATTCATGCGCTATCACAGTGCAGAAAAAAAATTTTGAAAAATAAATTAAATCCAGTAAATTTTATTGATACCGCTGGAGCTGCAAAATTTGTTTCAGAAAATGAAGAATCAAATCATGCTGCTATTGCATCTGATCTAGCATCACAGATTTATAAACTAAAAATTTTAATAAGAAATTTTCAAGATTCTAAAAATAATATTACGCGATTTCTTGTGTTTTCCAAAAAAAGTATGAAAATAAATAAAAAAAAAAAAGTAATAACATCAATTATATTTAATACAAAAAACTTGCCTGCTTCCCTTTACAAGGCTCTTGGTGGATTTGCTGCAAATGGAATTAACTTAACAAGATTGGAAAGTTTTTTTGTTAATAAGGACTTTAAGCAATTTTCTTTTTTAATTGATGTAGAATCTCATCCAGAATTAAGTAATTTTAAAAATGCTCTACAGGAGCTTGATAATTATTCATCTAAAATTAAAATTCTTGGTCATTATGAAGCCTCACCATTCAGAAAAGAAATCAATTGAATATGTTATTTTAAAATATTGTTTAAAATGCTATTTTAAAATGGGAGTTGGATTTAGACAGTAGTTTCGCCAAGCCGGTCAGGACTGAGAAGAAGCAGCCGTAACGATTGCTACTGGGTTAGATTTCAACTCCTTTCAAGGGAATTAAATGGTAGATAAAGAAGAAAACTATATCGTTCTAGCAAGAAAATACAGGCCAAAAAAACTTTCAGACATACTTGGGCAAGATGAAGCCTGCTCGGTGATTGAGGGATCTATAAAACTAAAAAGAGTTGCGCACGCATTCTTATTTTCAGGGACTAGAGGTGTTGGCAAGACAACAATTGCCAGAATTCTTGCCAAAATGTTAAATTGCAACGAACCCATTAAGGAGACCCAAGATCCCTGTGAAAATTGCGTAAATTGTAATTCAATTAATAATGAAAGTAATATAGATGTTGTTGAAATTGATGCTGCCAGTAGAACTGGTGTATCTGACATAAGAGAGATAATTGAAAATATTAATTACAAGCCTGTTAGCGCAAGAAAAAAAATATTTATTATTGATGAAGTGCATATGCTTTCAAAAGCTGCATTCAATGCTCTTTTAAAAACACTTGAGGAACCACCTGAGGATGTGGTTTTTATTTTTGCTACCACTGAAACAGAAAAAATTCCGGTTACAATATTATCGAGATGCCAGAGATTTAATTTGAAAAGAGTTGAATTAGAAAAAATCTCTGAACATCTTATTCAAATTTCAAATAAAGAAGGTTACAAAATTAATGATGATGCCTCAAATCTCATAGCACAATGTTCTGAGGGATCTGTAAGAGACGCACTATCAATTTTAGATAATGTTTTAACAAAAAGTGATTCTATAAGTATTGAATGTGTAAGAGATGTTCTGGGTTTAGCAGACAATTCTCTTGGATTTAAATTATTTGAAAGTCTTTTTGAAGGTGATGTCAAATCTTCTTTGGAACAATTTAACGATTTATATAGCAAAGGTATTTCAATTGATCAGCTAGCAAAACTTTTAATGAATTTTGCATACAACTTGGCTATGGTAAAATCTGGTGTTGATATAAAAAATTCTTTCCTAGATACAAATACTATCAATGCTTTGATGAAACTATCAGAAAATTCTGAAATGGATTTTATTACAAGATTCTGGGAGTTATTACAAAAGTATATTAATGAATTATCCTCAATCTTTGATGAAAAGCAATGTTTTGATATGACAATCATGAGATTATGTTTTGCCTCAATTATTCCAACACCTTTTGATCTTATAAAAAAAAAATCTGAAAATAATAATAACATTGAATTATCCACCTATAATCAAAATCATTCAGACTCAAAAAATTCAGATATAAAAGATATAAGCGAAAACTACCCGCAAGATAATTTAGCTAGAAAAAGAAAAATGATTGATTCAGAAAATGTTTCCCAAAAAGAGAAATTACAAGCCAATGATTTTGAAAAATTTTACCGTTTAGTTGACAAGATTGAAAATGAATCTGAAATGGTAATTGCCTTTCATCTTAAAAATTCTTTTAGGTTGATAAGTTGTCAAGACTCTGAATTTGATGGGGGTGCTGGAACTATTGAGTTTGAATGTATTAATAATAATATTGAATCTAAAAGGATTTTATGGAAAGCAACAAAAATTATAGAAAAAATAACAAAAAAAAGATGGATTTTGTCCATCTCAAATAAAAAAGGGATGAAATCAATAGCTGAATATCAAAACGAAAAGAATCAAGAGATCATAGAAAATGTAAGAAAAGATAAAATATTAAAAAAAATTCTTGAAATCATTCCATCATCTGAAGTAACTTCAATAGAAGTAGTTCAGCTTGATGAACACCAAGAAAAAAAGGATAGGTAAATGACAAATATTTCACAAATAATGAAACAAGCAAAAGTAATGCAAGAGAAAATGGCTGAAGTTCAAAAAAAAATTGAAGAAGCTGAGGTTGAAGGATCTTCAGGAGGAGGGGCTGTAAAAGTTATAGTGAATGGAAAGCATAATGTTAAGAAAATTTCAATAGACCCATCCCTTGTAGATAAAAATGAAATAGAGGTTTTAGAAGATCTTTTGGTTGCTGCCTTGAATGATGCCACTAATAAAATTTCGGAAAACATGAGTTCACAACTTAGTACTATCTCAGGCGGCATGGACTTGCCACCGGGAATGAAACTTCCTTTTTAATTTGGTATGTCCTCTTCTTTGGGTGAATTAATTGACTTGTTTTCAAAACTACCAAGTTTAGGCCCCAGATCAGCAAGAAGAATAGTTTTACACCTTTTAAAGAACAAAGAAAAATTAATACCTAACATTTTAAATTCTCTTGAAAATTTAAAATCTAGTCTGATATTTTGTGCTATTTGTGGAAATATTGACTCCACTTCACCATGTAATATTTGCAATTCAAAAAATAGAAAAAAAGAAAAAGTTTGTATCGTTGAGGAGATTGGTGACTTATGGGCAATTGAAAAAAGTAAAGCTTATGACGGACAATATCATATATTAGGAGGGACATTGTCAGCAATTGACGGGATTGGTCCAGAAGAATTAAATATTTCTTCCCTTCACAAAAGAATAAAAGATTATCAAGTAACAGAAATTATTCTAGCAACTAATGCTACGGTTGAAGGACAAATTACTGCACAGTACATAGCTGACACATTTAATAAAGATAATATTTTGATTACCAGGCTTGCTCAAGGAATGCCAATAGGAGGCGAACTAGATACAATTGATTATAATACACTCTCTATGGCTTTTAATTCTCGATCTGAAATGAAAAACTAACCTTCGAGATCAAGCTTTAGTAACTTATTTTTTTTGTTAGAAATTTTGTTTGTAGTAATAAGAATGTCGTTTAAATCATTTTGAGCATTATTAAAATGTGAGTCCATTTTTTTAACCCTAACCTCAAGTCTAGAAATTTCATTGGTAAGATCTTTTAATTGCTGAAAGATAATATTTGAATTGTCATTGATTCTTTGGTCCCTAATTACTGTTTCAATATAATTTAAAACGATCCACAAAGTGGTTGGAGATATGAGGAAAACTTTTGATTCATAGAATTTTTCACTTATTTCAGGAATCAAATGGAATATTTCTAAATATATTTGTTCACTCGGAATGAAAATTAGTGCAATCTCAGAGGTCTCTCCAGGTATTATATATTTATCTCTGACATCTTGAATATGATTTGTAATATCAGATTTAAAGAGCTTTCCATTTTTAATTTTTTCGTCTTTTGTTTTAGATTGAAAAATTTTGTCAAAGCTCTCTCTTGGAAATTTTGAATCAATACACAAGTTGTTAAGGGACCCTGATGATTTTATAATACAATCAACTCTGAATGAATTAGATAATGTTTTCTGAAATTCGTAATTTTCTTTTGGCAGATAATCTTTTATCAAACTTTCTAGGATAATTTCTCCCAATCTTCCTCTTTTAGAGGTATTAGATAAAATATTTTTTAAATCTACTACATTTTCAGTGAGTCCGGTGATATTTTGTTGTGCTCTATCAATTAATGCAATTCGTTCACGTATTTGATGAAGGTTACTTGTATTTTCACTCGAAGATTTATCAAATTTAAGATCTATTTTATCGAAATTTTTTTCAATTATTTCTGATATTGATCTCTCTAAACTCTCTTGCTTTTCAACTAATACTTTCAATCTTTCTTTATTATTATTATTTGAAAAAAAAAATTGAAAAAATACTATAATTAAGAGTAAGCTAGATAAAAAAAGAATTATGATAAACTCTAAACTCATGTTTCTCCAAAATTAATATGGCTACTCTTGAAATTCTAACAATACCAGACCCAAGATTGAAGCGCAAATCCTTGGATGTAGATTCGTTTGATTCTAAACTAAAAAAGACTATTAATAACATGTTTGAGACCCTTTATTCTACAGGAAATGGTATAGGTCTTGCGGCTCCGCAAGTTGGTATTCTTAAACGGATTGTGGTAATAGATCTGAAGAAAGACGGTAATTTATCACCACTTACTTTTGTTAATCCGAAAATCTTGAGTTTTTCAAATGAAAAATCTTTAAACGAAGAGGGCTGTCTATCTATTCCTGAGTATTATGCAGAAGTTGAAAGACCAAACGAGGTTGAAGTAGAGTGGGTTGATGAAAGTGGAAAAAAATTTAGTAAAAAAATGAGTGGATTACTCTCAATTTGTATACAACATGAAATTGATCATTTAAATGGTATTTTATTCATTGATTATTTATCGAAATTAAAAAGAAAACTAGCTTTAGAAAAAGTAAAAAAAATTAAACTAAAAGCTAAGCGATAGTATGAGCAATCTTGATGGATTGAAAATAGGTTTTTTTGGGACACCCGACTTTTCTCTTGAATTTTTGAAAGCATTATACAAAAAAAAAGCTGTGATTTCATATGTTGTTAGCCAACCCCCATCAAGATCAGGAAGAGGTAAAGTGAAAAAGGACTCAGCTGTTTCTTATTGGGCAAAAAATAATGGTATTGAATGTTTTGCTCCTGAAAATATTTCAGACAAAAAATTTACAGAAATCATAGTGAAGAAAGAAATTGATTTTATCATTGTAGTAGCCTACGGAAAAATTATTGATGAGTTTATTTTAAATCTTCCCAGATTCTTAGCTGTTAATGTCCATATATCTCTACTACCTAGATGGCGCGGCGCTGCACCTATTCAAAGAGCATTACTCGAAGGGGATAAAGAAACTGGGGTTTGTATAATGAAAATTGAAAAAAAATTAGATTCAGGACCAGTAATTTCAAAAAAAAAAATAGAAATTAAAGGTGATGATACAGCTGGAACACTTTTTGAAAAAGCAACAATTTATGGATGCGATTTATTGATTGAATCACTAAGAAGTATAGTTGATAAAGACTTTCAATTATCACCTCAAAATCATGATAAGGCAACATATGCAAAAAAAATTAAAAAAGAAGAAACAAGAATAAATTGGGAAAATGATGCAGAATCTATTAATTTGAAAATCAGAGCATTTTCTCCAAGGCCAGGTGCTTGGACAACAGTTAAAGGTTCAACAAAAAGACTAAAAATTCTAAAAGCAAAGATCATTCGAAATAAAGATTTATTCGATGAATCTCATTCATGTGGTTCGGTAACTAATCCATTGATAGTCAAATGTGGTAAGGGTTTTTTAAAAGTAGTTGAACTTCAACCAGAAGGTAGAAAAATATTAAGTGCAAACGATTTTATAAATGGTTTAACTGAAGATATTTTTAACTTTGAATAAAATGCAAAGGGTTAAACTATTAATTGAGTATTTAGGAACTGACTATGTGGGATGGCAATCACAAAATAATGGTAAATCAATTCAGGAGGAAATTGAACAAGCTTTATTTGAAATTTTTAAAAAAAAAATCAAAATTTTTGTAGCAGGTAGAACTGATGCTGGAGTGCATGCATTCGGTCAAGTAGCACATTTTGATTTAGAATCTGATAAATTGGAAGAAAAAAAAATATATTATGCAATTAACTTTTTTCTAAAAAAAAATAACAATAAAATAACAATTATTGATTCAGAATTTGTTGGCAATACATTTCATTCTAGATTTTCAGTGAAACAAAAGGTTTATTTATACAAAATTTTAAATAGGAAGACTCCCTCTTATATTTTCGAAGATAGAGCCTGGTTTGTTCCAGGAAGGGTGGATATATTTAAAATGAAAAAAGCTAGTAAATATTTAATTGGTAGACATGATTTTAATGCATTTAGATCAGTTGATTGTCAGGCTAAAAGTTCAGTCAAAACTATTGACGATATTACATTTACAGAAAATAGTGATTTTATTGAAATTAGGATTTTTGGAAAATCATTTATGCATAATCAAGTTAGGATAATAGTGGGAACTTTGCTCAATGTAGGAAGAGAGTTAATTGATGAATCCTCAATAAGAGGAATCCTTAATTCTAAGGAGAGAAAAAACGCTGGACCAACTGCTCCCGCAATTGGATTATATCTTGAAAAAATTAAGTATTAATTTTTCTTCTCAATGAATAGGTTTCTAATAAATTCATAATATATTTGCGATAACTTTTCTATATCTTTAATCTTTGAATTTTCATTAATTTTGTGCATAGACTTCCCAACTAATCCAAATTCTAAAACTGGACAAATCTTAGAAATAAATCTGGCATCGGATGTACCACCTGATGTGCTGAGAACTGGATTTTTATTTACAATTCTTTTAATTGAACTGATTAAAGCTTGCGTAAGATCTTTAGTATTATTTATGAACGATTCACCAGAAATCTTTGTCTTGAGTTTGTAATTCTTAGTCACAGAATCTAATCTATTTTTAAGCATTTTTTTTACATCATTAGAATTATGATTGTCATTAAATCTTATATTAAATTTTATCTTTGCTACACTTGGTATGAGATTAGGTACATTATTTCCAACATCAATAGAAGTAATTTCAAGATGGCTAGGTTGAAAATACTTTGATCCTTTATCAAGAGGTAACTTGATTGCATTACATATTTTTATTACATTATCAATTGGATTTTTTGCTTTCTCTGGATAAGCAACATGCCCTTGCACCCCTTTAATAACAATCTCTCCATTTAAGCTACCTCGCCGACCAATTTTTATCATTTCACCAAGAAAATTTGGATTAGTCGGTTCACCAACTATACAAAAATCTATTTTAAACTTATTCTCTTCTAACCATTCAACAACTTTTTTAGTACCAAAATCAGCATCACCCTCCTCATCAGCTGTAATCAGAAAAGACAGAGTGCCATTAAAGACATTTTTAAAATCATCTAAAAACTTTAAAGTAGAAAATAAGAAGGCTGCAATCGCAGGTTTCATATCACAGGCTCCTCTTCCAAATATCCGACCATCTTTTATCAAAGGGTCAAATGGATCTGAATCCCACTCTTTTACATCTCCAGGAGGAACAACATCACAGTGTCCAGCAAAACAGAGATTTGGACCTGAGCCATTAGAAAATTCAGCATATAAATTTTTTATTTTTTTTTGTCCGAACTCAAGCATGTGACAATCAAATTTTTTTTTTTTTAGTAGATCAGCGATATATTCAATTGAGCCAGCACTTTTAGGAGAAATACTTTTAAATTTGATTAGATTTGAAGATAAATCGATTAAATTCATCAGGATCTGAGTATGTCATTTATTGATGTTTTTGATCTAGTTTTCTCATCTACTTTTTTAACAATTACAGCACAATACAGGTTGACATCTATACTATCATTTGGTGTTTTTTTTCCTGAAAGAGAACCGGGTACTACAACTGAATATGCTGGCACTTTCCCATAATGTATTTTTCCAGTTTGACGATCAACTATTTTTGTTGAGGCTCCAATATAAACACCCATTGAAATTACACTCCCTTTTTCTACAATTACCCCTTCAGCTATTTCAGATCTTGCACCAATAAAGCAATCATCCTCGATAATAACCGGGTTTGCTTGAAGCGGTTCTAAAACCCCGCCTATTCCAGCACCCCCAGATATATGTACATTTTTACCAATTTGTGCACATGATCCAACAGTAGCCCAAGTATCAATCATTGTACCAGAATCTACATAAGCTCCAAGGTTAACAAAACATGGCATTAAAACAACATTTTCGGCTATGTGTGCTGAATGTCTTACTATTGCACCAGGGACTGATCGAAAATTTCTCTTAGTCCATTCATCTTCAACCCATCCAGATGTTTTTAAATTGACTTTGTCAAACCAGGTATATTGTCCCCTCCTAGCATTTGACATGCCACTTGAAAATATTGAATTATCACTAATCTTAAAAGAGAGTAGAATAGCTTTTTTAATCCACTCATTAGTAACCCAACTATTTTCTTTCTTCTCACAAATTCTTATATTACCAACATCAAGGTAGTCGAGTACTTGTTTGATTTTTTTTCTTGCTTCTTTGTCTGTGGTATTAAACGAATCTTTTTTTTCCCACAAACTATTTATAAAATTTTTTAAATCTGAGGTTGACATAGTTACAAATTCTTAATGGAATTATTTATCATATCTAGTGCATTTATTATAGTTTTAAATCTAAAATCAATAAAAGGTTTTATTTTTATTTTTCTTTCATTGCAAATATGGATAGTTGTCATTCCTATCTTTGATGCTGGCCTTAAATTATCCTCTAAATCTTCAAAATAAACACAATTTTTTGTGTCAATTTTCTTATCTTGTAAAAAATCTTGAAAAGGTTTGATTTTTGGTTTTGGAATGTACCGAGATTTTTTAATATCAAATATTTCGTCAAACAACTCTTCTATTTCAAGTTTACAAAGCACTCTTTTCGCATAATCAAAATCGCCATTTGTATATATAATTTTCTTTCCTGGTAATAATTTTAATTGCTGGATAAGTTTTGAGCATTTTTTTAAATTGCTGAGGTCTACATTATGAACAAATTCTAAAAACTCTTCGGGTTCAAAATCATAATTTTTCATAAGTCCAAAAAGAGTTGTTCCATATTTACTATAGTATAGTTTTTGAATTTTAAATGCTTCATCACTAGAAATTTTTAGTTTATCTGAAATAAACAATTTCATTCTTCTATCAATCTGATCAAAAATTTTTGTTTTGGGTGAATAAATAGTGTTGTCCAAATCAAATAACCAGACATTTTTTTTTTTAAAAATTTCTTGGGTCATTAATTTGTGATTAATGTTCCCACACCGTGCTCTGTAAAAATCTCTAGTAAGATTGAATGTGGTAACCTTCCATCTAGAATAACTGCTGCTTTAACCCCACTTTTAACTGCTTCAAGACATGTTTCTACTTTTGGGATCATACCTTCAGATATAGTTCCATTTTTAATCAGTTTTTTTGCCTCTGCGGCAGAGATTTCAGTTAAAAGTTTTCCTTTATTATCTAAGACTCCCTTTACATCAGTAAGTAAAATAAGTCTTTCAGATGAAATAGAGGAAGCAATACTTCCTGCCATAGTATCCGCATTTATATTATAGGTTTCGAATTTTTTATCAAAACCGATTGGTGAAATAACAGGAACAAGATCAGATTCTAGGCACCAATTCAGGAAATTATAATTTATTTTTTCTGGCATCCCAACAAAACCCAGGTCGAGATTTTTATCAAATTTTATTGATTTTCTGTCTCTTTTAAACTTTTTAGTTCTGGCCAATAGTGCATCTTTGCCAGACAAACCAATTGCATTTCCACCCTCTTTATTAATTTGCATAACAATATCTTTATTTATGGAACCAGACAAAACCATTTCTACAATATTCATTGTCTCTTTGTCAGTAACTCTTAAACCATCAACAAAAGAACTTTTAACTTTTAGTTTATCGAGCATTTTCTTGATTTTAGGACCTCCGCCATGAACAACCAAGGGATTTATTCCAACCTGCTTTAGCAAAACAATATCTTTTGCAAAACTAGAGTATAGTTTGTCTTCTCCCATAGCAGAACCACCAAATTTAATTGTAATATTTTTACCGGCATACCTTTGCATAAAAGGTAAAGCCTGAGACAAAATGGATGTTTTTTTCATCCAATCTAAAGCTTTTGTTTTTGAACTTTTATTCAAACTCTCTCTCATTCAAAGATTTTAATAGAAATTTTTTTAATATAACTATCCCATTAACATCATTAATACTAGTATGAAAAATTTTTTTATAACTTTTTTTTTTAAGTTCTTTTTCTAAATTTTCTAAATTTTTTTTACTTTGTAGGGATTTCAATTTATCCTGTTTTGTAAAAATTAAATTTATATTTCTATAAGATATATTTCCTAACAGGTCTAAAATTGTAATATCAATAGGTTTTAAACCGTGTCTCGAATCTATTAATAAAAAAAGTTCTTTAAGGTTGCTTCTAGAAGTTAAATATTTTTCGATAAGATCATCAAGCAATTCAATTTTTTCTTTGTTAATTTTAGAAAATCCATAACCTGGAAAATCAACAATTCTAAAACTTGATTTGAATTGAAAAAAAACAAGTGATTTTGTTCTACCAGGAGTTTTTGATGTTTTAGCTATTTTTTTTTTTGTCAAAAGATTAATGAGTGAGGATTTTCCAACATTAGATCTACCCCAAAAAATAAATTCAGGTATTGAATCATTCGGGAGATCGTTATACGAATAGACTTCTTTTAAGAATCTCCAGTCATCAGTCATTACTTCTCCAGATAATTAGATATTATCTTTTTTTTGTCTTTTTAGAAGGATATATTGCTGGCCAATTGATAAAACATTATTAACAGTCCAGTATACAACCATTCCAGATGGGAATGTAGCTAATAAGAATGTAAAAATAAGCGGGAGCATTAAAAATATTTTTGCTTGGATTGGGTCAGGTGGTGGAGGGTTTAGTTTTTGTTGAAGAAACATAGTAAGACCCATTAAAATTGGCCAAATACCAATTGTTAGGAATAATGGTGGATCCCAGGGGATTAAACCAAATAAATTAAAAATACTTGTTGGATCTGGTGCAGAAAGGTCTTTTATCCACCCAAAAAAAGGTGCATGCCTCATCTCAATTGAAACAAATAACACTTTATAAAGTGCAAAAAAAATCGGTATTTGTAGGAGAATAGGTAAACATCCAGCGGCTGGATTGATTTTTTTATTTCTATACAAAGCAAACATTTCTTGATTCATCTTGTTTCTATCATCTTTATATCTTTCCCTAATTCTTTTTATCTCTGGAGTTAAAATTCTCATGGCATTCATTGATTTAAAAGATTTATTAGCTAGTGGGAATAATGCAATTCTCATAAAAATTGTCAGAATGATTATACCAATTCCAAAATTTTGAAATAGAGAAGAAAGAAAGTGAAGTGCATAAAAAAGAGGTTTTGTTAGAAAATAGAACCAGCCAAAATCAACTGAAAGATCAAGTTTATTCACATCTAATTTTTTAATGTATTCATCAATGAGAGGAACTTCTTTTGCCCCAGCAAAAACATATGATTTTATTTTTAGTTTTTGCCCGGACTCAAGTGTCTTAATATTTTCATTAATAAAGTCAATTTGTATAGAATCTTTAGAATTTTTTAGGTTCCTAAATCTAGCCTTGAATGGTTCTTCTGTGTCAGGAAATATTGCAACTTGCCAGTAATGATCTGTATAACCAATCCATCCATTTTTTGAGGTTTCTATTATTTCATTTTCCTCTATGTCATCGTATGAGATTTCTTTTAAGGTATCATTGAAAACTCCTAAAGGTCCCTCATGAAGTATAAAAAATTTATTCTCTGGTATATGGTTTTTTCTTCTTATATAAGAAAAATTGGTCAATTCTATAGTCTTCTCTGATTTATTTAAAACTTCGTCTTCAACTGTAATCATAAAGTTTTCATCAAAAGAAATATTTCTCAAAAATTTTAAACCATTTTTATTTTCCCATTGGAGTACAATTTTTTCATTTTTTGAAATTTTATTTTTTGAAGAAATCCATAAAGAATCTTTTCCTGGTAGTTCTAGATTTTTATCTGTAGATGCCCATCCCATCCTTAAAAAGTAAGGGGAAGTTGAATTTTCTTTTTCAAGAACTCGAACTTTTTTCTTTCTTTCAATAGTCTCAAAATAATCACTTAAAACTAAGTCATCTAGGGTCGCGCCATACAAATTTATACTACCTTCCAATCTATTAGCAGTAAAAAATAACCTTTTTTCTTTTATTTCAGCACTTGATAAATTTTTAGATTTACTAATTGTTGGTAAATCTGAGTTTGAATCTCTAGAATTTAAATGAGTTTCAGTATTTGTAGAAGTTTGGGAATTTTTTTTGGGGTTAAAAAGAAAGTCGAAGCCAACCAAGACAATTATAGAAAAAATAACTGCTAATAATAAATTTTTTTGATTATCCATTTTTACTAAAATTAAGTTTTATAAGAAAGGCTGAGAGATTTCAATAAATTAAAAATTGAATTTTTTTATTAAATTTTTTATATCATTCTCAATCGAAGAATATTCAGTTTCTAAAAATCCTTTTTTGGGGATTATTTCTACTTGCAAATCTTTTTTTAATTCTTTCCAATTATTCCTTATTATTGATCTAATTACTCTTTTAACATAATTTCTTTTAACGGCATTTCCAATTTTCTTTGAAACTGTGATTCCATATTTTGTTTCTCCTTTAGATTTAGAAAAATTAAGAATTACAAAATTACCGTGAATTTTTTTACATATACTTCTTAGCTTTAAGAAATCTGACCTTTTTTTAAGTTTATTAGCTTTTTTAGGCTGACAAAATTTTTCTTCCTTTTTGTCTTCGGTTATTGAGGATTTTTTTACCACCATTTGACGACATCCTAGATCTAAAACCATGTCTTTTTTTTCTTACTTTATTACTTGGCTGGAAAGTTCTCTTCATTTTTTAAACCTTTTGATAGTTTTTATATCAAATCTCATAAGATTGTAAAATAAAAATTATTTTCCCATTACAGTTCCATCTCTTCTTTTATCTGCAATACCAACATAACTATCCTTTTCTTTTTTTATAACACCTAAACCACTGGTCAAATTTCTTACTAATCCTTTTTTATCTATCATTTTATTCAGTTTTTTATCTTCTACAAATGATTTACCTTTTATTTTTAGAAAGTTTGGATTGTCTATAGATTTTTTTAAGTCTAAATCGAAATAAAATATATCGATTAAAACTCTGGAAACATAAGAAATAATTGCTTTTCCACCCGGTGAACCTATTGTTAAGAAGAAATCATTATTTTCATCAAAAATAATTAAAGGAGACATTGAACTGAGAGGTCTTTTTCCTCCTTCAATTCTATTTTTTTTTTTATTCCCCAATTTGTCAAAAATTTTGAAAGAAAAATCTGTTAGTTGGTTATTCAAGAAAAAACCATTTACGAAAAGTCTTGATCCAAATGAGCTTTCAATACTGGATGTCACAGACAGAGCATTATTAAAGCTATCAACTAAACTAAAGTGGCTAGTTGAGTTGAATATTTCATCAAAATTATCAATATAAGTTGTTTTTTTTGTTAATCTAAATGCCCTAAACTCTCTTTTTAAAAATTCAATTGAAAGAAGTTTTTTTACATTTACAGTTACAAATTCTTCATCAGCAAGATAAATGCTTCTTAAGTGGTATACAAAATCTAATATTTCCATTATTTCTTTCACACCAACCTCATTATTTTTATTATTTAAATATTCAAACAAAATTAAGGTTTGAAGAATACAAATTGTTCCTGACGAAGGTAGGTTGGGTCCACAAACCAACATTTTATTATTTAATCTATGACATAAAGCATTTTTTTTTTTTGGTTTATAATTTTTTAAATCGTCGATAGAAAGCATCCCAGGATTTTCAGAATTTTTAACAATATTTACAATATTTTTAGCTATTTTGCCTTCATAAAAATCTCTATAATTTTCAGAAATGACAGTAAGGGTTTCTGTGTAAGCCTCATTAAAAACTTTCTTTTTTGGATCTATTAAAATTTTGTTAAAGAAAGAGTCTGGGTTATTCTTTAAAAAAAACCTATCTTTTTTCAATGCATTAACAAGTCTATTAGGAGGAACAAATCCATTATTGGATAATTCGATAACTGGTTTAATTATTTCTTTCCAATTGAGTTTTCCAAATTCTTTGTGGATCTTTTTTAAAGTTTCAAGGTTTGAAGGAACACCCACAGACGCCCCACCTACTGCGGCATCAAAAAATTTTTTTGGCTTTCCATCTTTGTTTAAAAAAATATCATTTTTTATATTAATGGGTGCCCTCTCTCTTCCATCATAACTCAAAACTTTTTGTGAATCAGAATCAAAATATGTAATAAATAGCCCCCCACCTAATCCAGACGACTGCGGTTCAACCAAACCTAAAGTTAATTGTATTGCAACAGCAGCGTCGACAACAGAGCCCCCTTCTTCTAATATTTCAAAACCAATCTTTGTTGCATAATTATTAGCTGTAACAACAATAATTTCTTTCCCTTTATCATATTTTTTGTTTTTATAATTAAAATTTGAAAAAGGTTCGGGTTCTATTGATGGGATTAAATCTTTTAACTGGGGTTTTGAACAAAAGCCGACCAAAAAAATGATTATAAAAAATTTTATTTTTTTATTCATATAAAAATATAGTAAGTTTAGTTTTCTAATAATGTTAGTTTTTTTTTAGGAAAAGATTTGAAAATAACAAAAAAAAAAATTTATGAGAAGTATAAAAAACGACAACCTATTGTTTGCTTGACTTCTTATACAGAACCAATTGCAAAAATTGCAGACAAATTTGCTGACATAATTTTAGTTGGTGATTCAGTCGGGCCAGTTCTGTATGGATATAATTCCACTAAAGAGGTTAATATGCAGCTAATGATTAATCATGCAGTAGCAGTATCTAAAAGTGTGAAAAAATCTTTTGTTGTTATTGACATGCCTTTTGGAACTTACGAAAAATCTAAATCTAAAGCTTTAAAAAATGCAAAAATTATTTTATCAAATTCAGGAGCAGATGCAGTAAAATTAGAAGGTGGAGAAAAAATTTCTGAAAATGTAAAATATTTAACTAGTAATAACATTACTGTAATTGGACATTTAGGAATGCAGCCCCAATCATTGGATGGTAACTATAAAGTATTTGGTAGAAGTAGGGAAGAAAAGAAACAAATAATAAAGGATTTAAAATATCTTGAAGATTCTGGGGTGATGGCAATCGTTTTAGAATGTACAATTAAATCACTGGTTAAAGAGGTGTTGAGAATAGCTAAAGTTCCTATAATTGGTATTGGTGCAACCGTAGAATGCGATGGACAAATTTTAGTAGCTGAGGATTTATTAGGATTGAGTGAATTTAAGTCAAAATTTTTGAAAAAATATTCAAACTTAAGAAAAATAGTGAGTAATTCTTTTTTTAAATTTTCCGAAGATGTGAAAAATCGTAAATACCCAAAACGAAAACACTACTATGAATAAATTATAAGTTATGATTATAAAAAAAAAAAAATTACTCCAAAAAGCTCTAAGCTCAATCAGAGAAAAAAGACAAATAACTTTTATTCCAACAATGGGAAATTTTCATAAAGGTCATTTAAGTTTGATAAATTATGCAAAAAAAAAGAAAGATTTCACTGTAGTTAGTATTTTTGTTAATCCATTGCAATTTGATGATAAAGAAGACTTTAATTTATACCCTAGAACATTAAAGAATGACATAGATCTGCTGAAAGATATTGGAGTTGATTTAATTTATATTCCTCAGCCATCTATTGTTAATAACAATCTTAGTTTTATTAAAACAAATTTAATTTCAGAGAACCTTTGTGGTCTAGACAGGCCTGGTCATTTCTCTGGAGTTTCCACAATAATTTTGAAATTTTTAATTTTAATACAGCCTGATAGAATAATTTTAGGTGAAAAAGACTACCAACAAACTCTTGTGATAAAACAAATAATTAAAGATTTTTTTTTCCCAACAAAAGTTTTGATCTTACCGACTGTAAGAGATGAAAGTGGGCTAGCACTTTCTTCAAGAAATAGTTTGATTGGAAAAAAAAAACGCTTAAGTGCAAAAGTAATTTTTGAATCTTTGAATTTATTAGCTCAGGAGATAATTGAAGATGGCATTTCTATTAGTAGATTACATTTCTACAAAATAAAAATACTTAAGGCTGGTTTTGAAAAGGTTAATTATCTTGAAATTCTCAAAGAGAAAAATCTTCTTCCGTTGGATGACTATCCAGATAAAGCAAGAATTTTTATTTCTGCTGTCATAGATAATGTTAGGCTGATTGATAATATCAGTTTGAAAAAAAAACTTAAATTAAAAAAAGGTAAAATACTCTAGTGGTTAATTTTTAAGATAAATGTGTACTTCTTCAGCTTGGGCTGAAGTACTGTTTGATGAGGTTAGTGATAATCTTTCAGATGGAACACCCATTTCAATTATTTTATTAAAAACTTCCGATGCTCTCACTCGAGCTTGATCTGTAAAAGTTGCTCCACCTGTGGGACTAACTGCTACGACTTCAAAGCTGGCAGAAGGCATTTGTTCAAGAGCACCTGAAATTGCTTCAAAAAGTGCAGTTGAATAATCAAAACTAGTATCATCGAATTTAATAACAAGAATTGCGTTATCATAATTCAGTGGTACAACCTTTGGTTTTTGAGCTTCTGCATCGCCAGAACTACTTGAAATTGATGAACTTTTGGACCCAGTTGGAGGAGCTGTTACCCTTCCTCCAAATTTACCTACTTCAACATCTTCAGCAAGTTGTTTCATATATTCTCTCTCGTCATTTAAAATTCTTATTTCACGAGTGATTTTTTGTTCAAGTTCATCCATCAGCCTTTGATATAGTACAGCGGTTCTTTGAACATCATCATTTAAGACTTTAAGCTGATTATGATCTTCATCAATAGCTCCAGAAATATAAAAACTAGAATCAATTGCATTTTTAAGGTGGGTAATTAAGGCCGCGTCAGCGGTAACTCTATTGTTTACAATTTGTAAGTTGTTAACATTGTTTTGGATGTCCTCAAGCGCCCTTTGCGCATCATTCCATTGTCCAACCAAAATTGGATTCCCTGGGGTTGTTCCAATTTGCAGTCTAGATCTTATTGCACTTGAAAGACCTTGGTAAACAGATGTTTGTTCATCTACCAGATCCTTAAACCTCAAAAAATCATTATTGTGAGAGGATATTGCATTTTGGATGCTTGACAAATCTGCCCTAAATTGGTTAATTTTTCCTCCAACAAATGTCCCGGTTGGACCAGTATCATACGCTACTTCAGGTTGCGCCATTGGCGGTGGAGGAGCATATTGTGATGGAGGTATTTCTTGTGAAGTATTATCTTGCTGTACGGATTCAATGGTTTGGGGTACTTCTTCCAGAGCCGGTGGTGCGACTACCTCTTCATCAGAAAGAGATGGGAAAACATACTCCTGAACTCCCGTGCAAGAATAAGTTGTAAAAACTAAAGAGAGTACTATATATTTTATGTATTGGTTTTTCATTATATTTACACTACGCAATGTTTATTATTATTGTTAACAATTCGAATTTAATAATAATTACATATATCCTATTAAAAATCCAAAATAAATAAAAAAAAATTATTCAGTAAAAAAAAAATCTCAACAACGGTTTTAAAATAGCTATATAATTTTCTAAAACCAAGAAATTTTGTGCCCGTAGCTTAATTGGATAGAGCATCTGACTACGAATCAGAAGGTTGGGAGTTCGACTCTCTCCGGGCACGCCAAAAATCTTTTACTACTAGTTATTGACATTAAAATAACTTTTATTACTATATATTGTGTTTTAGGAAAATTTTATATAATTTGTAAGGGTAGGAAATTACTATGTCACCAACAACATCGCTAAATGTACTTTCAATAGATTCAAAAAAAGAGAGTATAAAAAGTCCTCTAGAAAATTCAGAATTTAGACCAGATTATTCAAAAGACGATAATTTGACCGATTTTGGAAAGGCAACATTGATTGACAGATATTTGTTACCAGGGGAGAAATTTCAAGATATGTTTCTCAGAGTAGCAAAGAGTTATTCCGATGATTTAGAACATGCAAAAAGAATATACGGCTATATTTCTAAACTCTGGTTTATGCCTGCAACGCCAGTTTTATCAAATGGTGGTGCTAAAAGGGGTCTGCCTATATCATGTTTTTTGAACACTGTTCATGATAGTCTTGAGGGTATTCTATCTACTTGGAGTGAGAATGTTTGGTTGGCCTCCAACGGTGGTGGTATTGGAACATATTGGGGTGAAGTACGATCAATCGGTGAAACTGTCAAAAAATCTGGCCAAACCTCAGGTATTATTCCGTTTGTAAGAGTTATGGACTCTTTGACCCTTGCAATCTCTCAAGGATCTTTAAGAAGAGGTTCAGCTGCTTGCTACTTGGATGTTCATCATCCTGAAATTGAAGAATTTTTAGAGATTAGAAAACCATCCGGAGATTTTAACAGAAAAAGTCTAAATCTTCATCATGGAATAAATATAACAGATGAATTTATGGAGTGTGTAAAGCATAACAGAGAGTTTTCTCTTAGAAGTCCAAAAACAAATGAGACGATGAGAAAAATTAACGCTCGAGACTTATGGCAAAAAATTCTGGAAACAAGAATGCAAACAGGAGAACCTTATTTGGTTTTTATCGATACAGTTAATAAAAATATGGCTAAGCATCAACAGAAAAAAGGTTTAAAAGTAAAAACATCCAATCTTTGCAGTGAGATTATGTTACACACAGGAATAGACCATCTAGGAAAAGAAAGGACAGCTGTATGTTGCTTGTCTTCAGTTAATCTCGAAAAGTGGGATGAATGGAATAAAGATAAAAATTTCATTCAAGATATAATGAGATTCCTTGACAATGTTTTAGAAGATTTCATTTCTAATGCACCAGAATCGATGAAAAATGCAGTTTATTCTGCAAAGATGGAGCGTTCAGTTGGTCTTGGGGCTATGGGCTTCCACAGTTTTCTTCAAAAAAAAGGAATACCATTTGAGAGTGCATTAGCAAAAAGTTGGAATGTTAAATTTTTTAAACATTTGAAGCAAGAGGCTGACAAAGCTTCTGTTATATTAGCAATTGAAAAGGGAGAGTGTCCTGATGCCAAAGAGTTTGGTGTAAAAGCAAGATTTAGTCACAAGTTAGCAATAGCACCGACGGCTTCGATAAGTATCATTTGTGGTGGGACTAGTGCTTGCATAGAACCTATACCTGCTAATATCTACACTCATAAAACTCTCTCAGGTTCTTTTACAGTAAAAAATAAATATTTAGAAAATCTTTTTGAAAGTAAAGGAATTAATAATGATAAAATATGGCAGAGTGTGCTAGAGAATGATGGATCTGTATCACATTTAGAAGATTTAAATGATGATGAAAAAGCAATTTTTAAAACAGCTTTTGAAATAGATCAAAGATGGATTGTTGAAATGGCAGCTGATAGAACTCCATATATATGCCAAAGTCAATCTGTTAATTTATATTTGAATGCAGACATTGATAAATGGGACTTGATGATGCTTCACTGGAAGGCCTGGGAAATGGGAATAAAAAGTTTGTATTACTGTCGTTCAAAATCTATTCAAAGAGCAAGTTATGCTGGTGTTGAAGCAGATAATACAAAGAATTGGCCGGAAAAAAAATTAGAAAATACAAAAACAGATTATGAAGAATGCTTATCATGTCAATAGTTTAAGAAAGAGGGGAAAATAATTATGGATAGTTTTGAAAAAAAAATAAAACAAACACCAGGTTTACTTACACCGTCGCACTCATACAAGCCTTTTAGATATCCATGGGCATATGACTTTTGGAAGAGACAGCAACAGGTACATTGGATGCCTGAAGAAGTTCCCATGGGTGAGGATTGTAAGGATTGGGTTATTAAACTTAACGACAATGAAAGAAACCTTCTCACACAAATTTTTAGATTTTTTACACAATCTGATGTTGAAGTAAATGATAACTATATGGAGCGATACTCTCAAGTTTTTAAACCTACAGAAGTAAAAATGATGATGTCTGCTTTTTCTAATATCGAAACAGTACATATAGCTGCCTATGCTCTTCTTTTAGAAACAATTGGTATGCCGGATACAGAGTTCTCTGCATTCTTGGAATACAAAGAGATGGCAGACAAACATGATTATATGCAGAAATTTACAGTAGATTCTAACCATGAAATAGCAAAAACAGTAGCAATGTTTGGAGGCTTTACAGAGGGCTTGCAATTATTTGCAAGTTTTGCAATGCTTCTGAATTTTCCTAGATATAATAAAATGAGAGGAATGGGTCAAATAGTTACATGGTCGGTTAGAGATGAGTCATTACATTGCGAAGGAATGATTAAATTATTTCATGAGTTTGTTAAAGAGACAAAATGTATGACTCCAAAATTAGAAAAAGAAATCATTGAATGTTGTGAGACAGTCGTTAAGTTGGAAGATAATTTTATTGATCTAGCTTTTTCTTTGGGCCCAGTTGAAGGAATGGATGCACAAGATATAAAAAATTACATAAGATACATTGCCGATTGGAGACTTAAACAGCTAAACTTTGAACCAATTTTCGGAATAAAAAAACATCCGTTGCCTTGGTTAACAGAAATTTTAAACGGTGTTGAACATGCAAATTTTTTCGAAGCAAGAGCTACAGAATATTCAAAAGTTGCTACAAGTGGGACTTGGGATGGAAAAGATGGTGTTTGGTCATCATTTGATAAAAAAATGGCAAGTTTTTAGAGACTCGAAATTAGTTTTTTTCAACATAAATTGATTGAGATGGAAAAGCAAACGATGCCTTTCTTTTTTCAACTATTTGTTTGATTTCAATTGCCAAATTATCCTTAATTTCGAGAAACCTCTCATAATCGTTAGTATTGGCAAAACACCTCACCAAGATATCTATTGAACTGGCAGCAAATTCATTTATTTTAATTATTACCGGCGTAGATTTTGAAACAAAGAAATCACTTTTATTATTTATAATCTTTTCTTCAATATCCTTACAAATTGATCTTAACTGAGATGTTGAGCTCTTATACTCAAGTCCAATTATCCAATTAATTCTCCTGTTAGATATTTCTGTGATATTCGTTACAGCATTCTCAGCAAATTGAAAGTTTGGAATAAAACACAAAGATTTGTCAAATTTTCTTATAGCTGTTGACCTGAACCCAATTTTTTCAACCGAACCTTCAATAATGTTTTCAATTATAATTACATCACCTTTTTTAAATCTTTTTTCAATTAATACCAATATACCTGAAATCAAATTTTTGAATAAATCCTGAGCTCCTAATGCCACAGCAACACCAAATAAACCTAACCCAGCAATTACAGGTCCAACTCTAATTCCCCAAAGCTCAAGCACAGCTGTTAAGCCTAGAAAAAAAATTATAATTTTTAAAGCACTGATGATCCAATCAAGAAGATCTCTAGTTAGAATTTTTTCAATATTTTTAACTCTAAGAAATAATGGCTCAATTAATTGACTAAAAAATAAAAAAAGAAAAACTGTAAATAAAGAAATATTCACGTTTTTGAAAAATAACTCAATTTTTTCTGAACCTGTAATCAAAGACGATGAGAAAAAGAAGCCAATAGTTACTACCAATAAATTTAAAGAATTTTTTATATTTTTATAAAAATTTTCTATCTTTTTTTGTTTTTCAAATTTAAAAAAAAAATTTATTTTTTTAAAAAGAATTTTTGAAAGAAGTGATCTTGTATAAAAAAAAAGTAAAAAAGTTATTACTGCTAGGATTATATTAGAAGCATTAATTTCAAATATTTTATACTTACTAGTTTCATCGATGAAATTATTTATTAATTCAAGAAACTCCATATTTTTTCAATCTATTTTTGATAAAGTTAACAGAATCATTATAATCAAATCCTTGGTTTAAAAGTTTCCTTAAGATCTTATCAAAATTTTTTTCACTAGTGAAATTTGGAGTTTTTTTTTTTATAATCCCAGACCTACTTAAATATTTCATCATTAAATTTTCACTAACATCTTTTCTAGTTTCTAGCTCAGAAATTTTTGAAGAAATAAGACTCATGTTAAAACAGTCTTTTTGTAGATAGTATTTTATTTTTTGAAAAGAATATCCTCGGTTCATTAGATTTTCTAATTTTATTTCTATGAGTTTTGGTTCGTCAAAAAAACCCATATCTTCATAGTATTTCAAGACGATTGAAATTTCATCTTTATAATGCATTTTTTCACTTTCAGTAATTTTTTTTTGGAAAAGGTCTTTGGAGATTTTGTTTTTTAATATATTCTCAAATTTTTTTTTAGTAACCCAATATTTTGATAAATAATAAGAACAGTATTTTTGAAAATATTTTGAGATCATTGATTTTCGATAGATAGATTCGTTTTGATATATATATAAAGAATATGAGAAAAATTCGTAATTTTAAAGGATTTAATTGGATTGGTTTTTATTCACTTTATTTAAAAGAAGTAAAAAGGTTTTTGAATGTTTTTGCTCAAACAGTTTTAGCGCCAGCTATAACTACTCTTTTATTTTATGTTATTTTTACCATATCAATTGATCGAGAATATTTGAACACAAATAGTTATTCCTTTTCTGAATTTCTAGCACCTGGTTTAATCTGTATGGGGATAATGCAAAATGCATTTGCAAATACATCATCTTCAATATTGATCTCAAAAGTTCAAGGAAATATTGTTGATATTTTGATGCCACCATTATCTGAGTATGAATTAACTTTTTCATATTCTCTTGGAGGAATCACAAGAGGCTTACTGGTAGGTTTTTCAGTTTCTTTAGTAATTTATTTGATTGTTCCGCTAAAAATTTATAATATTTTTATTATTGCGTATTTTGCCCTTTCCTCATCTTTGCTGCTTTCTTTGCTGGGAATATTATGCGGGATTTGGGCTAAAAAATTTGATCATATGGCTTCAATTACAAATTTTGTTATTTTACCATTAACTTTCCTCTCTGGAACATTTTACTCTATTGATCGATTGCCCGAGTTTTGGCATTTCATAGCTCTGTGGAATCCTTTTTTCTACATGATTGATGGTTTTAGATCAGGTTTTCTGGGAACTGGTGATAGTAATTTAAATTTTGGAATAATAATTTTAGCATTTGCAAATGCCTTTTTTTTATTATTAACCATACATGTTTTTAAAAAAGGTTATGGGCTGAGGACCTAGATATGGGTATTTTAGAAGTTTATAATCCTCTTGATATCGAAATTGATCACGGTGATGGAGTGTATTTATACTCAACCGATGGTACGAGATATCTGGATTTTACTAGTGGCATTGGTGTTACAAGTCTGGGACATAGTCATCCCTCTCTGGTAAATGCATTGAAAGATCAAGGAGATAAGCTCTGGCATTGTTCTAATTTATTCAGAATTAATGGACAAGAGTTAGTTGCAAAAAGAATTGTCAAAAATTCATTTGCTTCAAAAGTTTTTTTTTGTAACTCCGGTGCAGAATCTGTAGAGGCAGGAATAAAGGTAGTGAGAAAATATTTTAATTCAAAAGGTTCTGATAAATATAAGATAATATGTGCTAAGAATTCATTTCATGGAAGAACCTATGCCGCAATCTCAACAAGCGGTAAATCAAAATTGACAGATGGATTTTTCCCGATTTTGGAAGGTTTTGAGCAAGTCGAATTTAATGATATTAAAGATTTAAAAAAAAAAGTTGATAAGAAGACTGCAGCAATAATGATCGAAACTGTTCAGGGTGAAGGGGGAATAATTCCGGCTAATAAGCAATATCTGAAAGAGGTTCAAAAAATAGCTAAGGATAACGAACTACTATTATTTTTTGATGAAGTACAGTGTGGGGTTGGTAGAACAGGGAAATTTTTAGCAACAGAATGGGTTAAAGAACTAAAACCAAATTTAGTATCAATTGCTAAAGGTATAGGCGGAGGATTCCCTCTTGGCGCACTTTTGTTAGATAAGAAAACTTCAGATGTAATGAAGCGTGGGGCACACGGATCAACATTTGGAGGAAATCCACTTGGCATGGCGGTAGCAAACGAAGTTCTAAACTATGTGCTTGATGAGGATTTTTTGGATAATATCAGAGAAGTTGGTTACAATATGAGAAAACTTTTGAAGTCTGAGGTTATTCCAAGATTTCCAAAACTTTTGTCTGGGGTTAGAGGGATTGGCCTTATGATTGGACTCGAGTGTATTCAAAAAAATGAAATTTTAATTAATGCAATGATAAAAGAAAAATTACTTACAGTCAGAGCCGGACAAAATGTGATAAGAATCTTACCTCCTCTTATTTTAGAAATTAAACATGTTGATGAAGCAATTAGTAAAATGATAAAAGCTTTTGAAAGTTTATAAATGGGAAGAAAAATGAGACATTTTCTAAATATAAGTGAGCTAAAAACTAATGATGTTAAAAAAATAATCAATCAAAGCCATGTTTTGAAAAAGGAATATGGAAAAAGAAAATTCAAAAAGAAGATAATTTTAGCGATGATCTTTGAAAAACCTTCAACAAGAACAAGGGTCTCATTTGAAGTTGGAATGAAACAGTTAAATGGAGATGTTGTGATATTAGATCAAGCTGATTCCCAGCTTGGAAGAGGAGAATCACTAATTGATACAATAAAAGTACTGAACAGATATGTGGATATAATAATGTATAGAGGGTCTGATGAGAAAAAACTTTATGAGATTGCGAATTTTTCAAGTGTACCAATTATAAATGGTTTGACTGATCAAAGTCATCCCTGCCAAATTTTAGCAGATATAATGACTCTAGAAGAAAACTTTAAAGATATTTCAAATTTAAACCTATGTTGGGTTGGTGATGGTAATAATGTTTGTAATTCTTGGATTCATTCATGTTTGCATTATGGATTCAATCTAAATATTTCTTGTCCAAAAGGTTTTTTCCCATCAAAAAAAGTAATTGATGTAGTTAAATCAAAAAAAATTAATTTTTTTGATAATCCCTATGAAGCGGTTATCGATGCAGATGTTTTAATCACTGATACATGGGTATCGATGGGTATGCAAGATGAGGAGAAGCGACTAGAAAAATTCAAGTCTTTCCAAATTAATTCAAAACTTATGAAATCAACTAAGAAAAACACCTTTTTTCTTCACTGTTTGCCTGCTCATCGAGGATGTGAAGTAACTGATGAAATTATTGATGGAAAAAACTCTCTTGTCTGGACTGAAGCAGAAAATAGACTTTATGTTCATCAATCAATCCTTTTGTGGTGTCTTGGTAAAGTTTAGTTTCTCATCTTCTCCACAAATGTGGTGATAGCAATACGAGGATTGGGAAAAGTTCTAATCTTCCTATTAACATTCCAAGAGAAAGGAAAAACTTTGATAGACTGCTTATTCCTGAATAATTATTTGCTGGTCCTATTATCTCGCTCAGCCCGGGCCCTACATTTGCTATAGAAGCAGCTGCTCCAGATAATGAAGTAAGAACATCTTGTCCATCAAAAGAGAGGATTAGTGTGAGTGATGAAAAAGTTATTAGATACAAGAAGAAGTAGCCTGTAACAGAGTTTAAAACTTCCTGATCAATCTCTCGAGAATTATAAGTTGGAATAAATATTCCTCTCGGCTGAATTATTTTTTTTATGAGAATTAATGAACTTCTTAACAAAATTTGTATTCTAAAGATTTTTAAACCACAGCTAGATGACCCAGAACACCCTCCAATGAGCATTATAAAAAGGAATAATATTGTTGTAAAAGTTCCCCAGACACTGAAATCATAGGTACTAAACCCACTTCCAGTTGCTATTGAAACAACTGCAAAGGAGGAAATTCTTAATGCCTGAATATAATCAACTTCATAATATTTTTTTAGCCAAAATGTTACAATTACAGTAATCATACCAACTAAGAAAAGAAAAAACTTTACTTGTGAATTTTTTAATAGGTGAATTATATTTCCTTTTAATGCTTGGAAAAGTAAAATAAAAGGTAGAGATGAAATTATCATAAAAGAAATTGTTACAAGTTCAGTTGTAACTGAGTCAAAAAATCCAATAGACATGTTTTTTGTTGAAAAACCTCCTGTTGCAATTATTGTCATTCCATGAGCAAGGCTGTCAAAAAATTCAACTCCAGTTGAATATAAAAAGAATGTACAAAGTAATGTCAAAATCAAGTAAACAAACCCAATCCCTGTTGCAATTTTTGTTGTGCGTGGAAGTACTTTCTCATCCTTAGAACTAAATTCGGTTTGAAAAAGTTGCATCCCCCCAATTTTTAAAATTGGAAAAATAGCTATTGCTATAACAATAATTCCTATCCCACCTAACCATTGCAGCATTGCTCTCCACAATAATATAGATTTTGAGGTATTGTCGAGATCCTGAATTATAGTTGCTCCAGTTGTAGTTAAACCTGACATTGATTCAAAAAAAGAATCTATAAAAGATAAATTAGTTGAACCAATACAAAATGGTATTGCAGCAATAAGTGTTAATATTATCCAAGATATGAAAGTTAATAAAAATGCAGATAACACTTCGACATCTTTATTCCTATTTTTGAATGTAAATGAGATATTAAGTCCTGTAAAAAGGCATACGATAGAAATTAAAGAAAAAACAGCCCAATCTGTTCCTAAGGTCAGGTAATCATACATTGCAGGGATTAGAGAATATAATGAAAAAAAAACTAATAGATTACCTATAACATATAGAGAGGATTTTAAATTATCCATTTCAATTAAGTCTTTTTTTTTGGTCAGGAATGTCTAATGAAAAGGGAGGTATTAATACCTCAAACATTCTTCCTTTGAAATCTTGCATCTGATAACTGCCATGCATGATACCAGAACTTGTTTTTAAAGGTGTGCCGCTAGTATATTCAAATTCGTGACCTGGCTCGATAGTAGGCTGTTCACCAACCACCCCTTTACCTCTGACTTCTCTGTGACTTCCATTGGAATCAAAAATCTTCCAATGTCTGCTTAATAACTTTATAGTTTCTGATCCATTGTTTTTTATTTTAACTTTATATGCCCAAAGATAAGAGTCTTCAGAGGGGTCAGAATGATCCTCAAGATAAATTGGTTCAACATTTATGAGTACTTTGTTTTTTTTCATTTTTTAAATAATCTTATTTGATTTTTTTAAGGCATTATCAATGTCACTAATTATATCAGTAACATCTTCTAATCCAACTGATAGTCTAATTAAATTTTCTGTTATGCGTAAACTCATTTTTTCTTTCTGCTCCAATTTGTGGTGTGTGGTTGTATATGGGTGCGTAATTAGAGTTTTGGAATCACCAAGATTATTAGAAATATCAATAAGTTTTAGTTTATTAAGAAATTCGAAAGATTTTTTCTTTTCATTTTTTTTTGAAGCTTTTATTTCAAATGCGATTATAGTTCCGCCATCTAACATTTGTTGTTTTGCAATTTTTATTTGTTTAGATTTTTTTAATGTTGGGTAATAAATCTTTTTAATGTTTTTATTTTTTTCAAGAAAACTAATTATTTCTTTGGCACTTTTTGTCTGCTGCTTAATTCTTAATTCTAATGTCTCAATTCCTTTTAATAAAACCCATGCATTAAATGGACTTATTGAGGGCCCTGTATTTCTGATGAATGGTTTGATTATATTTTCACAAAAACTATGACTACCTAATATTGCTCCACCAAGCACTCTACCATGTCCATCAAAATGCTTTGTAGCAGAATACATTACTACATCTGCACCATAATTTAATGGTTTCTGAAGAATAGGTGTGGCAAAAACATTATCAACTACTACTAGAGCACCAGATTTGTGAGCTAATTTTGAGACTTCTTTTATATCAACCAAATCAAGACAAGGGTTTGATGGTGTTTCAAAAAAAACTAAATTTGTTTTTTTTTTTAAGGCTAATTCCCACTGGTTGAGATTTGTTCCATCAACCAGTTCTACTTCAATTCCAAATCTAGGTAAAATTTTTGTAACTATGTGGTGACAACTTCCAAAAAGAGCTCTTGCTGAAACAACTCTGTCACCATTTTTTAGATATGACATGAAAATACTGAAAAGTGCAGACATACCTGTTGATGTCAGCCAGCAGGATTCTGCTTCTTCGATCAAAGCAAGTTTTTTTTGTAGTATTTCAACTGTAGGGTTTCCAAATCTTGAATATAAAAATCTTTTTTTTTCTTCCTTGAATGCTTTTTCTGCCTCCTGCGCCGTTTTGTATACAAATCCCGAAGTTAAAAACAATGGTTCACTTGTTTCAGAAAAATTTGTTCTATTTATGCCACCCCTAATTAATTTTGTTGAAGTTTTTTTTTTCATTTGATTTTTTAGATTAACATTTTTTAAAATTTATTTATAGTAAGTAAAATTATGAGCGCAAAGTTTTTTTTATTTATAACATTTACAATAACTTTATTTTTCACTTTTTTTTCAGAAACAAGAGAATTATCAATAAAGCAACTTGAGGAAAGAAAAAAAGCTGATATTGAAAGAAAAAAAGAAAGAGAGAAAAGGGGAAAAAAGTCTTTTCAAAAAGAGATTACAATTAAGAGTGAAATTGTTTTCATTTCAAAAGAAAGAGAATTACCCCCGGTACTATCTAATCTTGACCCGATTTTGGATGATGAGGGATTTTATGGTGTGAAGCTTGCCATTGAAGATAACCTGACAACTGGCAGATTTGTTGGTCATGATTACAAAGCCGAATTCCATAGAATTTTAATAGATGAGGATCTTGACAGTGAGTTTGAGAAATTAATGAAACAGGGAAAAAAATTCTTTGTTGTAGATTTTAATGAAGATGAATTGTTATCTCTAATGAAAATTCCGGGAATTGAGGATGTTTTAATTTTTAATGTAAGAGCAAAGAATGACTCTTTGAGAAATGAAAATTGTAAGAAAAACTTTTTCCACATTCCACCTAGCTATTCTATTTTATCTGATGCCCTCACCCAGTATTTAGTAAAAAAAAAATGGAAAAAATGGTTTTTAGTAACAGGACCAGACAAAAATGATAAGCTATATTCTGATGCTCTAAAAAAATCAGCAAAAAAATTTAATGTCAAAATAAAAGAAGAAAAAATATGGGATTTCTCCTCAGATTTGCGAAGAACAGCTGGAAAAGAAGTACCAATTTTCACAAAAGGTTCAAAGTATGATGTTCTTGTTGTTGCTGACGAAGAAGGTGAATTTGGAGAGTACCTTGCATATAGGACATGGGATCCTAGACCAATAGCAGGAACACAGGGTTTGAAACCAAGTTCGTGGCATCGCACACATGAGCAGTGGGGGGCAACGCAGATGCAAAATAGGTTTAGAAGAGAAAGTGGAAGATGGATGACTGAGGTTGACTATCATGCGTGGACTGCAGTAAGAGCTTTGGGAGAAACAATAACCAGAACTCAAAGTAATGATGTAAATGAAGTACAAAAGTATTTATTGGGTGAAAAATTTGGTTTGGGTGCTTACAAAGGTGTAAAGGTATCTTTTAGATCATGGAATGGTCAATTAAGACAACCAATTTTATTAGCTGCTCCGAGATCAATGGTATCTGTTTCTCCCCAGGAGGGGTATATTCATCCAGTAAGTGAGCTTGATACTATGGGTGAAGATGAACCGGAATCTACTTGTAAATTTTAAAATTTTTAATACATTAACATCATGAAACTTCTTTTTTTAATAGTTGCTTTTTTTTCAATATTAAGCTTTTCAAATGTTAATGCAAATTTAGCCTACATAACTAATGAGAAAGACAATACAGTAAGTGTAATTGATATAAAAAAGAAAAAAGTGATTAAAACCGTCAAGGTTGGTCAAAGACCTCGAGGAATCATCATGTCTAAGGATGGAAAGCTTGTTCTTATATGTGCATCAGATGATGACAGAGTAGAAGTTAGAGAAGCAGAAACTCTTAAGTTAAAATATCATTTGCCCTCGGGACCTGATCCAGAACTGTTTATCCTATCGCCAGACGACAGTACTCTATATATAGCCAATGAGGATGATGCAATGGTAACTGTAGTTGATATGAATGATAAAATGATAATTGATGACATACCAGTAGGAGTTGAGCCTGAAGGTATGGGACTAACAAATAATGGTAAGGTTTTAGTAAACACCTCTGAAACAACAAATATGGCTCATTTCATTGACACTAATACTCTCGAAATCATTGAAAATGTTCTAGTCGATGCGCGACCAAGAGTTGCAATGTTTACACCTGATGACAAAGAGGTATGGGTTTCTGCGGAAATAGGGGGTACTGTAAAAGTTATTAACCCAAGCTCCAAAGAAGTTACTCACACCATAGGATTTGAAATACCTGGAGTTAATGAGGAAAGCATCCAGCCAGTAGGCGTAAGACATTCAAAAGATGGTAAATACACATTTATAGCACTTGGTCCAGCTAACAGAATTGCCGTAGTCGATCAACAAACAAAAGAACTTGTTAAATATCTACTTGTTGGCCAGAGAGTTTGGCAACTAGCATTCACTCCTGATCAAAAAACTTTGTTAAGTACCAATGGAGTAAGTAATGATGTTTCTTTTATCAATGTAGACAAACTAAAAGTTGAAAAATCAGTTAAAGTTGGAAGATTTCCTTGGGGAGTTGTTATAAGCCCTAACTAGTTAACCTTTGGGAAATTAATTAAGCAAAATGACTGTTGCCCTAGAAATAAAAAATGTTTCACATAAATTTGGAGAGTTTCTGGCCCTTAACGATGTCAGCTTGAATATATTACCAGGTGATTTTACTGTACTACTTGGATTAAACGGTGCTGGTAAGACTACTCTTTATTCATTAATAACAAGGCTATATAACAACAATTCTGGATCAATAAAAATCTATGGATTTGATGTTCGTGAAAATTCAGTAAATGCTCTTAAAAATATTGGAGTTGTATTTCAACAACCAACATTAGACCTTGACTTAAGTGTTAAAGAGAATCTTAATTATCACTCATCTCTCCATGGTATAAGTTTTGCTGAGGCCAATAACAGAATTGACAGCGAAATTGGCAGAATAAAATTAGAGGATAAAATTAAAAGTAAAGTCAGAGCATTGTCAGGTGGACAAAGGCGAAGAGTAGAGATTGCAAGGTCACTTATCCATAGACCTAAACTATTACTTTTAGATGAACCAACAGTTGGTTTAGATATAGGTTCTAGGCAAATGATTTTAAAACATGTTAAGTCTTTGTGTAAAAAAGATAATTTAGCAGTTCTTTGGGCCACTCATTTGATTGATGAGATTGATAAGGGAGAAAAAGTAATAATTATAGATAAAGGTAAAGTCCTTGAATCTGGTGATGTTTCAATGATTGTAAGAAAAACCAAAACAAAAAATATTAGAGACGCATTTAACAAATTAGTAGGAATTTAAATAATAATGGAACTTGTAATTTACATACGGTGTTTTAAGGGGATTGTTTTGAGAGAGGCTTTGAGGTTCATTCATCAGAAAGAGAGGTTTTTCTCTGCATTAGTTAGACCATTGGTATGGCTTGGAATTTTTGCTGCAGGATTCAGATCAGTACTTGGGGTTGCAATTATTCCCCCTTACGAAACTTATATCCCCTATGAGGTATATATTGCACCAGGTTTGATAGCAATGATTCAATTATTTAACGGAATGCAAAGTTCTTTATCTATGGTTTATGACAGAGAAATGGGCAGTATGAAAACAATGCTAGTAAGTCCTATTCCTAGGTGGTTTTTGTTAATTTCAAAATTACTAGCTGGTGTTTTCGTTTCTATACTTCAGGTTTATGCTTTTTTGATAATAGCTTCCCTGTGGGATATAATTCCTCCAATTTCTGGATATTTTACGATTCTTCCTGCTTTAATAGTTTCAGGTCTGATGTTAGGTTCTTTGGGTATGTTTTTATCTTCAGCAATTAAACAACTGGAAAACTTTGCTGGTGTTATGAATTTTGTTATATTTCCTATGTTTTTTGCCTCATCCGCTCTTTATCCATTATGGAAAATTGAAGAAACGAGTGAATGGCTTTATTATTTTTGTTTTTATAATCCCTTTACTTATGCTGTTGAGTGCATCAGGTTTTCTCTTTATTCTCAGATAAATATAGAATACACAATTGGGATTCTTATATTTACATTAATATTTTTGTTTTTATCGATTTTAGGATATGATCCCGCAAGAGGAAATTTACAAAAGAAAGCAGGAAAATAAATATGAAAAATTTTTTAAAATTTCTATGCATAATTGTTTTTATATCTTCAGCAACTCATGCTAAGGGAGATCTTGCAATTAGGGCAAAAAAATTAGAATTAAAACTTGGTTCAGAAAAAAGTGATTATGATATGTCACAAAAAGTTTTTGAGATGGAAACTGGTAAAGCATATAGACTTGAAATTTCTAGTATGGGTTTTAAAGAATACGAAATTGAAGCAGAAGATTTTTTTAGAAATATTTGGATTAGAAATATTGAAGTTGCAGGAATAGAGATCGATACACCTGTCATTGAAGAAATTGAATTTGAAAGAGAAGGTGAAATAGAAATAAAGTTCGTTCCAATTCGTCCGGGTGAATATGACTTTGAGATCGAAGGGCTTCAAAGTAAAGGAATGGTTGGAAAGTTTATTGTGAAATAATTTTATATGGAGTGTTATTATGTACCAAAAATTTATTATATTTTTTGTTTTTACTTTGATTTTCATTTTTTCTTTTAATGTATCTGCCAATCCACCTGAAGCCGCTCCCAAAAAATGGCCTTGTGATCAAGTTTATAATCCAAAACTGAACTTAAGTGCTATATGGCAGGGCCCACCAATTGATAACGCTTTAAAAAATTGGTGGAAAGATGACGATATAATTGATTATGTAAATACTCTTTCAAATCCTGTTCTCAAGGAAGATGATGGACTAAGAATAATTGAAGAGTTTGCAAAAAAATACACTTACCTTGGTTTAATAAAAAAACGAGAACAAAAAGAAAAATTAGTTTTTCTTTTTGCAGGACTATATCAAAAGGCAAAAGATCGAAGAAGTAGGCAATACAAAGGCATTATAAAGTTTGTTGAAAGGCAGGATTCATTCAGAAAAGCAATTGGCAAAGCTTCTAAATTAATAAGACAATATAGAAAAGATAAAATTGATATTAAAGATCAAAGATATGTAGATGCTTCTTCTCAGTTAGAATGGAATACAAGAGTATTTGATCAAAGAACTAGACTTACAGAATATATATGTGAGGAACCAGTTTTTAACACCCAAAGATTGGGTTATCAATCCCGAAAGATATACTTATACCTACAATAAATTTAAATGAATCTGATATGAATGTGTAAATCAGAAAATTTTAATTAAAAAGATGTATAACTATCCTGCACTCACATTAGGTGAGTTCGTTCAAACTATAACAAGGAGTTAATTATGGCTTGGACAAAACCAATGATTTCTGAGATCTCTGTAGGTCTAGAAATCAATTCTTATGCTTGCGCTGAAAAGTAGTTTTTAGCAATAGCAAAACAGCCCCTTAAGTCCAATTGGCCTTAGGGGGCCTTTTAATTTTTTAAAACTTTTAAGGAATTTGTTTTGGGGAATGATGAAATGCTAAAAGTTTTGGTTCTAGGATCAGGTGCAGGTGGGGGGTCGCCTCAATGGAATTGTAACAGTGATGTAAGTAAAGCTGTAAGAGGGAAAGAACCGGGAACATCTCCAAGGACTCAATCATCTATAGCTGTAACAGCAAATAATGATGAATGGTTCTTATTTAATGCTTCACCAGACCTTGGTTCTCAAATTTTGAAAAACCAACAAATGCATCCAAAGAAATCACCAAGACATAGTCCAATCAGTGGTGTCGTTTTAACAAATGGTGATGTTGATCATGTTGCAGGCCTTTTAACTTTAAGAGAAAGACAAAATCTTTCAATATATGCACATCCAAGAGTCCACTCTGTGCTTAGCCAAAATTCTATTTTTAATGTATTAAACCCAACATATGTGGACAGAAGGAATATGGAAATGAATAAAAAGTTTGAGTTGCAGGATAAAAATGGAAAAAATTCAGGAATTGAAATTGAAGCATTTGAGGTTCCCGGTAAGATTGCGTTATGGTTAGAAGATGAGTCTAAGGGTGAGAATTTTGGAACCCAAGAAGGTGATACAATTGGTTTGAAAATTTCATCTAAGGATGATGCTAAATCTTTCTTCTACATACCAGCATGTGCGAAGATAACTAATGATTTGGCTAATAGAATTAAAAATTCTCAAATGGTTTTATTCGACGGTACTCTATGGGAAAATGATGAAATGTCATCGAGTAATGTTGGAGAAAAAACTGGTCAAAGAATGGGTCATATGAATAATTCAGGTCCACAGGGTTCTATGGAAGCATTTAAAGATTTAAATGTAAAAAAAAAAATATATATACATATAAATACAACAAATCCAATACTTTTAAGCGATTCTAAAGAGCGTAAGATTGTTGAAGAAAATGATTGGGAAGTTAGTTATGATGGAATGGAGATAAAATTATGAAAAATTTGGCTATAAAAAAAGAGTTAGAATCAACCCCATTAACAAAAACTGAATTTGTAAAAAAATTAAGAGATATTGGAAAAGAGAGATACCATGACAATTGTAAATTTCATCATCTCTTACATAGTGGTATGCTAAATAAGGGTCAGGTTCAGGCTTGGGCATTAAACAGATATTATTATCAAATAAATATTTCAATAAAAGATTCTGCTTTAATGTCTAGAATTAAAAATCCTGAACTTAGAAGAATTTGGATTAAAAGAATCTTGGACCACGATGGTAGAAAAAATGATGAAGGGGGAATTGAAAGGTGGTACAGGTTGACCGATGGATTAGGTTTAGATAGAGATTATGTAAAGTCAACATCAGGAATTCTTCCTGCAACAAGATTTGCTGTAGACGCTTATGTAAATTTTGTTAAGGAAAAATCACTTCTAGAGGGTGTTACATCTTCTTTAACTGAACTTTTTGCCCCCAAGATTCATAAAGAAAGAATCTCCGGGATGCTTGAAAACTATGATTTCGTTAATGATATTACAATGGCCTATTTCAAAAAGCGTGTTGATCAAGCAACCGACGATGCTGACTTTGTCTTAGACTATGCAGTTAAAAATGCTAGAACACGATTAGAACAAGAATCAGTTTGTGAGGCTTTAAAGTTTAAAACGGATGTATTATGGGTCCAACAAGATGCACTATATCATGCTTATATAAATGGACATGTTCCGCCAGGCGCTTTTATGCCAGAGGATTTTAATGACAGATATACTGAAGATAAATGAGAATATTATTCCAAAGTTTCCTAAACATGTTAGATTTAGGTTTAATAAGGCAAGAAAGGAATGGGTCATACTTGCGCCTGAGAGGCTTGTCAAACTTGATCCAATCGCAGTTGAAATACTTCAACTCGTTAATGGAGAAAGGGCTGTGAGAACAATAGCAAATGAACTCAGTAAAAAGTTTAATGCGCCAGAAGATACAATTCTTGCAGATGTCAAAGAAATGTTGCAAGATTTATCAGATAAGGGTTTTATAGAAGAAAATGGATGATGTAAAGAAACAAACAAACCTTAAAAAAGCCTCTGAGCATGGTATTCAGGCTCCATTGGCCCTATTGGCAGAATTGTCACATAGATGTCCCCTACAGTGCCCATATTGTTCAAATCCAGTTCAACTAGAAAAAAAAACTGGAGAGTTGACTACAGATGAGTGGAAATCAGTAATAGATCAAGCTGTTGAAATGGGAATGCATCAAATACATCTTTCAGGTGGGGAACCAACTGTTAGACACGATCTTGAGGATATTGTAGAGCATTGTACAAACAAAGGCCTTTATACAAATCTTATCACATCTGGGGTTCTTCTTAATCCAGATCGATTAAAGAAACTTGAGAAATTAGGTTTAGAACATGTGCAGTTATCTTTTCAAGATACAGATAATGACAATGCTGATAGAATTGGTGGATTCAAAGGTGGGCATGCAAAAAAACTGGAAGTTGCGAAGTGGGTTAGAGAAGTTGAATTACCTTTAACCTGTAATTGTGTGGTTCATAGACAAAACATAGATAATTTAGAAAATTTCATTCAGATGGCCCTTGATCTTGACGCTGAAAGAGTTGAGATTGCTCAGGTTCAATACTATGGGTGGGCACTTAAAAATAGAGCTGCATTCATTCCTACTCCTGAACAACTTGACCATGCAACAGAAATAGTTGAAAAAGCGAGAATAGATTTAAAAGGAAAGTTGGTTATTGATTATGTAATTCCTGATTATTACGCAAAACATCCAAAAAACTGCATGGGAGGATGGGGCAGAAGATTTCTGAATATGAATCCAAAAGGTGATGTTTTGCCTTGTCATGCCGCTGAAACAATTCCTCATTTGAAATTTGATAATGTTAGAGAACATAGCCTCAAATGGATCTGGGAAAATTCAGAAGCATTTAATATATATAGAGGTACTGATTGGATGCCAGAGCCATGTAAATCCTGTGATAGAAAAGAAATCGATTGGGGTGGTTGTAGATGCCAGGCTATGGCACTAACTGGTGATGCAAAAAACACCGACCCAGCTTGTTCTATTTCTCCACTTCACAGTGAAATTTTCTCAATGGCAGCTGAGGAAGCGAGAAGAGCTCCTCCAGAATTTATATACAGAAGGTATGGTGTGAGATTTAATTCACCTATCTAACAGGTGGTCTTCCCTTTATTAGAGCATCGGTAGTTGTTTCATCCGCTTTTTTTCTTTTTCCTGGTCTTAGGCTCAGCACAGGAATGTTATGCTTAGCCAATATTTTGTCTATATCTTTTTGATTCTCTTTAATAAATTTATTTAATTTCTTCTTCCAATCTGTTTCACCATCTCTAACACCCATTGTGGTATAGTAATCCATTCTTCCCCAACCTTGATCTGTTGTTTCTAAAGGGATAAAAACATATTTTTCTTTAGTATAGCCTTTTTTATTTAAGTAATGAGTTGCAATTGGACCTGACATAAATGCTATATCAACAAGGCCGTCAATCATATCTTCGATCATTGTTTCTCCAATTATTGCTCTTCTTGGGTCAAATGTTAGGTTGTATGGCCTTACTCTTCCCATTAGGTTAAATCTTTGTAATACAAAGGTTGGAGGAGTTCCAGCTTGAACACCAATGCTCAGTTCTGCAAGTTGAGGATGATTGGGCCTATCAACTTCAATACCGCTATCTTTAAGGTATACCATTCCGTAGGCCCACCTCATGTATGGAACTGTATTTAAAACTAAGTCATTATTTGCTGTTATTCCAATAATTATATCACATTTTTTCTTGTTCAAAGTGTTACGAACATACCCAATAACTTGAGGAAAGAATTCGTAAACAACGGGTATACCTAGTTTTTCTCCTAATAGCTTAGCAATATCATTTTCATAACCTTCCTCTTTTTCATTTGAGAAAGGGAGGTTGGATGGGTCTGCACAAACTCTCAAATTTTCGGTATCAACAGCCTCTATTGCGGTCTCTCTAGCTTTGGGGTTAGACACTACAATAAGCATAAAAAGAACAACAAAAAGTTTCATTTGATTTTAAAAATTCTGAAGGTCTGTTTTGACCTAATTTTGTTATTCTTTAAACTTTGGAAGTTTTGGAAGTCTAACACCTCTTCTAATCTTACCATCAGCTCTTGCTTTTACATATCTATAGATATCATTGATATGTGGTTCAACATTGGTATTTTCTCCAAAAGCGGGCATCACATTTCCTTCTTGTGCACCTTCGGCAACACCTTTACCATTTGCTATAATAGTGTAGAAATCCATATAGTCTAAACCATTCTTAACAGACATCATTAATGATGGTGCGTAGGTACTCCCCATAGCATCAGGTCCATGACAAACATGACATTCTGCATGATAAGCTCTCCAACCTTTGTAAGTCGAGAAGTCCATCCATCCATATTTCATCTCTACAAGGTCATCATTTGCTCTGCATTCATCCATATCTTCATCTGAGGCAAAGTCAACAGCTTGTTCCTTACAATAAATTTGAATAAGGTTTAATGGTTTTTCGGTAGAGGGATCGAGTCTGTCTCCTTCGCCGTATGTTACATAGTATGTAGGATCGTCATTTTCGTCAAACTGAGGTTCAACTGCATCTGGTGTAGGCATTGCAATTGATTTGCCTGCAACAAACACTGAAGCGATTAAACTAGTTAAAATTGTTTTTTTTGTCATATTTATTCCACCCAATAAATGTTCTTATTTATTAATATATATATTAGTATTTATTATTCTAAATTCCAGAAAAAACTAAATAATTTTCTTTTACAAAAAAAAAGCCCGGAAATACATCCGGGCTTTTCTATAAGCTATCTATCTTCAGCTACTACGGTAGAGAGAAGACAGTCAATACGCCACCAAGAGCAGTGTGGTTATGTAGTGCAGAGTATGCACCCACAGCACCAAGACCTGCAGTTGGGTCAGTAAGACCAGCAGCTAGACCAATTCCAGCCCAACCACCAACGCCTGATAGGATACCAACATATTGCTTACCTTTATGTTTGTAAGACATGAAGTTACCGATAATACCAGATGGTGTTTTGAACTTGAATAGTTCTTTACCAGTTTTACTTTCAACAGCTTTAGCATAACCTTCTAATGTTCCATAGAATGTAATACCACCAGCTGTTGCCATAGCACCAGACCATACAGAGAATGGCTCAGGGTTAGACCATACGATCTTACCTTTATCAGCATCCCATGCGATCATGTTACCAAGATGAGTTCCGCCTGGAGCTGGGTACATAGATAATGTAGCACCAACATAAGCGTTACCAGCTACGTAATCAACTTTGAATGGTTCGTAGTCCATACAAACATGGTTTGTTGGAACCATAAATAAACCAGAAAGTCTATCGTAAGCAGCAGGCTGTTGGTCTTTAGAACCTAGAGCCGCTGGGCAGATGTTAGTAGTGTTAACATCTTCACCTTGGTGTGCAGTTGAATATCTGTCTTGTACTTGCGGACGACCAGTTTTCATATCAACATGAGTTGCCCAGTTCACTGCTGGATCATATTTTTCAGCAACAAGTAGTTCACCTGAAGCTCTATCCATAGTGTAAGCAAATCCGTTTCTGTCGAAGTGCACAAGTGCTTGACGGTTTTTACCTTTAACTTTCATGTCAACAAGAATCATCTCGTTAACACCGTCGTAATCCCACTCATCATATGGAGTCATTTGATATAACCATTTAGCCATACCATTGTCTGGGTTACGAGCGTTAATCGTCATAGACCATTTGTTGTCACCAGGACGAACAACTGGGTTCCATGTTGATGGGTTACCTGTACCGTAGTACAAAGTATTTAATTTAGAGTCATAACCGTAGAAACCCCAAATTGAACCACCACCGATTTTCCATGCATCACCAGGCCAAGTTTTCAAAGATGAATCTTTACCAATTGGTTTTAACATAGAAGTAGTTTTGTTTGGATCAACAAGCATATCCTTATCTGGACCCATGCTGTATGCTCTCCAAAGTCTCTTACCACTGTTGATGTCATAACTTGTCCAGTTACATCTAACACCAAATTCAGCACCAGAACAACCAACACCTACAGTATCTTTGATAATGAAAGGTTGACCTGAACCAGTTGATGCAGAAACACCATATTTACCAGTACCAGCGTGTAGATTTGTAGTAATCCACTTTTCTTTACCAGTTTTAGCGTCTAATGCAATTACTGAAGTATCAGCAGCGTGAAGAACGATTGTACCATTTGGATGATAGTTAACACCACGGTTAACGTTATCACAACACATAACTGAGATAACTCTATCCATAGTTTCACCACCTGGGTACTTACCACCTTTTACAGGGTTGTACTTCCAAATGATTCTTTGGTCATCATTAAGATCTAAAGCGTACACGATATTTGGGATAGCAGTATGTACATACATTGTATCACCAATAACAAGTGGACCACCTTCGTGACCTCTTAAAACACCAGTAGAAAAAGTCCATGCGACTTTTAAGCTACCAACATTACTTTTGTTGATTTGATCCAAAGTTGTGTAACGATGTCCAGCGTAATCACCAGACTGTTGTACCCATTGACTAGGATCTTTCATCATTTTTTCTAGCTTAGAATTAGCACTTACTGCAAGAGGAAGAGCTAAAGCAGCAGAAGCGATGATGCTTTTTTTCAAAATACTCATAAAGTATTTCTCCTTTATTAAGTTAATATAAAGAGTAGAAACTACTCGGTTATTAAAATGTCGGAATCAAACTAGATAACAAAAGAAAGATGTCACTTTTTTGATTTCCTCCCATTGTCATATTATTTATGAATAGCCCAAATTCAAGGAAAAAATGAATGCAAGATGAATGCTGTGTAGTTTGTGTAGCGGCAAACAATCTTTTTCCAACAAGATCAATTACTTATAAGCACAAATCAATAAAAAAAAAGCTGTGGATAATTTTTATTTTTTTTTATTAAATGAATAGAAGATGAATACAAATTTTAAAAATTGTTCAGAATTGAAAAAAATGCAATAAAATCAATGCTTTAATTGATTGATTTTAATAGGTAGCTCAAAATTGCACAATTTTGTTCTTTAAATTCAATTTTTTTGATATATATATAGTATAGATTAAATCTGAAGATTAGAAATGAAATTAAACAATATTTTTTTCAAATTTTTTATATTATTTTCGCTAGTTAATTTTAGTTCAAATACATATTCTAAGGATAAACTTCCTGAGCCAGTAGTATGGGATACAGATCTCAAAGAATTTTTCTTTGATAATGATGAAATACAAGACGGCTCAAAAATCTTTTCTTTAGAAACTCCATACAGAGCTCTTGATGCAGCTATAGTTCCAATAACAGTAAAATTTAAACAAAAACAATCAGAAAACAATTATGTCAAATCATTATCATTAATTATTGATGAAAATCCATCTCCTCTGGTAGGGAAGTTCGAATTTACACCAAAAATGGGAGACCCTTCATTCACAACAAGAATCAGAGTTGATAAATATACCTATGTAAGGGCAGTTATTGAAATGAATGATAGTAAGAAATTTATGGTTGCTAATTATGTAAAAGCTGCAGGTGGTTGCTCTGCCCCAGCTCTTGCTGACATGGATTCAATAATGGCAAGATTAGGTAAAATGAAAATGAAATTTATAAAAACAGGGAAAAAAGGCGAGATAAATAAAGCGCAATTTTTAATCAGTCACCCGAACTATTCAGGACTTCAGTTTAACCAGCTAACCAGGTCGGAAATACCCGCCCATTTTGTAAACTATATAAGTATAGAACAGGATGGTAACTTGATATTTCAGGCTAATCCAGATATCTCTTTATCTGAAGACCCATCATTCACCTTCAATTATATTGACTCTGGTGGACCACTTAAGGTAACAGTAAAAGATAGTGATGGTTTGGATTTTGCGGGTGAATTTCCAACATCCAATATTGTATCAGCAAAATAGAAATTTAAATTAAAAACATTCAAGTTCAGATGCCGCTTGAGCTCTTAATAGTTTATCCATCCTCTCTTTGGATAGACCAACGCTTTTAAAGGCTTCTTCTCGTGGACTTGCTCCCAGTTGAAGTCTAGCTATTGCTTCAGCCTGAGCATACTCTTCGTAATTAATTCTTTTTGCAATTTCATCAATAGCACATGAACATTTTGCCATAAAATCCCTATTTGATTCATTGGAACTCATGCAGGCAAAAACGAATTCTGATCTTGCAACTGTCGGGAAATCATTGGATTCTGCAGAATCTATAGATATCATGTAACTAATGAAAATAAAAATTAATCTTTTAAACATAATTAGCTGTCTCCTTCCTTTCTGTTCTTAAATTCATCTCTAAGTTGTTTATTGGTTCTCATACCCTGAAATTCAAGCGTTTCTTTAACCATATCATCGGGATCTTCTAAATCTTTAATAAATGTTTCAATTTTAAAAATATATCCAGGAATTTCCTTACTCATTAAAACTACAAACTTTTTAGTTTTGTAGCGTGAAACTCTTCTTTTTAATTCTGTTTTCATAAAAGGTTGAAATGAAATTTGTTGACCAGAATATTTTTTTCCATTGAAATCGAAATCGATATTTTCAACATTAGTTGCAGCAATAGTATGCCTTATTCTACTCCTAAAAAATAATGCATTCCCGCCTGTGAGCCTTTGCATATCTCTTGAGTCGCGTTCGAAGAAAAGCATAAAAACAGGGTTACCTTTTGCCCCTATCTGAGGAGGAAACCTGACTTTATTTCTTCCCTTTAAATATCGGAAGGTAATGTGTTTGGTATTATCATCGTCAATTTTAACTACATTTAAAACTACATTACCAATAAAATTGTCTTCTCTTGAAGACTCCTTTTTAAACTTATAATAAATTCTCGATGGTTCTGTAATTGAGCTTAAGTGTTCATCTATGAATAATGCAATATTTGCTGATGACATTTCTTTTAATAAGCCGGCCTTGAATTCCTCAGTCCCCCACTTAGCTCTTTTTTCTTCTGCATCTTCAGCTTTTGAAAAATCATTTTCAATGTTAATTGTTTCTTGAGCATTTGAAGTTGAAACAAGAAATGCAACAGCAAAAATCAACAAAAGAAATTTTTTTATAAAAATACTCATTTTATTTATAAAATTCATAGGATATATTTATGGTTTAAATTTTATATTTTTTCAACTATCATTTAATATTATGAAAAATAAAATAAAAAATATATCAGTTATATCCACTGGCTCATGGGTCCCTTCCGACCTACAAAATCAGGATTTGAAATTTAAAAGATATAAAGTTTTTATAAAAAAACTTATTTTGGATGCTTCTATTGGAATACATGAGCACGAAAAGAAAAAAAAACAAAAGATTGCTATATCTCTTGAATTGGATGTAAAAGATAATATTTCTGAAGTAAAACAAAAAATTGAAAACTTTGTTTCTTATGAAATAATAATAAAAAACATTAAAAAATTAGTTTCGAAGAAACATATTGATTTGCTTGAAACTTTAGGAGAGAAAATACTAAAAATTTGTTTTGAAGATGAGAGGATCTTCTCTATTAAATTGAAACTAGAAAAAATTGAGGTTTTCAAGGAGACGGATAGCGTTGGAATAGAGATATTCCGAGAAAAAATTAACCCAAATAATCTTAATTACAATTCAAGAAATGTGTCTAGGTTAAAAGAATAACATTCGGATATGTGGATTGTTAAAATAGGTGGAAGTTGGATTAAAAACCCTAAACTTGAAACCTTAATAAACCTTTTACAAAAATTTGTTAAAAAAAAAATTGTAATTGTAACTGGTGGTGGAATTATTTCAGATTCCATAAGAGATATTTACAACACAATTAATATGTCTGAGGAAAATGCTAATTTTCTTGCCCTCAAAGCGACAGAAATTTTCGCCCACTTATTATTATTAAAAAATAAAAATTTAAATTTGACTTCAGACAAAAAAAAATTTTTAAAAAACAAAATAAATATTTGGCTCCCTTCTGAAAAACTGAAAGTTTCTAAAGATTTTGAAAAAACCTGGGAATCTACCTCAGATTCAGTTGCTTCTTGGCTTTATGGCACTACATTTTCAGAAGGTATTTTATTTGTAAAATCTTTAGAACTTTCAAGAAAAAAGAATTATGATTTAACCGAATTGCAGAATAAAGGAATCTTGGATAGAAATTTAAAAAAATATTTAAAAGGAAAAAATAATCTAAAAATAATTGGACCTGAATTAATTGATTTATTGAGTAAAAATTATGAATGGGAAATACTTGAATCAAAATTTAGTAAAATAAATTTGTAAGAATGAATAGTAAAAAAATAAAAAAAAAATGGGCTTGGGTTTTAACTGGGTCTGGTCACTTTTTTAATGAAACGATCGAACTCATTAATTCGATTGGAGAAGTAGATTTGTTTATCTCAAAAGCTGCAGAGGAGGTTTTAGTGATGTACAAGAAAAGTAAAAAAATTTCTGAACAAATTAAAATTTATAAAGATAATTCTTCAAGTTCTGTCTCAGTGGGAAAATTCTACAAAGGTCATTATCATACTTTGGTGATGGGGCCGACTTCAAGTAATACGGTCGCTAAATGTGTCTACGGGATTTCTGACAATCTTGCTACAAACATTTTTGCTCAGGCTGGAAAATGCAAGGTAATGTGTATTTTTTTTCCATGTGATACTGCTCCTGAGTTGAAAACTCTTGCTCCTGGAGGAATTGTGGATGTTTATCCTAGAAAAATTGATTTGGATAATGTAAGGAAATTAAAAAAATTTTCTGATACAGATGTTGTTATGAGTTTTAATGATTTAAAAAAAAATATTGAGAAAAGAAAAAAATGCATGAAAAAATCCTATTTCTAACCGGCAAATTGGCAGAAAGACAGCTTAAAAGAATTTTAAATTCTATGAAACCTGAATTTAAGTACAAGATAAATCAAATTGGAGTTAATGTTGCAGCACTCATGTCAGAAAGCATAATTATGAGAAGATTATCTAAAGACCAAGATGTCGATAGGATTATTGTGCCAGGAAAGTTTAGGGGTGATTTAAAAAAATTGAGTAGTTTTTTTAATGTTCCAGTAGAGAGAGGTCCTGACGACATTTCAAATTTGCCTGATTATTTTGGATTGAAAACTCCTTTAGAGAAATTGACTAGTTATTCATGCGATATTTTTGCAGAAATCGTTGATGCTGCATTACTTAGCACAAAAGAAATTTTGAGAATTGCAAAATCATATATAGCTGATGGAGCAAATGTTATTGATTTAGGTTGCATGCCTGATACAAAATTTATTCATTTAGAGGATACTATCAGAGCTTTAAAATCATTAGGTTGCAAAGTGTCAGTTGATTCAGCTAGTGATAAGGAATTGATAAGAGGAAGTAAAGCTGGAGCTGATTTTATTTTAAGTTTAAGTGAGAGGAATATTAACTTGTTAGATCAATGCAATTCGGTACCTATTCTTATACCTAATTCACCTGGCGATATGAAATCACTTGATAGACTTATAAAAATAGCAACCAAGCAAAAAATCAATTTTTTTGCTGATCCAATTCTTGATCCTATACATTACGGTTTTGCTGATTCAATAATGAGATATATTGAATTAAGAAGAAAATACAGAGATTTGAAAATTTTTATGGGAACTGGAAATTTGACAGAGTTAACTGATTGTGATTCATCTGGAGCTAATACTCTATTAATGGGACTTGTATCAGAGTTATCAATTGATGCAGTTTTAGTGGTTCAAGTAAGTGGTCATTGTAAAAACTCGATAAAGGAGACAGATGCTGCTAGGAAATTAATGCATTTTGCCAGAGAAAACCAGCGCCTTCCGTTTAGAGTTGATGATTCATTGATGTGTATTTCAAATAGAAAACCAAATCGAAAATCAAAAAAAGAGATTAATGAAATTAAATCAATGGTAAAAGATAAAAATTTTAGAATACTTCTTAGTAATAATGGAGTAAATATTTTTAATTCTGATATTTTTTCAACTGGAACTGATCCTTATGATTTCTATACAAAATTAAATGTTGAAAATGATGCTAGCCATGCTTTTTATTTAGGAGTAGAGTTAGCAAGAGCACAAATTGCTTTTCAACTTGGTAAAAATTATGATCAAGACAATGAATTGAATTGGGGAGTTGCATTAGAAAAGAAAAAGGTTAGTTTGACTAAAAGACCAAAATTAAAAAGTACTCAAAAATCAAAATGATTCTTGAGACTATAATTTCAACTATTGATAAAAGTGGAAATGTGAATTTTGCACCTTTTGGTATAAAAAAAAATAAAAATTTCATACTTATTTCTCCATATATCCCATCAAAAACTCTTAACAATTTAACATCTACTAAAAGCGCGACAGTAAATTATACAAATGATGCAGTTTTTTTTGTAAATAGTATTCTCGGTAAGAAAAATTTTAAAAAAAAAAAATGTAAAAAAATAAAAGGTTTTTTTTTAGATGGTTGCTTAGCATATGATGAGGTTGTTGTAGAGGAAATAAAAAATGATAAAATCAGGCCAACCTTTAAATGCAAAATAGTTGAAAGTGTCTCAAATAAAAGATTTGAAGGACTGAATAGGGCACAATTTTCGCTAATTGAAGCATGTATTTTAGCTACAAGAATAAATTTTTTGGATACAAAAAAACTCATGGAAGAATTATCTTTTTTGTCAAAACCTGTAGAGAAAACAGGTGGTCAAACTGAAAAAAAATTATGGAAAAAAATTGAAAAGTTTGTTAGCGATGGAATCAAAAAAAAAAAAAACTAATAAAGTAAAGCTACTTGTAAGTTTTAAATCTAAAGAGGAAATTTCTGGAGAAAATATTAGGCTTGTTGATATATTAGATCTTAAAGACCCTATTATGGGATCATTGGGGTCCTGGAAAATTAAATCTATAAAAGAAATTATTAGGGTCTTTGGAAAAAAAAAAAAAATATCAGCCACATTAGGAGATATAAAAAAAACAAAAGATGTTCTTAAAAAACTAGAAAAATTTGATCAATTAAATTTAGATTATATTAAGTTTGGTCTTTTTTCAGAAACCCAAAATCAAATCGAAGATCTGATGAATAGGATTTCTGAGAGAAAAATTAAAACAAAACTTGTTCCAGTTATTTTTGCTGACTTTAATTATACAAAAAAATGGATTTTTAATAACCTTGAAAAAATTAGACCTTTAGGATTTAAATATATTATTCTTGATACTTACTCAAAACATTCTGGGAACTTAATAGAATTATGTTCAATGAATTTTCTTGAAAAATTTGTAAATAAATCATCTAGATTTAAAATTAATGTTGGTTTAGCAGGAAAATTAAAAGCTAACCATATTCCCAAATTACTTTCAATAAGTCCTAATATACTTGGTTTTAGATCTGCGGCTTGCAAAAGCCATGATAGAAACTCAAGTATTTCAAATTCTAAAATTAAAGAGTTACATTCATTTCTTAGTTCTTAGACTTTAAAAGGTTTGCAATACATAAAGCCGGTGCATGATAGGTTGAAATTTTTTTTAGATTTGTATTCTTGCCCGGAAAAAAATCTTTGAGTAAGTATATTTTATTTTTTGTTTTTAAAAAATCATAAATTACATGTTGTCCAATTCCGCATAAAATTATAGGTGTACTTTTTTTAAATTTGAATTTCTTGAATAAAATATCAATATTGTTTGATATTTTATTTAATTGTTCTTTTGAGAGTATTTCAACTAGACTTTTGAGAAGTTTTTTTTTCTCATTATTGTAGTCAAACCCAAAAGAACGAGAAATTCTTCTTAGACTTGCATTGGTTGATTTCCCTGTTTTGTCAGCTACCTCATCAAGATCAAAGTTTTTGATGATTTTCTTTTTTATTCTATAAACATCAGACATATTAGAAAAAAACTCAGGTATAATTTGATATTTTTTTTTTTTATAGATCAGAGTATTTAATATTCCAAATATGGGAGTTCTTGTTAAACCAGTGTATAATAGTTCTGAATTATTAATTCTTGAGAAGTCATCTAAACCTTTATTAACTAATTTATTTTTTTTTATACAAATAAAATCAGTTGTTGTGGATCCAAAATCTACAATGACTGCATTATCTAGGATTTTTTCAAGAAACCTTCCTGTAGCATGCCAATTCATAGAAATTACTTCTTCAAAATTGAGGTTTTTTTTTTTAAAGGCCTTATCTGAGTTTGTATAAAATAATTTTTTAAAATGAATGTTAAGACATTCTTCAAAGATTATCTTAGCACCGCTAATTCTATCTTTAAAAAGATCACAAAGTTCACCAGTCATTGTAATGCCGCAGGTAATATCTTTGTTTTTACTTAATTTATTAATGAATTTAATTTGATTTTTAAGATTTTTAATATTTTTCCAAAGAGGACAATTTTTGTATGCAACATAACAAATAATTCCATTCTTATCCAAACCTACAATTTTTATATGCGCTCCACCAACATCAATTCCTAAAAACTTAATTAATTTTTTCATTAAAATATTTTTAACATTTATCAAAAGATGTATATTTTTTTTTTAACAATTTTGGAGTTTTTTTTATTAAATTTTCCTTAGTATAAAAGCCGTTAATTATTTCGTTTACACCAACTCCATAAGCTATTTCTAATCCAACATGGGCACTAGTAAATCTTGCATTTATTTCTAAAACTTTCCACGATTTATTCACTCTAATGATATCAACACCAATAAAACCAAATAAGCCTGGTAAACTTTTACTGATAAGATTAGCTAAAACTTTAATTTCATCTCTATATTTTTCTAAACCACCAATAATTAATCCAACTTGCCTTATTGAATCTTTATTTTCTTCAATACGCTGTTTATTGCAAGACAAAATACTGAATTCACCTTTTTTACATACCATTGTAAAACTTCCTTTTTCATCTGGATAAAATTTTTGAAAAAAAAATCCTCTTTTCTTTTTTATTTTATATACAAATTTGATCTCTTCGGATCCTGCTCCGTATTCAGGTTTTTCAATAAGTTTGGATGAACATGATTTATTTGTTTTTTCTATTGCGATACATGGTATTTTATTCTTCACTAAAAAATCATGTGTTTTTATTTTAGAAGAAATCATTTTTATTGTTTGGGTATCTGAGTTTAGTAGTGAAATTCTTTTTCTAAATCTTTTGGCTAAATTAATATAAATTTTATTTGTTTCTGGAGCTATAAGAATCATCTTAGCTTGATTTTTTGACTTTTTTAATGAATCAAATACTGCATTTATTTTTTGTAAAGGATGATAGAAAATTTTTTTATTTTTTATAAATCCTTCTGATTTATTATTTCCTATTAAATGTATCTTTTTTATATTAGCATCTTTAACTAAACTCCTAGCAATCGAATTAACTAAATTTAGAGCCTCGATAAAAATCTTGCTCGAATTCAAATTTAATTTATTTTGAGATGTGAAATATTCAAATATAATTAGTTCTGTATTCATATTATGGAAATTATATTAGCAATTGATTTAAAAAAAGGTTTAGTTGTAAAAGCTTTTGCTGGTTTTAGATTAAATTATAAACCACTAGTTGTAAATTCAGTTAATTACTCTGACCCAATAAAACTTATAAGTAAAATTTTAAATAAAATAAATTTAAAAAAAATATATATTGCGGATTTAGATGCAATACAAAACCTTAAACCTAATAGTAAAATAATTGAAAAGATATTAAAAACTTTCCCTTCAATAATGTTCTTAATTGACTCAGGTTTTGATTATCCCAAGTCAGTTTTTGAATTCTGTTTGAATTTAAATAAAAAAAAAATATCGAATTTTGAGATTATTTTGGGTACTGAAAAAATCAAAAACTATAACTTTAAGTTTTTCTCCAAAAAAAACAAATACAGGGTTTCTATAGATTTTAATGGCAATCAACAAAAATGGATTGATAAAGCGGAGAAGAGTAGGGTTAAGCCAAATTTAATTTTTATGTTCTTAAAAAACATTGGAGGAAGAGGTATTTCAATCCCAAGGGTTAAATTACTGGTTAAGAAATTTCCTAAAAACAAATGTACAATTGCTGGTGGAATAAAAACAACCAATCAAATTAAGTCTATAGAGAGAGCTGGTGCAGAGTCTGTTATTGTCTCAACTCTACTTCATAAAAATATTCTAGGGACTATTAATGGTCCCTAGAATTTATTTTTTAAAAAAAGAAAACAACCTTGAAAGCCACCCGCCACCACTAGCTTTATCTGATGGCTTCATGTCGGATGAATTTCATTTTGCTGCAAATGGATGTTCAGCAGAATCTTTCTGTGAAACAACATCCTTTGCTTTAGGTTCACCTGAAACGGCTCTTTCAATCGATTCTTTAGTAGCTTGATAATTGTATTCCTGAATTTTTTTATCATCTTCAGCTAACCAGTGAATAAAAACACCAACAGAGATAAAAAGATTCTCAGCTTCATCTGCAGGTATTGTTCCTTCTTCAACACAATCCATAACTGCTTTTGCAACACCGTGTTGTGCTGGACCAAACATTTGTACCGCTTGTTTTGCTCCTTTAATTGTAACTTTATTAAACATACAAGTTGCAGGTTTTGTCATTAAGTTAGGTGCAACAACTGCAAGAAGAGCAGTAAAACCGTCTTTATTATTGGTAAGTGCATTTGCAAATGCTGTTTCTGCTGGGGTTCCTCTTGGACCGATAATTAAGTCGATATGAGCAACTTCGTTACCATCTCCAACAAGAGACTCACCCACTAGCATTTTAGTTATTTTAGCCATTATTTCCTCCATTAGTTAAGTATTAACAACCCAACATAAATATCTTATATCGGAAATTTGAATATATCCCTTATTTTATTGATTAGCAAGGTTGTTACAGTTAAATCAGCGCAAGTACCTGGATTATAGTGAAAAACCTTCAGATATTTATCTAATTTTAATAATTTAAAATCATATTTTTTTCTTAAATTTAAGCTTTTTTGAATTAATTGACTTTTTTTCATTATTCTTTTTGCTTTTTCATTTCCAAATTTTCTTGAAATATGACTATCAACATCGAGACAAAGATAATTCATATAAAGCATTGTTGTGGCCTTGTGGTATGATATTTTTTTATTTAAAGATATGAAGTAAGGAAGGCCTTTCTCTAAAATCTCAAAGTAATCATCCACATAACATCGAGAAATTCGATCCCAACCAGCTCCAATCTTCATTATTTCTCTGAAATCTAATTTATTATTTTTATTTGCAACATTACCCTTTCCTTTGTAATTATCTATTCCTGCTGGTTTTAACTTCATTATTGCTTTAAATATAAGTTCACCCTCCTTTCTGGAAATATTTTTTAGAGTATTTTTTAATTCCAATTTAAAATTTTTAAGTCGAGATAATGGAATTTTAAGAATCGGTGCACACAATAAAATTATACCTAAATTATAATTTTCCCCAAGCTCTTCAAAACATTTTGATGCAGATTCATAAATTGATTCTCCCAAGCTTAATTGCTTTTGTGCAAGAATTTCAGATGAAATCTTCGCTGCTCTCTCAAATTTTTTATGGTCCATACCAATTATTTTTGACTGAATGCTGTGATTTCCTGGTTTTAGAATTCTTAATTCCTCACAACAAGATTCGTAGAATAATTTTTTAAGATAAGACATTTATTATATTTTTCTTAGAAAATCTTTTACTAAAATTTCAGAAATATTTTTTTCTTCAATTTTTTGAATTCCTTTCCATGATGGTATCCCATTAACTTCAATTACATAATAATTTTTTTTGTGGAGTTTAATATCAATCCCACCATAACCTAGATTAAAAACTTTAGAGACTTTAATACAAATTTTTTCTAATTTATTTTTTAAAGTGATTTTTTTGGTTTGTGCACCTTGAAAAACATTTGTAATAAAATGTTCCGAAGATCTTTCCATTACAGATATCACTCTATGATTGCTTACAAGAACTCTATAATCTGAAAATTTTTTTTCTTCTGATTTCAGAAATCTTTGAAGATAAAAGACATTTCCTTTAGCTTGAATGTTTGCCGATTTATTTGGATTTGAAATAAGAAATATATCCTTACCTTGTGAACCAAAAATAGGTTTTAGGAGATAATTATATTTTTTATTTGTAGGAAAATTTTTTAATTGATTTCCTATACTCACAAATGTTTCAGGAGATTTTAATCTATGTATTTCTAATAAACCAGTCGTTCTTATTTTATCTACTGTTTTCTCAATTACTGTCGCAGAGTTGTGAACATATATTTTCATTTTTTCAAGAAGGTGAAGAATTGTTAACTTTGTTGTTATTTCCTCTATGGATCCAGTATTTATATATCTTACCCAGACGCCATCTAATTTAGCTATTTTTTTATTATTCAAAAATGTAATTTTGTTATTTTTGAGTTTTAATAAAAAATCATCAAAGTTTAGCTTGATAACATCACAGTTATTTTTTTTTAAAAAAAAATCTATTTCTTCACTATGCCAATCATGCGAATCTGATAGAATACCAATCGAATGCATTTGCTTAAGTAAATGAGGTTTTAATTAATTTTTCATTAACTTTTCCAGATAAAAATGATTTGCCTGATTCCTGGGAATTAATTATTACTAATGCTGGACTAAACAAAGATCCATCAATTTTATAGAAATCACCTCCGTAACTTTCAAAAACTTCTTTAAAAGGCCTGCCATAATCTTTAGAGTTATTACTTGGTAAGTTTTTTGACAAATTTTTTAAATCTTTATCTGGCCCTTTCATAGTAAGTTGAACAATCCCACCATATATTATGGCATCATTAGTTCTGCCCATACCCATTACAAAATTTTTCGAAATTGGTGGCAATGGAGCATAACCATGTCCATGAGTAATTCGATCAAGTGGAAATTTTAATTCGTGGACTTTATGAATAGCAACTTCTAAAACTCTGGCAACTACTTGAATATTTCCACTAATAGAAGTGGTTGGGGTTAAAATAAAAGTTAAATTTTTAGGTTTGACTTTCGTATCATTAGAAATTTTTTCTACTATTTCTTTAGGTGGAAATTTATCAACTTCTAAAACAACACAGGTTGAACTTGAATTATCTTCATAATTTAACACTTTAAATATTTTTTCTTTTTGTGCGATTGAGCGAACTGGGCCTGAACCAAGCGAGAAGAAATCATCAGTTGACAGACTCCAACCAGCATATTGTGATCCTAGACAAGCCAAAACAGGTCGGGATGAAAAAACTGAAATACCATAGGATGTTATATTAATTTTTTGATCTGGTACTAAACTCACACTGCCTAAACCACCAAGACATATTTCTGATATTTTTATACCAGCCTCAATACTTCCATCTACTTTTATCCCTGCATCAATTATTCTGCAACCCATAGGTCCATTTGTTATGGAGAGGTTTAGTTTTTTGCTTTCTTTAATTAACATACCTACTAACTTGTTTGTATGTTCATTAATTTTATATTCCATTATATTAACTTTAATATTTTTCAAGATGACTTAGAACTTTATAAGACATTTTTTCTATTTTTTCACCCAATAAATCTCTTTGTTTAGATTTGAGGTGTAACAGACAAATAGGTTCGTCCGGCATTATTTTATCATAAATGTTAGGTAATTCAGAGAAATTTTTGGTAGAGTCTAACTCTTTTATAAATTTAAAGTTATCTTTATTTATCAAAATTTTTTTACTTGCATAAAGAATTGTTGTCGAAAAATATAATTCTTTTGAGATTTTTTTTAATTTACTATTTTCATAATTAGTAAAATCTTTACTTAATTGAGAAATTATATTCATGCTCAAACCAGGCCTTGGATTAATTTCAATCAAATAAATTTTTTTTTTATATAAAACCAAATCTATGTTATTTAAACCATTTAGTTTAAAAATATATGATACTCTATTTACTAAATTTTTTAATTTTTTGAAAAAATCAGAAGTTACATTTTTTGTTATTAAACTTTCAATTAAAAATGGGTTTTTTGTTCTCTTAGACATTAATTGCTCACAGATACACTGTATGAAGGCTGTATTGTTTTTGCAAAAAAATTGAACAGACAAAAGTTCACCATTTTTAAGCAATTTCTGATAATACTCATCATGTTTTAATTTTTTTTTAGATTCATCTATTTTTTTTATCTTTGTTCCTCCGGCTGAAGTAAAACTTTTAACAAGCCAATCGGAGGATTCTGGTCTAGATCTAGTAGATTTTGGGTGAGTGATATTATTCTTTTCTAATTCTTTGAAAAATAAACCACTTTTTATTTTACTTATGGTTTCATAATCATTCCCTAGGTTTTGCCTGTTAGCTATTATATTTTTTTTAGTAATTTCTTCGGCAAAACCAGAACCAATTAGGATTTTTTTATTATTCTTTGGATCTATTAAATTAAGAATAGTGAGTATTTTTTGCTCATCAAAATTTTTAAGTGTGAAGATTTTTTTACAATATTTTTTTAGATTCAAACTTTTGTGTATACATAATGCAAAAATTGTAAATTTGAGTTTATGAAGTTCTCGTGCCAAATCCTCACAAGCATTACAAATAATAATAATTTCTTTTTGTTTTAAAGTTTTAATATTTCTCTTGCTGTTTTCAAAGCTTCGTCAAAATTGAGGTATAGAGGTTTTTCAGTTTCACACATTTTTTCAAACATTTTGTATTGAGTTTTCACTTTTATATCACCTGATGTTAATGGTCCAATGTTAAGAGCACCACACGGATGTTTCACATCATCATCTTGTAATCCAATACCCTCCAAACCAGCAGGAGGCACTGCATTAACATCAGCTAGAACCATTGCTTTTGATGCGTTATTGAGTTGCTGCAAGCTTATAACCTGGGTTCCAGCCCTGGCAGCACAAAAAATTATATCAGCCTCTGGAAGATATGATGAATTTAGTTCGTCAGATGATCCATCTCCAGGAGTTATATCAACATTAAATCTTGATTTGTACTCCTCAGATTTTTTAGCAACATTATTTATCCCGTCATATCCAACAATAGTGCAATTGGCACCTTCCTTTGCACACATAATTGCAGATATTCCTCCAACTATTCCTTTGCCACCATAAATTATGATATTTTTATTTTTAAAATCAGTATTAAACTTTTCCTTCAGTGTTTTTTCTGTACATGCAACCATAGCAGCAGCAGTAGTGAATGAGCCAGCAGGATCTGGAAAAACTGAAATCTCAAAAGGAGGAACCATAGAATCTTTTGCCGTATTCATCATATCCAGTGCAAGCGATGCATCTTTACCACAAATAAAAATACCAGTTTTTTTTGCATTGGAAACTGATCTAGAAAATATTGCGTCCTGAACAAGGCCTTTAACATCAGTTAAATTTACATTTGTGTAAGGAATTACTAGGTCATATCCAGCATCACAGGCCATATTAACATCGAATGGACTTACATTTTCTTGTGGGCTTATCATATGTAAAATATTTTTCTTCTGCATTTTTTTCCTAACTCTTAAGTGTTCTTCCTATATTTCTTCCATCTGTTTTAGTCAATGAAATTTCCTTAAATCGTTTTAATTTAATATAACTTTCTAATTCATTAAACAACTCATTTCTTTCTTTAACGGTTTTACAAAAAACAAAACCTGTAGGTCCCCAGGATGATTGACCATAACCTTGAATACCTTTTTTATTCAAATGAGAGAAAATTTTTTTTATTTTTGAACTAGCATAAAGATTACTATCACCGTAAAAAATTTTTGACATATTTTTTTGAACCAATCTTATACCTTCAGAAAATTCCTCAAAATTTTTTTCTAAAATCCCTGGAATTACTTTCATTAAAACAGCTTTGCAATTTTGATTAACGAATTTTGAATGAACAGTCTTTAATTTTTTGAACTGTTGTGATTCATTTGTCCCAGAAGTTCCTACTAAAGTATTATCGAATATAAGAATAATTTTCCAGGTTTGTGGCCATTTCAAATTGAGAAATTTTAAAGGTAGATTTTTTGATTTTTTATTTTTACCCAAATCAATGATGAATCCTCCAGATTCGAATGCTTCTATTCCAATTCCAGATCTATTTCCTCTGTTTAGCACTTCTGATATCTGATTAATATCCATTTTCAAATTATTTAGCTGTGATATTAAAAAACCTACAGACAAAGATAACTGAGTTCCTGAACCTAACCCTTGGTGGGTGGGTATGAATTTTTTCACAATAATTTTACATTTCTTAATTTTTTTAATTTTTGAAAAAATTCCAAGTATGTCCTGAATTTTTAACTTTACATCAAGGTTTTTTGATTCTACTTCAAATTTTTTATTTTCCTGAATAGTAATTATATCTTCAAATTTTGAAATCGTTAGTCCTAAACTCCCAAAAATCCGTGGAGAACTTTGATTAAGTTCTAAGAAACCCAGATGTATTCTCGAAGGGCTTTTTAAAATTATTCTTTTTTTCACCTATATAAATTTTTTATAATTCATTATTATAGATTATGATTATACAATTATAATCGTTTTTCATGTTTTTTAATTTTTAATTGGAGATTTTTAATGAGTAAAGGAGAAATCAGAGTTTTTAAAGAATCAGAGATAAATGAAATTCTCGATAAAGATTTTGATGATTGGACATATGACGGAAAATGGATCAGAAAAACATACAAGACTACAAGTTGGAAAGGTACTCTAATGGTAATTAATACAATTGGACATCTGGCAGAGGTGGCTTGGCATCACCCTGATTTAGTAGTCTCATATGCTTTTGTGGAAGTTAAGTTAATGAATCATGGTAAAAAAGGAATAACTCAATTAGATTTTGATTTAGCTAAAAAAATAGATGAAGTTGTTTTATGGAATCCAAAAGATTCTAATTCAAGTTTAGAAGGGACACCTGATGACCCAAAGTTTTCATATGTTAAATACAAAAAGAAATAATTCTAAAAAATGTAATTTTTGTTCAACATTTTGTTTTGATTTTCAAAAAGAATTAAATAAAAAAAATTCTACCAATAATTGTTTGGAATACATAGATAGGGTTCAGAATTACTCTCTTAATTCTAGACCAATGATCAAAGGAAAAGTTGTAACAATTGAAAAGGCGATTAAGGAATGCAGAAAAATAGTTAAATCCAGTGAAGACATACATCTTGAAGGATTTAGTTGTGATCAAAAAACAATACAGAATGCACTGCGGTTTGCAGAACAAAAAAAATGTTCAATTAATCATATGCATGGGAAAAAAATAAATAATTTTTTTTCATCTTTTCAAAGATACGGTGGATCAATTGTCTCATTTAATGAACTTAAAAATAGATCTGATTTTCTAATTTTTATAAATATACATGAAAAATCAATATGTGATCTTTTTTTGAGAAAATTAGAATGGAGCAATCAAAAAATGAAAAAAAGTTTTTTCTTTTTGAACAAATCAAGGATTGAAAATTTTTTTTTTAATAATCTTTTTTTATCAGAAAAAAAGTTAGTAAATTTTCTTAATTTAACAAAAAAATCATTGATGAGTGAAAAAAGAAATAATAAAGATGAACCTTTTATTAATTTATTATCTAAATCTAAATATCCAGTAATAATTTATAATCTTGAGGAGGATGACCAAATTTTGACAAACTCATTGTTGGATTTCATAAAATTCACGAGCAAAAAAAAAAGAGTAAGACTTTTTAATTTGTTCGGTCCTGACAATTCAGCTGGTTTTGTTAATTCATGCATAACCAAAACTGGATTTCCTAATGGTATAAATTTCTCGGATATTGGAGCCGAATATGAACCTCACAACATTGATGTATCTAAAATGAGTAAATATAAAGATCTACAAATTTATATTTCAAGCTTTGAAAGTTCTCCAAAAATTAAATATTTCAAAAAAAATGTATTTATTGGAAATCCAAATTTGAAAGATAAGTTTTTTTTTGATGTATATATTCCGACAACCACCCCGGGAATTGATTCAGAGGGTTTAGTGGTTAGGTCAGATGGGATTAAAATTATAAAATTAAAAAAAATCATAGAGTCTCAGTACATAGAAGCATCGAAAATTTTTTTAAATTTAATATAAAGATAAAATGATAAAAAATAAAATTACTATCGAAGATACATTTGCAGAGGCGTTTCCAATGAAGGCCTCAAGATTGATAATAACAGCACACAACAGCTCTTGGGCAATCAAAGCAGCAGAGTCCTTTACTGGTTTTGCAACATCAGTTATTGCTTGTGGTTGCGAAGCAGGTATAGAAAAAATTCTTAGTTTCAGAGAAACGCCTGATGGACGACCAGGGGTATCCATTTTAGTTTTTTCTATGTCTTCTAAAGAACTTGCAAAACAAATTTTAAATAGGGCAGGACAATGTGTAATGACATCCCCGACATCATCACTTTTTTCTGGTAATGATGGCGATATAAAAATTGAGTTAGGAAAATCATTAAGGTATTTTGGTGATGGTTACCAAATTTCTAAGATTGTTAATGGAAAAAGATTCTGGAGAATTCCCGTCATGGATGGTGAATTTTTGTGTGAAGAATTTGCGTATCAGCAACCAGCTATTGGAGGTGGAAACTTTCTAATTATTGGTAAAAACATAGATGGGGTTCTCAAGGCAGCGGAAAATGCTGTGAATCAAATAAAGAAAATTAAAAATATAATTTTACCATTTCCCGGTGGTATTGTTAGGTCTGGATCAAAAGTTGGTTCTAAATACAAAAGTTTAATAGCATCAACAAATTTTGATTACTGCCCTACTTTGCGGGGTATGGTCAAGGTAAAGATCAGTGAGAATGCAGGTTGTGTTTTAGAAATTGTAATTGACGGTTTGGAAAAGAAGGATATTGAAAAAGCAATGAAGGTTGGAATCAATACTATTCTACACTCAGGAAATAAAGATATTCTTGCGATTTCAGCAGGAAATTATGGTGGAAAACTTGGCCCCTATTTATTTAATTTACTCAAAATAGTCAAATGAAAAAAATTATACTTAAGTCATTGAAGAAAATAGACGGGCTCCTTAATTTAAAAAATCTGAGCCTTATGAATGAGAAAAAAATAAATACCAGAAATATCGGACAAATTCTTTTGATATATAAAAATAAAGAAATTAAGTTATCCGAAATTTTCTCAATAAAAATTATTGAAAATAAAAAGGAAGAGAATGAAATAAATGTCAAAGGCTGCAACAGTTTTTGTAATTATTTAGGTTACAAATGGAAAAAAGATATCTTAACTGTCGAATCTAATCTTGGGTCATATGTTGGAAAAAAAATGCAAGGTGGGGAAATAAGAGTAAAAGGGTCTGTTGAGGATTTTTTAGGTTCTGGAATGCTGGGTGGAAAAATAATTATAAGAGGAAATGCAAAAGATTATGTTGGATCAGCATCATTTGGTGAAAAAACAGGAATGAATGGAGGTGAGATTTTCATTTCTGGTGATATCGGCAAATATGCCTGTAATTTTATGAGAAGAGGGTTTGTAATAATCAAAGGAAATGTTGATGCATACTGTTGTTTTAATATGATTTCTGGAACTTTGATAGCATTTGGTAATGTCGAGAAAAATTTTGGTATTTCGATGAGAAGAGGTACTTTAATTTTTTATAAAGCTAATTTTGTAGATGTAAATAATTTTATAAAATCTGGTGAATTTGACTTTAGCTACATCAGTTTAATTGAGACATATCTATTTAAGGAGTATCTCATTAAATTTCCAAAAAATAATATTAGATTTATAAAATACTCAGGTGACAAAAATCTTAGTGGTCTTGGAGAAATTTTTATTAAAAATATCTAGCTAGTTTCTAAGTTCATCATTTTTTTTTTTAAGAGATTCTATCAAGTGATCAATTCCTTTATCTTTGATTATCTTACTAAATTCTGATTTTTTTGTTGCTATTTCACTAATTGAACCAGCCAGCAAAACATCAAAAATTTTCCATTCTTTTTTTTCTGTTTGATTTAGTAAATAATTGATTTCTACTTTTTCCTGATCTTTAATTATTAATGAGGTTTGAACATAAAAATATTTTTCTCCTATTTTTTTTTTCCCATTAATTTTGAAATTTGGTTCATTAATCTTTCTGAATCTTTGATTATAATTTAAAGAAATGTATTCTTGAAAAACTTTATGAATTTGCTTTTTTTGACTTTGGGAAAATTCATTCCATTCTTTTCCAATAATCATTCTTATCATTTTTTCTGAGTTATAGGTTTTTTCAACAAGTATTAGTGTGGATTTGAAAAAATCTTTATTTTTATTTTTGCTGATATCAATCAACCCATTTTGTAATAGAATTATATTTTTTAGTTTTTCCTCAGAGAAGCTGACTGTATCAATGAAAAATAGAATTAAAACAAAAGAAATTAAAGTAAATTTAGATTTAAAATATGAAAAAAAACTGGATATTACACTATACATTGCTAATGTTTATAACTCATAACTAAATTCATATAAATAAAAATGAACAAAAAGATTCTTATTACTGGTGCTAATGGTTTTTTGGGCTCTGCGATTACAAAACTTGGGATTAAAAAAGGTTTTAAAGTAAATGTATTGGTAAGAGAGAACTCTGATTTACAAAATCTAAAAAAAATTTCATCTAAAATTAAAATATATTATGGAGACATAAGACAAATTGACAGTATTCACAAAGCTATTTTTGATAGTGATGTTATTTTTCATGTTGCAGCTGATTATAGATTATGGGCTAGAAAAACAAGCGAAATATATTCATCTAATGTTTTGGGATCTGAAAATGTTGCGTTGAAAGCACTGGAACTAAAAAAAATTCTAATTTACACATCAAGTGTAGCAACCCTTGATGTTAAAAAAGGTGAAATATCTAATGAAATGAGTTTAGGAAATTTTGACCAAATGCTTGGTGACTATAAAAAATCTAAGTTTCTTGCTGAAAAAATAATTAAAAAATTAGTTGAAAAGAGGAAATTGAAAGCCATTGTAGTTAGTCCTTCAACACCTATTGGCCCTGGAGATATTAAACCAACTCCAACTGGAAAGATTATTCTTGATATTTTAAAAAAAAAAATGCCAGCTTATGTTGATACTGGCCTAAATTTTGTGCATGTTGAAGATGTTGCAGAGGGTCATTTTTTAGCTCTGAAACATGGGAAAGTAGGTGAAAACTATATTTTAGGTGGAGAAAACCTAGATTTTAAGAATTTTATTGATTTAGTTGCTGAATCGGGTGGTGTACCAAAAACTAATATAAAGTTGAACCAAAAGTATTTATACCCTTTGGCTTATCTAAATGAGTTTTTTGCAAAATATTTTTTTGACCACAATCCTTCTTTAACTCTTGATGGTTTAAAAATGTCAGAAAAAAAAATGTTTTTTTCATCAAACAAGGCAAAAAAGAAACTTCATTATAGACCTAGAAACATAAAAAATGCTATAAAAGATGCTGTTAACTGGACAAAATCTAATTTTTTAAATAATATCGATTAAAATGAAAGTTTTAAAAGAAAAAAAATCGTTAAGAATTGTTTTGGCTCAACCCAGAGGTTTTTGTGCAGGGGTGGAGAGAGCAATAGAAATAGTTGAAAGAGCTCTCAAAATTTATGGTCCCCCAGTCTATGTCAGACATGAGATAGTTCACAATAAAAGAGTTGTTAATAATTTAAGTTCTAAAGGCGCAATCTTTGTACAGGAGCTTGATCAGATACCAGAGGGTGCAGTGACCGTTTTCAGTGCCCATGGTGTTGCACAAAAAGTTGAAGATACAGCGAATATAAGAAATCTTCCTGTATTAGATGCGACATGCCCTCTTGTTGCAAAAGTTCATAAGGAAGGACAGAGGTATTCAGAAGGTGGTTTTGAGGTTATCTTAATTGGTCACGAGGGTCATCCAGAAGTTGAAGGAACAATGGGTAGGATATCTGGTCCAGTTTACCTTGTCTCAAACACCGATGATGTAAAAAAATTAAAAGTAAAGAACCCAGATAAATTATCATATGTAAGTCAAACTACATTATCTGTTGATGATACAAAGGATGTCATTAATGCTCTTCAGGACAGATTTCCAAATATTATTGGGCCAGATGTTAAAGATATATGTTATGCTACACAGAATCGACAATCAGCAGTAAGAGATCTGGTAAAAGAAGTTGATTTGGTTTTGGTTGTTGGAGCAAGAAATAGCTCTAACTCTAACAGATTAAAAGATATTGGCGCAGAATCGGGAGTAAAAACACATTTGATTGAAACAGCAGATGATATGTCTCTGGATTGGTTTGAAAGTGTAGAGTCAGTAGGGATTACATCTGGTGCTTCCACCCCAGATGAACTTGTTAAGGAAGTTATTGATAAAATCTCAACTTTTACTTCTATAGAAATAGAAAAACAACTTGGAAAAGAAGAAAATGTGGTTTTTAAACTCCCAAAAGAGTTGTTGAATTTTGATATAGCAAATTAGGTAAAATTTATAGGATGTTAAAATAATTATGGGTATACCTTTAATCCAGCAAGCAAGAGTCGGAGCTTACATAATAAAGCAAAAGATACTGGGTAGGGAAAAGTATCCTCTTGTTTTAATGTTAGAACCTTTGTTTAGGTGCAATTTAGCTTGCGCGGGTTGTGGAAAAATTGACTATCCTAAAGAAATTTTGGATCAAAGATTATCTGTAGAACAGTGTGTTGAAGCTGTTGAGGAATGTGGTGCTCCAATTGTTTCTATACCAGGAGGTGAACCACTGATTCATAAGGAAATGCCCATTATCGTTGATGAGCTAATAAAAAGAAAAAAATTCGTATATCTTTGTACTAATGCATTGCTCATGGAAAAGAAGATGACTGATTATAAACCCAGTTCTTACTTTACCTGGTCGGTTCACTTGGATGGAATGAGAGAAGAGCACGACAAATCTGTATGCCAGGATGGAGTTTTTGATAGATGTGTTTCAGCAATAACAAAAGCTAAATCTCTGGGATTCAGGTGTAACATAAACTGCACAATATTTGATAATGTCAAAGAACAATCGCTAACAGAATTTCTTGATTATGCAACAAATAACCTTAAAGTTGACGGTATTACAATTTCTCCTGGTTTTGCATATGAAAGAGCACCTGATCAAGAGCATTTCATTAAACGATCTAATACTAAAAAGTTTTTTAGGAATGTTTTCAAATCAAAAAGTTTCAAAAAATGGGATTTTAGTCACTCAGGATTATATCTTGATTTTCTTGCTGGCAATCAATCTTACAAATGTACGCCATGGGGGAATCCTACAAGAAATATTTTTGGATGGCAAAAACCTTGTTATTTGATTGGCGAAGGTTATGTGAATACATTTAAAGAACTGATGGAAACAACTGACTGGGATAAATATGGAACAGGTAATTATGATAAATGCTCTGATTGTATGGCGCATTGTGGCTATGAAGCTTCTGCAGTTACTGATGTTTTTTCAAGTCCAATCAAAGCAATTAATGTTGCTTTAAAAGGCCCTAAAACAGATGGCCCTATGGCAACTGAAATCGATCTTTCTAATTCCAGGGGCCCTGAGTTCGTATTCGATTCTCATGTCCAAAAAATGTTAAATGAGATTCATAAAGAAAAAGAGAGCATTGGATAAAATTAATTTAATTTTTGACCAATGTCCTCTAACACTTTTTTTGATCTTAAATAATACTTCATCAATTTAATTAACTTCAGAGCTCTTTTTGGTTTTAATACTAGTTCAACCAATAATTTCTTTATAATAATTTCTCCATTTTGATCAATCATGCGATGTATAAATAGGGGTATAGAAAAATCAAGATCATCAAATATCACTCTTATCGCACAAAATTCAACTTTGTTTTTTTGAGCTAGATCATTAATGAAATATGATTCCATATCAACAGCCGAGATATTCTTACCTTTGATTGAAGGTTTAGTTTTTAATTCACCAAGATTTTCAATATTTGAGCTAGTTAGTAAATTTTTATCGAAAAATGTGAAATCATTTAAAATTCTTTTGAAGTAAATATTAAGCTTTTTTGAAGTCTTTAATCCTTTTTTATTTTTATGAAATATAATCTTAGGAATCAAGATATCAGAATTTTTTATACTCTTATCAATCGACCCGGCAAGACCAAAGCTTAAAATAACATCAACATTTCTTTTTAATAATCTTTTTGTTGCTTCTATGGCCTTAATCCCATAGCCAGGCTCAATTATTAGATTTTTATTTTTAGTAATTAATTTTTTTTCTCTAACCAATCCTACAACGATTCCAATCAAAGGCTTTTGAATATTTCTATACACCATATGATGGATTTGATGAATTTTTATTTAATAGATTTTTTATTTTTGAAATTGCAAGCAATGGGAAATATTTTGAGTAACCATGATATTTTAAATAAAAAACTTTTGGAAACCCAACAGCGGTATAGTATTTTTCTTCCCATTCGAGGTTATTTTGTAATAAATATTGGGTGCCTTTTTCAACCTCCCTAGAGTCCAATTCTCCCCCAGATATTAAACCCATTATTGCCCATGCAGTTTGCGAGGGGGTGCTTTCCTTAACATAATTTTCATGGCCTTTGAAATATGATTTTCCATCCTCTCCCCATCCACCGTCATTTCTTTGCATTGACTTGATATACTCAGTTGATTTTTTTAATACCTCTTTTTTTTCAGGAAACTCTATCAGATTTAAAGCACATAAAACTGACCAGGTTCCATATATATAATTTGTTCCCCACCTGCCAAACCAACTTCCGTCTTTTTCTTGTTCAGAAATGAGATAATTTAGACCTTTTTTTATAGAGTCATTATTTCTTGAGTCATTCTGTTGTTTGAGAAAACTAATGCATCTGGCTGATACATCAGCAGTTGGCGGGTCCAGGAGTGCTCCATGGTCGGCAAATGGTATTGAATTTAAATAACTGTGGTCATTATTTACATCAAATGCACCCCACCCCCCATTTTTTGATTGCATAGAAATTATCCATTTTCGTGTTCGTTCTAAACAGTCTTCAACTTTTTTGTTTTGTTTAGTTCTATTATATCTATCAAGGAACATTCCTACTAAAGCCGTATCGTCAACATCCGGATAGAAATCATTATTAAACTGAAACGCCCAACCACCTGGGCTAATTTTCTTTTTTCCAACGCACCAATCTCCTTTTAATTTTATTTCTTTTCTTAAAAACCAATCAACTAAATCATCAACATTTTTATTACTCTCCATTAACACATGACCCATCCATCCAGTATCCCATACGGGCGAGACGCAAGGTTGACAGTAGGCTGAATCCCTTTTTTCAACCACTAAATTATTTATTGCTTTTTTTGCAATTAAAATATCTCGATCAAATCTTGACTTTTTATCTATTTTCATTGCAATAAGTGAGTTAACCATTGCTGGGAAAATACCCCCCAGGCCGTCCTCACCATTTAGTCTTTCTATTATCCATTTATATGATTTTTCTACACAGATTTGTTTATAGTTTTTGGAGAAAATTATTGGAAAAAGCTTTCTGGAAATTTTATCTATCAACAAAAAGATATATGATATTATTTTCTTGTCTTCAATTTCTTTAACATTGTTAGGTCTTCTATCTTGATCAAGAAACAACTCATCGATAGATACTCCATTCGGATTATTAGCTATTGGTTTCTTGTGCATAATGATTAAAAGTGGAATTAAGACAGTCCTTGACCAGTAAGAAATTTTATAAATATTAAAGGGAAACCACTTTGGGAATTTAATGATTTCTATTGGCATGTAAGGAATTGCCTTCCAAGAAATTTGATTAAACAAGGCAAGGGAAACTTTTGTAAAAACATTAACACTTTCAGCCCCACCATTTTTCTGGATAAATTCTTTTGCTTTTTTCATTCTAGTAGCCGAAGGACTTATACCTGATAATTTTAGTGCATAATATGCTTTTACGGATGCACTGATATTTGATTCACCATCATAAAATAATGGCCAGCCACCATCATTAGACTGAGATTCCAGTAGATATTTTGAAATTTTTTTCTCTAATTTTAGGTCTATTTCACCTAAGAAGTGCATAAGCATTATATATTCTGCGGGTATAGTACAATCAGCTTCTAACTCGTAAACAAAACACCCCTCAGTTAATTTAAATTTGTTTTGATCACTAAGTTTTTTTTTAAGTTTTGAATCAAAAGGCTTGATAATTTGATTTAACTTATGCATTTCTTATCAACTCAATTATTTAAATATTCAATAGCTTTTTTACCTGAAAGGATAGAGGCCTCAATTGTACATGGTAAATTATATTGAGTCCAGTCTCCAGCAAGTAAAATATTATTTGGAATTTTCTTTAAATTCTTAATCAATTTAAGATTTTTAGTAGATTGATGATAAGTAGCTTTCTTTTCTCTTACAACTTGAAATTTCAAAAATTCAATCTTTTCTCCAAGATACAAACAAATTTCCTCCCATACATTTTTTGCAATCTTATCAGAATCAATCGAGTTCATTGAATTAGCATTACTGACTGTTACGGAAATATGATTGTGTTTAATAAAAACCCAATCAGAAATTGAATTAATTAGTCCAAAAATTGGTTGTTTGAATTTACTAAGAATATTTTTTTTAATTTTAAAGTGAATATTTAAAATTGTATTGTAATCTTTAGGTAATACAATCTCGGGCAATAGTTTATTGAGATTTGTGGGAGGTATACATAAAATTACTTTTTCATTATCACCTATATTAATTTTCTTATGATTAAAAATTAAATTAGTTACCATGTCATTTTTTATTTCTATCTCTTTTAACAAACTATTAAATTGAATCTGATTACCTTTTTTTTTTATGAACTCTGATGATGGTTTGATTAGAGTTTGTTCCCAATTTAATGAAGGTTGCAAAATATTGCAAAATTTTTTTCCTTTAAAAAAAGTTTTTTTCAAAACATTAGATAATACTTTAGCCGAAGCTTCTTTGGGGGATGTGTTCATAACGCCAATTGTTAAGGGTTCCCAAAATGTATTATAAATTCCTGATTTTCCAACTAATTCATAAACACTTTTGTTGTTATTTGTTATTAGGAATTTTAAAAAAGAAAAATAGTCAAAGATCTTTGAACCTGGGATAAGAGCTTTCTTTTGAGAAAAAAGAATCTTGAAAAGACTGTTTTCAAGGCTCAGATCCCATTTTTTTTTTTCTTTAAGATCAAAAAAACCAAAACATGGAGGAAAGACTTTAAGAGTTCTTTTTGAGTCAATATCTTTACAAAAATCAAGAAAATTTTCATTAGCTGAAAAAACAAGATGATTACCATTGTCAATTTCTATACCCATTTTTTTATCATAAAAAGATCTACACCTTCCACCAGCGAATTTAGATGACTCAAAAAATTCAAAATTGAAATTATTTTTAATTGCGTAGACAGCTGAGGATAGGCCAGAAACTCCAGCTCCTATTATGTATATTTTTTTAATGATAATTTCACCTCAGTGTAAATCTTACAAATATAAAGAATTTATCAATGAGATTTAAACCAATTTTTTTGTTAAAATCTATTTTTTTTTTAAACATTTTTTTGTGAAGAGTTCTATAAAAAAAGTTTCATAACCTCGGATGCGATGATATTTTTTTTACTAAAATTCTCTGATAATTTGTCTGATTCAAGAAAATGAACATTGGCCTCAAATAATAAATCTTGGAGAATATTTTGAATATTTGGATTGTTTTTTAATAATTTGAAATTTTTCTTTACTTTATATTTTTTAATTAATTCCAAAGGTATGTAACATCTACCAATTTCTAAATCTTCTGAAAAATCTCTGACAATATTTGTAATTTGAAAAGCCATACCAAGTGAAAAAGCGTATTTTTCTCCTAAACTAGATTTAATACCAAATATTCTTATTGATAGTAAGCCCACGGAAACGGCAACTCTTTGACAATACAATTCAAGATCTTTTTTATAAGGAAATTGAATCTTTTTTTTTACATCCATTCTCATTCCTTGAATCACAGACATGAAATCTTTCTTTTTTAACTTGAATTGATTAATTGAAAAGGATAATTCCCTCAATAAACTGGATTTTTGAACACTATTATTAAATAGTAAGTGAATTTTTTTTTCCCATTCCTTAAGTTTTTTTTCTTTGGAATCTCTTGTCCCTTCATTATCAGCAATATCGTCAACCTCTCTGCAAAAAGCATAAATTGCAAACATGCCTCTTTTTTTGGAATTTTCAAGGACCTTCATTCCCCAGTAAAAAGATGAACCAGATTTTTTTACTATTCTTTCTACGAAAAGTTGATCATTAGGTGACATTAGTTAAATAAAAAAGTCTATTACTTTTAGGCTCTTTCTAGTGAAAACTTTGCAGGAGCAGCTATTCCAAGGGCTCCAAGAACAATTCTTACTATACTTTCTGAATCTACACCACACTCTAAATTTTGTTGATCTGGTTTTCCATGATTAATGAAAACATCAGGAAAAAAGATTGGTCTAAATTTAAGTCCTTTATCCAAAGCACCGGATTTTGTCAGGAAAGACATTACTTGAGCAGAAAACCCACCTATTGAACCCTCTTCAACGCTTACCAAGACTTCATGGTCCCTTGCAAGTTGAGTTATCAATAATTGATCAATTGGTTTTGCAAATCTTGCATCTACTACAGTAGTTGATAAACCATATGAAGCAAGTATCTCTGATGCTATCATAGAATCTTTTAATCTTGTTCCCAAAGAAACGATACATACTTTACTTCCTTTTCTAATAATTTTACCCTTGCCAATCTCCCAAGGTTCAGGTTTTTCATTGATTTTGACACCTACACCTTCTCCCCTGGGGTATCTAAATGCACATGGTTTGTCGTTAATTAATGTTGAAGTAGCAATACAATTACATAATTCGTTTTCATCACTTGGCGCCATTACTATAAAATTTGGAAGTGTACAAAGATATGTGAGATCAAAGGAACCTGCATGCGTGGCACCATCTGCTCCAACTTGTCCAGCTCTGTCGATTGCAAATCTGACAGGTAAAGACTGTATTGCTACATCGTGAACTACTTGATCATAAGCTCGTTGAAGAAATGTTGAATATATAGTTGCATATGGTTTCATTCCTCTTGTGGCCATTCCCGCAGCGAATGTAACAGCATGTTGCTCTGCAATTCCAACATCGAATGTTCTACTTGGAAATTCTTTCCCAAACAAATCTAATCCTGTTCCTGATGGCATAGCTGCTGTAATAGCAACTATACTTTTATCTTTTTTTGCTTCTTTGATTAGAGCATTTGCAAAAACTTTTGTGTAAGCAGGGACTTTTGATGAAGATTTTACTTGCTCTCCTGTTATAACATCAAATTTTCCGACTCCATGATATTTATCCTCAGATTTTTCTGCAGGTTCGTAACCGTAACCTTTTTTTGTTACCACATGAACAAAAACTGGACCGTCCCATTTTGATTCTTGGAGATTTCTTAAAACTGGTAATAAATGATCTAAGTTATGACCATCTATCGGGCCTACATAGAAGAAACCAAGTTCTTCAAATAAAGTGCCCCCTGTTACCATACCCCTCATATATTCTTCAGCTTTGGCAGCCATATTTTGAAAACTCTTAGGAAATTTCTTAGCCATGTGTTTAGCAAGACTTCTTGCAGATTGGAATGTTTTGCCAGACAATAATCTTGACAGATATGCACTCATTGCTCCTACGGGCGGTGCAATTGACATATCATTGTCGTTCAAAATAACAATTAACTTAGCATTCATTGACCCTGCATTATTCATAGCTTCATAGGCCATTCCAGCACTTATAGCTCCATCACCAATAACACAGATGACCTGGTGATCTTCTTTTTTTAAGTCCCGGGCAACAGCCATGCCTAAGCCAGCAGATATTGATGTTGATGAATGAGCTGCACCAAATGGATCGTAATCACTCTCAGATCTTTTTGTAAAACCATACAAACCACCTGGTTGTCTAATAGTTCTAATTTTTTCTCTTCGGCCAGTTATTACTTTGTGGGGGTAACACTGGTGTCCCACATCCCATATTAGTTTATCTTTTGGAGTATTAAATACACTATGAATTGCAACTGTGAGTTCAACAACTCCTAAGCCTGCACCTAGGTGACCACCCGTGACTGAGACAGCATCAATCACTTCATCTCTCAGTTCTTTACTAACTTGTTTTAATTCAGAATCTTTGAACTTTTTTAAATCTTTCGGAAACTTAACTTTGTCTAATAAATTTTTTTTATAACTCATGACACTAATTTATAGCTCTACTTAATTCTTATCTTATTTAATCCCATATTATCCCTTTTATAAAACAAAAAATCAAATCAATCCTTGATAATTTGATTTTTTTTTCTAAAGGATCATATTTTTTTAGCAAATTACATAACCTTTTGGCAATATTTAATATTATTAATGTTTCTTTTCTTAATCTCCACAATCTAATTAACTTAAGACCTTGTTTTGTATTAATTAACATATCTTCAACCTTTTTAACTAATTCCAATTTCAATTTAATAAATTTTTTAGGTGATTCTTTTGATGAGAGGCATTTTGTATTAAGACCATATTTTTTAAAAAATGATTCGGGAATATAGATTCTTTTCAGATTCAAATAGTCATCTTTACAATCTTGAAGATGATTGATGATTTGTAATGCAGAACACAATTTGTCTGATTCTCGGTAGATTTTTTTTAAATTTTTATTTTTTCTTTGATTTTGATGAGATGCATCAATTACAAATCTACCAACTGGATTTGCAGAATATTTACAATAATAAAGTAATTCATCCCAATCTTTATATTCTTTTTTATGAGCATCCAGCAGAAATGCTTTAAGAAGATGCCTTGAATATTTTTTACCGAAAGGAATTTTTGGAAACAAATATATTAAATCATTTAAAGCTTTCAAGTCAGTATATTCGCTGTTACCGAGGGTTCTGTCAAAAAAATTAAGTATTGTTTTTTTTTCTTTAGAACTTAATTTTTCATTGTCAGCAACATCATCTGCTGTTCTGGCAAAAAAATAAAATTTTTTAATTAAAAGTCCCAAGTCTCTTTTCATTATGAATGAAGAAACTGGAAAGTTTTCATCGGAATATGTTTTACCTGACAAAATTCCAGAAATTTTTTTCTCATTTATTTTTTGTTTTTTAATATTTCCTCCCCTTCCAAATATTTCCGCCTCTCAAAGTATAATTGAACGCTGAATTTAAAGTCATAAAAATATAAAAAAACGCTGAAATTGGAAGAGAAAATGAATAATAAAATCTCAATTTGTAAAATCTTATTGTAGGTATCAATGAAAATGTCATCAAAAAAATTGTAATGAGATTTATTAAAAATTCATTTTTTTTAAAGCTTGAAAATTGATTAAATAAATTGAAATACGGAAATATGTAAATTATTAACATTCCAATAATTGAAAATATAACTAAAAATAACGAATGATTTAATTGTTCAAATGCTGTTCTAGTCACCATCTTCCATATTTCAGAGAGTTTTTTATAATTTCTCTGACTAGAAATTTTGTCAGTTAATCCCAGCCAAATATTACCTTTTTCTTTTAAAAGTTTTGCAATATTACAATCATCAATAACTCTATCTTTAATCTTGGCATAAAGATTTTCTTCTTTAAAAGCTGATGATTTACATAAAATAAAACCTCCTGCTGCCGCAGCTAGATTGTTTTTTTTATTATTTACTTTACTGAATGGATAAATTTTTTGAAAAAAGTATATAAAAGACGGGATTAAAAGTTTTTCCCAGAAAGCATCACATTTTAATTTTGCCATGAGCGACACCATTATGAGTTTTTTTTCATCTAAAAATTCTAAGGTATTAGCAATCGTATTTTCTTTCATTTTTATATCGGAGTCTAAAAAAAGGAAATGAGAAAATTTTTTATTTTTTAAAAAATCAACTGCTTGATAAAGAGCCCAAACCTTACCACTCCAACCAACAGGTAATTTTTTCCCTTTTAAAATTTTGAAATTTTTAATCCCTCTTCTTTTTAGAAAAATCTCTGACTTTTCAGAGGTTTTGTCAGTGCTATTGTCATCAACAATTAAAATATATTTTTGTTTGAAGCTTTGCCTTAATATTGAATCTAGAGTTTTGGTGATATTTTTAGATTCGTTCCTTGCGGGAATCACTATACACAAATTAGCTTTGTCTAATTTATTTACTTCTTTTTTACCAAAAAAAAAATTTTCAAAAATAATTTTGTTAGTCCAGAAAAGGCTATTGATTCCAAAATCCTGTCTTGAATAAAGAAATATTAAATAGATCCAAATAGTTAAAGAAATTGAAGAAAGAAGAAAGTCCATGAAAGAATCCTAACAAAATTGCAAAAATACAACAATTTTTTAAAAAACTTTAAAAAAAAATGTTTTCTCTTGAAATACAGTGTTATAATGTATAAATTAATGTATAATGATTAATTTTTAAACAAAAAATATATTGATCAAAAATTAGGCAAATAATAAGGAAAGGACTTGAAAATGCTAAAAAAAATTATAATTTCTAGTGCGCTAGCACTTCCATTGACTCTTGCGGTCGATGCTAAAAGTTTTGAATTCCCCGAAGAACCCCCTATTGGAGAATTGTCTGCAAATGTTAGTTACTATACTAATTACATTTGGAGAGGTGAAGAACAAACTGGGGGTATGTCAATTCAGGGTGGCTTCGATTATTCAGTAAATTTAGTTGAGAACTATATTGATTTCTATGTTGGAACTTGGGCTGCAAATTTAAATACAAATGGTTTCGGAATGGAACTAGATTACTATGGTGGATTTACAGGTGCTGTTCCAGGTATTGAAGATTATCTATCCTATGACGCTGGTCTGCTTTATTATGACTATCCAGGCGCTTCTTCCCAACAACCTGATGGAGATGATGCTACTGGTGGATCAGGGACCAGAAGTATGGAATTTTTAGAGTATTATGGTTCTGTAGGTATTTCTGGTCTTCCAGCTGACATAGGAGTTTCATATTACTTTGGTTATTCACCAACAGGTTTTAATGGAAATTACGATTATACTTACCATAATGTAAGTGCAGAAGTTCCTGTTCCCACAACACCATTTACATTATATGGTGGAGTAGGTTTTACTGACTCTGATACGGACGACAATGTAACCGGGGCTGGTTTTACTGATTATAAAGTTGGCGTATCAACATCAGCTTTTGGTTTAGACTGGGGCTTAGAATACACCGGTACAAGTGACTATGCTGCGAGTGGTGTAGATGAAGATACTACTGCTGGTGGAGACCATATCGTAGGTTATGTTTCCGCAAGTTTCTAATTTTCAATCCTAATTTTTTGTCAAATTAAAGGGCGATTTATCGCCCTTTTTTTGTTTACTTCACACAATGTAATTACTAGAAGGGAAAGTATAAGTAGTGAACCCATTTGATGTAATAGACCAAGAGAGATTGGGACATATAGTTTAAGAATGATTATTCCAAGTGTATACTGAAAAATGATTATGAAAAGTATGGAAAAGAATAGAATCTTATAATTATAAAAAAAATTATCTCTGTAAGCTTTAAAAATTGAATGAAGAATAAATAATAGAGTTAGTGATGCAAGTAATCTATGAAGAAACTGAAGAAAACCTTGGTCGTGAAAAAGCGTCTTAATGTCAGGTAGTTGATCGTAAAGTAATATTGGCGGTAAAATATTGTCATCCATCAGAGGAAAGTTATTATAAGACATTCCAGCATCTGTACCTGAAACAAATGCACCAGCACAAATTGTTAAAAAAAGAAAAATAACAGATATTTCAAAATTATTTTTATGAACTTTTAATTGAGAGGTTGCAAAGTATTTTGTGTTTTTTTTATTTTCCGAAAATATATTCCAAAAAAAATAAAGAAGCATTGAGTAAATAATGAATGCAGTAATTAAATGAACAGATAACCTAAAATGACTTACATCTGGCTTATCAATAAGACCACTTTTTACCATGTACCACCCCATAAAAGCCTGAAAAAATCCTAGAAAGGTTAAAGTAACAACTAATTTTTTTTCATTTTTGCTAAAACCTTCTTTTATCCATATAAAAATCAGAGGTATAAAGAAAGTCAATCCAATTAATCTGCCCCAAATTCTATGAAGATATTCCCAAAAAAAAATTTTTTTAAATTCAGTTAGTGACATTTCTGAATTCTTAATTTTATATTCTGGGAACCCTTTATAATTTTCAAAAACTATTTGCCAATCATTATGGTTTAATGGGGGTATTATTCCACTTATTAATTTCCAGTCAGTCATGGAGAGACCGGAATCTGTAAGTCTTGTGATACCACCAATAACAATCATTGAGAATACCATAAAAATATTTACAGCAAGCCATTTCAATTTTATGAGTCTAATTCTTAAAACCATTTGCTATTATTAATAATTGTTAATTAATAAAATAAAATACATATTATTTGTGTATTATAAATTTATTTACATAACATATTGACAGTTTATAATTATTGTCATTAATAGAGTAAAAATAATGATAGATTCAGAAAAAATATATAGCTTAAATTTGAAGGTTGAAAAATATCTACCTGAGCGGATAATTACTTTATCAATGGATGAATTCGATGGGAAAATTGCTTATGTTTCTTCTTTTGGTACAGAATCAGCTATAATTCTCCATATGATATCGAGAATAAACAAAAAATTCCCGATTATCTTGATAAATACATATTTCTTATTTAATAAAACACTTGAATATAAGCATATGCTCTTAGAAAAAATGAATTTAGAAAATTTTAAAGAGATTTACCCTGACAATGAAACACTTCAAAATAATGATAAGCAAAATGATTTATGGAAAACCAATACAGACAAGTGTTGTGATATAAGAAAAGTTCAACCATTGAATAAAGAATTAAAAAACTATAATGCATGGATATCAGGTAGAAAGTCTTACCAGGGGTCAGAGAGAAAAACTTTAAAAGCATTCGAATATATTAATAATAAAGTAGTGGTAAATCCTCTAGTGAATTTTTCTCAAGAAAATGTCGACCAATATTTTAAAAAGAACAACTTACCTAGACACCCGATGTATGACGAAGGTTTTTTATCTATTGGCTGCACTCATTGTACAGCAAAGCCAACTGATGTTAAAGATGTAAGGTCGGGAAGGTGGATAAATCAAACTAAAACCGAATGCGGAATCCACAAAAGATTTAAAGATTGGGAGAATAATAATGGATGATCATTTAAAAAAACTAGAAAATGACAGCATTTATATTTTTAGACAAGCTTTTAGGTCTATTAAAAATGTAGCAATGCTCTGGTCATTAGGAAAGGATTCGAATGTTATGGTTTGGATTGCTTTAAAGGCTTTTCTTGGGAAAATTCCATTTCCACTAGTGCATGTAGATACAGGAAAAAAATTTAAAGAAATGTATGAATTTAGAGAAAAATATGAAAAAAAATGGAATATAAATCTTATAAAAAGAAAATGCCCCCCAATAAGTTCGATTGATCCCTCTCTCCCACCTGCGGCTAGATCTGCTGCTAGAAAAACAGAAGGGTTAAAAGCAGTAATAAGAGAAAATAATTTCAAAGGTGTCATAGCAGGGATAAGGAGAGATGAGCAAGGGACGAGAGCCAAAGAAAGAATTTTTAGTCCGAGAGATGAGTTTGGAAAATGGGAGCCAAAAAATCAACCTCCAGAATTTTGGGATCAATCAAATTTTAACTACCCCGATTCTGTTCATTTGAGAATACATCCTTTGTTAAGTTGGACAGAAATAGATATTTGGAAGTATATAAAAGAACAAAAAATACCAATTGTTGATCTTTATTTTTCAAAAAATGGAAAAAGGTACCGATCACTTGGAGATAAAGATATTACTTTCCCAGTGGTAAGTAGTGCTAAAAATCATGATCAAATAATTAGAGAACTTCAGAATACTAAAGTCTCTGAAAGATCGGGACGAGCGATGGATCATGAGCAGGAAGATGTATTTGAAAAACTCAGAACTAGTGGATACATGTAACTGTGACTCTGGAAGATGTAGAACATATCCCTAAAGTTGTCGTTGTCGGTCACATCGATCATGGTAAGTCATCTTTTATTGGTCGTTTAATGTATGATCTTGATCAGATCCCTGATGGTAAATTTGAAGAGTTAAAAGAGGTAAGTAAAAAAAGAGGAATGGATTTTGAATTTGCATTCTTGATGGATGCACTTCAGTCTGAGAGAGATCAGGGAATAACTATTGATACGACGCAAATTTTTTTTAGAACTAAAAAAAGGAAATATGTATTTATTGACGCCCCTGGACACAAGGAGTTTGTGAGAAATATGATAACAGGAGCATCTTCCGCTGATATTGCAATGCTAATTGTAGATGTTTGTGAAGGGGTCAAAGAACAAACAAAAAAACATTCTTACCTCCTAAAACTTTTGGGAATAGATAATGTAATAATTCTTTACAACAAGATGGACAAAATCAAAAATGATGAAAAAAGATACTTGTCAGTAAAAAATGAAATGGAAGAATATTTGAGAAATATAGGTATTAAAATATCAAACCAGATTCCAATTTCAGCAAAATGTGGTGACAATATTGTGAAAAAAAGTTCCAATATAAAATGGTATGAAGAAAAGGTTGTGAGTGAGGTTCTTGATGAATTTGATGTTGATTCAAAAAATGTTTTAGGTCCTTTGAGATTACCAGTTCAAGACATCTATAAGATAAAAGATAAAAGGATCATAGTAGGTAGGATTGAGTCAGGAAAAGTTTCAATTGATGATGAGCTTCTTTTTTTACCATCAAACGAAACTGTAAGAATCGATAGTTTTGAAGAATGGCCTGAGCCAAAAAACGATTATTTTGCTGGTGAAAGTATAGCATTTACAATGAAAGAGCAAATTTTTGTTGATAGAGGAAATTTAGTTTCTCATTCTGAAACTCCGCCAAAATTAATGCAGACTTTTGAAGCAAATATTTTTTGGCTGACACACAAAAAGTTAAATTTAAAAGGTAAGTATTTACTAAAAATTAATACAGGTGAGTATTCAGTGAGTATAAAAAATATTAAAAAAATAATAAATACAGATAATCTAGAATCAAAATCATCATCTGGAATAATAAGAAAAAATGATGTTGCCGAGATTGTTCTTCATTCATCTCAACTCATACCAATGGATGATTTTCGAGATAACAAAAAGACTGGAAGGTTTTGTTTGTTAGATGAAGAAGAAATTATTGCAGGAGGGATAGTCGATTTATCTAATTATCCTGATCAAAGAGAGTCAAGTGTTCAACCTAATATAAAGCCTGTCGAACTTGCAGTTAAAGAAATTGATAGGTCAAATAAATTTAATCACAGATCTGCAATAATCTGGTTGACAGGTCTTTCAGGATCAGGAAAAAGTACAATAGCAAAAGAAGTGGAAAGAAAGTTATTTCTCAGAGATTTCAATGTTTTTGTTTTAGATGGTGATAATTTGAGAATGGGATTAAATAAAGGTTTGAAATTTTCAACAGATGACCGCACTGAGAATATAAGGAGAACGGCAGAAGTAGCGAAATTATTTAGTCAAGCAGGTTTTATTGTTATTGTTTCATTAATATCACCTTATAAAAGTGAAAGGAAAAAAGCTAGAGATATAAGACCTGAAATTTTTAAAGAAATATATGTTTCTGCATCTTTAGAAGAATGCTCAAAAAGAGATGTAAAAGGTTTATATGCTAAAGCTAACAAAGGAGAGATAAAAAACTTTACAGGTATATCTTCCCCATATGAGGAGCCAGATAATCCTGATCTTATTCTAAATACAGAAGATGAATCTGTGGAGAAGAGCGTTAAAAAATTAGAAAATTTCATCGTGGAAAATTTTAGTAATTTAAAAAAAAGTTGACAAATTCAAATATTTTATTAATTTAGCACTCGTTAGTGTAGAGTGCTAATAAGAGGCTCTGCAGATTGTAAGTTTGAATTGTCTAACAAAGGAGATTCTATATGAAATTTAAACCTTTACACGACCGCGTTGTTGTCAAACGCCTAGAGAGTGATGAAAAATCATCAGGAGGAATCATTATACCTGACACAGCAAAGGAAAAGCCTAGCGAAGGAGAAGTACTTGCTGTCGGTCCGGGAGAAATGACTGAAGATGGTAAACTTAAGCCCATGAATGTTAAACAAGGTGATAAAATTTTGTTTGGGAAATGGTCTGGAACTGAAGTCAAGTTAGATGGTCAGGACCTTCTTATAATGAAGGAGTCTGATATTATGGGAATTTTAAAGTAAAGGAGAATTAATTATGTCAGCAAAGAAAATATCATACGGATCAGATGCCAGAGACTTAATGATCGCTGGTGTTGATGCCCTAGCAAATGCAGTGAAGGTAACTTTGGGTCCAAAAGGTAGGAATGTAATACTCGACAAGTCATTTGGAGCTCCAAGAGTAACCAAAGATGGTGTGTCAGTTGCAAAGGAAATTGAGCTCAGGGATAAATTTGAGAATATGGGCGCACAAATGGTCAAAGAAGTGGCTAGTAAAAGTTCAGATGCTGCAGGAGATGGAACTACGACAGCTACAGTTCTTGCACAAGCAATTGTAAAACAAGGAGCTAAAGCTGTTGCTTCTGGAATGAATCCTATGGATTTGAAAAGAGGCATCGATCTGGCAGTTGACAAGGTACTTAATGAACTTAAGTCAAAAGCAAAAAAACTCGGATCTTCAGGAGAAATTGCACAGGTTGGAACTATTTCAGCTAATGGTGAAGAAGAAATTGGTAAGAAAATTTCAGAAGCTATGGACAAAGTTGGAAGAGATGGAGTTATCACTGTTGAAGAATCAAAAACTCGTGATACAACATTAGAAACAACTGAGGGGATGCAGTTTGATAGGGGTTACTTATCTCCTTATTTCATTACAGATGCTGAAAAAATGATATGTGAGTTTGAAGACCCTTTCATATTATTAAATGAAGGAAAACTCTCTAATCTTCAGGATCTTTTACCTTTGCTTGAGTCAGTAGTTAAATCAGGTAAACCACTCCTTATAATTGCTGAGGATGTAGAAGGAGAAGCTTTAGCAACATTGGTTGTAAACAAACTAAGAGGTGGTCTCAAAGTAGCAGCAGTTAAGGCTCCGGGTTTTGGTGATAGAAGAAAAGCAATGTTGGAAGATCTTGGAGTTTTGACTGGGGGTCAGGTAATAAGTGAAGAACTTGGTATTAAGTTGGAAAATGTTACTATAAACGATCTAGGTTCTTGTAAGAAGGTCAGAATCGATAAAGAGGATACAACTTTAGTTGGAGGAAGTGGAAGCACTTCCGATGTTCAAGCTAGATGTGAGCAAATAAAAACTCAAATTGATACAACAACATCAGACTATGATAAGGAAAAACTCCAAGAAAGGTTGGCTAAACTATCTGGTGGAGTTGCTGTAATTAATGTTGGGGGTTCAACCGAAGTAGAGGTAAAAGAAAGAAAAGACAGAGTTGACGACGCTTTGAATGCTACTAGAGCTGCAGTTGAAGAGGGAATAGTCCCTGGGGGCGGCACTGCTCTTCTTTACTCAGTAAAAGCATTAGATGGTTTAAAAGGTAAAAACCCTGATCAAAACGCAGGTATAGACATTGTGAGAAAAGCACTTGAAGCACCTGCTAGACAAATCTCAGAGAACGCTGGTGTTGAAGGTTCAATAGTGATTGGCAAACTATCGGAGCAAAATGATAACAGTTTCGGATTTGATGCTCAAACAGAAACATATACCGATTTGGTGAAAGCAGGAATAATTGATCCAGTCAAAGTTGTAAGAACTGCACTTGAGAACGCATCTTCAATAGCTGGTTTGTTGTTAACCACCGAAGCAATGGTTGCGGAGTTACCTGAACCTAAAGAACCAATGCCACCGATGCCTCCTGGAGGAATGGGAGGAATGGGAGGAATGGGCGGAATGGGAGGTATGGATTTCTAAATTACCCATTTGTGTAATACTTGTTTATAAAAAACCCAGTATGAACTGCTGGGTTTTTTTTATGGTTGGTAATAAATTCCTTTATCCATTTCTAAAAATTTTAGCCAGGTTTCTAAATTTTTTTCCTCAATTTCTACACTGTCAAAGCCACAACGAAGCAAGAATATGTATTGATCAGGAAGAATATGCCCTGAACCTCTTATTTCATTTTTAAAATTATAGGATCTTCTCAGTTTTTTTGCTAAAGAGAAAGGTCTTCCGTCTTTAAAAGTAATAAATTTAAATTGAATTAATTTGAAATAATGGAGATCATTTTTTATGGGTCCTAATGATTGATCTGATGCTATTTCAAGGCCTAGATTAAATTTGTGTTTAGTAATTAATTTTTTTTGTGCTTCCCATAAATCAAGTGTAATTAAAATTGATTTTTTTTTCATTTCAACAAGTTCGTCAACATTTTGTATTATTTGAAATGGATTTTTTTTGACTTTGTCTCTTTGCAAAATCACTTATAGAGATCCTCTTTGAATTTGTCTATGCCCAATCTATTGAAAGCTGAGAGAAAGTCCTCATTTTTTTTTTTATTTTCTTCATAAGTTTTTAATATTCTTTCAATTGCAGGAATGAGGTTTTCAGTAGAAAATGAAGGGCCTACGATTTGGCCTATGCTGGCTTTTTCTGTTGCGGATCCTCCAAGTGTAATTTGATATGATTCCTCCCCATTTTTGTCGAGGCCAAGTATACCTATATTCCCAACATGATGATGACCGCAGGCATTGATACAACCAGAAATCTTAATTTTTAAATCACCAATCTTTTCTTGAACAGAATATTCCTTAAAATGATTACTTATTTTTTGAGAAATCGGAATAGACCTAGCTGTTGCAAGAGCGCAGTAGTCTAGTCCAGGACAACAAATTGTGTCTGTGATGAGTCCAAAGTTTGGAGTTGACAATCCAAGTTTTTTTAACCTACTCCATAATTCATAAAGATTTGAATTTAAAATATGTGGTAAAATTAAATTTTGTTCATGAGTAACTCTTATTTCTCCATAAGAGAAATCTTTCGAGATTTTTGAAAGTTCTCTCATTTGCGATGATGTTGCATCTCCAGGAGGCTTTCCAGGAGGTTTGAGAGATATCACAACAATTGAGTGACCACGAATTTTATGATTTATAACATTTTGTTGAAGCCAATGATTGTATTCTTTATCGCTATGTATTGGAACTTTAGAATTAGTTTTTTTTTCAATAGGTAATTTGAAAAAGTTAAAAATGTTATTAATTTCATTTTGATTTAATTCTAGACTTTTATCTGATAATTCTTCAAATTTTTCATCTACTAATTCTTTGATTTTCTCCTGACCTAACTCATTGACTAGAATTTTTATTCTTGCCTTATAAATGTTGTCTCTTCTTCCAAGTTCATTATATACAGATAGAATTGCTTCTAGGTAATTTAAAAGATCTTTTTTTTCCAGAAAGTCATTTATTTTCTTTGCTACATATGGGCTTCTTCCTTGCCCCCCACCCACAAACACCTCAAAGCCTATGGTACCTAATTTTTTTACAATTTTTAAACCAATGTCATGGACTTTTATTGCAGCTCTATCTTTTTCAGATCCCGTGACTGCTATTTTAAATTTTCTAGGAAGAAATGAAAACTCTGGGTGAAAAGTAGACCATTTTCTTATGATTTCACACCACGGACGTGGATCTTCTACCTCCTCTGAATTAATTCCAGCCAAGTGATCACATGAAACATTTCTTATGCAATTTCCTGAAGTTTGTATAGCATGCATTTCTACTTCAGCTAGCTCAGATAAAATATCAGGTACATCAAGAAGTTTCGGCCAGTTAAATTGTATATTTTGTCTCGTTGTGAAATGACCATAACCTTTGTCATATTTATCAGCGATTTCCGCTAACTTATTTAATTGAATATCTGATAACTCTCCGTAAGGTATTGCAACTCTGAGCATGTATGCGTGCAGCTGTAAATAAAGGCCATTCATTAATCTCAAAGGTTTAAATTCTTCTTCAGTTAGATCTCCATTGATTCTTCGCTCAACTTGAAATTTAAATTCTTTTGTTCGATTTTTGACAATCTTTTTATCTTGTTCAGTATATTTATACATTAATTATTCAATTTAAAAGTTATACCTTTTTCTCTAATTTTATCTCTCATTTTTCTTATTTCTCCACCTTCATCTAGTTCTACAAAAAAAGGAGATACTATCAAACATTCTTTTTCATGATTTTGAGCAATTTGTTCATATATTGCAAGATTATCTCTTGATATTTTTACAGCATTAGTCAAATCACTTGACCAATTGTTCTTAGAATAGTAAACGACTGATCCAGTTTTCAGATCATTTGCAGTGAGATAAAAATATTCTCCTTTTAACTTTTTTGCCATATTTAAAAATTAAAAATATTTTATTAAAAGTAAAGTTTTTTTAAAATAATACAAGAAAAAAATGCATAATATTATATTATACATAAGCTTGGTGTAAAATTAATTTTTTTTAAACTTGATAATCAGATTAAACTAAATAATTTATAAGATAAAAATGAATGAAATTATTTATAAACAATGGCCATTCAAAGAAGCCAAGAAGATTCAAAAAAGATTAGAAAATTCTAGGAAGGAGCTATGTGTTTTTCAAACTGGTTATGGCCCCTCAGGTCTACCTCATATTGGAACTTTTGGTGAGGTTTTAAGAACATCTATGGTTATTAAGGCTTTTAGAAAGATTTCAAAAATACCTACAAAATTATATGTTTTTTCTGATGATATGGATGGACTTAGAAAAGTTCCTGAAAACATTCCAAATAGAGAATTAATAAAAAAGAATATTGAAAAACCACTTTCGTCTATTCCAGATCCATTTGAGAAATTCCATAGTTTTGCAGAATATAATAATCAAAAACTAATGAGTTTTCTTGATAGTTTTGATTTTGAATATGAATTCAAATCTGCAACTGATCATTATAAAAAAGGGATTTTTAATGATGGTTTGCAGGCAATATTTGAAAATTACGAAAAAGTTTTAAATGTGATTCTTCCCACTCTAGGTAAAGAAAGAAGAGAAACATACTCTCCATTTTTACCTATATGTAAAGCAACAGGAAAAGTTCTACAAGTTAAAATTTTAGAACTAGATAAGAAGAACAAAAAAATAATATATACAAACCCAAATACAAAAAAAACCGACGATTCTTCAATTTTTAATGGTGAATGCAAACTTCAATGGAAGGTTGATTGGGCAATGCGATGGTTTGTACTGGGAGTAGATTATGAAATGAACGGAAAAGATTTAATAGAATCGTATGTTCTTTCAAATAAGATTAATAAGATTATTGGTGGAAGATCACCAGTAAATTTTACATACGAGCTCTTTTTAGATGAAAAAGGTGAAAAAATTTCAAAATCTGTTGGTAACGGAATAACAGTTGACGAATGGTTAAAATTTTCACCAAAGGAAAGTCTGGAACTTTTTATGTATCAGAACCCACAAAGAGCAAAACGTCTTTATTTCGATGTGATTCCAAAAACAACAGATGAATTTATCAAATTAAAAAATAGGTTTGAAAATTTACCAGAAAACGAAAAGTATGATGAGTCATTGTGGTTTATCAATTTCAAAATTGATGAGAAAATACCTGAAAATCTAACATTTAATATGATTTTAAATTTAGCTAGTGTATGTAATGCTGAATCAACAGAAATTTTGTGGGGGTTTATCCATAATTATTATCCAAACATTGATAGATCTGAACATCCTTATCTTGAAAAACTTCTTGATTACGGAGTAGAATATTACAAAGAATTTATTTTTCCTTCCAAAAAATATAGGGAACCTAGTGATAAAGAAAAAGATGCATTCAAAAGGATAATCGATGTTCTTAAAAAAGCATCTGCAGACATCCCAGCAGAGGATATTCAGACAAAAATTTATGATATTGGAATGTCAATGCATTTTGAGAACCTTAAAGAATTATTTTCAGCATTTTATGAAGTAATCTTAGGACAAAAACAAGGACCTCGGTTAGGTTCATTTATAAAGTTTTTTGGAATAAAAAAAACAATAGAACTATTAGAAAGTAAAATTTAAGAATGCCTGATTCACAGATGAATATCTTTAGAGTCTTGAATGCTGACGAATGGGTAGAATTTAGAAAAAAAAAAGTTTTTAAGGGAAATTCTTTTGATCACAAGTCTGGTTTCATTCACCTTTCAACCCAGAAACAATTAAAAGAAACAATAAACTTGCATTTTAAAAATAATAAAAAAATTGTAATTCTTAAATTTAATGCAAATGATTTAGGAGATTCTCTAAAATGGGAACTATCGAGAAATAGAGAATTATTTCCACACTTATATGATTCTTTAAATTTTAAGCACATAAAAAATGTTGAGTCTTTTGGATGTAGCGTATGATGTTTAAAACTATTTCAAACCTGACAAACTTTATATCACCTGAACTTTTGCACACATTTTTCCTTACAACACTCAAATATAGTTTGTTTAAGAAAAATACGATTTATGAAAATTTAAGATTTAAACTTTTGGATCGAGATTTTGATAATCCATTGGGACTAGCTGCTGGGTTTGATAAGAATGCTGAAGTATTGGATGGATCTTTGGCATTGGGATTTGGTTATTTAGAGGCTGGCACAGTAACTCCAATGCCACAAAAAGGCAACCCTAAACCAAGGGTATTTAAAATACCCGAATTTGAAGCTGTTATTCAGAGATTAGGATTTAACAACGATGGAATTGAAATTTTTTTGAGTAATTTAAAGCAGTTTAGACTTAAATCCAGAGGATTGGTTGGGGTAAATATTGGAAAAAATAAGGGTTCATCAGATTTGTATTCAGATTATACTTTTTTATACCAAAAAGTTGAACCATTTGCTGACTACATAACTATTAATATTTCTTCGCCGAATACACCGGGTGTAAGAGATTTACAAAAAAAAGATAATTTTAAAAAATTAATTGAAAAAATTTCAAAATTTAAAAAAAAACCTACTTTTGTAAAGATTTCTCCTGACATTTCTTCGAGTAATCTTGAAAATGTATGTGATTTAGCGTTAAATGAAGATTTTATTGATGGTTTGATTTTAACAAATACCACAATTTCAAGGGATTTTCTTCATTCAAAACCCATAAAAAATTCATGGAAGATTTTTGAAGATGGTGGATTATCAGGCCCTCCTTTAAAAAAAATTACAAATGAAATGATTAAAAAAGTTTATAAACAAACCAAAGGGAAAATTATTATTATTGGTGTTGGCGGTATCTCAACAGGGAGGGATGCTTTTGAAAAAATTTCCTTGGGTTGTAGTTTAGTTCAACTATACACATCTTTAATATATAAAGGTCCAAATGTTGTATCCAAAATTTTGGCTGAATTAAGTCAGCTTATTAAAAAAAAGGGATTAAAAAATGTTCAGGAACTCGTTGGAGCAAATATAGATTTATGAGAGAAATCAAACAAATACAAAACTTTAGGGATTTGATATATAAGTATGATGTATTTTTTATTGACCTGTGGGGTGTCGTACACAATGGTGTTAACTTGTTCAAAAATACTCTTGATGTAATAGAAAAAATAAAAAAAGAAAAAAAAAAAATTTTTTTTTTAACTAATGCTCCCAGGAGAGCCTCTGTAATCTCAAATCAACTAGAAGAATTTGGTTTGAGTGCAAACCTTTATGACCAAATTATTTCCTCTGGAGAGTTAACTTGGTTAAGTCTTAAAGGAAAAGAATTTTCTAATAAAAAGTGTTTTCAGATTGGTCCAAAAAGAGATTTTCATTTGATTGAAGGACTTGATGTTCAGGTGGTAAAAGAGCCGACATCTGCAGATATTATTATTAATACAGGCCCCTGGGGTGATGATGATTGTCTCGAAAATTATACAAACATTTTAAATAAACTTAATGAATCAAATGCAAAAATGATTTGTTCTAACCCCGACAAAACTGTTATCAGGGGGGAAAAATTTATGATTTGTGCTGGTTTGCTCGCAGAATATTACGAGAATATAGGAGGAAAAGTTCAATATTTCGGCAAACCCCATAAACAAATCTATGAGTTTTGTTATAAAATAATTAAAAAAAATGCGAATATTTTAGTTATTGGAGATTCATTGGAAAATGATATCAAAGGAGCAAACAAACAAAACTTAGATTCATTGCTAATTACCGATGGTATTCATAGAGAAGTAAATAATAACAACAATGTTGATAAAGAAAAATTAGATGGTTTAATGAAGAAAAAAAATGCATTTCCAAATTATTACATGAAAAGTCTAACATATTAATTGAGGAAAAAAATTGTCAAAAGATTTTGAAAAAAAAGAATGGGTTGATCTTGCATCAAAGGAACTTAAAGATAAAAAGTTAGAAAATCATTTTTGGGATACACCGGAGGGAATTAAAGTGAAACCTCTTTACACCGCAGATGATTTGAAGGTAATTAAGCATAAAATAGGATTACCGGGTCTTCCTCCATTCACCCGAGGGCCTAGAGCAACTATGTATTCTAATCGCCCTTGGACAATTAGACAATATGCAGGCTTTTCAACTGCGGAGGAATCAAATAAGTTCTATAAAGAGGGACTTAAAAATGGAGTCATGGGACTTTCCGTTGCTTTTGATCTTGCTACGCATAGAGGATACGACTCGGATCACCCTAGAGTTGTTGCGGATGTTGGGAATGCTGGTGTCGCAATTGATTCAATTGAAGATATGAATAAACTTTTTGATGGAATACCATTAGACAAAATGAGTGTATCGATGACTATGAATGGTGCTGTGATACCAATTCTTGCTTGTTTTATAGCGTCTGGGTTAGAACAAGGTTGTCCATTGGAGAAATTAACAGGAACAATTCAGAATGATATTTTAAAAGAATTTATGGTTAGAAATACCTTTATATTTCCTCCCAAACCAAGTATGAGAATTGTAGCTGACATCATTGAGTATACATCAAAAAAAATGCCAAAATTTAATTCAATTTCAATAAGTGGTTATCATATGCAGGAGGCTGGAGCAAATCAGGTTCAAGAGTTAGCTTATACTCTTGCAGATGGTGAAGAGTATATAAAAATTGCTCTTGATAGAGGTTTGAATATTGATGATTTTGCACCCAGACTTTCTTTTTTCTGGTCAATCGGAATGAATTTCTTTATGGAAATTGCAAAAATGAGGGCAGCTAGATATATGTGGTCAGAAATAGTAAGTAAATTTAAACCTAAAAACAACAAAAGTCTTGCACTCAGAACGCATTGCCAAACATCTGGAGTTTCGTTGATGGAACAGGATGCATACAATAATATTGTTCGAACAACAATTGAGGCTATGGCTGCGGTCATGGGTGGAACCCAATCACTTCATACAAATAGTTTCGATGAAGCTTTAGCTCTCCCAACTAAATTTTCTGCCAGGATAGCAAGAAACACTCAATTGATTTTAGCTGAAGAAACTGGAATTTGTAATGTTGTTGATCCTTTAGCAGGATCTTATTATTTGGAAAGTTTAACATCAAGTATGATTGAAGAAGCAAAAAAACTTATAAATGAAATTGACGAAGTTGGGGGCATGGTCAAAGCAATAGAATTGGGGATACCTAAAATGAGAATAGAGGAAAGTGCTGCTAAAAGACAGGCTAAAGTAGATTCACAGGAAGAAACTATTGTTGGAGTCAATAAATATAAGCCAACAGAGGAACAAGAGATAAATATTTTATCAATTGATAATGAAGAAGTTAGAAAAAAACAGTTGGATAGCTTAAAGAAAGTTAAAGAGTCAAGAAATCATGACGATGTCGTAAAGTTTTTAGAAAAAATTAAAGATGCAGCAAAAGATGAATCAAAGAATCTTTTGGAAATTTGTGTAGAGGCTGCAAAAAAAAGATGTACGGTCGGAGAAATGACTGAGGCAATGGAGGGTGTTTTTGGTAGGCATGTATTGTCAACAAAAACTATTTCTGGAGTTTACGGTAAAACAGTAAATAATTCTGAAAAAATTAATTCAATTAACCACCATATTGATAATTTTATTAACGAAAAGGGTAGAAGGCCAAGAATGTTAGTTGTGAAAATGGGACAGGATGGTCATGATAGGGGTGCTAAATTAATAGCAACTGCTTTTTCTGACCTTGGTTTTGATGTCGATGTTGGTCCTTTGTTTCAGACCCCAGAAGAGGCTGCTTTGCAGGCTATAGAAAATGATGTACATTTTGTTGGAGTTTCAACTTTAGCTGCTGGGCACAAAACTTTAGTTCCATTGCTGATTAATTCTCTAAAAAAACATGATGCTAGTTATATTAAAGTAATTTGTGGTGGTGTTATCCCTCCGCAAGATTATGACTTTTTACATGAGCTTGGAGTCAGTAAGGTTTTCGGACCGGGAACAAATATTCAAGAAGCAGCAATTGAGATAATTAATCTCTTGTGATATATTAACCATAACGGTTAATATATGAATTTAAAACAATTTTTAAAATTAAAGAAAATTTCACACGCAGATTTTGCTAAAAATCTAAATATCTCTCCAATTTCTCTATCTAGATACATAGGAGGACAAAGATTACCAGAAAAAAATATTTTATTAAAAATCAATGACCTCACCGATGGGTTAGTGACTCCTAATGACTTTTACCTTTTTAATGAACAAGAACTCAAATTAGACTCAAATAAGAAAAAGGAGATTAAAAATCTTGCAAACAAAATTAAATTGGGAAATAGAAAATATCTTGGTAAAGCAATAACTATTATTGAATCTAGTTTAAAAGAAGATCAGATAGCAGCTCAATTCCTTCTTAATGAATTTAGAAATAATGATAATTCAATTAGAATTGGTATTACCGGAGTTCCAGGGGTAGGTAAATCAACATTCATTGAATCTTTAGGTTTAAAATTAATAGAAAAAGGTTTGAGAGTTGCTGTTTTAGCTATAGACCCATCGTCAAAAAAATCTGGAGGATCAATTCTGGGAGATAAAACAAGAATGGAAAAGTTATCAGTTAACCCTGATGCCTTTATCAGACCATCTCCGAGTGATGGACATTTAGGTGGTGTTGCAAAGAAAACCTCAGAATCAATTCTTTGTTTAGAGGAATCTAATTTTGATATCATTTTTGTCGAAACAATGGGTGTAGGTCAAGCAGAGACTGCCGTTTACGATATGGTTGATATTTTTTTATTACTTTTACTTCCTTCAGGAGGAGACGAATTGCAAGGAATAAAGAAAGGTATAATCGAGTTAGCTGATTTGATTATTGTTAATAAGGCTGATAATGATCTAAAAAAACAAGCTGAGATTACTCAAAGGGAATATAAAAATGCTATTAGTATAAAAAATAACTCAAGCAATAAAAAAATAATTGATGTTTTAACATGCTCCTCTTTAGAATTGATAGGATTCGATCGAATTTGGCAATATATTTATAAATTCATTGATGAAAGAAAGAAAAATCAAAAATTTTTTGCTAATAGGCAATTACAACTCTCCAAGTGGATGTGGAATAATATAAATCTAAGAACAGAGGAATATATAAAAAAAGATTTAAAAGATAAAACTTTTGTAAAGAAAATTCAAAATGATGTTGAAAATAATTCGTTAACGATAGTTGATGCTTCAAATATTATTTTTAAATATATTTCAAAAAAATAAAATTGATACTTGATTGATTTGCAATTAATTGTATGTTCTAAGCTGAGAAAAATGGCAAAAAGATGTAACATAACAAATACAAAGCCAATGGTTGGTAACAATGTAAGTCATGCTGTGAACAAAACCAAAAGACAGTTCCTGCCTAATCTCCAAAATGTGTCTTTTTTTTCTGAAATTTTGGGTAAAAAAATTAAAATTAAATCTACATCAAGGGGTATCAAAACCGTAGAAAAGAATGGAGGCATTGATAACTATCTTTTAAGTCTCAAGAACTCAAAACATACACCCGAAACTCGTAAATTAAAGAAGTCTTTAATTATTCAACAATCAAAAAAATAAATTCAGTATTTTTTTGCTCCAAGCATTAAAGATAAATTATCTATAATTACATCACCCAGGTTTTTTGCATCTTCAATTACAAAAGCATTTTTATAATATTTAGAAACATCATGCCCTATACCAATTGCTAGTAACTTAATATTAGTTGTTTTTTCAATTCCTAGCACAACCTCCTTAAGGTGATCATCTAGTATCTCAGGAGAATTTGCGGATAATGTTGCATCATCAACAGGAGCTCCATCAGAAATTACAATTAGAATTTTTTTTTTTTCTTGTCTTACTTTTAATCTATTGTTGGCCCAAGTTAGAGCCTCTCCATCAATATTTTCTTTTAAAAGTCCTTCTTTTAAGATTAGTCCTAAATTATTCTTACAATTTCCCCACTTAGTATCTGCATCTTTATAAATTATATGAAGAAGATCATTTAACCTTCCTGGGTTTTCATTTTTACCATGGGTTTCCCATTTTTTTTTTGATTTACCTCCTTTCCATTCTTTTGTAGTGAAACCAAGAAGTTCTACATTGACTCTACATTTTTCTAAAACTTTTATAATAATCTCAGCAGTAATAGCAGATGTTATAATCGGTTTACCCCTCATTGAGCCTGAATTATCTAAAAGTAAGCTTACAACTGTATTTTTATCAATACTTTCTTTTTCGAATTTAAATATTAATGAATTATTTGGATTTGAAATAAAATTAGCAAAGCGAGATGTATCAAAAAATCCTTCCTCTTGATCAAACTTCCAAGAATTATAATTAAGTGAACTGAGCAATCTCTCAAGTTTTTTTGCTAATTTATTAATTAGCCTTGTATTATCAAGATATTCTTTATCAAATTTTTTTCTTAGTTCTCTTAATTCTTTTTTATCAGCTAATTTATTTGCATGCATGGAAATATCATATTTTTTGGTAAAAACTTTGTAACTGTGTTTAGTTTTAATGTTTTGTTCTTTTAAATCCTTGAAGTCTTGTTTATTTTGATCAAAAGTTTTTTTCTTAGATTTGAGAAATTCAGAAAACGAAATCTTTTCTATTTTTTTTTTATTTTTTTTTTTCTTCTGTGATTCCAATTCCTCATTATTATTAATTGAATTGTCAGAATTCTGTTTTTGCTCGTTCTCTAACATTTTCATATCTTTAATAAGTTTTATTACTAGTTTTGAAAATTCTTCTTGATCTTTTATGGATTTAATTAGGGGAAATAATTTCTTCTCACTAAAACCAGGAAAATTATTCCTAAAAAACACAATATCTTTTATTTTTTTCCCACCAAAGAAATTAAGCAATGACCTAAACAAGAATTCTTCTTTTTCTTTATTTTGCAAATTAAGAATAGACGCTAGAGAGTTATGAATTATTTTTATATTTTTTTTACATCCAATATATTCTTCAAACCCAATACTAAGACATCTTGAAGAATTGAAAATCTCAAAAATATTTTTCTGATAATTATTTTTTGGACAATATTTTTCAAAGATTTCATTATTATTATATCTTTTATTTAGAGAATTAAAATCAAACCAAGCACGTGTTAATGCCTCTAAATTATAAAATTTTGAATTTTTTTTATTTTCAACATTGAATTGAGAATCAAATGTTTCTTCAATTGTTTTATTAATTTTATTATTAGATAATGATGTCGCTACCACCTTTTGATTTAGTAGTAATTCTTTCTCTTTTGATTTAATCTCAGACAAGTTCTCGCCCAAAACATCTTTGATAGAATTCATTAATAATTTTTTTGTCATTTTCATCACATTTATTAAAAAATGTTAATTTAAATGCTAGATCTATATCACCAAAAATATTAATATTTTGTGCCCAAATAATTGATGTTCTTGGTGACATTATTATGGAAATATCAGAAATTTGGAAAGAATTTCTTATCAGGTTAGCAAGTTTTACCATTTTTGTTATGTCCTGGGATGTTTTTTTTGAAATTTTACCCAACTTATTTCTTACGATCTTTTCTTCGATCTCAGGTTCCATAAAATTTAATGTAGTGAAGATATTCCATCTATCTAACTGTCCTTGATTAAGGTTTTGTGTTCCATAATAAAGACCTGATTCATCACCTGTTCCCAATGTATTGCATGTACCAAATATTCTAAAACTTGGATTGGGAGTTAATATTTTATTCTGGTCAAGTAATGTTAGTTTTCCTTCAGATTCTAAAAGACGTTGAATAACAAACATCACATCTGGTCGACCAGCATCGTACTCATCAAAAACAAGTGCAACTGGGTTCTCAATTGACCAAGGCAACAAACCCTGTTTGAAGGATGTTATCTGCTTTTGTTCTTTTAAGGTAATTGCATCTTTTCCTAATAAATCAAATCTACTTATGTGACCATCAAGATTTATTCTAAGACATGGCCAATTTAATCTAGCTGCTACTTGCTCTATGTGTGAAGTTTTTCCAGTACCATGAAAACCCTGAATCAAAACTCTCTTATTATATTTGAAACCGGCAAGTATTGAAAGTGTTGTTATTTCATCAAAAACATAGCCTTTATCAATTTCAGGAACAAGATCTGATTTTTTCGAGAAAAAGGGAATTAAAATCCTTTTTTTGATACCAAAAACTTCATCGCTATAGGCTTTTGAATCTGGTTTTAGAATTGGTTCTAATTGATTATTTAATTTCATTATCGGTCTTTTATGAATTTTAAAAGAATATTATATGCACTATTAATTTCTTTTATTTTTTTTTCTTTATTTAAATAGTTCTTGTTTAAATCAGGATGATATTTTTTTACTAACTCTTTATATCTTTTTTTTAAGAGAAATTCAGAAAAAGTCGAGTTTAAACTAAAAACTTTCAAAGACTTTTTAACTCCTGGATCTAACCTTGGCTTTTTTTGACAATTTTGTTCTTTTCTTTTTTTAAACTTTATATCATCTTTGTCCACAAAATTTTCAAATTCAAATTTAATTTTTGAATTAAAACCTTTTGAGAATGGGCGTGTTGGCCTTCCATCAAAAAAATCATTTTTTTGAAATTCATAAATTTGTTTTTGTGATTTACCGGCAAAAAAATTCCATCTTTTGTTATATATCTTTATATGATCCAGACAAAATCTATACCTTTCTTTACTATTAGGTGATTTTGGAGCAACATAATCTCCTGGTTTTTCACAATTTTTCTCATCACACACATAATGATCTTTTTGTGCATCAATCCATTCAACATCATATAAAATTGACTTTTTTTTCATAATATATTCTATTATTTAACATATGAATGAATCAACAATATATCAAAAACTTTATGAATTTTTCAAACCGGAATTTTTAGAGGTAAAAAATGAATCGCATAAACATCGAGGTCATAGAGATAGCCCTGAATCTGGAAACTCTCATTTTGTAATTACAATAAAGGCAAGAAAGCTAAAAAATTTGAACAGGTTAGATAGTCAGCGAGAAATTTATTCCATACTTAACGATGAAATGAAAAGCCATATTCATGCATTATCTATAAAAATTATAGACTAACTACCGTAACCTGTTCCAAACATAAACTCTTGGTGTTTTTTTAGAGAATCCTCTAAATCTTTATTTGCAAAATCGTAAAGATCTCTCATTGACAAAATTCCAACAATTTTCTTTTTATCAACCACCGGAAGATGACGGAAACCCTTTGATTTCATAATTTGTATTGCATCAACAGTAGTTTTTTTTGGAGAAATTGTTTGAACGTCTTTTGTCATTACCTTTGATATTTTTGTTTTTTTTGGATCAAGATCTTTAGGTATCACTCTAAATGTTATATCTCTTTCTGAAATAATTCCTAATAATGTGCCCTCGTCTTTTGAATCGCAAACTAAAAGAGCGCCACATCTATTTTTTAGCATTGATACTGCTGCATCATAGGCTGTTGAGTTTTGGTCTATGATTACCAACCTTTGATCAATAAGAATCCTTTCAAGCAAATCTTGAATAATCATTATAATCTCCCCCTAAGATTGATTATAATATGATTTTTAGAAATTTAAATTTTTTTTTTTGTTAATTTTATTAAAGTAATTTGATTATTCTTTTTAGAGAGAATTTCAAATTTTATATTAAAAAAAGAAAATATTTGTCCGCGTTTAGGTATTATTCTACTTTCATAGAGAACTAATCCAGCCAGAGTTGATGAATTTGTAGAAGGTAGATCTATATTTAGTTCCTTGTTAAGATCCCTTATATTAACATTGCCGTTAACTAAATAACTGCCTGCAGAGATGTGTTTGATACCCTTGACATTTTTAGAAATTTTTAGAACATCTTGCTCATCATCAATGTCCCCAACTATTTCTTCAATTATATCTTCTAGTGTTACAATTCCGAGGAATTCTCCATATTCATCAACAACAATCGAGAAATGTTCCTTTCTTTTTTTAAATTCCATTAATTGATTATCAAGCTTGGTTGATTCTGGAATAAACCATGGTTTTTGGCAGAAAGTTCTTATGTCAAATTTTTTGGAATCTGGTTTTTTTAACCCTATGATCATTCTTACATAAAAAACACCTACTATATTTTCAGGGTTTTTTTCCCAAACAGGAATTCTTGAATGAGGGGAGTTATCAACTTTTTTAATCAATTCATTATAAGTAATTTTTGATGAAAGGCTAAAAATATCTTTTCTTGGAACCATTATTGAGCCAACGGTTATTTCATCCAAATCTAGTATAGATTTTAACATGTTTTTTTCGTCTCTCGAGGAATCTTCTCCATGTAAATCAATTGCTCCCCTAAGTTCCTCCTCCCTGTTTTCAGAAATTTCATCCTTTTCTAGATTCAGGTTTTTGATTCCGAAAAGTTTTAGTATTAATTTTACAAAATTATTAAGAATTTTTGTCAGAGGATAAAGTATTATAACTAGAGATCGTATAAAAGGAGCAATTTTTAAAGCGAAATGATCTGCTTTTGATAGAGCCAGAGTTTTTGGGATGAGTTCACCAAAGATTAAAATCATTAAAGTCATAATTATAGTTGCATATAAAATTCCTTCAGTATTTGTAAATTCTATCAGAATCTTTGTAGCTAATGCAGAAGCTAAAACATTAACTAAATTATTCGCGAATAAAATTGTGCAAATCAAGCTTTCTTTATCTTTAAATAACTTTTCAAATTCTTCAGCATTTTTTTTACCTGATCGCGCAAGTGTATGCATTCTGGGTTTTGATGCTGAGGTTAAAGATGTCTCAGATCCAGAAAAAAAAGCTGAGAGAATAACAAGCCCAATAATTGATCCAATTAAAATATAAAGAGGGAAGTCCATTTACTCTAAATTTTCCTTAAAAAACTTTGATAGAATTTTTTCATCTTCAATTGTGTAGCTAAAAGATTTTCCAATATCTTTCAATAAAATAAATTTAATTTTATTAGCTTTTACTTTTTTATCGTATTTTAAGAGTTCAATAAATTTCTTTGTGGTTATACTAATATTATAATCCTTTAATTTATAAAGAATTCCCAAATTTTCAAGGTGATCAGAATATAATTTTACTAACTTCGAATCACAAAATCCAAGAAAACATGAAAACTTTAAAGCTAGAAACATACCAATGAATATTGCTTCTCCATGATTTATTTTCTTTGAGTAACCTGAAACAAGCTCTAATGCGTGACCAAATGTATGCCCAAAATTTAATAATTCTCTGATGCCATATTCTTTTTCGTCTAAAGAAACAATTTTAGATTTTATTGAGCAACTAGTCATTATCGAATGAGAAAGTACATTATTATTTAAAGACAAAATTTTTTCTCCATTTTTTTGTAACCATAAGAAAAAAACTTTATTTTTGATCAAAGAATATTTCAAGATTTCAGCATAACCAGATTTTAATTGTCTCATATCCAGGGTTTGAAGAGTATCTGTTGAAATTATTACTGAAATTGGTTGATTAAATGAACCAATTAAATTTTTTCCAAATTTTGAATTAATACTTGTTTTCCCACCTACTGAACTATCAACTTGGGCCAATAATGTAGTGGGAATTTGAACAAATTTAATACCTCTTAAGAGAAGACTAGAAACTAAGCCCACAAGATCACCAATTACACCTCCACCAATACAGAGAATAAGAGAATTTCTATCAATTTTTTTTTTTAGGATTTTTTCAACTAAACTTTCAAGGTAGAAAAAACTTTTAGTTTTTTCTCCCTGAGGAACAATAAATTTCAGGATTTTTTTAGAAAAATTACTCTCAACGGTTTTGATTTTTTTATTTAAATTTTTATAAACAGTTTTATCAGTTATAATTATAATCTTTGAAAAATTATTAACTTCTGGGATATATAAATTAATATTTTCTATTAAATTTTTTCCTATAAAAATTGGATAAGATCTATCTTTTAATTTTACATTAAGAGTATTAATTTTTTTCATAGCCATTTAATTTGCAAATGATCTTGGAAATAATCTCATTGATAGATAAGCCATCAACAAGAATTTTTATATCAGCTTTATTATATTTTTCTATTCTATCCTTATACATTTGCGTTAGAGTTTTTTCAAGATTTCCTGAAGTTAGTAAAGGCCTATTACGAAAGTTTTTCTTAAGTCTCTTAATTAATATCTTTAAGTTAATATCAAGAAAAATACTTATACTTTCATCTTTTATATATTCAATGATCTCTGTGTCTCCAAGAATTCCTCCTCCGGTAGATATAACAGTATTATTTTTATTTAAAAGATTCCTTACTAGAATTTTTTTTTCAACATCTCTGAACTCTTTTTCACTATATTTTATAAAAAAATCAGCAATCTTCATGTTGGAAGCCTTTTCAATCTCGGAGTCAACATCAATGAAATCAAAATTAGTAGTTTTAGACAAAATTTTGCCAATGGTAGTTTTACCAACCCCAGTCATTCCAACCAACACTATATTATTTTTTTTTAAAATCATTTACGATATATATTAAGTATAATATTTAATGTATAGTTTGAATGAATTTATTAAAATAAGCCATATTATAATGAATAAATTATTCCTCAAAATATTAATTCCATTAGTTTTGGCTTTTCTTGTTTTTTTAATTTACTTAGGAACTACCGATTTTATTGTAAAACCTAGATTAGTTGAAAGTGAGTATAAAATTGAAAAAAATTAATTTTTTGCTTCTTTTAATAATTTTTTTCATCAGACCTCTAAATTCTAATCAAATTATTTTTGAAAAAAAAGACCTATTAAATAATGGTCAAAATTTACAAAATTTATCAGAAATAGGTAAAGAAGATTTAGAATCACAAATGTGGAATCAGATTTTCATAAACAAATCTTTTCAGGATATTGAAATTTTTTTGTCAAATTTGCCAAATAAAAGCTCTAATGAAGTGGTTCAAAAACTAATCTTTAAATTTCTTTCGTCAAAGAAAATAATTAGTAAAAACCTTATTAATTCTGATCAAGATAAAACTATATTAGAACTTTATGTACAACAATTGTTTGAAACTGGAAGAATTAATGAAATAGAATTGTATTACTCCCAATCTCCTGAATTGAAAAATAATGAATTTATCCTTAAAAAAATGATTGAGGGTAACTTACTAAGAAATAGGCACAGTGAGGCTTGCAAAATTTTAGAAAATAAAACTAATAATACCCCTAAACTTTTTGGAAAAATAATAATAATTTGTGATATACTTAACAATCGTTATGAGCAAGCAAAGCTAGGTTTGTCGCTTCTTAAAGAACAAAATAAACCAGGAGATATTTTTTTTATTGATTTGGCTTATTCGCTTATGAGCGAAGAAAATATTTCTGAGTCAGACAATCTTAAAAAAAATTTAGAGCAAATAAAGACTTTGAACCCAATAATTATGTCTTCTTTGCAATTTGCTGACATTTCTCCTAGTTATGAACAAATTGAGAATCTTAATACTAGTGGTCTTCTATTCATTTTGTCAAACCCCAGTGTAGACACAGATTTAAAGGTTTTTTGTTCGGAAATTCTTGTTAAGCAAGGGAGAATTGGTGTTGATGTGCTCTCAGAAGCATATCAACTTGCTAGATTTAAAAATAGTGAGATAGAAAATGCATTAAGATTATATAAAACTCTATCTCCAGCAAAAGCTCGACCTCTTTTATATCAATCTATTTTAAGAGAGAGCAATGATGAGCTTAAGTTGAAAAAAATATTAGCTTTGTTAAAAAGTTCTGCAAATGACAATCTAATTAGACAAATTTCTCTTTTAATAGCAGATTTTTTACCTCCTCTGGAAATTCTAGAAAAAAAGGAAGATATACTTCTAATTTCTAAAATGTTTCAATCCAGAAGAGATTTTTTTAAGGCGGAAGCTATGCTTGGGAAATTAATGAATCTTAACGATGACCCAGAATTATTATTCAGAGGAATTTCTCTTGAAATAGCCAAATATCTCAATAATCAGAATTTTGATTCAGAAGCACTGGAAACTAAATTAATTAGGGTGAGTGAAATAGAAAAAATTGACTTAGAGAAATTTAGAAAAATAATAATGGTTTTAACACTCAATATAAATTTTTCTCAGAACCTCTTTAATGTTCTCAGCGAATCTAATTTTTTAACTATGGGTAATAATGAGAAAAATAATTTACAAAATTTATTTTTAGCTGAAAGATTCTCAAAAGAAGACAATTTATTTAATTCATTGATTATTTTTTTCAAAGTAATTGGCAATAAAGACTTTGAAGATCTTAGTTTGCTTGAAAACTATAAAGCCTTAATGATACTAAGAAACCTTGGTTTTGAGCAAGAGTTTAAAGCATTATCTGAAAGCATTTTATTGTGATAAAAAAAAACAACATGCTTCTAGAAAAATATTTAGAGTTCATTCATGCAAATAAAAATCTTTCGAAAAATACAATACTGTCATATCGGAATGATCTTAAGGAATTTTTAGAGTTAAATAAAAAAGTAAGTCTTACAAATTTGGGCGCTTTAGAGATGAATAAGTATATAAAATTGTTATCTCAGAAATTTTCATCAAAAACTCACTGCAGAAAGCTCTCGTCGGTTAAAAGTTTCTTTAATTATCTTCTGGACAGTGGGATTATTATAAAAAATCCAACTGATATTTATGATTTTCCAAAAATTCCAAAGAATATACCAAAGTTTCTCACCGAGGAGGAAGTTGAAAAACTAATTAATAAAACCTATATGGATAATTCTTTTAAAGGATTAAGATTAACTCTATTGATTGAACTTTTGTATACCACTGGTATTAGGGTAAGTGAACTAGTTGGGATAAAATTAGGTGATTTTAATGACAATTTTTCATCATTTGTAATAAAAGGTAAAGGCGGAGATTCAAGAATAATCCCTTTGTTTGGTAAAGTAATTGATATTTTAAAAAAATATATATCACAAATAGAAATTCATGTGAAAAACTCAAAATTTCTATTCCCTTCAAATTCTAAATCAGGCCATCTTACTAGAAATAGATTTTTTCAGATGTTGAAAATTTTAGGAAAAAGTATTGGAATAAATCCAAAGAAAATTTCTCCACATGTGATAAGGCATTCATTCGCATCTCATTTGCTTGATAGAGGGGTTGATTTAAGGATTATACAAGAGTCGTTGGGTCATAAAGATATATCAACTACGCAGGTGTATACCCATATCCAACAAAAAAAAATGAGAAAAATTTTAGAGGAAAAGCATAGTTTAAAAAATGATTTAAATAAAATTATTAAAATATAGGTTGAGTTTAATTTTTTTTTCTATATTAAATTTATTTTGCTATATACTAAATTTTAAGAGGGAATTATGAGTTTTAAAATTGTTGAACAAGCCAAGCCAAGGCTTAATAGAAGTGAATTGGCAGTCCCAGGGAGCAATCCAGCTTTATTTGAAAAAGCAGCAAAAAGTGAGGTTGATGTAATATTTCTTGACCTTGAGGATGCTGTTGCACCTGACGAAAAGGAACAAGCTAGGAAAAATATCATTGAAGCTTTGAATGAAATCGACTGGAACACAAAAACTATGTCTGTCAGAATCAATGGTTTGGATACCCATTTTATGTATAGAGATGTTGTTGACCTTATTGAGAAGGCTCCAGGAAAACTTGACATGATTATGATTCCAAAGGTTGGTACAATCTCAGATGTATATGCAGTCGATATGCTTTGTACCCAAGTAGAGGATGCAATGGGTATAGAAAAAAGATTAGGTTTTGAGCTTATCATTGAAACTGCCCTTGGGATGCAGAATGTAAATGAAATTGCTTCTTACAGTAGAAGACTTGAATCTCTTCATTTTGGTGTGGCAGATTATGCTGCTTCTACAAAAGCAAAAACAACTGTTATTGGAGGACCAAATCCAAACTATCATGTTTTAACTGATAAAGACAATGATAACCCAAGAGAAAAACATTGGGGAGACATGTGGCATCATGCAGTTTCCAAAATGGTTATAGCAGCTAGAGCAAATGGGCTAAGACCAATAGATGGTCCTTTCGGCGATTTTGGTGATCCTGATGGATACTCTGCACAAGCCAATAGATCCGCTACTCTGGGTTGCGAAGGTAAATGGGCTATTCATCCTAGTCAAATTGAGCTTGCTAATAAAGTAATGAGTCCTTCGGATAAAGAGGTTAATCAAGCAAAAAGAATTTTAGAGGCTATGGAGCAAGCAAAAAAAGATGGCAAGGGTGCTGTTTCATTAGATGGAAGACTTATAGATATTGCATCTATAAGACAAGCTGAGGTCTTGGTTGAGAAAGCTAAACTAATTGAGGGTAAATAAAAAATAAAAATTAATGCAGAATTTTTTAGACTTTGAGAAACCTTTGCTCGATATTCAGGCGAAGATCGAAGAGTTAAGGCATTTAAAGGATACCAGCGAAAATATTGCGAATGAGCTGAGTAACTTACAAGACAAATTTGATAAAAATCTCTTTGAAATTTATAAAGAACTCACCCCTTTTCAAAAGGTAAAAGTTTGCAGGCACCAAGATAGGCCAAAATTTGATGAAATAGTTAAAATTATTTTTGATAAATTTGAAAATTTGTGTGGTGATAGACTTTACGGAGATGATTCATCGATAAAGGGTGGCTTTGCAAACATTGGAGAAAAAAAATTTTTAGTCATTGGAAATGATAAAGGTAAAGACATAGATTCTAGGGTTAAAAATAATTTTGGAATGGCAAAGCCTGAGGGTTATAGGAAAGCTCAAAGACTTTTTAATATTGCAAGTAAATTCAATCTGCCTATTGTTTCTTTCATAGATACTCCAGGGGCTTTTCCTGGGGTAGAGGCTGAGGACAGAGGACAGTCAGAAGCCATAGCAAATTCAATTAGAAAGTCTATAAATGTGAAGTCACCAATTTTCTCATTCGTTGTCGGAGAAGGTGGTTCTGGTGGTGCAGTTGCATTAGGTATGGGAAATAAAGTAATTATGCTCGAACATGCGATATATTCTGTGATTTCTCCTGAGGGATGTGCCTCGATTTTGTGGAGATCTATAAATCATTCTGAAAAGGCGGCGGAAAGTTTAAAATTAACTGCCCAAGATCTTCTTGAGCTAG
>CACEXK010000003.1 GCA_902563505.1 uncultured Alphaproteobacteria bacterium
CCTCTAAGGGATGAGAAAAATATGGCGCTCCTGATGCCCTTTTTTGCGCACCATGAGCTTTCATGGAATAAACATAAGCTTTATTGAGAAGTTCTTCCTCAACAAAGGGGTCATATGATTTAACCTTTTCTACTAACTCTACTTGTCTAAGCACAATTAATATTATGACAAACTAACAATTATTTAAATATTGAAAGATTTTTTTTTTTTTATCTATTTTTCGTTATTTGTAGTTTCTTCATCAGATAAGATTATTTGATCATCAGAAGAAGATTCATTCGTATTTAAATCACTTTCTTCAGCGTTATCAATACTTTCATCTTTTTTCTTATCTATTAATTTTTGAATCTCATTCTGAGTGAGATAAATTTTCTTTCTTTTCTTTTCAGAGGCATTTTCTTTTTCAAAATTATCAAATGAAACTTGGGATGCATTTTCATTTAATGGAACTGCGTCATCATCGTCAATATCAGAATCTTCAATTGGTTGGTATTTTTGAGAACTAGTTACCACTGTCTCCCAAATTTTTAACAAATCAACTTTTTTTTCTGCAATTTCTCTAAGGGCTATGACTGTATCTTTGTCATTATCTACAGGAACATTTGGCTCGCTTCCTGATGATAAATCTCTAGCTCTCCTACAAGCATAAATCACAAGTTGGAATCTATTAGGGATTGAGGTTACGCAATCTTCTGTTGTTACTCTTGCCATAAATTATAAATTTACTTGATTTATATTAGATATTCTCTGATTTGCAAGTTTTTTTAAAAGATCTTCAGCTGTTTTATTTAATAAGGGGTGTCTCCATAATGGATCTATATCACAAATTGGTTTTATAACAAATTTTCGGGTATGCATCCTTGGATGAGGGAGAATTAAAGAATTTGTATTCATTATAATTTCATTATACGAAATTAAATCTAAATCTATGACTCTAGGTTCATTTTTATTTTTTCTTTCCCTTTTAAAATATTTTTCCAAAACCAATAATTCTGTCAAAATTTTTTTAGGTTCATATTCTGTTATTATCTCAATTACAGCATTTACAAACCAAGGTTGAGATGATTTTGGAATTGGTTCAGTTTTATAAAAATCTGAGACTTTTTTTACATCGAACTGTCTTTTTATTAATTTTATTGCTTCCAAACAATTTTTATATGGTGCACCAAATTGTTTTGATTCAAGATTTGATCCTATTGCAACTAATATCATAAATCTTTGGTTATTCTTTGTTTCTGCCTTTTCCAATCTTGGTCTTTTTTATATTCTCTTAGGTCAGATTTTTTTCTACCCCTGGAAACCCCAATGTCCACTTTAATCACCCCCTTTTTGTTAAAATGGAGATTTAATGGTACAATAGTCAGTCCATTATTTCTCAGTTTAATTGAAATTTTTTCAATTTCTTTTCTACTTAATAATAATTTTTTAGGTCTTGTATTATTAGATTCATGAAAATCTTTTTTGTAGTTTTTTAAATCAATATATAAGTTTATTATCCAAACTTCCTTTGTTTTTATAATACCATAAGCATTGTCTAAGACAACTTTGCCATCCCTAATAGATCGAACTTCTTTTCCATTAAGAACAATACCTGCTTCAAATTTTTCTAGAATTTGGTAATTAAATCTAGCTTTTCTATTTTGAAAAGTTTTTAAATTTAGTTTCGACACAAAATTATTAAATAAGCCCTAAATCTTTTAATATTTTATCAATTTTTAGTTTTGTTTCATTTTCTACAGAAACTAATGGAAGCCTTAAAATATTTTTACATTTTTTCATTTTACTTAAAACATATTTTACAGGTGCTGGACTAGTTTCAAGAAAAAGTACTTTATTTAGTGGATAACTTAAAAAATTTAAATTCATTGCTTCATCAATTTTTCTTCTTTTCCATAATTCGTAAATTGCCGAACATACCTTAGGAATTACATTGGCAGTTACAGATATACATCCTATTCCTCCACTTACTAAAAAAGCAAGAAAGGTTGAATCTTCTCCAGACAATTGATAAAAATTTTTACCGCATACATCTCTTACATCTAATGGGGTTGTCAAATCGCCAGTTGCATCTTTTACACCAACAATATTTCTTATTTTTTTTAATCTATTTATTGTATTTGAATTAATTGAAACAATTGATCGACCAGGAATATTATATAAATAAATAGGGAGCTTTGGGCAAGCTTCAGCAACCTTCCTAAAGTGCATGTACAAACCATTTTGAGTTGGTTTGTTGTAATACGGCGATACTAACAATGCTCCATTAGCACCAGATTTGAATGCGTGTTTAACAAGATCAATAGATTCCTCAGTAGAATTTGAACCACAACCTGCCATAACGGGAACCCTGCCCTTACTTTGCTTTATTATAAATTCAGTAACTTTTTTATGCTCATCGTGGTTAAGTGTCGGTGACTCACCTGTTGTACCACAAGAGACTAAACCATGAGAATCTCCCGAAATTAAATAATCTATATGTTTTTTGAGACAATCAAAGTCTATTTCCAGATTCTTTTCAAATGGAGTTATTACAGCTGGTATTGAACCTTTAAATAGCATTTTAAAATTTAACCTTTTATTTAGTTAATTTAACAAATATATTATCTGCATATAATCACTTCGAAGTAACATTATGTTTTATGATAGCAAATTTATCTAGTATCAAGTTTTTTTTTTTTCTACTTTGCCTAATTCCATCAAATCTAGTATCTCTCGATTATCCTGAACCAAAGGCAAAGCCAGAAATAAAGCTCTTAGAATTTGATGATGTTTTTAAACAAATTAAAAAACAGAACTGGGTCATGGCAATTGCAGTTGCCGATGATTATAACAATAAATCTTTATCATCTTATATAAGGTGGTTGGATATCACCAGACCTGGAAGTAATCATGACTTTCTCTATTTGACAAACTTTTTTAAAGCTCACAAGCACTGGCCAAGTTCTGAGAAAATTATTGAAAAAATTGAATCATCAATTACAAAAGATACTGAGCCTAATAGCGTATTAGAATGGTTTGAACGCATCAAGCCAACTACCTCAAAAGGTTCAATTGATTATTTAGAATTTAGGTTAAAAACAAAAAAAAATTTTGATAAAATTTCAACTATAAAAGATATTTGGATCAACAAAAATCTGACTAGATCACAACAAAAATTCTTTACACGGAAATATAGTAAATTTTGGACACAAGAAGATAATTGGAAGAGATTTAATAGACTTATTTATGAAGGTAAAAATATTTCAGCAAGAAGAACACTAAACAGAATTTCGGGTGATTTGAGAAAACTTGGTGAGGCAAGGTTAGCTCTTAGTAGAAGAAGTCCAGATGTTGCAAAACTAATAAGAAATGTTCCAAAAAACCTTCAAAATGACCCAGGCCTAATTTATGAAAGAATGAGATGGAGAAGAAAAGCAAAATTAGATACAGCCGCAGAATTATTGTACAACCCTCCAGAAAAAATTGAAAATATAAGAAATTGGTGGATCAATTCACGAATTGTAATCAGACGACTATTAAACAAAAAAAAGTTCAACAATGCTTACAGAATTTTAAAGAACCACAACCTGCCACTTTATGAAGATTCTGGGCAGGAAGCAGAGTGGTTGGCTGGATGGGTTTCAATTTTTCATTTAGGAAACCCAACTCAAAGTATAAATCATTTTCTAAAAGTCTTCCAAAATTCAGATAATCAACATGTAAAAGCAAAGGCTGCATTTTGGCTTTCAAAAGCTTACTCTAGAATTGGTAAAAAAGATTCTGAAAAACTATGGCTGGAAAAATCGGCGAAAGATAAATATTCATTTTATGGACAAAACTCTTCAATAAAAATTGGAAATTTCCAAGTTAAAAATTCAAGTGAAACAATAAAAAAACCAGATGGTTATGATGATCTTTTTGAAGTAATTGATATCATAAATAAATCAGGACAATCTTCTGAAAAAACCCTAGTTTTTTTAAAAAAATTAATGGAATTATCTGAAAGTGAAGAAACTAAGCATTATGTTTTAGAAATTGCAGCAGGATTAGACAATAAGTATTTAGTTACAAATTTATCAAGAAAAATAAAAGATCCTTCATTAAAATATTCATACCCATTGATCGAAAATTATATACCAGCAAAATATAAAAATTCATCAAGCACGATGGCCTTAATACATGCAATATCTCATCAAGAAAGTAATTTTAGAATTAATGCATACAGTTCAGCTGGTGCAAGGGGATTAATGCAATTAATGCCTTTTACTGCAAAGAAAGTCGCAAAGAATCTAAAAATTAGGTACCACAAAAAAGCTTTAACTACAAATCCCCAATACAATGTTGTGCTTGGGACAACTTATATTAATCAAATGCTGGACAAATTTGATAACGCTTTACCTTTGGCACTAGCTGCTTACAATGCAGGGCCTGGACGAGTAAAAATTTGGTTAAAAAGATATGGTGATCCGCGATCAAACGAAATAGATTTTATAGATTGGATTGAATCAATACCAATATCGGAAACAAGATATTATGTAAAAAAAGTAATCTCTAACTTAAGAATATATCAAAAAAAATATAATCTAGAATTGTATGAAGTAAAAAAGTCTAATAGGTAGGCATAAAATTTGCTAATTTATAAAAAATAATAAGACATATTGACATTATGACAATTTGTCACTATATTGTAATTAGATCGCCTAATTATTGGGATCTAAATATTAATCTTGCTTAAATATAAGGAGATAAAAATGCAAAATAATATTACTACATTTGATAAAAGCAAATTCATTCCCTATTCAATTGGATTTGACAGCTTATTTGACAGATTATTTGAAATGGATATGGGATCCTCGGGATACCCCCCATATAACATAAGTAAAGTTGATGATCATAATTATGTCATTGAAATGGCTGTAGCAGGCTTTAGCAAAAATGATGTTGAGTTAGAACTTGCAGATGGTGAATTAACTGTAAGATCAAAAGAAAAAAATAATAAAAATAATTTAAACGATAACTCTTCATTAATTCATCAAGGTATTTCCAATAGATCTTTTGTCAGAAAGTTTACACTTTCTGATGAAATATTTGTTAAAAATGCAGAAATGAAAGATGGTATGCTAAGAATAAAATTAGAAAAAGTTATACCTGAACATAAAAAACCAAAATTAATTAATATAAAGTAATTAAATAATTTGAAACTGTGGGTAGAGTTTATCTACCCACAGTCTTCTGAGAAGAACTCATTTCATTGACAAAATTGATAAATTTATTATTTTAATAATAATAATCATTATCAGTATTTTGAAATGAAAAATATCTTAATTCTATTCATAATTTTTTTTAGTATTGAATCAATCCTAGCAAATGAAATTAACTTATTCACAACTAGACATTATGAATCTGACATTCAACTGTATAAAAAATTTGAAGAGAAAACAGGTATTAGGGTTAATGTTATTTCAGGCAAATCCAAACCACTAGAAAAAAGAATATTAGAAGAAGATAGAGAATGTATTGGGGATATTTTCTTCCTGGCTGATGCTGGAAGATTAGTCTCTGCAGAACAAAAAGGTATTTTTCAAAAAATAAACTCTGAAATTTTAGAAAATTCTATTCCAAAACATTTTAGAAATAAGTATTGGTTTGGATTAACCAAAAGAGCCCGAATTATTTTTTATAACCCAAAACTTATAAAAGAAGATGAAATTGAAAATTTAAATTATGAAGATTTAGCAAAAAAAAATTGGAAAGGTAAAATAGCAATAAGGCAGGCAAATAATGTATATAATCAGTCATTAGTTAGTTCACTCATTGAAACTAACGGAAAAAAACATACACAAAATTGGCTCAAAGGTATTGTAAGAAATTTCTCAAGAAACCCTCAAGGGAATGATAGAGCTCAAATACTTGCAGTAGCTGCTGGAGAAGCTGAAATAGCAATTGCTAATACTTATTATTACGCATTAATGCTATCAGGAAAAAAAGGTCCAGAGCAGAAAAAAGCTGCCGAAAGAGTCAAGCCTTTCTTTCCAAATCAAAATAATCGTGGAGCGCATATGAATATATCAGGCGCTGGTATTCTTAGATTTGCACCTAACAAAGATAATGCAATAAAGTTTCTGGAATTTTTAGTTTCTCCGACTTCACAACTACATTTGAGCAACAATACATTTGAATATCCCATGATAGAGAACATCGAAGTAAATGATTTAATTAAAAAAATAGGAATAGATTTTAAACAGCATAACTCAATCGATGTTTCAACTTATGGGAAATGGCAAAAGACTTCTTTCAAACTTATGAAAGAAGCTGGTTGGAACTAAAAAATTGTCTAGATTTGAAAATTCTTTAATTCCTAACTCTATTATCTACTTTTTCGTTTTATTAATTTCGCTCATTTCAATAATTCCTCTTTTTACAATTTTTAATGGAATAATTGAACTGAATACTAACTCAGAATATTTTTACTTTTTTAGAGAATTCTCACTTAAAAATTATGTTGCAAACTCTATAATAATTTTATTTGGAGTATTAGTTTTTACTTTTTTGTTAGGACTTTACTCTGCTTACCTTGTCTCATTTTATAAATTTCCTTTTTCAAGTTTTTTTAAATACGCACTAATCTTATCTTTTGCTATTCCACCATATATATTTGCTTATTCATTATCTGCTTTTTTTGAAAATTATGGAACTGGTTATCTCATTGTCTCAACTTTTTTAAACGAAAAAATGGCCAATCAAATAATCCCAAATCTTAATCCCATAATTGGAATAATTATCTCTTTGAGCTTTTCTTTATTTGGGTATGTCTATATTTTGGCTCGATCGTCTTTTGTAAATCAATCACAAAACCTTATAGAGGTATCAAGTAATTTGGGGTTTTCACAAACTCAAAGATTTTTTAAAGTCATACTTCCATCAGCTCGCCCAGCAATATTTATTGGTTTAAGTCTGGTAGCTATGGAAACATTATCAGATTTTGGAACAGCCTCCTTTTTTGGCACCTCCACATTGATTACTGGAATCTATAACTCATGGTTTATATTTGATGATCTTGTTTCAGCAAATATTTTATCTCTATTTTTGCTTATTTTTATTCTATTTTTCTTTTGCTTAGAAAGTTTTTCATCGAAAAATTCAAAATATCATCTTTCAAACTCTTCAAGTCATAAAAAAAAGATTATTAATCTCTCAGGAAAAAAAGCTATTTTTGCTTTTGTATTCTGTTTTATCTTATTTTTTCTTAGTTTCTTATTTCCATTGTTTCAAATGCTATTTTGGACATTTAAATTTCCTGAGTATTATTCAAATCTTGATTTAATTAAATTAAATTTAAATACTGTTAAACTGATACTTGCTTCAACTATTATTATTATAGTCTGTTCTTTCTTTTCTAACTTTGGAATAAGGGTTTTACAAAAAAAAACTTTAAGATTTATTTCTAGCTTATCAATTTCAGGTTATGCAATTCCCGGAATAGTTATTTCAGTTTCTACAATTACATTTTTTTCAATTTTAAATGAAAAGTTTAATATAAATTTAAAAAGTTTTTTTATCGGATCAATATACGGGCTTATTTTGGGATATTTATTCAGATTCTATTCAATCTCATTTAACGCCATAAAAGCAGGTTATTTGAAAATCAATCAATCAATTGATGATAGTGCATCTCTCCTAGGATTCAGTAAATTCAGAACTTTAACTAAGATTCATTTACCTTTTTTCAAAAAAAATATTTATTTTATTTTTATTTTAATTTCACTAGAAATAATTAAAGAACTCCCAATAACTCTGATACTAAGACCATTTAATTTTGAAACCTTTTCAACTAAAGCTTATAACTTTGCTTCTCAAGACCTAATAGAGGCAGCATCTGTTCCTTCTCTTTTTCTTATACTTTGGACTACTTTTCTAATTATTTTATCCATTAAATACTTTTTAAGTGAAGAAAAATAGCCTATAAACCATAAATGGAAAATTTTTTTGAGGTAAAAAATGTAACTTTTTCATCTAGCAAAAGTCATAAATTGAAAAATGTTTCTTTTAATATTTCACAAGAAGGTCAAATTATTTCATTACTTGGACCATCTGGTGTTGGAAAAACAACTATTTTGAGAACTATTGCTGGTCTTGAAAAAATTAATGATGGTGAAATATGGCTCGATAAAATCTTATTATCATCTAAAAAAACTCACATTCAACCAGAAGAAAGAAATATAGCATTATCATTTCAAGATAATTGTCTGTTTCCTCATCTAAGTGTATTAGAAAATCTTAAACTTGGATCAAAGAGAAAAGGAACAAAAAAAAAATTAAATTTATCAAAACTAGTTGATCAGTTTTATTTAAACGAATTAGTTAATAAATATCCCCACCAAATTAGTTCTGGAGAAGCGCAAAGAGTTTCATTGATAAGATCTCTATTATCAAGTCCCAAATTACTTCTTCTTGACGAACCTTTTTCTAATATTGATCAGGGATTAAAAGAAGAACTCCAAATTAGATTAAAAAAAATCTTAAATTTTTTAGAACTTACAACACTGATTGTTACTCACAATTATGACGAAGCCTTTTATTTTGGTAATAAATGTGGTCTTTTTATTGATAATAAACTTGAACAATACGATTTGCCCTACAAAATTTATCATTTTCCAAGCTCAGAAAAAGTAGCAAGTTTTTTTAATAAAGGAATTTTTGTAAAAGTACAGGTTGTTTCAAAAAATTCCCTTAAACATCCAAAACTTGGTTTAATTAGGGGTAATTTTGTAAATAAACATAAAGTTGGTGATTTTGTTAAATTATTAATTCAACCTGAGGACTTAATTCATAATGACAGAAGTTTAATGAAGTTTAGAGTTGTGGATAAAAGATTTGTTGGTACGAATTTTATTTACATACTTGAGGTTTCAGGAAATGAGCTCATACCAGTTTTGGTTCATTCTCATCATATTCACCAGCATTCAATAAATGAATTTTTTGGAGTAAAGACACCTATTACTATTAAACATCTGGTATGTTTTTAAGAAAAATGAGTATAATAATACTTTACAATTTAAACTTTATTATTAATTATTAGATATGGACGAGGAAAAACTAAATATTTCAATTAGAAAGTTTTTAAAAAATGTTGGCATTACCTCTCAAAGAAAAATTGAGGAAAAGATACGAAAGGCCATTGACTCTGGAAAACTATCTGACTCACAAAAAATAAAAATAACAGCAAGTATCGTTTCCGAAGAACTCGATCTTTCAGAATCAATTAATGGTGAACTTGAAATAGATAATTAAGTTTTGGAAAATAATAAAAATAAAAGTACTTTTGAATATTGTAGTAATGAAGTTAAAACTTTCAAGGAAAGTTTTAACTGTCAGCAAGATAAACTTCACGGTTCTCTTGTTGACAATCCGCTTGGATTTATAATCTTTTATGTATTTTCAGTTTTTTTTATAGCAATACTTTTTCAACTTTCTACAAAAAATATGAAAGGAAAAGGAAAAAAAAATAAAAGATCTTAATGTAACACTTTTAATATTAATATTTGCTCATTTGACCTTAAACTTTTGTGTTTACAAAACCTTAAAAGGTTTAGACATAAAAAGTAGATTTTTTAAAGCTATATATCCAGTAAATCTTATAATGATTTTCAGAAACTTGTTTTATTTTATCATTATATTTTTTTTGACATCAACAACTCTTTTTAAACTTTTGGGAAATGGTGGTTTACAAATAACAAACTTTCTATTTTCATTTATAATTATTCTTGAACTATGCCTAAAAATTGCTGACTCAAGAGTTTTTATTAATTGGCTTTCAGATTTAGATAGATCACTGAGACTTTTAGTAATGTTTGTAATTAGTTTAAACTTCGAATATTTTTTTACGAGGCTCACCCATCAGATAATATTAAGTCAAGGGTTCTAATAAATTTTTTAGCTTGATTCTGATATAAAAACAAAAATAATTAATTTCGCTAACCATTTCTAATAATTATATGTTAAATCTAACTTTATTACGTCACGCAAAATCTAACTTGCAAAATCATACTGGAAATGATTTCTCCAGAGATATTTCAGAAATTGGAATAAATAAAACAAAAAAGATTGGTAAGTTTTTAAAAGAAAAAAAAATTTTTTTTGACGAGGTGCTTTGTTCACCATCCTTGCGAACAAAAAAAACACTGAAACTAATTTTAAATTTTCTCAATCAGAAACCAATAATTAAATTTATAGATGAATTGTACTATAAATCCAATGTAGACATATTTGATACAATTATTTTGGAAGCAAAGAAAAAAAAAGTTTTAGTTATTTCACACGAACCGATGCTCTCTTCATCTATTCAAGACTTCTCATCTGACTTTGAAAATAAAAATTTCAAAAGAGCAACTGAAAAATTTTCAACATCATCTATTTTTCAAATAAATTTTTCATGTAAAAATTGGTTTGATATAAATAAATCAAACTCAACTATTATATTTTTTAAAAGACCAAATGACTTAAAAGATTAAAGCGTTGCCAGGTAAGCTTTTGCACATCTTTTTGAATCTAATATCCTTGAAAGCGACTTTTTATTTTTGTCTCTAAACTCTGAAACCATTTCTTGATTTTTGGATATAAGTTTCATAACAGTTTTTTTATTTTGTTCATCAAGTCTGAAATTCTTTTCCTGCATATCAAAAATAATTTTTTTTCTAATTCTATCCAAGTGATTTATTTTTTCATAATCACCCGATGAAATAAGAAGTGATATTTTATTGGAAATTTTCTCTAACTTATCCAGCTGAGAGTTTGCCGAACACACTTCAACTGGCATGTGAAACCCCTTTTGGATTAAAAATATCATCCAAAGCATTAATGGCTTTTTTTGCACCATCGATGACTTGTTCTTGAAAGCATTTAATGAGTTGTTGTCTACAATATTCATAAATTTGAAATAATTTAGTTGCTAAATCCTCTCCATTCTCAAAATCTAATGTTGTTTGGAGCGTATATATAATAACGAGTGATCTGCTAAAATATTTAGTTCTTATAGGTCTTTGATTTTCATTTCCTGTAGACAAAATCACCTGATCCATTGATTTTTGTAATTCACCAACCATAGTTTTTACAACTGAAATAGGATCTTGATTCTTAATAGATGATTTTTCAGTTTTTTGGTAAAAATTTTTTGCTTTGATATATTTTCCTGACATGTTATCTATAATCTATGGTTAGCCCTGTAAATTTTACTAACAGTCCGGACAATTTTAGGCCGGAAACTGAGTTTGACAATGGTACTGCAATTGGTATGCCACCAATTCACTATCACAACAGAAAAACACCACCAATTTCAAATATTAACAACCTTAATACCTACAACCCTGACTATAATCCTGTAAGAAGATATAACAATAATTCTGCTCCCTCAAATGGATCACTCACAGAAGCTTTTTTAAAAGCAAGAATTACTTTTAACCCTGTGTTCATGCATAATGAAGCAGCAACAAGATACCAGATGATATCAAAGTTATTCTACTCAAGTGATGATATAAAAAACAACCTTTTAAAAGTTGCTTAATCCCTATTTTCCAACTCCTTCTCCTCACTGGAAACTTTCAGAAAAATTTGGAATAAATCTCCCTCTGTAATTATTCCAACTAATTTTCCATTATTTAAAGTTACAGGAATTGATTCACCCACAAAATCTTTACATTTATCTATTGAATTGTAAATATTATCAAGATTATTGAGTTTTAAAAATTTGTTAGTTTGCAAAATACTAATTTTTGATTTTTTATTTTTCTGATTAAGTAATTTATGTAGTTCGAATTTATTTAGTAGTTTGCCATTTTTATCAATTAAATATGCCTCACTTTTTTCAGAACTTACCATTTTTTTTATACATTGATTAATACTTAAGTTTTTTTCAAGATGACAAAAATCTTTATGAGAAATTTCCTCCACCGGAATTTGTTGTAATTTTATATTTTCTCTTCCTTGTTTAAGGTCTATTTTTTTATTTAATAAAACTTTATCAAAAACAGACTGTCCTATTACTTTATAGGAAATCAAGGAAGCAAAGACTATACTTATTCCAGCAACTAGTGTGGCTTGGTAATCGGATGTTAACTCAAGAATTATCATCATATTTGCCACTGGCCCACCAATTACACAACTTGCGAAAGCAGCCATTGATGCTACAGTAAGCAAATTTAAATCTAAGGTAGGCGAAATATTTTGAAATAAAAAACCTAAAATGACACCAATACTTGCTCCTAGAAATAATGCAGGGGCAAACACTCCACCTATCAAACCCATTCTTAGGCAAATTACTGTTAATAGAAGCTTAAACACAAGAAAACAACCAGCATAAATAAGTGTTGTTTTCCCGTCTATCATCTCTCTTATCGTAGAAGTACCTAGTCCAATCACTTCAGGTAAGTAGATAGATACAAGTCCACATATTACTCCAGCAATAGCAGGTTGGAGAACCGGATTTATTCTAGATATGTCCGGAAAATAATTTTTATGCGTTAATCCATTCATATATATTATGGAAATAAGTCCACAACTTATTCCAGCCAAAATAAAAAATGGGAAATCATACAATGATTGAATTTCTCCAACAGAACCAAAAAAAATTGGCTCCAAACCAAAAACATTTTTTGTAAAAATGTAAGATACTATTGATGCAACTAATATTGGTGCAAAAGAAGCAAGAGACTGATGCCTTAGAATCACCTCTCTGGCAAATATTAAGCCAGCAAGTGGAGCGCCAAAACCCGATGAAATTGCAGAAGCAACACCTGCTCCAATTAAAATTTCATAAGGACCTTTGTTTTTAAATAATTGATTTAACTCTGCCCCAATTGTTGCACCAAAATGGACAAGTGGGCCATACTGCCCAACAGAACCACCAGCCGAAATCGACAATATGGAAGAAAATGAAGTCAAAAAACCAGATTTTATATCCAAAGGCTTTTTTTCTGAGTGAGCTGCCAAAATTACATCAGGTGGGCCATGCCATCTTGAATCAAAAGCATACTTTCTTAAAAAACCAATAAATAGGCCTATAAGAAAAGGCACGAGAATTATAAAAAAAATGAATTCGAAACTGTTATCTAAAAGAGCGTAAATGTTGTTTAAATTTCTATCTGGATCTCTAAATAACTTCGTAAGAAATTTAACTAAACTTATAAAACCATAGACACTTACCGAGGTTATAACTCCAATTATGGAGCCCAGCGCTAGGGTTATGATTATTGAAAAAAACATACCTACCCCTGAAGTATATCTTCAGAGGCAAATATTACTATTTAAAAATTAGTTGCTTTTTTCTTGAGCAGGCATTGCCTCCCAAGCATCTTTTAATTGAGTTGCAATCTTGAATGCTGGTTGAACATAATTCATATCATCATTGTCTTGAATTCTTTTTGACATATATCTAATGTGCCTGTAAAGCCAATTTAAGTCTTCAGCTATTTGTCCACCATTTTTTAAATCTAGACAAGTTTGAAGTGTGAATGCAATTTTCGATATTTTTTCAGCTATTTCCTTTGATTCATTTGTAACTGCTAAATCCTTAAATAAAATCTGTTTTAATTGCTCTATTTCTTTAACTAAACCATTGAACATTCTGCTAATTATTTCGTATTTAGTAAGTCCACCATCGGCAATGGTTTCTTTAACCAAAACTGTTTTATTTTCCATTTTTTTCTCTTGTTTTGAGATTTCTGCGTAATTTTCCATTGTGGTCATTAACCTTTCTTTTGTTTAACCTAATAACTTAAACGACTTAATGAAATTTTGTTTAGGCCAAAAGTTTTAACTTTTCCATTTCTTCTGCATTCGCCGTTGCAACCATAGCAAGAGCATAATTTTTTATGAGTGATTGTTTGGTAAGTTTGGCAGTTTCTTCAGCAAAATCAGTGTCTTGAAGGTTTGAAGCTGCCTGGCGAAGATGAGCCGCCGTCGTAGTTGCTACGCTTTGATAAGCTTTTAATGCTACCATACTTCCACTTAGTGCTCCGAGAGACTGAGTTATTTCACCAATTGTAGTATCCATAGAAGTATCAGCATTGGTTGCATCATTAATGTTAGTTGCACTAATTCCAGTGGTTGAAGTTATTTGGTGTGTATCCCCAGCATCATTATACCCAATATTAAAATTCTTTGCAGATGTATCTAAAACTCGCAAACCATTATATTTCAATGTAGTCACAATTGAATCTATTGTGTCACTTACGGCAACTGCCTCTGAATTAAGAGCTGCGGTATCTGTAGCGGTGTTTGTTGACAAATCATCAGCAATTCCAAGTTCTTTTATTCTCGTAGCAAGGGCATTGAGTTCCAATAACGCTGATTCTGCAAGTTTTAATAAGCTAATTCCTGCGTCATTATTGCTTTCAGCAGCCCTAAAGCCCGCCGCACTTGCATTTAAAGAATTAGCCATAGACTGAGAGCCTGCATCGTTACCTCCCATAACTCTTAAACCCGTTGCAACTCGGGAGATTGAATCGTGCATAGTTTGGGTAATTTTCTTTAAACTGCCAATTGGGACAGCACTATGAAATGGTATCATTGAATTAGACAATATTAAACTCCCATATGATTAACGACTCATCTAGAATTTTGTTTAATTGGCACGATTATTGTAAGAATATCCCAGAAATCTAACAGTTTAAAGGTATTAAATATTATGAAAATCAGATCAGTAGAAGTATTAGAAAAAGAATTAAAACAATTTCTTTCAAATCCTGAAACAACTAACAATCTAACCAATGCGGTCTCCAAGGCAAAAGAAATTTTAGAAATTAAAAAAGATAGTTCTTTTGCTAATTATGCATTGGCACTAAATGATGTTGTTAATGAAAAGTCTAAGAAATCAGGAGCGGATTTTAGCAAATCAATTGAAAATTTTGAGAATATAATAAAAATTGATCCTAATTTTCTTGAAGCATATCTAATGTTAGTTAAAATTTACAGAAAAACAGACAGAGAAAAAGAATATAATACTTTAATTAAAGCAAACAAGCAGTTCCCTGATCACTATTTAATAATGTTTGAACTCGCCAACCTTATGTGTTTTAAAACAGGGGAAAAAGAACAAGGGCTTGAATTATTTGCGAAATGTGTTCAAAAACTTCCAGTTGTTGATGCTGCTTGGGCAGGTCTCGGGAGTGCTTACTTAATCAACAGAGAATTTGAAATGGCTTTAAAAAGTTTCGAAACTTGTTTAGCCATTAACCCTGAAAATCTAACTTCTGTTCTTGGCATGGGTGTTTATAATTATGAACATGGAAATTTTGAAAAGGCAGAAGAATATTATAAGCAAGCATTAAAAATTAACAAAGATTCTTTTTGGGGGAACTTTAATTTAGGTTTACTTACTCTCTTAAAAGGAGATTATGAAAACGGTCTAGAAATATATGAAAAAAGAGATAAGGATACATATTTAAATGCATATGGCGGACGAGCAGTCCCTGAAATGAATAAAAGCCATTTAATTGAAAACTCTAATCAAAAAATCGTCGTTTTGAGAGAGCAAGGCTTTGGTGACGATGTGATGTACAGTAGGTATTTGAAACCACTTAAAGATTTTGGATACCAAGTTTCATATGCTTGTCCTCCGGAGTTGAAAGAATTTTTCAAACTGTTTCCTGATCTAGATGACATTGAAGTAACTAACAGAATTCCAAACGGAGTTTTTAGATATAGAACATTTCTTTTGAGTCTACCTTGGTTAACTTGGAATATAGTTAAAGGGAAAATAACAGAACCTCTTAAAATCGACTTGAATAGATTAGATGAAAAAAAATTAGAAATTCCAAACAAGTTAAAAAAATTAACAAAATCTAAAAAACTAAAAATTGGCTTGGCTTGGAGTGGAAGACCAACTCACATTAGAGATAAAAACAGAAATATTCCAATAGAAATGTTAAAGGATATATTTAAGTTTGATGCTGATTTCTTTGTAATACAAAAATTTTATAAAGGTAACGACAAAGAATATTTAAAACAATTTAAGAATGTTCACGATTGTAGTGATCATTTAAAAGATTTTTTACATACTACATATTATTTGAAAAATTTAGACATTATTTTCACAGTTGATACATCACTAGTTCATATGTCAGGAACAGTTGGAAAAGAAACTTACCTATTCTTACCCATGGTTCCCGATTTTAGGTGGGGATTAAAAAAGCACCAAGATTGGTATCCATCTGTAAAATTATTAAGACAAAATGCTCTCAATGATTGGTCTCAGCCTATTAATGAATGCAAAAAAATAATTGAGAAAAAATTAAGCAGCAGCAGCTGACATTTTTTCCCAACCCTTATTAATTTCTGAAGTTACTTTTTCCGCACTATTAAGGTAGCTAAAATCATTATCATCCATTACTCTTTGCACAGCAAATCTAATGTGCTTATAAAGATGATCAAGATTAGTTGCGACTTCACCGCCTTTTTCTCTATCAAGAGTCTTTTGAAGAACTATTGCTATTTTTGAAATTCTAATTGATTTAGATTTAATTTTTTCAACACAATCTTCGACTTTTTCAAATTCAATTAATTCTTGAATGTTTTTATGCATCTCATCCAACAATTTTTTAATTACTTGTATTGCTTGTTTTTGTTTTTCATTAATTATTTGATTTTCCATTTTTTGCATTACTTTATCCTTTTTAAAAGTTACTATTATCTCTAACGACTTATTTTAAATTTGTTTAATATGCTAAAAGTCTTCATTGCTCTATCCACTTTAAATAGAAAAACAATCACTAAGTTATGCTTAGAAAATATTTCAGCCATAATTAAAAAAGATGGATCAACTAAATTGGCAATTTACGATGATGCTTCGACTTCTTATGATGAAGATTTTCTAAATCAATATTCTAAAGATGTTCTAAGGTTTAGGATTACAGGGGGCATTGAAAGGTCAAGAGCTAGATCTTTTAGAGACTTTCTTTATATTCACACAGATTATGATCTTTTTTATATGACTGATAATGACACAATTCACGACCCTAATTTTTTAAACACTTTAAGAAATATCTATGATGCATCATCCACAAGCTTTGAAAAAAAACTTCCAATAGGATTATACAATAGTGTTTATCATTCAGACCCCAAAAACATAGTTTATGAAAATGATGTCCTTTCTGTTAGGAAGACATGTCCAGGTGTTAGCCAATGCTATGACAGAACAATGATCGCTCAAATGGTTGATTTTATTGATAAAAATCCAGAATATGAGACGCGTTATGGCTTTGATTATCATTGGCCAGCATCACTTGGGGTTCCATTCATACAAACAAAGGTTTCGTATTTAGAACATTTTGCGAGAGACAAAAATGAAAAAGGAATTCATTCCACATTTAACATTGATGATCCTATGAAAGATTTTGATAGAGATAGAGCAGTTTTACCAACTCCATATTTAGAAAAAATTCGTGATGAAATAATAAAAAAAATAATGAAAGGTTAACTAGTCTTTTTTAGTTTCAAGCATCGAAGTCAACATATTTCCTGTTTCTTGAAACTGAGCAATTGTTGATTCCATTGCTGAGTATTGTCTAGCATAACGCTCTGTAAGTTTTGCAATTCTGTCATCAAGTTGAATTCTTTTATCTGCAACAGATTTTAAAGTATCATTCAGATTACCCATTCTTTCGTCGATGATACTGTTATATTTTAAATAAACATCTAATTTTTCATTTAATCTGTTTAAAAAACTTTTCCCGTAATAAATTGTTCCAGATGTTACGCCACTTCCATTTGCTACTGTAATTTCAATCCCCTGAGGATCACCTGAAGTTACAGAGTAAACATCTCCACTTTTAGTTGCTGAAACACCTCCAATCGTGTGAGTTGATCCATTCGTTGCAAAAGCATAAGATCCTGGCTTAGTATTTACAAAATCAAATTTTGTCAAGGTAATGTTAATATTATTTGTTGAAATATTATCTGAGAAAAATGCTCTGACCGACTCTGGATCAGCCTTAAATTGCTTCTCCATATCTGCTTTATCAAAAGATAGTGATCCATCTCTGTTTGTTGAAATTCCAAGATAAGATAAATAATAAGGACCTCCTTCATACCCTCCCAACGCAGTTGAGGACATTTCTCTCAATTCTCTCATTATTTCTCTTAGTGTACTATCACCAATTAACGCTCCATCATTTGTATTATCGACAGGATCATTTGCTCCCATTGCTTTCAAACTCTCCATAACTTCGTTATATGTTGAAACATACCCTTCGAGTAAAGTTTGAACTCCATCCAAATCAACTTGACTAGAGATATTAATTGCTGAACCAGATGTTTTTTTTAGGTCTAAAGTAAAACCATCAAACAAGTCATCAATTGAATTTGATGATCGGGTCATAGAAATTCCATCAACAGTGAATGCTGAATTTATACCAGCAACTCTTTGGGTTAATTGCTGCCCATCTGTTGCGTCATATGCATAAGCTGGAGTTGAATGACTATCCGTTACCTTCAATTCATTTGCTGCTCCAGATTCACTTTTTAACATCAACATATAATTGCTACCATCATAGATTATTGATGCCAAAACATCCTTTTGTCCATCATTGTCAGAATCCGTAGCTGCATTATTTATGAGATCCCTTAATTCAGTAATTGTAGTTGATGATGTAGTTGCAATCGATATTTGATCTTGTCCATTCGATGTAAAGCTTTGACCACCACCTGCCGTTGGATCAGCTGACCAAGTTCCAAAATTAATTGTCAAGTTTCTTTGACCAACTGTAGCAGAAGTTGAATTGTACGTTGGTCCAGTAAGAGTATGAGCACTTGCAAGAGTCGTAACCGTTAAACTAGAATTAATGGTTGAACCTGCTTTGGATCCCGATGCCGTTAAAGTTGCAACCGTTGCATCTGATGTTTTTCCTTCAAAGCCAAATTGTTGATTGGATTGGATCTGGTCACTTATGTCTCTAAAATCTTTTAAATTACTTTTTAGAATTCCAAATGCAGAAATTTGTCCCTGAGTTTTTTCTTCAAGACTGTCCAGACTTTCTTTTTGTGCAGCTGAATCTGCTTCAACCAAAGCAGTGATTAGTTCATTGGTATTTATACCTGAACCAACACCAATTTTCGAAAGTATTTCAGTCTTAGCCGCCATTTTTCACCTACTTAATTTAAACGACTAAAACGAAGCTTCATTTACTGGAATAATACCAGAACATTTTGCATCGTTCTTGACGCTTGAGCAACCATATTCATAGCAGATTGTTGAAGAATTTGAGATTTGGACAGATTTGCTGATTCTAAAGCAAAATCTGCATCAACGATCCTTGCTCTTGATGCTCTTTGATTTTGAGACACGTTAGTTAAATTATCTATCACAACATTCATTCTACTCATAATTGCACCAAATTTTGCTCTTTCCATATGAATTCTATCAAGTGCTCTATCAACCACTTTAAGTGCGTCAACCGCACCAGTTAGGGTTCTAAGGTCAATTGTCGAAACTTTGTTAAGAGTTGCAGCACCTGGACTAGCATCATATAATCCTCCACCGGCATTACCAACAATGGTAAAAGTCTGAGAGGAATGAAATTTAAGTTGTCCTGCAAATCTGATTGAGTCACTATTACCACTATTGTGATCTTCATCCAATACATTTTTTGCTGTGCCTTCGACATCTTGATCCATATTCATTGCTGTACATATCATTTTAGTGGTAATTGCGTTACCTACACTTGCAAAATTAAGATTTTGAATTGCGATATCTTCTCCTTCATCTTGAACCATAATTATATTTGATCTGTCAGCACTTAAAGTACATCTAATTCCAGTTGTTCCTGTATATGCATTAAGTTGATCTCTCAAATTAGTTAGATCTGAAGTTGCTGCGGTTGTACCTAGGGTAACGGTTGCAGAAATTGCTTGTTTCGAGGCATTCTTACCAAAAATATCAAAACCAACAACATGATTTCCAGCCGCAGCCGTGCTTAGCATTTCAATCTTGACTGTTGTCATTGCAGTTGCACTAACTCCTGTTTTGTCAAATTTAGCATTAACTAATTCAACTATTTCTTTAGCCGTGTTGTTATCAGCGATGTTTATCGTTGAAGTACCAACCAAACCCGTAATTGTAATATTATCATCAGCATCAATTAAACTATTAATTCCAGCCGCAGTTCCACCTGTGGTACCCTCAGCAGCCAAACTATTTGCTGAGCCTGCAGATTCTTTGACTTCTGTTTCACTTTGATAAGCTCCAAGGTTATCTGTTCTTAAGTTTGCTACTGAAATAACGGCTTTTTCTCTTTCATTGGAACCAATCTGAAAGCGTCTATCAGCAAATGTTCCATCAAGAACCGCAATTTCATTAAAAGTAGTATCCCTGGCAACCCTATCCATTTCTTCTAACAATTGGTTTGCTTCGGTTTGTAAATAAATTCTTTGTTCAGCATTTAAGATGTCGGTAGCAGCTTGGATTGACAATTCACGAATTCTTTGGAGAGCTTGGGAGTGTTCGTCTAGTGCACCTTCGGCTACTTGAGCCATTGATAAAACATCAGCAGCATTTCTAATTGACATGTCAAGTGCTCTGATGGTTGCTGTCATTCTGTCACTGATGGCTGCTCCTGCAGCGTCGTCACCAGCACTATTAATTCTTTTACCTGAGGAGATTCGCTCCATTGCACGAAGCATATCCCTTTCAGTTTTAAGGAGACTCTTCATTGAAGCTGAAGTTCCCATGCTTGTATTTATTCCCGGCATCTTATATTCTCTCTGTTAAATTCATATAATTTTCCGAAAGAAATTCTGCAAATTAAGTGCCAAAAAAAAAGGAGAGAGTAAAAAAAACTCTCTCCTTTTAAAACATACTATATGTAGTGGTTCGTTATTGTAAAACCGCCAATATAGCTGATTGTGCATTATTTGCTTGAGCAGCCATTGACAAAGCAGCCTGGTTTAAAATGGCGTTTTTAGTCAAATCTGCTGTTTCAAGAGCAAAGTCAGTGTCTATAATTCTAGCACTTGCAGCTGCCATGTTAGCTGAAGTAGCAGAGGCAGCACCCTGAAATGCTTTTAAGGCTGTTAAGTCAGCAGCAATGTTTCCTAATGCTTCTGCAACCTTTCCGAGCATTGTTTTTGCCGTAGCATCTGCACCAGCAGCTGTTGAAATACCAGCCATCTGAGTAATTGCAATGTTTGGACCTACAGCAGTAGTGTTTGCAGTAAGACCGGCATAAGCAACGTTTTTCTGTAATGCAGCGTTAGAGTCTACAACTGGAACTTCGTTGAAGTCCGTATTGTCTAACAATGCATCGATTGCATCACCAATTGCAGCTGCTTCTGAGTTAAGTGCAGCAATTTGGTTACTATCTAAAAGCGCAGCATTATCCGCTGCGATTCCAAGTTCGTGCAATCTTATACCCATGTTTGCAACTTCTAAAAGAACACTTTCACCCATCTGAGCGAATGAAATACCGTCTTCGATATTCCTAGTTGCAGTAGCGTAAGATTTACTCATTGCATTTAGTGCTTGACCTGCTGAGTGACCAGCAGCATCACCACCATACATAGCTCTTACGCCTGTTGATAATCTAGCAATGGACTCATTCATACCGTGTCGAGCTTTACTAGCTGCGGCAGCGGCCATATTAGCGCCAATTGCAATATTAGAAACTGAAGGCATTTTTTATCTCCTTTTCTTTGTTATTCTATTGAATAACGGTTAATATTGCCTGCTGCGCATTGTTCGCTTGCGCGACCATAGCCATTGCAGACTGATTTAATATTGCGGCTTTTGTCAAATTAGCCGTTTCAAGAGCATAGTCCGTATCCTGAATTCTAGCAGCAGCAGCTTTTAAGTTAGCCGAAGAGGAAGCAGCCACAGCTTGGAATCCCTTAAGTGCAGACATACCAGCGGCAACCTTACCAAGTGAATTGGCAACATTACCTAGTGCAGAATCCGCACTACCGTCAACACCACTTGCTCCGGTAATTTTGTCTGTGTTTTTAATATCAATTGTCGTTGCAGTACCAACTGTGAAAGTTCCACCTTGGTCATCAACACCAATTGCCACAGCACCACCAGCAGCAACCGAGCCAACTAATTGTACTCCGTTAAATTTGACGTTATCAGCTATACCATCGATTGCTTTACCAATGGCAGTTGCTTCAGAGTTTAGAGCTGCTCTGTCAGAATCCGTCATTAATTGAGTATTCGCAAATTGAATACCTAATTCACGCAATCTGGTAGTTAAAGCAGCAATTTCAAGCAACAAAGATTCTGCTGATTGAAGAAATGAAATACCGTCTTCGCAATTCCTTGCTGCAACGGCAAAACTTGCCCCTCGTGCCCCTAATGAATTAGCAATTGCCTGACCAGCAGCATCACCGCCATACATTGACCTGATACCAGTGGATAACCTTGCAATTGATTCATTCATCTGGTGACGTGCCTTTGAAGCGGCAGCGCCAGCCATAGCTGCACCAACGGCGATATTAGAAACTGAAGGCATGTTATCTCCTTTTGTAAATCATTAACATACAGTTTATATCCATCAACTTGATGTCCATTAACCTAATTACTGTAATAGATAACGACTTGCCGTAAAAATGTTTAGTCGATGTTGTAATAAAACATAATGATTATTAGAATGGATTGGGGATGTTGATTTATAAAAAAAAAATATATATAAATATTTCAAATGGCAACTGAGAAATTATACTGCCCAGAATTTGTCTACCAGATTTGTGTGGGTCTCACAGTCTATGATTTTGTAACCAAAGAATTTACTTTACCTATGGTTTCAAAACAATATGCGTCGGGTATAAGTGATCATTATAATGAGGTTTTACCTGAGGAACTCAGTTTTCCTGCTGAAGAAATTCTTCGTTTTATGTCTGAACAACAAAAGCCAAAATACGAAGCACACGAAAAGGCAAATTTCTTTGTATACAATCAATTAAAATTTGATGGGACAAAGGGTGAAAGAAAACTTAAGGGGATATTTGGTAACGCTTTTAGCGGTGAAAAAACAAAAAAATATAATGCTGAAAAAACTATAAAGGTTTTTAAAGCATTTACATTTTCTTTAAGATCAGGTGCAGTTGATCGTGCTCCAGCAGGTTGGTTGATAAAAAGTGAGAATAAAGAAGATTTACTTCAACTTGGGGATATTATTACTAAAGAAATGAAAATCGACGATCTACTTTAAGATATCATATCAAAAAGATTCAATTGAGAAATTCTCACAAAAGCTTTTTGAGATGCTTCTTGAGATGTCATCATTGATTGGAGTTCGGTTACTAGTTCAGATAAATCTGCGTCAGCTAATTCACTAACATCTTTTTCAACCAGGATTTTTCTCTCAAGCATAATATCACTCTGTCTTTCAACAGAATTCATTCTGGCTCCAACCTTAGCCCTCTGATTGGCAAGATGATTTTGTATGACTCGCATTTCATCTAACCTACTTGCAATAGTTTGGTCAAAATCAAAAACAGTTTGCTGTCTACCAATACCATTTCCAGCAGCATCAATTGGTTGAACTGTAAAAAATGATGTAGGTGTTTCTTGAGATTTAGAAATGTTTGGTATTTCTAACTTACCTAATTCAATGTCATAGGCGTAATCACTTACTAACTTAAGAGTTTTATTTGAATCCTCAAGCGTTGCAGTAATATCAAGATCAGCTGCATTAATTGCTGTTGCAACATCTGATAAATCACTACCTGTTATATCCAGTGAAAAATCTGCAGACTTTGATCCAGATGTAACTGTAAAAGCGTATGTTCCAGGATCTTGATTGGTTAGAGTGATTTTAGCCATACCTGTTCCTGCTTTAGCTGCTTCGACACCAGCATTTGCCGTTCTTATCGAGCGACTAATATTATCGACCGCTGCAAATAGATCTGTACTAACTCCAGAACTAGTAACAATGTCTTGAAAAACTGTGGCTCCATCTATAGTAGATTCCATTAATCTACTTTCAGAAATCTGAAGATTTAAAACTCCACGATCACCTTTGTATTCAATTTCACCTGCTGCATTTACAATGAAAGGTTGAGTTTTAGATTTATAACCCGCGTATATGTAACTCCCTCCAGAATCTTTAGTGTTAGAAATTGACATCAATTCCTTTTTTAATTCATCAAATTCCAATGCAATTGCCTCTCTATCAACAACCGATAAAACATCATTAGCTGCTTGAATAGCTAATTCATTACATCTCGTAAAAATATCTTTGGCTCCTTGGATTGTTGCATCCATTAACTTTAATCTATCAAGTGCAAGATTCGTATTATCAAGAAATTGATCAATCCTACTGGTAACATCTTTTAAACCAGAAAGTTCAACTGCTCCAACAGGGTCATCAGATGCAAAAACAATATTTTTTCCCGATGAAATCTTGGCTTGAATACCTTGTATATCCTCCATATTTTTAGAGAATTGTCTTACCTGCTGGTCATTAAATAGCCGATTACTTATTTTCATAACTTAAATTAGCAAATTTCGTGCCTAGTCCTTAATTTCTTGTAAAACCCTTGAATTAGATCATTCAATTTTTATTATTTTGATACTACCATCATTAATGATTCAAATAGTTCTCTTGCAGTTTGAATAATTCTCGCGTTAGCTGAAAATGCTTGTTGAAACTGAATCAATGCTGCAGCTTCCTCATCTAAAGAAACCCCTGCACTTTCATCTTCTTTAGCTTTAGCTTCATCCAAGGATGCTTGTGCATCCTCAACACTCAACTGGCTACTTCTTACATTTGAACCAATTTCAGCAGCAGTTGCATTGAAAATATCCTGAAAACTTCCTGAGTTAATTCCGTTAACATCAGCCTCTTGTAAATCTATCATTTGAAGAATATTTCTATTATCTCCAACACCATCATTATTATTTGTTATGGAAAATGAATCTTTAACTGATGCCTCACCTACTAATCTCAATGTTTTGCCAGAAGCCGTGATAATTCCGCTATCAGGAATGAGTCGTGTTGCAATTGAATGATTTGTATCTGCATCTAAAATCTCGACTTTTTTATTATTATCAGAGTCTATTACTAACTTAAGTTCTGATGTTTCTTGAGGTGGTAAAATTTCACCATAGTTTGATGCAATTTTCTTTGAACCATTCCCTGTCATTACAATTATCAAATCCTCTGGAGGCAGATTAGAAATAGATAAATTGTTTCCAATTAATGATTTTACACTATTTGCTGGAACCCCAATATTAACTGCTTTTGAAGCTTTTGCATCTGAAGCAAATGATTGAACTCTGATTGAATCGTCAATAACATTTACATGAGTTTGATTAGTTTTAAAACCGAAGCTTTCGGACCAAGTTCCATTAGAAGCATATTTTGGGTTTTCCATTACAATCTGACCTTTGTCTGCTTGTTTTACAATTGAAATTTGCATCTTTCCATCACTCACTTGCTCTAATTCAATCGAAATACCTAAGTTAGTTACAGGTGATCCCCCAGGAAAATCATCATTATAGATAGCACCAACAACGCTTGTAAATTTATCACTTGCATGTCCTCCACTACCGCCAATTGTCATAGTTACTGGAGTATCAGCAGTAGCGTTAGCATAAGATGATGCAAGTTTAAATGTATTTGCACCGGTTACTACTGCGAAATAGGAAGCGTCATTGCTAAGTCCATTTAATGCCGAAGATGTATCATAATGAAGTTTATCTCCAGTTTTAAAACCATGAGCGTTAGCTGTAATTTGGTTTGCTGAAACAGCTGAGGTTGTATTCACTGTACGAGTATTACAACTTAAACCTATGTCATAAGGTTTTTCACGACCGTAAGTAAAATGCATATGAGTTGTTGAAACTGCAGGTGTTGCACCAGACACAGTCAGATTATTGATTTCTGTTCCAGTAATTGTTGTTGAAACTTCATCCGGTTCCATTCCAAATAATTTTGCATTTTCATCATTGGTAGTATCAACTGCAAATGAAAATTGAGACGCTGATATAGTTTTTCCAGCAGATATGTAAAGACTTTTGCCAGGATCAAAAGTATCAGCACTGTTACCACCTATATTACCAGTACCAATTGTAAGAACTGATGGCGTATCATTTGTAGCTAAGGTATAAGAGCTTGCTAGTTTAAAATTGTGATCGTCAACCTTTACAGCATAATATGTTTCTCCATCAACCAAACCTGCTCTCGGACTTGAAAATGAATCGGACACACTTCCTCCAGAACTTCCGGTAATGGTTATGGCTGTACCTGAACCAGCATTTCCGCTAGTCGTAGCCAGCTTGAATGAATTAGCATCAACTGCTATGGCAAAATATGTTGTCCCACTTGTTAACCCAGATATAGGAATTGAACTTCCAGCTTTGTAAACAACTGGGTCTTGTGTAGAAAAACCATGGTTTGGAGCGGTTATCGTAACAGTTGAATTAAACTGAGTTGTATCTACTATTACCTTCTCAGCAGCATTATAAACCACAGCATCGCCTGTTTCTAGTCCATGCTCAGTCGATGGTATTGTTTGAGTTCCGTTAAGTGAAGTTGTATTTATTGTAATTGGATCAGGGTCATCAAAATATGCATTCAACAAATTTTTCTCACCCCCAGATACGACCACCTCACCATTTTCCATTGTCAATGTATAAGTTAAACCATCATGATTAACTTTAAAACTTGAGCCATCAATTGGAATAGATGCTATAGATTTACCAGAAATTTCAATAGAAGGACTATCTGCTCTGAGAGCCTCAGCTATTTTTTTAGAAACTTCACCTGTAGATAAATCATCAAAAGCTGAAACATCTACAGTTGTGCCAAACGCAGAACCAGTATCAGTTGCTGGAAGAGTCAAACCATAAGAAACTATAGAACTATTTGAGGACAAACCATCCGGGTGTCCAGCTGAAAAATCACCATCAAGTACAAGTGGCTTAATTGTTTTAATCTCACCTGTGGAAGAAGTCGTAACATTTAAAAAACCATCTTTGAATGCATTTTGTGTTGCCGTGACTGTTGTACTTCCTCCATCATTAGAAGTTGTGATTGCAGAAGAAGATTCTATTTGCAATTCACCACTAAGTCTTGCAGCCTTATAACTATTTCCATCTAGATCAACTGTGACTGGTGAGGAAAAACTTGAAAAATCACTTTTCAAAACCTCTAGAGTAATTGGGTGCGTGAATTTGTCTGTTGCGCTGCCTCCTGAACCACCAACAGTTATTGCAGTTCCAGACTTGGCATTTGCCAATGAACTGGCAAGCTTAAAATTATTATCATCTTGATAAATCGCATAATATGTTTGTCCATTTGTAAGGTTTCCGAGTGCTGTCCCTCCAGCTGTATAAATAACTTTATCCCCAGTACTAAACCCATGAGAAGTATAAGGTATTGTAACACTAGCACTGCTTCCTAAGCCAGTTGTGTTCTTTGTCAAGGTATCTGAAGTTGAAAAATTTGAAATTTGGATATCATCACCATCTTTGTTTTCTAGGATTAGATGTGATTTGTCACTTGAAAGAATTGCAGTTACACCTGTTTTTCCTGAAAAATTATTAATAGCATTAGATAAGTTAGTCAGATTAGTTGATAAAACTGAAGCACTGATGCTTGCATCGTTATTTACCCCACTCTTACTTTTTAATGAAAATGAAATTGTCCCGCTTAAATTTGGAGGAAAAAATTTAACTCTTGAAATAGCGTTTGCTTCAACACCTAAAGAAGATGCATTTTCATTAATTAATTTTGCAACATAACCAGCTGATGATTCAATTGGTACCGAAATATCTTTAGACTTTCCTGTTGATGTAGAATTTACAGTTAGTGTATATGCGGCCGCAACATGACTTGCAGGAATTTCAGTTGCAGCTCTTTGAGCGCTGGCTAAAGCTCCATTTGCTCCGTAACTTATAATATAATTACCAGATGTTGTTGATCTTGAGATATCTATACCTCTATATTTTTCTGTTCCAGTACCATTCAAGTAGTCCGCTCGATACTCTAATGATTGAGAAAAACCATTTTCTTCTGTAAGATACTCTGCAACTTCTGCATCAGTAAGAACTGTTCCAGCCAAATGTCTTCCTTCACGAGTAAAAATTTGCATTTGACTCGCAACTGTAATTGATGGGTTTGTGACATTACCGTTAATTGTTGTTCCAGATGTAATAGCGCCTGAGGAAAATTGTTTATTATTACTTGCAATCGTTAAAGTTGATCCTCCCCCGGCAGCAAAAAGGCCCATTGATCTAAAACTATGATTGTTTCCTTGAACATCTCTACTTCGGTTTAAAACATCAGCTAATTCCTCTATTGTAGTAACTCCAGTTAAATCAACAGTTACTGATGATGAATCAGCCATTGTAACTCTAATGCTAGTTGCAGATGTAATATCGGTGGCCGACAATCCAAATTGCAATTGAGGTTGACTCTGGTATGAGCTTAAATTAACGAATGATGCTCCCGCAGGAATTACAGCAGCGCCCCCATCAGTCGAAAACTGAGAGGCTGTTACCGGACTTAAACCATTCGAAAAAACTGAGTCGATATTTTTAAGTGTGGTTTTGTCTTTTTGATTTATCAAAGCCATTTCTTCTAACTTGGCTGAGCCTATGTTACTAGAGCTTGCGCTTATCAAAGTTGTGGCTGCAGCTGCTATGTCTTGCGGTCTTGTTAAAAGAAAATCCATCCCTTTTGCAGGACTGGTTGGAACAATTGAAAATTCATCGCCATCTAGTGCATTCCCATAAAATGAAAGTTTAAATCCTTCTGTTTCTAGAATCTCCCTTCCAACAACTGGCTCTTCCAGAGTTGGAGCAGTTAAAGTCCAAACATTTTCCTTTTGATTATAAATCACATTATAATTTTGACTCGTAACTTTCTCGGGATCGGTAACAAAAACTGCTACCCCAACATTTGATCGATTGGTTGGATTTTCAACAGCTTCTAAACTAGAAACCGTAAACATTTGTTTTCCTTTTTTTCCGTCAAGATTCAGACCAGACATGTTAATTTCATTAAATTTTTGTGATAATAATGTGGCTAAACTATCTATTTCATTGAGTGTATCATCAGCCAATGCATAAGAGTCCACTAGACCTGCAATAATTCCACCTTGGATTTGATTGGTTGCAGTATTACCGGCCCCAACTGTAGCTTGTAATCTTGATCCTCTTTTAAGAACATCTATGTCAGTTGTTGTATTTCCAACCTTTGATGCAGATGTATCTGCTTCAACAATTACTGGGCCTGAGCCTGTATTTCCTAACCTAATTTCAGCAGCTCCTTTGTTTATGTAAGAAACAGAAATTTGAGCTACTGCTGACAACTGATCTATTAAAACATCTCTTTGATCTAATAATGCATTTGAACTATTTCCTGCACCACCAGAAGCGAGTAATTTTGAATTGATTGTTGAAATTTGTTTTGTAAGTAAATTTACCGATGTAACTGCATTTTTTGATTTATCAAAAATTTTATCTTTTAAATTATCTATTCGGGTTGCATATAAGTTAAATTGTCCAGCTAAATCTTTGCCTTTTTCTATAGCAATAATTCTAGGTGCTTGATCATCGGGAGCTGCTGCTATCTGTTGCAATGAATTAAAAAAATCACCTATTGCACTACTTAAATTTGCATCACTAGGTAATAATAAATTTTCTAAATCCTTCACCTCTTGCATATAAGAGTCAGCTTTTTCAAACAATGATGAAGTTTGTCTTACTTTATCTGTCAAAAATTGATCAAATGCTCTTTTTATATCTTCAACTCTGACACCCAGACCCGTTTGATCTGAAATCTCTGTGACTCCTCCTCCAGCTCCAGAAACCTCCTGAAGACTTGTCTCTCTTTTTTTATATCCATCAGTATTTATATTTGCAATATTCTGCCCTGTTACTGCTAATGATTGCCTGTAAGCCTGAAGTCCACTTTTACCTATGTCAAATAAACTTGGCATTATTTAACAACCTTTCCTTTACTAAATTGCCTAACTAAGGCTTCAGCAATCCCAAAGTTTTGACCTTGAGAAATTGTTTTCGAATATTCTTGATCTAAAAGAGATTGATAAGTTTCTGTACCTTTATTTGAAAAAATACCATCTGATAGTTTTGCATTTCTAGCATTCTTGAGCATTTGAAAAACAAATAAAGATTCGAATTCTTGAGCAACTTCTTCTAGAGAAGTATCTTGATTAAATTTATTTTTTTTATTTTGAATATGATCATCAAGATGGAATTTCGTGTTATTAAGTGGATAGTTTTTCATTTTGATCTATTCCTAAATAATTATAAGTTCAGCTCTTAGAGAACCAGCCTCCCTTAATGCCTCAAGAATAGCAACCATATCAGTTGCTGTTGTGCCTGTTTCATTTAAAGCATCAACAAGAGTCTGCAATTGAATTCCTGGATCAAAGACAAAGGCTCTAGCAGGTTGTTGATCAACTTCTATTTGTGTATCTGCAGCAGTCGTTGCAGCGGTTCCCGCAACAGTTGCTGATGTTCCAACCACAGTTCCGGTTCCTTCTGATAGTAATTTTGTATCTTCTTGAATTTTTACACTCAAACTTCCATGGGCAACTGCAGCTGGTGAAATTCTCACATCACCACCAATTACTACTGTGCCAGTTCTTGAATTAACTACAACCTTTGCTTTTGGACTAACAGGTTCAAAATTAACATTTTCAAGTAATCCAATAAAAGAAACTTTTTGAGATGGATTAGTAGGTGTTCTTACTTTTATAGAAGTTGAATCAAGTGGAACCGCTACATCAGGACCAAAGGTTTCATTAATTGCCTCAGCAATATTATCTGCCTGAGAGAAATCTGCTTGGTGAAGGTTTAAAACTATATTGTCTTTTTCTAAAAAACTATTTTCAACCAACTTTTCAACTGTTGCACCACCAGGAATTCTTCCAACAGTTGGAGTTCCTTGAATTGTACTTGAGCCATCTGCCCCTTCAATTCCAAGTCCACCCACGACTAAGTTTCCTTGAGCAATTGCATATACTTCACCATCAGCTCCTTTCAAAGCTGTCATTAACAAAGTTCCACCCTTTAATGATTTTGCTTTTCCTATTGTAGAAACTGTAATATCTATCGTCTGACCAGGTTTTGCAAAAGGAGGAAGGTTTGCAGTGACCATAACATTCGCTGCATTTGTCGCATCAATGTCAGAGGTAGCAGCAATTACACCAAACTGCGAGACCATTGCAGCAATACTTTGCTTTGTTAAATTTACACTTCCATCACCAGTCTTAGCTAAACCAATAACTAGACCATAACCAACAAGTTGGTTTGATCTAACTCCAGCCACAGACGCCATATCTTTTATTCTATCGGCAAATGCAATATCGCTGACAAATAAAATTAGTAAAAAATATAAAACTTTTATTCTATTTTTCATAAGCATTAAAAAGGCGATACATAAGCAAAGTATCTACCTAACCATCCTCTTGTTACACTATCATTCATATCACCAGTGCCAGTGTAAGATATTTGAGCATCGGCAACTTTAGTTGATGAAACTGAGTTTGATGAGGAAATATCTTCAGGTCTTATTACACCAGACACTCTGATGTATTCAGTGCCGCTGTTATAAGATAATTTTCTTTCTCCTTTTACTTCTAAATTACCATTAGGAAAAACTCTAACCACAGTCACTGAAATTGTACCAGTCAAACTGTTAGCCTGAGCTGCAGTTCCTGTTCCAGTGAAAGCTTGCGTAGTTCCACCCCTTAAATTATCCTCTTTAACTCCCCCTGGAAATAAAAATTTCCCTATGAAAGAGCTTGGCCCGAAGATTGCCTCTGGTAAGTCAAATGTATACGAGTCTGATTTAGACAAAGTTTCTGATCCAGAATTTGCTGCGCTTAAATTTTCCTCAAGCGTAACTGTAATGATATCACCAACATTATTCGCGCGTCTGTCAGACGCAAATAATCCACCATTTCCAGTATATACTGCTCCTTCAGAAGTTGCATTTTTTGGTTCAAAATTAGTAAAATCAGGTTGAATACTTTTAAATTCCTGCCCAACCTTATTTTCCATATAACTTGCGCATCCAAAAAGAGGTAGTAAAAATATAATTAAAATAAATCTCATATATTCACCTATAGATTGCTATTAACAAATCTTAACATTTCATCAACTGAGGTGATTGCTTTAGAATTGACCTCGTAGGCTCTTTGAGTTTCAATCATATCAACTAATTCTTGAACCACATTAACATTTGAAGCTTCAAGCGAGCCTTGAACTAATTTTCCAAAACCAGCATTAAATGGGTTTTCAAGAACAGGAGGGCCACTTGCTGGAGTTTCAACATAAAAGTTTTCTCCTACAGGTTGAAGTCCGTTTCTATTTTGAAAATCTGCAAGCTGAAGCTGTCCAACTTCCTGAGCATCAACCTGACCAGGAACTTGAACTGAAATAATACCATCAGAAGATACATTTATTTTTGTCGCCTCTGCAGGTATTGCAATTTCTGGTTGAATTATAAAACCACTATTTGTTGTGAGGATGCCTTCATCATTTCTAGAAAATGCTCCATTTCTAGTATAAACAATCTGTCCATCAGGAAGTAAGACTTGGAAGAAGCCACCTCCGTCAATTGCTAAATCAAGAGAGTTATCAGTTGAAACAATTGGTCCTTGAGAATGAAATTTGTTTGAGTTTACAATGCTTACTCCAGTTCCAACGGAAAAACCGGAAGTTAATTCTGTATCAACAGAAGTTTGAGCGCCACTACTTCTAATTATTTGATAAAGTAATGATTCAAAATTTGCTCTATCTCTTTTAAATCCATTTGTATTAACGTTGGCTAAATTGTTTGAAATTATCTGCATTCTTACTTGTTGGGCATTTAACCCAGTTTTCGCAACATGCATCGCATTTATACTCATTTTATCCTCTTTCTTAGCTAGATTTTCCAGATAAACTGCAAACCTTGTGCCATAAAAATTAAATTATAAAAGACTATTTTTTTTGTTTTTCAAATATTATGATTAAGAATGAATTGATAACTATACTGGGGGGTATTATGCAAAAACTTGATTCAAAAAAAACAATCAATATTTTAAATGAAATTTTAAAATATGAACTTGCGGGTGTAGTGAAGTATACTCATTTTGCACTAATGGTGACTGGTCCTAATAGAATTACCCTTGATAAGTTTTTTAAAGAACAAGCAGAAGAATCTTTGGAGCATGCTCAGGCAGCCGGTGAATTATTGACTGGGCTTGGGGGTCATCCTGAACAAACCATTCCTAATATAGAAGAAACTAATCAGCATTCTGTTAAAAATCTTCTTATGGAAAGCTTACACCATGAGGAAAAAGCTGTTTCACTTTACAAAGATTTACTTGATTGCTCTGAAAACAAAAGTTTATATGTTGAAGAATATTCAAGAGAAATGATTAAACAAGAGGAAATGCATAGTGTTGAGCTAAAAAAAATGCTAAGAGACTATAATTAGTTTCTCAGATGAATGTTTTATAAATTTAGCTTTGTTCTTTTTATATTATTTTTCTTATTATTAAGTTTTTATAATCCAGACTTATTAAGTTCCATAAAATCGCTAATACCAATCCTTTTAGGTATTGTGATGTTGGGAATGGGTTTGACAATCAAGTGGCTCGATATCAAAGAAGTTATATCAAAGCCAATCTGGATAACTGTTTCAGTTACACTTCAATTCGTTGTAATGCCAATCACCGCTTTTTTATTAACTAAGATTTTTGGGCTAAATAGTGAAATTGCGCTTGGTATTATAATTTTAGGATGTTGTCCTGGAGGGACTGCATCTAATGTAATAACATATTTATGTAATGGAAATGTCGCTTTATCTGTTATGAGCACACTTACTTCAACTTTACTATCAATAATATTCACTCCATTATTAATTTCTTTCATAGCCAATGAAAATATTCAAATCAATACCTTAGAATTAATAAAGTCAGTCTTTCTTATTGTTTTTTTTCCCGTAACAGCAGGTTTATTAATAAATTTCTTTTTTAAAAATCTAGAAAATTTTATTAGATTTTTACCAAAGTTTTCTGAATTAATAATAGCACTTATAATTGGAATCATTATTTCCTTGAACTCAGAAAATATTATGAATATTCAAAACAATCTAATCTTTTGTATTATACTGCATAATATAATTGGTCTTGTTGTTGGATATTTTTGTGCATCTTTGTTAAGTTTACCAAAAAATGTAAAAAAAACTATTTCAATTGAAGTAGGTATGCAAAACTCTGGTTTAGGTATGGCATTGGCTTTAATTCATTTTACAAAAGTCGTTGCTTTACCATCAGCTATTTTTAGTTTATGGCACAATATTTCTGCTGTAGGGCTTGTTTATTTTTGGAAAAAAAAATAAATTATAGTTTTAATTTTTCAAGAAAGGTCAATTAAATGGAAATAAGTGCAAAAAATCAAATGAGAGGCATTGTAGCTTCTGTAATTCATGGATCTAGTTATTCACAAGTTGCTGTTGAACAATCAGATGCTGACGGAGTCACATCAGGGAGTTTTATTCACGCTGCTATTCCCGTAGATATTTGTAAAAAAATGGAATTATCTAAAGGTGATCATGTAACCTGTATTTTTCCAGCAGCAACAGTAATTCTTGCAAAGCATTAATTTTTTCCATAAAAAAAAGTGGAAATTATTTTAAAATCATTTGATCTGATTTTTTCATTTGATGATAGTTTATATGAAATAATTTTTTTATCTCTCAAAGTATCAATTCTAGCATTATTAATTTCAATTTTTCTTGGAATGCCAATATCAGCATTGCTAGCAATAAAAGAATTCTTTTTCAAGAAAACATTGAAAATTTTTTTTAATTCAATGATGGCACTGCCACCAGTTTTTGTTGGTCTTTTTTTATATATTCTATTCTCTAAAAGTGGGCCCTTAGGTTTCTTTGAAATTTTATATACACCAATTATTATGGTTATCGCTCAAGTAATTATTATTCTTCCTATCATTGTATCAATTACAACTGATAAATTAGAAAGTATTTTTAATGAATATAAAGAATTATTTCATATTCTTGAAGCCAATGATTTTGATAAAATTCTGAGTGTTTTGTGGGATGCAAGATTTTCAATGCTCACATGTATTGTTGCTGGTTTAGGTAGAGCACTGTCAGAGGTCGGAGCCATAATAATTGTTGGAGGAAATATTATTCATTATACAAGAGTGATGACCACAACAATTGCTTTAGAAACATCAAGAGGAAATTTGACATTAGCAATGTCTTTAGGAATCATATTAATATTTATTGCATTAATTCTAAACTCATCTGCTTTAATTCTTAAATTTATAGCAGTGAAGGCTAGTTATGAATAAAAAATTTATAATAAACCTAGAAAATATTAATCTAAGTATTTCAAATAAATTATTTTTTAAAAATCTTTCAATAAAGTTTTCTAATAAAGGTCTTTCAGTAATATTAGGTCCGAATGGTTCTGGAAAAACCCTTCTAACAAAAGTAATAAATGGAATGTTAAAAGTAGATAGCGGGAAGATTTCGTTTAAAAATAAAAGAATAAAAATTGGTTACTCACCTCAAAAAATTGTTTTTTTAAGAAGAACTGTTTTCGAAAATCTTTTATATCCAATGAAAATCAAAAGATATAAAAATAAAAAAGCTATTGAAAGGGTAAATTTTCTTTTAAATGAATTTAAGATCTATGACAAAAAATATGTTTCAGCAAGGAGTCTGTCTGGAGGGCTTGCACAATATGTTTCTTTTATTAGATCAATTATAATAGATCCAAATATTTTGATCTTAGATGAGCCTTGTTCAAACTTAGACAATGATTTTAAAAAAAAAATTGAAAAGTATTTAATGAAAGAAAAAAAATCAAAAAAAATTATTCTAGTGACTCATGATATTTTCCAAGCAAAGAGACTGGCTGATGAAATTATTATGTTAAATGAAGGAAAATTGATAGAAAGTAGCCAAAAAGAATCTTTCATTAACTCAAGTAATCATTTAGTTAAAAGATTTTTATGCAATAATATTTTGTAATATTATAAAGTATTATACAAAAAAACACTCACTCAATAATTACTTCCATTTTATACTGCAACCTGAACTTGGGTATTGTTTTTTGGGTCCTTCGCCAGTTTTGGAAATTTGAATCATGGCATTTAATAAATCATTTTTTTGATCAACAAATTCTAATTCTTTCATCATTGAAATTCTTCCTCTGTATTGTAGATTTTTTTTTTTATTGTAACCAAAAAAATCTGGCGTACAAACTGCATCAAATAATTTTGCGATTTTTTGAGATTCATCAATTAAGTAAGGAAAATCAAAAAAGTTTTTTTTTGAAAAATCAAGCATTTTTTCAAAACTATCCTCGGGGTATTTTTTTGTATCATTAGGCATAATGGCAACTGAATTGATATTATATTTTTTCAATTCTTTTGATGTGGCAACTAATCTATCAATAATTGCCTTCACATATGGGCAATGATTACAAATAAAGAATATCAAAGTACCATTTTCCCCACACAAATCTTTATCGGAGTAGAATTTACCGTCTACATTTTTTAAAAAAAAGTTTGGCATTTTTTTGCCATATTCACAAATTGATGAATTTAGTAAAACCATATTACTCTCCAATTAAATGAAAAAAAACTTCTCTTTGTTTACTAGCATTTCTATGCTCAAGCAAGAAAATTCCTTGCCATGTGCCTAGGACAAGAATATTTTTCTTCACACTGATTGTGAGATTTGTCTGGGTTAAGAGGCTTTTAAGATGTGCAGGCATATCATCCGGGCCTTCTGAATTATGATAATACTCTTTTTCTGGTGCAATTTTATCAAGAAAGTCTTTGATATCCAGCATTACTGAATTATCAGCATTTTCCTGTATCATTAATGAACAGCTGGTATGAAGCACACTCAAATTAACTAGTCCTTGGCTGACATTACTTTTGCTTAGAATTTCATTAATATTTTCAGTAATATTTATAATTTCAAAAGGTTTAGTTTTTAAAATAATTTTTTTAATAATTTGTTTCATTTTTCAGGTTAGTTGCTAAGATAACTATGTTTATATATTATATTTACAAGAGGGAATAAAAAATGGCAAAAAAAAAAAAGGTAACTATCGATCCTAAAAAAGTCAAAAAGGAAGATCTACAAAATGTTTTTTCCAAAGTACTAGATAAACTCAAGTCTAGTTAGTAGTTATGGAGAAAATATGGATTGAGTGTCAGAAATGTGGCTCGATCTTTTGGGTTTTTTCAAGTGAGATTGGATCAGTTTATCCAAAATCAAGCGTTGACTACCAGATTTGTTCTGCCTGCGAGCGTGAGCAAAAAAAATAAAATGGCCATAAACTTAATATGTATGAGTACCTCTTATCAATTAAAGATCAAGCAGGCTTCCTAATAACATTAATAAAGTTTTTCATTTACTTTTGCATAGGGGCATTATTAATTTTCTTAATAAGAAAAATAGTAAAGATCCTCCAATTTTTTTTTTACAAATTTAATAAAGATTTTTTTTTGGAAAAACTAAGTTTTCTTTTCAATCTGATAATTTTTGTAATAATCTCTACGATAATTGGTTGGGTTTTAATTTTATTAATTACGGAAAAGATTTTTTAGAATTATGAGTATATTACCAAATATTTCTTCTTTTTTGATTGGCTTTAGCTATTCATTTCTTCTCTATAATAAAATTGCATTTGGAATCAGTTTAGTCGGAGGAACAATTATATTAATGATTTATAAAAAATGTTTAACACTAAATATTTTTAATCAAAAAAAAGAGATTAATTTTATACTTATTTCTCTGATTATATCATTTTTAATATCCTGTGGTGTTTCAATCGAACATGATAGATCAGTTCTTGTAGTTATATATTTTTTTTTGTTTTTATTATTGAGTTCCAATCTCAATCTATGTTTTAATTTAGATAAAGAGATTTTTGAGAAAACCTTATTTTTTTTTACTATAAGTATAATACTTAATATTACATACATTTGTTTCTTCAACCTATACCAATCTGGAATTTTAACAGGAACTTTCTTTGAAATTAACTTCAGTGATACTGAAGGAAAGTTTTTTTTATATGAAATTATAAAATTTAAAGGAGTAATGAATATTATTTCCATCTTAGTCTTGCTTTTACCTTTTTTTAGGAATTCTTCAAATTATTTTTATTTAATCTTATTATTAATACCTTCACTAATTTTAAGTAACTCTAATTCATCAATATTTGGAATTTTGTTAGGAATAATTTTGTGTCTTTTTCTATTTATTTTAAAAAAAACAAAAAAACAAAAACAAATAATCATAAGTTTCTTTACTTTGGGAATAATCACACTTTCAATTTTAATAAAAAACCTACCAACACAATTAGAATCTGAATCAATAAAGAATTATGATTTCAAAATACCAATTTCTTTAATTGATGCGCATCGACAATTTATATGGGCTTTTTCAATCTCAAGAATAAAAGAGAAAGCTGTGTTTGGTTATGGTCCTGATACATCAAATTTTATTGAAGGAAGCCAAGAAATTATTGGAAATTACTATACAGGAACTATGAAATATATTCCCAGTCATCCTCACAATTTCTTATTAGAATTAATTTTGGAGGTTGGAATTATAGGAACAACTGCATTTATAATATTTATTATATTGTTGAATTTTAACATTTTTAGAATCTCTAATATTAGGCAACAGTATTTCTTGATATTTTTTAATGGATATTTCTGGGGATCATCACTGGTTAATTTTTCATTTTGGCTGGGATGGTGGCAGGGAAGTTATTTTTTTATTCTAGCTTTGATATATTCAAAAATTTATTTAGATGAAAAACTATAATGAAATATTTTAAATTTGGTGAAAATTGGAGAAGCTTTTCCAGTCTAATTGACAATGATAGGCTAAATTATTCAATTAAATCTATAAAAAAACTTACTAATAAAAAAAATCTTAAAAATTTATCATTTCTAGACATAGGTTGTGGTTCAGGACTATCTTCACTTGCTGCAATTAAATTGCATTGTCGTGAATTATATGCCATTGATCGCGATGAAAATTCAGTCGAAACTACAAAAAAAGTGCTTTGGAATTTTCAAAAAAAGAAAGTGAAAATTGAAAAATTAAGCGTATTTGATTTGGATGAAAATAATAAATTTGATATTGTTTTTTCATGGGGCGTTTTACATCACACAGGAAATATGAAAAAAGCTATTGAGAAATCTACAAAAATGGTATCAAAAGGAGGATTATTAATTATTTCATTGTACAAGAAAACTTTTCTTTGTAGTTTCTGGAAAATTGAAAAAATTATTTATAAAAGTTCTCCTGTTTTTATACAAAAAATAATCAAGTTAGTTTTTATGGGTTTTTTTAGTTTAGGCTTACTATTAACTAAAAGAAATTTATCCAGTTATAAATTAGATTATAAAAATCAAAGAGGTATGAGTTTTTCACACGATGTTCATGATTGGCTTGGAGGATATCCATATGAATCTATTTCAGTAGAGGATACGATAAAGATATTAAAATCACATAATTTTAAATTAGTGAAATGCTTTCAAGTAAAAAAAAGAATTGGATTTTTCGGAACTGGGTGTGATGAATATGTTTTCATCAAATCATAACAACATCATTTAGTTTGGTTTAATTTTTCCATTTTCAAAATATTGAATTCTCTTTTTCTCATCTTGCTTACCTTTTTTGTAGTATCTTCTTTCCATTATTTGTCCATTTTTTTTATAAAACTTTAAATAATCACCACTCCTTTCATCAAACCTATAATTTATAATTTCCTTCAATCTCCCGTTATCGTAGAAATTTCTTTCTTCTCCATTTTTTAATCCATTTTTATATGCCCTTAGAATATATAAATTGCCATTATCCAAAAAAGATCTATGATCACCATGCATCAAATTTTTCCTGTAATTAGTTATTGATTTTAAAATTCCATTTTCATAATAAGTTTTACTTAAACCACTTTTAAAACCATTATTAAAATATTCTATACTAAGTATCTGACCTGAATCAAAATAATGAATTGATTCTCTATTCCTTTTTCCCTCTAAAAAATTTTCAACCAAGTGAACTTTACCATTATCATAAAAATTTATACATTTTCCAGAGAAAGGAATGTCGGAAGAAGTTTTGTATTTTAAACCATCTAACAACAAGAGATTTTTACAACTTACAGTTTCTGATTTTATTTGATTTGAAAAAAGGATAAGACAAATTATTAAATAAAATCTGTTCATATAATTGATTTTATTATATTAGTATCGTTAATTATAATTAACAAATAATTAATTATAATTATTATAAGACTGTAAAAGTTCAAACTTTATTGTATAAATTTACTCATACTCGATAGTTCCGGGCGGCTTTGATGTCAGATCATAACACACACGATTAATCCCTTTAACCCGATTAACTATTTCAGTGGCACATAATTTCAAAAAATTATCATTAAATTTGAAGGATTCTGCGGTCATACCATCGACCGATGTCACCGCTCTTAAAATACATATTCTCTCGTAAGTTCTATCATCGCCCATTACTCCAACGGTCTTAATTGGAAGAAGCACACAAAAAGCCTGCCAAATTTTTTTATATAAACCATGTTCTTTTATTAAGTTTATAAAAATATCATCTGCTTTTTTTAGAATTTCTACATTCCTTTTTGTAACTTCTCCAAGAACTCTTATTCCCAATCCAGGTCCAGGAAAAGGATGGCGCCCAGTGAATTGCTCTGAGATATTTAACTCTTTTCCTAATTTTCTGACTTCATCTTTAAATAGTTCTCTGAGTGGCTCTAATAATTTAAATTTCAACTTTTTCGGCAATCCTCCAACATTGTGGTGAGACTTTATTGTAACTGACGAATTACCAATTTTTGAAGCAGATTCAATTACATCGGGATAAAGTGTTCCCTGAGCTAAGAATTTAATTTCTTTATTACTCTTTGTATATTTTTCAAAATTTTTTATGAAAAGTTTGCCAATAATTTTTCTTTTTTGTTCAGGATCCTTTACTCCTCTAAGTTTCAAAAAAAACTCTTCACTACTATCAATTACATCAAGCCTAATATTATAGTTTTTGACAAATAAATTTTTTATAATTTGCGATTCATTTTTTCTCATAAGGCCAGTATCTACAAAAACACACTTTAATTTATTTTTTATTGCTTTGTGTATAAGAATAGCAGTTACTGTCGAATCAACACCACCAGATAAACCACATATAACATGATCTTCACCAACCTTATTTCTTATATCTGCAATCATCTGATTTTTAAAACTTTTCATGTTCCAATTTTTTTTACACTTACAAATATTAATTACAAAGTTTTTTAATAATGCTGTACCTTTCAATGTATGAACTACTTCAGGGTGAAATTGCACACCAAAAACTTTGGTATTTAAATTCTGTATAATAGCATTTTTACAATCTCCACTAGAAGCAATAACATCAAAACCAACAGGTAATTGTTCAACAGAATCACTATGACTCATCCAAACTTGATATTTTTTATTTAATTTATGAGTATTTTTTGTCAAAGGAGAGAGTTTTTTGATTGTTATCTCTTGCTTGCCAAATTCTCGGTCTCCTGAAAACTTTAATTTTCCGCCAAATTGTTTACAAATAAGTTGCAAACCATAGCAAATACCAAGAATGGGTATGTTTTTTTTATAAACGAATAAAGGTAATTTTGGTGAATTTTTATCATCAACTGATCTTGGTCCACCAGAAAAAATAAGTCCTTTAATTTCATTATCTATAAAAATTTTAGAATTCACACTATCATAAGGTATTACTAAACTAAAAACCCCAAAATCTCTAACTCTTCTGGCTATTAATTTTGTTAGTTGAGAACCAAAGTCAATAATCAGAATTGCTTGTTTCATTTATTTATTTGATAATTTGGTGATTCACGAGTAATTGAAATACCGTGAACATGACTTTCATTTAATCCAGCTGAAGTTATTTTAATTAATTTTGTATTTTTCTTGAAATCTATAATAGATTTGTTCCCAGTATAACCCATTGATGCTTTTAATCCTCCAGTTAATTGTTCTATTACTTTTTCTAAAGGCCCTCTGTAAGGAACTCTACCCTCAACACCCTCTGGAACAAATTTATCAATTGAAAGAATTTCTTCTTGAAAATACCTATCTGCTGATCCTCTTCCCATCGCAGCTATTGATCCCATACCTCTATATGATTTGTATGTACGGCCGTTTGATAAAAAAACTTCGCCAGGTGCCTCATCAGTTCCAGCAAACAAAGATCCGATCATTATCACATCAGCCCCAAATGCAATTGCTTTGGCAATATCACCAGAAAATTTAATACCACCATCTGAGATAATTGGTATTTTATTTTTCAAAGCTATCTTATGTGTTTCATAAATAGCATGAAGTTGAGGAACTCCAACTCCTGCAACGATTCTAGTAGTACAGATAGACCCCGGTCCAATACCAACTTTCAATGAATCAGCACCAGCTTTAATCAAATCAATTGCTGCATCTGCTGTAGCAATATTACCAACAACTACTGGCAAATTTGGATAATTTTTTTTCACTTTCCTTAAAGTATTAATTACATTTTTTGAATGACCGTGTGCAGTATCTATTACAACCAAATCTACACCAACTTTTTCTAAACATTTAAGTCTATTTATTCCTTGCTCTTCACCAACACCTATGGCAGCACCAACCAAAAGCCTGCCCATACTATCTTTAGATGCAAAAGGGAATTTTTGTGCTTTTTCAATATCTTTTACTGTTATTAATCCAACACACTTATATTTATTATCAACCACTAATAGTTTTTCAATTCGATGCTTGTGTAATAATTTTTTCGCAGCATCCATAGTTATGTTTTTTTTTACAGTAACTAAGTTTTCAATTGTCATTAATGATTTAACTGTTTGATTTTTATTTTTTGCAAAACGAATGTCTCTATTTGTTAAAATACCAACTAATTTTTTACTTCCTTTTTCAACAACAGGAATACCAGAGATATTATTTTTTTCTTTAATCTTTAAAGCCTCACTTAGAGAATTTTCAGGAAAGATAGTAACTGGATCAACAACCATTCCAGACTCAAATCTTTTCACTTTTTTAACTTCATCAGCTTGTAATTCTTTTTTTAGATTTTTATGTATTATACCAAGTCCACCCATTTGAGACATTTTAATAGCTAAAGCTGATTCCGTAACTGTATCCATTGCAGCAGAAATAAGAGGAATTTTTAGTTTTATATTTTTTGTAAGATTAGTTGAACAATCAACATCATTGGGGTTCAACTCAGATTTTGATGGAACTATTAGGACATCATCAAAGGTTAAAGCTTCTGTTAAATTCTTCATAAAATAATTTAATCTAATATTTAAAAATATGAAACAAATTATTTTTTTTTTGCAACCAAGTATATTTCAGCAGACACAACTCTTGATGCTTTTGGTTTAAAATACTTTATTGTATTAAGATTTTTTTTCATTTTTTCAATCAATTCTCCTTGTGCACCACCTTGAAATATTTTTGAAACTAAAATACCATCTTTATCTAAAATTTCATTTGCGATTTCTAAAACTCTTTCTACCAAACTTACTATTCTTATATGATCTAGATTTTTGTTTCCAGATGAGTTTGGGGACATATCACTCATTAAAAGATCAATTTTTTTGTTATCAAAAAAATCCTTAATTTTGTTTATTATCTCAGCATCAAAAATATCTTTTTTTAAAAATGTTATATTAGGTAACTTCTTCAGATCAATTATATCAATTCCTAGAATCTTGCAGTTATTTGGACTGAATTTATCAGCAATTTGCAACCAACCACCTGGTGAACAACCTAAATCTAAAATACTTTTTCTAGATCCTAAGAAATTAAATTTTTCATTTATTTGAATTAATTTATATGAAGATCTTGATCTAAATCCATCTATTTTAGCCCTAATATAATATTCATCGTTTAACTGTCTTCTAAGCCAGCGGTTACTCGATTCTTTTTTTTGTTTTTTTTTAAGAATTCTTTCTTTCATATTTTTCATGAATTTCAGTGATAATAGCGTCTCTTAAACTATTTTGGGTTACAATTAATTTTTTTACCGGAACTATCTTAATTATCTGCTTTAAAATAAAAATTCCGTTACTTAAAAGTTCATGATTACTTCCAATGCACGGATGATTTATCATATCCGATACAGACATTTTTTCTATATACTTGATTGTATTTTCAAGGTCTTCAATTTTCATTTCAAAGCCTTCAATCTTTTGAGGATCATAAAAACTTAAATTTAAAAAAACTGAACAAATTGAAGTGACAGTACTGCAAGAGCCAATAGTTACAAACTTTTGGTTATTATTTTTAAAAATTTGATTAAATTGACTAAAATGTTTTTGCAGAAGATTTTCGACATATATCTTACTAAAAATTTCTTTTTTTTCTGTTAGATTAATCACTCCATAAGAAATTGATCTAGTTTTATAGTCTGAAGAATGATTTTTAAAATAAGTGAGTTCAGTGCTACCTCCGCCAATATCAAAAATGAAACCATCTCCATTTATTTTTTTTACATACATTTCACTACTCTGGAGTGAAAGTCTTGCTTCTTCATTAGATGAAATAATTTCAACACTTAAACCAGTTTTTTCTTTTACTTTTTTCAAAAAATAATCTGGATTGGTAACACTCCTACAAGCCTCAGTAGCAATACATCTATAATCGATTACATTGTATTTTTTTAATTTTTTTGAAAAATTTTCGAGGCATTTAATAGTTTTTGATATATTATCTTCATTAAATTCATTATTATAGGAAAGGTTTTTTATTAAGTTTGTGGGCAAAGAAAAGTTACTCAGAACTTTAGGAATTTTCCCAGATTTTTCTGCAATTAGGAGTCTGCAATTGTAGCTTCCAATATCAATAGCTCCAAATTTATTCTTTTTTTTCAATGCATCAAGACTTTATAAAATTAAACTTTATATTATTAACTATTAAATATTATATCAAAAAACTTACTTTTTAAATATTTAGAAAAATGAGAATATATTTATTAATTATTACCTTGATTGTTATCACTGGTTTTTTATTTTTTAAAAAAGAAGATGTAGTTGAAGATATCTCAGAAATAGAAAAACAGAAAATAGTGAAAATTAAAAAAATTCTTGAGCAAGAATTTAGTAACAAATTAAGATTAAGTGGTTTCACAGAGGCATCAAGGGTGGTAACACTAAAAGCTCAAGTTGAAGGTAAAGTTAGTAGTAAATATTTTGACAAAGGATCATCTTACAAAGCAGGTAAACAAATTTTGTTAATCGACCCAGAAGATAAGGTGGCCAAATTAAAAGAAATGGAAGCCCTCCTCAATCAAAGAAAAAAAGAATATGAAGTAGCAGAGAATCTTTTTGAAAAAGGTTTTAGGTCTGAAGTTAAATTAAGTAAATCTAGAACAAACTTTGAGAATGCTCTCGCTTCATACGAACGCAGTCAAGTTGACCTTAATAATACAAAGATTCTAATGCCATTCGATAGTATTGTTGAAGAAAGTTTTGTTGAATTAGGAGACTATCTAAAAAAAGGTGATCCACTTGCAAAAATTGTAGATCTCGACCCAATATTTGTTAATATCAATGTTTCTGAGAGAGAAATAAAAAAAATTTTTTTGAATCAGAATGCCAGAGCAATTATAGCTGACAAAGTATATCAAGGATCAGTAAATTATATTTCCAAAACCTCAGATTCTCAAACTAGAAATTTTAAAATTCAAGTTAAAATAAATAATAAAAGAAATGAAATTTTAAGTGGGTTATCCAGCGAAGTTGAAATACAATTAAATCCTGAAAAAGCCTTTTTCATAGCTTCATCTTTAATTAGTTTAGATGCACAGGGTAGAGTTGGCATCAAAGTAGTTGAAGAAAAAAAAGTAAGGTTTTTAACAGCAAAAATAATAAGTGATGTGGGAAATGGTTATTGGATAAACTTTGATCAACCTATTAAAAATAAAGAAATTTTTATTATTACTCAGGGACGAGAATATTCACTAGATGGTGAACTAGTCCAGACTCAAATAGAAACTAATGATTGATAAATTATTAAACTCATCAAAATTACTACTAACTCTTTTATTTTTTTTGATATCTTTTGGTTTTTATCAATATAACTCTCTTCCTAAAGAATCTGATCCTGATATAAGCTTACCAGTAATTTATATTTCACTATCTCTTAAGGGAATTTCCCCAGAAGATTCAGAAAGACTTTTGGTAAAGCCGCTTGAAAAAGAATTAAAAAACATTGAGGGTCTGAAAAAATTATCTTCAACCTCTTTTCAAGGTGGAGGAAATATTGTACTTGAATTTGATGCTGGGTTTAATTCAGTAAAAGCTCTTTCAGACACAAGAGAAAAAGTAGATTTAACAAAAAATAAATTACCGGAAGATGCTGATGAGCCAAGAATATTTGAAGTTAACTTATCAAGGTTTCCAGTTTTAGCAGTAGCAATATCAGGTGAAGTTGATGAAAGAATTCTCAATAATTACGCAAAGATTTTAAGGGAAAATATTGAAATGATTTCTGAAGTTCTAGAAGTCAAAACATTAGGAGAAAATGAAAGAGTAGTAGAAATAATTGTAAACCCTCGTGATGTAGAAAATTATGGATTAACTAATAAAGAAGTAATATCTTCAATATCAAAAAGTAATTTTATGATTGCAGCTGGAACTTTGAGTAATGACAAGGGAAGCTTCAATGTTCAAGTGCCAAGTTTAATTGAAAGTCGACAAGATTTATTAAATATTCCAATAAAATCAAATAACTTTTCAGTTATCAAACTTGGTGATGTAGCCGAAATAAGAGATTCATTCAGAGAAAAAAAGGGATACGCACGAAATAACGGTGAAAAAGCAATTATTCTAGAAGTTTCCAAACGCTCCGGCGAAAATATTATTGATACAATTGATAAAATTAAGAATGAAGTTTTCAAATTAAAAAATAATCTTCCAGAGTTCATTAATATTAATTTTTTTCAAGATGAATCTGAAAAGATCAGAACTCAGGTAAGTGACCTTGAGAACAATGTAATTTTAGCAACAATAATTGTATTTATAATAATTTTCTTATTCATGGGTTGGAAATCCTCAATTCTCGTTAGTATTTCAATTCCATTTTCTTTTCTACTCTCTATGATTATTTTGTCCTTTTTTAATGTCACTATAAATGTTGTTGTACTTTTTTCTTTAATTTTATCAGTGGGTATACTAATCGATGGAGCAATAATTGTAGTTGAGTATGCTAATAGAAGAGCAAATGAAGGAATTGGGAAGACAAAGGTATTTATTTTATCTGCAAAAAAAATGTTCATTCCTGTGTTAGCATCAACATCAACAACTTTAGCAGCATTCTTCCCTTTAATATTTTGGCCGGGAATAGCTGGCGAGTTCATGTTTTTTCTTCCAGTAACCTTACTGGCAGTCTTGTCTTCTTCTTTAGTAATGGCACTTATATTTATACCCGTAATAGGAAAAATCGCGGGCAATGACATACCATATTCCAAGAAAGAAATCGAAAATTTAAATCTTTTAGAAAAGGGAGAATTAAAAAATATTAAGGGTATACAGGGCAAATATATTGAATTCATGAGATATAGTCTTGATAATCCTAAAAAACTCATTTTTCTGAGCATTGTTGTTCTTGTTATGATACAGGTTATCTACGCAAGATTTGGGAAAGGATTTGAATTTTTTCCACCCATAGAACCTGACTATGCTGAAATAGTAATTCATGCAAAAGGTAATTTTTCTGCAAGAGAAAAAGATGAAATCGTTAGTAATATCGAAAAAGAAATCCTAAAAAATAAATTCATAAAAAATATATACTCTAGGAGCGGATCTGTTAAAGGAGAAAAAAGAAGCGAAGCTGAAGATGTAATTGGATCTATAAAAATTGAATTAATAAATTGGAAAAAAAGACCAAAAGCTAATTTTATAATAAATGAACTTAAAAAAAAAACTCAAAAGTTTTCTGGTTTGTATCTAGAATTTATTGAAAAACAGGATGGCCCACCAAAGGATAAGGATGTTGAAATTATAGTCACGAATAATAATGTGGAAGATTTAATTAATGATACCTCTAAAATGGTGAATTTCCTTAAAAATTCATCGTGGGTTAAAAATCTTGACTCAAACCTATCAGTTCCTGGGGTCGAATGGGAATTAAAAATAGACAGAGTCAAGGCAGATCAACACGGGATAGGAATAGAATTGATAGGTAATTCAATTCAAATGTTAACTCATGGTCTGAAAGTAACTGATTTTATGCCGGAAGATAGTGATGAAGAGGTAGATATAATCGTTAAATACGAAAAACAATTTAGAACACTTGATGAACTTGATAATATAATAATTGATGGTAAAAATGGTCCAGTTTCCTTGAGCCTTTTTGTTGAAAGAAGACCTAAGAAAAAAACTGGAAATATTACAAGATATAATTCTACTAGGTCTAAAAATATTAAATTTGATGTTATTGATGGTGAACTAGCAAACAATAAAGTTATAGAAATTAAAAAATGGTTAATAGAAAGGGGAGATAATTTTTCCTCTAGAATAATTTTCACCGGTCAAGAAGAGGATCAAAATGAAGCCAAATCATTTCTAATCAAAGCTTTTTTTATTGCAATTTTTCTAATTACTATAATTTTAATTACGACTTTTAACAGTTTTTATTTCTGTTTTATCATATTGTCGGCAATAATCTTTTCTACAATTGGGGTTATGGTAGGTCTAATTATTTCTGCAAAACCTTTTGGTATAATAATGACAGGAATAGGTGTGATTGCACTTGCGGGTATTGTTGTCAACAACAATATTGTTCTTCTTGATACTTATAAAGAGCTTAAAACGAGAGGTGAGAATACCAAAAACACCATATTACGAACAGGTGCTCAAAGACTTAGACCAGTTATGTTAACAACTCTAACGACATTTTTTGGTCTTATACCAATGGCAATTGGTTTAAATATAAATTTCTTAGAGCTTCAAATTAACTTTGATAGTCCTAGTTCGCAATGGTGGTTACAGCTTTCAAATGCAATTGTTTTTGGGGTAATGTTTTCTTTTTTACTTACGCTTGTGATAACCCCTTGTTTAATAATAATTGGAGAAAAAAATAAATTTCTCAGGTCTTTCTAAAATCATAAATTGCAAACGGAATACTAACATAATAAACAGAAATTAAAATAATCATTGCTAACCAGAAGTCAGTTAAAAGTAAAGACAAATAACTGGCTAGCAAAACAATTAAAAAAGGCAAATATTTTTTTTCAAATTTTATGCCCTTTAACGAATATGTTGGGATGTTTGAAATCATTAAGATAGCTGGAAATATAAGATAAAACTTTATAAAAAAATCATTAACAAAAAAGTTTGAGTTAAATCTAAAATTTATCATCATTGGTAATAAAGTTAAACCTGCTGCAGCTGGCGTAGAAACACCTGAAAAAAACTTAATTTTTTTTAAACTAGACTCACTTTCTAAGCTTGTAATATTAAATTTTGCAAGTCTTGATGATGAACAGATTGCATAAAAAATTACCATTGCCCACACCCCATCAATCGATAAAGATTGAGACCATAAATAAATGATTATTGCAGGGGTTACACCAAAACTAATCAGATCTGATAAAGAATCCAATTCAATTCCAAAATTAGAGTTTGTTTTGAGTAATCTTGCTAACTTACCATCTAAATTATCAAGAAAAGAAGCAAATACAATTAAAGAAACGGAAATTTGCCATTTTTGATCAATTGCAAATTTTAAAGCAGTAAGACCAAGTGTTAATGAGAAAAAGGTGAATAAGTTAGGAATCAAACTCCGAAGTGATAACTTTTTCATTTGTCATTTAGATTTAATATTTTTAAAATCAGCAAGAATCGTTTCTCCAGAAATTGAAATTTGACCTTTAAAAATGTTAGTTTTAAATTCTTTTGGCACATAAACATCTACTCTGCTTCCAAATCGAATAATTCCAAATCTTTCTCCAACTTTAACTGATTGATTTTCAGTTAAATCGCATTTTATCCTTCTTGCAATTAAACCTGCAATTTGAACGACATAAATAAATAAATCTTTTGAAATTTCTATTTTAGTTACCATTCTTTCATTGTCTTCACTTGACTTATCAAGTGAAGCATTAAAAAAAGCTCCTGGTATGTATTTGAGCCAAACTATTTTTCCAGAAACGGGAATTCTATTTACATGGACATTAAATACATCCATGAAAATTGAAATTTTTTTCATTTCGAGTTGTTTTTTATCGACTAGATTCTCAGGGCTTTTTGCTGTGTCAATAGATAATATTTTCCCATCAGCAGGTGAAACAATTATTTTTTGATCATCTGGAATCACTCTCTCAGGATCTCTAAAAAAATAAACACACCAAATAGTAATTAAAAAACCTAACCAACCTAAAAATTCTGAAAGTGTTGATAATAATAATGAAACTAAAAAAAATATTATTATAAAAGGATATCCAGCAGAGTTGATAGGAGGAAGATATTTTTTCAATGATTCAACTTCATTAAAAAAAGAATCCAACTTTCCAGGCTGTCGATTGTCTTTATTCATATAACTTTACTTTTTTTTTATTAGGTATATTAAAAACTTGTCCAGGAAAAATTAAATCAGGGTCTTTAATTTTTTCTAAATTATTTTTGTAAATTTCGGAATAAAAAATACCTCCACCCAATATTCTTCTAGCTATTCTCCACAAACTATTCCCATCTTCTACTACAACTTTTTTTGTTATAAGCATGTTTTTCTTTATTTTACTATTAAAGATTGGTGTTTTAATTATTATTTCTTGGTTTCTTATCATCCCAACCAACTTTAAATTATATTCGAGAAATTTTATATCATCAGAAAAAAAATTCCAGTACCCTTCCTCATCTGATGTTATATTTCCAACAAACTCTCCTGATAGAAAAACTTTTACATTTGAACCTGGACTTGCTCTTCCCTTCAAAATAAACTTTTTATTGGATGAATATTCAACCAAATCGAGTGAAAGACCTTCAATAATATTTCCATCGCTTAATAATTCTAAACCTTCATTATCAGTGTTTGAAAATCTAATTATTTTAGGGACATTTTTTGATCCATCTTCGAGGAAAACAATAACATTTTCATCTGAAATATGTTCATTTCCATTATCATCAACATGTTTTAGAGAAAATTTTTTTATTCCTTCATCTAAAGGAGAGTCGCTCATCCAGATCCAGTCACCATATTCATCAGAAAAAGTAGAACCAATTTTTTCATTGCCATCATAAATTTGAACTTCAATTTTGGGTTGAGTTTTACCGGCAATTATAGTATCTCCCGATGGACTCATTCTTACAATATCAAAGGTCAAATCAATAGAGTGATCAAAATCTTTATTTATTTTTTTGTCATAATTTTCTGTATATTCTCTAATTTCAGCATTTTCATTATCATCTTTTGTTACATTCAAATCATCATTAAATGGTAAAAAAATGTAAATAAATAATGCAACACTAATAAGAGTTGAAAGTATTAAAATTTCTCTTTTCATATAAAAAAACTATTTTTCATAATAATATATCTAAATTTTCTTGTTTAAAAGAGAATAAAATATTAAAAAGACAAATGCCTATAATACAAGTTAGCAATCCTATAGTCGATATTAATGGAGATGAAATGGCCCGAGTTATTTGGGAAAAAATCTCTGATGAACTAATAGATCCTTTTATTAATGTGAAAAAAATAAAGTATGACCTAGGAATAAAAAGTAGAGACAACACTGGTGATAAAATAACAATTGATGCTGCAAATTCAATTAAAAGAAATAAAGTTGGGATCAAGTGCGCGACTATTACACCCGATGATAAAAGAATTAAAGAATTTAATTTAAAAGCAAAATATCCATCACCTAATGGTACTATACGCAATATTATTAATGGAACAATTTTTAGAGAACCAATAATAATTAAAAATATTCCTAAAATAGTTTCACATTGGGATAATCCAGTTGTAATAGCAAGACATGCCTACGGTGATATATATCGGTCTAAAGAAATACAAATTAAAGAAAAGGGTGAATTAAAATTATCATTTAAAAGTAAAGATAAAAAAAAAACTATTGTTGAGAAAGTATTTGATTTTAATTCTCCTGGAGTTGGGATTAGTTATTATAATTCAAACAGATCAATCAAAGATTTTGCATTATGTTGTTTTAACTTTGCATTAAAAAGAAAGATGCCACTATTTTTATCAACTAAAAATACAATTTTACAAAAATATGATGAAAAATTTAAAGAAATTTTTGAAAACCTCTATCAAAAAGAGTTTAAAAAAAAATTTCAAAGGAATAAAATATCATATCAACACAGATTGATTGATGATATGGTTGCATGCCTTATGAAATGGAGTGGAGGATTTATCTGGGCTTGTAAAAATTATGATGGAGATGTTATGTCTGATCTTGTTGCACAAGGTTACGGATCACTGGGTTTAATGACATCGGTCTTGCAGAGTCCTGATGGGAAAATAATTGAAACTGAAGCTGCTCATGGAACAATTACAAGTCACTACAAACAATTTAAAAATGGGATTCAAACTTCTACTAACCCAATTGCTTCAATATTTGCTTGGACAAGAGGCTTGGCTCACAGAGCGTACTTAGACAAAAATACAAAATTAAAAAAATTTTGCATTAATTTAGAAAAAATCTGTATTAACATAATCGAAAAAGGTCAAATGACTAAGGATTTAGCTCTCATGGTAGGCCCAGATCAAAAATGGTTAACAACAAATGATTTTTTTAAATTAATAAGAAATAGAATTGAAAATTCATAGTCACTTGTTTAAACCATTTTGTGTCTAAATCTATTAATTTTCTCATAATTAATTATAAAGATTCCTCTACAATGATTCTTTAAGAAACTTTTTTAAATGCTCAATTTTATCAGAAAATGGGGCACCTCCCTGGGCTAGATCTTTCCGACCACCTCCACCTTTACCATCAAGGAATTTAACAATTTTTTTTAGTTTTTCTACTGCATCAACTTTTTGAAATAAATCATTAGTTACAGAAACTACAATCGATATTTTTTTTTCATGATTAGTTGCCAAAACAATTAAGCCTGATTTAAATTTATTTTTGACAATATCTGAGAGATTTTTTAAATCCTTGGGATTCACATCTAACTTTTGAAAATAAACTTTATATGATGAATTGATGATTATCTTTTCTTCTGAATAGTTTATTTGTGATTTACTAGATTCTTTTTTTAATTCTGTTACATCATTTTTAAGATTAATAATTTTTTCTTTGATATTCTCATCTGAGGCTCTAAGTAAATCTTTAATTTCATTTAATAAAACTATTTTTTTGGAAAAATAGTTATTAACTTGCTCACCTGTAATTGCCTCAATTCTTCTTACACCAGATGAAACCGATGCTTCGCTAATTATTTTAAATGATCCAATCTGTCCTGTTGATTCCGCATGAGTACCACCACATAATTCAATGGAAGAAAAATTACTTTTTGCAGTTTTATTAACAAAAAAGATTACCCGAGCTTTTTCAGGGTATTTCTCACCAAATAAAGCAATAGCTCCTTTTTTAATAGCATCTTTAGCTGGCATGAAGTCAACACTGAGTTGAATATTTGATCTGATTGATAAATTGACCATTTTTTCAATTTTTAAAAGCTGATCATCTTTTAATTGGTCATTAAAAGTAAAATCAAATCTTAACTTTTGTTCATTTACTAATGATCCCTTTTGACTAACATGATCACCAAGTGTTTGTCTCAAAGCCTCATGAAGAAGATGAGTAGCAGAATGATTATTTTTAATTTTTTCTCTCCTTTCGTCATCAATAACCAAATTATATTTTTCATTCACAGAAACAGGTAATTCGTTTTTCTCTAAAATGTGAAGAAAAATATCTCCATCAATTTTCTTTGTATCAATTATTCTGCCAACAAGCTCTCCATCTAAGTTAAATAAATTTCCGGTATCTCCAACCTGTCCACCTGATTCCCCGTAAAATGGAGTTTTGTCAAAAATCAAAATAATATTATTTTGATTTTTACTTAAAGATTTTTCAAATTTGTTATTTTTTATTATTTTTGAAAGTTTTGATAAACAAGATTTTTTTTCGTAACCTAAAAATTTTGTTGCTTTTTCATTTCCTTTCAATTCAAGAAAAATTCTTTCATTACTTTCTTGACCAGTTCCAGTCCATGTTTCTTTTTGTTTTAACTTATTAGCTTTTACTATGGATTCATAATCATTTTTATTTAATTTAAATTTCTTTTCAGCTAAAATATTTTGAGTCAGATCTATCGGAAAACCATATGTATCATATAATTTAAAGGCTAACTCAGCGGGGAATTCTTTATTCTTCATATTTTTAATCTTTTTATCTAACAAACTTAAACCAATCTCTAAAGTTTCAGAAAACTTTTCTTCCTCATTTCTTAAATTTTTTTCAATAAATGGTGTTCGTTTGTCTAATTCATAATAAAACTTGGAATATTTCCTAACCACAGATTGTACTAGCTTATTCAAGATTATTGCTCCAGGTTCAAGTTTATAAACTTGCAATAATGTTCTTCTTATTATTCTTCTTAAAACATAACCTCTTCCCTCATTAGATGGGAGAATACCTTCAGACATTAACATGCAAATAGATTTGATATGATCTGAGATAATTCTGAATGCTGATAAATTATTATTATCAATTTTTTGATTTAAATAAATTTCAATTTCAGAAAAAATATATTCAAATAAATCAGTTTCATAATTATTTGTTTTGTTACTCAAAAGAGCCGTAATTCTCTCAAGTCCCATTCCAGTATCAACGCATTTTACAGGAAGATCTTTTAGATCTTTTTTATTTTTTTCATATTGCATAAAAACAAGATTCCATATTTCAACATATCTATCACCATCTTGATTTTTACTACCTGGCTTTCCTCCGCTAATGTTATCACCATTATCAAAGAAAATCTCACTACAGGGTCCACAAGGACCTGTTTCTCCCATTGTCCAAAAATTATCAACGGAACTTATCTCGATTATTTGACTGTTCGACAAATTAGAAATTTTTTTCCACAGCTTAGCTGATTCATTGTCATCTTTATAAACAGTAATTATTAGTTTTTTAGAATTTATAGAAAATTCCTTTATTAATAAATGCCATGCAAGTTCTATTGCCCTCTCTTTAAAATAACCACCAAAAGAAAAATTACCCAACATTTCAAAAAATGTATGGTGTCTTGGTGTAAAACCAACATTTTCTAAATCATTATGTTTCCCACCTGCTCTTAAACATTTTTGAATAGTTACAACATTCTCATATTTTGCTATTTCGTTTCCAGTAAACCAGTTTTTAAACTGTACCATCCCAGAGTTAGTAAATAAAAGTGATGGATCATTAATAGGTATTAACGGAGAAGAAGCAATTTCGTTGTGAGAGTTTTGCTTAAAAAAATTTATAAAACTTTTTCTTATTTTATGCGATATGTCAGAAAAATCCTGCATTAATTTATAATTGATTATAAAAAGACTTTTAGGAATTAATCAACACTGATTTCTTGATCAGCAACATCTTGACTTGAATCTTCAGAATTTGATTCTTTTTTTCCTGAAGATCTTATTGAATCTTCTATTTTTTTTGAAATTTCAGAATTTTCTTTTAGAAATATTTTTGCATTTTCTCTACCCTGACCTATTCTATCGCCATCATATGAATACCATGCACCAGATTTTTCAACCAAACCAGTCTTACTTGCTAAATCTAATATCTCACCAGTTTTTGATATTCCTTCACCATACATAATATCAAACTCAACCGTTTTGAAAGGAGGAGCTAGTTTGTTTTTTACAATTTTTACTCTAGTTTGATTCCCAATAACCTCATCTCTGTCTTTAATAGCTCCAATTCTTCTTATGTCCATTCTTATAGATGCATAAAATTTTAATGCATTTCCTCCAGTTGTTGTTTCAGGGTTACCAAACATCACACCAATTTTTTGCCTGATCTGATTAATAAAAATTACTAATGACTTAGATCTTGAAATTGAACCTGTTAACTTCCTGAGTGCCTGGCTCATCAATCTTGCATGTAATCCCATATGAGAATCTCCCATATCACCCTCGATCTCAGCTCTTGGCACAAGTGCTGCTACGGAATCAATTACTAAAACATCAACTGCATTTGAATTCACAAGTGTATCAGCAATTTCTAATGCTTGCTCACCATTATCAGGTTGAGAAATTAACATTTCATCAGTATCAACTCCTAACTTCTTAGCATAAACCGGATCAAGAGCATGCTCGGCATCGATAAACGCGCATGTACCTTTATCTTTTTGAGCCTCGGCAATTACATGTAAAGCTAATGTAGTTTTACCTGAACTTTCAGGCCCATAAATTTCCACTATTCTTCCTTTTGGCAGTCCCCCTATACCCAATGCGACATCAAGACTTAACGAACCAGAGGAAATAGTATCAATTTCTATTACCTCTCGTTCTCCCAATTTCATAACTGAGCCTTTACCAAAATTTCTTTCTATTTGGCTTATTGTAGACTCAAGTGATTTTAATTTATCCATAAATGTTCTATTAATGTTCTATCAGATATTAACATTCAAAAATTATAAAGCAATAGATTTTTTAATATTCTTTTTCCTTATAAACTTTTTCAAACTTCTCGTGCATTTCCTGAGCCTCAATTGATAGCGTTGCAATAGGTCTTGCCTTCAGCCTCGCGATTGAAATAGGTTGATTTGTTTCTTCACAATAGCCGTAAGTACCATCATCAATTTTCTTTAATGCTTTATTAATCTTACTCAATAATTTTCTTTCCCTGTCACGAGTTCTTAGCTCAAGACTTCTTTCCGACTCAATAGATGCTCTATCTGCGTTATCTGGTTTATTAGAAGATTCTTCTTTGAGATGATCTAATGTATTTGATGATTCTTTTAGTAAATCGTCTTTCCATGTCAATAACAATTGCTTAAAGTACTCAACCTGACGCGGATTCATAAATTTTTCTTTATCACTTGGTTCGTATGATCTTTTTCGGCTTTTTATATTATTTTTCTTTATCATTGAGTTTCACAAAAGAATTTTTATGCACTATATTTATAATCGACAAAAAAATGAATCAAGTAAAATTTAAAAAATATCAAAAAGCCGTTTTCTTGGATCGAGATGGAGTTATAAACAAAGATATTGGTTACCTTAATAAAATCAATGATTTCGAATGGATTGAAGGTGCAAAAGAATCAATTAAGTTTCTTAAAGATAGTGGTTTTCTGGTTATTGTAATAACCAATCAATCGGGTGTTGGAAGAGGTTTTTATTCAGAAAAAGATGTAGAATATCTTCATAAATGGATAAATGACCAGTTAAAAAAGGAAAAAACAAAAATTGATGATTTTTTCTTTTCAACAGATCTTCCTAACTCTGGAGAAAATTCTGACAGAAAGCCTTCTCCAAAAATGATTTTTCATGCTGCAGAAAAACACAAACTTGACCTGAAGCAATGTTTTTTAATTGGTGACAAACCAAGTGATATCAAAGCAGCAGAAAATGCAGGAATATTGGGATTTTTATTTAAAAAAGGAAATTTATTGGACAAAGTGAAAAAAATTTTACAAGATCATTTCAATTAGAAAAAAAAGTCCAATATTATATAAAAAAATATATAAATATTAAATGCTAAACATTAATAAAAATAAAAAGTTTTATCCTAAGGGAAGAAATGTAAATGAACCCGATGTTAAAGAGATAAAAAAACTAATCAGTTCTCTTCCTCTCAGAAGAGATTTGTTAATTGAATACCTGCACTTAATTCAAGACAAATACAATGAGATTAGAAAAAAACATCTTGCAGCCTTGTCTGAAATTCTCAAAATTCCTTTTGCAGAATCCTTTGAAGTTGCTACCTTCTACGCACACTTTGATGTTATTGATGATGATGCGCCAGGCATTCAAGATTTAACAATAAGAGTTTGTGATAGTTTAACATGTGAGTTATTTGGTTCAGAAAAGTTGATTAAAGAACTCAGAACAAACCTTGATAAAAAAAAAGTTAGGGTGCTAAGAGCACCTTGCATGGGACTGTGCGATAAAGCCCCTGCCTGTGAAGTTGGGCATAAACACCTAACTTTTACTGACTTGAATAAAGTAAAAAAAGTAATCTCAAAAAATGATTATCACCCTGAAATAATAGCAGGAAAAGAGCTAGATGAATATGTAAAAAATGGTGGGTATAAGATTTTAGAAAAATGTTATTCAAAAAAATTAAGTGTGGGAGAGGTAATAGAAGAACTTGAAAAATCAGGACTAAAAGGAATGGGAGGAGCTGGTTTTCCATCGGGCCAAAAATGGAAATTTGTTAGAATGGAACCAGGCCCAAGACTCATGACAATTAACGGAGATGAAGGAGAGCCTGGTACATTTAAGGATAAACTTTATCTTGAGGAAAATATGCATAAGTTTTTTGAGGGAATGTTAATTGCTGCTTGGGCTGTTGAAGCAAAAGATGTCTACATTTACATGAGGGATGAGTATCCTGGTATTAGAATAAAAATGATTGATGAGTTAAAAAAGTTAAAAAATAAACAAATCATAGATAAAGACACTAATATTCATATAAGAAGAGGTGCTGGAGCCTATATTTGTGGAGAAGAATCTGCTATGATCGAATCTATAGAAGGTAAAAGAGGCTTGCCTCGTCATAAACCTCCATTTGTCTCTAAAGTTGGTTTGTATGGAAAACCAACGCTCAATCATAATATTGAAACAGTCTTCTGGGTTCCTGATATTTTGAAAAACGGACATGACTGGTACAGTAAACAAGGAAAAAATGGGCACAAAGGGCCTCATAGCTATTCTGTATCAGGTAGAGTTAAAAATCCAGGAGTTAAATTGGCTCCTGCAGGGATTACAATGAATGAGCTTTTAAATGATTATTGTGGCGGAATGGATCATGGCCATAATTTCCTGGGTTATCTTCCCGGAGGAGCATCTGGTGGAATCTTGCCAGCTACTATGGCTGATATCCCCTTGGATTTTGGAACTTTAGAAAAACATGGTTGTTTCATTGGTTCTGGAGCAGTAATTGTTTTTTCAGATAAAGATGATGTAAAAAAGGTCGCTCTTAACTTACTTAAATTCTTTAATGATGAAAGTTGCGGACAATGCACACCATGTAGGGTTGGAACAGAGAAGGCTGTAAAACTTATGGAAAAAAATAATTGGAATGAAAAACTCCTTAGGGAATTGGTACAAACAATGGGAGATGCCTCTATTTGTGGTTTAGGACAAGCAGCGGGAAATCCAATCACTTGCACTTTTAATTACTTTAAAGATCGTATATAATCCTGTTTAATTAAGTTTATTTATGGTTGAATTTTTTTTAAATAATAAAAAAGTAAAAGCTAATGAAAACGAAACCATATGGCAAGTTGCCAAAAAAAATGGGATAGTACTTCCTCACCTATGTTTTTCCGACAAACCTGGTTATAGAGCAGATGGAAATTGTAGGGCATGTATGGTTTCTGTTGAAGGAGAGAGAGTTCTCGCTGCCTCTTGTATAAGAAAACCATCAGAGGGTATGAAAGTTTTCACTGACGATGAAAGGTCAGAAAAATCAAGAAAAATGATTTTTGAACTACTCGTAACTGACCAACCAGAAAAATCAAGCTGTCATGATCCTGACTCGCACTTTTGGAAGATAGCAGATGATCTAAAAGTTTCAAATAGTCGATTCGATAAAAGGGATAAAAGAGATGTTCCTGAGTCCGATAATTCTCATGTAGCAATGGCTGTGAATCTCGATGCATGTATAAATTGTAATCTTTGCGTTCGAGCGTGTAGAGAAGTACAAGTTAATGATGTTATTGGTATGGGTAATCGAGGACATACTTCTCAAGTAATTTTTGATTTTGATGATCCAATGGGTGATTCTTCGTGTGTAAGCTGTGGAGAATGTGTCCAAGCATGCCCCACTGGTGCATTAATGGAATCAAACCTTTTAGATAAAAAAGGTAAAAAAATAGTAAAACCTGACAGAAAGGTTGATTCTCTTTGCCCTTATTGCGGTGTTGGGTGTCAGCTAACATATAATATAAAAGAAGAAAAAATAGTTTCCGTTGATGGAAGAGAGGGACCAGCCAATCACAACAGACTTTGTGTTAAAGGAAGATTTGGTTTTGACTATGTTCATAACCCAGAAAGAATAACCAAACCTCTGATCAGAAAGGAAGGAGTAAAAAAGGATCCAAAAGAAAGAGTTGACCCTTTAAACCCACTATCCCATTTCAGAGAGGCTACTTGGGATGAAGCACTTGACCTTGCAGCAAAAAAACTAAAAAATATCAGGGATTCCAAAGATGGTGATAAAGCGCTTGCTGGTTTTGGATGCGCAAAAGGTTCTAATGAAGAGGCATATCTTTTTCAAAAATTAGTAAGAATTGGATTTAAAAATAATAATGTTGATCATTGTACAAGAATGTGTCACGCCTCATCAGTTGCCGCTCTAATGGAAGCTATCGGAACGGGTGCAGTCACGGCTCCTGTCTCAGAAGTTAAAAATGCAGATGTTGCAATTGTTATTGGTGCAAGACCAACTCAAAACCATCCAGTTGCTGCTACTTTTATAAAAAATGCAGTCAAAAATGGATTAAAACTCATAATAATGGATCCTAGGAAACAAGATTTATCAAGAATTGCTGAGAAAAGTCTTCAATTCAAACCTGGTGCAGATGTCGCTCTGCTGAATGCCATGATAAACACAATTATAGAGGAAGGTCTTGTTGATAGACAATATATTGAAAAAAATACAGATGGTTACAGGGAACTTAAAGAACATGTAAAAGATTTTACACCTGAAGAAATGACAAATATTTGTGGTATTTCTCCAAATGAAATAAGAGAAACGGCCAGACTATTTGCGAATGCTAAGTCCGCAATGATTTTTTGGGGAATGGGTATATCTCAACATATTCACGGAACAGATAATTCAAGATGCCTGATCTCTTTGGCACTTCTTACTGGTAATGTAGGAAGAGAGGGTACAGGGTTACACCCTCTTAGGGGACAAAATAATGTTCAAGGAGCATCTGACATGGGGCTTATCCCAATGGTACTTCCAGATTATCTCCCAATTGCAAATCAGGAAAATGTGAAATTTTTTGAGAAATATTGGAATTGTGAGATCAATCCCAATCCTGGCCTAACTGTAGTTGAAATTATGGAGTCGATATACGAAAAAAAAATTAAAGGTCTTTATGTAATGGGTGAGAATCCCGCCATGTCAGACCCCAATGCCAATCACGCAAGAGAGGCACTTGCTAAACTAGATGCACTTGTTGTTCAGGATATTTTCTTGACAGAAACAGCATATCTTGCAGATATTGTTTTACCAGCCTCAGCATTTCCAGAAAAAACAGGAACATTTACAAACACTGATAGGAGAGTCCAGCTTGCTAGAAAAGCAATAAATCCTCCAGGAGATGCAAAACAGGATCTCTGGATAATTCAAGAACTTGCTAAAAGAATGGGGCTAGATTGGAACTACTCTGGACCAGATGAAGTTTATGATGAATTAAGCGGTTGCATGGAATCAATGCAAAACATCAGTTGGGAGAGGCTGGTAAATGAGGGAGCTGTGACCTATCCATGCGATGATTCTGATAAACCTGGAAATGAGGTTATATTTGGTGAAGGTTTTCCAACAGAAAACAAAAAAGGTAGATTGGTTCCTGCAAAAATTGTATCTCCAGATGAAACTCCGGATTCTAGCTTTCCACTAATCCTAACAACAGGAAGACTTCTAGAACATTGGCATACCGGTTCTATGACTTTAAGATCTAAAGTTTTGAGCACAATTGAACCTCAACCATATGTGAATATGTCCAAAAATGAGATGAAAAAAAATAATTTTTCTCAAGATGAAACTGTTGAATTATCAACCAGAAGAGGAAAAGTTAGTGTAAAAGTGAGACTGGATAAAATGATTCCTGATGGAATGGTATTCATGCCTTTTTGCTTTGAAAATGCACCTGCCAATTTGCTTACCAACCAAGCTTTGGATCCAGATGGAAAAATACCTGAGTTAAAATACTGTGCCGCAAAAATTGAAAAAATTAGCGCTTAAATATAACTATTCCTTCATGTGATGTTTTTTGTCTACTGGCCCAATAAGTAGATTCGAAACAAATGCAATTGCCAAAAGTCCAGCCATTGCAAACATCGTAGAGTTATAAAGTGTTGTTGATGGATTGATTGTACCTTCAGGCATGTAAGGCATTAAATTTGAAATTGTTACTGTTTTTTGTTGAACCAGTAATGATAAATTTTCCAATGGTGCACCATAAATCTCTTGAAATTTTTCGGGTGTAATCTTTGAAACTAAATCGGCTATAGCATCATCAACAGATTTTTGACGAAGTTGAGTTATAGCTACTGGCCCTAGGACACCAGCAGTTGACCATGCAGTTAATAGCCTACCATGTATTCCACCAACATATTTAGTACCAAAAATGTCAGCAAGATATGCAGGAATTGTGGCAAAGCCTCCACCATACATTGTAAAAATTATCATTGATGCAGCGTAAAACATAATTAAATATGTTACAGTTGGATCAACACTCATTGCTTTAGCAGTGAAAGGAATAGATAAATAGAGTAATATTCCTAAAGAGAAAAATATGAAGTAAGTTGTTTTTCTTCCAATAAAGTCAGACATAGATGCCCAAAATATTCTTCCAACCATATTAAAAACACTTATCATTAAAACATAAGTTCCGGCAAAACCAGCCGTAACAATTGCCGGCAAACTCGGTTGAAAGATTTCAATCATCATAGTTTTTGCAACACCAATGACTCCAATCCCAGCCGAAACATTAAAACACAAAACAATCCATAGAAAATAAAATTGGGGTGTTTTTAATGCTTGATCAATGTGAACATTATTTTTTGTAATCAATCTTGTTTTTTTGGAATCCTTAGGTGGTGTCCAACCCTCGGGCTTCCAGCCTTCGGCAGGAACTCTGTAAGAAAAAGCTGCAATCGTCATTATTAAAAAATATACAATCCCTAAAAAAAGAAAGGTTTGTGCCGCACCACTTGAACCAGTTCCAACAATATATACTCCTGTATCTCCAGGCACAATCATCTTGGCTATATCATTAGCTGTAACAACTACAACTTCAGTCAAGTTTCCAGCAATATCAACAAATCTTCTTCCTCCTTCAGTTACCAATTTAACAGAGTCTAAAGAGCCCAAATATTCAGGTGCTTTATAAAATTTCGCTAATAATCTATCTATTGACACTTTTGCGATCATTGCACCACCTCCAAATCCCATTATGGCCATACCAGTTGCCATCCCCCTTCTATCTGGAAACCATCTAATCAGAGTGGATACTGGAGAAACATATCCAAGGCCAAGGCCAATTCCACCTATTATTCCATAGCCTAGATAAAGAAGATATAACCCAAGCCTTAAAACAATCGGCTCTGAACTAAGCATTGGCAATGACAGCGATATTTGAACTCCAATTTCCTGTAAATATATTCCTAGGGAACCAATCAAAAAACCCCCCCCCCCAACAACAAGCCGCAACAAATCCAACCATACGCGGACCAACTTCTTCCAGCCACTTTCCTGCATATGCAGCAGCCAAACCCAACGAAACAATTGCTACGGAAAAAATCCATACCACTTGACCAAGATTCCAATCATCTCCTGATGATGTAACAACACCTAAAACCTTAACTAAGGCTGGGTTAAACATACTCCAAGCATAGACAGAACCAATACACAAATGAATGGCAATCGATGCTGGTGGAACAAGCCATCTATTAAAGCCTGGTTTTGCGACAATATTGCTTTTGTGGAGTGAATCGTAAAAACTCATTTTAAATTTCCTTCTTCTAAATTTAACAACTCAAAAATATCATTTGCTCTTTTCAAGTCATCTGGGCTATTGACATTAAAGAATGGATCATAACTAATAAACGAAAAGTTTACTACCCTGGTTTGAATTTTTTTTGTAAAATCTTCAATCTTTCTTATACCTTTACCCAATGATTTTTTTAAATTATCTGATAATTCTATTCGCCACATTGAAAAAACAGGATGTAATCTATTATTACTCTTAGCCATGACAATTTTTTCATCAATCAGATTATCCATGAATTTATTCACTAAATCATTCGGAAAAAAAGGAGAATCAACAGGAAAAAATATTACCCACTTGCAATTACCATTATTTTTTTTTGCCCACTCTAGGCCTGTTAAAATTCCTGCCAAAGGCCCAAGATTTCCCTTTATACAATCAGGAATTATTTCTAAATCATATTTTTTGCTCAAAGCATTTCTTTTACTGTTAGAATTAATTGCTAAAGAATTAACTTGTTTTAATGCTCTCTCAATAACAAGATCTAGCATATTTATTTTTTTAATCTTTTTAAAAGATTTATCCGATCCCATTCTCCTGGATTTACCTCCAGAAAGAATAATTCCCACAACATCATTATGAATCATCTTCAATTCTACTATCTCCTGAAAGAACAAAAAATTTTTTTCCTTTTGCTCTTCCAATAAGCGTTAAATCTGCTTGTCTTGCCAACTCCACACCCCAAGCTGTGAAACCTGATCTTGAAATAACAATTGGTATCCTCATCTTTACAGCTTTGATAACCATTTCACTAGTTAGTCTTCCAGTAGTGTAAAAGATTTTATTTTCAGGTAAAATTTTATTCATCATCATATAACCAGCTATCTTATCAATAGCATTGTGTCTTCCAACATCTTCCATATAAATTATTGGTTTGTTTCTTTCACACAAAACACATCCATGAATAGCGCCTGCTTTTAAATAAAGACTTGGGGTAAGGTTTATTTTTTTGGATAATTCATAAATCCACGATTTTTTTAACTTTAATTTATGATTAAATTTTATTTTATTAAAGCTTTCCATTATGTCACCAAAAAGTGTTCCTTGGGCACAACCAGATGTTAAAATTTTTTTTTTTAGTTTTTTCTGATAATCAGTTTTATTAACTGTTCGAACAACAATTAAACTTAATTCATCGTCATAATCTATGGATACAATTTTAGTTTTTAGTGTAATCATATTTTGATTTAATAAATAACCTATAGCCAAATACTCAGGATAATCATTTATAGTCATCATCGTAACAATCTCTTGATCATTTAAAAATAAAGTAAGAGGTTTTTCCTCAATCACATCTATTCTCTTTTTTTTCAACTCTTCATTTAAGCCAACCAACTTTTTAGTTAATTTTTTATCTTCAATATTTGGTTTGATTTTCATCTTATAAACTTTCAATTAAAACTAATTTATTAATTAAAACTTTAATATTAAAATAAAACTAGTAAAAGTTAATTATGAAAGATAATTTTGGAAGAAATATCAACTACCTCAGATTGTCTGTTACAGATAGATGTGACTTAAGATGTAAATATTGTATGCCAATAAAAAATCAATTCTTTTTAAAAAAAAAAGAATTCTTATCACAAAATGAACTTAGAACTATATCAAATATTTTATTTAAACTTGGAATTAATAAAATCAGAATAACAGGGGGCGAGCCTCTGATTAGAAAAGATATAATTGAATACTTATCTTTTCTGAGCATCCAAAAAAAAAAAGGGCTTTTAAAGGATGTTTTGCTTAGCACTAATGGCACACAATTAAAAAGATTTGCAAAAAAACTATTTGATTTAGGCATTAGAAGAATCAATGTATCTCTGGATTCGTTAGTATCTGAAAAATATAATTTCATTACAAATGGAGGTAGTCTTGAAAAAGTTCTTGATGGTATATATGAAGCAAAAAAATGTGGTTTAGAAATAAAAATCAACACAGTATTACTTAAAGATTTTAATGAAGAAGAAATTTTGAATATGATCAAATGGTGTGCAATAAACAATTTCAGGCAATCATTTATTGAGGTGATGCCTGTTGGAGAACTGAGTACAAGCCGAACAAGTCAATATCTTCCTGTTTCATTCGCAAAAAAATTGATAAGAAAAGAATTCGGTTTGTTTGAAACTAAATTAAAAACTAACGGCCCCTCAAGGTATTTTAAAACTAATAAATTTAAAAATATTATTGGATTCATTTCTCCAATATCAGATCATTTTTGTGCAACTTGTAATAGAATTAGAATCACCAGCAATGGTATTCTTTACCCATGCCTCGGGGATAATGGTGCAGTTGACCTAAAACCATATATTTATAAAAAAAATGATTTAGAGTTATTTAAAGTTATAAAAAATAGTATTCATACTAAACCAGAAAGACATTTTTTTAAGATTAACGAAAAAGGGTATATCAAAGAAAGATTTATGAATACAACGGGTGGATAAAATGAAAAAAAAGATTGGATTTATTTCCTCCAATAAACCTGAAGCAAAAGAATCTCTTAAGATTTTACAAAAATTATACGATAGTGTGGCACCAGACAAAGCTGATGTAATTGTAGCTTTGGGAGGAGATGGAACTGTTCTTAAATGTTTACATAATTTCTTGAATAAACAAATTCCAATTTATGGAATGAATAGAGGTTTTGTTGGTTTTTTAATGAATCAATATTCAGAAAAAAATCTTGAAAAAAGACTAGCAAAAGCAATTCCATATAAACTTTATCCATTAAAAATCAAAAGCTATGATCTTAAAGGTAAAATTAAAGAGGGACTTGCTTTTAATGATGTTTCGATGATCAGAAATAGTTCTAAAATAGCAAAAATAAAAATACAAATTAATAATAAAACAAGAATTGAGGAATTTCTTGGAGATGGTTGTTTGATTTCTACTCCAGCAGGAAGTTCAGCCTACAATTTATCATTAAGAGGGCCTGTCATACCAGTTGAAGCACAAGTCCTTGCACTAACACCCATAAGCCCCTACCGGCCAAGAAGGTGGAGGGGAGCATTGTTAGATAATAATGTACATATTACCCTTCTATCTTTAGACTCTAAAAGAAGACCTGTAAGAGCCGAGGCAGATTTCCTGGAGTTCAATAATATTGAAAAATTAGAAATAAGCTTAGACAAAAAATGTTTTATGAATTTACTTTTTGATCCAGGTCATGATCTTGAGGAAAGAATAATTAACGAACAATTTAATAATTAAGTTTTATGAATTTTGAGAAGATACTCTCTAAATTAGTTTCATATCCAACAATTAGCGAAACTAGCAATAGAAAAATGATGGATTTCATAAATAATTATTTAATGAAATATGGTTTTAAATCAGAATTGCTAGAAGGATCAAAAGGACAATTTAATCTTCATTGCAGAATTGGACCTGATCGAAACGGGGGAATTATCTTGTCTGGGCATACCGATGTTGTCCCAACCATTGGACAAAAATGGTTAACAGATCCATTTAAACTAACTAAAAAGAAAAATAAACTTTATGGAAGAGGAAGTTGTGATATGAAAGGTTTCATTTCAGTTGTAATGTCAGTTATTCCTAAAATAAAGATTCAGAAAATAAAAAAACCATTACATTTAGTTCTCTCTTATGATGAAGAGATTGGTTGTATTGGAATTCAAAAATTAGTCCCTTTCCTTAAAAAATTAAAGCCAAAACCCAAATTTTGTATTGTTGGCGAACCCACAGAAATGAAACTAATAAATCAACATAAAGGTAAAAAAAATTTTTCAGTCTCTTTTACTGGAGTTGAATCTCATTCATCTCTAGTGGATAATGGGGTTAATGCTATAGATTTTTGTTCAGAATTCATTAACTATCTGGTTAAACTTCAAGATGATTTGAAGAAAAATAATATTGATAAAAGATTTAATCCGCCATATCCAACAATTAACATAGGACTAATTTCAGGAGGGATTGCAGTAAATATTATTCCAAAAGATTGCAGACTGGATTTTGAAGTCAGAGATACACCAAGTTTAGACTATGATAAATTATTAGAAAAAATTACTACCTTTATAAAGATTCTTGAAACAAAAATGAAAAACAAAAATCCAAAATGCTCTGTTAGAATGGTCAAAAACAATGATTTTCCTCCACTTTCAACAAAACAAAATGAAGAAATTATAGAATTAGTTCTGAAAAATTTAAAAACAAACTCCCTTGGAACTGTAAGCTTTGGTACCGAGGCAGGTGTATTCAATCAAGCCAACTTCCAAACAGTTGTATGTGGTCCAGGAAGTATAAATGAAGCTCACAGACCTAATGAATTTGTGACTGAGGAGCAATTAATTGAATGTGAAAAATTCATTGAAAAAACAATTAATCATCTCTATTAAAAATGCTTCTAAAAGAACTAGACTTTAAGTTACCTCAAGATCTGATAGCTTTGTATCCAAAAAAACCTAGAGACGAGTCAAAACTAGTACTAGTTGAAGACGAATTCAAAATAATAGAGTTTAAAGAAATTATTGATTTTCTAAAACCAAATGATGCCCTAGTCTTTAATAATACTAAAGTTATAAATGCTAATCTTCTAGGCAATGTGAAAAAAAGAAAAGTTGTAGTCAATTTAAATAAAATAATTGACCAAGACAAAGTTATTTGGAGTGTTTTTATTAAATCCAACAAAAGACCTGAAATATCTGATCAAATGTCTTTTCCTGGCAACCTTAATGCCGTAGTAATTGATATTTTAAAATCAAATAATATTGATTGTTTTATAATTAAATTTTTATGTACTTTTAGTATATTTAAAAAAAAATTAAAATCTGTTGGTTTGATACCTTTACCCCCTTACATCACAAAAAAAAGACAAGTCCAAAAGTCTGATTTAAGAGATTATCAAACAGTATTTGCTAAAAGAGATGGTGCAGTAGCTTCACCAACAGCAAGTCTGCATTTTTCAAATAAATTATTGAAAAAAATTAAACATAAGAAAATAAAGCTCATTTGTGTAACGCTTCATATAAATGGTGCAACATTTTTACCAGTAAGAGCAAACAATGTTTATAAACATCAGATGCATCACGAATATGGCTATATTTCAAAAAAGTCGTCCGATCAAATTAATAAAATCAAGGAAAAAGGTGGCAGAATTATAGCTGTTGGCACAACAGTTTTAAGAGTTTTAGAATCAGCAAAAAAAGATGATGGGAAAATTAAACCTTTTAATGGAGAAACAAACATTTTTATTAAACCAGGATGGAAAATTAATTCTATAGATGGAATAATAACTAATTTTCATTTACCAAAATCAACTCTATTACTCCTTATTTATGCTCTAATTGGCAAAAAAAAAACGATGGAATTATATAACTTTGCCATACAAAATAAAATGAGGTTCTTTTCTTATGGTGATGCGAGTTTGATTTGGAGAAAAAATGGAAAATTTTGAATTTCTGATAAAAGATTATGACGGATATGCTAGGGCTGGATTGATTAAGACTGCTCATGGTAGAATAAATACACCTGTCTTTATGCCTGTGGGGACTTTAGGATCGGTTAAATCAGTATTTCCATCTGATTTAATCAAACTCAAAATTGAAATTATTCTAGCTAATACATACCACCTTATGCTTAGGCCCGGAGAGGATCTTATAAAAAAAATGGGAGGATTAAATAAATTTATGAATTGGGAAAAACCAATTTTAACTGACTCAGGTGGTTTTCAAATTTGGTCATTATCAAAGTTAAGAGAAATTACAGAGCAAGGAATAAACTTTATGTCTCATATAGATGGAAAAAAATATCAATTAAGTCCTGAAAAAGCTATCACAATTCAACAAAAATTAAACTCTACTATTTCAATGGTTTTAGACGAGTGCACCGAACATCCAGCTACTTATAAAAGAACTAAAGAATCTATGGAATTAACTATTAGATGGGCTGAAAGAAGTAAAAAAAAGTTTTCAAAAAGGAAAGGGTTTGGTTTATTTGGAATTGTTCAAGGAGGAATGTACAAAGATCTAAGAAAATTTTGTTCTAAAGAACTTACAAACTTTAACTTTGATGGCTATGCAATTGGAGGACTTTCAGTTGGTGAGAATCACTTGGAAATGATAGAAGTATTGGATGATACTTTAGAAAATCTGAAAATTGAAAAACCTAGATACCTTATGGGAGTTGGTCGTCCAATTGACATAATCAAATCAGTTGAAAAAGGTGTAGATATGTTTGACTGTGTTCTTCCAACAAGATTCGGAAGAAACGGAAGAGCATTTACAACATATGGTGAAATAAATTTAAGAAATTCAAAATTTAGATATGACTCAAGTCCCTTAGATAAAAATATTGATTGTTATGTTTCCAAAAGTTTTTCAAAATCCTATATTCATCATTTGACAAAAAGTAATGAAATTCTATCATCAATGATATTAAGCCTTCATAATATAGCTTTTTATAAAAAAATGATGTCTGAAATTAGAGAATCTATATTAAAAAAAAAATTCAGAAAAATAAAAAATAGATATTTAAAATACCATGAAAACCACCAAAAAACCTGAATATCTTGGATCAAAGTCTAAAATACCTGAATCACCCCAAGATTTTATAATTGATGGTATTAAGAATCCTCATCCTAACAAAGATTATGTTATTAGATTTTCATCACCAGAACTAACAAGCATATGCCCAATTACATCACAACCAGATTTTGGTTGTGTTATTTTAGATTATGTTCCTAAAAATTTAATTTTGGAGAGTAAATCATTCAAATTATTTCTCTTCTCTTTCAGAAACTTTGGTGGATTTCATGAGGATTGTACAATTCTAATTGGAAAAAAAATTGAAAAATTTATAAAGCCAAAATGGTTAAGGGTGGCAAGTTTTTGGAATCCCAGAGGGGGTATTCCAATAGATGTCTTTTATCAGAATGGTAAAAAACCCGATAATGTTTATGTAGAAAAACTTAATGTTAGTCCCTATACAGGAAGATTTTGATTAATCTCCTTTGAACACACATCCACCAATCCTAGGTCTATTAATTTCTATACTTTCAAGATTCTTAATTTTCTTTTTTAATTTAAACCAGAACCACCTGGCTAAATTTTCACTAGTAGGATTTTTTAAACCATTTATATCATTAAGAATCTTATGATCTAAAATTTTTAAAAGAGGAGTTACGAACTGATCTAATTCATCATAGTTTATAACCCAATTATTTTCATTATCAATATTTCCGTTAACTCTAACAGTTACTTCAAATGTATGCCCATGAACTCTACCATATTTATGATCTTTTGGGAAATTAGGCATAAAATGCGCTGCATCAAAAAAATATTTCTTGAAAATCATCATTTTAGCTAATCCCCAATGCTTTATGAATTTGAAAGCTTGGAAACCATGGTTTATGTGAGCTACAATAATTAATTGTTTTTTGTATATTAATTTGTTTATTCATATTTTCTTTTGGTTGTAAAAAAAAATATTTAAATTTTAATTTTAAAACTCTGTTTAAATCAAACCTGTATTGAGGATAAACAATTTTTAATTCATCACCAGTTTTAAGATTCCATTCAGCATTTTCTTTCGGACTTACGCATGTCCAATCAAATTTTAAGTTAGTATTAATTGTACCGTTAGTCTCTAATGCTATAAAAAAATTCTTTTTTTTTAGTGCTTGTAATAATTTTTTATCAACTTGAAGCAATGGCTCACCACCAGTCAAGATTATAAACTTTGTTCCCACAGTAAATTTTAAATTCCAGATTTTTTCGACAGTAAAAATCAAATCCTTAAGCGAGTAACTTCCTCCGAAAGGACCATCCACCCCCCTGAAATCTGTATCACAAAAATTACATATTGAATTTTTCCTATCTTTAATAATTCCATTCCATAAATTACATCCAGAAAATCTCACAAATAATGCATCCTTTCCTGTAAAAAAACCTTCACCTTGAATTGATTTAAAAATTTCTTTGATTTTATACATAATATAATTTTATTCCTCTAGCCCAGCATTCTCAAAACCTTTTTTTCTTAATAGACACGAATCACAAATCCCACACATCTTTTTTTTTGATGGATTATAACAACTGCATGTTTTAGAAAAATCTACATTATTTTTTTTTCCTATCAAAATTATTTCCTCTTTGTTTAAATTAATTAATGGAGCTTTTATTTTAAATTTTTTTCCCTCCAAACCTTTTTTTGTTGAAATATTTATTAAGCTTTCAAATTTATCTATGAACCCTTGCCTACAATCTGGATATCCCGAGTAATCTATTGAATTTACTCCAATATAAATTTCTTCAATATTTTGAGATTCTGCATATCCCGCAGCAAAGGATAAAAAAATTAAATTTCTTCCTGGAACATATGTAATTGGAATTTCTTTTGGAATATCCTCAATATTTTTATTCACTGGGACATCTATATCATCTGTCAAAGCTGAACCACCAAATGAAGCAATCTTAAAAATCTTATGAGAAACGCACTTGAATTTCTTAGCCTGCCATTTTGCAAACTCCAATTCTATCTTATGTCTTTGACCATAATCAAATGAAATTGCATATACTGAAATATTAAGATTCCTGCAGATAGATAAAACCACAGTTGAATCCAGTCCTCCGCTTAAAAGTACAATTGCTTTTTTTATTTTACTATTCATTTTAATATATATTATTAAACATAAAAAAAAATGCAGATATTAAAAGAAAAAATAAAACAAAAAGCAAAGACATTAGGTTTTGATGTTGTAGGCTTCACAAAACCTCATGTCGATGAGGATACCAAAAAAAAATTTAAAGAATTTCTAGAAAATAATTGCCACGGAGAAATGAATTGGTTAGAAAGACATTTTGAAAAAAAGATTGATCCCAAGATCATATGGGATGAGGTTCAGACAGTAATGGTTTTGGGCTTAAATTATGGACCAAAAGCAAACCCATTATTAAAAAATAATTTTAAAGAAATTGCTAACGCAAGTGTTTATGCAAATAATAAAGATTATCATGATGTTATATTTAAAAAACTTAACCTTATGCAGAAATGGCTTATTAATGAATTAAAAATTAAATCAAAGTTGTTTGTCGATACATCCCCTATATTAGAAAAATACTTTGCAAAAAAGGCAGATATTGGTTGGCAAGGCAAACATACAAATCTTGTTTCAAAGGAATTTGGGTCCTGGCTTTTTTTGGCGGAGATATTTTTACCAATAAAACTTAATTTGAACAATAACTCGATTGATAATTGTGGAAATTGTCGAAAATGTTTAGATATATGTCCAACGGGAGCATTAATTGATGAATATAAAATTGATGCGAGGAGGTGTATTTCGTACTTAACTATTGAATATAAAGGGCCTTTTCCTCAAAAAATCAGAAAAAAAATAGGTAATAAAATCTATGGTTGTGATGATTGTTTATCCGTTTGTCCATGGAATAAATTTTCAACCCCAACAAATAATAAAGATTTTCTCTCATCAAAAAACGAAAAGGAATTAAGTTTTTTTTTAGGGTTTAGTGAAAAGAAATTTAAAAAATTTTTTAAGGATTCTCCTATAAAAAGAATAGGGTGGGTCAGCTTTATGAGAAACATAATCATTGCATCAGGTAATAGTGAAGAAAAAAGTTTAATTAAATATCTAAAAAAATTATCTAAAAATGATAACCCAATTATCAGAGGATCTTGTATATGGTCTTTAAATCAATTAATGAAAGAAAAAGAAAAAAAAATATTCGAGTATATGAAAAGAAAAGAAAAAAATAAATATGTTTTGTATGAGCTAGATATGACTAACAAGTTTTTTTAATCCTTCAAGCATATTGTCTATCACTCCCTCGTCTGATGAAGAATGGCCAGCGGTATTAAGAATATTTAAATTCGAATTTTTCCAATTCTTGTGAAGCCTATATGCATTTGAAGGAGGACAAATTAAGTCATACCTACCTTGAACAATATAACCTGGAATGTTTGATATTTTTGATGTTTCATTGATAATTTGATTGTCTTCCATAAAAAAACGATTTTTTATATAATGAAGTTCCATGAAAGGAGAGTTGGGCAACCCCTCACGTTTAAGAATTTGACTTTTCTGTTGGAATTCATAAATTTCAGGGTTTATTTGTGATAAAGTTCTTTCGTAATCATGCCAAATCCAGGAGTGAAGTTTGGAATTTTTCTTACAAATCTTTTCATAATATGTATCAATCAAATCTTTCTTAGGATCAACCTGGGTCAAAAAAAAATTGTACAAATTTGGTGCAAAAATCCTTGGGCCATCTATGAAAGCCCACTGAATTTCTCTCATTGTTCCTAAAAAAACAGATCTCAATAAAATACCAAGTACATTTTTTGGATATGTTAGGGAGTATTTCAGAGCTAATGTTGCTCCCCAAGAGCCGCCAACAATTAGAATTTTTTTTAAATTTAAAAAATTTCTAATCTTTTCAATATCTCTGACTAAATTATCTGTATCATTACCTTCAAGAGATCTATATGGTGTACTTTTCCCGCATCCTCTTTGATCAAAAATTATAGATTGAAAGATCTCGGGATCAAAGAGAGAATGATGTTCACTTCTGCAATGTCCTCCTGGTCCCCCATGAACAAAAATGGCTGGTATACCCTCTTTTTTTCCGCTGACCTCTAAATAAAGCTCATTTCCATCACCAACATCTAACTTGTACATTTCAGGAAGCATTATGTGTTTAAATAATTTACTTTTCATTTCAATTCATTAAATTAATATTATGGAAAAATTTGAAAATATAAGTGAGTTAATACTAGCATTACTGTTATGGATAACAAGTAATACGGATTATAAAAATCCAAGTCAAATGCCAAATATAGAATTTTTAGAACAAGAAAAACTTTCAGAAATTGCATGTGGACGAGATTGTGAAATTTTAGCCTATACACCAATCAAACCAAAATATACAATTTACCTCTCAACGCATCTAGATCCTATGACTGATGTTTGTCACAGAGGAATTTTGCTACACGAACTTATTCATATTGTCCAGGATGATCAAAACATTTTTTCAGAGTATGAACAAAAAACAAAGAAACATTTGAGAGAAATGGATGCACTGGTCAAACATAATATTTATCTAAGTCAGTATGGGAAAAAAATCCTTTATAGCAACGGTTTTGCTGCAAAATTTAAAACAGAGCAAAAAAACACTCTTTATTGCTAAAAGTTTAGTTTAGAGGATAATTCGTCATATCCTACATAACCAAAAATTACCTCATCATTTATTACAAAAACCGGCGTTCCTTTAAGACCAAGCACTTTTGCTAATTCAACATCTTTTTTTATCTCATTATCTAAATATTCTTTCTTCAGATCATTAAAAATTTCTTGGGTGTTTAATTCCAAATCTAACAAAATTTTTTTAATCTTTTCATCATCAACAATACCTCTATGCTCAATTACTAAATTATGAAAATCATTGAAAAGTTTAGTATTTTTGTCTGCTAACAATACAGAAATTTTTGCGAGTTTTAAAGATTGTTCGGACAAAATGGGGAAGTTCTTATATATAATCTTAACTTCAGGGTCATTTGCTATTAGTTTCTTTATGTCTATATGTGCTTTTTTGCAGTATGTGCAATTGTAATCAAAAAATTCAATTAATACTTTCCTGCCAGATTTATTTCCGCTAAAAAGTCCATTAGATGAGTCTAATAGAGTTTTCTGATTAAACTCAATATTTTTCTTTGTTTTTAATTTCTCATTTCTTTCAACTTTTTTTTCGTAATTCTCTAGAGATTTTAAAATCACCTCTGGATTATTTAGTAAGAATTCCTCTATTTTTTTTTCAATTGTTTCAGACAATGAATAATTATTAAATGTCATAAAGAATGAGAAAAATAATAATTTTAAAAATAATGTAGGATTAGTATGCATATTAAAAATTTAAAATTATTTAAAGTTTGTTGATATAATTAATTAAATTAATATTTTAAAAGTTATAACTTTATGATTAAAAAATACAATGAAAATCGACCATAAAGAATCATTTAAAGAATTTGGCGACCAATTTCTTTTTTACAAAAATATTGATGAAGAAGATTATTGGGGGGGATTAGATATCTTCATTGATCAGCTCAAACCATTTGATCCAAATAAAGTTAAAAATAAAATTATTATGGAAGTGGGAGTTGGTAATGGAAGAGTTCTCAGGCACATGCTTAAGTTTAAACCAAAACAAATTATTGCAGTTGATCCTGCTAAAAGCATAAAAGTAGCGAAAGAAAACAACCCTTCAAATAAAATTGACTTTTTGAATTTAAAAGCTGAGGAAATAAATTTTGAAAAAAAGTTTGATTATGTATTTTCTTTGGGTGTGATTCATCATATACCTGACCATCAGATTGCTTGCCAAAAGATTTATAATTCTTTGAAAAAAAAAGGAAAGTTTATAGGTTGGGTTTATGGAAGTGAAGGTAATGAATTATATTTATTAATTTTCAACAACCTAAGAAGAATTACTATAGCCTTGCCAGACAATGTTTTAAGAATAATTTGTCATTTTTTAAATCTCTCTTGTTATCTTTACATTTTTTTATGTAAAATTATGCCACTTCCAATGAGAAACTATATGTTAAGAATTTTTAATAAATGCTCATATAAAAAAAGAAATTTGATGATATTTGATCAGCTCAACCCATCTTATGCTAAATATTTTAAGAAAGAAGAGTTAGAAAATATACTCAAGCAATCAGGCTTCAAAAAATTTGAGTTAATTCATAGACATAAATATTCTTGGACCATAATTGCTGAAAAATAGTTTTGTTTGATGGTGCGAGCGGTGGGACTTGAACCCACAAGGGCGTTACCGCCCGCAGGATTTTAAGTCCTGTCTGTTTACCAATTTCAGCACGCTCGCACAAATAAAAATAAATTCGGAATTTAACATAAAACTATTTTTATATGAACTAGAAATTTCTATTTAACAATGAAATTTATTTTAAAATTTTTTTGAGGTTATCATTAATAATTTCCTTGGCAATTCTTTCTGCATTTTCATCAATCCACTCCTTAATTTCTTTATGGAAAATCTGATCATTAAAAGAATCCTCAGATGTTGTCTTTACTTTTTTTTTTTTTATTAGTTTTTTTTCAGATACTAAATTTTTTACTCTTTCTAGAATTTCTTTATTATCATCCGTCATAATTCAACCCAGATTCAATTCTTTTATCAACTGCGCTAATCAAACTATCAATATTTTTTTCACTTTTTTTATCTGAAATATTATTAGCTTTGATTTTGATATCATTCCTTAACTGATTGTATATTTGTTTATTTTTATCATAAGCTAGTTCATTTATATCTTTTCCAATTGTTTTAATTATTCTATTAGCAATATTTTTTGTTTTATTTGAATAAACATCTAAATTTATTAATTCTTGCCTATATAATTCTCTTAGTGCAAGTAATTTTTTTTCAGAATCCTCTAAAAAATCTTCAAAATCTTCAAGATTATACTCTTTATCAATTTTTATTTGTTTTTTTGAAACATTCCTTTTTATAGCTGTCAAAAATATCAATAAAATAAATAAAAAAGCAAAAGGTATAACTTGAAAAGAAATATTTGACATAATCCAAAATTAATTCAATTATATTCTAACATAACTTTTAGTTAAGTATTAATGAACAAAGAAAAAAAAATTGAAGATCTATTAAAATCCATCAGTGAACTCATTACTGAAGCTCAGGACGCAAGACTTAAAATAAATGAAGTAAGAAATATCAGCTCAACTCCATCTGAAAAAGCAATCATTCCAAAAATTAATAAGAATGGAGAGAAAGAAAAAACTTTGACAAATTCTAACTGGAAAGATATTGAATTTAAAAATTTTCAAAATTACCTTGAATCAAAAAATATAAAAAATAAAGAAATTATAGAAAAAAAAAAGAATATTTTTAAAGAAAAAATGGAGGAATGGACAAAAAAAAATCTTAAACAAATCTTTGAAAATCAAATTAACTTGAAATCTAAAGAGTTAATTGCAGAAAAATTAAAATAACCTGGGTTGTCCATTTTTCGATTCAAGGAATTCTATTATTAATTTACCTGCCAAATCTACTTTTTTTTTGTCTTCACCTTTAACCAGTAATGACACACCAAATGAATTTTTTTTAAAATAAGGGTAGCTTCCAATTTCAAGATCTTTAAATGTTTGCTGAACAGAGGTTAAATATTCACCAATTATTCCTTCAGATAAGATGGTTGTAATATTTATTTTAAAAATTTTTGATTGTTTTTCAAATGTTCTTAAAAATTCTGATAACATTACTTCTAAAATTTTAGGTACACCTGGGAAAACAAAAACATTTTCAATAAAAAAACCAGGTGCTATGCTTACAGGATTATCAATTAGTTTAGCTTTAGATGGCATATAAGCCATTTTCAGTCTTGATTTTGTAAATAAATCGTCAGAATAGTGGTTTTCTAGACGACTTTTAGCCTCTTTATTAATAACTAATTTATCATCAAATGCTGCAGTGACTGATTCTGATGTGATGTCATCATGCGTGGGACCAATACCCCCAGTGGTAAAAACATAGTCAAAATTTAATCTATAATTATTTACCTTCTCAATTATTTTTTTTTTTTCATCGGGTATTATTGAAATTTCTTTACATATTATACCAATTTCAGTGAGTTGATTACATATATAATTAGAATTTTTTTCAAGTGTTCTACCTGAAAGAATCTCATTGCCAATTATAATAATTGCAGCCTTTTTTCTTTTTGTTTTCATTTTCTTTACTATGAGTCTAATATTTTTTACTATACATTATTCTTTTTTTATGACCAACGATATCAAATTACATAATAGTGATGACTTCAAAGGAATGAGGAAAGCTGGGAGGCTAGCTTCTGATTGTCTGGACTATATTACTGAATATATAAAACCTGGAATTTCTACCTCTGAAATAAATGAACTATGTCATGACTTTCAGGTTAAAAGGGGTGCTATTCCAGCTCCACTAGATTATAAAGGTTTCCCAAAATCAATATGTACTTCTGTAAATCATGTAGTGTGTCATGGAATTCCTGGGGAAAAAATACTAAATGAAGGAGATATCTTAAATATTGATGTGACACCCAAACTAAATGATTGGCATGGTGATACAAGTAGAATGTTTTATGTTGGAGAAGTAAAGCTTAAAGCAAGAAAACTTGTAGAAACCACTTATGAAGCAATGCTCAGAGGAATAGAACAGGTCAAGCCGGGAAATACTACAGGAGATATTGGGCATGCTATTCAAACTTTTGTTGAAAAAAAAAACTACTCAGTTGTTAGAGATTTTTGTGGGCATGGATTAGGTAAAGATTTTCACTCTCAACCAAGCATTCTACATTTTGGTGAGGCTGGTGATGGAATTGAACTTGCAGAGGGTATGTTTTTTACAATTGAACCAATGATTAATGCCGGAAACTTTAAAATAAAAATTTTGTCAGATGGCTGGACTGCAGTAACATGTGACAAATCACTTTCAGCCCAATTTGAACACACGATCGGAGTAACAAAAAATGGCTATGAAATTTTCACATTGTCAGAAAAAAAATTTTTTTTTCCACCATATTTAAGCTAATGATACCAAGATATTCAAGAAAAGAAATCTCAAAAATTTGGGAACAAAAAAATAAATTTCAAATATGGCTAGATATAGAAATTCTTATTTGTGAAGCTCTAGCCAAAGAGGGCGAAATACCAGCATCAGCTTTAAAAAACATTAAACAAAAAGCAAAATTTGAAATCGATAGGATTGATGAAATTGAAAAAGAAGTGAAACACGATGTTATAGCTTTCCTAACAAATTTATCTGAATATATTGGAAATGATTCTAGGTTTATTCATCAAGGAGTTACCTCTTCTGATATACTTGATACAACTCTTTCAGTTCAACTAAAACAATCATGTAAAATAATTAAGAATGAACTTCGAGGACTTATCGATGAAATTAAGAGCCTTGCACTTAATCATAAAAAAACTGTTTGTATTGGAAGAAGTCACGGCATTTTTGCTGAACCCACTACTTTTGGTTTAAAAATGTTAAGTAAATTTTGCGAATTTGAAAGAAACTATAAAAGGTTCGTTCAGGCTGAAAAGGACATTTCTGTATGCGCAATCTCTGGTGCTGTAGGGACTTTCGCAAATATTAACCCAAAAGTTCAAGATTATGTAGCAAAAAAGCTAGGACTGAAATCAGAAGATGTTTCAACTCAAATAATACCTAGAGATAGATATGCATCCCTTTTTTCAACAATAGCAATAATAGCATCTTCAATTGAAAATCTTTCAATAGAAATTAGACATCTACAAAGAAGTGAGATTAGAGAAGTTGAAGAGTTTTTTTCTAAAAAACAAAAAGGGTCATCAGCAATGCCACATAAAAGAAATCCTGTCTTATCAGAAAATCTAACAGGCATTTCAAGAGTTTTAAGATCTAATTCTATTCCAGCACTTGAAAATATTGCTCTTTGGCACGAAAGAGATATATCACATTCATCTGTAGAAAGAATTATTTGCCCTGAAAGTTTAATCTTACTTGATTTTGCTTTAAATAGAATGAAAGAGGTAATAAAGAATTTGGTTGTAAATAAAAAGAGTATGCTAGAAAATTTAAAAAAAACAAAGGGACTTTATAATTCTCAAAGAGTCTTACTTCTTTTAATAAAAAAAGGTATGTCTCGAGAAAAGGCTTATGAGATAGTTCAAAGTGTTGCAATGGTTTCATGGGAAAAAAATATTGACTTTAAAACTCTTTTAAAAAGAAACGGTAAAATCAAAAAATATATTAACTACAAAGAAATAGAAGAAATTTTCGACTTAAATTATCATCTAAAAAATATAGAAAAGATTTTCAAAAAAGTGTTGGGTAAAAAATGAAAAAAAAAATATATGAAGGAAAAGCTAAAGTTATATATAAAGGGAAAGACCCTAATACTTTAATACAATATTTCAAGGATGACGCAACTGCTTTTAATAATAAAAAAAAGGGGGTAATACCGGGAAAAGGGGTAATCAATAATTTCATATCTGAATTATTAATGACAAGACTTACAGATATTAATATCCCAAATCACTTCATTAAAAGATTAAATATGAGAGAACAACTGATCAGAAAGTTAGAAATCATTGCAATTGAAGTAGTTGTAAGAAATATTGCTACAGGTTCATTAGTAAAAAGACTAGGAATAGAGGAAGGAAAAATATTATCAAGGCCAATTATAGAGTTTTATTTAAAGGATGATAAATTAAATGATCCAATTATTTCTGAGGAACATATAATTGCTTTCGAATGGGCAACGCATAATGAACTTGAAGAAATAATTTCACTCTCAGCAAGAATTAATGATTTTTTAACGGGTTATTTTTACTCTCAAAAAATAAGGCTGGTAGATTTTAAATTAGAATTTGGAAGATTATGGGAAAATCATGATTGTACAATTATGCTCGCAGATGAAATCAGTCCTGATAACTGTAGATTATGGGATATGCAAACTAATGAGAAACTCGATAAAGATAGATTTAGACAAGATCTTGGAAAAGTTGATAAAGCTTATAAAGAGGTTGCCTACAGACTTGGTGTTTTATCTGAAAAGGAATTTAAAAAGGTTTTGAAAAATGATTTTTAGAGTTTATGTAAATTTCAAGAAAGGTATATTAGATCCCGAGGCAGAGGCAATTAAACAAACAATAACTAGTATGGGTTACAAACCAATCACAAATATTGTTAAAGGCAAATTTTTTGATATAGAGGTTGATACTAATCAAGATTATTTCTCTCAGATAGAAAAAATAAGCAAAGATCTATTATCAAATCCTGTGATAGAAAATTTTAAAATTATTAAAAAGTAAGTTACTAGTGGCAGGAAAAAAAGATATTTCAATTATAATCTTTCCGGGTTCAAATTGTGATAGAGATCTTATGGTGGCAATTAACAAATGCATGGGGGTGATGCCCAAATTAGTTTGGCATAAAACATATCATATAAAAAAAACTGATATGATCTTTCTTCCTGGAGGCTTTTCTTTTGGAGACTATCTCAGAGCTGGAACAATAGCAACCAAATCACCAGCTACTAAAGAGATAATCAGATTATCAAAAAAAGGTGTTCCAATCATTGGTATCTGCAATGGTTTTCAAATCCTCACAGAGTGTAAATTACTTGATGGAGCATTAATTAAAAATTTTGGACAACTTTTTAAGTGCAAAGAAACTTTTCTTAAAGTTGTAAATAATAAAAATAAGTTCTTAAAAAACCTTAATCTAAATTCTATTTTAAATTTTCCTATAGCCCATTCTCAGGGTAATTTCCATATTGACGAAAGTGGTCTCAAAAAACTTGAGGATAATAATCAGATAGTTTTTAAATATTCATCGAAACTCGGAAAAGTTGATGAATTTAATAATCCAAACGGATCTGTTAAAAATATTGCAGGAATTATTAATAAAGAAAAAAATGTTTTAGGTTTAATGCCTCATCCTGAAAGAGCTGTAGAAAAAAATACTAGCAAAGATGGAATTGATTTTTTTAAAAGTATCCGAGAAATAATATGAAAAAAGAGGTTATAACTTCGCAATTAATTAAGAATCATGGATTATCTGATGAGGAATTCAGTTTAATAATAAAAATCTTAAATAGAAAACCAAATTTGCTTGAGCTTGGGATTTTTTCAGTAATGTGGAGTGAACATTGCTCATACAAGTCTACAAAAAAATGGTTAAAAACTCTCCCCACAAAAGGAGAAAGAGTTATATGTGGTCCTGGTGAAAATGCTGGAATAATTGATATCGGAAATAACGATGCAATAGTATTTAAGATGGAAAGTCATAATCACCCTTCCTTTATCGAACCTTATCAAGGTGCGGCTACTGGTGTTGGAGGAATCATGCGAGATGTTTTTACTATGGGAGCCAGACCCATCGCAAACCTTAACTCCCTGCGATTTGGAGATCCATCTAATCCAAAAACAAAAAACCTTTTGAGAGGAGTTGTTAAAGGTATAGGTGACTATGGCAATTGTGTTGGTATCCCAACAGTTGGTGGAGAGTGTTTTTTTAACAAAAGTTATAATAAAAATATTTTGGTTAATGCAATGTGTGTTGGATTGGTTAATAAGAAAAAAATTTTCTACTCCATTGCCAAAGGAATAGGTAATCCTATTATTTATGTTGGTTCTAAAACTGGAAGGGATGGAATCCACGGCGCAACCATGGCATCTGCAGAATTTGACACCAATTCATCAAACCAAAGACCTCAAGTGCAGGTTGGAGACCCATTTATTGAAAAGTTATTATTGGAATCATGTCTTGAATTAATGAAAAATGACTCAATAATTGCAATTCAAGATATGGGTGCTGCAGGTTTAACTTCCTCATCTTTTGAAATGGCATCTAAAGGTAATTGCGGTGTGAAGTTATTTCTCGACAAAGTGCCATGTAGAGAAAAAAATATGATTCCTTATGAGATAATGTTATCAGAAACTCAGGAAAGAATGCTGATGATAATTAAGCCTGATAGAAAAAAACAGACTTTTGATATTTTTAAAAAATGGGGGTTAGATGCTGTCGAAATTGGTAAAATAACTGACACAGGACAAATGGAATTATTCTTTAATAACAAACAAGTAGCCTGCCTTCCTATAAAACCACTTGCTGATTCAGCCCCTGAATATGATCGTCCATCATTGAAGAGAAAAAAAAAAAGTCCAAAGATTAAAATTAAATTATACCCTAACCCAAAAGAATCTTTGATTAAAATTTTATCAAGCCCTAATCATTCGTCTAAAGAATGGATATATCGCCAGTTTGATAGTTCAGTAATGTGTGACACAATTCATTCATCTGAGGAATCTGATGCAGCTGTTATCAGAATTCACAATACTAACAAAGCAATTGGTATAACATGCGATTGCAATCCAATTTTTTGTAAATCTGATCCTAAACTTGGAGCAGAAATTTCTGTTGCTGAATCATGGAGAAATCTAATTGCATCAGGCGCTAATCCAATAGCAATTACAGATAATTTAAATTTTGGAAACCCCGAAAAAAAAGAAGTTATGTATGAAATCAAAGAAGCAATTAAAGGTATTAAAAATGCTTGTACAAAACTAAATTATCCAGTTGTTTCGGGAAATGTTTCTCTGTATAACGAAACAAATAGTAATTCTATACTCCCTACTCCCGTAATTGGAGGAGTTGGTTTAATAGAAAAAATCTCTTATGTAAAAAGCCTTAAAATGAAAAAAGGTGCAAAGGTTTTTGTAATAGGAAAAACATCAGGCCATCTTGAATTATCAATTTTTTATCAAATTAATAATTTAATGCATGGTAGTCCTCCAAAAATAAATTTCAAAAATGAAATAAAAAACGGCAATTTTCTCAAGAAATTAATCAGACAAACTAAAATTATAATCGGTTGTCATGATGTCTCGGAGGGGGGGATTTGTTTAGCAATATCAGAATTATGTATACGAAGTAAAATGGGAGTTGAGATAAAAATCCCTGAAAAATATAATAATCCGGTTAAATGGTTGTTCGGTGAAGATCAATCTCGTTATATTGTAATAGTAGATGATGAAAAACAATTGAAAAAAATTGCTAAAAAAGATAATATTATAGTTGAAGAAATTGGTGAAGTTAAAGGTAATTCCTTGAATTTTAAAAATTTATTCCAAATATCTTTAGATGAAATTATAAAAATGAATAGCTCCTGGTTCTATAATTATTTAAAAAAATGACACTATCATCAAAACAAATTTCTGAAATGATAAAGAATAAAATTCCTGATGCAAAAATTGAAATCGAGGACCTAAGAGGAGATAACAATCATTACCACGCAAAGATAACTTCTAAAGAATTTAGGGGATTATCAAAAATTGACCAACACAAGCTAATATATAGTGCTTTGGGTAAACATATGGGTTCAACACTTCATGCATTAATGCTTACCACAAAGGAAATTTAACTAGGAGAAAACTATGGCAAAAACTTCTGAAAAAATCACAAAACTTATTGAAAGTGATGATGTTGTTTTATTTATGAAAGGTACACCTGATTTTCCACAATGTGGATTTTCTGCTAATGTTGTTGGTATTTTAAATTACTTTGGAATAAAATTTTCTAGCTTTAATGTTTTGGAAGACAACGAACTTAGAGAGGGTATTAAAAGTTTTTCTAACTGGCCAACAATACCCCAAATTTACATGAAGAAAGAATTTATTGGTGGATGTGACATTTTGAGAGAGCTTGCAGAAAATGGTGAGATTCAAGATGTACTCAACAAACATAAAATAGAGTATAAAATCAAAGCTAATTAGCTTCTAATCTTTCTGGGATTTCAATGCAGAAACATAAGGATAGATTCCATTGAGCAAACATATTAATAGGCCTAATTTCCCCTCCTTGTATCCTTTCCTTGAAAAAAAACTTTTAAAAAACCTAGAAAAAATTTTTCTGATCGAAAAAAACTTTTTTATGTTTTCATTTTTCTTCAGTTCTTTAGATCTTAAAGTTGTATTTCTATCAAACCTTTTTAAAAGATGTGAAATATTAGAAGACATATTATGAATAAGATGCCCTTCTAACTTTGGCCCTTTATTCCCAATTAATTGATAGCTTGGGTGAACCAGTCCGCTCAACCATTTTTTAGATTTTTTTTTAAATAAACAAAACTTTCCATCTGGTGCCAAACAAGCCATCCATCCGTATCTAACAGATTTTTTCCCAATATAATTTATCATGGGTATAAAAAAATAGTCAAAATTATTTGAATTTATTTTATTGAGTATTTCCTCTGATAATTCTGAACTAACAACTTCATCTGCATCTATTTCGAACACCCAACTTTGTGAACATTTTTTGATACCAAAATTTCTTCTTTTGCCTTCACAAACCCATGAACCTGAAAAAACCTTTTTTGTGTATTTTTTACATATTTTCTTTGTACTATCTGATGATCTATCTAAAACAACGACGATTTCATCACAAAATCTAATGGATTTAAGGGTATTTTCAACTTTCTCTTCTTCATTTCTAGCAATTATTAAAGCTGATAAACCCATTTTTTCAGATTATCAGTTAAATTGTTTTGATAAAATAGTGTTATAAAAATAAATTTAGTTTAAGGGTTATCTTGAATAATATTCGATAACCAGGTTTGGTTCCATAATAACTGGATAAGGGACTTCATCAGGCTTGGGGCCCTTAAGAAAAGTACCTTTCATTTTATCATAATCAACTGATAAGTATTCTGGTGTATCTCTCTCAGTAGAACTAATAGCCTCTAGGACAATGGGTATTTCTTTACTCTTTTTATTAACTTCAATAATATCTCCATCTTTAAGGCTATAAGAGGGTATTGTTACCTTTTTTCCATTTACCAGAATATGTCCATGACTCACAAATTGTCTTGCAGCAAATATTGTTGTAACAAATTTCATTCTATAAACTGTGGCATCAAGTCTTCTTTCTAAAAGTTCTATTAAATTTTCACTTGTATTACCTTTTAATTTTGCAGCTTTATAAAAGGTGTTTCTAAACTGTTTTTCAGTCATATAACCGTAATGACCTTTCAATTTTTGTTTTGCCATTAATTGCACACCAAAATCTGATGGTTTTTTTCTTTTATTTTGACCATTGAGACCTGGTGGATAATCTCTTCTATTAAAAGGACTTTTAGGCCTTCCCCATAGATTACATCTAAGTTTTCTATCAATTTTATATTTAGCTTTAAGAATTCTAGTCATATTTAAGAGAAATATACTTTTATATTTTTTTATGTCAATTGCAATTAATTAAATGATCATTGGGTTAAATTTCTTAACATAGCCACTAATGTTTTAATTTCCTTAGATGATAAATTAATCTTTCCAAAAATATTTTTTATTTTCTGTAGAGTAATTTTTTTTCTCTCCTTAACCAAAAAAAAATTCGACTCATCAAGTTTTTCTTCGAGTATTTGATAAAAACCAAAAAGTTCACTTTTTTTTGCAAAATCGTTTTTAAATTGTTTTGCTCTCTCAGATTTGAGATCAATGCATAGTTTTTCATAAATTTTTTGACATACAATTATCACAGCATGAGATAGATTTAATGATGAAAAAGATGGATTAGTTTTGATTCTAATGAAATAATCACATACAGCAAGATGATCATTATCTAATCCATTATTCTCGGGACCAAAGACTACCCCAACTTTTTTTTTTGTCTTTATAAGTTTTGCTAAATTTGAAAAGGTTATCTCTTTTTTTTTTATAGATCTTAATCTATTTGTTGTTGCTATAAGAATATTAAAATCTCTAACTGCATCCTCAAAATGATCATACTTTTTAATATTTTTTATTATTTTATCTGCACCAGCAGCCAAAGGAATTATCTTCTCGTTTTCCAAACTAAATCTTGGATTAACTACTCTTAATTTTTCATAATTAAAGTTTAGCATTGATCTAGCTACTGCTCCCATATTCTCAGGGAGTTGTGTATTAACGAGAACCACTTCAAAAAAATTTTTTTTTAATGACATTAATTTTTTTAAGATTTAAGTAGATGATAAGTAATACTGTCATGTAATGCAATATATGATGCATCAACAACATTATATGAAACTCCAATAGTTGACCAGGTATGAAAATTATTAGATGATTCAATTCTTACTCTTACAAGAGCTTTTGTGCCGTCTTGGGGAGTTAATATTCGAACTTTGTAATCTACCAAATTTAATCCCTTTAATTTTGGATAGTACTTTGTTAAGGCTTTTCTGAGAGCATTATCCAGTGCGTGGATAGGTCCATTGCCAGCAGATTCACTATTGAAACTTTTTTTTCCAACAAAAATTTTAACCTTTGCCTCTGAGGATGGATGAAATTCACCACTTGGATCTTTTCTTTTTGCATCTGACACTTTAAAACTTTCAAGACTATAAAATTCTTTAAATTTATGAAATTTTCTTCTCGCTAATAATTCAAAACTTGCCTCAGCTCCATCATATGCATAACCAAGAAATTCTTGTTTCTTAACCAGATCAAGAAACTCAAGGATCTTTTTTTCTTTCCCATTAATTTCTATTTTAAATTTTTTAAGTTTATTAACTACATTACTTTTTCCCGATTGGTTTGATACAACTAACGATCTTTCATTTCCTATACTTAACGGGTCTATGTGTTCATAACATTTTGGATCTTTTTCAACTGCTGAAATATGAAGTCCACCTTTATGAGCAAATGCAGAACTTCCAACAAATGGAAGGTTTCTTGAAGGTTGCCTATTCAATGTTTCATCTATGAATCTACTTAAACTTGTAAGTTTTTTAATTTTTCCTTTAAGCTTACATTTGTATCCCATCTTAAGAACAAGATTTCCTACAACATTGACTAAATTTGCATTTCCACACCTTTCACCTAAACCATTAAATGTTCCCTGAACCTGTTTCACACCATTTCTGACCGACTCTAATGAATTATAAGTAGCATTATCCGTATCATTATGAAAATGTACCCCCAAGATATTTTCTGGAATAATTTTTTTAACCTCACCAATTATATATTCAAGTTCAAATGGTAAAGTTCCTCCATTTGTATCACAAAGAATTATCCAAGTTGCCCCCGATTCATATGCTCTTTGAATGGATTCAAGACTATAATTTGGATTAGCTTTAAAGCCGTCAAAGAAATGTTCTGCATCAAACATTACCTCATCAAGTCTTTCTGAAGCATAATCTATAGATTCACTAATCATATCTAAATTCTCTGAAAGTTTTACATTAAGAGCATTTTTTACATGGAAATCCCAAGATTTTCCTACCAAGCATACCGAAGATACCCCAGAATTTAATACTGCATTAAGTCCTGGGTCGTTCTTAGAACTCTTACCTTTCTTTCTCATCATACCAAAAGCAACTAACTTAGATTTTTTTGAACTCTTCATCATTTTGAAGAATTTATCATCTGTAGGGTTTGCTCCAGGCCATCCACCTTCAATATAATCAACTCCAATGTCACAAAGAGCATTAAAAATCTTGATTTTGTCATCTAAAGAAAAGTTTATACCCTTTGTTTGTGCACCATCTCTGAGGGTAGAATCATATATTTTAATTTCTTTATTGCTCACAATTATTGCTAATCCTTTTTAATATTTCTTTCCTAGAAAATAATGTTAATAATTCATTCATACTTGGTCCATAACTTTTTCCGGTTAACATCATTCTTATTTTCACAAACAATTCTTTTGGTTTGATATCAACTTCTTTTAAAATTGTCTTTGTCCAAAGACTCCATGTATTTGAATCAATTCGTTCAGGTAGGTTTTTTTTTATTAAATTGAATAAATTTTCTCCAACTTTTACTTTTTGTTTAATATGATTGCTGGTTAAAATTTTTTTCCATTTCTCAATATCATCAAAATTATCTATATTTAGTTTTATAATTTTCCAAAACTTCTCATCAATACTAATTTTAGCAATTTTTTTTAAGTCATTGGTAGAAAGGGTTTTTATATGTTTTGAATTTAATCTATCCAAATCTTCACCATTAAATAAAACTGAATTTTTAGAGAAAGTGTTAATATTAAATTTTTGAATCAATTTTTCCAAAATTTCAATATTATCAATTGATGAACTTGAGCCAATTTTTTGGAGATAGTTTATAAGTATTAAAGGAATTATTCTTTTTTTTCTTAATTCTCTTATTGAAAAGGAATTGAATCTTTTTGATAACCCCTGCCCTGACCTCGATCGCATTAGTGGGAAATGAGCAAAACTTGGTATTGATGACCCAAAATATTTGAATAATTTTATTTGAGCAGCTGTATTAGTTATATGATCATCACCTCTTAAAATATTAGTTACATTAAACTCAATATCATCAACCACAGATGTGATGGTAAAAAGAGGCATTTCATCTGATCTAAATAAAACAGGATCGGAGATTGATAAGTGATCAAACTTTATTCTTCCATGTATTTCATCTTCCCATTCAATTGGTTCATCATCTAATTTCAGTCTCCAATGAGGATGTTTTCCAGAATTTACAAGTGAAGAAATTTGAGTTCTTGAAAGTTTAAGAGCTTCTCTATCATAAATTGGAGGCTTTCCAAGTTTTAGTTGAACTTTCCTTTTTAAAGAAAGCTCTTCCGCAGTTTCAAAACAAGGATATATTAAATTTTTGTTTTTTAAAAAATTAAATGATTCTTCATATTTTTTAAATCTATCTGATTGTTTAACAATTTTTTCATATCTAATTCCTAACCAAGATAGATCTTCCAATATCGCATCAACAAATTCATTCTTTGACCTATCTCTATCAGTATCATCAATCCTCAGAAAAAATTTTTTTTTTTTATTCATTGCGTACAAATAATTTAGTACAGCAACTCTGGCATTCCCAATGTGCATAAAACCCGTAGGACTTGGTGCAAATCTTAACATTTTAAATGACAAACTTATTAGTTAGTGGAAATCTTCGATCTTTATCAAAGGACATTTGTGAAACCTTTGGCCCTATTGCACTTTGATACCTCTTATATTCTGAATTTTTTACCATTTTCCAGACTTTTTTTATTGTTCTTTTACTAAAGCCTGACTTCATAATCGATGAAATATCACTCCTTCTATCAATTATATGCTCAAGTATCTTATCTAGAATATCATAATTTGGGAGAGTATCCGAGTCTTTTTGGTTTGGTTTTAATTCTGCAGTCGGTTCTTTGCATATGATATTGTTGGAAATCACATTGGTTTCTCTGATCTTAAAATTATCGAGTAAATGTTCATTTCTCCATTTTACTAATTGAACTACCTGAGATTTATATATATCTTTGATAAGTGAGAATCCACCACACATATCTCCATAAAGAGTTGAATAACCCACAGCCAATTCAGATTTATTTCCAGTAGCGATTAATAATGAATTAAATTTATTTGATACTGCCATAAGAATAAGTCCTCTGATTCTAGATTGAATATTTTCCTCTGTTATGTTTTGGGGCAAACCTTCAAACAAAAAACTAAGTTCATTTAAAATTTTTTTTCTCATTGATTCAATCGATATATCTTTGAGATCAATTTCTAATTTCTTTGCTAGCTGATATGCATCTTTTTTACTTTCAGAGGAAGTATATGTTGAGGGTAGAAAAAAAGAATTAACATTTTCACTTCCTAATGCATCTGCTGTAATCATTAAACATAACGCCGAATCAATTCCTCCCGAAAGGCCTATTATAGCTTTTTTGAATCTATTTTGGTGCATGTAATTTCTCAAACTATAGACCAAGGCACTGTATAAATTTTCTAATTCATCAAATTTCTTTTTACTAGGTTTAAAACAATTAATTTCATTTTCACTTACAATGTATTCTTCGTCACTAAAAAAATTACCTTGAAAAACTATTTGACCTTTTCTGTTCATAACAAATGAACCACCATCAAATATTAGATCGTCCTGTGACCCTACCAAGTTCAAATAGATTAGATTAGAATTATAATTTTGAATATTTTTTTTAGCTATCTTTTTACGAATATTAAATTTTTTCAATTCAAATGGTGACGCATTAAGAGAAATTACAAAATCACAATTTTTTTTATTGTGTGACATGTAGTCATCTGACCACATTTCTTCACATATCAAAAATTTTATCTTACTTTCTTTATAAATAAAAAAATCCTTATCAACCCCATTAGTTTTGAAATATCTCTTTTCGTCAAATACTCCATAATTAGGAAGTATTGATTTATCTTTTTTGAAAACAATAGATCCATTCCTAAACAAAAATAGAGAGTTATATAACTTACCTTTTTCATTATTAGGGACATTAAGAACTATTATTGTTTTTTTATTTTTTGATAAAGATATTAGCTTGGTTTTATAAAGTTCGGTTTTTTTTATAAAATCCTCCCTTAAAAGCAAATCTTGTGGAGGATAGCCAGTAAGTGATAATTCCGAGGTCAAAAAGAAATCACAATCTTTTTTACAGGCTCTTTCATATGATTTCTTAAGTATTACAAAATTTTTCTCGATATCTCCAACAGTTGTATTCTTTTGTAATAGAAAAAATTTTATTTCGATTCTCCGTGTTTAATTTTACTTAAGATTTTTCAAATAGGAAGCAATCAGAAAAGATAATTCGATAGATTGTGATGCATTCAATCTAGGGTCACAATGTGTATGATATCTACTACTAAGATCCTTATCTGAAATTTTCTGCAAACCTCCAATACATTCTGTTACATTTTGACCAGTCATTTCCAGGTGTATTCCACCTGCATAAGTTCCCATTTTTTTATGTACTTTAAAAAATGACTTAACCTCATTAAGTATATTTCTAAAATTTCTTGTCTTATAACCACTTTTTGATTTTTCGGTATTAGCATGCATTGGATCACAAGACCAAACTACATTTATTTTCTTTTTCTCAACTTTGGTAATAATTCTTGGCAAAAACTTGTCAATATCATTTGAACCCATTCTAACTATTAAAACTATCTTTCCATTTTCTTTAAATGGATTTAATGTCTCTATAACTTTTACCAATTCATCTGGATCTGCTGAGGGTCCTACTTTTATTCCTATAGGATTACTGAGGCCTTTACAAAATTCAATGTGAGCTCCGTTTAATTTCCTTGTTCTATCTCCAATCCATACCATGTGAGCAGAAACATTGTACCACGACCCCGTCGTACTATCTACTCTTGTAAAAGCTGACTCATATGGCAAAAGTAAAGCTTCATGGGAAATAAAAAAATTAGTTTCAGACAATTGTCTTACACTTTTATTATTAATTCCACAAGCATCCATAAAGTTTAAGCATTCAGAGATTCTATTAGCTAAGAGTTTAAAATCTGAACCTTGTTTTGATTTTTTGACAAAATCTAGATTCCAATTCTGTATGGTTGAAAGGTCTGCATATCCTCCATAGGCAAAAGCTCTTAAAAGATTCTGGGTTGATGCTGCTTGATTGTAAGCCTGAATCATCCTTAGTGGATCAGGAATACGTGATTTTTCGTTAAATTCAATTGCATTTATCATATCTCCCAGATAACTTGGAAGTTTTTTTCCATTTTTTTCTTCAACAGGTGATGACCTAGGTTTAGCAAACTGACCAGCAAGTCTCCCAATTTTTATAACTGGTACACCTGATGCAAAAGATAGTATTACTGCCATTTGCATAATGACTCTAAATGTGTCTCTTATATAATTTGGATTAAATTCAGCAAAACTCTCAGCACAATCACCAGCTTGAAGTAAAAAACCCTTACCTTCTGAACATTTACATAATTCTTTTTTCAAATCTCTTACTTCGCCAGCAAATACAAGAGGAGGAAGTTTTTTCATCCTTTTGACAACTTTATCAAGCTCAACTTTATTTTGATAATCAGGCTGATGTAAGGCAACTTTTTTTTGCCAAGTGTATGGGTTCCATTTTTCTTTCATAGTTCTAAGATTACTTATAATAATTATTGATTAAATTACAATTTTTTAATTACTTACTTCCAGTTTTTTAAAGTTACTATTTCCTCTGCACTGGTTGGGTGGATTCCTATTGTTTTATCAATTTCACTTTTTGTTAGTCCATTAACAATAGCAATCGCAAAACCTTGAATTATTTCTGCTGCACTCTCTCCGATATAATGCAAGCCGAGAATCTTCTCATTTTTTGAGTTAATTATCATTTTAACAAATACCTTATCTTTTAATTTTGACATTGAAAATCTGAGAGGTCTAAATTCTGAAGTAAAAACTTTTACATTTTTAACTTTTCTTCTTGCAGTTTCTTCGGTCATTCCAACACATGCAAAATTAGGATTGGTAAATACAGCTGTCGGAACATTTTGATAATTAAATTTTATTTTTTTTTTACTTTGTAAATTGTGTACAACATTCATTGCTTCTGCAATAGCTACTGGAGTTAATTGAATCTTATCTATTACATCGCCGATTGCAAAAATATTTTTTTGTGATGTTCTGAAATAATTATCTACAATTATTGAAGAATTTTCATTTACTTTAACATTCACATTCCCTAAGTTTATCTTATCAAGATTTGGTTCTCTTCCAACTGCTTCGAGAACTAAATCAAATTCATCCGAACTTCCATTTCTAAAACAAACTATGAATTTTTTACCTTTTCTGTAGATATCAGTCGGAAAATTTTCTAATTCAAATTTGATACCTTTAATTTGCATTTGATTCATAAGATTTTCAACCATATCATGATCGAAACCTTTTAGAATCTGTTTGCCTCTAATAGATATTTTTGTATTGACCCCAAGACCATTAAAAATTGAAGCAAATTCAACAGCGATATAACCACCCCCTAGAATTAATAACTTCTTAGGTAATTCTTTAATATCAAATATATCATCAGATGTTTTTATACTTTTTAAAGCTGAAAAATTCATTCTTTTTGGTTTAGTACCTACAGCAATTAAAAAGTTCTTTGAAAAAACAGTTTTTTTTCCAACAATTAATGAGTCTTTATTCAGAAAAGCTGCATAATTTTTAAATATTTTTACGCCGGATTTTTTCAATAAAGAATCATAAACATTATTAAGCCTCAAAATTTCATTTTTTTTATTTTTAATCAAACTTTTCCAGGAAAATTTTATTTTTGAAGATGACCAACCAAAAGATTTCATTAAATCAAAATCATCAGAGAAATGTGAAGAAAATGAATAGAGTTTTTTTGGAACACACCCTCTATTCACACAGGTGCCTCCCAAATCCCAACCTTCAGCTAATCCTACTTTTAAACCTTTTGTAGAGGCTATTCTTGCTGCTCTAACTCCTCCAGAGCCTGCACCAATCACGAATAAATCAAATAAATTTTTACTCATAAATTAGTTATATACATTTAATTATAAAAAAAAAGGGGTGTAAACACCCCTTTTTTGCAGTTAATGGAAAGCAAGCTTGCATATCAGTTAACGACATAAAAAAATTATTATTTAGGAAATTTCTTTATAAAATTTTCCAAGAATTTCTAAAAATTCATTTTTTTCAATATCTTTCTTCTTAGTTTTAATAATTGATTTATCCATTACTTGAGCACCTAAATAGTCAAGTTGTAATTTAAAGCCTTTTATAAAATTAATACCATTTCCGCCAGATGATGTGCATATAAGGGAATGCTTGCCTTTGAATCCATCTTTCCAGTCTTCAGTTGCTCTACTAATCCAAGCTATCGCATTAGTAAGAATTGGAGATATTCCTCCATTATATTCGGGACTACACCATATTAACGCATCAGATGAAACTAAAAGATCTTTAACTTTTTTTATATCTTCCGGGAATGAATCTGAATTTTTGAAAGTTTCTTCTAGACCTGGAGTGTAAAGCGGGAGGTTAAACTCCTCTAAAGAAATTACCTCACATGAAAGACCAGTTTTTTTATCAAAAAAATCTTTTATATCATGGGATAACTCGTAATTTGAATTTCTTGTTGAGGAAACTATTAATAAATTTTTCATTTTGATGATATTAGATTTAGTTTAAATCTATTGCAAATCTTTTTAAAATTTGAATTTTCACTTTTTTTAGCACCTCTTTATTAGTCGACTCCAGAATTATTTTTGGAGCGCAATTATTGTCATGTGCCTCAATCCATCTATCTAAGCACAAACACCATCGATCACCATCAACCAGCCCAGGAAATGAAAATTCTTCTCTAGGTGTTATAAGATCATTTCCTTTTTCAAGTGAAAATTTCAAAAAATCTTCTGTAACAACTGCGCAAATAATATGCTTTCCAATATCGTTTGGTGGCGAGGAGCAACACCCGTCTCTTAAAAAGCCCGTCAAAGGATTAATTGAACATTTTTTTAATTCATTACCAAAAACATTAAATTCTTTTTTCTTCTTCATTCCGACATTATAAGTAATTTTTTATGAATTCCGATACCTTTTACTAGAAAAAAATTTCCTAATTCTTTAAAACCATTTTTTTTGTAAAAACCAATAACTTTTTTTCTAGAATTACACCACAAAATAGTATTTTTTTTTAAAAATTTCTTTTTTACATAGTTAATTAATTTTGAACCGTATCCTTTTTTGGCTAATGAACTGATAGTAAACATTCCTCTTATTTGAAATGAAGAAGGGTCATCTTTATTAATTTTATTTTTTATTAATGTTAATCCAGTAATTAATTCTTTATTTAAAAATAAACCAAGGTGAATCGTTGACTGACTCTTATCTTCTTTATAACTAGAATAAATTACCGGTAATCCCCGATAAAGTTCTTGCATTCTCTTTTTTCTGATCAAACTTAAAGAAATTCTTTTAATGCAAATTTTATCTGAAACCATAACAGGATCATAACCACTTCCACCAAATGGATGGCATTTAGTTATTCTAAGAATTGTGAGTTTAATTCCCTTAAAAAAACCATAAGTTTTAAATGCCTGAATAGAATAATTTGAGCAAGTGGGAATATATCTGCAATTTGAGGCTAATATCGGGGAAATTAGATATTGATAAAATCTTATCGATAAAATCATTAAATGATTTAGTGGGTTTTTAATCATTCTTCCTCCAAATTGTCCCCTTTACAGTATCTTCAATTTCGATATCTAGATTTTTCAATTTCTCTCTAATTATGTCTGCTTTTTTAAAATCCTTATTCTGTCTGGCTTCATCTCTCTCATTAATCATTTTTAGAATTCTACTCTGCAGGGTATTATCAACCTGTGAGAGTGTAGGTTTAATTTTTGTCAAATTTACCCCTAAAATTTCTAAACCTTTAATTATTGAGGCGAGAATATATTGTTTTTCTGTTGACCTACTTTTTTTAATAACTTCAAACCATTTATTTAATATTCCCAATGCCTTTGGGGTATTAAGGTCGTCATAAATTGCATTTAAGAAATCATCAAAATATTTTCTAATTTTTGGGTTATTTGCACTATCAATTGGTTCACTACTCTCTATTATTCTTTTAAACTTGATTAATGTTTTTTTTGATTGCTTCAGGATATCCTCAGACCAATCTAAAGGTTGTCTGTAATGAGATGTCAGCAAACTAAACCTTATAATCGAACCATCATATTTTTTAAGAATTTCATTAACTAGTTTTATATTTCCAAGTGATTTTGACATTTTTTCACCACTTGCAGTTACAAATCCATTGTGAAACCAATAATTACAAAAAGAATTTGGCTCAGAGTTTGGAGAAATTGATGAACAGGATTGTGCTATTTCATTTTCATGATGAGGAAAAGTTAGGTCTACTCCTCCACAATGAATATCAAAAGGCAAACCTAAACATTTTTTTGACATAGCACTACACTCAATATGCCAACCTGGTCTTCCTTTCCCCCATGGTGAATTCCAGCCGGGCTCATTATCTTTGCTTGGTTTCCAAAGTATAAAGTCTTCAGCATTTTTTTTGTAATTTGCTACTTCAACTCTACTACCAGCAATCTGCTCGTCTTTAGATCTTCTTGAGAGACAACCATAAAATTTATATTTTCTGACATTAAATAGTACATTTTTTTCTGAAATATATGCACAGTCATTTCTTATTAAACTTTCAATCATTTCTATCATCTCATTAATGTGATCAGTTGCTTTTGGTTGTTTGTAGGGCTTTTGGACTCCTAAATTCTCCATATCTTCTTCATAAATTTTTTGAAATTTTGAAGTGATTTCATTGATTGGTTTTTTTGATGCATTAGCTGCTTTTATGATTTTATCATCTACATCAGTTATATTTGAGACAAAGGTAACATTTTTATAAAGTGTCTGTAATGTTCTAACTAACAAATCAGTTACAACTGCCATTCTTGCATTACCAATATGAGCATAATCATAAACTGTTGGACCACAGGCATAAATTCTTATGTTATCATTATCTAAAGGAATAAATTCTCTTTTTTTTCTGGAAAGGCTATCAAATAAAAAAATTTGCATAATTAAAATTTATTCTTTTGTTTATTAATCAATTTTCTAAAATTGTCATTAACTAGAAAAAAATAACCGTTTTCTTCGTGAATTGATGAACCAGAGGGGTGAAACTCATTTATATGTTTTAAAAAAGCATCAAAATCCTGAATTTCATAATCATTATTATTTAAATCTTTTATTTTAATTTTTTTTTCAGACATTTTTTTTAAAAATATATCTAAATCTTGCGCTCTTTCCATCTTTATTGGAATTGTTTTCTCCCATATCTAAGACAGACAAAAGTTCGTAACCTTCTTTTCCAAAATTATCATTGAGATTTGACTCAACATCTAAATTGTTATGATGTTCAATATTAACATAATCAAGGACCTTATAAATAAATTTCAAAGACACCTTTCACTCCTTTACCTAAATTAATAAATAAGATTATCACTCAAATTCACAAAACTATTGTTATTCAATATTCTTACATTTTCCAAACAATGAATGTAATGTTTTTTTATTTAATACTTTATTATTTTTATAATTTTCTGAAAACTCAAAACTGGAAGAAAAAGAAAAATTACCTTCATAATCAAGACTAAATAAATCCTTTTTTAATTTTTGTTCTATACATTCAAAATTATTTTCTTTCAAATCATTAGTATCTATTTTGAATCTCCATGAACAATGAAAAACTATTGGATAACCTGAAGATTTCATAAGAATTAATTCAAGAAAATGAACATTTTTAATGTTACTAAAATTTGTTTTCTTTTTCTTCTCTTGAATCTGTTCATTGACAATTTCTGACCTTTTTCGAGATAACTTAATTTTGAATTTATCCAATCCTAAAAATTTAATGATTTCTTCATAATCTTTTCCAATAAATTCAAAACCACTTTGTTTAAAGGTAATGCAATCTTTCAATTCTTCGGAAAAAACAAGATTTGATACTGAAAAGTTAAGAAAAATTAAAATAATAATTTTTAACATTTTCTCATTTTACTTTAATTATTTAAAATAGATATATACAATGATATATGCGAAAAATTTTTGTCCTAGCATTTTTGTTTTTTATAGCGCCAAACACAGTATTTAGTGCTTGGTTCAAAGTTTTTGCTATAAATTCGGGAGACTTGTTTATTGACACTGATTCGATAGTTAGAGATGAAAATACAATTTATTTCAATCAATTGGTAAATTATAAAACAAAACAACCGAATGGAATGTTATCACTCAAGGTATTTTCTGAAATTGATTGTTCTAACTTAAAAATAAGAGATTTAGACTACGAAACATATGGAAAAACTATGGGAAATGGTCAAAACTTTTATAAAGGCAAACCTAATAAAAAATGGAAGAGTCCAAAAGAAGGAACAAGCATTCATTTTCTCAATAAGGTTCTTTGCGATAGAATTGTAAAATAAATAATAAATTTAGGTAAAATATTATTTTAGATTTTTTTCATAGATGAAGATTCCATTTTCATATACTTTTAATTTTTCTTTTATACCTGCTTCATCAAAGTAAAGCCAATTAGTGATTGGTTTTCCATTCTTAAATGTTACCTCTGACTCTAGTTTTCCATTTGGATAAAACATTTGAAAAAGTCCGTCAGCAGATTTTCCGTCAATATATTTTAGTTTCCAATAAATTTCACCGTTTTTGTGATATTCTGACCATTCTCCATGTTGCTTTCCCTCTTTAAACTTACCTTTCATCAATATTTTCCCATTTTGGTGATAACTGATATATTCTCCATGTTGTTTTCCATTTTTAAAATTATCTAGAACTGATAATTTTCCAGATGGAAAGAAATTTTTGAGCACACCTGTAAATGGTTCATTAGTTTCTTTTTCATAATATCTTGAACCTTTTTTTACTAATTCACTCCAGGAACTTAATGTTTTTGAATTTGGCAGCGAAAAAAAGAATAATGTAAAGGAAGGTAAAATAACAAGAAGGTTTCTAATAAAAATTCTAAGAATCATAAAGCCTAACTTATTGAAAATGAAAAAAAAAACAAGCCAATGATTTTATTATTTTTAAAACTCAGACCTCATCTTTTTTTGGCTTTAAATCTTCATTTTTTTTCCAATCAAAATCTTCAATATTTTTTTCCAATTCATCCATAGATCTCAAAATAGATTCTACAATCTCAATAAAAAAATCAAAAAACTGAAAGACTGGAATTGCAATTGATAAAAATACAAATAAAATTATAGAAAAAAAAATAATTATAAAGATTTTAAAAAAATTTTTTCCAAACCAGTTGATCACTAAAAAAAAACTTTTCATTTTCTGAATTTCTTAAAATTTAAACACTTTTATTAATTTAAAAAAATATAAAAAATTAGCCTAATCACATATTACATTTATAAAATCATTTTTATTGTTTATAATATTATAAACAATGGAGGTTAAAGTGAATAAAATAGATAAAAATACATCTGCAATTGAAAAAAATAAAAAAAGGATTCTTAAAATTAAATCTGATGTAAAAACTAATGAAGCATTAATTTTTCAGTCACGTTCAATGATTGAAGAAAATAGATTATTAATCTTAAGTAATTATACTGCTGCATTCCTTGGAAATAGGCAACTAGCAAAAAATAATACAGAAGAAATATTTGAGAATAGAGATTTGATTCTTTCAAAAAAAGAGTCAGGTAATGATGTCGAAAAAAATTTTATAAATGGCCAAAGGAACAAAGCTACTATTGATCACTTAAGACATAACTCTGATATTAATTCTGGCGTGCTAGAAATTAGTAAAGAAATGTCAAAAATCAATATGAAATTAATTAGTATAAACCGAAAAATTATGTCTTTAAATCAAACAATTGTAAGTTTCAATCGTGATCAAATTGAGGTTAACAAGCATTTATTAGACGGTGACTTAGATTCTTCAAAGGCTACACCTGAGAATAACTCTAAGTTAATTAAAGATAATGAAAAAAAAATGGATGAATTGGAAAAGAATGTAAAGAAGAATCTAGAAACAATGTATGACTTAATTGCAACATCAAAGGATTATTCAAATTCTGTTATTGAAAGTAAAAAAATGATATTTGCTCTAAGATCTTCAATTGTTAAGAATCGTGAAACTATTCAGATAAATAAATCTAAAGCTTTAGTAAACTCTTGATTTTGAATTTTTTAAATCTGAATTTATTCTTGTTTAAAAATAAATGGTTCTCTTTCTAATTTTTTTTTGTAGTTAGAGTGAATACCATATAACAAAAGTCCAAGTAATATAGTAAAAGGTAAAAACTTTTTCATAATTTAACTATTTTTAAAAAGTATCATATAATTCGTTGTAATTATGAAAAAAAAAATTGGATTAGATAAATTTTGCGATTTACTTTCAAAAATTAATATGGATTTTACTGATTTCATATTGGAAGATTGGGAATCGGAAGAAGAAGGAAATGTCAAATTAGATGGGTTATATGAGAAGGAATGGATGAATTTATATTTACAATTTTTAAAAGAAAGAAATTAAAGATTAAATCATAATGAACCGTTCAAAATGTACTTTAATATTCTAACCACTTGATATTGGTCTTTTGCAACTGCAGACGCAGATGCATCAACTTCCTTTAGTGCGTGTTGATTTTCATCGTTGTGTATTACAACAATAGATTTATTTAAAGCTGAAGCATAACCTGCATCAAAGGCTGCATTCCATTGCTTATACTTTTCTCCAAATTTCACTACAACAACATCACAATCTCTTATTGATTTTTTTGTTTTGATAGAATTGATTTTTGCACCCTTGTTATCTTTCCAAAAATTTTTTTCCTCATTTCCAAGAATTTCAACTCCACAATTATCGGAAGCATCATGATTCGTAACAGGGGAAGAAAATTTAATATTTAAATCCTCTTTTTTACAAAGTTGAATTATTTCTTCTCTCCAGTCAGTATGAATCTCACCTGACAAATAAACATTTAACATTTCATTTCCTTTCTAGACCTTTTATTTGGATATAATAATTGTGCTTTTAATATTTTAGAGAAAAGTTAGATACTTTCAATACAATAAGAGACAGTTTTTTTATAATTCTGTATATTTCTTTGATGAATTAAAAGATTTATTAATAGGATATTTTTTCTCATTTTTATCAATTTTTTCATGGATTATGTCTTCCAAATTTAAATCTAACTCCCCAGAAATTTTTAATAGATAGTTAAATATATCCGCAATTTCTTCTTTAATTTTTTCCTGTGTTTTTGGATCTTTTATTTCATCAATACCACCAGTATTAGACCATTGAAAAATCTCAACTAACTCTGCAACCTCAACTGACAATGCCATAACAAGATTTTTAGGCGTGTGAAATTTTTTCCAATTTCTATCCTCTGCAAATTTATCTAACCTTTGTTTTATTTTTTTTATATCCATAATTAGATTAATTTAATGAAATTTTTCTTTATAAATTTAATTTAATTAATATATAAAAATAATGATTTACTTAAATAAATTTGCAAGATTATTTTTAAATCTGTTAATTGTATTTCTATTCTCATTTTTCGAGTTATCAGCTAGTGATCATGGAGTTGAATCACATAAATTAAATAATATTTCCAAACAATGTGAAAATTCCTTGGAATGGTATGATGATCACCCAGGTTATAGTGGAGAATTTAATAGAGTTTTTGAATACTGTAAAAAATATGCAAAAGACATAAGTCCAACTGGTTTCGAAGTTAATCCTATACTTTCAGATTTTGGAAGTATGAGCGGAGTAAACACCCGACCCAGAGATAGTATTCATCAAGGAATTGATATAATTGGTTCTAAAAATCAACCTGTAATTGCAATAGCTGATGGAAAAGTTTTAGAGACTACTATTGAAGATTGTTGGGGATCAACAATGATCATTGACCACGGTAAGTCAATTGATGGTAAAAACTTAATTACAATATACGGTCATGTGGGTAAATTTCTTGTAAAAGAAAATGATAATGTAAAAAGGGGAGATAAGATTGCTAGGTTGCCAGAAAAAGTAAAATTCCGATGTATGGCAAGAGTAAGGCATTTGCATCTTCAAATCGGGCAAGAATATTGTGAAAAAAAAGATAACTGGGGTTGTAAATATTTTATTAAAGATTTCTATCGATCTCTTAATCCTCATGACTATTGGGCTGATGGACCAAATAATATTTCATGTTTTCAAAAAGATAAGAATTATAAAAATGGTACCTTGACATACCCCTTTACTTGTAAAAAAATAGTGACTAAGAAAATGTCCAAACGCAAAAAGTATTAAATACTTTAGTTACAAAAATATATAAATAAATAAAAAATTCAATTTTAAAAGAAACTAAACCGCCAAAACAATTCTATTCGACAGTCACAGATTTTCCAAGATTTCTATATGATCAACATCTGTTCTCCTTAATAACAGATACAAAACATGCATGGAGTTGAACCGTTGCAAAATCTAAAATAGTAAGATTAGTTCATTAAAAATATTATTGTTTAACTGAATCATTTTTCTAAAATTAATTCCTTCAAAACATTTGGTAGTTTGAGACAGAATTTTTGAAAAACCATATTCTATATTTTTTTCATTATTTTTTGATAAATAAGTAATACAAAAAAACCTTGAAATTGAATAAATTAAAATTGCTTTTCCTATCATCTCTTGAGAATCCAATGATTTTCTTGTGAAATAATGAAGTTTACCTAAGATTTCATTGATAAAATAGTTATGTTCAAAATATGAATGTTTTTTTAATAATTTATCAAACAGAATTCTATTTTTTTTAAATGTTAATATAGATTTTTTGTTAATTACAAAAAAGTCTTTACAATTCTTTTCTAAAATTTTTTTCACAGGAAGGTGTAAATCATCTTGATTTATAATAGAGAAAAAATTTTTGAAAAATGATAACTGAAACTTATCCTTATTTACTGAAATAATATTCTCCTTTTTTAAAACTTCATAAATAAAAAAGAAGATCTCCTCTATTTGAATAGGTTTAGACTCCAAATATTCTCTGTCAATTGAAACTTGATTAACAACTCTTAATATTAGATGAATATTGTTTTTATCTAAAAATAATTTATAAATTAGATTAATAATCTTTTGTCCATTGGTAGCATAACTATCTAATTGTTTATCATGACCTTCATTTAAATTAAGGAAATTTATGGTCTCGGATTTTTTTTCTTTTCCGTCAATAACCACATCAAGTATTTTATTTTGAAATAAAGCCATTCTAGTGATTTCAGGACAAGCAAAAGAGCCTGAATTGATTTCTGATTTAGGGAAATATACAGGTCTTCTAGGGAATTTCTGACACTCTGATGGTAAAATAGAATGATGGAAATTTTTTTGAAGTTTACAAAGTCTGTCTTTATCTAAAAAAAAACATGTTTTATTTTTTTCTGCTAATACATGAACCTCTTTGTTAGAAGCTTTAAGCTCATTGTACGCTTTTGCAAAAAAATTGAATTCTTTTTTATTAGACAATTTTTCAATTTTATTATTTATATCATCTAATGCACTTTGCTTGGCATAGATAGAATGTCCTCCACAGCATGTATTAGAACAATCACTTCCCACACATTTGAATTTTTTTAAATAATCTAATTCAATTAGCATATTTAATTAAAGCAATCAGTATGCCAAATTTATCAACTTGCAAAATAAAGAAATATAAAATAAATAAAAATATTACACGACTAACGAGTTTGTTCGATAGTAACTGATTGATTTCCCTTGGTGGGAAGATTTAGTAAATTTTTCATAACCCCAAATTTCCTTTAAAAATTATTTTTCTTCCAACTTTTAACTTCCTTTTTATATTTACATATCTCAGAATATCTAATTCCTTCATCAATATTCTCAATCAATAAATCGGATATTACACAACTTTTTTTCCCTTTTTCATCTTCTTCATAATGAAGGTGTAGAGATTTTTCTTTTTTACATGTAGTGTCATCAACCATAAGATAATAAAAACTTTCAGGTTCACAATATTTAACACCTTCTGGATCACATAACATCTTTTGATCTTTACGTTTGTTTATTAATTGACCATACTTATTTTCTTTAAGATATCTTCTATCACATCCTATAGGATCAAATTTTTTTTCACAACGAAAACTAACATACATACCAGAGTCCACAAATGGAAGATTTTCCAATGGTTTACATAATTTTCTTTTTTTAGATGAAAAATATTTCTCAACTTTAAAACATTCAACTTCATTTTCTACACTATATCTAGTAAAACCTAACTGTTTATATCCCAGTTTACAATATTCATATTTTGTAATGTTAGAAACTAAAACATTGTCAATAAGTTTAGACTCAAATTCTAATTGTAATTTCAGTATATTTTCACATCTTATACCCAATTTTGTGACCATTTCATTATCACAATAATATTTATCAAGTTCTATTTTTTTATTAAGTAATATTTTACATTTTTTAAATTCTGAATTATTTTTGAAATCTGATTCACACTTATCAAACTTTAAATAGACTGGTATTTCATTACCATCATAATCAGTTGTATGATGAATTTTTTTATGTTCAGTTCCATACCGACTTATCACTGACGGTACTTTATCAACAATATTAAATCTCTCTGATTTTAAGAGAACTCCCCCTATTTTTATTAATGTTAACTAAATTAAGTATCTTTTTTTTATGATTTTTTATTCAAGTTCTAGGTAAAAGTCTTTAAGTTCAACATTGTAATCATTCTTTCCCCTCTCCTTTCTAATATGATTTTTTTTAATAATTTGTGATACAAGGTTGGGTGTAAATTGTTTTCCTCTAGAGGATTTAAGTCCACTTTCATTTAAGTGTCGACTTACTCTTCTCCACGAATTCTCTTGGTTTCGGAGTCTATAAATCTTTTCTAATAGAAATTGTTGCTCAGAACAATAAGATTTCTGCTCAAACTAAAAGTAAAACGGATAACCCTTTGTTGTTTTTCTTTGTATTTAATGTTTGATTAATTTCCAAATGTCTCCACTCTAAGTGAAGGGTAAAAGAAAAATATTTCAAATCAATATAAGTAAAAGTTTTTTCATCTTAAGAAACACACATTAAAAATGATTCTATAATCAATTGATATTATTGAAATTTATTTTATTAATTTGAACATTAGGCGCTTTCGCGAACTTTATAATTCAAATTTGCAAATTCTTTGACTTGAGATACATCGTTTCCATGAAATTCTAGATCATAAAAATCTTCCTCATTTGCTGAATTCCAATCAGCCCACTCAGGCTCTTTATTTATTTTAGCATTAGCTATCAGAAGATTGAATGCACTAATAAGGTTCTTTATATGTTCGAGTTTTCTTATTCTTTTTAGTTGTTTAAATATCTGCACTGGTCTCATATAAAATTTTCTAAATGCTTTTTTTGAAAAATTAAGTATATCATCTGCTGACAGATCATCTAATTCAACTATAGGTAGGGATTGTCCATAAAGTTTAAAATTTTTATGTTTAATTCTTCCTTCTCTGTCAGCGTCTATAAAAAGTTGTGTGCCTGGATAAGGAGTATTTATATTTAACTGAAAAAAATCAACTTCTAAGTCTATTGCAAATTGTAGAGTTTCATCCATAGTCTCGAATGTTTCTTCCATATTACCAATAATAAAACCAGCTCTTACTTCAATATTATATTTATGGGCAATATCCACTAATCTCTTATATTTTTCTTTTCTAATAGGTTTTCTTATTACTTTAGCAATTTTCTCACTTCCAGTTTCTATCCCAACCAAAACTTGATGGCATCCAGCCTTCTTAAGTATTTTTGCAATATCTTCGCTCCAACAATCACCTCTAGCATAACAAGTAAACGTTATGTCAGTTTTATCTTCTATTAATAAATTACATAATTCATAAACGCCTTTTTTGTTAACAGTAAAAGTATCATCATAAAATTGGATTTGTCTTATCCCATAGTTTGACCTTAAAGTTTTAATCATTTCGAAAACTCTTCTAGGTGAATGTGATCTCAACACAGTATTTGCTGAATTACAAAAAGTACATTTTCCAGGACACCCCCTAGTCATAATCACATTAGTAGCGGGAAGGTTTTTATATGAAGTAGCTGATGGAAAATATTTATCCATTTTTACTAGATGGTAAGCAGGAATAGGATATTCATCAAGGTCCATTACTATTTTTTGATTAACATTGTGGATAACTTTGGTATTAGAGATGTTTCTGTAACTTAAACTTTCAATTTTACATAATTCTTGTCCTTGCAGTAGCTTAAGAGTTGGTCCTTCTCCATCTCCTCTAATAACATAATCTATAGAAGAGTTTTGTAACATAGTTTCAGGAAAAAGTTCAGCGTGCACTCCTCCAACCATAATTTTACAATTATTTGAAATCATTTTTATTTCTTTAGCTAATGCATGTGTAACAGCAACCATTTGTGATAAGACAGAAATACCTACTAATCTTGGGTTATATTTTTTTATTAAAGAATAAAAAGTTTGCTTATCCATTCTTTCAACGTGTATATCAATAACTTTAACATTATAACCTTCCCTTTCAGCATGGGCAGCTATGGATAAAATTCCTTGTGGGGGTAGAGCGTTAGCGAGAATCCCCCTAGAGCTTAAAACAGTCCAAGGTGGATAAACTAATAAAAGATCTATTTGGTTTTGTATCCCTTCAGTCATATCAAATTAAGCAAATAATATATATAATCAAAGTTTTAAATATTATCAATTTTTATTATCAAAACATCATTTATTCTTTTATTTCCATTTTTCATTCTTTCAGATTTAACGAAATCTTCTAGATAAAGTACCATCATGTCTTTTTCAATTAGTTTATCTAACAAACATTGAACCATCTTCTCTCAGATCACCTCTTTTAAAATATTTACCTGTAATTGGATCGATTCTTTTCATTTCTCTTCATCACATCATCATAATTATAAAAGAAATGACTGTTCCAATCATTATAAATCTAAACAACATAAAACTATCTCAACAAATGAAATTTTTATCATAACCAAATCCATAACGATCCAAATATAAGAATATCTATTAAAATCACTTTTGTAAAATCCCTCATTTAATTTCACCTTAATCAGGTCAAGCAAAAGTCTTTGATAACTTGATATACTGTAGGTTTAGTGAGAATTTATTTTAAAATTTAGAGAAAAATTTACATCAATTTTTTCAGTGTTGGGATTGAAATACCCCACCTTCAGGATTACTCCACAGTCACAGATTTTGCTAGATTTCTGGGTTGATCAACATCTGTTCCCTTAATAACAGCCACAAAATATGCAAGAAGTTGAACTGGAACAGAATATACAATAGGTTGAACAAATTCATTTAAAGTTGGCATAACTATCTTTTTTATGGATTTATCATCAATCAATTTTTCACCTTCCTTATCAGTAATTATTATTACATCACCACCTCTAGCCATAATTTCTTGCATATTAGAAAAATTTTTTTCAAACAAAGAATCTTTTGGTGAAATTATTATAACAGGAACTTTATCATCAACCAGCGCTATTGGGCCGTGCTTCATCTCGCCAGATGCATATCCTTCAGCATGAATATACGAAATCTCTTTCAACTTTAATGCTCCCTCCATCGCAATTGGGAAAGAAACACCTCTTCCAAGAAATAAAGCACTTTTTGCATTAACCACCTCATTACTGAGTGATTTAATTTTTTCACTCAAATCTAGAGCCAAAGACATATTTGATGGTACCTCTATCAAGCTCTCAGTTAATTCTAATTCTTTAGATTTTGAAATTGTTTTTTTTTCGCGCGCCATTACGAGACATAAAGATGCCAGAATACTAAGCTGCGCAGAAAAAGCTTTGGTTGACGCAACCCCAATCTCAGGACCAGCCGCTATCGATAAAACGAAATCTGATTCTCTAGATATACTACTTTCATTCACATTCACTATACTTAAAATTTTACTTTTCTGAGATTTTGCATATTTTAGAGCTGCTAAAGTATCTGCAGTTTCTCCAGATTGTGAAATGAAAATTGATAGATTATTTTTATCACAAAGAAATGTTCTATACCTAAATTCAGAGGCTAAATGTGCAACAGCTGAAATCTTTGTATATTTTTCAATCCAGTAGGTTGCAACTTGACAGGCATAAAATGAAGTGCCGCAAGCTATTAAATCAATCTTAGATACTTTTGACCAATCCAGTTTTAAATCAGGAATATTTATTTTTTTATTAACCGGATCTAAAAATCTAGACAAAGAGTCACCAATTATATGCGGTTGTTCATATATTTCTTTTTGCATAAAATGACTAAAGTTTCCCTTACCTATTTCTGTCCCAGTGTAAGATGATATACTAATTGGCCTCGTTACTTTTTTAAAAACCTCATTATATATTTGATAAGACTGATCTTTAATAAAAACGCTATCACCTTCCTCAAGGTAAATTATTTTTTGGGTAAAAGGAGCTAAAGCAAGTGAATCAGAGCCTAGATAGATTGAATCATTTGAACATCCTATGGCTAATGGGCTTCCTTTTCGAGCCCCTGCAAGTAAATCAAAGTTCTTAAAAATAATTGCTATCGCAAAAGCCCCTTCAAGTTTAGAAAGAGTCATTTTAAGAGCAACATCTGGTTGGTTATTCTTTAATTCAGAATCTAGAAGATGAGCAATTACCTCACTGTCAGTTTGCGAATAAAATTTATAGCCCTTTTCTAAAAGATCTTTTTTTAAAATCGAATAGTTTTCTATTATACCATTATGAACGATCGAGACATTGTCGGATGAATGCGGGTGTGCATTATCAGTTGAAGGAATTCCATGAGTTGCCCATCTTGTGTGTCCAATCCCAATTTTCCCTTTAGGTTTGTTTCCTTTCAATTTGTTTTTTAGATTAGTTAATTTCCCCTTGGCCCTTACTGTTGTAATATTTTTATTAGTATCAAGAATTGATATTCCAGAAGAATCATAACCTCGATATTCTAATTTTGAAAGACCATCCAAAATTGGTTTTATCACAGGTTCGCTAGCTAAAACACCAAAAATTCCACACATTACTTTTTTTTATTTTTTTTAATTAATTCTGACTTTCTGTATACAACAGTTCCCTCATTTACATTCTTATCTACGACTGTACCTGCACCAATAATTGAATTATTTCTAATTTTTATTGGGGCAATCAAAGAGGTGTTTGATCCAATAAAGCATCCATTACCAATAAATGTTTTATTTTTTTTAAATCCATCATAATTACAAGTAATTGATCCAGCACCAATATTTACATCATTACCCAATTCAGCATCTCCTATGTAAGATAAATGAGAAATCTTAACATTTTTATCAATTTTTGATTTTTTTATTTCAACAAAGTTTCCAATTTTTGTATCTTTATTTACTATTGTACCATTTCGAAGCCTGGCAAATGGACCTATGCTGACATTGTCAGAAATTTTAGATTCTTCCAGATGGCAATAACTTTTAATTTCTACATTTTTTCCAATACTAACTCCTAAACCAAAAAATACATTAGGGTGTATAACTACATCACTATCGATTTTTGTATCTGCACTAAAATAAACTGTTTGTGGATCAATTATTGTGGTTCCATTTTTTAGAGTAAAGTTTCTAAAGTTTTCCTGAAACCGATTTTCAACTTCTGCCAAATCTCTTTTATCATTTACTCCCAAAGTTTCATTTTGGTTTACTTGAATATGTGAGACTTTTAAATTTTCATTATTCATAATTTCAACAATATCTGTGAGAAAAAACTCTTTCTTGTTATTTTTGTTTTTTATTTTCATTAATTTTTTGTGTAGATATTTTGTTTTTGCTATCATAATTCCAGAGTTGCACAATTTTATTGATTTTTCATCGGCTTTAAGCTCTGACTTTTCGATTATTTTTTTTAATTTATCTCCTGATGTAATTAATCTTCCATATGAGTGATTAGAGTTTTCTGGTATCATCGACAAAACACTTAAGTCATATTTTTTACTCCTAAAGTTCTTTAAACATTTATGTAATGTATTTTTTGAAATAAGAGGCGTATCTGCATATAAAATTATTGTTAATTCTGGCTTTTGCGATTCTTTTGTTTGTAAAGCTGATAAAACAGCATCTGCAGTTCCAAGTTGATTTTTTTGCAAAGCATAGTTCACTCTATTGTATTTTTTGGAGATTTGGTCCACATAATCGTTAAGATTTTTTGAAATTACTAATGTAATGTTTTGAGGTTTGAGATCTCTTGATGTATCCAAAACATGAAAAAGCATTGGATAATTTCCAACATTGTGGAAAATTTTGGGAGTTTTAGACTTCATCCTTTTTCCCTTACCAGCAGCTAAAATAATTATAGAAAGTGACATTAACTTCCTTAGACTCTTTTTAAAAAAATGATATTATAATTCTTTCTAACAGACATTTACTTATTTATGAATAAAAAATTTAAATGTATAATATTTGATCTTGATGGAACATTGATAGATAGCGGACCAGATTTACTTGATTCATTAAACCATGTTTTAATTTCCAAAAAACTTCAACCAATTAGTAAGTCTGTAATTGGTAATTTAGTTGGTGGTGGAGCTGAGGCAATGATAAGAAAAGGGTTCAAATATTTGAAAAAAGAACTGGAGGAGGAGCAATTACCATCTTTAATCATGAATTTCCTAAAATATTACTCTGATAATTGTACAAAAAAAACAAAACTTTATCCAAATGTAAGAGAAACCTTGTCATATTTAAGAAAAAAAAATTTAATGATTTGCTTATGTACAAATAAAAGACAAAAATTAGCTGAGAAAATTTTAAATGATTTCAAAGTTTCATTTTTATTTGATTTTATCTTAGGTTCACAAAAAGGAATGTTACTAAAGCCAAATATTGAAATGCCTAAAAAATGTCTCGAAAGATTAAATGTAAAACCAGAAAATTCAATTTTTGTTGGGGATAGTAATAATGATTTGATTCCAGCAAAAAAACTTGGGATTTTTTCAGCATTTGTAAAATATGGTTATGGAAATAAAAAAGATATAGAATATATGGATATTGAGATTGAAAATATAATTGATTTAAAAAAAATTATATAAGATTAAATCTTAATTCGCTCAGTAAAAAAAATATTGATCTCATTTAATACTTCATAAATAGTTAGAACAGCTACAATTAATGCTAGAAAAGCTATTATATACATTATTTTATTAAATTTAGGATCCATAGATAAAATTATATAAAATAAAAAATAATTGTACAGATCAAGTAATTTCATGAATTGAATACTTTAAAGTTTTTTTTTTTTCATATACTATGACCAATGCAAAAAAATCTACTTAAAGAATCAAAGGATTCCATAAAGTTAGCCACAGATTATTTAAAACATGGAAAACTTGTATCAATAAAAACAGAAACAGTTTATGGCGTTGCTTGCAACCCTTCCAATATTATCGCAATTAAAAAATTATATAATCTTAAAAATAGACCAAGTTTTAATCCACTAATAATTCATGTTAATTCCGTTAAGATGGCTTCAGATTTTGTTGATTTTACTGAAGATGCAAAAAAAATTGCTCATGCATTTTGGCCTGGCCCGCTAACCCTTATTCTTAAAAAAAAAAAAAATAATTTAATCAACGATTTTTCAATTTCTGGACTCGATACAATTGCAGTAAGAATGCCAAACTCGCAAATATTCCTTAATATAATAAAAAATTTTGGCAATCCAATTGCTGCACCTAGTGCAAATAAAAGTGGTTACATCTCTTCTACAACTGCACAACATGTTTTAGACTCTTTTGGGAGTAAAGTTGATTTAGTCATTGATTCTGGAAAGTGTGAGTTAGGGCTTGAATCAACTATAATTGATTTATCAAATGAACCCTACATTATTAAAAGACTTGGTGTTCTGGATATTAAGAAGATTTATAAAAAAACAGGAATAAATGTAAAAACCGAGAGAAAAAATACAAAAAATATAAATTCTCCAGGACAATTAGAAAAACATTATTCACCTAAAACACCTCTAATAATGAATATAAAGATTCCAAAAGATGGTGATGCTTTTTTATCTTTTGGAAAAAATTATATTGATAACCACAAACCATCTTTAAACTTGTCTAGTGAAGGAAATCTTAAAGAGGCAGCTTATAATCTTTTTGATTTTCTCAGAAGGTTAGATAAATTAAGTATGAAAAGAATTGTGGTAACTCCTATTCCTAAACACGGTATTGGCATTACTATTAACGAAAGACTAAATAGGGCTTCTTCATAAATGCAAGATAAAATAAAAAAAGAAATAATTAATGAACTTCTTCCCAATGAATATTCAACAGAACAAAGTGTAATTAAAAATTATTGTATCGATTGGAGAGGAGATTTTGAGGGGACATCAGATATAATTCTTTTTCCGAGCTCCGTGGCAAAAATCTCAAGAATTGTAAAAATTTGTAATAAAAAAAAAATTCCAATAGTGCCACAGGGAGGAAATACAAGTCTAGTCGGAGGTTCCGTGCCCAGAAAAAATAAGGGTGAAATAATTTTAAATCTTTCAAAACTCAATAGAATTAGAAAAATAAATCTTATTGACTATACAATCACACTAGAAAGTGGATGTATTTTAGAAAATGTTAAAAAGGAATTAGAATATTCTAAAATGGTATTCCCTTTATCAATGGGATCTAAGGGTAGTTGTCAAATAGGCGGAAATATAGCAACTAATGCAGGCGGAGTAAATGTTATCAAGTATGGTTCATTGAGAAGCAATATTTTGGGACTAGAAATAATTACCTATGATGGGGAGGTAGTATCTGAATTGAATGATATAAAGAAAAATAATACTGGCTTAGATTTAAAACAGTTATTTATTGGTTCAGAGGGAATTCTTGGAATAATAACAGCTGCAACGATGAAAATATTTAATCAACCCAAAGAAAGAAATGTTTTGTGGATAGCACTAAAAGATTTTAAACAAACATTAAATTTATTCTCATTCATTACAAAAACTTTTAATGATCAAATTACAAGTTTTGAAATTATGAATAAAAAATCAATTTCGATAATTAAAGAAATAGAAATTAAATTTGATGTAAAAAATTATGAATTTTTTTGTTTAGTCGAAATATCTAATTTTCAAGGAATAGATAATTTTTATGAGTACATAGTTGATCGACTGAAAAAAATAAATTATTCCGAAATTGATATGATTATATCAAAATCAGAATCTGAAAATCAAAAAATTTGGAATATTAGAGAATCAATCCCTATCGAAGAAAAAAAACATGGTTATATAATTAAACACGATATTTCTATTCCTCTAGAAAAAATGGAAGAGTTCATAATCAATACTGAAAATCAGATTAAGAAATATGACAATAAGGCTGAGGTGATTAATTTTGGTCATCTAGGTGATAATAATCTTCATTATAATGTTATGATTAAAGATCCAAATAAAGTACAGCAAAAGAAAACTGAAATTAGGATTAATGAAATTATTTTTAATAATGTAAGAAAGTGCAAAGGATCAATCAGTGCGGAACATGGAATTGGTCAACTTCGGAAGAAAGATCTTTTAAAATTTAGAGGTGGAAATGAAATAAAAAAAATGAAATTGATCAAGAATGCATTTGATCCTAACAATATCTTTAATCCTGGTAAAATTTTCTAATCTAGTTTACTTTTATAAACCTTGTTTGCTTCCTCACAAGTTTTGATAATATTGAATGGCAATCTAAATAAACCAATACAATATAAAAAAAACCATCTTGAAAAAAAAATTGAGTGAAGGAATCTTTTTGCAAATCTCCATGACCTAGCAGTCAATCTTCTTTGTGCATATAATTTCAACCCCAGAGATAAATCTTTATTTTCCTTCAAAAATAATTCAAGTGCTTTAGACACTCTAAATATTTGTTGATTTTTTTTTTCTGATATTTGACCAGGTGCTTTAAATGGTAGAATTGCTAAAGCGTGGTTTAGTCTAATAAAACCACCAAACATAGAAAGTTTTAGTGTCAAAGAGTATTCCTGACTAAACTTTACTCTTTCATCGCAACCATTAGTCATTTGACATAAATCTGTTTTTACCATGAACTGAGATGGATTAAACATAGAATTCCTCATTGCTAATTTCGCTGGGTTTTTTATGTAAGTTAAATTTTCTTTATTTATTTTTTCATCTAGATTTACATTATCAATATTTTGAACTTTTCTCTGGAGTCCATAAGCTAGATTACAACCCGGATTATTTTCAAAAATTTCTATCAAAATTTTAGTTGAATCACTAAGTATGACATCATCAGCATCTAGAAATTTGATATATTTCATTTTAGCAGCTTTAATTCCTACATTAGTGGCATTGGCTGATCCTTTATTTTTTTGGGAAATAATTTTACATTTTTTTAAGTTTTTGGTTTCTTTTTTTATTATTTTTAGTGAATTATCAGTGGAACCATCATCAATAAAAATAAATTCTCTATCAAAATCTCCATTTTGTTTTTTTAAAGATTTTATTACAGTTTTTAAATAAGAAGATTTATTGAAAACTGGTATAACAAAAGTTACTGAACTCATGATATTTAATCGAAGTTAATTAATTTCTTTACAAGTTTCATGTTGCCAAAGGCAGAAGCATCCGTATTTTCATATCTTTCTTGCATAATAACTCCAACACCATCACATATTATCTCGTTATTTTTTATTTTTACATCAATTGGACCTGATCTAGTATCTGCTATAAAATTCGTCGTTCCTTGTCCGGAAATTTCAATGCAATTTTTAAAAACCTTTCCACTCATTCTATATTTCTTATATCTATTTATTATTTTGTATTGCATATCAAATTGACTTGTTGGTTTAACATTTAAAAGTGGTGGTTGAAATCCTCTAACTAAGAAAAGTTGTTCTCTTACTTGCCATTCTTCAATATTAAAATTCATATCCGGATAAATAACCTTTTCAACTGGTTCTACAATTCCCTCATCAAAAGTTAGAATAACAGATTTTCTCGTTACCTTTTTTGAATTTAGATTAATTTCGTAAGTATAATAACTACCATCAGAATATAATCTTGAAACTTCAAAAACATTACCGTTTTTCTTTTTTTCTGCATTAAGAATCATAATTCGTTTTTCAAAACTTTTTCCTGTATATGATGATTCAACAACAATGGAGTAAATCCATTTCAAACCTGGTTTTAAAGGAAAAAAATTTCCTTCACGGATATCACATGAAACAAGGAGAAATATAATGAAAAAAATTAATCTCATTTGACGGTGCCCAGGGGAGGAATTGAACCACCGACACAGCGATTTTCAGTCGCTTGCTCTACCAACTGAGCTACCTGGGCAAATAAAAATTTAGATTTCAAGATTAGTTATTACAATAGGTTGACAAAAATTTCAATTTTTAAATCCAAAGCCTTTTAAAATTGAATATAAATCCGATATTGAGAGACCAACAACATTTGAATATGATCCTCTTATCTTTTTAACAAATTTTCCAGCCAAACCCTGAATAGCGTAACCGCCAGATTTTCCAATACCCTCATTGATTAAAGTTTTATCTTCAAGTTCTTTACAAGAAATTCTATTAAAATAAACCTCTGTTTTAACTAGTCGCTTAGAAATTTTTCCCTTTGTATTCATTACGCATAATCCACCATAAACAAAATGTTTTCTTCCGGAAAGACTTTTAAGGTATGCGCCAACCTCTGTACGAGAAGATGTTTTTGAAAAAACTCTTCCGGATCTAAAAACTTCGGTATCTCCTGACACAATAATATAATTTCTATTTTTTATCTCTTTTAAAACAGAATTTGCTTTCAAAAATGCGAACTCCACAACTTTTTTAGTAATTGGTAAGTCATATTTATAATTTTCTTCAGAAAAGCTAGGCCTTATGACTCTAAAATCATTGATTCCCATTTGTTTCAATATATGTTCCCTCCGTGGGGAGGATGAAGCTAAAACTATTTTATACTTTTCTGGCAAAAATTACTTGTGTCTGAAAGTTATTCTTCCTTTAGTCAGGTCATAGGGTGTCATTTCAACGGTAACTCTATCTCCTGCAAGTACTCGGATCCTAAATTTTCTCATTTTGCCAGCTGTATGAGCAATGATTTCATGATTATTGTCAAGTAAAACTCTGAACATGGCATTTGGTAATAGTTCTTTAACTATTCCATTAAATTCCATCAGTTCTTCTTTTGCCATAAAACTCCTATTATTTCATTCTGCATTCTATTGATAAAGCATGTGCTTGTAAACCCTCTTGATAAGCAAGGGTAATAGCATCTTTTCCTATCATTTTTATGTTTTTTTTATTACAACTCACCACAGATGTTCTTTTAAAAAAATCCAAAACATTCAGACCAGAAGAAAATTTTGCTGTACGATCTGTTGGAAGCACATGATTAGGTCCTGCAACATAATCGCCAATTGCCTCTGGTGTATATCTTCCTAAAAAAACTGCACCTGCATTTTTAATTTTTTTTAGAAATATTTCTGCCTTAGAAGTTGCTATCTCTAAATGCTCTGGAGCAATCTGATTTACAAGATCTGCAGACATTCTTAAATTTTTACAAATTATCACAGCTCCGAAATCGTTCCAGCTTTTTTTTGCAATTTCTCTTCTATCTAAATTCAGAAGGATTTGGTCAACTTTAAGAATCACATCTTTTGCAAAACTTTCATCATCAGTTATTAAAATTGATTGAGCAAGGATATCATGTTCTGCTTGAGATAATAAATCTAAAGCTATATGTTCTGGATTATTTTTATTATCCGCAATCACAAGAATCTCTGATGGTCCAGCAATCATGTCAATGCCAACTTTTCCAAATAGTTTTTTTTTTGCTGTAGCAACATAAGCATTGCCAGGTCCAACAATTTTATCAACCTTATTAATTTTTTTTGTGCCAAGTGCTAATGCCGCAACAGCTTGAGCTCCACCTATTTTATATATTTCTCTGATACCTAATAATTTTGCACTTGCCAATATCACAGGATTCAATTTACCACTCAAAGTTGGAACTGTTACAACTATTCTTTTAACACCTGCAACAATTGCAGGAATAGCGTTCATTATTAATGAAGAAGGGTAAGAAGCCGTACCACCTGGAACATATAAACACACCGATTCAACCGGATTCCACAATCCTCCTAAAATCACTCCCTTGTCATCTTTGTAAATATTATTTTTAGGTATTTGTTTTTTGTGATAGTCCTTTATTCTCTTGATTGCATTTTTCAAAGCCTTTAAAACTTTAGCATCAATAGCTTTAAGTGAATTTGACAATTCTTTTTTGCTTACTATCAAATCTTCAATTTTACTAATCTTGAACTTATCCAGATCTCTTGTATAAGCAATTAAAGCAGAGTCTGATTTACTTTCTATATCACCGATAATTTTGTCTACAATCTTTTCAACCGATTTATCAGTTTGTTCTCTTTTCACTAACAATTCTGCAAATTTCTTTTGAAAGTCAGTTTGAGTTTCTCTTAAAATCCTAACCATTTAAAGTCTTTTTGAATTTATTTAATATTCGAGTTATTTTTTCGTTCATCAATTTATAGGCAATTTTATTAATTATAAGTTTTGATGTAATATTTAATAGTACATCACATTCTTCCAAGTTATTTTCTTTAATTGTTCTACCTGTTGAAACTAAGTCAACAATAGTCGAACAAATTCCTAATCTGGGAGCTAATTCAACTGCACCATTAAGTTTTATACACTCAGCTCTTATACCTTTATTTGCGAAGTAATTCGTTACAGTATTTTTGTATTTAGTTGCAACCATAATATGGCCCTGACTTCCTATATTATTTTTCTTTTTTTCTATGGTTTTAGCTATTGACAATCTACATTTTCCAATTTTAAGATCTAGTACATCATATATTTCTTCATAACCAAACTCTGTTAAAACATCGTCTCCAGCAACACCAATATGCGCAGCACCGAATGCCACAAATGTTGCTACATCAAATGCCCTAACTCTAATAATTGATAAATCATTATTGTTGGTTGAGAACATCAATTTTCTCGACTTTTTATCAAAAAAATCAGCCTCTGGGATTATTTTTGATTTTTTGAGGAGTGGAACCAGTTCATCGAGGATCCTACCTTTTGGGACTGCCATAATTATTTTCTTCATCTATTTACACGTATAATTTTGATACCACAATTTTGTAGTTTCTTCTCAATATTTTCATATCCTCTATCTAAATGATATACCCTATTAATTATAGTCTTACCCTTAGCCATTAATCCAGCAATTATTAAACACGAGGAAGCTCTCAAATCAGTTGCCATTACCTCAGCTCCATAAATATCTTTTACTCCATTTATCAAAATTTTTGAACCCTCTAAGGTTAAATCAGCTCCCATTCGCTTTAATTCACTAACATGCATAAATCTATTCTCAAAAATATTTTCTTTTATTTCTGATTTACCTTTAGATTTTATCAAAGATGCTGTTAGCTGAGCTTGGAGGTCAGTTGGAAAACCAGGGTATTCTCTAGTACTAACTTTTAAATTAACATTTTTTTTTCTAATTTTCTCTACATATAATTTTTCGCCATTATTTTTTTTTTCTAATTTAAGGTTTTTTAATGGTGAGAAAATTTTTATTAGATGGTCAGAGACATTATCATTTATATTTTCTAAAATCACCTTACCTGAACACCCAAATACCATTAGCACAAATGTTCCTGCTTCTATTCTATCCGGCATAATTTTAAATTTACAATCTTCTAATTTTTTTTTCCCTTTTATTATTATCTCACTTGTTCCGTAACCTTTTATATCGGCACCTATTTTGTTTAAAAAATTTGCTAAATCAATGATCTCGGGTTCTTTAGCAGCATTTTTAATTATGGTAATTCCATCAGCAAGAGTGGCAGCCATCATTAAATTTTCAGTAGCCCCAACAGAAATTTTCTTCAATTTAACAATATTTCCTTTTAGCTTTCCTGCGACTTTTCCTTTGACATAACCATTCTCAATTTTGAATTTGGCACCCATTTTTTCAAATCCATCTAAATGTATATCAACTGGCCTGGTTCCAATAGCACAACCTCCAGGCATTGAAACCTCAGCATAACCATATCTTGTTAGAAGTGGACCTAAAATCAAAAAAGATGCTCTCATTTTTCTCACAAGATCATAGGAAACATTAAGTGAGTCAGGTTTATTTGATTTTATAAGACAACAATTTTTTGAAAACTCAATTTTTGTATTTAATGATCTTAGTAAAGATATCATTGAATGAATATCTGCTAACTCTGGAATATTAGAAATCTGTAATTTTTTATCGGTTAACAAAGTAGCTGCTAAAATTGGTAAAGAGGCGTTTTTTGATCCGCTAATTTTAATTTTACCTTTTAATTGGATTCCTCCATCAATTTCAATTCTATCCATTTCAAAGCTTTGGCAAAGTTACTTCTTTTTGATACATATATTTTCCTTTTCTATCAGCATAAGATTTTTCACAAACCTCTTCTCCATGAATAAATAAAAATTGAGCTGCCCCCTCATTAGCATAAATCTTTGCTGGTAAGGGAGTGGTATTTGAAAACTCTAATGTCACATGTCCTTCCCATTCAGGCTCAAGTGGAGTAACATTTACAATTATACCGCACCTTGCATATGTTGATTTTCCAACACACACAACCAGGGTTTCCTTTGGGATTTTAAAATATTCAACAGTTTTTGCTAAAGCAAAACTGTTTGGAGGAATAATACAACAGTCTACTTTTCTATCCACAAAACTAGATTCTGGAAAGTTTTTTGGATCAACAGTTGCCGAATTAACATTAGTAAAAATCTTAAACTCCCTTGAAACTCTGGCATCATATCCATAGGATGACAAACCGTAAGATAAAACATTTTGCTTTACTAAATCTTCAACAAAAGGATTTATCATTTCTTGTTCTTGTGACATTTTTCTTATCCATGAGTCAGGCATTATTCCCATTTTTTTTCTCCTTTCTTTTTCTCAAGTTTTCTCTTAGTGCCCTTGCAAGTTTTTTATCTGAATCGTTTTTATTCTTAATCATCTTTTTTTCGAATTTTATATTTATCAATTATTAACTAAAAAGATTTGTTAAACTGCCACTTTTTGCTTACTTGCATACTATACTGAATAAATTTCTATATTGCTAATGGAATTAAGAATCAGCGAAAACAGAAGATTTTTTATAAAACCTTATTAGTTAATACTTTAGTTAAGTAAAGATTCTATCTTTTTTTTTTTTTAAAATATTGATATAAAGTATTTATGAAAGAAATTATATGGGGAAGATATTCTTTACTAGTTTATACCGGAATATTAACTCTTTTCTCTCTAGTTTTACTTTTTTATATTCCAGCATTAATTTTATTTTTTTTGCCTAGTGCAGTTTTGTTTGCAATTTGTTTAAAAGATTTTCTTCAAAAGAAAAGGTCTGTACTTTCAAACTTCCCATTATTAGGGAGATTTAGGTTTTTTTTGGAAAGCATAAGACCTGAGCTGAGGCAATACTATTGGGAGTCTGATGATGACGAAGTTCCATATTCAAGAAATCAAAGAAGTATGGTTTATCAACGGTCTAAAAATGAAGGAGGAGTTAGACCTTTTGGATCTCTAGAAAAATTTTATGAAAATGACTTCGTTTGGCTAAATCACTCAATATCACCCTCCAACATTAAATCACAAAACTTCAGAACCAAAGTTGGCGTAGGGAAAAATGCCTATGAAATGTCTGTTCTTAATATTTCTGGCACATCATTTGGAGCAATTTCACCTCCAGCAATTACCTCCTTGAATAAGGCTGCAAGTATTGGAGGTTTTGCTCACAATACTGGTGAAGGCTCTCTCTCTTCTTATCATGAAGATGGTGGTGGTGATGCAATTTGGCAGATATCCACAGGATATTTTGGTTGTCGGGATAAAAAAGGAAATTTTTGTTCAAAGACTTTTTCTGAAAAAGCAAAAAAGAATCAAGTAAAGATGATTGAAATAAAATTAAGTCAAGGTGCAAAACCTGGACATGGCGGAATGCTTTTGGCACCAAAAGTTACTCCAGAAATTGCTAAAACTAGAGGTATAGCAATTGGAGTTGACTGTATTTCACCTTCACATCATAAAGAGTTTTCAAATCCTATTGAACTTTTAAATTTTGTTGAGAAACTTAAAAAATTATCAGGCAACAAACCAGTTGGAATAAAAATGTGCGTTGGTCACCCATGGGAATTAATTTCAATTGTTAAGACGATGGTTCAAACAAAAAAAATAATTGATTTTATAACTGTAGATGGGTCTGAAGGAGGAACAGGTGCAGCTCCGGTTGAGTTTACTGATCACATTGGTTGTCCCTTGAAAGACGCCCTAGTTTTTGTAGATAATGCACTTATTGGGGCTAATTTGAGAGATAGAGTGAAAATTGGTGCTTCAGGAAAAGTTGTTTCAGCATTTGATATTGCTCATATATGTGCATTAGGAGCAGACTGGGTGAATATGGCAAGACCCTTCATGTTTTCGATCGGATGTATTCAATGTAGATCTTGTCATACCGGTGAATGCCCAACAGGTATAGCCACAATGGATCCAATGAGATACAGAGCTATAGACATTGAAGATAGATCTATTAGAGCTGCTAATTTTCATAAAAACACACTATTTGTTTTAAAAGAATTACTAGAATCTGTTGGTGTAAATCATCCATGTGAATTAAACAGAAGGCATATTGTCAGAAGATTGTCAGAAAGTGAGATAAGACTGGCTGATCAAATTTATCCTCGGGCTGAAAAAGGAGAATTGTTAAAGAAAGGAAAGAAAAATATTTTGGATCCAAGATTAAATGTTTATTGGAATAAGGTATCATCAAAAAGTTTTAACTATTTGCCTGGTTCAATTTAGAAAACCCTAAAACTTTGTAAATTATAATTTAAACCAGAAAAGGAATAATATGTATTTCAAAAAAAATTTAGAATTTGAAAAACTATTTAGTTTGAGTATGGAAATTATAAGAAATAGCCCTCTTAGTTTAATAGTAAAACAGGGTCTTGGTAAGACTCAGCCACTGGAGCGTAACCAGTAGAGGGCACCAGGATGATGAAAAACTTAACACAAAAAATTTTCTTTGGTTTCATTTTAGGAATTTTATTTGGAATTTTGCTAGGCTCAATTTCTTTACCATTTAACTTTAATCAGAAGATTATTTCAACTATCGGATTTGGTGGTGATGTTTTTCTTAAAACTATAAAAATGCTTGTCGTACCAATAGTCTTTTTTTCTCTCATAAATGGTGTGGCAAATTTAAATAATATTGGCTCACTAGGTAGGATAGGAATTAAATCAATATCTATTTACATAACTACTACCTTTTTGGCAATAACCATTTCATTATTTTTTGCCAATTTAATTAATCCTGGAAAGGCATTGGATACAAATTTTGACACCGCAAATCTTGAAGTTTCTGATCCTCCTTCCTTTTTTGATATCCTATTAAATATAATTCCTGCTAATCCTTTTCAATCGTTAGTAGAAGGAGAAATGCTTCAAGTCATTTTTTTTGCAATTTTAATTGGGAGTGCATTATCGATGTCAAAAAAAGGTGGTGGTTTAAAAAAATTTTTTTTTGATTTTAACGAAATAATTATGAAGATTCTCTCAATTGTTATGATAATCGCGCCGATAGGTATCTTCTGTTTGATTGCAAAAACTTTTGCAACTCAGGGACTTTCATCAATCTTAGAATTATTTAAATATTTTTTTTTAGTTATAGTTGTCCTGCTAATTCATGTAGTATTTGTTTACTTACCTATTGTTAAATTCATAGGAAAAATAAGTTACAAAAAGTTTTTCGTTGGTATTAAAGAAGCTTTATTATTTGCATTTTCAACTTCAAGTAGTAGTGCAACAATACCAATCACATTAGAATGTTTGAAAAAAAACTTTGCAATTAGACAAAATGTAGCCTCATTTACAGTTCCGCTAGGAGCAACAATTAATATGGATGGAACCGCTATAATGCAGGGAGTAGCAACTGTATTCATTGCTAATTTATACGGAATTGATTTATTTTTTTATGATTATCTTTCAATAATTCTTACAGCAACATTGGCATCCATAGGTACTGCTGGTGTTCCAGGTGTTGGTATAATAATGTTAGGTATGGTTTTAAGTCAGGTTGGATTACCTCTAGAAGGAATTGCAATTGTCATGGGCGTAGATAGATTTCTGGATATGCTAAGAACATCCGTAAATATATCTGGTGATGCAATGGTTTCAATAATTGTCAATAAAACAGAGAAAAAATGAGATGGTATGAGGTAGAATTAGAAATGCCTATTCTTGGAAAGAACATTGAAATGGTTCAAGCTATTGACCGTGAAAGTGCTAAAATTATTGCCATAAGAAAGACTGGAATAAATTATAATTTTAGTAAAGAAAATATATTTGTAACAAAGGTTAAACAAATTAAAGTTTAAAATTTATTTTTCTTCCTAAAGGCTTTGAAATAATTTGCTGATCAGATACTACAATACTTCCATTAACAATTGTAAATATTGGAATACCTTGAACTGTAAAATTATCATAAGGCGTCCATTTCGATTTACTTTGTATCCATTTATTGGAAATTTTAAACTTCTTTTTCATATCTATAATTGCTAAGTCTGCATCATAGCCAATTTTTATTTCACCTTTATCTACGACCTTATATATTTTACAAGGATTCTTACAAACCATTCTTACAAGATCAAATATTGATAATTTACCTTGATTAACAAAATTTAGCATAATTGGTAATAATGTCTGAACACCCGTCATTCCTGATGGTGAATTTGGGTATTTTTTTTTTTTTTCATCCAAAGTATGTGGAGCATGGTCAGATCCAATTACATCAATTACACCCCTTGACACACCATCCCATAAACCTTCATTATGAGTTTTGTCTCTTATTGGTGGGTTCATTTGTGCTAGAGTACCTATGCTTTGATAACAGTCTGGTGAAATAAAAAAAAGATGTTGTGGAGTAACTTCACATGTAGCTATATCCTTATTTGATTCCAGTAAAGATACTTCATCAGCCGTTGATAAATGAAGAATATGAATTTTTTTTTTTGCTTTTCTTGCTGCACTCAAAAGTCTTTTTGTACTTACAACTGCAGATGTAACATCTCTTATTTTTGGATGATCAGAAACTTTAATTTGTTTTTTTGAAAATAATTCTTTTCTCTCTCTTAGTCGGTATTCATCTTCACTATGAATAGCAATCATTTTTTTTACTTTTTTTAAAATTTTTTTAATATTTTCATCGTCTTCAACCAAAAGGTCACCAGTTGAAGAACCCATAAAAATCTTTATACCACAACAACCGGGTGTTTTTTCTAATTCATTTAATTCATAAACATTTTCTTTGGTTGCACCAATGAAAAAACTAAAATTACAAAAACTATTTTTACTTGCTATATTAATTTTTTTTTCAAATTCATTTTCATTAATCGTAGGTGGATTAGTATTTGGCATTTCAAAAATAGAAGTTGTTCCACCAAGAACTGCTCCTCTTGTTCCATGGTAAATATCTTCTTTGTGCGTAAGACCAGGTTCTCTGAAATGAACTTGAGTATCAATCGCTCCAGGTAAAACTAAAAGACCATTTATTTTTAAAATTTTCGTTGCTGATTTTCTTGATAAATCACCTAACATAGCAATTTTTGAGTCGATGATCCCTATATCCATTTTTTCAATCTTTGAATTAGGGAGCACCACTTCGCCTCCCAATAAGATTAAATCATAATTGTCTAGAATATTTTTCATAACTAGGAATACTCCGAAATAATTTCAAAAAAATTCCCATCTTTTTTTGGATTCTTTTCATTCATACAATACCATATAGAAAAAAAAATTATATTCCACAAAGGTCTAGCAAACTTTTTATTGTATTTCACATTTCTACACATAATTATAATATCTTCTCTTTTTATAAATTCATTCAAGATTTGAACTTTAGGAAGTAACTGTTCTAGAATATTTGCTTTTTCAGAGATCCATTCTGCAATTGGAATTGTAAAACCTTCTTTCTTGGAAAATGAGTTATAATTTTTTATCCTTTTAGACAAGAATTTCCTTATAAAGTATTTACCAAAACCTTTATTTATTTTTTCTTTATCATTTATATAGAAAAATTTTTCAAAAAGTTCTTTGTCTATTAATGGTGTCCTTCCCTCCATACCAAATGTCATTAAACATCTATCAAGCTTAACAAGAAGATCATTTGGAAGCCAGTTTTCAAAATCAAAAGCTTGGAATCTTTGTAGTCTCGTAAGATTATTGTATTTATCTTTAAATTTTTTTAACTCAAAATCCCATTCACTATTTCTAAATAATTTCAAATCTTCAAAAGCACCTTTATAATACTTTCTTTTTAATAATCTCATTTTTGATCTATATCTTCCATACCCACCAAATAATTCATCTCCTCCTTCGCCAGTTAAAGCAACTTTAAAATTTTTTGATGCTTCTGATGCAAGTTTAAATGTTGGGATTATTGCATAGTCAGCGACTGGTTCATCTATATTTTTTGCTGCAAAAGGTAACAAATCCCAAAAATCTTTTTTTGAAAAAAAAATTTCATTAAAATCGATATTGAAATCCTTTGTAATTTGATTCATTGGACCTTTTTCATTTTCACTTTGCCCATCGATAGAAATTTTATAGGCGGTGTTTTTTTTTTTCAAATTAAGAATATGCATAAAATACATGATCAAAATCGAGTCGATTCCACCTGAAAAAAACAAACAATAAGGTACATCACTGCGCAAATGGTTTGAAACGCTATCTAAAATAGCTTCATGAATATATTCATCATTGATACTTTTTAAATTTTTATTTTCCTTAAATAAAACATTTATTAAACTTTTTTTTATCCTACCATTCTCCAGAACAATTAACTCACCGGGTCTTAATCTCTGAATCCCATTATAAATTGTATGTTTTCCTGAGGAATACTGTAACTGAAGAGTTTCTGAAAGTTTTTTATTGCATATATTTAGTTTACTGAAATTTATATTTTTTAATGCACTTATTTCAGAACTAAAAATTATACCATCCTCCAATAAAGAAAAATATAATGGTTTAATTCCAAAAATATCTCTACTCAGGATTAATATTTTTTTTTTTTTATCATACAAAGCAAAAGCATACATTCCTCTTAATTTTTCAAAACCAGAAATTCCAAATTCAGAGTAAACTGCAATTATTGATTCTGAATCTGATTTAGATTTGTATGAATATTTTTTTATTTTTTTTCTAATTTCTAGATCATTATAAATTTCTCCATTAGCTATCAGAACAAATTCATCATTTTGAATAGGTTGATTTCCTCCTTTTAAATCTACAATAGATAATCTTGTATGAATAAGTTTTATACATTTATCAGTGAACGAACCCGATGAGTCTGGTCCTCTGTGCGATAATATTTTTTCCATTCTTGAGATTTTATTAATTATTCTCTTATCTGGTTTTTTTAGAAAAACTCCTGCTATACCACACATTATTTTGATATTTTTTTAAAAAAATTTATATATTTATCAATGATTATTTCCTCAGAGTAAAGAGATTTATACTGATCGAATCCATTTTTGATAATTTTTTTTTTTAATTTAATATTTTTATCAATCTTATTTATTTGTTCCACTAAATCAAAATAATCTTCATTTCTAAATTTAAGCCCATTTATTTTATTCTTTACTATTACTCTTGGACCACCAACATCAGATACAACTACCGGCAATTTATGAGCCCAGCCATCCACAATAACATTGCCAAATGGTTCATGTCTTGAAGGACACACTAAAACATCAGCTGAATTTAAATATTGTGAAACATTATTAGTCCATTCAAAAAAAAATACTCTATTTTCAATTTTTTGCTTTTTAATTACATTGTCATAATGTTCTCGTTCTTTTCCTTTTCCAACAATCCATAATTCATGGTTAGGTAAAAAAGTCATTCCCTTCAAAAGTAGATCTATTCCTTTGTTTTTATGGAATCTTCCCATGCACAAAACAATTTTCTTTTCTGATTTAGATTTAATAATGCTATTATTATTTTTATTAACAAAATTAGGTATAAATTCGACTTTACTTTGATCCCAACCAAAGTCTAAAACATATCTTTTTAAGTCTAGGGTGTTAGTAATTAAGTAATCACAATTTACATAATTTTTTATTTTGTAATATCCTCCGAGTCTCCCTACAGTTCTAAAATTCGAGTTATTATCACGAGGCAAAATCCTTGAGGCCCTATTCATCCAAGTAAGAATAATATTTGGTTTAAATTCATTAATTATTTTTTTAATTCTAAAGTGACAAAAAGGATTGAAGAAGTAAAAGTACTTTATTTCATTTATATCTTTGATAAAGGAATTCAGAAATGAAAATCTTGATGAATTTTTCCGGATAATTAATTTTTGACTAATACCTCTTTTTTTTTCAATCCCAATTGCTAATCTCTCAAAAAATTTTTCTGCACCACCATCTTTTGAACCACCCAAGATATTTAAAATTCTCAATCTATTATTCTTTTCCATTCTTGTGCTACTTCTGACCATGAGAGATGATTGTTATCTTTAATTAAATTTTTATGCATTCTCATCCAAATATCATCATCATTCAAGATATTTATAGTATTATAACTGAATTCTTTTTCATCCTGACAAACAAACCCTGAAATATTATCCTGTATTCTTTCCTCCAATGACCCAAACTTACAAACCACTGCAGGTGTTCCAATTACCTGAGATTCTGCCGCAGACATACAAAAAGTTTCCTCTTTACTACCCTGATACAAAAATACCCGAGACTCAGCTATTTTTCTAAAAAGTTTTTTTCTATTAACTGGTGGATTCAATGAAACACCTTTACACTCCAATGATTTTGCTCTTTTTAAAATTTCAGAAATTCTTTTAGAATGTTTTTCACCAAATTTTCCATATGTTTCTGTACCGGTAAATAAAAACAACTTTGCTTTTTCTACTTTAGGGAAAATTTCGTATTCCCAACGATCCAATAGCCAATTTAAGCCGCGCATTGGGTTTGATGTAAAAATTGCTAATGGTTTTGGTGCTTTTATTTTTTTTGAACTTTTAAATAAAGAATTATCTACTCCATAGGGTATTACAATTCTTTCTTTAGAAGGTGCCCACCATGGATAAGTTTTTTCATGATAATTGCTAGAAAAAATTATTTTAAACTTATTAAAAAAAAGTTTTGAAATGTACCTATATTTGATTAAATATCTTGCTGGATTATGAATCCAAAAAAACCTGTTTTTACAACTTTTTTTAAAATTTAAAAATTTATCTCCTCTATTAACAATTAATACATCAAACTTTTCAGTATTAATTCTCTCATCAAGTTTTTTCCAATTCACATTTTTTATACAACCTTCATTTCTACAGTTATTGTAGACTACCACTTCATAGTTTAATTTTGCAAGTTCCTCGACTAGAGAAACAAAAGCTACCTCAGCTCCACCCAATGGTCTTCTTCTATAGACCTCGGAATCAAATTCAATACCATTATCTATGAATAGTAATTTAGTCATGTAACTCAATTTTATATTTTAAATATGATATTAGAGGATATAAAGATGCAACTACGGCTATAACGAAACCTACTTTTTTTTCTTTATATCCCTTTCTCAGAAAAAAACACTTCCAGAATCTTGAGAATAATCTTCTAATATTTTTTAACAGTGATTCAGAGTTTTTTGATTCTTTTAAATCAATTGCCCTTGCAGTTGAATAATTATCTAATTTAATTATTAAATCTGATATTGATTTACAATAAAAATGATTCAATTTATTTTTCAAGTCTTGACCTTTTTTCCCATTCATAACTATTTTTGGATGTACTCTTTGTTTTCCCCATTTTTTTACATTTTTTCTAAACAACCCTGAATAAGCAGATTTACCAAAATAAGCTCCCCAACCATAATTAATAACTTCGCTACCTAAAAAATTATTAACTTTAATTAAATGCCAATCATATTTACTTGTATTTATGATTTTGAAAATTTCATTCTTAAGCATAATTGGAACTCTTTCATCTGCATCAATTTCAAGAATCCATTCATTTTTACATTTTTTTAAACCATAATTTCTTCTATCACCCTCAATTTCCCATGAACCAGAAAAGGTATTTTTTGTATATTTTTTTGCAATTTTTTTTGAATTATCGGTACATTTATCTAAAATGACTATAATTTCATCTGCAAAACTTATAGTTTCAAGACAATCTTTAAGTTGTTTTTCTTCATTATGAACAATAATGAGTGCAGATAATTTATTCATATTATTTTTTTATAAAATTCATTATTTTCTTTAATACATAATTAACATCAATATCCAACATAAGTGAACCAATATTTTTTGGATCAAAGCCTTTAAAACCCATAAGTTGTTGATAAGTTTTTGGACTTTTAATTGCCAATGTTTTTTCTCCCCACGGATGATATTTCTTTGAATCGCTCGGACCAAAAAGCCCAACTGTTGGAACTTTTGCTAACGCAGCAAGATGCATAAGTCCTGAATCATTCCCAATAAACAATTTTGATTCTTTCATTATTAGAAATATCTCTGCTAAATTTGTTTTCCCAACTAAATTATATAATAATGAATTATTTATCCTGAACAATTTTGAAATATGCGCCTTTTCTTCTTGAGAGCCAACAATTACAAAATAAGATTTTTTAAACTTTTTACTTTTTTGTATTTTATCAATTAACTCTGAAAATCTTTCTATTGGCCAAATTTTTCCAACCCAATTTGCACTTGGAGCAATAACAATAATCTCATGTCGAGCTTTAAGTTTTTTTATATTATTTAGATGATATTTCTTTAAAACTAAATTCTCATTAAAGTTGATAAAGGGTTCTAATTTTTTTTTATTAAAAATTTTTGAAACTCTTTGAACAATGTGATCATCAGATGTTTTTTTTTGCCTAAAAATAAATCTTCTATTTGAAATCAAAAAATAACTAATTGCACTTCCACGAAGATCAACAACATAATCCCATTTCTTAAAAAAAGTCAAAAACCATAAATAAATCCAATGAATAGATTTTTTTCTTTTTTTTAAAACAATAATCTCATCAATATTTTTACAAAATTCAAACAATTTAGAGGGCATTGGACCGCATACAAATGTTATATGAGATTTTGGAGACAAATCTCTAATATATTTACAAACCCCTGATGTAAGAAGGCAATCACCTAATCTATTGGAAGAAATTATTAAAATCTTTTTCATAAAATATAGTCTTGTCTAAAATCTAAAATTTTATAAAGTTAACATAATGTTTGAAAAAAAAGAATTATTCATATGTGCCGAAAACAATCTTATAAAAATTAAAGGCATTGATAAATTTAATTTCATTCAAGGAATTATATCAAATGATATTAATATTTTAAAAAAAAAAACATCAATTTTCTCATCGATGCTCACACCTCAGGGAAAATTTTTATTTGATTTTTTCATTGTCAATTTTAATGATAACTTTTATTTAGAGTGTAATAAGGAAAATACTCATGAAATCATACAAAAACTAAATCAATACAAATTAAGATCTAAAGTCGAATTAGAGATAGAAAAGAATTTAATAGTTATTCTGACTAATGATAAAAATTCATCAAAAATAAAATCTATCTCCAAAAATACTTCCGTAGATTTTTTTGACCCAAGATTCAAGAAGTTTTTTAAAAGGATTTATTTAGATAAAATATTTCAAGAAAAAATAAATAATAACTCGGATTTTTTTGAAATTAATAAAATTAAATATAATGAAAAGAGAATAAGAAACTCTATTCCAGATTTCTTTGTAGATTCTGTTAAACAAAAATCTTTACTTATGGAAATGAGATTCGATGATTTAAATGGCATTTCTTGGGAAAAAGGTTGTTTCCTTGGACAAGAAATAACTGCAAGAATGAAATATAGAAATATTATAAAAAAAAAATTAGCTTTTATATCTATTAAATTTAATTCAAGATTAGCAAATGAAATTATTTGCAAAAACAATATCATTGGCACATTGCTTAGTCATACTAATAATTATGGAATTGGTTATGTAAATACCGAGTTTCTAATTAATAGTAATAAAGAAAAGATAATTTGCGGTGATTCAATAGTTAAAATATCAAACCCTTGGTGGAGTAAGATTGCTATCCCCTAATTTTTTTTTTTAAATATAAAAGTTGTGAGAAAGGATTTTCTTTGTAATCAAATTTGCTTTTTAATTTTCTTAATCCATTCAAACCAAACTCTGTAAGCAAACTTTTTTTTATCCATTCACAATCTTGATCGAATCTTCTTTTTTTCAATCTCTCTTTTTTTTTCAACCAGTTCCACCTATTTTGAACCTCGAAGACTAAATCCTCAAAACCAAGATTTTTGTGAGAGGATGTCTGTATAATACTTATAGGCCAATCATTTTTTCTTTCAAAAAAACTCTTACTTGCCAACAAGTCAGAAAAAGTTAGATTTGACAAACTGTCCATGTCACTTTTCGTAACTGTTATTATATCAGGAATCTCGAAAACGCCTGACTTCATAAATTGAATTGTGTCTCCACCTCCTGGTTGTACGCACAAAATCACAGTATCAACAATATCTTTTACACTAGTTTCCGATTGTCCAACTCCAACTGTTTCGATTATTATATAATCAAATTTCGACCTCATTACTATCATAGATGGGAATGTTAATTCAGAAATACCCCCTAAATAGTCTTTTGCAGCCATTGATCGCACAAAAACATTTGTATCATTTGGATCCAATAAAAACCTAGTTCTATCTCCTAGAAGAGCACCACCCGAGTTATTTGAAGAGGGATCAATTGCGATAACTCCAACTGATTTTTTTTTTTTTCTAAAATTTCTTATTAATTTGTCAATTAATGTTGACTTTCCAACACCAGGTGGACCTGTAACACCAATTACATGAGATTTTGGTGAAGAATGATAACTATCTAAAGTAACACTCATTTGATCAGAATTCTTTTCAATCTCAATTGACTCTAGCATTTTTGATAATTCAATTTTCTTTTTTAAACTTTTCATAATTAATTATCTAAAAGTGAAAAATTATAGTGAGAATTTAGGTTGTTTCTACATTCCAAAAGAAGATTTTTTCTATTTTTTCTAATTTTTTCATCAGTAACATTTACTTGAACATTATCTAGAAAATCATTTATGGGTTTTGCAATTCGTGCATAAATTTCAAGATTATCATTATCTTCATTTTTTTTAATCTGCAACCTAAGTTTTTTTATTTCTGAATATAGTTTTTTTTCCTCTTTAACCTGAAAAATAGACTCTACAACAGATGAAATTTTTGCTGAGTTCTCTGTGATAGAATTGAGTCTTTTAAAAGCACTCATAAAAAACTTACCCTTATGCGAATTTAAAAAATTATCAAGCTTCTTCACTTTGATAAAGCTTTCAAATGGATTAATTATTTTTTCTATCAAGTTTGCTCTAACCAAAGAGTGATTATATCCTTCTTCAATAAAATAACCTTCAGTTCTTTTATTAAAAAAATCAAAAACAATTGTTAAGTCAACTCTCTCTTTTATATTTTGTTTTTTGTAAATTAATCCGCACTCTTCAAATAGAATATTTAAATTCAAAGAAATTCTATTCTCAATTAATATTTTAATTATAGATAAAACATTCCTTCTCACTCCAAAGGGATCGCCAGAACCTGATATTTTTTTTTGTGTGGAGAAAAAACCAAAAATACTATCGATTTTTTGAGCTAAGGATAAAATAACTGAAATATTTATTTTTTTATTATTAATTGTATTCTTATATTGGCATGCAAAAGCATCACAGAGCTCACTGTCAAGACCTTCAAGTTTGGCATAATAACCTCCAACTTGACCCTGAAGAGATGGAAATTCTTTTACAACTTCAGTCGTTAGATCAATATTTGAGAAAACTAAATTTTTTGAATAACGCCCAATATTATATGAAATTAATTTTGATATAATTTTACAAAGATCAGAAATTCTTTCTGATCTATCTTGCAATGTTCCGAGGTTATCATAGAAAACTATAGTTGATAGCTTTGCATATCGTTCACTAAAACTTATTTTTTTATCTTCATTCAAAAAAAACTGAGCATCACTAAATCTAGCTTTTAGAACATTTTGATTTCCAGATATGAGTTTATCCTTTTTTGAAAATTCTTTATTAGATACAAATGCAAAGAAATTACTTAATTCATTATTTTTTTTTCTGAAACTAAAATTATCTTGTTTTTCAGTGATAATTGTTTCAAGAATAAAGTCAGGAATATTGAAAAAAGTTTCATCAAATTTGCCAAAGAATATATTTGGCCATTCAACTGAGTCTGACACTTTTGTCACCAAGGTGTCGCTGAATTTGTAAATTAAATTGTTTTTTTTACAAAAATTATCTAATTGTTTGTAAATATTTTTTTTTCTATCTTCTCCATCTATTTCTACAAATTTTTCTTTTAATTTTTTTTTGTAAGAATCTACATTCCTACATTTAATTTGATTGGTTGAATAATGATAATTTCCATAAAAGAAATTACTTGCACTAATTCCGGCATAATTAAATTTGATTGTTTTTTCACCATATATGCAAAAAATATTTTTTATTGGTCTTATCCATTTCTCAGAAAAGCTTGACCATCGCATGGATTTTTTCCATTTAATATCATTAAGAATTTTTGGGATATTAATAAGTAAAATTTCTTCTATCTTTTTATCAGTCAATTCTTTATGAAAAAAAAAATATTCTTTTCCATTAACAATTTTTTTCTTTAGATATTTTACATCTTTCACATTATTAGACCGCATGAAACCATCTAAAGCAATTTCATTAGCTGAGGTTCTTGGTCCTCTAATCTCAGTTTTTTTAGAATTTTTTTTTTTTAATAATTGTTTTGCTAAAATACAGATCCTTCTAGATGTAGAATAAACTTCAAGCTCTGAGAAACTAATTTTTTCTTTTAAGAAAAATGATTCAAAAATCAGTCTGAACTGCGATTTCATTAAGCTCTGACAAGAGGTTGGAATTTCCTCTCCATAAATTTCTAATAAAAAATCATTCATATTTTTTGCTTATCAGTTGACAGCATTTCTGGACTAAAGATCTAATTCTCAAAATGTAAGCCTGTCGCTCTGCTGCAGAAATAAGTCCACGTGAATCAAGTAAATTAAAAGAGTGGCTAGCTTTAACACATAATTCATATGCAGGAAGGGGAAGATTGTTATCAATCAACTGCTCTGAACTCTTTTCAAGACTTGCAAAAGAATCAAATAAATATTTTTCTGGTGCATATTGAAAATTATAATGGCACATTTGCTCTTCATTTGTTTTAAAAATATCACCATATGTAGTCCCGGAATCATCCCATATGATATCAAAGATATTATCAACATTTTGAATAAACATTGCTAATCTCTCAAGTCCATAGGTCAATTCTAAACTTACTGGGTCACAATCAATTGAACCCATTTGCTGGAAATATGTAAATTGACTAATTTCCATTCCATTACACTGAACCTCCCATCCAAGCCCTGCAGCACCAAGTGTTGGGCTTTCCCAATCGTCTTCTACAAATTTTATATCATTAAGATCCCAGTCTATTCCTACCTTTTCTAAACTCTTGATATACAATTCTTGGGAATCCTCAGGACTTGGTTTTATTAAAACTTGCATCTGATAATAATGTTGCAATCTATTAGGATTCTTTGCGTAACGTCCATCTGACGGTCTCCTGCAAGGTTGAACAAATACAGCCCGCCATGGATCTTTTCCCAATGCTCTAAAAACAGTTTGATGGTGAAAAGTTGCTGCACCCACCTCCATATCCAGTGGCTGAATCAAAACACAGTTATTCTTTATCCAAAAGTCCTGTAATTTATTAATTATTTTTTGAAATGAAAGCATATAAAAAAATTTAAACAGGAAAAAATGATTTATATAAAAAAAACATTATATTAATTATAACATTACAAATGAAGATAAAATAGATTATTAATTAATTTAAACAATGAAAATTATAAATTTAGATTCTGATTATAAAAAAGATTACTACTCAGATTTTGCGTCATGGTTGCAGGATGATTTAAACGCGGTAAACAAGATTATTTTGGACAGTCTATCCAATAGCTCAAAGCTCATATCAGATTTATCTAGTCATATAATTAGTTCTGGAGGGAAAAGAATTAGACCACTTTTAACCTTAGCTTCTGCAAAATTGTGCGGATACTCCGGCTCAAGACATATAAATTTAGCATCTGTTATAGAATTCATCCATACTGCGACACTTCTACACGATGATGTTGTTGATAATAGTAAAAAAAGAAGAGGAAAAGATACAGCAAATTATATTTGGGGGAATAAGTCAAGCATTCTTGTAGGAGACTTTTTATTGAGTAAAGCATTCAAACTTTTGACCAAAGACGGTTCTTTAAAATGTATAGAAATAATATCAAAAACATCAGAAAAAATATCCTTAGGAGAGGTCAAACAACTCATGTCTGTAAAAAATCTAGAAACAAGTGAATCTGATTATCTTGAAATCATTGATTTTAAAACAGCAGAATTGTTTTCAGCAGCTTGTCAAATAAGTTGTGAAATTAGCGAAATTGAGGACAAAAAAAAAAAATCATTAAGAGAGTTTGGAAAATTTCTTGGAATAGCCTTTCAGATTATAGATGATACTATTGATTATTTTTCTAGCGAAGAAAATTCAGGAAAAGAAATCGGAAATGACTTTAAAGAAGGGAAAATGTCCTTACCTTTAATACTTTCTTATAAAAGAAGTGACAGAAGAGAGAGAACATACCTAGAATATATTTTAAAAAAAGGGAGAATAATAAATGATGACTTTCTATGGGCCCAACAATTAATGAAAAAATATAATATAGAAGAAGATTGTATGAGCAAAGCCAAACATTTCTCCATAATGGCAAAAGATAGTTTAGGTACTTTTCAAAATTCTTTTGAAAAAGAAAAGATTCTTAATCTCACAGATTTTTTAATGTTTAGAAAGAGCTAAAATGGAATATTTTTTGCACAGAGTTCCTTATTATGAAACCAAAAATTGTAAGTACAGACGAATACCTGAAAATAAAATTTATTGAGTTTTTAACAAAAAACTATTTGCTGATTTTTTTCTTTTTTATAATTTTATTATTTTTTATTTAAAAAAAAAAAAAATTTATTAACTTATCCTTGTGGATGAATTAAATAAATTTTCAAAGAGATTTAAAAGATATGCAGATTTAGGGACTTCTGCAGGAACTGTTGCTCTAAATTTTATTGGAACAAAGGTTTTCAATAAAAAACATAAAGAGAATGCTGAAGAATTAACCAAGGTTCTTGGTAATTTGAAAGGTCCCATTATGAAAATTGCTCAATTACTTTCAACGGTTCCAGATTTACTGCCACAAGAATATATATCAGAACTGACTAAACTTCAATCAAGTGCCCCACCTATGGGATGGAATTTTGTTAAAAGACGAATGAAAAGCGAGCTTGGAAGTAATTGGGAAAAAGAATTTATTTTTTTTGAAAAAGAACCTTTTGCTGCAGCCTCACTTGGCCAAGTCCATATGGCAAAATTTAAGAACCAAAACATTGTTTGTAAACTACAATATCCAGATATGCTCTCAATTGTGGAAGCTGACCTAAATCAGTTGAAACTAATCTTTTCAATATACAAAAAAATTGATTCCACAATTGATACCTCAGAAATTCAAAAAGAAATTTCCTTAAGAGTACGCGAAGAATTAGATTATAAAAGAGAAAAAAATAATATGGACCTTTTTACCTCAATTTTTTCTAAGTCCAAAAATATTAAAATACCAAAGGCTTATGATGAAATTTGTACTGATAGACTTTTATGTATGAGTTACTTAAAAGGCAAAAAACTTCTAAATTTCAAAAAAAGATCAAACTCAGAAAGGAAAACACTAGCATTGAATATGTTTAATGCATGGTATTATCCTTTTTATAAATTTGGAATTATTCATGGAGATCCTCATTTAGGAAATTATTCTGCAAATGATAATCTAGAAATAAATTTATTAGACTTTGGGTGTATAAGAATTTTCAAGCCTTCTTTTGTTAAAGGAGTTATTAATTTGTACTTTGCAATTATGAATAATAATGAAGAGCTTGCTGTCCACGCATATGAAAGCTGGGGGTTTGAAAACATTAATAAAGAATTAATTAATATACTAAACATCTGGGCTAAATTTTTGTACTCACCATTACTTGAAGATAAAGTAAGGAAAATGCAAGAAACAAATTCAACAGCATATGGTGCTGAGGCAGCTACAAAGGTACACAAAGAATTAAAAAAAATTGGGGGAGTAAAGCCACCAAAAGAGTTTGTTTTTATGGATAGAGCTGCAATAGGCCTAGGGTCAGTTTTCCTTCACCTAGATGCAGAATTGAATTGGTACAAAGTTTTTAATGAATTAATAGATAATTTTAAAGAGAAAGAATTATTAAAAAAGCAACAAAATGTACTAAAAAAATCTAAATTGGTAAAATTTCTTTAAATTTTCTTAAGAATTTCTCTGCCAATGATAACAATCTGTCCAATTCAGACATTGTCTTTGACAAGTCCCTACTTGAATCATTTAACCAAACATTAAAACAATAGGAGTAAATCAAAAACAAAATATTTTTTTTAAAAACATCTAATATTGATTTATCGTATCCTCTGGCGACTTCCAGATAAAAATCAAGGGTATTAAAAATATTTTTTGAAATTTGGGTTAGTAATATTGGTTTATCTTTGGTACTTCTAATTATCATCTTTAATGAGTTCTTGTAAATCTGCATTTCCTCAAACCTCAACATTATCAACTCAAACAAATTATCTTTGATAGTAGATGAATTGATATCCTGAATTGATAAATTCAATTCAACTTTATGATCTATCATTTTTGAAAATTTTTTTAATAATATTGTTTTGGTTGAAAAAAAAAAATTTACTTTTTCTAATGGTATTTTTTCATCCTTCGAAAACTTTTCAATATTAAAATCATCCCAACCAAATTTTTCAATTTTTTTGAATGCATTATTAATTAATTTATGTTCAGTTTCTAAAGAATTCATTGATTTTCTGGTTGTTTTTCAAATATATATATATATTCTTGTATAGTTGTAAATATAAAGAAAAAAAAACTGTTATGACCATGCTTTTACAAATATTTAAAACAATCTCTTGTCCAAAAAAAATTTTTAAAATTTACCTCAATAATGCTATAGAACTAAATGAATATCCAAGAAATTGAAAATCAAATTAATAAAGTTCCTGACTATCCTAAGCCAGGCATACTTTTTTATGATATATCGTCGTTAATTATCAACAATCAAGCCTTCTCTGCAACTATAAGTTTACTTGCAGATTTAGTTAAGAAGTTTGATTTTAATAGTGTTGCAGCTATTGATGCACGGGGTTTTATTTTTGGTTCAGCTTTGGCTCACAAACTCGGCTTGGGACTTGTTATGATAAGGAAAAAAGGTAAATTACCAGGTAAAGTAATTACTCAAAGTTATGAGCTTGAATATGGCACCGATATATTAGAGATAAATGTGAATACAAAAAATAAAAAATTCATACTTGTTGACGACCTCTTAGCTACAGGGGGAACTGCTGCTGCTGCAATTGAATTGTTAAAAAAATCAGGAGGTTCTGTCAGTTGTTTTTTAGCTTTAATTGAACTTACATTTTTAAATGGTAAAAAAAAAATTGATGATCCGGTGGAAACTCTAATTCGTTATTAAATCATGACTAGAGCGCATAAATTATTTCTTAAATGGCTGCTACAATTCAGTATGATTTTCTTTTTCATTTTCTTTGTTTATGATCAAGGACTAATATTTAAAATTTTATCCTCAGACAAGAGTTATATTACAAGTTTGATTATTATTTCTTTTATAGTTATCACAGGTCACTGCGCGTTTTATACATTTTTAATTTCCGATGAACTCAATAAGGCACATATTATCAAAAAAAGTCTTTTGCAGGAAAATGTGAAACTGAAAATAATTGAAGATAATCTTATTTTAACTTCTAAAGGCGAGGTTTCATCAGGAATTGTTTGTGACTATTTTAAAGATTTGATTGGTTTAAAAAAAAGTGGAGCTTCTTCACATGTTCAAATTTTAGATACATATTTAAAAAAAACAATTGGTTATTATGAGTTTGGGTGGTTTTTCTCTGACATTATGCTTAAGCTTGGATTGATAGGTACAGTAATTGGATTCATTATAATGCTGAGCTCTCTTTCTGATATCACAACCTTTGATGTGACTTTGCTGCAAGGTGTTTTAACAACCATGGGGAGCGGAATGGGCGTAGCCTTGTATACAACGCTTTCAGCATTGGTGACTGGAGTTTTAATTGCAGTACAATACTATAATTTAGAAAGTGGTTGTGAAGAGCTTTTTTCTGTTCTTAATCAGATTTCTGAAGTAAGTATAGATAAAAGTATGTGATATGTCCTACTCCGGAAGAAGACTACGCACAGACCCTTTCACAGATTTGCTTTTTAACATTCTTTTATCTTTTACATTGTTAATGTTTTTGGCAATTATATTCATGAACCCTATTCCTAAGTCAGGAGTCATAAATCCAAAAGCTGAATACATAATCACAATAAGTTGGAAAGATAATAATCCAGATGATATTGATACATATGTTCAAAGCCCTACGGGGGACTTGGTTTGGTTCAGGGGTAAAGAAGCTGGTTTCGTTCATTTAGATAGAGATGATAGAGGATTACTAAATGATACGATTGTTGTTAACGGTGAAAAAGTACAAAACCCTTTGAACCAAGAAGTTGTGACTCTTAGAGCTGTGGTTCCAGGAGAATATATTGTAAATATTCATTATTATGCAACGGTAACAAATCTTCCTGTTGATGTTAATGTTAAAGTTGAGAAAGTTAATCCGCAACTCGAAGTAATATATTATGGAACAATAAATTTAGAAAAAAAAGGTGTAGAAAAAACTGCAACAAGATTTAATATTACACAAGATGGAGTTGTAAATGTCACAGGGAATTTATTTAAAAAATTAGTTCCAGAAAATTAGGAGAGAAAAATGAATGCTGAAATCTTTATTATAATAATTTGTTATGTCCTTATAGGTTTCCTATTAGTCCTGTTTAATTTAAGAACTAATTTTAACTGGTTTATAAAGGCCACGATGATACTAGTTGTTACTTCTTTTTATCTGCTCACCTATAAATCTTTTTCAAATCTTGTTGGATGGCCATCAAACAATCCTCTCCCTGACAGATTCAGATTAGTTGCTGCACAGATATATGAACCTAACGCTCTAATTAACTCAGAGGGAGCAATATTTCTTTGGGTTACTGATATGGATAACTTAGCAGGTTTGAGTACTCCTCGTTCACATTCAGTTCCCTACAATAAAGAAATTCACGAAAGCATATCAAAAGCTCTTGTAAATCTTAAGAATGGTATTCCTCAAATGGGAGAAAATTCCTCGGAAGAAAAAACTGGATTAATCTCAGCTATTATTAAGAAAGAAAAAATATCTAGCACAAGCTCTACACTAAACTTTTTTGACATGCCTAATCAGCTTCTTCCTGAAAAGTAATGAGACTATTTCTTCTATTTTTTTTATTACTATCCTGTTCTGAGGATTCATCAACATATTATCCATTGGATAAAATTAAATCCTGGTCGTACAGTGTTGAGATAATACCTGAGGTTGAAAAAAGAGTTTTGTACAAAAAAACAAATCTATCAATTGGGGGAAAAAAAATAAAAATTTCGGGAAAATCAAAATCTCTCTTTCCTGTAATCAGAGAAGATGGAACGACTTTTTTTTATGATATTACTGATAAAGGAATATACAGAAATGGTGTTAAGTTTTTAAAAGATACAGAGATGAAAATTGAAAAGGAAAAAAGAATTGTTTTACCATATCCTCTTAAAAAAAATAAACAATGGGAAGTTGAGAGCAAAACATATCTTATTTTGAGAAGATATCCTTATTATGATTATAGAGCTACAACTGATTTTAGACTAAATTATAAAATACTATCCTTTAGTGAATCAGTTAATACACCACTTGGAAAGTTTCAAGAATGCTTATTAATCAGAGGAGTGGGTCAGGCCAAATTCATTGATAGCGAAATTGGATCAATAAATATAAAAATTATTTCTGAGGAATGGTATTCAAAAAATGTTGGGTTAGTCAAAATGGTTAGAATAGAAGAAACAGACACAGACTTGTTTGGTACTACAAAGATGATTCAATTACTTGAGAATATTCAAAAATAAATAAGTTATAATATGAAAATAATTCCAGCGGTTTCCTTTTTATTTTTTTCATTAATTTTATTATACCTAGGAAAATTTCTACTTTTACCCCTATTTATAGCTGTATTTCTATATATTATTATTAAATCCTTATCCAAAGACCTCAGAAGTCTAAGTTTAAAGTTTAAAATTAATTTGAATAGAATTCTTTCAATAGTTTTGATTTTTCTTTTTGCTATATTTTTGTGTTATTTTTCATTCAAAATATTCAAAATTAATGTGAATAAGGTGATTTCAAATACTAGCTCGTATCAACAAAATTTAGAAAATATTACTAATTATTTATCTGAAACATTTATAAGTAAGATTTTATCTGCAAACCAAATTTTTGGAAAGATTGATTTTTTTAAAATCTTCACTGAGTTTTTGAATTTTTTAACTAACTTTGCTGGAAATTTTTCTTTAGTTTTAATTTATCTTATTTTCTTTGTTCTAGAAGAAAAGTTTTTTGAAAAAAAATTAAATGAAATACTGGATAACAAAAATAAGATGAAAGTTTTTGTAAAAATTAACGACGAAATTTATAACTATTTTAGGATCAAGGTATTTACTAGCTTTTTTACAGGAACTTTTACTTTTATAATACTCTTTTTTCTGGGAAATGACTTATCCACTGTCTTTGGAATTTTTTCATTTTTTTTAAACTTCATTCCATATATTGGCTCACTATTGTCGATTTTACTTCCATCAATTTTTTCTTATGTTCAATTTTTAGACCCACTAAATGCATTTCTAACATTATTTCTTTTATTTTTTATCCAGTTATTTTTTGGTAATTTCGTTGAACCAAAAATAATGAGTAAAACACTAAATCTAAGTCCAGTAATATTAATGATTTTTTTCTCACTTATGGGGAAATTATGGGGGGTATCAGGCATGTTTTTGAGTGTACCAATTTTGGTTGTTTTACTTATTATTTTTAATAATTTTAAGGAAACCAAGAAGATTGCAATCTTTTTATCTGAAAAAGGAATTAATAAAAACTCATAGCCGTAACTTTGAATGCCTTTGTAATGATAATATTAATCCAAATCCAATAAAATATGACAACATTGATGACCCCCCGTATGAAACCAAAGGTAAAGGTAATCCTACAACTGGCAATATCCCAATTACCATTGACATATTAATTAAAGAGGCAAAAAAGAAATTTGAAATTACCCCAAACCCTAACATTCTTGAAAAATTATCATGAGTAAAATGGTTGGAAATTTGGTAAGTAAGATAAGTTATCAAAGCAATTAAACCTATAACAGAAATGGTACCCAAAAAGCCAAACTCCTCACCTAACATAGAAAATATAAAATCAGTATGTTTTTCAGGTAAAAAATCAAGATGTGATTGTGTTCCCTTCATCCATCCTTTTCCTAATGTTCCTCCTGATCCAATTGCAATTTGAGATTGAATAATATGATAACCAGAACCTAGTGGATCATTTTCTGGATTAAAAAGAGTCAATATCCTTTGCTTTTGGTAATTTTTTAATGAATTCCATAAATAGGGAGCAATTATTAAAAAAAGAAAACCAAGAGACATAAAAAACTTCCAACTTAAGCCAGCTAAAAAGAAAACTACGAAACAAACAAAAAGAAATATTGATGCTGTACCAAGATCAGGTTGAGATAAAATCAAAACAAATGGAATCACAGCCATCGTGATTGGAAGTATAAGAAAAAAATAATCTTTTTTTTCTTTTATTTTTTTTTCATCAAAAAACTTTGCTAAAGCAAGAATTATAACAATTTTCATTAACTCCGAAGGTTGAAAAAAAAAACCATGTAAATTAATCCATCTTCTTGAACCTTTCCCAATATAACCGAATAAAGATGCCCATATTAATAATAGCAAACAAAAAACATAAAAATAAAATGCATTTTTTTTCCAAAAATCAATGTTAATCACACCAACTAAAAGCATTAAAGAAAAACCAAAAGAGATTTTTAATATATGAGAAGAGAGGATGTCGTATTCCATCCCAGAAGTTGCACTATAGATCATTACAAATCCTACAAACGAGAGAAAAAATACTAATGCAATAAAAAACCAATAAAGGTTCTTAAATCTGAAAAAAATTTCGTTCATAATTTGTCAAATAAATTTTTTCAATGCGAGTTCCATTATATTCTTTGCAATAGGAGCTGCAACCTTAGAGCCACTTCCCATATGTTCAGCAATAACTGTAAGAGCAAATTTTGGTTTGTCGTAAGGTGCATAACATGTAAAGATTGAATGATCTCTTAATTTGTACTGCAGTTCTTCATTCTTTAATACACCACTTTCTCTCTCTTCTTTAGAAATCCTTCTTACCTGAGAAGTTCCTGTCTTTCCAGCCATCTTATATTGATTTCTAAGTTTTGAACTATTAGCTGTCCCATCATAATCGTTGACTACTGAATACATGGATCTTCTTATAAAATCCAAATTCTTATCAGAGAAAGGCAAATCTTCAAAAAATATATTTTTTGTTTTTAAAATACTTGGTTTGATATTTTTACCTGTAGCGACTCTGCCAGTCATAAGTGTAATTTGAAGAGGGGTAGATAGAGTAAAACCTTGACCGATAACTGTATTAAGAGTTTCTCCTCCCTGCCATTTCTCTCCCCTATTTTTAAGTTTCCATTTTTTATCTGGCATAATACCTATGTGTTCATTTGGAATGTCAATTCCAGTAAACATGCCCAAAGAAAATTTTTTAGAAAATCTTGATAATGAATCAATATCAACTTCTTTTGCAAGATTATAAAAATAACAATCACAGGACTTTTTTATCGCATCAAACAAATTAACATTACCATGACCATTTTTTTTCCAACAATGAAATTTTCTATTGCCAAACTCAACAAATCCTGGACAAAAATATATTTTATTATGGTCAAAACCAATTATCTCTAATGCATATAATGCAGTTAAAATCTTGTAGGTAGAACCAGGAGAGTAAAGGCCCGCAATACATCTATTTAGCAAAGGATCTTTTTCATCTTCAATTAATTGCTTCCATCTTTCATTTGTAACACCATTACTAAATTCATTATTGTCAAAAGATGGTGTTGATACCATGCAATTTACACCTCCAGTTTCACAATCCATCATTACTGCAGCTCCACTAATACCACTCAACAGATTAAATGCTTTTTCCTGAATATCAGTAATTAGATTTGTTCTTATGTTTTTTCCTGGTATTGCAAGTTTCTTATTTATTTCTTTTTTTATCTTTCCTTTAGAATTAGTTTCAAGTTTTATCCATCCATCGGAACCCAATAATGTTGTATCAAAAATTTTTTCTATACCAGCAATTCCAAATTTAAGATTATTAAGTTTTTCTTCTTCAACATCCTGCTTATAACCAACATATCCGAGAACATGTGAAAAAATTTGATTATTATCATAATTTCTAACTTTTTCTTTAGTAATAAATAAAAATGGGAATTTATTTGATATTAGTTCAAAAACCTCTAGCTCTTTCCAAGTCAAATTTTTTTTTATCACTATAAAATCTGATAAATTCTTTTGAGCAATATTCTTCTCTAAATCTTCAAGATCTCTTTGGGAGAAAGAAATTACATTGGCAAGAGTTGAAATATATTTTTTTATCAATTTTTTTTTTTCTCTAAATATGTTTAATTGAAAGTCAAGTCTATTTGAAGCAATTGGTTTGTTGTAGAGATCAAAAATTTTACCTCGCTCCGGGTATAGGATTTTCACTTTCGTTCTATTTAGGTCCGAAAGTTTTCCGTATTTAGACTTATTAAGTATCTGCAAATAATATAATTTTCCACACACTAAAAAAGTAAATAATGACTTACTGACACCTAAAATTAATGACCTTCTTCTCAGTTGCTGATATTTATTAAATTCACTACTCATCATAACCCTTAAATCTTAAGGTAATTTTTTCGATTATAATAAAAATCATTGGGAAAAGTATTACGGTAAGAATAAAACTTATAAAATTCTTTTTTAGATCGTAATCAAAATCCTCTACTAAAGAGTTTATTAAATAATTGCAAACAACATAAAAGAATAATAACAACAGAAATCTAACCCATGTTTCTTTAAAATCAAATGACAATAAATTACCTGATTGTTTCCTCTGAAAGTGGTAAATAAATAAGAAAAACAAAGCTGAAACCCCAATAATTCCGTCTTGAAGAAAATCATAGAATAAGCCAAATATTAAAAGCCAAATAGGCCTAAATTTTCCTATATCATGACAAATCCAACAATAAACCATAGAAAAAGCTAAAAAGGGTTTGATTAATTTATTTTCAAAAAAATAAACTGGTGAAAACTCTAAATAGATAAAAAATAAAATGAAAACAAACGGAAAGATCTTGAGAAAAAAACTATTAATCATTTTTTACTTTTTTTACCAATCAAGTTGCCTTTCAAAATCATAAACTAAAACATTAACATAAATTGAATCAGAAACTTTTGCAAATGGTTCAATATAAACTTCATTTAAAGTTTTTTTAACTTTTCCAACTCTAATACCTTCTTTGAAGTATCCAGCTGCATTAGTTGTAACTATTGTTTCATCATGCTTTAAATTAAAAAAATCTTCTATATGTTTCAATAATAATTTTTCATTACCCCCTTGAACAAAAAAAGATTTTTTTGAATCAATAGAAAAAACTGGGATTACAGAATCTTGATCATAAATAGTCATGACTTTTGAGGAAAATTCCCCCAATTCTGAAACTCTACCTATCATTCCATTTTCATTAAAAACAATATCATTTAGTTTCAAACCATTAAGTTTTCCCAGATCTATAAAAAAAATAAATTCATTGCTTTTATACGGATCTATCAAAATCCTTCCTGTAATTTTTTGTGAATAACCTTTTTCATCAATTTTTAGGAGCTTTTTTAGTCTATAATTTTCCAATAAATAAAAATTTTTTTTATCAACTTCTTTCTTTAATTTTTCATTTTCTTTCTTAAGAAAAATGTTTAATTCTTTTGATTCCTGAAGGTCACCAAAATAATGAAATGTATCACTTATAAATTCAAAAGGTTTGCTGACTAATATTAAGCCAGGCTTACTGAAGGAAATAACATAATATTTTATATTAATAACAAAATTATTTTTTGAAAAAGAGCCAATTAAGAAAATAATTGACAATATAATTGAAAAAAACATTTCAACAGCATAAGGGGTTAAAAAACCTGACTGAAACCCCCTAGAAAAGGATGTTTTATATGCCATATTTAGAAGCTACTACTTAAAACTGATCTCAATGACTTTAAATTCTCTGCACATTTTCCTGTTCCTTGAACGACACAACTAAGAGGGTCATCAGCAATTGTAACTGGTAATCCTGTGGAGTCTCTGATCACTTGATCTAGTTCACCAAGCAACGAGCCTCCCCCAGTTAAAACAATTCCTTTATCAACTATATCTGCCGCTAGCTCTGGGTCAGAGTTTTCAAGTGTATTCTTTACTGCTTCAATAATTGCTTGGACTGGTTCTTGAAGTGCGTCAGCAATTTGTCGCTGATTAATCACAACTTCTTTAGGAACACCTTTTAATAAATCCCTTCCCTTTATATGTAATACCTTCCCATCACCTGAGGATGGAGCTGCGGCGACACCAATAGCTTTTTTAATTCTCTCTGCGCTACTTTCTCCCACAAGTAAATTATGCGATCTTCTTATATAATTTATAATTGCAATGTCCATTGCATCACCACCTACCCTGACAGAATGAGCATGAACAATCCCCCCTAATGCTAGGAGTGCTACCTCTGTTGTACCCCCACCTATATCAACAACCATCGAGCCAGATGGTTCCGTTACTGGCAAACCCGCACCAAGTGCAGCAGCCATTGGCTCATCAACTAAAAATACCTTTCTAGCACCTGCAGCTGCCGCAGATCCCTCGATCGCTCTTCTTTCGACTGAAGTTGCACCTGAGGGCACACAAACAACAATAACAGGACTAAAAAAACTATTATTATTGTGAGCTTTTCTAATAAAGTGTTTAATCATTTCCTCAGCAACATCAAAGTCTGCAATTACTCCATCTCTCATAGGCCTTATGGCAGCAATATTTCCTGGGGTTCTACCTAACATTGTTTTTGCTTCATGTCCGACTGCTAAAACTTTAGGTTTAGAATCTTTTTTTTCATTTGAAAGAGCTACAACTGATGGTTCATTGAGAACTATACCTTTACCTTTTACATAAATTAAGGTATTTGCGGTACCTAAGTCTATTGCAATATCTTGAGAAAAAAATGAAAAAAAGTTTCGCATAAAATACTTTGTTAAGCTATTACATTTTAAAAAAAAATCAAATAATTTATATTACATGTTTATCAATATCATTATTAGCAGCATTCAAGCTTTCTATTGATTCACTTGCTTTTTCTTTTTTTATCATTAGTTTATTTAATGCATTTATGTAAGCTTTTCCCGATGCAACTATTGTATCAATATCATTACCAACTCCCAAAACACTAATTCCACTTTCTTCCAGCCTAACACTGACTTCCGCTTGAGCGTCAGTTCCTCTAGTAATCGCTTTGACTTGGTAAACAACTAAATTTGCACTACTTTTTGTTGTTTTTTTTATAGCCTTAAAGACAGCATCTATAGGTCCAGTACCACCAGAATCTACTTTTAATTTGTTTTTATCTACTTTAATTTCTAAACTTGCAGTGGCTTTTTTATTCAATCCACATTTAATAGATATATCTATTAACTCAATAAAATCTCTATTTGAAAAAATTTGTTCTTCATCTGCAATGGCAAGTAAATCTTCGTCAAAAATCTGTTTCTTTTTATCTGCAAGTGATTTAAATTTTTCAAATAATTTTTTAATTTTTTCTTCAGAAAATGAAAAACCAAGATTTTTTAATTTTACTTTAAATGCATGTCTTCCTGAGTGTTTTCCTAAAACAAGCTCAGATGATGACAAGCCAACTGACTCCGGTGTCATGATTTCGTATGTATTACTGTGTTTAAGCATACCATCTTGATGAATACCCGATTCATGAGCAAATGCATTTTTACCTACAATAGCTTTATTTGGCTGAACACTAAAACCAGTTATTGTTGAGACTAAGTGTGAGATATTGGTAATTTTTTTTGTATCTACACCTGAACGAAAAGGTAAAAGATCACCTCTTGTTTTTAAACACATTACAATTTCTTCAAGTGCTGCATTTCCTGCTCTCTCACCTATTCCGTTTATAGTACATTCTACCTGACGTGCACCTTCAATTACTGCGTTTAAAGAATTTGAGACTGCCAAACCTAAATCATTATGGCAATGAACAGAAATTATAGCTTTATCAATATTGGTTACATTCGACTTAATATTTTTAATGAGTTTACCAAATTCACTTGGTATAGCATAACCTACCGTATCAGGTATATTTATGGTTGTAGCCCCTGATTGGATAGCAGTATCAATAGTTTTATACAAAAAATTATGATCCGTTCTGGAGGCATCTTCTGGAGACCATTCGATATCATCCGTATATCTTTTTGCTCTTTCAATACTTTTTTTTATCGCATCTATTACTTCATCTTTATTCATCCTTAATTTATATTTCATATGGAGATCACTAGTTGAAATAAAGGTATGTATTCTTTTTTTTGGAGCTTTTTTTAATGCCTCACCTGCACAATCAATATCACCAAAATTCGCTCTTGCCAAACCACATACTGTTGAAAATTTTGAAATTTGTGAAACTTTACTAACTGACTGGAAATCTCCTTTGGATGCAAAAGGGAAACCAGCCTCAATTATGTCAACCTTCATGTCATTAAGGTGCCTTGCTATTAGTACTTTATCTTCAACTGACATTGATGCACCGGCTGATTGTTCTCCATCGCGCAATGTAGTATCAAAAATCAAAATTTTTTTCATAATTCAATAATATTAATTTTTCTTTTTATTTACTAGTTTATTTGATGTAATCCAAGGCATCATTGATCTTAATTTTTCACCAACGGCTTCAATCTGTTTTTCATTCTGAATTCTTTTTTCTGCTTTGAAATTAAGTTGTCCTGATTTACACTCTAAAATCCAATCTCTAACAAACTTTCCGGTTTGAATTTCATTCAATATTTTTTTCATCTCACTCTTCACTTTATGATTAATTACTCTTGGACCTCTTGTCAAATCTCCATACTCTGCAGTGTTTGAAATAGAATACCGCATATTAGCTATTCCACCCTCATAGATAAGATCAACAATTAATTTTACTTCATGCAAACATTCAAAATAAGCCATTTCTGGAGAATACCCAGCTTCGACTAGGGTTTCAAATCCAGTTTGGATAAGTGCTGTAAGACCTCCACATAGCACAGCTTGCTCACCGAAAAGATCTGTTTCACATTCTTCCTTAAAAGTTGTTTGAATTATTCCAGATCTCCCCCCGCCAATGGCAGAAGCATATGAAAGCCCAATATCTAATGCATTTCCTGATGAGTCTTGATGTATTGCCAAAAGACAAGGGACTCCGCCACCAGCTAAGTATTGGGCCCTAACTGTATGACCAGGACCTTTGGGGGCAATCATAAAAACATCCAAATCTTTTCTTGGTTTTATAAGTTGGAAATGAATGGAAAGTCCATGAGCAAATAATAAACATGCACCATTTTTTAGATTATCAAATAAAAAATCATTGTATAAATCAGCTTGAAGTTCGTCTGGAACAAGTATCATACAAATATCAGAATCTTTAACTGCATCTTTAACCTCAAGCACTTTAAAGCCATCATTCTCAGCTTTTTTTATTGAACTAGAATCTTTCCTCAGGCCAATAACTATATCTTTAACTCCACTATCTTTTAAATTTAAGGCGTGAGCATGTCCCTGACTACCATAACCTATCACACATATTTTTTTCTTCTTAACTAAATTTAAATCTGAGTCACTGTCATAAAAAACCTTCATATATTTCCCTTTCTTATTTCTTTATATAGTTAAAACCTAATGCCATTGAAACTAAACCTGATCTTGTCTGTTCAATGACCTTATATGGTTTTAGTAAATTTAGAAGCTTAGTTATCTCAATAGGTGTTCCAGCGAATTGAATTATTAACTCTACTTCATTATCAACTAAAATTTCTACACTAAACTTTTCTAATCTTCGCTTTATATCTATATTCGATTTTTTCCTCACATTCAATTTAATTAAAATCAACTCTTTACCCAAAAAATTTTTAGACTCACTGATTTCTTCTAAATCGTGGACAGGTATAAGTTTTTTTAATTGAGCTTTTATTTGATCAACAATTAGTTTGGTTCCAGATGTTACAATTGTTATTCTTGATAAAAATTTATGAGAATCTACTTCCGATACAGAAAGACTTTCAATATTGTAACCTCTTCCAGAAAATAAACCAACAACCCGTGCTAAAACTCCAGGTTCATTATCAACCAAAATTGATAATATATGTTTGGTATTTTTTTCATTCATTCCCAATTATACCAGAACCATGCCCTCTTCTGAAATTTCTCCATCCATTTTATCATCTGGGCCCAGGAGCATTTGATTGTGTGATGAACCTGACGGAATCATTGGAAAACAGTTTTCTGATGGATCAACAACGACATCACATATGACGGGACCTTTTATTTTTATCATTTCTTTGATGAGACCATCTAAATCCCCAGGTTTTGTTATCTGCAATCCAACTGCTCCAAAGGATTCTGCTAGTTTTACAAAGTCAGGCAACGAGTCCATATATGATTCCGACAACCTATTCCCATGAAGTAATTCCTGCCATTGTCTCACCATACCCATGTAATGATTGTTTAATATAAATACCTTTACGGGCAATCTATATTGTTTTATTGTCGACATTTCTTGGATATTCATAAGAATTGATGCTTCACCAGCAACATCAATTACCAAACTATTGGGATGAGCTATTTGAACCCCCATTGCGGCTGGAAGGCCATATCCCATCGTTCCCAGACCGCCGGATGTCATCCAATGCTTAGGTTTATTAAAAGTCAAAAATTGCGCTGCCCACATCTGATGTTGACCAACCTCTGTTGTGAAAAATGGTTCAAATTCTTTTGTGAGTTGATCTAATTTCTGTATTGCAAACTGTGGCTTAATAATCTCATTAGAATTTTTAAATTTTAAACAGTTTTTTCCTCTCCATTTATTAATTTGATCCCACCATTTTTTTATTTTATTTTTTTGAAAAACAATTTTCTTTTTTTGAATTCTCTCATTAATTAATTTTAAAATAGCCCCTAGATCTCCCTGAACGGTCAAATCAACATTTACACTTTTATTGAAAGAAGAAGAATCAATATCTAAGTGTATTTTTTTTGATTTTGGAGAAAAACCAGAAACTTTTCCTGTAATTCGATCATCAAACCTTGCTCCAACACAAATTAAAAGATCTGATTGGTGCATTGACATATTCGCTTCATAAGTACCATGCATGCCTAACATCCCAATAAATTGTTTATCAGATGTTGGGAAAGCTCCAAGACCCATTAGCGTTTGTGTGCAAGGGAAACCTGTTTTTTTTATTATATCATGGAGATGATTGGAGGCAGAAAGCCCAGAATTAACTGTTCCACCACCCACATAAAAAATTGGCTTTACTGATTTTTTGAGCATTTCGACAATTCTGTCAATATCATCAGATTTGGGTTTTATATTAGGTTTATAATATGAAATTCTTTTTGTTAATCTTTTCCCTCTATAGACACTGTTGAAAGTCTGTATATCTTTTGGTATGTCAACCAAAACTGGTCCTGGTCTTCCATTTTTGGCTATATAGAATGCGGAGTGAATTGCTCCAGCAAGTTTTTCAACATTTTTAACTAAATAATTATGTTTTGTGCATGGTCGGGTAATTCCAACAATATCTGCCTCTTGAAATGCATCATTTCCAATCATATGAGTAGGAACTTGTCCGGAAATACACACTACAGGAACTGAATCCATCATTGCATCAGCCAAACCAGTAACTGTGTTGGTTGCTCCAGGACCAGATGTGACAAGAACAACTCCCACTTTACCCGTTGATCGAGCATAACCTTCAGCAGCGTGAACAGCACCCTGTTCATGTCTTACTAAGATATGTCTAATTTTGTTTTGTTTGAATAGCTCGTCATAAATTGGCAATACTGCACCGCCAGGATAACCAAAAATTACCTTTACATTCTCTTGAATTAAAGTTTCTATTACTATTCTTGCACCACTAATTTTTTTCATAATTATTAAAGTAAACTAAAATAATTTATTACTCAACTAACCAAAAATTTTTAAAAAACTAAATATTACTTAATATATAGTTCTTAGCATCAGCAAAATCTAAATGTTTTGCAATAATTGCCTTATTATTAAACCAAGTAATTTGTCTTTTTGCATACCTCCTGGTTTCTTGCATAAAAATCTTCATAGATTCATCAAGAGAAATTGACCCTCCAATATGCTGCTCCAGTGATCTAAAACCGATAGATTTATGAAGAGGATGATTGATTTTTGATTTAATGTTAAGAAAACTACTTATCTCCTCTAAAACACCTGATTTTAACATTTTTTTGCATCTTTTATTGATATTTTCATAAAGAATATTTCTTTCAATCTTGAGTGCTACATAAATTAATTTTTTGATTCTTTGATTTTTTTTAGTCATATGCCACTCAGTCATTGATTTGCCTGTAGAAAAAGCTACTGCAGTTGCTCTTATTATCCTTTGTTTATCGTTTGAAGAGATTTTTTCTGCATATTTTGGGTCTACTTTTTTTAATTTTTCATAAAGATATTCATTGCCAAATTTTAGTTGAATTTTTTTAACATTAATTTCTACATCTTTTGGTATTTTTGGAATTGGAGATAAATCATTAATTAATGAGTCGATATATAAACCAGTTCCTCCAACAATAATTGGAATCTTCTGATTAATCTTAAAAAGTTTCTCTACTTCTCTTTTCCATAAACCTACGCTACAAATTTTTGGGTATTCCACAAAACTGAAGAGTTTACATTCGCTTTCTACCATCTCGGCTGAATCAGGTTTGTTGGTGAGGATATCAAGTTTATCATAAACCTGCATACTGTCAGCATTGATGATATAACTTGGAAATTCTTTTTGAATAGATTTTGCTAATTTTGTTTTATTGGATGATGTTGGTCCACCTATGAAAATTGCAATGGGTATCAAATTATCACTTTAGTTTTAAAATTAAAAATCTTGAAAAATCATTTTCAAAAACTTGTAACAAAACTGATTCTGCGCCTTTTTTCAATGCATCTTCAAAAATCTTTTTTGCTTCTTCTGGTTTTTTTACATTCTTTTGCGAGATTTGGGATATAACCGCACCTACATTCAGACCGGCCTTTGAAGCGAAAGAATCTCTTTTAACAGCTGTTATAACCACACCTATAACATTTTTTGATATACTGTATTGTTGTCTTGTTTCGTTATTTAAACCTGCGAACCGAAGACCTATCTCATCGAGCTCTATTTCATTTGTCTGAACTTCGTCACTTTCTTTTTTTTCATCTTTTGCTGTTTCATTAAATTTTTCAAGTTCACCAAGTTTTACAGTAAAACTCTTGACTTTCTTATCTCTCCAAACTTTTACAGAAGCTTTACTTTCAACTATTGAGTCTGCAACAGTTCTTTGCAAAGATTTTACATCTTTGATTTTTTTTCCATTAAATTCTAAAATAACATCTCCTGCTCTTAAACCACCCTTTTCTGCAGGTTCACCAGGATTGACCATAGAAATCAAAACGCCTTCTTCGTTTTTAAGACCCAAGCTTTTGGCAATGTCAGGTGTTATTTCCTGTATTCTTACTCCAAGCCAACCTCTCTGGGTTTTACCAAATTTCTTTAATTGTTCGATAATAGGTCTAGCAAGGTTTGAAGGAATAGAAAAGCCAATTCCAACACTACCTCCAGTTGGTGAGAAAATCGCTGTATTAATACCCAATACTTCACCTTCAAGATTAAAAAGAGGACCGCCAGAATTTCCTCTATTGATTGACGCATCGGTTTGAATAAAACTATCATATGGTCCTGCATTAATATCTCTATTGAATGCAGAAATTATTCCTGATGTAACTGTGCCTCCTAAACCGAAGGGGTTACCAATAGCTATGACTGAGTGCCCAACTCTTGCCAAATCTGAGTTGGCGAAATTAACATATGCCAGAGGTTTTTCTGGCTCAACTTTAAGTAAAGCCAGATCCGTTAATTTATCGGTTCCAATTAATTTAGCCTCTAATTCAGTTTCGTCTTGAAATTTTACTTTAATTTCTTTGGACTGCTCTATAACATGATTATTTGTAACAATATATCCGCTGGGGTCTATTACAAAGCCTGAACCTAATGCTTGAGGTCTTTCCTGTTCAGGCTGATTTGGTTGTTGTTGCTGCGGTCCAAAAGGAAATCCAGGCGGAAAATTCTTGAAAAAATCTCTGAATTGTGGAGGTATATTATCAAATGGCATTTGGTTATTTGCTTGAGGCTTTGGTTTTTGAACAGTAAAAACATTTACTACACTGGGCGATAGTTTTTCCACAAGATCAGCTAATTCATCGGATAGTGGGTGTCCTTTTAAAAAACTAAAATTATAAAAAGTGAAAATTATAGTTAAAAAAATTAATTTTGAATATTGCTTTATCATAATCTCAATTTAGTTCGTACCTTTGGAGTTATTAAAAAATTCTAGAAATTCGCTATCTGGCGACAGTATCATAGTTGTTCCGTCTTCACCTAAAACATTTCCATATGCCTGCATGGATCTGTAAAAAGAATAGAAATCTGGATCTCTCTCAAATGCCTCAGCATATATTGAAACTGCATTTGATTCGCCTTCTCCTCTCAATATTTCACCTTTTTTAGTAGCTTCTGCAAGTATTACAGTTCTATCTTTATCAGCTTCAGCTCGAATTTTTTGTGCAATCTCAGATCCTTTAGCTCTAAATTCTTTTGCCTCTCTAACCCTTTCACTAATCATTCTTTCATAAATCGCTTGACTATTTGCCTCTGGTAAATCTGCTCTTCTAATTCTCACATCTACCACCTCGATTCCAAATCTTGAAGCTTCATCATTAACTTCAACTTTAATATTTTCCATGATATTGCTTCTTTCCTCTGAAAGTAACTCATCTAAAGTAACTCTACCAACAACTCTTCTTAGTGAGGAGATTACATTTGAGTTGATTCTATTTCTTACACTAATTTCTGTACCAACGGTTTTGTAAAATTCGAGGGGGTCTACAATCTTGAATCTTGTAAAAGAATCAACCAACATTCTCTTTTTATCAACAGCAATGACTTCTTCAATTGGTAGATCATACTCTAGTATTCTTTTATCATATCTAACTACATTTTGGATTAATGGAACCTTGAAGTGTAAACCGGTTGTTTTTATTACTCTCTTTGGTTCACCAAACTGAAGAACAAGCCCCTGCTCTCTCTCATTCATAGTAAAAAAAGCATTTAAAGCAACAAAAAGTGATATAACCATGAATACTAGAAAAATTGATGATCTACTCATTTTTCTCTTCCCTTGTTTCTATATTTTTATTTTTTTTCTTCAGCTCTGGAAGCGGCAAATATGGAACAATTCCGCTACCTGCATTCTTGTCTACGATTATTTTATCTATTTTTCCTAATGTTTTTTCTAATGTTTCTAGGTAAATTCTTTCACGGGTAACATCTTTTGATGATTTATATGAATCATAAACTGATAAAAATCGTTGAGCCTCACCTTGAGCTTTTGCAACTACTTCCTGCTTGTATGCTTCAGCCTCCTGGATTTTTCTCTCGGCCTCACCTCTTGCTTTAGGAATAATATCATTTCTGTAGGCCTCTGCTTCGTTTCTCAGACGTTGTTCATCAGTTTTTGCTCTTTGAACATCTCTGTATGATTCTATTACTAATTCTGGCGGGTCTGCTTTTTGGAGCTGTACCTGAGTGACTAAGACACCAGATTTATAGTAATCTAAAACACTTTGAACTTTATTCTTCACATCTTCTTCAACAATTGATTTTCCTTCAGAGAGAATTGGATCAATTGGTGTTTGTCCTATTTTTTCTCTCATTACACTTTCTCCAATACTTTTAATTGTAATCTCTGGATTTCTTACATTGAATAAAAAATCTTTGGCATCATTGATGATCCAAAAAATTGTGAAATTTAAATCAACAATGTTTTCATCGCCAGTCAGCATCAATGCTTCTTCAGGTACCTGCCTGGCTTGGGGATTTTGACTAAATTGTGATTGCGAGGTTCTAAAACCAACTTCAATTCTATTAACCCTAGTCACTTTTGGTTTAAAAACAGATTCAACAGGAAATGGAAGATGATAATGCAAACCAGGTTCCGTTGTTCTGACATATTGCCCAAATCTAGTAACAACTCCTTGTTCGTCAGTTCCAACTCTATAAAATCCACTTATTGCCCAAAAACCTAATATTATTAACAAGACCAATGATAAACTGGCTGGGTTTTTGTTGGGAAAAAACTTCTTTAGTCTATCTTGAATATTTTTAAATGGATCATCATTACCGCCATCTCCGGTTGAACCGGAGCCGTTATATGACTTTTTGTTATCCTTGGAGCTTTTTCCCCAGGGACTATCATCATCGTTATTTGAAGACCAAGACATAAATTTTATAGAAAATCCTTAATTCTTATATAAGAATTGTTTTGACTATGCAAAGATTTATTTTAGTTATTTAAAATTTTTTATACAGTATAATATACCAATCGTAATGAAAAAAATAATATTAGTGGGTTCTGGTAAAGGTGGAGTTGGGAAATCAACAGTTTCAGTAAATTTATCAATAGCTTTAAGTCAAATTAAAAAATTAAAAATTGGGTTGTTAGATGCTGATATTTATGGCCCTTCTATTCCTAAAATGCTGGATATTATTGAAAAACCCAAAGTAAATGAAAGTAAAAAAATAATTCCTTATGAAAAATTTGGAATTAAATCAATGTCAATAGGCAATATGATTCCATCGGATAATGCTATTATTTGGAGGGGAGCAATGGCTTCAAGTGCAATTAAACAATTATTCAATGATGTGGATTGGGGCGAACTTGACTACCTGATTGTCGATCTTCCCCCAGGAACCGGTGATATTCAACTTTCATTGTGCCAAAACTTTTCAATAGATGGTGTAGTTATAGTTTCCACACCTCAAGAAATTTCGCTAATTGATGTTAGAAAAGCTATAAATATGTTTAAACGAGTTAAAGTACCCATAGTAGGATTAGTGCAAAATATGAGTTATTTTGAAAAAAATGATGAAAAAAATTATATTTTTGGAAAAAATGGAGTTTCTAAAGAAGCTAAAGCTCAAAGTTTGGAATTATTGGGAGAAATTCCAATAAAAGAAAATATTTCTGAATCATGTGAGAGCGGAATCCCAATATCAGTTAAAAAAAAATCTGAAACTTCTAAGTTTTTTTTTGATATTGCTCACAATTTTTTAGAAATACTGCCTAAATTTACAAAAAATGATGTGAAAATTGAGTCCTAGAGATCAAATATTTTTTTTAAATTGTCCAGTTCTCTCTTTGATATTGAAAATTTTTTTGTATTTTTCTTGTTAATTTTTGCTTTAAGAAATCTTACTGCTTCAGATGAAATCGTGAGTGATTCAACTCTATTCTTAATAAAAGCATCAAAAGTTAAAGGGACCCATTTCTTTACAATTTCAAGCATTATTTTTGCGTAAATTCTTATTTCATATTGTGCATGAACATCAAATCTCAAAGCAAGAAAATGCATTAAATTATGTAAATCAATCTTCCAATACCATTGAGTATAAGAATTTATTGGCAAAGTCATTCGTGCTAATTCTCTGGCTAATCCGCTTTTTTCAGTATCATTAATATTTCCATCTTCATCAATATTTAATAGGAAATTATAAATATCATAACTTTTTTTTGAGTGATCTTTTAAAGTTTTTATGTAAGACTTTCCTTCTTCCTTATTCATTCCACCTCCTCTTCCTTGATTATTCAGTGTAGATTGAGGTTTAACATTTTCTAGTTTAGGAATATAAAATTCATTGTCTAGGATTGAATATCTCGCTGAATATTCATTTACATTAGCAGTTCTGTGGCGAATCCACTGTCTGGCAACAAAAATTGGGAGTTTTATATGAAATTTTATCTCATTCATCTCAAAGGGTGTAGTGTGTCTATGACTTAAAAGATAATTAATAAGACTTTTGTCTTGGTTTAATTTTTTTGTTCCCTTTCCATAAGAAACCCTGGCGGCTTGGACAATAGATGAATCATCGCCCATATAATCAATAACTCTTACAAAACCATGATCTAGTGCTTTATGTGGTTTGTATAAAATATTTTCCAGCTTTTTAACTGTAACTCTTTTAGTAGAAAAATTTGAGTTTCTTATTTTTCTAATTTCTGAATCTTCTATTTTTTTCTTTTTCATATTTAATCAAACTTAAAATATCTTTTATATAAATAAATTTATAGGGTTTAATTTTTTTTTTTATTTAATATCATAAAAATGCTGTTTTACAGCTATGGCAATAAACGTTTGATTTGTGAACCGAGACGGACCCGGGGGCGGTACCCGGCGCCTCCACCAATAAATTAAGGGGGCGAAATAGGATCGACGTGCGTGGGAATTTTCAAAAACTTTGCCCGGAATGGTACCAACGTTATCGGACTAAAACTTATAAATGCCAACGATAATACAATGGCACTCGCTGCTTAATTTATTAAGTTAGCGCGGTTGTGAGATCACCGGGCAACAGAAGTCTCATCGGCAAGGGCGGGCAATTGTTCGCCCTTGTTTGTTTTAAGTAGACTCACAAAAGGTTTTAGAGGATTCACTCTTCAACAAATAAGGGAAAATGAAATAGGTTAAGTGTAACGCATTTTTTAAGAAACTCCATGTAATAAAGGAGTTCAGTTCATACTTTAAATATCTGTAAAATTTGAAGTGTAGTTTTTTCATATAAAAATGATTGCAAAAAACAGTAGATTAAACCTCAGGAAAAAAATTTCATCTACTAACTTTTCTTTTAAATATTTATTTCTAATCATAATTTTTCCTGAAGGGTAAAAGTAATCTGAAAAACATGTTGAAATTTCAAATGCAAATGTTGCATCTTTTATTTTTGTTATTAATTTATTCGACCTTTGTGGATCAGACAATTTAATAAAAATAATTATAAAGTTGAAAATCTAATTCATTTTCCTGGGCATTAAGTGTTTTAATTAAATAAATTCATAAATTTAATGATTTTTTCTATAAATTCCTTTGATGGAGATAGAAAAATCTAAAAAAAATAAATTTGGTACTTTAATAACTTTAATTTTTTCAAGACTATTATCTAAACATTTCAAAATTTTGTCTGAGAAATTTGGGTGTTCCCAGCAAATTATTTTATCATAATCTAATCCAAGTTTTTTATAAACATGTCGTCTTGTAAAAAAAAATCTTCCAAGTCCCCATGCTAAATGTCCCTCATTTGGAATTACAAAAATTAAGTATCCATCCTTTTTTAAAATTCTGTTTATTTGAACTACAAACTCCTCTAAATTCATTATATGTTCTAGTGAAAAAAAAGATAAAACATAATCATATGACCTGGAAGATATTTGACTCATATCTTTAACTTTATTTATTATAAACTTTTTAACCTTTATTTTTCGTTTATTTAATTTTTTTTCTGATATTTTTAAAAAATCTAAATTAGTGTCTATTAAATCAAAAGATTTTGGAGTTTTACTTTTCCAAAATTTTTCATGGTCAAGAAAACCTGGACCTATTTCTATTATATTTTTATTATGAAAGTTAATTAAAGAATTTTGAATAACCTTATATGCATTTAGTTTAATTAATTTATCTATTAAACTTTTATCTCTATGCTCATAAGTTTTTGTTATATTATTAATCCAGGATAACCAATCTTGATCGTCTTTATCAAAATTATAATAATATTTTCTTCTATCACCGAATAATTTTTTATATAAAAAATATGGCAAAAATTTTCTTATCATATCAAATAAAATTTTTAAAAAGTTGTTTAAATTATATATTTTTTTTTATTATAGCAAATTTTTTTTTTTTTATCTTCATAGGATGTTATGATTCTATTTTTTAGCTCATTATTGCCTAACCAATCATCAAAAGGTTCATCATTAATCCATTTTTCCTTTTTGTTTAAAAAAATTTCAATTGTTTCGGCTTTATATATTTTTTTTTCGAGCTGGCTTTCCATTTTCTAACTCTGTTTTGATGTTGCATTCAAGAATTATTTGATCAGAAAAAACAAAATGATGAAATAAAATAAAATAAAAAGAAAATAAAATATTTTTTCATTTACACCTTATATTAAATTTGCATTTCATTGAGAATTAAAATTGATACATTTTAAGATATCAAAAAATAAATTCTTTTACTATTCTGAAAATGTAGATTTCTTCTCTAAAAAAGTTTTTCTTTATTTCTTATAATTTGGATTTTTTTGATTTGATTTAGTAATTTTTGTCAGTTCAGAAAAATTCAAATTTTTTTCCTTAGGAAAAGCAAAAATATAAAACTTTCCAACTCTATCAAAATGATTTTCTGAATTAATAAAATAATTTTCTTCATTGAAAAATCTGTAGTCAAACCAGTATAAATCATAATTTTGCGTAAATAAGAAGTTATTTAATTCAAAAGGGTTTGTAGGGTTATTTTCACATATTATGATGGGTCTGAATTTTTTAATAAATTTCAAACCACCCTCTAATATTTGCTTTTCAAGTAGCTCTGCTTCTAACTTAATTAAATTACATTTTTTAATATCTTCAAATAAATCTAAATTTTTTATCTGAACTTTAGTTTTATTACCTTTATTAATTTTTATAAATTCAGAATAATTATAATTTTCTCCCAAACCGAATCCGCCAAAATTACCAACTTCTGAATAATTTATTTCATCTACGAGTACTTCCGTTTGTATTTTACCCATACCTGCATTAAATACTTCGACATTTTTTATATCATTAAGTGCTAAATTTCCACATTGGAGGTAATAAAGCATTTTTTGTGGTTCAAAGGAAAATACTTTCCCCTCATATCCAATTTTTTTAGATATTGGAATTGTAAATAAGCCTACATGTGATCCAATATCAAAAACATAATCAGATTTACTTATTAAAGATAAAATTTTATTTAGTAATTTTTCAGACCACTCGCCGTATTCTCTGATGCTAAGTCCCACAAATTCATCATAATTTAAGAACATAAAGTCACCATGCTTTGCATTAACAAAACCTACAGAATTATTTTTCATAAATGAACATCAGCAAAATTCATTCCATATTGTTAAAAAATAATTAAAAAAAAAGGGGATAGAAATCCCCTTTTCGTATTAAAGTAAATCAAATTAAAAAGATTATTTAACCTTTAGTCAAAGGTTGCTCCGATAAAAAGTTAAATACATTAAATTGAGTTAAATCTATAATACTAGACATCAGATCACCTCCTTAAAAAATAATTAATATTAATTTTAATATAGTGTGACATATTCAGATTCACAAGTTGAATGAAGGTATGGGAAAAAAATTCTAAAAATATTAAGTATTAATCATACAATTCTTCAATTTTTCTGCAAAAATTATATGATTAGAGTTATGAGTAGAAAATTAAATGCTATTGATTTATTCGCAGGTGCTGGTGGTTTGTCATATGGATTGTCAGAAAGTGGGATTAAGGTTTTATTAGCTAATGAAATTGAGAATGACTTTTCTAAAACTTACATGCTAAATCATTCTAAAACGGAAATGCTTAACTGCGATATAAGTAAAATTGATTTTAAAAAAAAAATTCAAGACTTGGGTTGTCAAAATATTGATATTTTATGTGGAGGCCCACCTTGCCAAGGTTTTAGTACTGTTGGTAAAAAAGATCAAAGTGATAGGAGAAACTCACTCTTTTGGGAATTTCTTCGCGTAGTTAAAGAAACTAGTCCTAAAGTAATTTTATTTGAAAATGTCTCTGGCTTTAAAACTTTATATAAAGGTTTAGCTTTTTCAACTTTACTAAGTGAATTAAAAATGATGGGATTCAAAACTTTTCATAATGTTTTAGATGCGTCTGACTTTGGCCTACCACAAAGAAGACTTAGAACTATAATTGTAGGTGTTATTTTTGATAAAGCCTTCCAATTTCCAAAGTTAACGCATTATAATTTAGATAATTTATTTGGGGAAAAAAAATTGACTTTGATGGATGCAATATCTGATTTACCGAATCTTAAATCTGGAGAGTCAAAAGATTTTTACTCTACAAAACCAAATAACAATTTTCAAAAGAAAATGAGAGGAGATCTAGAGATTTTAACTGAACACAATGCAACGAATTACGGAGAAAAAATGAAAAAAATTCTAAGTTTAATTCCAAAAAATGGTAGCGTGTTAAATTTACCTAAGGAATTAAGGCCAAAGAAATATTTTAATAATGTATATGCTCGACTTGATGGTGAAAAAATTTGTCCAACTATAACAAGAAATTTTGGTACACCATCTTCATCAAGATGTATTCATCCTCACCAAAATAGAGCATTGTCAACTAGAGAAGGAGCTAGAATACAAAGTTTTCCTGATAATTTTAGATTTTATGGAAGTAAGACAAGTAAAAATCTACAAATTGGAAACGCAGTTCCTCCACTATTAGGAAAATTGCTTGGTAAAGAAATTAAAAAGTTATTTTCTTGATTTTAAAATTGGCCTAAATACGAGCCCTTTATATTCTTTAAATTCTATTTCTTGGCCCCAATTATTGCAATCAACGCACATTGGTACAATATTTCCTATTTCGTATGATTTACTCTTCAAAAGATGTCCTTTGTCATAGTGATTCATTTTTCGTCCACAAACAGCACATCCACGTTCTTTGAATTTTTCTAAAATTTTTTGCCAATCTTCATTTGTCAAATTATTTTCTCTCTTGATTGAATTTTTAGTCCAAACCGGATTAGGTTCTTCAATTGAATGTAAAGACATCTGATTATTTCTGAATTTCTTTTCATATATCCCTCTGGTAAATCTTTTATTTCCAGATTTTATATACCAACCTAAATCAGCTAAATGTCTAGCCTGCCTCTTATATTCAAAATTATTCTCACTGTGCCATCTTTCAATTTCATCCTGAGTCATTGGTTTGGGCATCTTTGCATATAGGCAAATCAATTCAATAAGTTTTTTCCCAGATGGAAAATCTACTCCTTCATTCCTGAGATTTGAATGCCATTTAGTTCGTATTTTAATTTCTAAATCTTTTAAAATTCTATTCATTATGCAAAAGATAATATAAATTTTAGTAATTCATCCTTTTCTTTATTTCCTCGACATATTCAGGAAAATAATCATTTATTTTCATTAATTTAAAAGATGCTAGTATTGAAGTGTTTGACTCATTATCTAGGAGAAACTCAAAACTTAAATACAAAAGTTTTTCCTTTGTAATTTTGCCATTCGTCAAATATTGATAAACTTCATCTGAAACATTTACAAGATGAGTCGTCACAGATTTTGAATTGATTGTAATATGAAATTCATCATCTGAATTTTTCTTTATGTTTATTTTGTTATCAGCTACCATTACAAAAATAAATCAAAAATTTATCTTGAAAAAAAGAAAATGTATATTACTTAAATTATGGAAGAAATTAAACTGACTATGTAAACTTACATAAATGTTATCATAGTCAGTTACCTGCTTAATTAAGTGGATCATCTCCCACCTCATAATTTTTTAATTTACCCTCAATTAATTGAAAATCCTCCCCTTCATGAGTTGTTATAGTAACATATTGATTTGAAGTTTTAACATTGAATTGCTCGTTCACAGCATTTATATATGTTTTAACAAGTTCCTCAATTTGCTCTTTAGACCTCCCTTTTCTAATATCAAGATTCATTAAGCAAATCAAATCACCTTTTTCCGCCCTACCTAAATTTATATTATTAATGTCATGTTCTCTCAGACTTATTGCAATATGAGAAGTTCCCGTTTTCATAATATAACTAAATTTCGATTTTACAAATTCGATAAACCTTATTCTTTGCTGATTTTTTAGTGTAAAATTTATATCAAACTGTAAATGAGGCATAATATATGGGATAAACGGGTTAAAAAATTATTTTGAATTATTTTACCACCGTTCTACCACAATTCAATTAATTGTATAAAATAATTGTTGTCCTTTAACTCTAAAAGAAGAAATTAAATCTTTAGTTTTTCTTGAATTTAACCAATTTACAAATTTACTTGTCTGAGACACCTTTGTGTCTGGACATTTATCGGGATTAATAGGAATCACACCATAGAAATTATATAAATTCGGCTCATTTTCAACTAATATTTTATGATCTCTTTTGTTGTTAAAGCTTACCCATGTTGATCTATCAGAAAGTATGTAAGCATTTTTATTTACAGCTATATTTAATGAACCTCCCATACCTTGTCCAACAGAATAATACCAAGAATCTTCTCTTGGGTTCGGAACGAAATTAGTAAGTTCCCATAATTTTATCTCTTTTTTGTAAGTTCCACTTTCATCACCCCGAGAAATAAATCTAAACTTATTTTTTCTAATGATATTAAGTGAATCAACAATAGAATTTGATATACTAATTTTAGCAGGATCATTACTAGGACCAATTAAAACAAAATCGTTGTACATAAATTCCTTTCTGAAAAGTCCAAAACCATCTTCAACAAACTTTTCCTCAGATTCTTTATGGTGAACTATAAGCAAATCACCATCACATCTCATGGAGTTTTTTATAGCTTGACCCGTTCCAACAGCTACCACTCGAACTTCAATATCATACTCATTTTTGAAGTTAGGTAAAATATAATCATATAAACCAGAGTCTCTTGTTGAAGTTGTAGATTGAAGAATAATAAAACTTTTGGATTTTGAAAAAGAATAATAATTTATAAACAAAACTAAACTGAAAATAATTGAAATATATTTGGATATTGTTTTCATATTAAAGAATAATAAATAATGTTCTAAATAATACTTATTCTATAAATTAGCAGCAATAAAGTTTTTTTATAAGAATCAAGACAAATGCCATAAACAAATTATTTGCATTTAAAAATCATTGATAATTTTTTTTAAAAACCAATATAACTTATTAAGTTATCCCACCCTAATTATTTTCCTTCATTTAATCCCAAAAATTAGGGTGGGTATCTAATGTAGACTATCAGAAAATTTAAATATTTTCTGTTCCTCTTTGGTTTTTTTGCAGATGGGGCACATTTTTGTTGCCAGTATCTGTGCTTTAATAAATAATTGGTCAGATTCTCTAAGTAATCTATTGAGTAGTTTCTTTGCAATTAATTTCTTTTCTGGAATCGACTTTGCTGATACCCAAAGTCTCTCAAATATTTGATTATATCTATAGTGCAGTTCTTTCTTTTTTTTAACTACATCATCGATGATTTCAATTACGACATGGTCATAATTTTTTTCCTCATCAATTTCTTCAATTGAATCTGTTTCTTGACTAAATAAATCTATAAGTTTTCTCATTCTTAATTAAGTTATTATGTGATTGGACTTGTAAGAATTATTACTGGGGAGTGATATTCCTACAAGTCCTCTCAGCTTTTTTAGGACTTGAAAACCTTCCTAAAAACTTGCAATACCTTTAACCCATGCAGTTAGAGGTTTTCCCGCTCTTGCACCATCAGGATGTCTGGATGAAATATATTCTAGATCAGTTGCATTATTTACTCCTGCAGTTATCGAGTAATTTTTGTTAATCTCATAACCAGCACGCAAATTCAGCAAGGTAGCTGAATCAATCTTTCCAGCTCTTGCATCAGGTGTTGATCCAGAAACTTCAGTATCAGTCTCCGCAGCAGTACCGTGTGTTTCAGAGTGGTGGGTTACATTTATTCCGAAAGTAAAAGGACCATATGCATAATCAATTCCACCAGAAAAAACATGCTCTGGAACATATGGGACATTATTACCATCTCGACCACCAGAGAAAATGGATTCAGAATCAGTTGAGGTTGAATCACCATCTAAATTAGCATTTGTAAATGTGTAGTTTGCATAAAATGTTGTATCACCAGCAAAAGGCAAGAAATTTTCAGGTGAATAAGCGGTCATTAATTCAAAACCCTTGGATACGATTTTACCTGCATTATCGGCATCACCACCTGTGTTCGAATTATCTAAAACCAAAACATTATCAAAGTCTGTTTTAAAACCAATAAATGAGGCCGAGAAGTTTTCATCAGCGTATCTAACGCCAAGCTCTTTCTGAACACTTTTTTCTGGTTGAATAGGTGTTCCATCATCTCTAGCTCCACTTGGAGAGGTAAAACCAAAACCTTTATAAACTGCACCATACCATTGCCAGTTTTCATCATGATTGTAAGTTAATCCACCGCCTGGAACAAATGCATAAGTTTTTTCTTCCAAGTTATTAGTGGTTCCCATTGTAGCAGCTCCACTTCTGTAATGCTGTTTTACATACTCAAATCGCGAGCCAAAGGATACAACAAAATTATTAATTGTAGCTGACTCTTCAAAGTAAGCCGCAGCTCCTTTTGTTTTTTGGTTTCTATCGGCATCAAAAGCATGTGAACTCGTTGTTAATGTCCCAGTATTTGCAGCCTGATTGTATGTATCAGTATATTGATCCCTGTTAATTGAATCATAATGAAACTTAAAACCAACTTTAAGGTCATGATCAATTCTTCTATTAAGAATATTAGTAGCAAAATCAAAATTAGTTTGGTTCATTACCCCGTAAGCATAATACTGTCTGTCGTTAGATTTATATCTCACAGTACCAGCTCTATCACCTCTATATATTTCGATATCTGTTGTATTTCCGCCTCTAGCTGCTGTGTATGCTTTCGAAGAAATTGCTCTGATATTGGTGCCATTAACTCTATCTAACTTATACCAATCTCTATAAAACTGATTGTAATAAAAAGTAGTTGTATTCTTGATATCATCAGTAATCTCTGCATGAATCTTTGCGTAGTATGTTTTCGCTTCTGAGTTCATATTGTCTAACTGACTGGCTACATACCTTTGAAAAGGGTCGTTATTAAAATCAGCAGTAGTTAAACCTGCATAACCCTCATAATAATCAAGACTATTATAAGCACCTTTTAGCTCAAGAGTTACTTTGTTTCTTACAGGAAGCTGCCATAATAATTTTACCATTGGTGCAATCTGAGAAAGACCTCCCGCATCATCATCACCATAATGATCTTGCGGACCTGCTCCATCTGCATCAACTGGACCAGTAAAATCTCTAAATCCGTCATTATCACGCCAGTATGCCTCCGCTAGAATAGCAATGGCACCATAGCGCCCAGTTATTCCATAATTTCCGTAAGCATGAGTTGAGATATCATTATGTGAGCCATACGATACACTTCCGTAGGCTCTTTGTCCGAAATCAATTGGTGTCGTTTGATAGTTTATAACACCACCGGTTGTATGTGGACCATACCTAAATTGCGCACTACCTTTTAAAATTTCAATCGAATTCATTTTTGCAGCTAATGGTGAATAATATGCATCTGGGGCTGAATAAGGGGCAGGGGCAATGTTGATACCATCTTCCAGCATAGTTACAGCTGCCGTACGTAAAGTGCTAACCCCTCTCAAGCTAATGTTAGGAAAAATACCATAACCGTCTTCTTCACGAGAATAAACACCCGTTGAATTTCTTAAAATATCATTAATATTCTGAAAATTATATTTTCTGATTTGTTCAGTTGGAATGTAATCACCAGAGCCGGGAAGTTCAAAATCCTGCTCTGGCGACTCATAAATGTTTACATCAGGAGCTACATAAGCGTAGTCCTGAGCATAAACATTGGCACTTAACATAAAGCAAAAAGTAAATGCTAACCTTGACATTTGACGAGCATATTTAGGTGCTAACCTTTCAGTCATAACTGAACTAGTATAAATTTTTTTGCGCATAATTTAAATTTCCAAAAAATCTTAATAAAGTAATCTTTATTATGATAATAGTTATCATTATCGTTATTAATAATAATGATTATCATTACCAAAACTTATTGTCAACAAGATAATGATAATTATTATCATTAGTTTTTTTTATCTTCTTAACTAATTTTTTTAATACTTTATAAACTATCTATTAAACCTAAAATCAAAGACAAGAAACTATTCTATAGAATATGAAAAAAACATTTTTTGCCATAATAATTGTCTTTTTTTTCAGGATTAACGCTTTTGAAATCTCTGAGATTGATAAAGGAATTTTTGTTCATTATGGAATTCAGCAAGATTCCAACAAAAATAACGCCGGAGATATCGCAAATATTGGCTTTATAATTGGAAAAAAATCCATATTAGTCGTTGATACAGGTGGAACACCAATAATTGGCCAAAAACTTTTACAAAAAATTAAAGAAATATCTAATTTACCTATTTCTCATGTTGTTATTACCCATTCCCACCCTGATCATTTTTTTGGAACTCAGGCTTTCTTAGCTGAAAACCCCAAAATTGTTGGGCATGAAAAACTCAATAGATCTCTTTTAAGCAATTTTAATTTTTACAAAAACCAACAACTGAGTAATATTCAAGATGATTCAATCCAAGAGGCTCAACTTGTTAAGGCTAATGTTTTAATCAAAACTAATAAAACAAAAATTATTGATCTTGGCGAGAGGTTTGTTGAAATCAAGGCATGGGAAACTGGCCATACTGATAATGACCTCTCAATTTATGATAAAAAAACAAAAACTTTCTGGTCGGAAAATATTTTTGTTAAAAGAACACCATCAATTCGTGCTAGTATCTTAGGTTGGAGAAAAAACTTAGAAGAAATTTCAAAAATGGAAATTAAACTGATAATACCAGGCCACGGAAAAGCTGTAGATAAAGAAAAAGCAATTAAGCCTATGATCAATTATTTTGATAGAATTATTGTCAAATTGAGAGAATTGCAAAAAAAGAATAAATCACTGCAAGAGTCAATAAATATAATTCTCCAAGAGTCAATTTTAGAGCCCTCAGAAGTTAACAAAGAAAATTGGATTTTATTTGATGAATATCATTATTCGAACATTACAAAAGCCTTTACCGAGCTTGAATGGGAATAATACTTAACAAAACAGATTATTTGTCGATGATAAATACATGTTTCCAATTTTTTTTAAAACAATTATTTACTTAAACATAAGTTTTATTCTTTTAATTTCCTTTTACCTTATATTCTCAAAAAAAAATGAACCCAAAGAATTTCCTGAAAAATTTAGTAAAAAATATCTGCTTAAACTACCTAAATTCTAGCTCTTAAAAGTAATTTTTCAAAAAACTATTTACTATTTTTAAGCTAGCAACTAAATTACAAATATGGATAATATGGATTCAAAAGAGCAAATTCAAAGACTGGAGGAAAAAATTGACAAGCTTCAACGATCAATTTCTAAGCTAGAAAAAAAACTTTCAAGCCACATTGAATTTATCGATAGAGTCTACGAACCACTTAGAAGTCCAATATCAAAAATAAAAAATTTTTTTGGGTAACTAAAGAGGTATCTGGTGATTTTTTTTTTGACTAAGATAATATTTTCAAGCTTTCTTATTGCTTTTGCTAGTTGGTTGTCAATCAAAAAACCTGTACTTGCCGGTTTTATTATAGCTTTACCAATTGTTAGTATGATTTCAATTTTCTTTTCCTATTTTGAAAAAAAAGATTTTGAAAAAACAATGCTTTTTGCAAAAAGTATTTTTGTAGGAGTTCCACTCACATTAACATTTTTTATTCCTTTTTTATTTGCTAAAAATTTGGGATTGAATTTTCTACTAACTTACTCTCTTGGAATAATCTTCTTAATTGCTGGTTATTTCCTTCACAAAATAATAATGAATACAATTTAATGTATGAATTTAACAGACTTCTTATTTATCTGTCAGTAATTCTATCCATTTCATCACTTGTGGTATTTCTTTTTGTATAATTAGAAAAATCTTTGTATTTAAAAAATAATTATTTTTGATAGTATTTAAAGTATAGAAAATTTTATGAAAAAAATCTTTATAGATTATGGACAAAGAATCAATACGGCAATTCTTGGTGTCATTCAGGATATTCTTCGGGATCTCTCAGAATCAAAAATATCATCTAATCACTGCTTTTATATTACATTTAAGACAAAAGATGAGGATGTAAAGATTTCTAAAAATCTTCAGAAAGATTATCCCAAAGAGATGACTATAGTACTACAAAATCAATACTGGGACCTAAATGTAAGAAAAAATCATTTCACAGTTACCTTAACTTTCAACAAAAAAAAAGAAATGCTCCAAATTCCATTTAAATCAATTATTAAATTCTATGATCCGTTTGTTAAATTCAGTATTCAACTTGAATTAAAAGATAATAAAATTAAAAGTCAAAAATCACTTATCAAGAAAAAAACAAAGAGTTCAGAAAAATCTCGGAAAATAATTACATTAGATGACTTCAGAAAAAAAAATAAATAGTTTTAGAACCGAAAAAGATAGTATTGGAAAGATTCAAGTTCCAAAAAATAAATACTGGGGGGCACAAACCCAAAGGAGTCTTGAAAACTTTAGAATTGGGTCAGACATAATGCCCAAAGAATTGATTCAAGCTTTTGCAATACAAAAGAAAGCTGCTGCAATTAGCAATATTGCATTAAATAAACTCGATTCAAAACTTGGTAATAAAATTATTCAGGTTTGTGATGAAATTATTAAAGGTAAACTTTTAGATCATTTTCCACTATCAGTTTGGCAGACTGGTTCAGGCACGCAAACAAATATGAATCTTAACGAAGTCATAGCAAATAGGGCTAATGAAAGTTTAGGAAAAAATCTTGGCGAGTATGACCCTATTCACCCGAATGATCATTGTAATCTTGGGCAATCATCTAATGATTCTTTCCCAACTGCAATGCATATTTCAATAGTTCTTAAAGCTAAAGAAAAACTCTTTCCATCGATTGACATAATGTCAAACACACTAAAGAAAAAAATAAATCATTTTGAAAAAATAATAAAGGTTGGTAGAACGCATTTGCAGGATGCAACACCATTAACTCTTGGTCAAGAATTTCATGGTTATGTTGGTCAGGTTGAAAGTGCAAGAAAAAGAATTTCAGAATCTTTAAATAATCTCCTATATCTAGCACAAGGTGGTACAGCTGTTGGAACTGGATTGAACTCCTCTAGTAAATTTATTGCAGGCTTCATAAAAGCAACTCAAATGATTACAGGAATGCCGTTTAAAGAATCAAAAAATAAATTTGAACTACTCTCGTCTCATGAATCAATAATTCATTTTTCAAGTTCAATGAACACATTAATTATTGCTTGTTACAAAATAGCAAATGATATCAGACTTATGGCATCAGGGCCAAGGTGTGGAATAGGTGAAATCACTTTACCTGCCAATGAACCTGGTTCGTCAATTATGCCAGGAAAAATAAATCCAACTCAGTGTGAAGCCATGACTCAGGTTTGTTTGCATTTAATGGGACTTAATTATTCAAATTCAATAGCAGGAACCCAAGGACATTTTCAGCTCAATGCTTATAAAACATTGATTATTTTTAATACATTAAGAAGCATGCGGCTTATTTCGGATGCTATTGAATCCTTCAGCAAAAAATGTTTAGATGGAATCGTTGCAAACAAAACAGTAATTGAAAAAAACTTAAAGAATTCTCTTATGCTTGTTACGGCTCTAAATCCAAAAATAGGTTATTCTAAAGCTTCTGAAGTTGCAAAAAAAGCCTTTGAAGAAAATATTACGCTCAAAGAGGCAGTTGTAAAACTCGGTTATTTGAATGAAAAAGAGTTCGATTTAATTGTTGACATAAAAAAAATGATTTAAATAAATCAATCAAGAAATAAGTCAAGTATCTCATTTGGATTAATATCATTATTAATTTTTCCTTTTTTCAGAAAATCTTTTAGAGAACCAGGATCAATAACTATAGATTTTTTTTCTTTTAATATTTTATTAATACCTTCATTAAAAAGTCTTTCTTTCAGCTTTTCAAAATCATACGATATTTTATAATTTTTTAATGTTCCATTCATATCAATTCCTAAAGGTGGAAGATTAGAATATTTTTTAGTTTTGAATTTAGCATCTGAATTAAGTATCAATTTGTCACTTATCATTTGATAGTTACCCACCGACGAAATTTCCAGGTTTTCATGCTTTGCAACTAATTCTTTAATTTGAAAGAAAGCATTCTTTGTAAAAAAATTTAATTTTATTGAATCTAGCATTGAATTCCCTTGAAAATTTTTGAATTTTAGAAAGCTTAGTAGAGCAGAAAGATCATTAATTTCATCTACCCTTTTAGCTGCTTTTTTTAGATCTATTCCACTTAATTTAATTTTACCTACACTACAGAAACCTCTAGAATCAAGATTATTAATTACATTCTCAAAATCTAAAGATTTAGTGGTAGTTGAAAAATTTATCGAACAATCTGCAAGACCATCATATAAATCAAAATCTGTTGAACCAAATAACTTTTTGTCTATCATAAAATTTGAGAAATTGATCAAACCATTTAATTTTTTTTTTTCTACATAATAAATTGAATCAATTCTGATAACTGAATTATTTTTCATTTTACCTGAAAACTTTTTTATTAAGATATTTCCCTTATCTATTATAAGATTAAAAACATTTTCTTTTATAGAAAATTTCTTCAAAGCGATTTCATTTATATTGAAATCAAAATTTACTTTTAGATTTGTTGATAAATTATTTGTAAAATAAATCTTACTGTTTTTAAGATTAATCAATTGCCCAGACATAAATATAAATTCTTCTAGGGACAAAAATTTACTTTTTGCCTTTCCAAATATCTCAAAACCGTTTTGACTTATCAACAGTTTGCCGTTGTAATCAATTTTATTTCTATCTTTGATTTTTTGTTGAATAATGAAATTTAAATCATCAAAATTTTTTCCATTAAAATCAAATTTTATTTTAGAATAGTATTTTTTTAATTCAAACTCCCCGCTTCCAACAAAATCTTCTTTACCCCGCAAAGTAAAATTTAAATCATTAAAAACAAGATTTTCTTTTTGATTAAGGTTAATAATACCTTCATATATTTTTATTAATTCAATTTTTTCCTTAAATGATTTTAATTTTTCAAGATTGTTAGTTTTTAAACTGTTAACATTAATTTTCAATTTACTATTATCGGTAACAATTTTATTTTGACTGAACTTTAAATAAGGAGAAAAAACCTCCAAAGAAACAATTTCAGGATTAAAATTAATAATTGATCTCCATGACGAGGATAAATTAAGTTTTTTGATGGACAAATCAATACCTGATTTTTTATCAAAATAAACTAAAGAATTGATCTTAAGAGTAGGGAATGGGAAAAAAGAAAGATTAATATCTTCATCATACGATATATTTAAATTAAATTCAGTTTCAATTTTTTCATTTAACAATTCAAGAACTTTTTGCTTATCAACTAGCCATGGCAGTAGAAAAATAAAAATTGAAACAAAGAAAACTGTGACAAAAAAAAACTTTAGAACTTTTCTCACTATTTTGATGATTTAAGGTATCTTGGTCTATGAGGACCAGACAAAATTATAAACTGTTCTTCACCTGATTCGTTCCTAAAAGATAAAAATGAAGGAGACTGGTTCTGATTTTTCCACATTTCATAAACTTGGAATGCTTGATTTGCATGCCTTCTACCTTCAAACCAATTATTATGAGCAATGATAACTGCTGCAGCTCCTCCAAGGTGCTTTACTTCTTTGAATGTATCAATAGCAATAGCGTCTTTTATTGAGGCGCTCATTTCTAACACTCTTTCTCTAAATATTTTAAATGAGCTTTTGTAATCTTTCTTTTTTAAATTTTTTTCTGGTTTTTCGTTAGACAAGAACTCTTTTTGAACCCAACCTACTAAACCAGTTTGTTCATCAAGAACATTGTACCATTTTTCTTCTTTTTTCTTTATGATCAATTCTTTTCCAAGATCAATTGGATAAATAATTGGCGACTCAATATTAGGTTTTATGTATAAACTAGAAAATTCTGCTGAGGAATATAATTTTTCCTCACCCTTCACATAAAGAAAAGAAAAGTTTAAAAAAACAAATAAAAAGATTAGGTTTAATTTCATCATAAAAATTATTAACCTATAAAAACAATATATAATGGCTTGTCAACTAAATATCTCTCATAAATACAAATCGTCAAATTTTGATTCCAGAAAAAAAAAAATTACATTTATTATTATTCATTATACAGAAACAAATACATTCAAAAAAGCCTTGGATCTTTTAACTAACAAAATTCGTAAAGTTAGTTGTCATTATTTGATCAATACCGATGGAAAAATATTTAATTTAGTAAATATTTCAGATAGAGCTTGGCATGCAGGTGAATCAAAGTGGATGAAATCAGCTGACATAAACAGTCGGTCAATTGGTATAGAATTAGTTAATTCAGGTGAAAAAAAAATTAAACAATTCAAAAAAAAACAAATCAATAACTTAATATTATTGATCAAATTTTTAAAAACAAAGTTTAGAATATGTAATTCAAAAATCCTGGGTCACAGCGACATCGCACCATTACGAAAGATTGATCCAGGAATTTATTTTCCCTGGGAAAGACTTTATAAACAATCTATAGGTTTATGGGCAAAAGATAGAGACGATAAATCAAAATTGACAAAAAATGAATATAAAGAATTGATAGGAAATTTAAAAAAAATTGGGTACTGCTATTTAGATAATAAAATTTTTAAAAAAAATAAATTTGTTATAAATGCATTCCACAGGCATCATATTCCAAAAATGACCAATGAAAATCCAAATCGTTCCACATTATTTAAATCAAGAGACTTAATCAAATTAAAAAAAAATTGACAATAATAGAATTTAGATCCTTAATAAACAAACTAGATGGTTGTATGACTGCCTTTTTAAGGAGGAAAGTCCGGACTCATCAGAACACCAAAGCCGGATAATACCCGGCGGGGGCAACCCCAGGGAAAGTGCAACAGAAAGTATACCGCCATTTTTTTGGTAAGGGTGAAATGGTGAGGTAAGAGCTCACCACTTTTTTGGTAACAAGAAAGGTTAGGTAAACCCCTTTGGGAGCAAGTCCAAGAAACTTCGTCATATGACAAGTGATGTTCTGCACTGGAGTATGGTAGGACGCTAGAAATAATTGGTAACAATTATTCAAGATTAATAGTCATAGCCTTTATTAGGTACAGAATCCGGCTTATAGACCATCTAGTTTTTTTTCTTTTTTATCTTGTAATTTGGTAGAATATACCATATTATCCCATAATATCCCATAAAAGGGTTAATTATGACTTTATTTTTATCAACAATAATTAATAAAATGGATGCCAAAAGTAGAGTTTCCGTTCCCTCTTCATTTAGAAATACTCTACGAGATCAGTCATTTAAAGGTGTAATAGCCTTTCCTTCCTATAAAAATAAATCGATAGATGCTTGTGGTATAGAGAGAATGGAGAGTATTTCAAATAGCCTGGATGCAGACAACGACTACTCTGCTGAGGAATTTGATCTAATTTCTCTTTATTTTGGTGAGGCTGAACAATTACCTTTTGACAAGGAAGGAAGAATAATCCTACCAAAAAAACTTATAAATCATGCAGAAATTGATAAAAATGTTTTGTTTGTTGGCCTTGGTCCAACTTTTCAAATGTGGAACCCAAGTTCTTACGAGCAAAAAAAGAAAAAAATGGTTGAAAAAGCTATTCAAAAAAAATTAAACCCAAGACTCAAACCAATCCCAAAGGGAATTTAAAAAGGAGAAATTTATGACTCTTCATCTTCAAATGCCAGCTCAAGTAAACAACCTATCCCCTCGAATTCTTGTAATTGGAGTTGGTGGTGCAGGTGGAAATATAATAAACAGTATGAAAGAATCAGGAGTCGAAGGTGTTGAATTTTTGAATGTCAATACGGATAGTCAACAATTGAAGAATTCTAAAGTTGAAAAAACCCTGCAACTTGGGCCAACTTGTACAATGGGTTTGGGTGCAGGTGCTGACCCAGATATGGGAAAAAAATCTGCTGAAGAAGTAGCAGGAGAAATTGAAGACTATTTGGAAGGATCTCATTTAGTTTTTTTAACTGCAGGAATGGGAGGTGGAACAGGAACCGGGGCTTCGCCAGTGATAGCAAGGATCGCAAAAGAGTTGGGTATATTAACAGTTGGTGTTGTGACCAAACCTTTCGAGATGGAGGGTAAAAGAAAGATAAAAAGAGCAGAGGAAGGAATATTAGAGTTACAAAAATATGTTGATAATCTGATTGTAATCCCTAATCAAAATATTTTCCATCTTGCAAAACCTCAAACTTCATTTACTGATTCATTGCAATTTGCTGACAATGTTCTTATTGATGGAGTAAAGAGTATTATAGATTTAATGGTTAACCCCGGCGTGATGAATCATGACTTTGCCGATGTAAAAGCAATAATGAGTGAAACCGGGAAGGTTCACTTAGGAACGGGAATCTCAGATGGTGAAAATAGAGTTACTGAAGCGACCGAAATGGCGATTTCCAACCCCTTATTAGAAAATAATTCTATGAAGGGAGCCAAAGGAGTGCTGATTAATGTAAGATGTGGGGACGATACAAGTCTCCACGATATTGATCTAGCAATTAATAGAGTGCAAGAAGAATCAGATGAAGATGCAAATATAATCTGGGGAGTCCAAAAAGATAAAGAATTAACTGGAAAGTTTAAAATCTCTGTTGTTTCTACTGGAATAGATTGTGAAAACTATTTTAAAAATATTATACAAAATGAAAAAATAACAAATATTCAATCTTTTCAATCTATGGAAAATGAAAATGAAATTAATAAAGGAAGTATATTAAACGATGAATTAGAGGAACATAAGCAAACAAGTTTTTTTGTTGACCTTCAACAAACCTCAAAAAAAATTGAAGAAAATGAAAATTTTGAAAATAATCAAGAACAAACAAAAAAAGTAATAAACGATGACAAAAAACCAGAAAAAAAATCTTTTTTATCAATGATCTTTGGAACAAAGAAAAAAAAGCGACAAAAAAATCAATGAAATTACTGATGTTTCCCCAGATGAAGAAAGTAGTTTAGAATTTAAAAATGAGATGAAAGAAATTTTTGAAGAAAAAGTTGAAGAAAATTTAAAATCAAGCGATATAGAATTAGATGAACCCATATCAGAAATAAAGTCAGATGGAAGTAATTTAGATGATGACTTGCTTCAAATTCCTGCTTTTCTTAGAAGACAAGCTAACTAAGAATGCCAAAAAGTATAAAACATCTTCCAGTAATGGTTGATGAAGTGATTTCATTTTTGAAACCTCAAGATGAAAAGAATTATTTAGATTGAACATTTGGTCAAGGAGGACATTCAAAAGAAATTTTATCTAAAGCAAATTGTAATGTTTTTGCAATTGATAGAGACAGTGAATCCTATTCTTTTGCAAAAAAATTAGAAAATGAATTTCCTAATAATTTTTCTTTTAAAAGTGCAAGATTTAGTGAAATTAACAGGATCATTAAAAGCCATAGAGTCCAAAAGTTTGATGGATTAATTTTAGATCTTGGGGTGTCTAACACTCAATTAAATAATCCTGAAAGAGGTTTTTCATTCTCATCAGATGGACCATTAGATATGAGAATGGATAGAAAGAGCTCATTATTTACAGCAGAAAAAATAATAAACGAATTTAGTGAAAAACAGTTAAGCGATATTTTCTTCTATTATGGGGATGAGAGAAATTCCAGGAAAATAGCAAGTTCAATTGTCAAACAGAGAAAAAAAAGAATGATAAAAACAACCTTCGCTCTCTCAGAAATAATTAAAAAAATCAATAATTATGATAAAAAACACCCGGCAACAAGGGTTTTTCAGTCATTAAGAATTTTTGTAAATGATGAACTCAGAGAGTTAGATTTATTTTTAAACCATATTAGGAATATACTAAAAACAGAAGCAAGAATTGTAATCTTGAGTTTTCATTCTTTGGAGGATAGAATTGTTAAAAATTTCTTTAAAAAAAATAGCAATATAAAAAAAAAGATCGTCGACCAAAAAGAGTCTGATTTTTATAATTATTATCTAAAGATTTTAACAAAAAAACCAGTTGTGGCGTCTACAAAAGAGCGAATTATAAACAATCGTTCAAGATCAGCAAAAATGAGAGTAGCAGAGGTTATATGAATTTTTTTTTCTTCATTATCCCTTTGACAATTATTGCATCTACAATCATTACAAAATTTGCAGTAACTGATCAATTTAATGAAATAAAAATTCTTGATCAAGAAATATCTATTCTAGAAGGAGAAATTGAAAAAATCAGAACCGACATGACATACACTATTAATCCTCAGAATCTAAAAAAAATCAATGATGAAGAATTTAAACTTTTTCCAATATTAGAAAAAGACAGACTGAAGTTAGAAAATTAAAATGCATGATTCAAAAGATTTTTTTTATGAGAATATCATTCCAAAGAAATCAAAAATGGAATCCACTAAAATTCTATTTAAAGATTCAAGCGATATTCTAGAATATGAAAATAAAAAAAAAATAATAAATTTTGCCAAAAAAACTAATAAAGTTTTCTTTATTGGTTCAATCTTTATTTATTTATTTATAATACTTAATCTTACTGATATATCCATTATAAAACAAAAGAAAAGTGAGTCTTCCAACCAAATAATTAAAAATAAAAGAGGTAAAATCCTTGATAGAAATGGAGAAATAATTGCGACGACTATAAAAACTAAAGATCTATATGTTGATACAAGAAAAGTTTTAGATCAAAGGAAACTTAAAAATAAATTAAATTTAATTTTTAAAGATAGAAAAAAAGATTTTTTTGATAAAGTCTTCTCAAATAAGAAGTATGTAAGGATAAAAAAAAATCTAACCTCGAATGAAATTAACTCCCTAATGAGAATTGGTGACCCTGGTATTATATTTCATAATTCAGAAAAAAGAATCTACCTTCAGCACAACCTTTTTTCTCACTTAACAGGATTCAAATCACAAGAAATTAAAAGTAAAGTAGAAAAGAATCTTGATCATGAGTTAAGTAATGGTGAAAATATAGATCTGACAGTTGATCTTAGAGTTCAATCTATAGTCCACGATGAATTATCAAAAAGTATTTTGAAATATAATGCTAAGTCAGCTGTGGCAATAATTATGAATGTAAACAATGGCGAAATAATTTCTTTGGTATCATTACCTGATTTTGACCCCAATTTCCCAGAAAATATTAAACCATTATCAGAAAATAATTTAGCAACAGAGGCTAGATATGAAATGGGTTCAACTCTTAAAATATTTAATGCTGCATTAGTTTTTGAAAACAATAATGAATTAATAAACAAAAGCTTTCAAATTTCAGAGGGTTATCAGATCACACCTAACAAATTAATTGAAGACAAACATATCAAAGATAAAAAAATAAGTTTTGAAGATATTTTTTTATATTCGTCAAATGTTGGGAGCATTAAACTAATTAATGATATTGGCATAAACAAACAAAAAGATTTCTTTGAAATAATTGGCATAACAACAAAATTAAAATTAGATGGCATCAACATTGTGAATAATAGAAAACCTATGGAATGGGATGAGCAAGCATCAAAGTTTATTAGCTATGGTTATGGTATATCAATCTCACCGATAAGCTTGATAACAGCATATTCATCATTAGTAAACGGTGGTTTTAGAGTAAAACCTAAAATTCATTCAGATCAAAAAAGTTCTAAGGAAAGAATAATAAAAGAAGAAACATCAAAAAAAATTGGTTTGCTTCTCGAAAAAATTGTAGACCATGGCACTGGAAAGAAAGCAAAAGTCACAGGGTTAAGAGTTGGTGGCAAAACTGCAACATCAAAAAAATTAGAAAAAGGTGAATATTCTGAAAAGAAACTAATTACTTCCTTCATTGGATCCTTTCCAATTGATGAACCAAAATTTACTGCCTTGATACTGTTTGATGAACCCACAAAAAATGCAGGTGAATCAATTGAAAGTTTCGGCGGTAATACTGCAGCACCAACCTTTTCTAGAATTATAAGTAAAATTTCTCCAATATTAATTAAACAAAATTATTCAAGCAGTGATTAGAAATGAATCTAAGTAAGATCCTAGGTAAGTGTAAAACAAATTTTGATACTGAGAATTTTCGGGAACGATTGATATTAGGTTTGG
>CACEXK010000004.1 GCA_902563505.1 uncultured Alphaproteobacteria bacterium
AAATAACTATAGGTTTACAATGAGATTTTTTTATTTCTAAAATTTCAATATTTTTCATAATAAGAAGTATGATAAATTATATCCAAGTTTCTACTTCCGTATCCCAGAAAACAAACCTCAGCAATTTTCTTAGCACTCAATGGATAGAAAAAAACATTTTTTATTTTTTTATTCAGTATTTCTAAATCTTTCTTGTCGTTAGTAATCAAACTTAACTCTTTTATTTTTTTTGCATTAGCTAAATAAAACTTTTCTACTTCCTTTAAATTATCCAGAAATACAATTGATTCCTTACTAAAAACTTTGCCTTTTTTTTTGTATAACTGAAAAAAACTTTTTCCTTTCAAAGATTTCAAACAAACAATAGAATTTGGGAAATAATCTTTTCGGCTCAATAAAAGAGGAACAAATGAGCTAACAGAAAAAACCTTTGCATTCGTTGATAAGGACAGTGCTTCTACGATTGATCTAACCGTTCGCAAGGCTGTAAAACTCCCAGGTCCATTAGAAAAAAAAATATTTGACAAACCTTTGATATTTTCCCCTTCAAAACAATTTTTTATTAATTTGAAAATTGATTCAATACCGGTGTTGTTAATTTTCTTATATAAAAATTTTTTAAGTTTTCTTCTATCGTATAAAGCTACAGATATTGTTTGACTTGAACAAAAAAGCGACAGTGATAACATAATGTGATTCTAAAATGAAACATAATTTTATAAAAGTAAATGAAAATAATTTAGATGTCTTGATAGATCTAAGATATGCATCAAATGATAACTTTACTAAAAAAAAAGTTTTTTTTTCAAAGAACTGTTATCTTCATGAAGTGGCATTTGAACATTTATGCAAAGCTATTGAAATTTCAAGAAAAATTGGTTTGAAAATTAAAATTTTTGATGCTTACAGACCAGTTTATGTTCAAAAAAAGCTCTGGGAATTTTTACCAAATCCTGAATTTATTGCACCACCAGACAAAGGATCACCTCACTCACGAGGTATTGCTATAGATATAACATTAGTTGATCAAGAAGAAAATGAGCTTGAAATGGGTACTGGATTTGACGAGTTTTCAAAACTTTCCTATCACGGAAATATAAATATCTCAGAAAAATCTTATCATAATCGACTTCTGCTATTAGGAATTATGATTGACGCCGGTTGGGACTTTTTTAGAAATGAATGGTGGCACTATCAACTATTCAACTCTAAATCTTATCCTATTGTATATGATATGGATTAATGAGAAATTTTGTCTTTTTTTTATTTTTTTGTTTTGGCTTTAATTTTTTAAAGTGCGAGGAAAATTCAGCAATTGTTTTAATGTATCATCGATTCAATGAAGCTGAGCATCCTGCAACAAGTATTTCATCGAAAACTTTTGAAAAACAAATGCAATACCTGAAAGATAATAATTTTAAAGTTTTACCAACATCATCTCTGATACCTTTCTTCAATAAAGAAATCCAATTACCAAAGAAATCAGTATTTATAACTATTGATGACGCTTATAAAAGTGTTTACCAAATAGCATATCCAATACTAAAAAAATATAATTTTCCATTTAGTATTTTCGTTTCAACAAAATTTGTATCAACTTATGAAAATAGTGATTTTATGAGTTGGGAAATGTTAAAAAATTTATCAAAAGAAAATGTAGAAATTTTGAATCATACAAAAAGTCATAAAAATTTAATAAACCTTTTACCATCTGAAATCAAAAGGGAGTTTTTAGATGCAGAGGAAGAAATTTTTAAAAATATCGGAAAAATTGAAAAAATTACATCCTACCCATATGGTGAATCCAATTTAATAGTTGAAAATATAGCTAAGGAACTAAATTTCAAACTTGCTTTTTCACAACACTCGAGTCCTATTCATATTAGTCATGACAAAATGAAGTTAGCAAGATTTGCACTTAATGATGAATTTGGAAACCTTAAAAGGTTTAAAGAAATAATTAATTCAAAACCATTGATTCTGAAGGATTTCAGAATTTCAGAAAAAAATTTGGATAAGGATTTTTTAGAAATAAAATTCGAATCAAATATTTCCGCAAATCAAATTAGTTGTTATATAAATGGAGGAGCAAGTCTAAAACTTACTGGGCAAGGAAATACTTTAAAATTGGGCCTTAATAATTTAAAAAATCAAAGATATAGATTAAACTGCACTCATATCTCAAGTGCTCAGGAATTGTTTTGGTTTGGAAAAATGATAATAAAAACAAAAGATTCAATTTCTTTTTAATTAACTAATTCATCGAATTTTTGTTATCAAACTTCATAAAATTGTTGGACTCTATTATTTTCTTTAAATCATTTACATAATCGTCTTTTCTTTCCGAATATCTGGTCATAAAACTCGAGAGTTTTAACCCAGATAATATTTCTCCACCCATTCTTAATTTTTTTCTTTCCTCTCTAAATTCTTTGTAAGCCAAATTAGTGTTTAAGTTTTTTAAGTATGAACGAGTTGACTCAGACAAATTAGAAAATTTCCTTATGAAAAACTTTTTATCTTTATCTCTATTAATAGGTTTTAATCCTTTTTTCTTATCAAATGTATATTGTCCAAATATTGCATTGCCCTCTCTTAAGTATCTTGATGTTCCCCAACCACTTTCAATAGCAGCTTGTGCAAGAACCATTGAAATTGGTATAATATCTACTTTAACTAATAAATTACCTAAATTTGAATCAAAACTATCATACTTTTCGCTTAATTCAAACAACCAAGATGGCCAAAAATCTCGCGAAAAATTCTCCCCCTGTGATTCATTCCACCAGTCCAAAATTTTTTTTCTATCTTCAAGTATCCTAGAATTTTCAAGAAAAATAATTGGTAAGAGTGTATTTATGAATAATTTCTTTCTCTCACTTACTGGTTCTATATCCATAAAATCTTCTGGTAAGGATGAAAAAATAATCAAATTTACAGAATCATTGCTAAGAAAGTCATCGATAGTGAAATCATATTTTTTAAAAACCTCCATCATTTCATTAGCTTGGCTAATATAGTCAACACTCGTTAAATCTTTAACTGACTCCTTAGAATTCACTACATAATTTATTGCAGAACCATTATTTTTTTTTCCTTTCTTGAAATTACTGTAGAATCCAATAGCAATATTTAATAGAACAATTAAGACTAGAAATAAAAGAATATTTCTGTAAACAATTGGTGAATTTTGCATCTATTGATTAATAGCTTCGACAGACTTAATTTCAGGAATATAATATTTTAACATATTTTCTATCCCAGATTTCAATGTAATTGTAGAACTTGGGCAACCCGAGCATGCACCCCTTAATTCTAAAAAAACAATCCCATCCTTATATTCAACGAAACTTATATCTCCTCCATCTTGTGCAACCGCTGGTTTTATTCTTTGATCTAACAAATCATTTATTTGATTTATAATCTTAGAATCTTTTTTATTATAATTCTTTTTTTCTTCTTTTTTTGACTTTTCAGCTAACTGAATATCTTGTCCAGAGGAAAAAAAATCAAGAATTTTTGACAATAGATTTGGTTTTAATAAATCCCAGTCAACATCTTCTGATTTTGTAATTGTAACGAAATCTTTTCCAATGAATACATTTGAAACATATTTTTCTTCAAAAAGGATCTTTGCAAGATTATGCTTCTGTGCATCTTTTTTAGATTTATATTCTTGCGTTCCTTTTTCTAAGATTATTTTACCCGGAAGAAATTTTAATGTTGCCGGGTTCGGTGTTTCTTCGGTCTGTATGAACATAATATAAAATTAATTAATTGAAGATAGTTTGTCAATTTCTTCTTCACTCAAATTTTGAGGTATTATCGTTAATGGTACACTTAAACTTGATCTAAATTTTCCTGTAAAAGCATTGATTAGTGGGTCAGAACTAGATTTTTCTGAGGAAGAAGCCAAAACTAAGTTTGAAATGAATTTATTTTCTTTGAGAAAATTCGTTATACACTCAATTCTATCTCCTTTCATAATAAATTTTTTTGGTTTTTTTGAATTAAATTCAAGTAGAAAAGTTTGGACATCTTTAATTTTCGATTCTGCTTTTTCCCTTGATTCAGCCTCAGCTATATCCTCAACCGCTTTCCAATGACTGAATTCTAGTGTGTCAAATGTATAGAGGAGAGCAACTCTCCCATTATTTCTTGAACTTCTTTGGGCAGCATATCTCAAAGCTTTATACATTTCAGGTGATTCATCTACAATTACTAAGAATGTTATTTCTTTTTCCATAAGACTAATTTTTTCTAAAAATGATCCCCGCTATCAATCCCAAACCAATAGCAATGATAGCAGAGAAAATGCCATATATAAATGAGAATTTATGAGCGAACTTAAAAACTAATGAACTAATTCCAGGTTTCTCAACTAATAACTCTATTCTTTCTGTTTCAATTTTGCTTCCACTTTTCATTAAACTTAATGAAATAAAATATTTACCAGCAGGTGAATTATAAGGCAATTTAATTGGAATTTTAAAGAATGATGGTGTTTGTTTGTTAAGTTCTTGAAAAGAATTGTTCTTAATCATAAAAAGTTTTAATGACATCTTCTTTTCAATTAATTCTTTTTTCAAATTATCATCATCTTTTCCAATTAATTTAATATTGTCGACTAAATCTTTTTTTATTTCAAAGTCAATTTCATTATTTTTATTGTTCGTATAATAGTGGAATAGGCTTGGATAGCTAAATTCTCCAGTTTTATTCCATGTCCACATTCCAAATATTTTTTTTTTCTTTTGTAAAACCACTTTTTGATTTGGACCTACAACTTTAAGAACTAGATTTTTTTTTGAATTGGAATGCACATAAACAGTAAACTCAGGGTCGGAAGAGTTTTCTTTTAATTCCACTTTTTTTTGAGGTACATCAAAAAAAATTACATTTGAAGATACTTTTCCAAAAAATAAAAAAATAAGTAAAAATATATAACCTGAAAAATTTTTAATATGCATCTTGAATTATTATCCTTGAATTCATTAATGGCTCATTTATCAACTCTATACCCATTTTTATGCATACGATTATAACAATTAGAGCAAGAAAAATTCTTATTTGTTCACCTTTAAATTTCGAAGTATATTTTGAACCATATTGAGCTCCTATTACCCCCCCAACTAGAAGGAAAATAGCTAAAATTAAGTCTACGGAAAAATTATATGTTGCTTGGAGTATAGAAACATTCAATGTAACAAAAACAATTTGAAATAATGAAGTTCCAATTGCTGATACAGTGCCCATTCTGAAAAGATATATCATAGCAGGGACCATAATAAACCCCCCTCCAACACCCATCAAAGATGCAAGAAAGCCTGTGATCATTCCTACTAAAATTGGTAGTAAAATTGATATATATATCCCAGAATGTCTAAACCTTAATTTTAATGGAAGAAAATCTAAAAATCTCCTCTTTCTTCTTTTAAAACTTGAATCAATTGTTTTATCAGGTCTCATCAATGAAATTGTACTTTCTATGAGCATTAAAGAGCCAATTACCAGAAGGAAAATAACATAGAGAATATTAATGATTAGGTCTATGTCTCCTGATTCCTTGAGAAAATTGAATAAAACAACACCAACAGTTGAACCAAAAATACCCCCTATTAAGAGAAAAATTCCGATTTCATAATCAATGTTTTTTTTTCTACTATGAGCTATTGCTCCTGAAACCGAAGAACCAAGAATTTGAACTGACTCTGTTCCAACTGCTGTTGAGGGGGGTATACCTAAAAAAATTAATAGCGGTGTCATCAAAAACCCACCTCCAACTCCAAATAAACCAGACATAAAACCCACAATAAAACCAAAAAAAAGAATGACAAAAAGATTTATTTCAATTTCTGCGATGGGTAAGTAAAACATTATATTCTATAAAAACTTATAATTTTTTTTATTTCCTTAATATTATCCAATGCTATTTCATTAGCCTTTTTTATCCCATCATTTAAAATTGAATCAAGATAACCTTTTTCCTCCAATAATTTTTTCATTTCAGCTGATATTACAGAAATTTTTTGGTTAACAATTTCACATAAATCTTCCTTAAATTTTTTGAAATCCTTGCCGGAATAATCTTTTAAAACCAACTCTTTTCTAGAATCAGTCATCGCGCAAAAAATGTTTATTAAATTATTTACCTCTGGTCGATTTTCTATATTTTGATCTGAATCCGGAAAAGGTAGTGAATCAGTTTTTGCTTTCAGAATTTTTTTTCTCAACTCATCAGTTGAATCGGTTAGATTAATCCTAGAATAATCAGATGGATCAGATTTACTCATTTTTTTTGTTCCATCTTTTAAGCTCATTACTCTGGTTGCAGATCCAGTAATTATTGGCTCAGGGATAGGAAAAAATTCATTTTCGTAATATCTATTAAAGCTTTGTGCTATATCTCTACATAATTCTAGGTGTTGTTTTTGATCTTCCCCAACAGGAACATAGCTTGATTTATATAGCAAGATATCTGCAGCCATCAACACAGGATAAGAGTATAAACCTAAAGGAGCTTTTTCTTTGTTTTTACCAGCTTTATCCTTGAATTGTGTCATCCTATTTAACCATCCAATTGGAGTATGACAACTCAAAATCCAAGCTAATTCACTATGCCCAGTGACATTTGACTGAACAAATATAATACTTTTTTTTGGATCAATTCCTGAAGCCAAATATGCAGCTGCAACTTCTTTGGAGTTCTCTTTAAGTTTTTTTCTATTTTCACTTACAGTTATTGCATGGAGATCAACTATACAAAAAATACATTTTTTTTTATTTTGTAAGTCAACCCAGTTTTTTATGGCACCTAGATAATTCCCAAGATGCAGATTTCCAGTTGGCTGAACTCCTGAAAAAACAAGTCCATTATTCATATCTTTTGCTTCCACTGATTGATGTTAAATTTTTGACTCCTAAAATAAAAATGAAAAAAAAATATGTAAGAGCTCCTCCGAATATTGAAATTAACAACCACAAGTTTCCGTTTTGAAAAAATAAATTTGCTTTATTCATGTTAATTATCAAGTTTACTACAAAAATCATAACTAATGAAGATACCAAAACTTTAAAAATAATTATAAAGATGGTTTTATCAAAAAAATATTTTTTTCTAACTGTTAATATATAAAAAAGAATTAAAGCATTAATCCAAGCTGATACAGATGTTGCAATTGCCAATCCTACATGAAGATACTCTTTTATCAAAATTAAATTTAATATTAAATTTATAATCATCGAAAAAATTGATACTTTGATTGGTGTTTTAGTATCTTCGTCAGCAAAATATGGAACTACCAGAATTTTAATAATAATAAAGGCTGGCAAACCAAAAGCGAGTGCAATTAGAGCTGATCCGGTAAAGTTTACATCCAATAAATCAAAGGCACCTCTATAAAATAGAAAACTTATTATTTCATCTGATAACAAGACTAAACCAAAGAGAGAGGGAATAGAAAAAATGATACCAAATTTTATTGCATTATTTAGACTTTCATTAGCTTTTTTATTTTCTTTCTTTTTTAACTGGCTAGAAAGAATTGGTAATAATGCAGTGCTTATAGCTATTCCCAAAACCCCAAGAGGTAATTGATTAACTCTATCTGCATAATATAGATAAGAAATCGATCCATCAGGAAGAGTAGAAGCCAAAATCATATCAATTAAAAGGTTAAGTTGATAAGCCCCATTGCCAATTACAGCAGGTAATAATAAAATGAGGAATCTTTTGGTCTCACCTTTTGGTTTTTTAAAAAAACTAATGTCAAAAAGGTTTAATTTTAATTTTACGCCATTAACTTTCAAGTTCAATATAATCCACAATACTTGTAAAATTCCTGCAAAAGAAACTGCCAAACTAAGGTTGTTAGAAATATAAACTTTATTTCCATCATTATGAAAAATTAACAATGTAAAGATCATTGTTAAATTTAGTATAATTGGTGTAATTGCCATTGAGGCAAATTTACCCATCGTATTCAGGTATGCTCCAGCTAGAGATGTTAAACAAACAAACAAAACAAATGGAAAAGTCAATCGAGATAAATCAACTGCTAAGGAAAATTTGTCTGGATTTTTAGTAAAACCAGGAGCAATTAAATTAACAATTAGTGGCATAAAAATTTCAACTATAAGAATAATGGTTAGGAGAACAATCAGTAGTCCTGAAAAAATACTTGAAAAAAATTCATCTGATTTTTTTTTTCCAGATTTTTCAGAAATTCCAGATATGACTGGAATAAAAGCTGCATTCATTGAACCCTCAGCAAATAGTCTTCTGAATAAATTTGGTAATTTAAATGCAATAAAAAAAGCGTCCGATATAAGTCCAGCACCTAAAACTTTGGCAATCAAAAGATCCCGTGTATACCCAAGAACTCTACTAATTAGAGTCATTGAACTAATTATAGAGATTGCTCTAAGAAACATTTATTTCTTTCATCGAGAGTGTTTTTTTAATCTGACTAATTAAATCTTCTAGCAACTCTGTTTTATCAATTTTCAAACCATATTGATTTCTGAGATGAAAACTATCTTCCACAAAATCTCCATTGGTAGATATTTTTGCCATTGAAATTTTTAAATTATTTTTTATTAAAACATTTGATATTTCATAAAGCAAACCTGGCCTATCATTAGTTATCACTTCTAGTATGGTATATGTTGATGATGAATTATTATCTATTGTTACATCATTTTTTTCTCTAATTATTTTATTTTTAGAGGAAAGAAAGGTGACTTTTGGTGATTTTTTTCCTAAACCAAACTCTTGAATTTTTTTTTTTAATGAAGAAATTTTTTCCTGAAGATCTTTTTCTGATTTTTTATAATTTATGTACGACAATTTAAATGTATCAATTACTGTTCCATCGTCAAATGTAAATATTCTAGATTCAAAAATTGAAATATTCTCTGACATAAAAATTATAATTAAATCTAAAAAGAGGGAGGGTCTATCATTTGTAACAATTGTTAATTCTAAGAAATTATCTTCTTCGAATTTTTTTATTTGAAAGTCAAAGTTCTTTATTTTTTTTCCATTTGAAAAAAAATACTTAATTTGAAACGAAATAGACTCTGGGCTTTGTAATAACCAGTAATTTGGATAAGTAATTTTTGAGAATTCTTCAATTTCACTTTTTTTAGGAGATGATTTTAATTTTCTAACTCCTTTTTTTATTAAAGAAATTTTTTGGTTTAAACTTTTATTTTCCATTGGTTTTGAAATTTCTTTTTCAACTTTTTCGAATAATTTTTTGAGTAAACTCGACTTCCAGTTGTTCCATATTCCCTGATCTACTGCAGATATATCCGCTACAGTTAAAAGAAATAAAGACCTTAATCTGTCTAAATTTTCTATATTCTCAGATGTCTTTTTTATAATTGAATAATCTTCAATATCTTTTTTGAAAGCTACCTCACTCAGGATTAAATGATTTTTTATTAGCCAAGATGTTTCTTTTATCACAGTTTTTTTTTCATTTAATCTGGTTAAAATTTTTTCAGCTAAAGTGGCTCCTTTTAAATTATGTTCTCCAGAATAACCTTTGCCAATATCATGTAGAAGCGCAGCATAAAACAGTGGTTTTTTATCAAATCTCTCTGAAAAAATTATTTTCGAAAATGAATAATTTTTTTTACTAACTCTCTTTTTAATATCTTTTAAAATATTAATAGCCTTCAATGTGTGTTGACCAACCGTTAATGCATGAAATCTATCAAATTGAGTTAAATTACTGATTCTTTTAAATTCGGGTATAATTTTTGATAATAAACCTACATCATTTATTTCCATAAATTTTTCTTGATTTTGAGAAAAGAAAATTTTTTTAAAGATTTCTATGTTAAATTTCGAGAATAAAACATTATTATTAATTTTATTTAAATTATTAGAGATATCTCTAAAATCACTAAAATTTATAGAGCCAGATAAGGTGTTTTTCATAAACTTATCATTTAATTTTTTTAAATCTTGTCTTTTTTTAGGCTGCGATTTTTTTTTAAAATCAGCATCTAAAACATTTACAATTACCTTAGCCAAATTTCTTGTAATCGTGATCTGTTCAAAATAATCTCTCATCATATCTTCTACTTGAGAGTTAAGTATTTTGGTTGATTTTTTTTTCTCGATTTTTTCTGCAATTAATTCCTGATAGTCAAAAGTAAGCTTTTCATTTGATCTTTCACTCAAATAATGAAGAAAACATCTTATTGTTAATAAAAACTGTTGTGCATTTTTAAATTTTTTTTTTTCTATGGAACTCAAAAAGTCTAAATAATTTATTGTATTTTTTTTTTTATAAATCTGAAATATTTTAAGACACCAAATTATTAAGTTTAAATCTCTTATTGATCCTTCACTTTCCTTAATATTAGGTTCATTTCTGAAATAATTGTAATTTGTTTCATTGATTTTTTTTTTTCTCTCATTAATTTTTTCGCCCAAAAAAACACCACTGTTGCTTGAAACATATTCAAAGTATGCCTTCATTATTTTTTTGAATGCCATTCTTGATCCACTTATAATTCTTGCATCAAGCATTGAGGTTTTTATCACATGATCTTTTTTAGAAAATTCCATTACCTCTTCCGAAGATCTGACCGCATAACCAATTTTCAATTTTAGGTCCCAAAGAGGATATAGAAGAAACTTTACAAAATTTTCTAGTTTATTTGAGTCAATTTTCCCATAATAAATAAATAAAAGGTCAATGTCAGAGAATGGAGCTAGTTGTCTTCGTCCATAACCGCCAACAGCACAAATTAAAAAACTTCTTGTAATTTTTCCGTATTCCTCTTGAAGTTTTTCAAATAATTTTTTTATTAAATAATCTATGGCATTCGAATTTTCTTCACAATTGAGTTGTCCTGATTTTTGTTTAAAAAAATTTTTTTTGATTTTTTTTCTTTTTTTTTCAAATTCATTTTTAAGAAACTCAATGGTATCTGATTGGCCGATTTTTTTTTTTTTCATTAATTTTTTATATAATTTTTTTTTAATGTATAAAGAATATCTAATGAATCTTTCGGTGATAAATTATCCAGATCAAGTTTTTTTATTTCTGTTACAAGCTTGGTATAATCGCTATTAGAATCTTTTGATTTTACTTCTTTTAAATTATTTTCTTTAATTTGAATTGATTTTTTTTTATTCAAATTAATTAATATATCTTTGGCTCTTGTTATTATTTTTCTATTTATTCCTGCAAGATTAGCCACATGGATACCGAATGACCCTTCAGATATTCCATCAATAACTTTATAGTGAAAAATTACTTCATCTTCCCATTTTTTTATTTCCAAAGTTTTATTCTGAATTTGTGTAAATTTTTCATTCATTCTACACAAATCTTTGTAATGAGTAGAAAAAAGTGTTAAGCATTTTATTTCTTTACAGATATATTCTAAAACAGAATAAGCAATGGCAAGTCCATCCTCAGTAGCTGTACCTCTGCCAAGCTCGTCAAGAATTACTAGTGAAGAGGTTGTAGCTTGATCAACTATTCTCGATGTCTCAACCATTTCCATCATAAAAGTAGACATTCCTAGCGATAAATTATCTGATGCTCCAATTCTGGTGAAAATTTTGTCAAATATTCCAATTTTTGCTGATTCAGCAGGAACATAACATCCAATTTGATTTAAAATTACTATCAAAGCAGTTTGCCTTAAAAAAGTGCTTTTTCCTGCCATATTTGGTCCTGTCATCAACCAAACACTGTTTTTTTTGTTCAAAAGAGAGTTGTTTGGTGTAAATTCAATTCCTTCTTTTTCTAAGCTCTCTTCAACTACAGGGTGTCTTCCATTAGTAATATTAATAAGAGTTTCATCACTTATTTCAGGCCTTGAATAATTTTTTTTTGCAGATAAATCTGCAAAATTAGTCATAACATCGATATATGAAATAATCTTTGATATTTTGCTTATTTCTTCACCAAATTTTAAAATTTCATCAATAATTTCTGAATAAATTATTGATTCTAGTTTAATAGATTCCAATTCAGAATTTTCAATTTCCAAGGATATTGATTTTAACTCGTCTGTTTGGAATCTTGAGCTATTTAGAGTATTTTGGATTGGATTGAAAGTTATTCTCTGGGATTCATGAAGTTTTGGTGAATTTTTATTACTTACCTCAATAAAGTATCCATGAATATTATTAAACTTAATTTTAAGGTTATTTACCTTAGTTTCAAAAATATATTTTTCTTGTAAGGCTAATATTTGGTTTTTACCTTTTTTCTTAATGTTTCTCAAATCATCGAGTTTTTTACTTACATTGATTTTTATGACCCCACCCTCAGATAAATTTATTGGTGGTGTTTCATTTATTTTTTTTTCTATTAAATTTTTAATATTCATCACATTTTTTAATAAATCATTGTGAGGGATCAATTTTAATAGTTTTTGATTTTTTGATTTTTCAATCTCAGCAAATATTTCCTCAGATGTATTGATGAAATTACTTATTAAGATTAAATCTTTTGGATTATTTGTTTTTGCTGAGATTCTTGACATTGTTCTTTCTAAATCAGGTAAACCTGTTAAAAGCTTTATTATATCTTTAAGAAATTCTATTTTGGATATAAATGACTCTATTAAATCGTGTCTTTCTTTTATCTCATTTTTTTTTTTCAGAGGTGATTTTAAAAAATCTCTCAAAAGCCTTGCCCCACTTGCAGTTCTTGTGTGATCGATTATATAGATTAAACTTCCTTTTTTTTGGCCATCATAACTTTGAAAAAGCTCTAAACTCTTTTGTGAAAACATATCAATTTGCATGAAATGATTTTGATTGATTATTTCCAGATTTTTAATATTTGGAATGTTTTTTTTTTGTGTCAATTCCAGATAATTTAACAATGCTCCTATTGTTGAAATATCCACATTTGTCAAATCACCTAAAGATTCAATTTTAGATTTGTTAAAAAATGTTTTTATTTTCGTCTCATTATTTTTCAAATCATAGAAAGATTCGGGTATTATTGATATGTACTTTTCAAAAACCTTAAATTTATTTTTCAAAAATTCTGATTGCTTCAAGTTTTCTGAAACTATTATTTCACCTGGTTCAACTTTATGAATTACCTCTTGTAAATCCTGAAGAATGTTTTCACCCTTAACTCTTTGAAGCTTTATTTCCCCGTTAGTCATATCAATCCATGCAAGGGAAATATCACCTTTTTTGAAATTTAGACTTAATAAATTGTTATGATTCTTGGATTCAAGAAGAGATTCTTCAAGTATAGTTCCAGGTGTGATAATCCTAACCACATCTCTTTTAAAAATTTTTTGACTCTTTTTAAAATCTTGCTCACCTTCCTCTAATTGTTCGGCTATTGCAACCTTAAATCCTGACTTTATAAGTCGAGATAAGTATGTTTGAGAAGAATGAACTGGCACACCACACATTGGAATGTCTAATCCATTAGCCTTTCCTCTTTTAGTTAATGCAATCCCCAGACTTGAGGCAGCAATTTTTGCATCTTCAAAAAACAATTCATAGAAATCTCCCATTCGGTAGAATAGTAAGTATTCTTTGTGTCTTCCCTTTACCTCAAGGTACTGTGCCATCATAGGTGTAGGCTTATCTAAAGCCTCACTTTTTTTTGTATTTGATAAACCTTTTATATCTGGTTGTTTTAATTTCATTTTTCTTTAACATTAACATTCTATCATTTAAACATTTCTATGTTTGTTCATAAAGACATAATTATCGTATTCGTATTTATAGTACTAATATGTTTTATCTTCATCTTGCTTTTCTTAAAAGATTTGAGAAGTGTAGTTAAAAGTTTACAGAATTTTTCCGGCAAACCCTTAAGAAGCTCGCGCTTATTTTTTTTTAAATTATTTGAACCTATTATTTTCAACTTAAACACTATCTTAAAAAAATATCAGGATAACTATCGTATTGAACAATTAAGAGTGTTTTTCTTTAATTATTTTTTTAAAAACTTTCCAGACCCACTTTTAATTATTGATCAAAGACTTCAGGTCATTGAGTTTAACTCTGCCAGTGCAGACTTATTGGGGGAAGGCATTAAGAGTCAAAATATTTTCTCTGTATTACGAATTCCCGAATTAGGCGATCTTATCGATGAATCACAAAAAAGACAAAAGCCTCTGGAAGCAGAAGTAAATCTTATTTACCCTTCAGAGAGAATTTTTAAAATCTGGATATCTGGAAGTAGGGATGTTGGTAAAAACAAACTGAATTTTATAAGACTTTTTGATACAACTGCAGAACACAACCTTCAAAATCTCCAAAAAGACTTTATTGCCAATGCAAGCCATGAGCTTAAAACTCCCATTTCTGTAATTATTGGTTATTGTGAAACCCTTCTTTCAGAAAAAAATACTAAAAATGATGTCAAAGAAAAATTCTTAAAAACAATGGCTAATGAAGCTGAAAGAATGTCTAGACTTGTTAATGAATTATTGTCTTTATCCAGAATTGAAAGGACTGAATTTAGTCCTCCGGAAGATAAAGTTGATCTAAACAAAGTCCTTAAAGAAGTTGAGAAAATTTGTATCGATAGAAAATTATTTAAAAAAATTAAGTGTAAGTTTTCATATTTAAAGAAAGGTGTTTTCGTAATAGGAGATGAATCTGAGCTTAAGCAAGTGTTTTTCAATATAATTGAAAATGCAATCAGACATAGTCAGTCAAAAAAACCGATTGAAGTGAAAATCAAACAAGCTAAAGACAATATCACTTTAATTTTTGAAGATTTTGGGATTGGAGTTGCTAATCAGAATATTCCTCTATTAACAAAAAGATTTTTTAGAGTTGACCCATCGCGCTCAAGAGATACTGGGAATACTGGGCTTGGTTTATCAATTGTTAAACATATACTAAATCGGCATAATGCAAACTTTCAAATTGAGTCTGAAATTGGTAAAGGTTCAAAGTTTTTAGTTACATTCAATAATAAGAAACCAAGTCTTTACTAAAAATATTTTTTTCTTTTTTTTGTAATCTTTTTGTAACTTAATTGTCACATTTCAAACTTACCCTCTTAATTATTAATTAATAACTTTAATCAACAAGAGGAAATATATGAACAAATATCTTGCTTATACTCCAGTTATGTTAGCTGTGGGTTTTTTTAACAATGTTAAAGCCCAAAATTATGACAAACAGATTGATGCGCTTCAAAATGAGCTTCTTAAAATGAAACAAGAAATGAACAATGGTTCTGATAAAAGCAAGGCCTACTTTAAAAAAGGTAAAGGGCTTTCAATAAAAAGCAATGACGGGAAGTACAGTTTTCAAATTAAAGGAAGATTAATGTACGACATTGCTGCAATTGTTGATGCCGAGAAAACCGTTAATGGTGTATCATCAGATTATTCAAGTAGTGCTTCAAACGATACAGAAGGTTTCGGATCAGAATTTAGAAGAATTAGATTTACACTTAAAGGTGAAGTAGGAAATGGCTGGGGGTTTGCATTCCAGCCAGATTTTGGAGATTCGCCAGATATGGGTTCAGATAGATCTGTTGTTTTCAAAGATGCTCATATATATAAAAAAATAAAAGGTTTTGGTAAAATAACTATTGGTAACCACAAAGTTGCCGGTGGTATGTATGAAAACACAAGTTCTAATGCATTAGTTTTCAATGAGCGTCCTATGCATAATGAATTAATGAACTTTGGGAATAGAACTGGAATAGGCTATGACACGAATGGTGTGTTCGGGAATACTTTTCATGGCAGAGCCTCATTGTTTTCTGGAACCGAGTCAGCTTTCGAACAAGGAATTAATATGGGAGATGCATCATCAACATCACATGAGCTTTATGGTTCAAGTGTTGCTGGTCAATACACATTCATAGATGAAAAAGAAATGAAAGCTATGGTTGGTTTTCACTATGGATACCTGAATCTAAGAGGGGAGGCTAGCACAACTGGTTATGACACTGCAAGTGCTTACATAAATGGTGTTCATACTATTTTAGATAAAGCAATAGACTTAGGAAACTGGGATACAACAACCCCTAATCTTGAAAGTTTTCAGTTTTACGGACCTCAAGCTTTGTTTTTATACAAAAATTTCTTACTTATGGGTGAATACCAAAAAGGTTTCTATGAATTAGAAAAAGTTACTGGAAATGCTCAAGAAGAAGACTATGACATTCATGGATGGTCCATTGGTGGCCTATGGACGATAAGCGGTGAACAAATGAAATACTCTGGGAAAAAGGGTAAAATTGGTGGTTTAAAATGCAAGAGACATTGTACTCAACTTAAGTTCCAATATCAATATGCTGATGCTGTTGATAGACCATCAAAAGCTGGTGTTACAGGTCCATTCAGAGATGATGGTGGTCAAGGTCGTGTATACAAAGGTGGTATAAATCATTATTTTAATTCGAATGTCAGAATTATGCTTGAATATGCCTATGGTGATTATTCCTATGATGATGCAATTGCCGAAGACACCACAAACGGCTTTGGTGAAAATGGTAGCTCTGAGGTTTCTACAGTAGAAGCCAGACTTCATCTAAAATGGTAATGGTATAAAAGTTGGTTTTCGTTTCCCCAATATAATTTAAAGAAGGTTCTGAGTATGGGCCCTTTTTTAAATTAAAAAATCGCTAAAATAATCCTAATTATATATTGTTTTTCCTTTCATAGAAGCATCAGATGTAAACCCATAAAAAGATTTAAATTTGGAAGCATTTTGTTTCAGGTGCTTATCAAGAAACTTCTTATCTTAGAAGTTGAATTCACCATTGATCGTATATATTTTTCAGAGCATAGTTTATAAAAAAAAACAGCTTATAAGATCCTTGGTTTTAGTGGCTCTGAACATTATTTGCACAAATAACCTTTTTGCAATCAAGCAATGCCTTTAATTAATATGCATATGCACATAACATACTCGTCTTATTATGCAAATATTAGTGCATATACATACTTATTTTCCATCTAAAGCATTTTGGTAGTATTTGTGAATTATAGAATCTTGATTTTCTAACAGCCAGTCAATCGATGGCTCATCATTCATTGCTTTCTTAATTGCATTTGTAGTTGCTTTTCTATGGATATCAAAAAGAATTTTGTGGTCTAGATTTTTTTCTTTTGTGACTATTGGATTTAACCATACAGATACAATTACACCCAATTCATTTGCCTTGTCTTTAGGAATGTATCCTTCTCTCACAGAATCAAGAACTCCATTAGCAATAGCTCCTTGGACAGTTCCCATGAGAATGTTCGTATATTTATCATCTTTTACAGTAACTTTACTGACCATCAATGTTGCAGGTTTAACCATCACATCAGTATTCATTATTGCTAAAACCTTTGTGTGACCTTTGATTTGATTCCCAATAAGGGTTGCAAAAGCTGTCCCAAATGGTCCGTTGAGGTGACCAATAACAACCTCAGGTTCTGCTGCAGTCCCAGGTGGACCTCCTGCTATAAGGGATTCGCCAACTTTCATTATAAAGTCATTACTCATAATATCTCCTTTAATAATTGGTAAAAAGAAAGGGATGTTAGCTTAAATTCGCTTTTTTTACAATGTCGTCTGAAATTAACCTGTTAAATGTCACAAATCTGTAACAAAACTATCATAATTTAGTTTCACAAGTTTTTTATGTTAGGTTTTTAACTTTAACAATGATGAGGAACTATTATGAAGAAAATGCTATATATTTTGTCAATTACCCTTTTATTTGGTTTAAATTATAATGCTTTTGCACGTGATCAGATAAAAATTGTTGGATCATCAACTGTTTATCCTTTTGCTACAGTTGTTGCTGAAAGATTCGGAAAATCAAGTGGTTTTAAGACACCTGTAATTGAATCAACTGGTTCAGGAGGCGGTCTAAAGCTTTTCTGTGCTGGTTTAGGAACAGAACACCCAGATATAACTAATGCCTCGAGAAGAATAAAAACAAAAGAGGTGCAAAAATGTTCTAAAAACGGTGTTGATGATATTACAGAAATTAAAGTAGGGTTTGACGGAATTGCTTTAGCTAATGCTAAGTCTGGACCAACTTTAAAATTATCTCTAAAAGAGCTTTATCTTGCGTTAGCAAGAGTTGTTCCGGCAGATAAAGAGGGCAATACTGTAAAACCTAATCCATACAAAATGTGGAATGAAATTAACCCTGACCTTCCTGCAGCACCTATTGTTGTAATTGGTCCACCTCCGACTTCAGGAACAAGAGATGCTTTTAATGAATTAGCTATTGAAAAGGGTTGTAAAAAGTTTCCAGGACGAAAAGCTTTAAAAAAAGAAAATAAAAAACTTTATAAAGCTGAATGTAGAGGGATTAGAGAAGACGGTCCTTATGTTGAAGCTGGAGAAAATGACAATCTTATAATTGAAAAACTAGTTGCTGACCCTGGTGCCATCGGTGTTTTTGGGTATTCTTTTCTTGACCAGAATAGAGATAAAGTTAAACCTTCAGAAATTGATGGTGTACTTCCAAAATTTGAAGATATTTCATCCGGGAAATATCCAGTTTCTAGATCACTCTTTTTCTATGTAAAAAATGCACATGCAGCAGTAATTCCTGGAATAAAAGAGTATGTTCGGGAATTTACGGCAGAAAAAGCTATTGGTTCGGACGGATACCTAATTTCAAAAGGTTTAATTCCATTACCTAATGATGAAAGAATGAAATTCGCTAAGGATGGAAAAAAACTAGCTAAGTTTAATCCAAAGGAATTAATTAAAAAATAAACAAGCGGGGTGTATGGGGTTTTGGTCCTTTTTTGTAATTTTTTGTTTTATCAGCTTTTATGTGTATTGGTATAGCACTACTAAAGCTCTGAAATTCAATTCTGATGTTAAAAAAGGACAAAAACTCCCCTCTCTACCTTCCTACTACGGGACTCATTCTTTCTTTTGGCTTTTCATACCTATTTTTTTACTATTAGTTTCCTGGTTTTTTTTAAAACCTTTTATTCTTGACTTTTTTCTATTAAAAAAAATTCCTCAGGACTTTCTGGCGAATTTTGGAGGCAAACCAAAAATGCTAATAGATACAATAAAGTCAACAAACCCGGAAAATTTTTTTCCAGGAACAAACCCTGTTATTATTGATTCTGCTAAATATTTTCATAGTTTAAAAATAATATCTGATTCTTATGTTTATTCAGGTGTTTTGATTCTAGGGTTGTTATCTAGTACTTTTTCTCTACGAAAAATCTCGGTTATTTTTAAAGCAAGGCAGGCCGTAGAGAAAACTAATATAAATTTGCTTATTCTGTGCTCAGTTATAGCAATAGTCACAACTGTAGGGATTGTTTTTTCATTAATTTTTGAAGCTTTACGTTTTTTTGATAAAATCCCATTTTTTGATTTTCTTTTTGGTATTACATGGAGCCCCCAAACTGCAATAAGGGAAGGACAAATAGCTAGCGAAGGGTCTTTTGGAGCCATTCCAATCTTTACAGGAACGCTTTTAGTAACTCTTATTGCTATGTTTGTTGCAATTCCAATTGGTCTTTTATCGGCAATATATTTGGCTGAATACGCAAAACCAAAAGTAAGGTCAACCATAAAGCCAATTCTAGAAATCTTGGCAGGTGTTCCCACAGTTGTTTACGGTTTCTTTGCTGCAATTACAGTTGGTCCCTTCTTAAAAGAAATTGCTATTTTTTTTGGCTTCAGTATCGCTTCAGAAAGTGCGCTTGCTGCTGGTGGTGTAATGGGAATTATGATTATCCCTTTCATTTCTTCATTATCAGACGATGTGATGAGTGCTGTACCTCAATCCTTACGAGATGGTTCCTATGCAATTGGCGCTACAAAGTCAGAAACAATAAAACAGGTTGTTTTACCAGCTGCACTTCCAGGCGTTGTTGCAGCAATTCTTCTTGCCGTATCCAGAGCAATTGGTGAGACAATGATCGTAGTAATGGCAGCTGGTATATCCGCTAACTTGACAATGAATCCATTTGAGTCTGTTACTACTGTTACTGTTCAGATCGTAACTTTGTTAGTAGGAGATCAAGAGTTTGATAGCGCAAAAACACTTGCGGCTTTTGCTTTAGGAATAACTCTTTTTTTTCTTACTCTTTTCTTAAATTTGATTGCACTAAAAATTGTTAGGAAGTACAGGGAAAAATATGAGTAATACGAAAATTATAAGAGAATCATTAAAGAAAAGACATTTAGCGGAATCAAGGTTTAAGGCCTATGGGATTTTGGGGATCATATCAGCTACCCTTTTTCTTATGGCAATCTTATCCACAATCTATATAGAAGGTAAAAGTGCGTTTAAAAGTACCTATATTAAAATAAATATTTTTTACGATCCCTCAATTATTGACCCAGAGGGAACAAGAGATATTGAAGAAATCAAATTTGCAAATTATAGAAAAATAATAAAGAATTCATTGAAGAATTACTTTCCAGAGGTTATTGGAAGAGAAGAACTAAAAAACTTAATTAGCTTTATATCTTCTTCTGAAGAAGAAAATTTAATGAAGGCAGTTTTGGAAAACAATGAATTAATTGGCTCAGATAAAATAGTATGGCTTAAAGCATCATCTACCATAGATGTCATAAATAAGAATCCAGAAATGAAAAATTTGCCTGAGTCAAATAGATTAATTTCTGATCAAGAACTAGTATGGTTTAACAAGTTAGTCTTAAGCGGTGATGTAAAGTTTGGTCTAAACAAGGATTTTTTTTTAAAAGCCGATTCAACGGAACCTGAGCAAGCAGGAATTCTTGGCTCTATTTTAGGTTCATTTTTTACTTTGCTAATTACTTTGATTCTTTCTTTTCCCGTTGCAGTTGCAGCAGGTGTTTTTCTTGAAGAGTTAGCTCCTAAGAATAAATTTACAGACTTTATTGAAATAAATATTAATAATTTAGCTGCCGTACCATCAATAATTTTTGGTTTGCTAGGTCTTGCGATTTTTCTTAATTTGATGCATTTACCCCGTTCAGCCCCTGTTGTTGGAGGAATGGTTTTAGCATTGATGACACTGCCTACGATAATTATCGCCACTAGGGTTTCTTTAAAAGCAGTTCCACCCTCCATAAGAGAGGCTGCAATTGGGTTAGGGGCAACAAAATTTCAAGCTGTTATTCACCATGTTCTCCCACTTGCTGTTCCAGGAATTGCAACAGGAACAATAATCGGAATGTCAAGAGCCCTTGGTGAATCAGCTCCTCTATTATTGATAGGCATGGTTGCTTTTATCGTTGATATTCCAGGCTCTTTTGTTGATTCGGCTACAGTTTTACCAGTTCAAATTTATCTTTGGAAAAGCACCGCTGCTAGAGGTTTTGTTGAATTAACTGCTGCAGGTGTTATTGTTTTATTAACCTTTTTAATTCTTATGAATGCTTTGGCTATTTTTGTTAGAAACAAATTTGAAAAGAAATGGTAAGGCCTTATGGAAAAAACTAAAATAGAAAGTAAAAAGATAAATGTTTACTATGGAGATAAGAAGGCATTATCAAACATTACCTTAGATATACCAGAAAAAAAAGTAACATCCTTAATCGGTCCGAGCGGTTGTGGTAAATCAACTTTTTTAAGATGTTTAAATAGAATGAACGATACTATAGATATATGCAGGATTGAGGGAAAAATTTTAGTTGATGGAGAAGACATTTATGATACAAAATTAGATCCAGTATTGCTTAGAGCAAGAATTGGAATGGTCTTTCAAAAACCAAATCCTTTTCCTAAATCCATTTTTGATAATGTTGCATATGGTCCTAAAATCCATGGATTAACAAACAGCAGTGATGAGTTGCAATTATTAGTTGAATCTAGTTTAAAAAAAGCAGGTTTGTATAATGAAGTAAAAGATAGGCTCAATGAACCTGGAACATCTTTGTCAGGGGGTCAACAACAAAGGTTATGCATAGCTAGGGCAATAGCTGTTAGTCCAGAAGTTATACTTATGGATGAGCCCTGCTCAGCTTTAGATCCAATTGCTACAGCTATTATTGAAGAATTAATAGACGAAATATCTAAAAATTTTACCATAGTGATTGTAACTCATTCCATGCAGCAAGCCGCAAGGGTTTCTAATCAGACAGCTTTTTTTCATATGGGCAATCTCATAGAGGTTGGAAAAACAGATCAAGTTTTCTCTACACCTAAAGAGAAGAAAACTCAGGATTATATAACAGGTAAGATTGGATGATGATATGAAGGAACATATAGTTTCAAATTACGATGAAGATCTAAATTCACTAAAATCAAATTTAATTGAAATGGGTATTAATTGTGAAAGACAATTATTTAATGCTATAAATCTTACAAAAATAATTAATATATCTAAAGCAAAGGAAATCGTTAAAAATGACGACGAAATTGATGCCCAAGAAAGAAGAATAAGAGATTTTGCTACTATCACACTCAGCAAAAGACAGCCACTCGCTGACGACTTAAGGAAAATAATCATTGCTCTTAAAATTTCTAGTATTCTCGAAAGAATTGGGGATCATGCTTCAAATGTTGCTGGAAGAATTCTATATGTAAAAAAAGCTCCAGAAAGCTATCTAACCGATTCTATATATCAACTAGGTCAATTAGTTTTAAAAAACTTCTCAAAAGCATTAAGCTCTTACGATCAAGAATCACAGAAGATAGCGCAGGTAGTTCCTGCAGAGGATATTACAATTAATTCAGTTTATGAAACTTGTTTTAGAGAGCATTTACATTTAATGATGGAAGACCCAAAAATTTTAGGTTTTTGTACACAAATGTTATTCATAGCTAAAGAACTTGAAAGAATTGGGGACTTATCAAAAGTTATATCAAAAGAAGTAATCTATAATTTAAAAGGTAAGTTGGCGAAATGAGTGAAAAAAGGGAAATTTTAGTTGTTGAAGATGATACGGCTCTTCTCCCAATGATTACTTATAATCTTGAAAAAAATGGGTTTTTAGTTAAAGAAGCAACAAACGGTGAGGAAGCTTTATTACTTATAAAAGAAGAGATACCTTCTCTGGCTATAATTGATTGGATGATTCCTGCACCATCTGGATTAGAAGTTTGTAGAATATTAAGAAAAAAAAAAGAAACATCAAAATTACCAATAATAATTCTTTCTGCTAAGGGGGAAGAAGAAGATAAAGTTCGAGGTTTAAATACAGGTGCTGATGATTATATTACTAAACCCTTTAGTCCCACTGAGTTAATGGCTAGAATAAATTCTCTTCTTAGAAGATCAACTTCCAGTAGTGAAGAAATAATTGAATTTAAAGATATTTCTATAAACTTGAATGAACATAAAGTTTATAGGAAAAATAAAAAAATTCATTTAGGCCCAACCGAATATAAACTCCTCAAACATTTTCTTGAAAACCCTGGTAGAGTATATAGCAGAGAACAGTTGCTTGATTCTGTTTGGGGGCACGGAATATATGTTGAGTCCAGGACAGTTGATACCCACATTAGAAGGCTAAGAAAAGCCATGAATGTTCCCGGAACCAAAAATTTCATCAGAACAGTCAGAGCTGCCGGCTATTCAATTGACATTGATTAAGTTCTCATAAAAGTTCTTGTTCATTAATATCAATATTTTATTATTGTTAAATGAGCTTTAAAGATGGTGTTTCAATAATAGTTACCGTCTTCAATAAAGAAGAATTTATTGAAGAGACTCTTAATTCTATTTGTAAACAAATGAGAACCTCCCATCAACTAATTATTGTTGACGATGGTTCCAAAGATCAATCAATAAAAATAATAAATACCCTGATTAAAAAAAATAAGAAAAAAAACATTAAGCTAATTAAAAAAAAAAATGAAGGCCCAAGTATTGCTATTAACAAAGCGTTAAAGTTTGTAGATTATTCGTTTATAAAACTTGTAGATGGAGATGACATAATCGCTCCATATGCAATTAGTTACATGAAAAAAGAAATGGAAAAATTAAATATCGATCTACTCTATGGTGATTGGAAATGGGTTAAAAAACCGAAAGAGTTTAAATTTGAAGATATTAGTTTTAGTTCCGATACAAAAGTTTTGACAAACTCTTTGGAGAAATTTCTTTTAGGAGGGTGGGGTGGATCCAGCAATTTAATGGTTAAAACACAGGCTTTTTTAAAAATTGGGGGCTGTGATGAAGATGTTTTTGTTCAAGATTTTTCTGTGCCTATGAAAATTTCTGGTTATCATTTAAAAAAAAAAGGAAATGAAAGATTTGTCATAGCTCAAACCAGCAAATTAATATGTGTTGGCCCCTCGTTTATAGAAAACAGAATAATGAATATTAATGGACAAACTCTTTACGATTTGTCTATGGCAACAATAAATTTTATAGAAACTCATCCATTATTACAAAGATCACTAATAAATAAATGCAACAATAAAATTATATCAAGGTGTTGGAAATGGCAAAGAAGAGTTAACAAAAAATCTCTGTTCAGTAGAATGTTTCTAAAATATATCATCAACAAAATCAAACCTGAAATTGCTAGCGAGGTTTTGAGACAAATAGTTTTTCAAACATGGAAGGAGGAAAAAAACCTCAGAAGATTTGACCAAAAATATTTAGATAGGAAAAAAATTTTAGTCTATGTAGGCTTGGATCTTTTGGGTGATGGTTTGATAAAAATCCCCTTTCTTAAAAGTTTAAGAAATTTATTTCCAAACTCTGAAATCACATGGTTTGCGGGGAAAGGATCGTCAGTTTTTAAATCTACGCTTCAACCTCTTTCCAAAAATCTTATTGATAAAGTTCTGGATAACAAAGATTTTGGATCCAATTTTTTTGATATTTTTAAGGCTAAAAATTTCAAAAAATATGACATCGTTATTGATACACAAAAAAGATTTTTAACTACTCTTATTCTTTCAATGATACCTAAAAAATTATTCGTTTCAGCAAGTTGTAAATTTTGGTTTTCAGATTTTTTCTATACTGATTACCAAGAAAAAAATCTTAGCAAACAACTTGTTGATCTTACATTATTTTTTTCAAACCTCCCTCAAAATGTAATATACAAGAAAAATATAAATAATTTTAAGAAAGTAGCTATCTGTCCAGGTGCCTCAGTATCATGGAAAAGATGGCCAATAAATAAATTTTTAGAAATAGCTGATTTTCTTAAAATAAAAAAATACAAGCCAATTTTCATATTAGGGCCCCAAGAAAAAGATTTAGAAAGAATTTTAAAATCACAAAAAGTTTTTAAAAGTGATAACCCTATGAAAACCCTTGAATTTGCAAAAAAATGTAATTTTGGAATTTCAAATGATACAGGTTGTGGTCACTTAATTGCTTCAGCAGGAATACCCATAATTACAATTTTTGGCCCAACTGATTCACAAAAATTTTCACCTTATGGGAATCCAGAAAATGTTTCTATATCATCTCAAAATCTTTTTACCTCAAAAAATATTGATCTAATCGAACCACCACTCGTGATAGAAAAATTGAAAACTTTCTTAAAATAACACTTAAATAAGTTTTAAAGTTAAATTTTTAGCTATTTCTTATGATATTGTTTAATCTGAAAATTACTTAACTTAGGAGTTTACAATTATGAATAAAATCAAGTGGGTTGGGACAATTTTCGTTCTTTCTGGAATTCTTTTTACCAACTTAAACATCTATCCGATTAACATATTTACTCACGGCTTTGGTGTAATTCTTTGGACAGCTTATGGGATAATATCCAAAGATAAAGCCATAAGTACAAATTTTGGCTTTCAGATTCCCTTGTTTGGATTGGGAATTGCAAATTATTTAACTTAATTTTTTAAAGTTTATTCCAAATCTTTAAGTAAATCTCTAGTGGGTCTTGCCCCATATTGCTTAATAATTTTTGCAGCCACTTTGCATCCAAACTTGGCTGCTTCAACAACATTATCTTCATATGATAGCTTTGATATGAATCCAGCTGCAAACATATCTCCCGCGCCTGTAGAATCTACAACATTATCAACCTTACACGCTTCAATATTAAAAGTTTTTTTATCTTTAAAAATTGTTACCCCATTTTTACTTTTTGTCATTATACAAATCTCTAGAGAGTCTGAAACTTTATTAGAAATAATTTTTTCTTCTTTAGAACTAAATATCTCAAAAAATTCCATCTCATTTCCAATCAAGATGTCAACATGATCAGTTATAAATTTCAAAAAATCATTTTTAAACATTTTAACTAGATTATGATTTGAAAGTGAAAAAATAATCTTTATGTTATACTTTTTGGATATTTCTATTGCTTTGAATATCGCTCTTCTTGCTGACTCAGAACTCCACAAATAACCCTCAATTAATAAAAACCTGACTTCCTCAAAAAAAGATTCTGAAACATCGCCCTCATCTAAAGTGGTGCTAGCTCCAAGGAAAGTTTGCATAGTTCTTTCTCCATCTGGCGTAACAAATACCAAACACCTTGCAGTTGGCAATCCAGTTTCAGATTGATTGCACAAAAATTTTGTTCCAGATTTTTCCATATCTTCTTTGAAATCATTTCCTAAATCATCATTTTTTACTTTTCCACAAAAAAGGGTTGGCGTTCCAAGAAGTGAAATTCCTACTAATGTATTTGCAACAGATCCTCCAGAACTTTTTTTTATCAAGTTTATTTCACTTGTAAGTTTGTCTGATATGTCTTGTTCAACTAAACTCATGGAACCCTTTTCTAAATTATTTTTCAAAAGGTATTCGTCTGATGACTCGGATATCATATCTAATACGGCATTCCCAAAGCCAAGAATTTTCTTTTTCATGATTTATTTTATATTATTCACAATCTTTTTTTACCTATTTTTTACAAATTATAACTTTAAAAAGTCAAAAAAGAATTTTATATAATAGTATGACTAACGCTTTGCTAAACATAACTGTTCTTCCCTACAGGAGTTTATCTAAAAAAGGTTTCAGATATTTGATGCTTTGTGTTGCCGCAGTCTTCTTTTCAATCGGTGTATTTTTCTGGATCATAGGTGCCTGGCCAGTTTTTGGGTTTCTGGGTCTTGATGTATTGCTTTTGTACTATGCCTTCAAAATGAACTATAAAAGTGGAGAGATTTTTGAAAACTTAATAATCATAAAAGAAAAATTATTAATAACTAGAAATTTTCCATCTGGAAAAATTCAAAGTTGGGATTTAGAACCTTACTGGACGAAAGCAGAGTTACTTAAAGCAAATTCGCATAACCACAATTTAATTATAAAATCAAAAAACAAAGTTGTTATGATTGGTTCTTTTTTAAACTTCAAAGATAAAAAGCGATTGATGAAAAAAATAAATGAAGCTTTAAAACAATACAAATTAAGCAGAAGAGTATAATTCTGAGACAAACAAAATCATTCAATTTACTTTCAAATTATTTTTCTTTATTGTTTTTGTCAGCAATCTGGGGCAGTTCCTTTATATTTATAAAAATAAGTGTTGAGTCAATACACCCAACCCTATTAACCTTGTATAGATTATTAATTGCATCAATTTTTCTTTTTTTTTTTTGTAAAATTGCAAAGATAAAAAGATTGTTTAATAAAAATAAAATTGATTTATTGGTTATTGCATTCCTTGGTAATGTAATTCCCTTTAATTTAATAAGTTGGAGTGAAGTCTATGTTGATAGTGTGACCGCATCAACATTAATTGGTACAATGCCATTGTTTACTTTTCTAATTTCTTTTTTATTGCTCAAGAATTCAAGATTCTCATTCAGTATTTCATTGGGATTAATGACTGGATTTTTAGGTATGATAATTTTTTTAGGTTTTAATTCAATACTCTTAATTGAAAATTCTATTTATTCATTTCTTATAATTTTAGCTTCAATTATGTATGCTTTCTCAGCAAATTGGGTGAAAAAATTAGATGATTCTTCCTCCATAGAATTAGCCTTCTGCTCAATACTTGTTGCGGCGATAATGTCCATACCAATTTTTTTAGGAACTATGTATATTTTGGAAATACGAATTATTGATTTAATTATTTCAATAAAAAGTTACGGTTTGATTTCAGCAACTATACTTGGAATAATTTGTACCGGACTGGCAATTTCTTTATTTTTTCATATCATTAAAAAAAAATCTGCAATTTTTGCCAGTCAAAGTAATTATTTAATTCCTTGTTTTGGTTTTTTATGGTCATACATATTTTTATCAGAAAAATTATCTCCTAATTTATTATTAGGATTGATTTTAATTGTTTTAGGAGGTTATTTAGTAAATAAGAAAAATTCTAATTAATCTTCTGGTATGTTATCTTGAATTTGCAAATCTAGCTTTGGCTTTTCACCCACATCATATTCTTCGTGCTCCATAACTGGTTTAACTTTTTTTTCGTCTTCTATTACATAAACGATTTTTACAGCATTTTGAAAATTTACCCTGGCCATATCAACATTCCTCTCAGCAAAGCTTACAGAACCTCCCAACCATGCATTGTCCTCCAAAGCGTTACTTGCTGAAATTAATAATTCTGAAGCTTCAATTAAAGAATAATGAATTTCTCTCAATTTTGATGAATTTGGAATATCCATCTTTCTTAATTCATCTGACCTACCAAAGGATTTTAAATGACTTTTTATTATTTCCTCAGCTTCTTTAAAATGGTCCTCATCGGCTCTCTCATTACTTAAATTAAAAGCATCAAGTAATCTTCCCTGCATTATAATTGCATTTCCCAAATGACCTAATCTTACATCCATTAAATTTTTATAAATGTGGAGATCTTCGCTGGAAATATTTTCTTCACAGGAAATTAGGAAGAATCCCAAAAAGAAAATAATTATGTTCTTAAATTTTCTTTTCATTCTTTAAATTAACATATCCGAAATAGTGTATAAACCAGGTTTTTTTTTAACTAACCATTTGGCAGCACTAATAGCTCCCAAAGAAAAAATTTTCCTTGAGTGGGCATTGTGAGTAATTTCTATTCTTTCCCCATCTAAAAAAAAAAATACAGTATGATCCCCAACAACATCCCCACCTCTGATAGAGGAAAAACCAATTTCATTTTTCTTTCTTAATTTATCTGCTGACTTTTCCCTGAAAGCAAATTTTTTTTCAATTAATAAACCTTTATTAATAGAATCTGCAAGAGTTAGGGCCGTGCCAGATGGGATATCTCTTTTTTTGTTATGGTGTGTTTCGACTATTTCTATATCCGAAATATCCGAAAGATTTTTTGATGCAATTTTAAGAAGTTTTTTCATAAGATTTATCCCAAGACTCATATTAAAAGATCTAAGAATTTTTTGACCTTTGGCTAGTTGAATGAATCTTTTTTCTTGGGAATGTGTATAACCAGTGGTCCCAGTCACCAAAGCTGTTTTTTTATTCAGTTTCTTCATTTGAGCTATAAGAGATATTGTTGCAGCGGGCAAAGTGAAATCAATTATCACATCAACATCTGATATTAATTTACTTATGTCATTTTCAACTATAAATCCGTTAATTTTTTTCCCAATAGCTCTGTGACCTTTTTTTTCACAAATATTAATGATTTGAAAATCATTATCATTTTTTAATTGTTTGATAACATCACTACCCATTCTTCCGACTGGTCCAAAAACCCCGACTTTAATCTTTTTCATCTCTAAACATTACGTCAAACCATCCCAAAAGTCTTTTACTTTAGTGAAAAACCCAGTACTTTCTGGATTATTTTTTTGAGATAATTCTTCATTAAACTCTTTCAATAACCTTTTTTGGTTATCTGATAAATTTTTAGGGATCTCAACATTGATAGTAATGACCATATCCCCAAATGATGTAGACCTAATAGTTGGCATTCCCTTTCCATTTAACTTAAATTGATCTCCGTTTTGGGACCCGGCAGGTATCTTCACTTTTACTTTTCCACCAGAAACTGTTGGTACATCCACCTCTCCGCCTAAGGAAGCTTCAACAACAGATATAGGAACATTACAATAAATTTGTATACCATCTCGATCAAAAATTGGGTGATCTAACATACTCACAAAAAGATAAAGGTCTCCTGGAGAAGATCCATTGGGTCCAACTGCACCTTCGCCTGACAACCTGATTCTGCTACCGTCTTCTACACCAGCTGGAATGTTTACTTCAATTTTCCTATTTTTTCTTCTTCTGCCTTCACCATTACAACTTGAACATGGATCTGTTATTACCTGTCCAGCCCCTCCGCAGGCGGAACACGTTCTTTCAACTGTAAAAAAGCCTTGAGATGCTCTGGTCCTCCCAGAACCTCCGCAGGCTCCACAATCTTTAAGTCCACTGCCTTTCTCTGAACCAGAACCACTACAGCCATCACAACGGATTAATGTGTCAAAAGATATTTCTTTTTTAATTCCTGTATAAGCCTCTCTTATATCGATATCAATTTCGTATTTTAGATCTTGTCCTCTTTGCTCTCTTCTTTGATTGCCTCTTCCTCCCATGTCACCAAAAAAGTCCTCGAATATATCAGAGAAACTCCCAAAGCCACTGAAACCATCAGAAAACCCGCCCCCCCCTGCACCACCTTGAGCAAAAGCATCGTGTCCGTAAGTATCATAGGCTTGTCTTTTTTCATCATTTGAAAGGACTTCATAAGCTTCTGAAACTTCCTTAAAATTTTTTTCTGCATTCTTGTCACCTGGATTTTTGTCAGGATGAAATTGCATTGCTAGTTTTCTGTATGCAGATTTTAAGGAACTAGAGTCCACATCTTTGGTAACACCTAGAACATCATAGTAATCTCTTTTAGACATAAGCTAAAACAAAAATTAAGCAGATTTTTTATCGTCAGGTTTATCTTTTTCTGTTACATCTTCAAAATCAGCATCTACAACTTTTGAATCCTTCTTTGTTTTTTTACCCTTGGTTTTATCTCCAGCTTTTGAATCAGAAGGCCCCGAAGCTTTTTTTTCTTTTTCAGCTTTCTCTTGTGCCTCTTTATACATTATTTCACCTAACTTCATTGAGTTTTGGATAAGAGCCTCAGTTTTTTCTTTTAGAACAGTTACTTCAGCCTTTTCGTCTTTTAACACTGTTTTTAATTCTTCCAGTGATTTCTCAATTTTTTCTTTGTCCTCTTTTGGGACTTTTGAGCCGTGGTCTTTTAGGCTTTTTTCTGTGCTGTGTACAATCGAGTCAGCATTATTTCTTGCTTCGATAGTCTCAATTTTTTTCTTATCTGAATCTGCATTGGCCTCAGCATCTTTAACCATCTTATCGATTTCTTCATCAGACAACCCACCAGATGCTTTTATTTGAATTTGGTGTTCCTTACCAGTAGCTTTATCCTTAGCAGAAACTTTAACAATCCCATTGGCATCAATATCAAATGTCACTTCAATCTGAGGTGTGCCTCTAGGAGCAGGAGGGATACCTACTAAGTCAAATTGACCTAAAAGCTTGTTATCTCCTGCAATTTGTCTTTCACCCTGAAACACTCTTATTGTTACTGCGGATTGGTTATCATCAGCTGTTGAAAAAATCTGACTTTTGTTAGTTGGTATAGTTGTGTTTTTTTCAATTAATTTAGTGAAAACACCACCCATGGTTTCTATTCCAAGTGAAAGGGGGGTTACATCTAAAAGTAGAACATCCTTAACATCACCAGCAAGAACACCGCCCTGAACAGCTGCTCCTAACGCAACTACTTCATCTGGGTTTACGCTTCTATTTGGATCTTTTCCGAAAAAATTCTTAACTGCTTGAATAACTTTTGGCATCCTTGTCATTCCACCAACAAGAATAACATCGTTAATCTCACCGGCGGTCATGCCTGCATCCTTCAGTGCTTGTTTGCAAGGCTCGATAGACTTATCGATTAATTCCGATACTAAGGCCTCAAACTTGGATCTAGATAATTTTATGTTTAAATGTTTTGGTCCAGAGGCATCAGCAGTAATAAATGGAAGATTAACTTCGGTTTGAGGTGCCGTTGATAACTCAATTTTTGCTTTTTCTGCTGCCTCTTTCAATCTTTGAAGTGCAAGTTTATCTTCTTTTAAATCTATTGATTGTTCTTTTTTAAATTCAGCAGTAAAATAATCGATCAACACATTATCAAAGTCTTCACCACCTAATTTTGTATCACCATTGGTTGCTTTTACTTCAAATACTCCATCACCAATTTCAAGTATCGAAATATCGAATGTTCCGCCTCCAAGATCATATACAGCTACAGTTCCTGTTTTTTTCTTATCAAGCCCATAGGCTAGAGCTGCTGCAGTTGGTTCGTTTATGATTCTTTTTACATCTAAACCAGCAATTTTTCCTCCATCTTTTGTTGCTTGTCTCTGAGCATCATTAAAATATGCTGGAACAGTTATAACCGCTTCTTTGACAGGTTTTCCAAGAAACTTTTCAGCCGTTTCTTTCATTTTTTGTAAAATCATTCCACTGATTTGACTCGGTGAATATTTTTTATCTGAAATTTCTACCCAGGCATCTTTATTATCTCCTGGAACAATTTTATAAGGTAATCTTTCCTGATCTTTTTTTACAGAAGGGTCGTCCATTCTTCGACCAATTAATCTTTTTATTGCAAATAGAGTCTTTTCAGGGTTTGTAACAGCCTGTCGTTTTGCTGATTGTCCTACTAAAGTCTCATTATTTTCGGTAAATGCAACCATTGAAGGTGTGGTCCTCGAACCTTCAACATTTTCAATTACTTTGGGTGATTTACCATCCATTATGGCAACACAAGAGTTTGTGGTACCTAAGTCTATGCCAATTATAGTCATTATAACGCTCCTATTCTTCCTAATGTTATTGGACAGAGTTCCCAGATAGCCCAAAAAGGCACTATCAAGAAATTGTTTAAAGCTGTTATTTTATATTATAAAATCATTCATTAGATCAAGGAAAAAATGAAAATTTTTTTAAATGAGTTGAATGAAGAGATGCAAAATTCACTTGCTTTGGAAGTTTCTAGAATTATAAAGAAATCGCCTCTATTCACACCCACAATGCCTATTTGGGGAACACCATTCAAAACTAAAATTACAAATGCTGGGGATTGGGGATGGAAATCTGACAAAAGTGGCTATGGTTATATTAAAAAAAATCCTAGAAACGGAAAAGAATGGCCAGAAATTCCTGAAATTTTCATTAAAGTTTGGTCAAAGTTTTCTGGATCAAAAAAACTTCCAAACTGTTCGTTAATAAATGTCTACGAAAATAATGAGGCACGATTAGGTCTTCACCAAGATAAAGATGAAAATGATTATTCTATCCCAGTTGTATCCATCTCCCTGGGGAATAAAGCTATATTTCATTACGGAAAAGAAAAGAAAAATTTAAAGGAAATAATTTTAACATCTGGATCTGTTATTGTTATGGGAGGGTATTCAAGATTATTTTTTCACTCAATACCAAAAATTTTAAAAGACAATTCCAATATTTTTAGATCATTCCCAATATCTAATATTCCCAAAGAATCAAGAGTGAGTATTACGATGCGAAGGTTTATTTCCAGGAAATGATCATTTTTCTGGTGAATTTTTCTTTTCTGGACCCATCGAAACGGCGACCATTGCAGGCCTTAGAAGTCTCTCATCAATCATAAAGCCTCTTTGTAATTCCTCAACTATAGTTCCCTCAGGATGTTGGCTGTGAATTTTTGAAACTGCATGATGAAATTCTGGGTTAAACTTTTTATCTATTGATTTGAAACTCTTAACTCCATTTTTTTCTAGTGCGTCTTCTAATTCTTTTTCAACCGCTTGAATACCGACTATTAAGTTTTTTACAATTGGATTTTTGTCAGATTCTATTTTTGGAATAGAATTAATAGCTCTTTGAAAATTATCGGTAACAGTCAAAAGAGATTCGGCAAAGTTTTTTACTGCGTATTTAAAATTTTCATTTATTTCTTTTTCATGCCTTTTTCTTAAATTGTCATTCTCAGCTAACGACCTAAGTAGTTTGTCCTCCAAATCTTTTAATTTTACTTTTAAATCTTCAACCACAATGTCTTGATTCGATTTTTTCTTAATATTTAAATTTGAGTCCTTTACACTTTTTTTTGTATTCCCAATATTAGGATTTGATGACTTGTTTTGATTCTTATCATTCATTTGTTTCTCCCAAATTACTTATTTGAAATTTCTTTCCAATTAATTTAGCAGTATAATCAACTACTGGTATAATTTTCGCGTAATTAATTCTCATTGGACCAATTACTCCTATAGCTCCAATTATTTCCTTTTCCTTGTTTCTAAAAGGACTTATTATAGTTGAGCATCCTGTTAATCCAAAAAGACTGTTTTCTGACCCTATATATATTTGTAGACCCTCAGCTTCTTGAGTTTCGTCTATTATTCCCATCAAGTTTTTTTTATTTTCAAGTTTTTCAATGAGAACTCTAGCATCCTCAAGTTGTTCCATCGCATTGACATCTTCGAGTAATTTAGATGTGCCAGTAATTAAAAGTTTATTTTTTTTACTTGCATCATCCCAACACGCGAATCCCTGGTTTATAAGTTTTTCAGCTAGATTGTCAATATTGAGTGTATCACTCTTAATTTCTTTACTAATAATTTCCTTGCTTTCCCTCAAAGTTCTTCCTTTTATAATAGAATTTAAATAATTTGTAGTTTCAACTAAGATAGAACTTGGCATGCCTTTTGGTGTCTTAATTATTCTATTTTCAATTATACCATCCTCTGTTATCAAAATTACAAGTGCCTTTTCTTTGCTCATAGGCACAAATTCTATGTGCTTTAATAAACCATCCAGTTTAGGAGCTAGCACTATTCCTGCACAATCTAAAAGTCCTGAAAGTAATTTTCCTGCTTCATTACACATCTGGTCAACATTTGTTGAATTAACATTTATTGTATTTTTTATCTCGGAGCACTCAATATTACTTAATGAACTTACTTGTAATAAACCATCTACAAAAAGTCTCAGACCAAGATCTGTCGGAATTCTTCCAGCAGAAGAATGATTAGACATTAACAAACCAGCCTCTTGCAAATCGTACATAACATTTCTTACTGAAGCTGGAGACAATTTTTCACCCATCTTTATTGAGAGCTTTCTTGATCCTACAGGCTTACCATCCCTCAGAAAGTCATCTACAATAAGTTTAAAAATTTTTTTTGATCTTCGATCTAGATCTAAAATAGTTGATGGTTCATTTCGAGACAATACAGAATTTGAGAATTTTAGATTGTTTTTTTTTCTCATATTGATAAATATTTCAACTTAAATACTGATTAAACTATATATTACAATGAGAAAATTCAATAGAAAAAATTATGATATAAGGGAAATTTCAATTGAAAAAAATGTAATTGAAAATTCACATGGCTCATGCCTTTTTTGTATTGGAAAAACAAAAGTCATTTGTAGCGCAACCTATGAAAATGATATTCCTCAGTGGCTAAGAAATAAAAAATCTGGTTGGGTTACAGCAGAGTACGGAATGCTTCCTAGCTCAACATCTACTAGAAACAAGAGAGAATCAAAAATGGGGAAACAATCAGGGAGATCAATAGAAATTCAAAGATTAATAGGTAGATCAATTAGAACAATTATTGACTTAAAAAAAATTAAAGATAGTCAATTCATTTTAGATTGCGATGTTCTTCAAGCTGACGGTGGAACAAGAACTGCAAGTATATCTGGGGCTTTTGTAGCCTTATCATTAGCAATCAAGAACCTAATGCATAAAGGAATTATTAAAATTAATCCAATCAAAGATTCGATATCAGCAATTTCTTGCGGAATAATCAAAAATGATATCTTGATTGATTTAGATTATGAGGAGGATTCTAAAGCTGATGTGGATGCAAATTTTGTAATTACAAAAAATTCTGGTATTTCTGAAATACAAATCTCGGGGGAAAAAAAAAATTTCACACATGAACAAATGAATGAAATGACAGAATTATGCGATCATGCTTGTAAAAAAATCTTCATTGCACAAAAAAAAATTATTGGATAATTGTGAAAGAAAAAATTTTAAACGATAAACAAATTGTTATTGCTTCACATAACAAGGGCAAGATTGAGGAATTTAAGAGTCTTTTCTTAAGATACAAAATTAAAATTTTAACTTCATCGGAACTAAATATTGGAGATGTTGAGGAAATTGGTAAAACCTTTGAAGAAAATGCCATAATAAAAGTAAGAAGTATTTCCCAAAACTTTATTGGTCTTTCTGATGATTCAGGACTATGTGTTGAATCTTTGAATGGTAAACCCGGAATATTTTCAGCACGCTTTGCCAAGGAGTCAGGTGGGTGGGAGCCGGCAATGGAAAAAATTTACAATGAAATAGTTAAGAAAAATACCTCTAATTTCAATGCAAAGTTCGTTTGTGTTATTGCTCTAAAATGGTTTGATTCGGATATTTCTTTATACAGAGGCGAAGTCAATGGTGAGATTGTTTGGCCACCAAAAGGGATAAACGGATTTGGTTATGATCCTATTTTCAAACCAAAAGGTTTTTCAGAAACATTTGCCGAAATGAGCCACAGCAAAAAAATTTTCTGTGATCACAGATACGAAGCATTTCTGAAATTATCTAAAGAGCATCTAATTGACAACTAGATACTTTTTCGACTTTATTATTATACTTGTTTTTTTTTAAGAATGTCTCTCTTTTCAAAGAACCTAACTGAAGTAAAGTATTAGTAAATTCTCCTATATGAATTTTATTCTCAGGATATATTTCATAATACTTATAATCGTTAACTAAATCGATTAAGTCAACTAAATGAAAATTAACAGATGAAGGTTCTACAGCAAAAACATCTTTGAAATTTTTTGAAAATGTTTCACTTTTTTCCTTCAAATTTGTTACATAAAATGTATTTTCGAAAACTTTGTCAGTTTTATCTGTATCCTCCCATAAACTCGTTCCATATATCAAAGTATTTTCTGCATTAATGTCATAAAAAGCTAAATGAGAGAGTATTTCCAGTAATTTATCACCCTCTGATGCGATAATAACTGCATCAAAAGGAACATCTAAGGTTAACTGCCTATCCAACTTTTTCAATTCTCTCTTTTTTTCATCATTAGGAATATTTTTATCTTTAGAAATTTCCATTCTTTTTCTTTTGAGACTTTTTTTCCTTTTTTCAAATTGGCTAATTGATTTAATTTCATTGTTCAAATCTAAGTTTTGAGAAATTTTAAGATAAGAAGTTTTTATATCAGCTTGTGCATCAAAGTTAGATATTCCTTGAACTAAGCTATTTCTTACAATTTCTCCGTATTTATCATTGTGATAAATTAATAATAGATCATTAATTTTTTTTGCCATAAGATTTTCTGATATGCAAATCATTTGATCTTGTGGGTTCTGTCCAGATACTATTATGTTATCTGAAACATTAGAGGTATCAGGAGAAAGGCTAAAAAAAGTTATATTTTTTTCATTTTGAAAAAAGTCTTTTAAAGCCTTTGTTTCATCAGAAAAAATCGGGCCAACAAATGTTTTTACTCCATCTTTTTTCCCTTTATTTGCTGCTTGAACTGCACCGTTTTTTGTACCTTTGGTGTCGTATATCTTGAAATTTATATCCATTGGCTTTCTGACCAAACTATATCTGAATGTATTCAGAACCAAGTTTCCAGCTGATCTTTTTTCACCGGTCAATGGTAAAAGCAAACCAACATAATTATTTAAAGGTTGTTTTTTAATTTTTTTTGATTTTGGTTTTTTTAGGTCAAAAAAAGCAAAGTTTTCACTCTCCCCGTTATTATATACTTCATCAATATTTTCAGATAAGCTATCTGTCTCATTATTTGTCTTTTCATCTATCGTCAAATCTTCTTTTGATTCAACTTTTTCTATTTTTTCTATGACCGCTTCATCTTCGTTAAGCTGATTTTTTATCAAATTATCATTTTTTTCAATTTTTGTTTCAAGTCTCTTATCTTTTTTTTCTAACAAATTATCTTTTTCAACAACTTCCTTGTTATCATTTTTCCTTTCGTATCCGGAAATGATACTCTCTTTTACATCATTTGGCTCAATCCCGTCGATTTCTTGTTGATTTTTATTTTCAAAAAAACCAGTAAAAAAAGAAAGAATTCTTTTTTCATCTTTGGGTTTTTCAGGTTTATAGAAGTTTGGTTGCGTGCCCAGTTTTTCACTTTTCTCAATTTTATCAATCAAAGATAAAGGAATAATTCTTTTCTCGTCCTTTGCTTTTTCTGGTTTATAAAAGTCTTTTTCTTCCTTATCAGATAATTTACTTTTCAATTTTTGATCTGAATCTTTTTTGGCTTCTTTTAAAGTAATTTCATCTTCAGTTCCAAATAAATCAGCTAAGTATGAGATAAGTTTATTCTTATCTTCAGATTCTTCTATCTCAGAGTTTAAGGCTTCTTCTTCTTTTTTAACATCAGCTTGAGGAATTTCAGATGAATCCTGTTTTAAATTCTCGATTGAATTCTCCTCGTCAATAGATGTAACATTCAGATCTGACTTAACTTGGTCTGTTGACTGTGTTAACTGGCAACCTCCAAAAAAAAGAAGTGAAATAAATAACAAAATTTTTCTTATCTTTAGAACCTTTAGTGTCATTGTGTATAATGTCATTATGAAAAATTTCAGTAAAATAATAATCTTATTATTAATATTTATATATAAAGATTGTTTTGGCAATCAAAATCAAGATAGAATATTTAAATATCTTCAAAATTTTAACACCCTTAAATCTGAATTTATTCAGGTAAATAATAATGGTGATGTTTTATCCGGAGAAATCTTTATTGTGCGACCGGGAAAAGTAAGAATAAAATATAATGAGATTCCTCTTTTGATAATTAGTGATGGAAAAAAAGTAGCCACAATAAACAAAAAACTTAAATCAATCACATTTTATAAACTTTCAGACATACCAGTAAGTTTACTTCTATTTAAGAATTTTAAATATGACAAAGTCAATATTTTAGAAATTCGTAAGAATGATAATCAATTAGTTGTGAAAATTAATGAAAAAAAAAAGAATGCCTCTGGCTATGTTGAAGTATTATTTGAAGAGACACCGTTCCAAATGAAAAAATGGACAGTTTTCAGAGATAAAAATACAAAAACAGAGGTCCTACTTAATAATTTAGAGCTTAATAGAAAAATTGTTTTAAAATTATTTGATATAAGTATTGAGGATCCACGACCAAAAGTACTCCCAAAATAACTTATACTTCAAGAAAATATTTATTTTTCTTTTGGATCAAAAAATCTGGCTTGCTTGGATTTTTTTCAATTTTTCTTCTTAATCTGTATATTAATGATTCTAATGTGTGTGTGTGTAATACTTTATTGTGTCCCCAAACTTTCTGCAAAATTTCATTTTTTGTTGATCCGTTTCTATTTATGATCAAAAATTTTAAAAATTTATTTTCTAATTCTGTTAAATTAATTTCAGCTTGTTTCTTTTCATCTATTAAGCTTGATCTTTTCGGATAAAAGATAAGGTTACCTATTTTTGCTAAAGGTGAAATATCTTTATTTCCATCAGCAACATGGTGAAGAATTTTAACAAAATTGCGAAATATTATAGGTAAATTAATACTATAAATTTCTTTATTTATATCTTCTAAATTTAAATCCTTTTTTGAAAATATAAGAATTTTCGCTTGATTGTTTTTAGATTTAATTATTTTATTAATTTCATCAAGTTTATGGTCAATTGATATATCTATTAATATTATTTTTTGCTTACTGGGATATTCAGTTATCTCTCTTAAACTTTTAAAAAATTTAATATGAAATTTTTCATTTGAAATTAAATTTATCAATTCATCCAGAAAAAAACTCTTCTTAAATATAGCTATAATATTTTTATCACTTGGCATATTCTCTAAATTATGACAAATATTTTTATAATTAGATCTAAAAAAAAAAATATAGCATATGTTTATTATGAAAAGAAAAAAATTATTTGTTATATTGGTAAAAATGGTATTGGGAAAAAAAATAGAGAGGGTGATTTAATTACTCCTAAGGGAAATTACAAAGTCGAAAAAGTTTTTCTCAGAACAGATAGAGTTTTTAGAGTCAAGTCACCATTACCAATTTCACAAATAAATCAATCAAATATATGGTGCATAGATCCAAAAAACAAAAAATATAATTGTTTTTTGAAAAAACCCATAAATTGCTTTTATGAAAAATTACATAGAAAAGATGAAGCTTATGACATAATTGTATCAACAAATTTTAATTCAAAACCAATTAAAAAGCACAGGGGCAGTGCTATTTTTATTCATTGCATGGGACCAAAAAATAACTTTACAGAGGGTTGTATTGCTCTTGGAAAGAAAGATTTGATTGATTTATTAAAAGAACTTAAACCCTCAACTAGAATAATAATTCGTTAATTTCTTGGTCCAAAAACACCTGAACCTATTCTCAAATGGGTTGCTCCGAATTGGATAGCCTTCTCATAATCGTCAGACATCCCCATACTAGCATTTTTTAAATTATTTTTATCACACAGATTTCTAAGTAAACTAAAATATATTGAAGGCTCATCGTTTAACGGAGGAATACACATTAGACCAGTCAAATTTAAATTCATATCATTTCGACACCATTTGACAAATTCAGAAACTTCCTGAATTTCTACTCCACTCTTTTGAGACTCTTTACCTATATTTACTTGTGCAAAAAATTCATAGTTTTTTTTACTCTGGCTAGAGTCAATGAAATCTCTGATTCTTTTAACAACTTTTTCTCTATCAATTGTTTGAATTATATCAAAAGTCTCCAAGGCTGTTTTGACTTTATTTGATTGGAGTGGACCAATAAGATGTAACTCTATTTCTTTGTTTTTCTCTTTCATATTTCTCCACTTTTCATTAGCTTCTTGAACTTTATTTTCTCCAAAAACTTTATGCCCGTGCTGAATTACTAATTTTATTTTTTCCATCGCAAATGTTTTGGAGACAACAACTAGCTTTGGGCTTTTTGAGGTTTTTGAAAACTTCTTATTAAAATAATCTATTTGATTTATAATATTTGAATAATTTTTAATAATTTCATGCATGTCGAAATACTACCAGTCAAATTATAGTGTTTTTAACCTTCCAAATGAATGGTTTTTTTTTAATCCATTTCAAAAAAAAAATAATGATTTTTTCTTTAAAATTAAAAGACATACCGGCATTGTTTTTTTTCATAATAGTTATCAAAAAAATTGTAAATTTTTAGAACAAATTCAACCCTTTGTAAAATGGTGTAAGAATAAAAGAATGAAGTTTTTGGTTCAATGTTCTCTGACTTGGGCGAACAAATACAAACCCTTTGGTATTTTGATTGACCATGAAAATAATCAGTTAAATAATATGCTAAACATAAATATATTAAAAAAAAAGATTTTTGATTGCAACAAAAATACATAGTATCATTGAAGCAAATGCTCAAAAACATAAATTCAATGTTTTCTTCATTTCTAATGTATTCCCTACAAATTCTCATCCGGATAGATCAAAAATAAATTTTTTTGTTTTTTTCTCTATTTGTAATTTTTTAAAAAATAAAAAAGTTTTTGCTTTAGGCGGAGTTACAAAAAAGAATTATAATCGTTTAAAAAATAAAAATTTAAATGGATTTGGTGGTATAAGTTATTTTATAAAAAAATAAAATGCAAAATTATCATCCTCAAAAAATTGAAAAAAAATGGCAAGCCAGATGGATTAATGAAAAAGTTAATGCGGCCCACATATGCGATAAAGAAAAATTTTATGTTTTAGAAATGTTTCCTTATCCATCAGGAAAAATCCACATGGGTCATCTAAGAAATTATACCATCGGTGATGTTGTGGCACGCTTCTTTAAAAATAATAATTTTAATGTTCTACATCCTATGGGTTGGGATAGTTTTGGAATGCCTGCAGAAAATGCAGCAATAGAAAACAATCTCAGTGCAAGAAAATGGACTGAAGAAAATATTTCAAATATGAAAAAACAATTACAGTCAATTGGTCTTGCGATTGACTGGAACAGAGAAATATCAACATGCAGTGATGAATATTACAAACATCAACAAAAATTATTTATCGATCTCTATAATAAAGGATTAATTTATAAAAAAGATAGTTATGTAAATTGGGATCCCGTAGACAATACTGTTCTAGCTAATGAGCAAGTTATTGATGGGAGAGGCTGGCGATCAGGAGCAATTGTTGAAAAGAAAAAATTGTCACAATGGTTTTTAAAGATAACAGCTTTTTCTAAAGAGCTTTTAGATGATTTGAAAGGACTAGATGAATGGCCAGAAAAAGTTAAAACAATGCAAAAAAATTGGATAGGTTATTCTGATGGAGCTGAAATAATATTTAAAGTTGTTAATAAAAACCTGGAAATAAAAGTTTTTACTACAAGACCAGAAACTATTTTTGGTGCTAGTTTCATTGCTGTTTCAGTTGAACATGAACTTAATTTATTATTTAATCATGACAAAGGGTTCCAGATATTTAGAGAAAAGTGCCTAAAAAATCAATCCAGAATTGATAATGAAGATGAAAAATTAAGTTTTCCTACCAAGCTTTTTGTTGAACATCCTTTTATTAAAGAGAAAACTTTACCTGTTTTTTTTGCCAATTATGTTCTAATGGACTACGGAAATGGTGCAATATTTGGATGTCCAGCTCACGATAACAGAGACTATGATTTTGCTAAAAAGTTCAAGATTTCGATAACTAATGTAATAAAAACTGTAAAGAAAAATGAAGGTGGGGAATTGCCTTATTCAGGAATCTCTGAAAATGACATAATGATTAATTCAGAATTTTTAAATGATCTAAAAATATCGGAGGCAAAAAAAACAATAATTAATAAATTAATAAAAACAGGAAAAGGTAAAAAAAAAATTGGATTTAAATTGAGAGATTGGGGTATTTCAAGACAAAGGTATTGGGGGTGTCCAATACCAGTGATTTATAAAGAAGATGGTGAAATTCAGACAGTTAGTGAAAGTGAGCTGCCAATAAAACTCCCAGATGATATTGACCTCTCGAAACCTGGAAACCCCCTAGTAAATCACTCATCATGGAAAAAAACTAAATGCAGTATCACTGGTCTCAACGCAACGCGTGAAACTGATACATTAGATACTTTTTTTGATTCATCTTGGTATTATTTGAGATTTTGTTCACCAAAAATTAAAGACAAGCCATTCAATGAAGAGGATATAAATTATTGGATGCCGGTTGATCATTATATTGGTGGTATTGAGCATGCAATTCTGCATTTACTATATTCAAGGTTTTTTTCTAGAGCTCTAAAAGAATGTAATTACAAAATACCTAAGGAACCATTTAAAAAATTGATAACCCAAGGAATGGTTTGTCATGAAACTTTCAAAAACAAAAAGGGTAAATGGATAGAACCAGGAGAAGTTGTTTTTAAAAATGGGAAGTACTATCATAATACTGAAGAATTGATCAAAGGACGCTCAGAAAAAATGAGTAAATCAAAAAAAAATGTTGTTGACCCAGACGAAATAATAGAAATATATGGAGCTGATACAGCAAGACTTTTCATGATTTCTGATTCACCACCGGAGAGAGATCTTGAATGGTCAATTGATGGGATTAAAGCAACTCATAAATATCTATGTAAAATTTTTGATTTTTTAAGTAAAGATTTAAAGTTTGTCCTAGATACGGGAAAATTAGATGGAAAAAAATTAAATGAATTTGAAAAAAATATATATACTTTTGTAAATACAACTATTTATAGTTTTACTGAAGATATTAAAAGCTACAGATTCAATACAGCTGTTGCAAAATTAAGGGAACTATCTAATAAAATTTTAACGAGAGGAATCTGCTCAGATCTTTTTGACTATTCCTGGTCAATTTTTTTAAGGCTCATTTCCATAATTACACCTCATCTTTCTCAAGAAATTGCAAGTAAATCAGGTTATAATAAACTTCTTTGTGATTTAGACTGGCCATCTTATGATAAATTATGCTTAACTTCAAAAAATGTTAAAATGGTTGTGCAAAAAAATGGGAAGAAAAAATTGTTGTTAGAAGTTCCAATGGATATAGATCAGGATGAAGTTATAAAAATTTTGTTTAATCATAATTCAAAATTAGGAATTGAACTTAAAACATCTGTGAAAAAGATAATATTTATAAAAAATAAAATCATAAATTTTGTAAAATGAAAAATTTTTTGGTTTTATTGTTCTTAAGTACTTTTTTTATAATTAACAGTTGTTCATTCAAGCCACTTTATAATAGCAACCAGTTTTTTTCTAAGTACAAAGTAGAAATACTTGTTAAATCAAAAGACAAATATGAAAACAATGCAAACCAATTAAAAAACATACTCGATGGTAAGTTAAACTCTTCTTCATCTAAGTCATCAAATCTTAAACTAATAGTTTCTATTAATAGATATGAATCAGACTTAGGTATAAACAAAAATTTGTATACTTTTAGAAAAATGTTATCTTTCGATGTTATTTATTCTTTTTATGATAAGAAAGGATTGTTAACATCGGGAAAAGTGACTAATAAAGCAAGTTATAATATTACTGCTAATACTTATGCAAACATTGTATCAAGAGAAGATGCATCTAAAAAATTAATATTATCAATTTCTAAAAATTTAAGTAATTTAATATTGGCAAAGGATTTTAGGAGAAAAATTTCACCGTGATAATTAAATCTTCTGTATTTCTAAGTGAGTTAAAACAATACATCTCAAAAAGATTTTTTTTGATCTACGGTCCTAATTTAGGAAAGGTAGAGTATTGTTCTAAAAATATTGTTAAAGCACTTAAAGAAAAAGAAGAAAAATATGGTGTTGTTAATGTTTCACAAGAAGAATTCTTAAAAGAGAATTTTTCTGGTCTTATTAAAAAGTATGATTGTCATGATATTTTTGGAAAGAAGAATATATTGGTATTTTCATCAATAGAAATTAGATCAATTAAGGAATTAATAGAATCTTTAGATAATTATAAATTTAATTATTTGTATATAATTTTAAAATTCGAGAATCTTAAAAAAAAATCTGAAATTAGAGATTTCTTTGAAAAGAACAATGATTGTATTTGTGTTCCTTGTTATGAAGAAACATCTTGGGAGAAAAAAAAAACTATAAAAGAATTTTTTAAAAATGAAAATCTAGAAATAAGTAGTGCACAAGTCGAGCAATTATCAGAAAAATTGACAAATGAAAAATTTGAGATTTTATCCGAATTAGAAAAAAAAATTATTTTTTTAAAACATAAAAAAAAAACTATTGAAGAACTTCTAAATAAATTTGAAAAAACAGTGTTTCATGACGAAACTGAATTTATATATGAGTTGGTTTCTGGAAAAAAACAAAAAATAAATGATTATTTATTTAATTCTGGTCAATTTCAGAATAATGAGATAAAAATTATTAATTTTTTATCAGACCATTTTGCAAAGCTTTTAATCGTAAAAGGTAAAGTTCAAGAAGGTACATCTCTAGAAGAAGCTATAAGATCCCTTAAACCACCCATTTTTTTTAAATATATAGATAGATTTAAAATGCAGGTCGGTTTGTGGAAAGAAAATGAAATAAACGAAGTTTTAAAACAACTTTATATTTGTCAAAGCAATTTTTTTGAGGGCTTAAAATCTGCCAGATATAAATTCCTTTTTTTGATCCTAAAAATATTGAATAAAAAATCTAAATCTACAGTTTATTAGTAAAAGTTTCAATTTTCTCTTTTAACTTTTCCCTGCTACAATTTGTATTAATTTTTAATGATATAAAATTATCAAAACTTGAAATTCGTGAAAGTTGATTTTTTAAAATTGTCTTCAATTTTTCCTCGTTCATATTTTTTCTCCTGAGCACTCTCTTTTTCTGAGTAAATTCATCTGTGTAAAGATAAATTATTTTATCATAAGAATAATGAAGTTTTTTTTCAAATAATAAGGGAACATCAAAAAATAAAATTCTTTCTTTAATATTATTATTTATAAAAACTTTTTTTATCTTGTATAATTCAGGATAAATTATTTTTTCGAGTTTTTTTAATTCTTTTTTATCTTTAAATACATAACTGCCCAGCACATTTCTATCAATCTGCCCTTTCTCATCAAACAAATTTTTAATTTTCTTCAAAAATACTGAAGCAATATTTGTTTTAACATTTTTTTTCAAATAAATTTTACTCACTTCTTTGTCTGACTGAAATACTTTGAAACCGAGTTTAGTAATAATATTTGAAATTGTTGTTTTGCCAGAACCAATATTTCCAGTTATTGCTATTTTAAATTTTTTTTTCACATAATTTTCTTGCTTCATACAAATCTTGATTTGTTAATTTAATATTGAACCACAACGAAAAAGAAATTGCTGCTTGATGAATTAACATTCCTAGCCCATTGAAAGTGCGGAATCCTTTTTTTTTAAACTCTTTAATTAATTGAGTTTCTGGTGGATTGTAAATTATATCATATAAAATTACACTTGCGTTTAACATTCCTTTATTAACTTTTAAACATTCAGACTTTTTCATTCCATATGATGAAGTGTTCACAATAATATCTGTATCTTTGTCCGGTGTTGCTGTTTCCCAATCTGCCAAACTCAGTGAGACTTTGTTATTTGCAAATTTGGTTATTATTTCTTTCGCGTTGCTTTCTGTTCTATTCAAAATTTGTACTTTATTTACTTTCTGCGAAATTAATTCGGCCAATATTCCTTGAGCTGCTCCGCCGGCTCCTATCAAAAAAATGTTTTTACCTCGAACTTTGATTTTAGCTTCTTCTGATAATGAATTTATGAAACCTTTACCATCTGTGTTTTCACCAACTATTTTTTTATTTTTTTGATAAATTGTATTTATTGCGTTACTCTTCAAAGCAACTGGCGTGAGACTATCTACTAGTTCAAATATTTTGTTTTTATAAGGTAAAGTTATATTAAGCCCTTTTATTTCTTTTTTTCTAACTTGCTCAATAATTGTATTTAAATCTGCCTCTTCAATCTCTTTTTTTAAATATTTATTATTTAGATTATATTTTTTTATCCAATGATTATGAATTAAAGGTGATAATGAGTGTTTTATTGGTTTTCCTATTACTAAAAGATTCATATCTTTTTGTTTCCTAGTTGAGTTAAAAAATTATTCAATGGGAAGCCAGTTATTGTTTCTAGGTCGCCGCTTATCACTTGCATAAAATTATATTTATAATTATCTTCGATTTTATATGATCCCACTGAATTTAATGCTGTTTCTTTGTTTTTATATAAATACCCATTAATTTCTTTTTGACTAATTTTTTTAAAATGAATTTCTGCCATTTTTGATTCTTGAAAAAAAAGTTTTTGCTGATCAAAAACACATATAGCACTGTACAATTTATGGTTTTTTCCTGTTAGATAAGCTATGTTTCTTGCCGCTTCTTTTATATTCTTTGGTTTACTTATAACTTTCCCTCCACATTCTAAAATCTGATCTGACGCAATTATAATTTGATTAGGAAAATCATTTTTTATTGATTCTACCTTTTTCCTTGCTAATATTTCCGCCTGTTTTCTGGCTGACTTTTTTTTGTTTTTTTGTTTTTCGCTTTCTTCGTCAATTTTATGCTTTACGGTCTTTATGTTCTGAAATATCTCCATAGCTATTCTAATTCTTGTCTGACTGGACGATGCTAGAACAAACTGTTGGCTCTTTGTTATTAACTTTACTTTTTTGTTTTGTTGCAATTCCATACACTTTTTTCTAACTATTTTTTCAACATGTTAAATATGTCTATTTTTTTCTTAACAAATTTATCCTCGTTACTCGATACTTTTTTTTCCACAAATATTGTATTTTTTTTAAGCTGTTCATTAAATTACTCACAAGTTTTACACAATTTTACGTTTTAATAAACTGTTGGCAAAATGTTAGTATTTAGTTACAAACATAATTAAGCTTACAACAACTACAACAACCTTTATATATATATATAGTAATAGTAGAATTATGGATAAAATACATTTATCAAAAGAAAAAAAACCGCCAATTTGGTTTATGCGTCAAGCAGGACGATATTTGCCAGAATACCAAAAAATTAGAAAGGAAAAGAAAGATTTTCTAGACCTCTGTTTTTCTCCTGATCTTGCAAGCAAAATTTCTTTTCAGCCAATTCAAAGGTTTAATTTAGATTTTATTATACTGTTTTGTGATATTCTTGTGATCCCACATTCTCTTGGGCAAAAAGTTGAATTTATTGATGGTAAAGGACCAGTGCTTGATCCAATATCTTCAATAAAGGATTTAGATTATAAGAACATGACACTGATTTTAAAAAAACTAAATCCAGTTTTTGAAACTTTAGATTGTATTTCAAAAAGGAAGAAAGATAAAAAGTTAATTGGTTTTTGTGGAGGTCCATTTACTGTTTTAAATTATATGATTGAGGGAGGCACGTCAAAAGATCATAAGAAGATTAAAGAATTTATTAAAAATAATAGGTTGAAAGCAAAAGAAATAATAAAAGTGATAACAGATGTTTCATCGGAATATTTAAAAAAACAAATTGAGAATGGAGCAGACCTAGTTCAGATTTTTGAGTCATGGGCAAGTTTGCTGGATGGAGAAGACTTCAATGAATTCATAGTAGAACCCAATGCTAAAATAAGTAGGGAGATAAGAGAATATTCAAGAGATGTTAAGATCATTCATTTTCCTAGAGGGTCGAAGAAAAATTTGTTGACATTTGTTAATGAAGTTGTATGTGATGTTCTATCTTTAGATGAGAACTTTCCTAACGAAATTATGAGAATAGCAAAAAGAAAAAAAATGGTTTTACAAGGAAACTTAAGTCCACAAATACTAGTTGAAGGTGGCGAAAGATTAGAAAGGGAAGTAAAAATCATTCTGGAAAAATTTAAAAACAATAAACATATATTTAATCTTTCGCACGGCATTTTACCAACCACTCCCATTGAGAATGTAGAAAAAACAATAGAAATTGTAAGAAATTATGAAACTTCCTGACAAACACCCCTCACTTCCATCAAAAAAAACAGGAATACTTTTAGTTAATCTAGGAACGCCTGACTCAACTAATTGGTTTGATATTAGAAAATACTTGAAAGAATTCTTATCAGACAAAAGGGTAATAGAATTAAATCCATTAGTTTGGAAAATAATCCTTAATGTTTTTATTTTGACATTTAGACCGTCAAAAACAGCCAAAGCATACAAAGAGATATGGATGGAAAAAGAAAATATTTCCCCACTAAGATATTATACCGAAAAACAAACAGAAAAATTAAGGGAAAAATTTAAAAGTGAAAACATTAAAGTTGATTATGCAATGCGATACGGAAACCCGAGCATTAAAATCAAAATGAAGGAAATGCAAAAAAAAGGTTGTCAAACCATTGTTATACTTCCCTTATACCCTCAATATGCTGCAGCAACGACGGCAACCGTTTGTGATGAAGTATATCGTTCATTAATGTTAATGAGATGGCAACCAAATATACAAATAATCCCTCATTATGAATCAGAGCCAATTTATATTGAGGCTTTAAAAAAAAGTGTAACGAATACTTTGAAACAAATAAAATGGAAACCTGATATTATCGTTGCATCTTATCATGGAATACCAAAAAAGTATTTTGACAAAGGCGATCCTTATCACTGTTATTGCCAAAAAACAACGAGGCTGTTAAAAGAAAAACTAAAAATTAAAATTCCAATCATTACAACTTTCCAGTCAAGATTTGGGCCTGACGAATGGCTACAACCTTATACAGACAAGACATTTGAAGATCTTCCAAAAGAAGGAAAGAAAAATATTTTAGTAATATGCCCGGGTTTTGCATCTGACTGTGTTGAAACACTTGAAGAAATTTCGATTCAGGGAAAAGAGAGTTTTGTCGAAAATGGTGGACAAAACTTTCTGATGATTCCGTGTTTAAATGATAATACAGACCATATTAAATTACTTGAGCATTTGACTAAAAAATATTTATTTTAATGAGGTAGATAGATTCTAATGCTATTAATGAAAAAATTATGGAGAATTTAAACTATTATCTAATCCTAAAATATTTCCATATCGTATTTGTTACAACATGGATGGCAGGTTTGTTCTATTTACCAAGGTTGTTTGTTTATCATTCAAAGGTAAAAAGTAATTCAAGTGAGTATAAAATTTTTTTAACAATGGAGTATAAATTACTCAAGTATATTATGAATCCCTCACTCGTGCTATCATGGGTTTTTGGGTTACTTTTAGTAATTCATTTAGAAATATATAATGAATTATGGTTAAATTTAAAATTTAGTATGGTTGTTTTAATGTCAATTTTTCATATGTATTGTGCAAGAATAAGAAAAATTTTTGAGAGTGGAATGAACAGAAATCATGAAAAATTTTTTAGATGGATCAATGAAATTCCAACCATACTATTTTTAATTATTATTTTTTTAGTTGTTTTTAAACCATTCGTTTGACAAACTGATACGAATAAATTATAAGGTAAATTCGTTTTTCTCCCTAAAAATTATGCACTTAAAAGATTTAAAATCTAAAAGCCCATCAGAGCTCCTCAAAATTGCAGAGGATTTAAAGATCGAAAATGCTGGAACATTGAGAAAGCAAGATATGATTTTCTCTATTCTAAAACAAATGGCATTGAATAATGATGCTATTTATGGAGAGGGCGTACTTGAGATTTTGCAAGATGGATTTGGATTTTTGCGTTCATCAGATGCAAATTATCTTCCAGGACCGGATGATATTTATGTTTCGCCAACACAAATAAAACAAAATAGTCTGAGGACAGGAGACACGGTTGAAGGTGAAATGAGATCTCCTAGAGACTCAGAAAGATATTTCGCAATTACAAAGATCGATAAAATTAATTTTGAATCAGTAGAAAAAACAAAACAAAGGATTAATTTTGACAATTTAACACCATTGTATCCTGACGAAAAGCTTAAAATGGAAGTTGAAAATCCAATGGAAAAAGATATTACTCATCGAGTCATGGATCTTATAGCACCTCTCGGAAAAGGCCAAAGGGCCCTGATTGTAGCTCCTCCTCGGACAGGAAAAACCGTCATGTTACAAAATATTGCTCATTCTATAACATCCAATCATCCCGAAGTTTATTTGATTGTTCTACTGATTGATGAAAGACCGGAAGAGGTAACTGACATGATTCGCTCAGTTAAGGGGGAGGTTGTTTCCTCAACATTTGATGAGCCAGCAGTTAGACATGTTGCTGTTTCTGAGATGGTTATTTCAAAAGCCAAAAGGCTTGTTGAACATAAAAGAGATGTTGTAATTTTATTAGATTCAATTACAAGATTAGCTCGTGCTTATAACACGCAAGTTCCTAGCTCAGGAAAAGTTTTGACAGGTGGTGTTGATGCCAATGCATTGCAGAGACCCAAAAGATTTTTTGGGGCAGCAAGAAATATTGAAGAGGGAGGCTCACTTACAATAATAGGAACTGCATTAGTTGATACTGGATCAAGAATGGACGAAGTAATTTTTGAAGAATTCAAGGGTACTGGCAATTCCGAAATTATTTTAGATAGAAAGTTATCAGATAAAAGAGTGTTTCCATCCATTGATGTAACTAAATCTGGAACTAGAAAAGAAGAATTGTTAGTCTCTAAAGAAGATCTATCTAAAATGTGGATTTTGAGGAAGATCCTAATGCCTATGGGAGTGAACGACTCAATGGAGTTTCTAATTGATAAAATCAAAAACTCTAAAAATAATGCAGACTTTTTTGAGTCAATGAAATCTTGATGAAAATTATAAGTTGGAATCTTAATTCAATCAGAGCAAGGAAAGAACAACTACTTCAGATTTTAAAAAAAGAAAAACCTGATTTTCTCTGTCTTCAGGAAACAAAGGTTACTAATCAATCCTTTCCAGAAGAACAAATAAAAAAACTAAACTATTTTATTTTTAAAAACGGAATGGCCTCTTACAATGGGGTTGCGATCTTATCTAGGCATAACATTGAAAACTACAATATAAATAATTTTTGTGGAAAACCTGACTGTCGACACATAGAGTTAATTTATAAAAAAATTAAAATCCATTCAATTTATGTTCCTGCAGGAGGGGATGAGCCGAATCCTCTTAGAAATGAGAAGTTTGATCACAAACTTAAATTTCTTGACGAAATGTTAATTTTTTTCATGAAAAACAAAAATCACAATCACATTATTTGTGGGGACCTAAATGTTGCACCTTTGGAAGATGATGTATGGTCACATAAAAGTTTGAGAAATGTAGTCAGTCATACAAGAATAGAAAGAGAAAAAATTTTAAAAATTTTAGAAACTTGTAACTTTGAAGATACAGTTCGAAAATTTATTGCTCCGCCAAAAAATGTCTTTACTTGGTGGAGTTATAGATCACCTGATTTTTCAGTTAATAATAGAGGACGAAGACTTGATCATATTTGGATATCTAAAAACAGTTTTTTAAAATCAAATAGTGCATCAATTATGAAAGATTATAGAAAAATTATCAAACCCTCGGATCATGTTCCGATATGTGCCAACATTTCTATAAGATAAATTCTCTTTACTAAGGAACTATTTTTCCCAAAAGTTTACCAGACAAAATATGAAAGTGAAGGTGTGGAACTTCCTGCCCCCCCCTCTTACCTATGTTAGTTATTAACCTATATCCATCTATCAAATTTTCTTGATCAATAATTTTCTTTATAGTTTTAAAAAAGCTGGCGATTATTTTATCATTAGATCTTGTTACAAAATCATCAAAGCTGCAAAATTTTTGTTTTGGTATTACTAAAATATGAACAGGTGCTTGAGGCCTTATATCTTTAAATGCATATACATTGTTATCTTCATACACCTTCTCTGAGGGGATTTCATTCCTCAAGATTTTAGCAAAAATATTCCCATCATCATAATTTATGATATCAATCACTTTTCATCCTTTTTTCTAAAACTTTAAAGACATCTTCTATTGATAGGTCGTTAAATTCTAGAAGTATTATAAGATGAAATAATAAGTCGGCAGATTCATCTAAGATTTCGTTTTTGCTTTCTGCTAAAAAAGCTGAAACAACTTCCACAGCCTCCTCACCAAGCTTATTTGCTATCTTTACTTTGCCTTTTTTAAAAAGTTTAGCCACATAAGAATCTTTTGGCATATCCTTTTTTCTCAGCTTAATTATCTCTTCTAAATGCTTTATTACCTTGTCATTCATTTTTCTAGCTTTTTGTGTAATCCATTCTTACATCAATACCATTAGAAATTAAATGTTTTTTTACCTCTGTGACTGTAAATTTACCAAAATGAAAGACTGAAGCGGCTAGCAACGCCGATGCTCCTCCAAACTTTACCCCATCCACAAAATCATCGAGTGATCCAACTCCCCCAGATGCTATAACTGGAATTTTTAATTTTTTAGAAATTATTTTTGTTAAATCAAGATCAAAACCGCTATTAGTTCCGTCTTTGTCCATGGAAGTTAAAAGAATTTCCCCGGCTCCCAATGATTCTGCTTTTTCCGCCCACTCAATTGCATCCAATCCTGTATCAATTCTTCCTCCATTTATATAAACATTCCAGCTATTAGATTTTTTTTTTGCATCAATTGCAACCACTATACATTGATTACCAAACTTTTCCGCGCCTTTGGTAATAAGATTAGGATCTTTAATTGCAGAACTATTTATGGAAACTTTGTCAGCACCCACAGACAGGAAGTTTTTCATATCTTTGATATTTCTTATACCTCCACCAACAGTTAGTGGAACAAAACATTGGTTTGCTGTCTTTTCAATGATATCAACCATCGCATTTCTTTTTTCATGAGTGGCTGTTATGTCTAAAAATGTAATCTCATCTGCACCGTTTTTACTATAAATACTTGCTTGTTCAACAGGATCACCTGCATCTTTTAAATTCACAAAATTTATTCCTTTAACAACTCTTCCATTGTTAACATCCAGACAAGGAATGATTCTTGTTTTTAGCATCAGCTTCCCAAAATTTTTATAGCTTCATTTACCTTAATTTTTTTTTCATATATTGCTCGACCCACAATAACTCCATCAAGGTTTTTTGCATTTATGGATTTTAATTTTCTCAGATCATTCAAATTCGAAACTCCTCCAGAAGCAATTATTTTCATTGATGTTGAATTTAAAATTTTACATATTTCTTCTGTATTCACTCCTTCTAAAACACCATCTTTTTCAATATCAGTAAATATTAATGCAGAGACGCCTGCGTCTTCATAAATTTTTATAATTTCATTTATAGTGACTTTACTTGTTTTTGTCCAACCGTCCGATGCAACAAAACCTTTTTTTGCATCTACTCCGACAGCAATTGTGTTAGGAAACATCTTGCAAATTTTCTTTACAAGTTTTGGATTTTTTATAGCTAATGTGCCCAGTACAATTCTATTAATTCCATTTTCAAAAAGATACTCCACAGTATTTATATCTCTAATTCCACCCCCTACTTGAATCGAACATTTTAGTTTTTTTTTAACATCTATAAAAAGCTCATGGTTAAGATTTTTTCCTTTAAATGCTCCATCAATATCAACCATATGAATCCATGTAGCCCCCATTTTTTGGAAATATTTTGCTTGTTCCACAGGATCGTCATTATAAAAAGTTATTTGATTTATTTCTCCCTTTTTAAGTCTGATACATTTTCCATCTTTTAAATCTATTGCAGGATAGAGAATCATTAAAACTCCTCACATTCTAGAAAAGTTTTCAAAAAAGCAAGACCAAAATTATGACTTTTTTCTGGGTGAAATTGTGTTCCAATTATATTAGATTTCGAAACCATTGCAGTGATCTCTTGTCCATATTTTGTTGTTACAACTTTCTCAGATTCATTTTCAAGAAAGAAATTATAACTATGAACAAAATAGGCGGTAACTCTCTCCAAATTAGTTTTCTTTCTTAATTCTTTTATGAAATTAGTATCTTTTTTAAATTCAAGTTCATTCCATCCCATGTGCGGGATTTTTAGTTTATTGATAGTGGGCTTAATTTTTTTCACTTCACCTTTTATCCAATTAAGACCTGAAAAAATTCCATTTTCGTGACCAACAGTTGCTAGCATCTGCATTCCAACACATATTCCTAAAAATGGAGTTTTATCATTCAAAACTTTTTCTTCCAGAACTTCTCGAACAGAGATTTGCTTTAACCCCGATATGCAAGATTGAAATGCTCCAACACCTGGTAAGATTATATGTGTTGATTTTTTTATCTCTGAATAATTATTGGTGACAATTAATTTTTTCTTTCCCTCCTCGCACAGATAATTAAACGCATTATAAACCGATTTTATATTACCGGAACCATAATCAATAATTGAAATTAAACTCATTAAGTTTGTTCTGAGAAATAAGTTAATAGAGCCTTTTTATTTGAGCTGGCAGTGATTACCTTTTTTGCAGTAAAATTTGAAACAATTAAGTTTTGGATAAGCAAATCTTTCCCAAGAAATGCCCAAAATAATTGAGAGAAAAATATAAAAATTATCAATGATTCTTTATAAAAAATTTCCAGGAAACACATAACACTCAAGTTTATCAAAGAATAAAACCACAAACCCTTTATCAACCCCCAAAAAGGACCAAAAATTAATGCAAAATAACTAAATCCATTATCTAGTGCTTTGAAATCTTTATCTTTCAAATTATTTTTGAAAATAAAATATGTTTTCATATTTTTTTAAAGCGTACCTTTAGTTGATGGGATTTCGCCCTTCCTTTTTAAATCAATTTCAACGGCTTCGCGTAGCGCCCTGGCAAGGCCTTTAAAACAAGACTCTATAATATGATGATTATTTTCTCCGTAAAGATTTTCTACATGAAGGGTAATCCCTGAGCTTTGCGCAAAAGCTTGAAACCATTCTTTGAAAAGCTCTGTATCCATTTCACCCAACTTAGGTTTTGTCAAATTGACATTCCAAACGAGGTAAGGTCTGTTTGAACAATCTACAACTACTCTTGATAATGTTTCATCCATTGCAGACAAAGCCTGTCCAAATCGTTTAATTCCTTTTCTATCTCCAAGAGATTTTGTAAGAGCTTCTCCAAGTGCTAATGCGCTATCTTCAGTAGTATGATGATAGTCAATGTGGAGATCTCCTTGTGCTTTTATTGAAATATCAAACATGCTGTGTTTTGCGAGCTGTTCAATCATATGATCTAGAAAGCCAATCCCTGTTTCAATTTTACTTTTTCCATTTCCATCTAGATCTAAATCAACTTTTATCTCTGTTTCTTTAGTTTTTCTGTTGATAGAATATTTTCTCATAAATAAATTTTATTGGATATTAAATTTAAAATATATAGATTAATATTAATTTTATCAACGAGATGTAAAATTTATGGAAGAAAAAAGTAAATATGAAAAATGGTATGGAACAACAATTGTTTCAGTCAGAAAAAACAATCATGTTGTAATCGCGGGAGATGGCCAAGTAACCTTGGGTGATACAGTAGTTAAATCTAATGCTAGAAAAGTTAGATCTTTGGCAAGTGGGAAAGTTATTACTGGTTTTGCTGGTGCTACTGCAGATGCTTTTGCATTGTTTGAGAGATTAGAATCAAAGTTGGAAAAAAGTTCAAATAATTTAATGAGAGCTTGTGTTGAGATGGCTAAGGATTGGCGTACTGACAGGTATTTGAGAAGACTGGAAGCTATGATGGTGGTTGCAGATAAGGATGCTAGTTTAATTCTTAGTGGAAATGGTGATGTCTTAGAGCCTAAAGATGGTCTGATGGCTATAGGTTCAGGAGGTAATTATGCCCTTGCGGCCGCTAGAGCATTATTCAAATCAAAACTAAGTGCAGAGCAAATTGCTAAGCAAAGCCTTGAAATAGCTGCTGAATTATGTATTTACACAAATGATAACATAATAATAGAGACTATTAAATGACATCATTTACCCCAAGAGAAATTGTTTCCGAGCTTGATAGATTTATTGTCGGACAAGAATCAGCAAAGCGTTCTGTAGCAATTGCACTTAGAAATAGGTGGAGAAGGCAGCAGATTGAAGGCTCTTTGAAAGAAGAAGTGCTTCCAAAAAATATTTTAATGATTGGTCCTACGGGCGTAGGTAAAACCGAAATTGCTAGAAGACTGGCTAGATTAGCTGACGCTCCTTTTATCAAAGTCGAAGCCACAAAATTTACTGAGGTTGGGTATGTAGGGAGAGATGTAGAGCAGATAATAAGGGATTTAGTTGAAATTTCAATTAATAACAATAAAGAAAATTTAAAAAAAGAAGTAAAGGCTAAAGCCGAGCTCAATGCAGAAAAAAGAGTTATAAATGCACTTGTTGGTTCATCAGCGACAAATCAAACCCGTGAAAAATATAAAAAAATGCTTCGAAACGGAGAATTAGATAATCAAGAGATTGAAATTGAGCTCTCTACACAAACAGGTTCTTCGCTCAAGTCAATGGAAATTCCTGGAATGCCAGGCGGTATGATGGGCATGATTAATTTGGGTGATTTATTTGGAAAAGGTTTCGGGCAAAAGAAAGAAAAAAGGAAGCTGAGTGTTAAGGAATCTTACGATTTTCTCATAGATGAAGAATCAGAAAAACTTATTGATAATGAAAATTTAACCAAAAGGGCAATTGATAATGTTGAACAAGACGGAATTGTTTTTATTGATGAGATTGATAAAATTTGCGGTAAAAATAGTCGTGGTACTGCTGAAGTCAGTAGAGAGGGGGTGCAACGTGATTTACTCCCTTTAATCGAGGGCTCAACAGTCACAACCAAGTATGGTTCAGTGAAAACAGACCACATTCTTTTTATCGCGTCAGGTGCTTTCCATGTTGCTAAGCCATCTGATTTACTTCCAGAACTTCAAGGTAGGCTCCCAAACAGGGTTGAACTATCTGCTTTATCTAAAGATGATTTTGTAAAAATTTTAAAAGAACCAGAAAATAATTTAATTAGGCAATATGTCGAGCTAATTGCAACCGAGGGAGTAAATTTGAATATTACTGATACAGCTATTTCTGAAATTGCTAACATTGCTTCAAAAGTAAATGATGAAATAGAAAATATCGGCGCTAGAAGACTTCATACAATATTAGAAAAAGTTCTTGAAGATATAAGCTTTTCTGCCTCTGAGAAAAAAAAGCAAATAATAAAAATAGATGATCAATATGTGAAGAAACAAATTGGGGATATATATAAAGACTCAGACCTTACAAAATTTATTCTTTAATTTTCTTCAGGTACACTAGCAATGCACCATCACCTCCTTTGTCTGGTGGAGCTTTGTCGAACCAAAGAATTTTTCTTGAGAATAATTCTGAATTTAATAATTTTGGAACATTCTCTTTCAGTTTTCCTGTTCCTTTCCATCCAAAATCAACAGAACTTCTATAACCCTTTCCTGTGATTATTAAAACCAGTCTTATTTGATTTTCAAAACTTTCCTCAATAAATTTAGTTACTTTTTTTTGAGACTCTTCCCAAGTTTTTCCATGAAGATCTAGAATTGATTCAATCTTGATTTTACCTTTTTTGATTCTTTTTAGTGTGTTTTTTTCTAAATTTTTCCCAGAAAAATTTTTAATTTCTTGTGATTGTTCTATTTCAAATTCATCCTTTTGGAAATTTAAAGTAACATTAGGATTTTTTTTCAAAAATGTTTTTGCCTTACCTGAATCTTTTATTGGCTTTACTTGTTTTTTGAATAGTTCCCATTCATCGTCATTCATTTAATTACTATAGGGAACCAACACATGTAAAATCAATTTCTTTTTTAAATCACCAGCTTTTTTTTCTGCCATTTTACCTCTGCCTGTAAAAAGATCAGCTCTGTTAGGGCCGATGATTGCTGAACCCGTATCGGATGCAATTCCAAGGAAAACTTTCCCATTATTAGTTGTTTGAGCCAGAAATGGCAAACCAAGTGGATAATATTTTTTGTCTATAGCAATACTTATTCCTGGCCTTAAATTTATACCCAAGGCACCATAAGCTGATTTTTTATTATATTCTTTGACATCAAAAAAAATATACCTTTCATTATGATTAAATATATCATCAATTTGATTTTTGTTATTCCTCAAATATTCTTTAATTGAAAATAAAGAAACATTCTTTTTTTTGATTATGTCTCTTTCCACTAAAAGTTTTCCTATGGAACTATATTCTTTTTCATTATTCCCCGAGTATAAAATTTTAATTTTTTTTTTATCTGGAAAAACTCCAATCCCTGACCCTTGGATTTGTAAAAAGAATAAGTCGATTTTGTTATTAGTCCAAAGGAGAACATCATTACTATTATAATCAGAAATTATTGATTTTCTGGGAGAACCTATGAATTTTTTATTAAATTTCAGAATCGGAAAATTATAATCATTTTTCTTTGTTCTGGATACCTCGATAATTGGCTCATAATAACCCGTAAGAAGTCCCGAGGTTTTCTGGATTGAGGCTAGCTTAAAATTTTTTTTTAAGAAACTCTTTTTGTCTAATGAGTCATCATTTACTTTTTTGCAAACTTTTTTCCAATTTTTAGTAGATCCAAATTTTGGATAAGACGAATGTTTTTTTAAATTCTTGAACAATATTTGTGATGAGCATATTTGTTTTAGAAAAATAAAAAATTCATCTAAGTTTTTGATTTCTAGCTTTTCTTGAAATAAAGATATTTCAGGATGAAGTAATTGTTTGCTATCTAGATTTAATTTAAAAAGTGAAAAAACAACCAGGAGTGCAGGGAATATTTTATTCACTTTCCTCGATCTTATCCAATGTCCAGTTTGGATCTTTATTTTTTAGATTCCGATTAAAAGTCCAATTTTCACTTATTTCAAGAATTTGATTACTATCTCCGTCAATTATATCCCCCCTAAGGTTTTTTGTAACTTGTACTTGCTCTGATAAAAAATTTACTGTAATTGAGGCCAAGCTTTTTTTTGATATCTTAGCATTAATAATTTTTGAGTCTTTTAAACTTATGATAGTGATATCTAGATTTTGTTTTTTTTTTGTTCTTTCTGTAATCTGAGAATCAAAATCATTAAAAATTTGAGGTGATAAAAGTTTTTTAAGTGGTTTTATGTTCTCCTGAGAATAATTACTTATAATAAACTCGAATGCTTTTTTTGCTCCATTTATAAAATCCTCAATTGAGAAATTTAGATCAAGCCCGTGAATGCTTTTCAAGCTGTTATTAACTTTGTCTTTGGGATGAAACCTTTTGAGAGACAATTTTTCCATGTGTTTAGAATTTTTTATCTGTGAAGTATTATCTGGTGGCGATTCTTTAAAAGAAGATTTGCCTTGTGTAAATTTTTCAACGATATCTTGTTCATTTCCAGTTTTCTTTCCAAGTACATTTTTTAGTCTATTGATAATAAATACCGCTATCATTGCTAATATTAAAATATCTATGTAAGGTATACTGTTCATTTATAATTATTTCTGTAGAAGGTATTCATGTTTTTTTGTATTATATTGTCTTCAATTAAATAATGAAACTTTAATATGGCAAATAAAAAAAAAAATACAAATGTTAACAATCTAAAATTTATAATAAATGCACAATATTTAAAGGATTTGTCCTTTGAAAACCCCAGAGCCCCTGAATCTCTTAAAAGTTTTTCGTCAAATCCAACTTTTAATATTGATGTTGATGTGAGGTGTAGGCCTTTAAAGGATCATGGCCCTAATATTCACGAGGTGGAATTAATTGTGAAAGGTGAAACAAAAATGGAAGAAAAACCAATGTTTGTAATAGAATCATCTTATTGTGGAATTTTTACAATTGAAAATGCTGAAAAGGAAATTTTAGATAGAATTTTGCTAATTGAATGCCCCAAGTTTCTTTTCCCTTTCTTGCGCTCTGTTATTGCTAATTGTACTAGAGAGGGTGGTTTTCCCCCCCTTATGCTTAATCCAATTGATTTCATTGGAATGTATGAGAAGAAAAAATCTGAAATTAAAAAATAATGGTTAAAGTTTGAATCTTTTTTTCTTTGATTTACTGATATCTAGATTTTCTTTTTTAAAATAATTACTTATTTCATTGGTTGTATGACCTGTTTTCCATTTTTCCATAAATTCTTTTAAGTTTTTTTCGTCGAAATCAATTTTTTTTGATCTTTTATTTTTATTCACAAGTTGTGCTGTGGGTAATTTCTTTTTTAAAATCTGTTTAATGTCCTCTATTTCCTGAAGAGTATTCTCCCTTATGTAGTTTTCAATTATGAATTGAAGTCGTTTGGTTTCGTTCTCGAGTCGGAGATTTTCCTCCTTCAAATTATCTAAATGCCCCTGAATTTTTTGTTTATCAACCTCTTTAATTATTTTAATATCCAAATTAAACTTTTGGAAACAAATGTTCAGGTTTTCTAGGATTAATTCTTTTAAAATTAAAATATCAAGTTCTGAGTACTTGTAGTGACTTTTGTCACTGAGCTTTGCAATACTGTTAAATGCAGCAAAAACTCTGTTAAGTCTTTTCTTTGATAGTACTGCAAAGTTGCAAACTTTAAAAGTTATCCTATCTTCTTTAGACCATTCCCTTCTGGGCTTATACCTAAATTTGGACAACATTTCTTGTGCTTTTCCGAATGAAACTGTATTTTGAATGGGTTTTTCTTTTTTTGCCATATATGATATAATTCCAACATGCGAGATTTGTTCTTTTAAAAAAAAATAATCGTATAGTATAGCGATATATACTATACTAATATATTTTAAATACAATTTTATTTTGCAAACATTTATAATGTATTTATTAGCTGCTCAAATTACATTAATCCTCCATTTTATGTTCATACTCTTTGTGTGCTTCGGGGCATTGTTTGTAATTCTTAGAGCAAAAATATTTTTTCTTCATTTTCCATCTTTAGTGTGGGCTGTTTACCTAGAGCTTTCCAGTTCAATTTGTCCTCTTACATATTTAGAAAATAATTTGCTTGAAATGGCTGGTTTGCAGAGCTATCCAGAAGGTTTCATAGAAAAATATATTTTCAAAACAATTTATCCATTAGGTTTAACGGATGAAATTCAGATGTATATTGCTTTGTTTTTAATTTTAATTAATTGTTTATTTTATTTTTTGGTATTAAAAAAACTCAAAAAAAGACGAAATAATTTGTAATTCTAAACCTTATCAGTTTTTATTTCTCGTCGGGCATACTTGTTAAATCAGTTTGGAGTATGTGGTCAAGATTAGTTAGACGACAATATGTTGACCGCAAAATGGCTTTTATTAAAATTGGAGAGTTTTCGTATTCTCCAAGTAGGCGTTCTTTTGGTATCTTCACTGCCTCTGAATCTTTTGTGGCTTTGGCGGTCACGGTTCTTCTTGTCCCAAGCAATATTGATTGTTCGCCAAACACTTCATTTTCATTTATAAAGCCGACCTTTATGTTTTTGTCAGATATTATTTGTATTTCACCTTTTTTCAGCAAATAAGCAAAATCAGACTCATCATTAAAATTGTATATGGTTTCGCCAGCTTTCCAGTAAACAAGATCTTCGTTCATCATCCCTCCTAAGGGATTAATAATATCTCTTTTCTTAACTTTTTAAAGATTTTAATATTATGGAGCGGGAAACGAGATTCGAACTCGCGACCCTCACGTTGGCAACGTGATGCTCTACCACTGAGCTATTCCCGCCTATTCGAGCAATTTAAATATACTTAAAAAAAAATTAAATTCAACTTCATTGAATACATAAAGTTAACACGATTTTTTTTTTAAGAATATTTGTTAATTATTGTATAATGAAACCATATATATATTAAATAATGTACAGTTTTGAAAAATATTTAAAAGATCTTCCAGATGTGGTCCCTCTGTTTCCACTAAACAAAGTTTTGCTTCTTCCTAGGGCAAAACTGCCGTTAAACTTGTTTGAGACAAGATACTTGCATATGTTCGATTATTCTATGGCTAATGGAAGATGTATTGGTATGGTTCAACCTAAGCAAATATCAGGTAGTAACTACAATAAAAAAAATCCTGAAATTTACCAGATTGGTTGTGCGGGATATGTAACTGCTTTTTCACAAACTCATGACAATCGATATGAAATTATCCTAAAAGGTCTATGCAGATTTAATATCAAATCGGAGCTAAGACTGCAAAATGGATTTAGAAGAGCTAAAGTTGAATGGAAAAAATTTAAAAATGATTTTAAAACGGACTCACTCTCTGACAAAAAGAAAAGAAAAGATTTTCTTGTTATTCTTAAACCTTTTTTAAAAAAAATGTCGATAACCGCAGATTGGCAAGCCGTAGAGGTTTCGAGTGATGAAGATTTAGTAAATTCAATTGCCATGGGCTGTCCCTTCGATCAGAATGAGAAACAAGCTCTACTTCAAGCAAAATGTTTAGATGATAGGTTAGATGTACTAATATCTTTGATAAATATGAATTTAAATTATAATAAAATGACCTCGACAGGTTCGACTCCTTCCTGATTTAAATGGAAAAATTTGATAAAAATCTTCTCAAAATGATAGTTTGTCCTGAAACTGGAAGAGATTTAATTTTTGATGAAAAAAAAAATATTTTAAGAACAGTTGATGGAAAAAATATTTATAAGGTAAAAAATGGTATTCCAATTCTTATTGTTAAGAACTCATTTGAAAAATGACTCCAAAATCAATAAAAATTTCTTCGGACAAAAGATATTTGCAAATAAATTATGATGAAAAAAAAACATTAGTTTTGCCTTCTTTTTTCCTTAGAGCTTTTAGCCCATCTGCCGAGAACAAAAAAAATTTAGCTAGTCCCAAATTAAGCCTTAATAAAAAAATCTTGATCAAAAAAATTGAAAAGGTTGGGAATTATGCTTTAAGGATTATTTTTAGTGATAACCATGATACCGGAATATATAGCTGGGAGTTTTTACACGAAATTGGAATTAAATTTCAAAATTCCTTAAACCCATAGCGAAAATCATACTTTGTTTCTTTAGAAAATTTGATTTATTAAAGATTCTAAGGCCTAGTTTTCTGGCATTTTTTAAAAAATAATTTTGATTTGAGAAAATTGCATTAAGTTGATGCGTTGCTTGAAAAAGAAGCCTTTTATCTATATGTCTTTTTCTTGAATATTTTCGTAAAACAATTTCACTTCCTATATCCATGCCTAGATTATAAGCTTCTATAATTGAATCTGCTAGAATATTTGAATCTCTTATTCCAAGGTTTAAGCCTTGTCCTGCAATGGGGTGGATTGCCTGATTCGCATCACCAATTAGAACCACCCTGTTTTTAAATGGCTCATGGCATGAGAAGACATTTAAGTCATATGTTTTAGGTTTAGAAAAGTTTTCTATCTTGCCAAAATAATGATTGTATCTTTCAAGGAATTCGATTTTAAAGTTTTTCTCGAATTTATGGAGGTTCTTTCTATCTAAATTTTTAATAGTCCAGACTACCGAAGATTTATTATTTTTTTGGCTTTTCATCGGTAACAACGCTAATGGACCAGATGGAAAGAACCTTTCTAATGCAAGCGAGCCATGAGATTTTGAATGTGTTATATTGAATACATAAGCTATTTGATTATAATTATGAAAGTAATACTTTATATTTGCCAGGAACCTAGTTTTTGAATACCTTCCATCAGCCCCAATTATGACAGATGAAACAACTGACCCTTTGTTTGTAATTAGTTTAACCTCTTCATTCTGGTGAATTATATTTTGAATTATAATATTGCCTCTAAAAAAAATTGTGGGTGATTTATTTATTTCTTCAAAAAAGATTTTTTTTAAATATTTGTTATCAACAATGTAACCCAGTGCTCCTTCTTTTAAATCACCTGAATTAAAATGAATTTTATCATTTGAAATCCCTTCGGTAACGATAATATTTTTTATTGGTTGACATTTTTTGGATATTTTAGACCAAAGGCCTATTTCATCAAGAATTCTGGCAGAGCCCTGAGATATTGCTGTTGTTCTAGAATCTTTGATATTAGATAAGTTTTTTTTATTTGATTTATCAATTAGTGTTACATTAATGCCTTTCTTGGCAATTTTTATGGCTAATATCATTCCAACAAAACCACTGCCAACGACTGTAATACTATGTTTTTTTATTTTTGACAAAATTTTTTACAATTATTTAAAAATTAATGTAAATATTATTAAATTAGTTGATGTTTGCAAAATTTAAAGAAAATTTAAAAAAAACTTTTTTGTCTCTTTCTGTATTAAGTATAGGAATTTTTATTTTTATTTCACTTTTTACTTTCCACCATTCAGACAATACTTTCTTTAAATATGACTCTACTTTGATTGAAAATAAAAATGCTTTTGGATTATTAGGCTCAGTCATATCAGAATTTTTACTTGAGGTGTTTGGTAAGTCTTCTTATTTCCTTAGTTTTTTTTTCATTTTCCATTCTGCAAGAGTTTTTTTTTCTAGGTTTATGAGTTGGTACTGTTGGGGGTTTTTACCGATATCTCTAATAATTTTATGTTTCGGTGCGGAATACTTAGTTAAGAATTTTGGTTTAGAAAATCTAGATGGAGGGATATTAGGGCTTGGTTTATTAAATTATTACTATTATTTTTTTGAGAATTTAGAATATGACAAATCATTAGTCTCAGTGATTTTCTTTTTTGGACTTTTATCACTTCTTGTATCTCTAAATATCGGTATAAGTGAGATTATTAATAGTTTTAAATTTTTAACAAGAGTTACACTAAATTCAATCTTCTTTATTCTGTATATTCTAAAATTATCTAAAAGGGTTAAATTTCAAAAACTCTTTGAGTCAAAAAAAAGTGTTGGATCAAGAAAAATAAGATCAACAATAAAGCGGAATACATCTTTTAGACCTCAAACAAATGATAATTACATTTTTCCTTCAATTGAATTTTTAGAAAAACCAAAAAAAATCCCAGGTCTTGAACTTGAAAATAAAAAAAATACAGAACTTAATACTGCTATGTTAGCCAATGTTCTGTCAGATTTTAAAATAAATGGAAATATTACTGAAGTAAAGCAAGGTCCAATAGTAACTCTTTTCGAGCTGACTCCTGCACCTGGGACACAGTCATCTTCAGTTATACGTTTGGCTGATGATATTGCAAGATCGATGAGAGCCATGTCTGCAAGAATATCAACTATACCTGGAAAAGATGCCTTAGGTATTGAAATTCCTAATAAAAATAGGGAAACTGTTTTTTTAAGAGAAATACTTGATGATATTTCATATAAATCTACAAACTACAAGTTACCACTTGCCTTGGGAAAGGATATATTTGGGAAACCTGTCATTGTAGATCTTGCGAGAATGCCGCATCTTTTAGTGGCAGGAACGACAGGTTCGGGAAAATCAGTTGGAATCAATGCAATGCTCCTTTCCCTACTGTATAACTTGACACCTGAAGAATGTAGATTAATTTTAATAGATCCCAAAATGCTTGAATTATCAGTTTACAAAGATATTCCTCATTTACTCACGGAAGTAGTTACAGATCCTAAAAAAGCTATTTCTGCACTGAAGTGGACTGTTAAAGAGATGGAAGTACGGTACAAAATGATGGCCCATTTAGGTGTTAGAGAAATTGAAGATTACAATAAGAAAGTTAAAAAAATTCTTGAAGATGGCGAGGTTATTTTTAAAGAAACTCAGGTTGGTTTTGATTCGGAAACTGGTAAACCTGTTATGGAAAAGAAAGCCCTTGATTTATCAATATTTGCAAAAATAGTAGTTGTAGTAGATGAACTTGCGGATTTAATGATTACATCTGGAAAAGAAATTGAATCTGCAATTCAAAGATTGTCTCAAATGGCTAGAGCTGCGGGAATTCATTTGATTGTTGCAACACAAAGACCATCAGTTGATGTAATTACTGGAACAATCAAATCAAATTTTCCAACAAGAATAAGTTATAAGGTTGTAAACAAAATCAATAGTAGAACTATATTAGAAGATCAGGGCGCTGAGCAATTACTTGGTCAGGGAGATTTATTAATTACTATGCTGGGAGAGAGACTTCTAAGGGTGCATGGCCCATTCGTTAAGACCGAAGAAGTTCAGGCTGTTGTTGATCATCTAAAAACTCAAGGTGAGCCAGAATATCTTCAATCAGTTACAATTGAAGAAGAGGAATTAGAAAACATTCAACTTGGATTTAATGAAGGTGGGGACGAATTATATAACAAAGCTGTGTCAATCGTATGCAGAGAGAAAAAAGCATCAACTAGTTTTATTCAAAGACACCTTCAAATTGGTTACAATAGAGCCGCAAGAATAATTGAAAGAATGGAATCAGAAGGTATTGTTAGCCCAGCCAATCACATTGGAAGAAGAGAGGTTCTTGTTGGAAAGGAAACATAAATTATTCTTTCTAGTATTAATATTTTTTCTTAATACTTCTTGTGCAACTGTTAGTTCAGTAACTGCTTTAGTTGGAAGCAAGTCAACTTCAACTAGAGGTTTTGCTGGATCAATGGAAGATACTTACTTGATAACAAAAATAATTGGAAAAATTTCAACTCTTCAACTAAGCAATGTTGCAAATATTACCGTTTCAGTAAATTCTGGAAAGGTTTTATTAACAGGAAATATAAGTAATCAATCTAAAAGACTAGAATTAATAAAAAATGTATGGAAAGTAGACGGAGTTAAGGAAATTTTCAATGAAATACAGATTAATTCTGCTCCTTCATTTTCAGAAAGAGCGGAGGACTTGCTTTTTGAAACAAAAATAAAGAATAGGTTGCTTTTTAAAAAGGGAATTTACAGCAACAATTACAGTGTTGATGTTGTTAATGGTACAGTGTATGTAATGGGCGTAGCAACAAATCTTAATGAGAAAAATAACATTGATAATTTTTTAAAAGAAATGGATGATATTAAGGCTTTAGTAACAATAATAAGTATTCCTAAAAGTCCAGGGGTTAAGGATGACTAAATCAATTTCTTGTGTTTTTCAAATGGACCCATTAAAAAATTTAAATTTTGAGACTGATTCAACAGTAGCATTAATTAGAAAAGCGATTACGATGGGTATTGATGTTTGGTTCACAACAGCTAATACACTAACTTTTATTGATAATCGTGCAAAAGTAATAGGTCAATTTGTTGAAAACACTGATCTTAAATTAGGCCCCAAACAACAATTAAGCCTTGAAAAGTTCGATTATTATTTTATTAGACAGGACCCACCGTTTGACATGGATTATCTGACGAACTTATATATTTTGGAAATACATAACAAAGTTTATGAAAAACCTTTCTTTGTTAACCATCCATCTTCGATAAAAAATTTTACAGAAAAAATATTCCCATTCTTTTTTGATGAATTTATGCCCTACTCTGTTATTAGTGCTGATATTAAAATTTTTTCTGAAATGGTTGAAAAATTTGGAACAGTTGTTTTGAAAACACTTTACAACAAAGGAGGAGAAGGTATTCACAAAGTTACTGATTTTAACGAAAAAAGTATAAAATTATTTAATGCCGCAACAAATAATCATAAAACACAAATTATTATTCAAGAATTCATTGAAGATGTCAAAAATGGGGATAAAAGAATCTTAATACTAAATGGTAAGCCAGAAGGTTTTGTGAACAGAATTCCTAGGTCTGGGCAATTCAAAGCTAATCTTCATTTAGGCGGAAAGGCTGAAAGAACAATCCTCACACAAAAAGAGAAAAAAATTTGTAATAAACTCTCATCAACTTTAATCAATCAAAAATTATTTTTTGTTGGTATTGATATAATAAATGAAAAATTAACGGAAATTAATGTAACTTCACCAACCGGAATTGTTCAAATTGAAAGTCTATACGGTGTTGATCTTTGCAGGGTTTTCTGGGAAAAACTTATAAAATTCAGTTGATTCTATTGGATTTTCCATATCGGTTTGGAAATATGGGTTAACATTTCGGCATGCATTTCTTCTTCTTCTTTTGATGGAAAGACTAAAAGTGGGGTCCTTACCATTTTTCTTGATTTCTCTACTTTTTTATTTTGTGATGTTATAAAATGCAGCTCTTTTTGCCTCCCCCCAATGAGCTCAGTGAAAACACGAAGTAAAAGGAAACAATCAGTTAAAGCACCATGTTTTTCTCTACTTTCAAGACTAATATTGAATCTACGGCAAAGAGCGTTTAGGTTGTTTTTACTGCCTGGGAATTTTTTTTTAGCCATTTCAAGGGTACAAATCGAAGTTTCTCTTAAAATCTTTGATTTATTTTTTCTCTCAAGGGCACTATTAATCATGGATATATCGAATTGGGCATTATGAATCACTAAGGGTGAGCCACCTACAAATTCTATAAATTCATCTAATGATTCATCAAATGTTTTATATTTTTCAAGAAACTTGTTGTTTAGCCCGTGGATTTCCTCAGCTTGTTCACTTATAATGATATCGTCAGGGTTATAATACCTGTGATATTTTTTTCCAGTATATGAATCATCTAGAAGCTCAAGGCAGGCAATTTCAATAATTCTATCTTTTCCATAATCTAACCCTGTTGTTTCTGTATCTAAAATTATTTTTCGCATTAAATTCCCGGTTTTATTTTGGTCTCCATTTTAATTTGTCAATAACCGGTTGGATTTGGTCGAGTGACTTATAAAAAATGGCCATATTTCCTGAATTATTATTTTTATGTGAAATGACGACTTTTAAACCAAGTAGACTTGTAAGTTCTTTCTCCAGGTACTCAATATTTGCATTATGGTTACTCTGAGTCTTGTTATTTATTTGTGTCCCTTTATCATTTAATCTTTTGAAATCATTCACTAGTTTTTCGGTTTGTCTAACATTTAATCCTAAATCAATAATTTTCTCAGTTATTTCCTTTGCATTTTCATCTTTTAGAGGTATTAAAGCTCTTGCATGACCAAAAGAAATGTCACCATTAATTATATACCTTTTGACAAATTTGGGGAGTGAAAGCAGTCTCAAAACATTAGCAATATGACTTCGACTTTTGCCAAGTTGAGAAGATAGTTTTTCTTGGGTATATTGAAATGTATTCATTAATGTTCTGTAACCTTCTGCTTCTTCCATGAGATTTAGATCAGATCTTTGAAGATTTTCAATCATTGCAACACCAAGTGCCGTCTCATCGTCAAACTCTCTAATAATTACTGGTACCTCATGTAATTTTGCTATTTGAGACGCTCGCCATCTCCTTTCCCCTGCTATTATCTCATAACTACTTGCTTTACTTGTTAATGGTCTTACTAAAATTGGTTGAAGGATACCATTAGCTTTTATAGATTCTGCCAATTCTTCTAATTCAGTTAAGTCAAAACTTTTCCTTGGCTGAAATTTTCCCGAGACTAGATTTTGAATTGGAAGAATTGACTGAGTGCTGGAATCTTTTGCCTTAACTTCCATTTTAGAATTGTCATTTTGCCTTCTCTTAATACTATTTTTTATAAGTGAAGGTCTTTGAATACTTTTACCTTTGAATTGGGTTTGAATTTTACTTTTGATGACGGCAGCAAGCTCGTCGTCTTTTGATAGAAGGGACGATAGACCCATACCAAGCCTTTTCTTCTTTATTTTTTTTGTTTTTTCTGCTTTGACCATTTTTTCTCCTTTAAGTTTCGCTTAATCCACCAAAATTTCCTTTTCTTAGTACTTCAGCAGCCAGACTTACATATGCTTCCGACCCAATACAAGAATGATCATATAATAGGATTGGTTTTCCATGAGATGGGGATTCAGATATTTTAATATTTCTTGGAATTATAGTATCATAAACCGCAGACCCCATTACTTCTCGGACATCTTCTTCAACTTGGAAGCTTAATTTATTTCTAGAATCGTACATAGTTAAAAGTATGCCATCAAGATCCAAAGAAGAATTTAATTCAGATTTAACTTGCTTTATAACTCTAAGAATTTGACTTAGCCCTTCTAATGCATAAAATTCACATTGAAGTGGGATTAGTACTTTATCTGATGCGGCTAAAGCATTAGTTGTTAAAAAACCCAATCCAGGTGGACAATCAACAATTATTGCAGAATATTGTTTTGGCAAAGCATCTATTGCAGATTTCAAAATAAATTCTTTTTCAATGTTTTCTGGTATTTCATATTCTGCGTTGGCAAGTGAAACTCTTGATGGAACTAAACCTAATCCATTTACCTCCGTGGACTTTATGGCATCAACCATATCTACTTTTTGAGTTAATACTTCATATGTACCAGGCTTCCTTCTGTCCGAGGGGATGGCAAAGCCTGTACTTGCATTTCCTTGCGGATCTAGGTCTACAACCAAGCAAGATTTGCCTGATATAGATAAAGCTGTGGCAAGATTAACAGCTGTGGTGGTTTTACCTACCCCACCTTTTTGATTTACTATTGAAAAAACCGTCCTCATAGTTTTTTGTGCAGATTAGTGATTACAATTGCAATTCCACCGGAATCATCTATTAACTTATTATTTTTAACAATATTAAACTGAAATTTCCACTTGTTTTTTAATTCCTTTATTTCATCTTGCCATGCAGCGCCTTTGTGAAGGATAATTTTTGTATCCTTTCCAACAAGATTTTTTATTGTCCCGAATATTGTGTTTAATGGAGACAAAGCCCTTGCAAGGACTATGTCTTGCTTTTCATGTAAATTCTCTGCCCTTTGATTAATTACTTTAAAATCTAAATTTAATTTCCTCTTTACTGATTCAAGAAAAAGGCATTTTTTTTTGTTAGCTTCAATTAAAGATACATTTGATTTAATTCTGAGTTCTTGCAAGAGCATTGAAATTATAACTCCTGGAAAACCTGCCCCACTCCCAACATCGCATATATTTGTTTTGTTTAGCTTCAATCCTTCCGAAAATTTAGCAACTATTGGAAGAATTTTTGCAGAATCTGCGAAATGCCTTATCCATATTTTGTTTACGGTACTTTTTCCTATTAGATTTATTTTTTTTTGATTACTAATAATCATCTCGTGATAATTTTCAAGTTTATTAAATGTTTCACGTGAAACATTATAAAGTTTTAAAAAAAGTTTTTTTTGGTCTTCAATTAACACACTATTTTCTTACAAACCTCAGGAGTATAGATGCTGCAGCTGGCGTCATGCCTGGAAGACGGCTTGCATCACCAATGTTTTTTGGCCTGTGTTTGTTAAGCAGTTCGATGGTTTCATTTGAAAGCCCCGAACATTGGCTGAAATCAACATCATGATTTAATAAAAGACCTTTTTGTTTTTTTAACTCTTCGAGCTCCGCTAGTTGTTTGCCCAAATATCTTTGATAGAATGAATTGACTTTTATTTGTTTTTTGATTTTTTTATTTAAATTTAGTTTTCGAAGCTTTGGCCAAACAGAAAGAATTAATTTCCAATCACAATCTTTGTAACCTAAAATTTCGTATGCAGATCTTTTTTTACCATCATGATTGATTTTTAAACCAAAATTTGAATAAGTTTGGGGCGACGCCTTCAAATCTTTTAGTTTTTCTTCAGCTTTTTTAATGGTTTCTTTTTTTATGTGCCAATCTCTTATTCTTTTTTTTTCTGCAGTACCAAGTTCAACAGCCAGATCCGTCAGCCTTTCGTCTGCATTGTCAGCTCGAAGGAGCAATCGGTATTCTGCCCTCGATGTAAACATTCTGTAGGGTTCAACCAAACCACCCCGAGAAATGTCTGATGTGAGGACCCCAAGATAAGCTTTAGATCTATCAATGATAACACCTGCTTTGTTTTGAATATGCCTTGCAGCATTAATTCCTGCAAGTAATCCCTGCGCAGCAGCTTCTTCGTAACCAGTGGTTCCATTGATTTGACCAGCTAAAAACAAACCTTTTATTCTCTTAGATTCGTAGTTTTCATATAACTCATGGCTGTCAACACAATCATATTCAACGGCGTACCCAAACTGACTTATTTCAGCTTTTTCAAGACCTAAAATAGATTTTATGAAACTTTCTTGCGCACTCTTGGGTAGTGAAGTAGAGATACCATTTGGGTAAACAATTTTTCCGTTTTCAGTTTCTGGTTCTAAGAATATTTGGTGGCTTTCTTTGTCAGCAAATCTTTTTACTTTGTCTTCAATTGATGGACAATATCTTGGTCCCTTCGACTTGATACTTCCATCGTAAAGTGGCGAGTATTTTAGATCTTTTTTAATTATTTTGTGTGTTTGAGAGTTGGTATGTGTTATATGGCAAACCTTTTGTTCAGTCTGGATTCTCTTTGTTAGAAAAGAAAAAGGGGTAGGGACTTCATCTCCTTCTTGGACAATACATTTGCTATAATCAATTGAGTTTCCTAAGATTCTTGGGGGTGTTCCAGTTTTTAACTTATAAGTTTTAAATTTTTTTTCTTTGAAATAATCTGCTAGTTTTAGAGAAGCATTAGACCCAATTCTACCAGCCTGCCAAGTCTGTGAGCCTTGGAATATTTTTCCTGAAAGAAATGTTCCGGTGGTAATTATAAGGGATTTACAAATAATTTTTCCATGATTTTTAGTCTGGACTCCCTTAATTACCTCACTGCCTTTTGGGCCCGTTGTTTCTATGTTAAGGGCTTCATCATAGATTAGGTCAATTTTTTCTTTTGAAAGTATTTTCCGAATGTTTATTTGGTATTTATTCCTATCTATTTGGGCCCTTGGCCCTTGAACTGCTTCACCTCTAGTTTTGTTTAACATTCTAAATTGTATCCCTGACTTGTCAGATGCTAACCCCATTACTCCACCCATAGCATCTATTTCTCTTATAAGATGACCTTTCCCTAGCCCTCCCATTGCTGGATTACAGGACATAACGCCAATGTCTTGACTAGAAAAAGTCAGTATACCTGTTCTGGCACCAATTCTAGATGCCATGACTGCAGCCTCTACACCAGCATGCCCCCCACCAATGATTAAAACATCAAATAACTTAATTTTTGTTCCACGTGAAACATTCATAACTATTTTCCTATGCAAAACCTTTTAAAAATTAATTCTAATTTTTTTTCAGGGTTATTTTTTCCATATAAATTGTCAAGCTTTTTTAATGCTTCATTCAGAAAATTACAGGCTATTTCGATGCTATCAAAAGATTCAAGTGCAGATTTAATATCCAAGCTTATTTTTTTTATTATATCAATTTGTCTTTTTTCTGAAAAATAACATCTTTCAGTGTTAAATGATTCGTTGTTTAGTAGCTCTTTGTTTAAAAAATCATTTGTTTTTATTAGTGTCTTTGAGTCATTTCTGCCCAATAAGCACGAAATTGTCAGGCTTTTATATTTTTTTAGTTCAGGAATCCTTTTCAGCCATATTTTAATTTTATTTTTAAAGTCTTGGGTATCTAGTTTATTAAAAAGAACCACCATTTTTTTGTTATTTAAATTATTTACTAATTTTATTAATATTTCAGAGTTTTCTCTAGAATATGAATCAGGTGATAAAACGAGTATAAGGTTGTCTGCTTGCTCAATTGAGTTAATTGTTTTCTTTATTCCTTTTTTTTCTAATAATTTGTCAGTCTTTCCCAGGCCAGCAGAGTCAATTATAATTATTTTTTTCCCAAATAACTCGAGGTCTTGTAAACCTTGATCTATGGTTGTGCCCTTAATATTTGAAGTTATCATTCTGTCTTCTTGACATAAAAAATTAAAAAGACTGGATTTTCCTGCGTTCGGTGGTCCAAAAATTAATATTTTTTGTCCAAATACTATATGTTTTGCATTTTCTCCATATTTGATCATGCTTTCAATTTCATTTAAAAGATTAGTCAATGATTTAGTTATATTCTCAGAATTATCTTGATTATGATCTTCTACAAAATCAATTTCCGCATCTAGTAGTGCAATATTTTGAATTAATGAATTTCTCCAGCGTTTACAGATATTTTGGCTACTCCCAAATGTCTGTTTATTAGCAATTAATCTCTGAGCATTCGTTTCTGCTGTTATAAGACTTGCCAAACCCTCGTAGTGAATAATATCAGCCTTAAGGTTTTTATAACCTCTCATTGAAAATTCTCCAGCGTCAGCAAAACGGGTTTCCTTGAATTCTGACAATACCTGAAGTAGCTTGTTAATGATTGCAATGCTCCCGTGGGATTGAATTTCAACTAAATCTTCGCCAGTGTAGGATTCTGGGGATTTGAAAAAAATTATTAACCCAGAGTCTATAATTTCTCCTTTGGGATCTTTAAGTAATGAAAAATAGGCAGTTCGGGGATGAAATTTTTTTTTCCCTGATAATTTTTTAGCAATACTTAAGGCTTTCGGGCCTGAAATCCTAATGACCGCTATTGCTGACTGTCCTAAGGGGGTGGATAGAGCAAAAATTGTATCTTCAGTTTGGTTTTTCATAATATGAATAATATATATAAAAAATATTCAAAAAAAAGAAAACTTGTATTCCAAATGAATACAAAAAATCTTTAGTGATAGATAACAAAATTCATAGTCATTGAATTGTCTAAGTATTAGGCACAACCCAGAATTGTATAATTATTAATTAATTATTGTAATTTAAATTTGTTTTTTGGTATTATATATAAAAATTATTGGGATTCTTTTGAAAAAATTATATTTTTTTTTACTTTTGGCGATATCCACTGTAGCCAAGGCAGAAACAAATTCTGGTGATACAGCATGGATACTGAGCTCTTCGGCACTTGTCTTGTTTATGACACTCCCTGGATTAGCTCTGTTTTATGCAGGCCTAGTTCAATCTAAAAATGTATTATCAGTACTAGCCCAAAATTTCGGAATTGCTTGCCTTGTCTCTGTTTTATGGGTTGTTATAGGTTATTCACTGGCCTTCTCTCAAGGAACATCAGGGTTAATTGGGGATTTTTCAAAAATGTTTTTAAATAATATTGATAGTTCAAGTTTAGTTGGAACTATACCTGAGATTTTGTTTGTTGTCTTTCAAATGACATTCTGCGTTATTACCCCTGCGTTAATAGTTGGAGCATATGTTGAAAGAATAAAATTCTCCGTTGTTTTGTTATTTTCATCTATCTGGTTGTTAATAGTTTATTGTCCAGTGGCCTATTGGGTATGGGGAGGTGGTTTTTTAGCTCAAATGGGTGTTAAAGACTTTGCGGGAGGAATAGTGGTCCATACTACCGCAGGAGTTGCTGCATTAGTTATTGCAATAGTCCTAGGCCCAAGAGATACATTCAAGAAAAACTCTGTTAGCCCCCCACATAGCCCAGTTATAACAATGATAGGTGCTTGCATGTTATGGGTTGGTTGGTTTGGCTTCAATGGAGGTTCGGCCTTGGCAGCAGATTCAACCGCATCAATGGCAGTTTTAGTTACACATATAGCCGCATCATTGGGAGCATTGTCATGGATGATTATTGAGTGGATTAGATTTGGGAAGCCATCGCTTGTTGGAATGGTAACTGGAATGGTGGCTGGACTTGCTACCATAACACCGGCATCAGGTTTTGTTGGTATTGAGGGTGCTTTAATACTAGGAACTCTTGGAGGTGTTTTATGCTATTTTGCAGTCGATCTGATAAGGTTGAGACTAAAAATTGATGATAGCCTGGATGTTTTTGCAGTTCATGGTGTTGGAGGAATGCTTGGAACTATATTATGTGCATGGTTGATGAGCTCTGAAAAAGGTGGGGTAGGATTCGATGAAGGCCTTGTACTATTTGATCATTTAAAAGTTCAGGCCTATGCAGTCTTAGTTGCAGTTATTTGGACAGCAATTGCATCCTATGTAATTCTCAGAGTAATTTCTTTATTTACAAGCCTTAGAGTTGATAGTGAGGATGAAAGTAACGGACTTGATAATTCTCTTCATGGAGAAACCGGTTACAATAAGTAATAAAGTTGATTTTTTCATCATGGTCAACCAGTTATTTTTATTCATTCATAATTATTTAGTTACACTAACCTTTAAAGACAAAATTTCATCAAAGTTTGAATGAGAGCAAGTTTTAGGGTATTATCCACAGGATAAAGAAAATTATAGCTAGCTTTTTTATAACGCAAAATGTTAATAACATGAGGAAATTATTAAACAAATATTTGTGTTTTGATATTAATCAAAATTCAATTTTAAAATATCTATTCGTATTTATACTTGTATATTGCAATGATGTTGTTTGTGTAGGACAAACCCCAAGTCAAGCTATTCCGGAAATTTTAAATGAACCCCTTAAGAAAAAGAACTTCAGTCCAGATACTAGAAGAGTTTTACCAAATGCTAATGATTTGAATTTTTCTCAACAACCCGTTGCTGAGATAGAGATTACTGCTAAAACTTTGATTATTCTTGCTCCTGAGGAACTGCAAAATAAAATTAATTTTTCTAAATACCAAAATTTGATCGTAGGTAAGCCGAATAAAGTATTAGATTTTTATAATATTGCAAATGAGATAACAAAAGAATATAGAAATTCTGGGTTCCCACTTGTCAGAGTAATTGTGCCAAAGCAGGAGTTAAAACCAGATCAAGCTACACTTTTCTTAAAAGTAATTGACGGATTTATCGAAAAGGTAGATTTATCAAAAGTTCCTTCACTCCAAATGCTTAGAACCTATGCTTACCTTAAGCCGATTATTAAAAAAAAAACTATTACTGATAATCTTCTTGAAAGACAACTAGTTTTAGCCGGTAACTCTGCTGGCTTGACCCTAAAAAGTGGATTTACAAGGGGCGCTGATGAGGGAGGTGCTGTTTTAGTTGTTGAGGCAGAACATAAGTTATTGTCAGGAAGCGTAACATTTAACAATTCACAAAGTGAAGTGTTAGGTAGACAGCTAGGGCAAGCAGTAATAACTTCTAACTCGCCACTAGGTCTTGGAGAGACAGTTTCTTTAATTGGCTTATCGCGACCAACTATTAAGGGGATGAAGGGCACAGGAAACTCTGTAACTCTTAGGGGCGGAGGAGTGGCCATCAATATACCAATTGGAGGTAAAGGGCTAACAGCTGGAGGTTCTTATATTGAAAGTATGACGCGTCCTGGGGAGGACCTGGCTTCTCTTGGGATAGAATCAAATAACAAATCAGCATCATTTTCATTTTCATATCCTTTAGTTTTGAAAACAAATAAAATGTGGACAGCCAAGCTTGGCATTGATTGGTCAGATGAGATACAGCAAACCAATTTGAGTGGTGAAGACCAGGATTTGAGTCATGACAGATTAACTAGCCTCAGGCTGGGACTTACTTATTCTGGGTGTAATGCTAATGGAGGGTGTACCATCTTAGATGCAAAAATTTCACGGGGACTTGATATTGCATCAAGATCTGCAAGTGAGGTTGGTCTGGGAACTCCATTATCAAGAACTTCAGGTACCTCAACATTTAATCACGCTCAGTTAAATTTTGCTAACAATTTAAGTATTTCAAATGACCTATCACTTAAAGTAGTGGGAGGAGGTCAATACACAGATGATGGATTATTGAATTCTGAACAATCAACTATCATTGGCCCAGATAAGGTAAGTGCTTTTACCTCAGGTTCGATTTCAGGTGATAAAACTTGGTATGCAAGGTTTCAATTGAATAAACAAGTGAATTTGTCAAACAAACTTTCTTTTTCACCTTATATTTATTCTGCAATGGGAGTAGCATACTTAAACAAGGCAACTGAGACGGAAAACAAGCAAACAGCAAGTAAGTCAGTTGGTTTAGGCCTTGAATTTAAAGGAGATGATAACTTTTTTTTTGATAAAAAAATATCAGGAAAAATTGAATATTCAAAAAACTGGGCAACTAAAAAGCTTGAGGACCTTTCAGATATAAGGCTAAACAATCAACATTTATTTGTATCGTTGGCAACGAATTTTTAATATAAATCATGGTTATAAGAAAAACAAAATTCTTCACAATTAAACTGGCAACTACCAGTATAATGACAATTATACCTATAATTTTTGCCGAAGCAGGAGAAATGCCCGAAGGCGCAAGTGTCCAGTCGGGACAAGTTACAATTACTGGTACTAATTCAAATTACATGGTGATTGATCAAGCAACTTCCAAATCAATCATTAACTGGAATAGTTTTTCAATTAACCCGCAAGGCCGCGTCGATTTTAATATGCCAACTTCAAGTTCTTCTTCTTTAAACAGAGTAACCGGTTCGACTCCATCAAAAATTGCTGGACAACTTAACTCAAATGGAAAAGTTTTACTGATAAATCCAAATGGAGTTTTAATAACTCCCACTGGTGCGGTTAAAACAAATTCATTTACTGCATCTAGTCTTGGTATAAACAATAATGATTTCTTAAATGACAACTACACTTTTTCCGGAAAGGGCGATTCGAAAGGTGTTTTAAATTCAGGTACAATAACAATAGGTGATGGGGGAAGCGCAAGTTTCTTGGGTGGTTATGTTTCAAACTCAGGAACAGTAACGGCTAGACTTGGAAAGATTTCGCTTGGTGCAGGAGAAAAAATAACATTAGATTTTGAAGGAAAAGGTTTAATGAACATAATATTATCCTCGCAACAATTAGCCAAGATTAAGGATATTAATGGAAAGACACTAAAAAGCTTAGTGAGTAATAATGGAAGTTTATCAGCTAATGGTGGTTTAGTACAACTTTCTGCTTCAGTGGCAGATTCTTTGTCTATGGGAGCTGTAAACACAGGGGTTTCTAGTGTAATTTCATCTACATCGGTTAATCAAAAGACGGGCAAAGTAGTTTTAGGAGGTAATGATGACAGTTTTATTGGAGTTGAAGGAACAGTTAATGTTTCTGGAGATTCAAATAATTCATCTGGATCGGTGGAAATTTCAGGAAAAAACATTTATCAGGGAGGAAACATATACGCTAACGGCAAAATGGGAGGAAAAGTTAATGTATTTTCAGAGGATATGTTGGTGCTTAATGGGAAAATTGAAGCCAAAGGCTTAAATAAATACGGTGGTTCGTTAATTGTAGTATCAGAAAATTCTCTTTATTCCACTCCTAAAAATTCAATGGATGTCTCGGGTAACAAAAAGGGAGGGACAATTCAGTCTAAAGCACAGAATTATAATTTAGCTGCTGGAACATACAATGCTGATTCGTCCTCTGGAAAAGGAGGGAACATTGACATCACAGGTAATTTTGTCAATTTGCACTCTGCAAGTGTTAGTAGTAAAGGCCAGGTTTCAGGGGGAAAAGCAAGGATTGGCGGAGATTATCTTGGCGGTAAAACATTACCATCAACAACAAAGAAAGAATATGAAGGTTTCATTGCGCGATATGAGGGTCAGGAAAAAATACAAAACTCTAAATACACAGTTGTTCAATCTACAGCCGAAATTGATGTTTCTAGTTCGGATGGCAGAGGGGGAACGGCAGTAGTCTGGTCAGACGAGGTAACTGATTTTAGTGGTTCTATTAATGCTAATGGATCATCAAGAGAACTATCCGGTAATTGGATAACCAAAGCTTCTAATCAACACCAGTTTGATCAAGGTGGTGGATTCGTTGAGATTTCGTCCTCAAATTTATTGAGAAACATAGATTTGACGAATGTAAGCGTTAAAGGCGGGACATTGTTGCTTGATCCAAAGAATATAACGGTTGACGGGAGTTCTGGGTCTGGGAGTTTATCAAGTGGACTCAGAGCGCAGGTTTATCCGGGTTATTTTAATGACAACTTGAGTTTTTTTGGGACAGTTGGTGGTAGTTCACAACACACTTCTTCAAGCATTAGAAATAGATTTGTTAATGACTTTACCAGAGTAAATTATACTACCCCAGGAAGAAACTTTGCTGAATATTATTCAGCAGAATGGAGAGGATTCTTTAAACCGCCTTCAACAGGTTCTTATAGATTCCTAACCTCCAGTGATGATGCTAGTTGGCTTTGGCTATTTGATACGAGTCAAGCAAGCAACTGGTCAAATTTTATTAGTCTTCGAAGTAAAAGCAATGAGAGAGTTGATAATAGCAGACCGCATGGAATTAGAACAAGGTATAGTTCCTATTTTACTCTTCAAGCAGACACTTACTACCCAATACTTGCTTATTTTGGTGAAAGAACCGGTGGTGATGCAATGTTAATTAGATGGCAAGGGCCAGGTCAGGGAGTTACAGACAATGGAACAAATGTTTATTTTCATAACGATTTAGAGTATACATCTGGTGCTTTTACAGGAATATCTGGCGGTGATATTAATACAGTTAATGCATTTGCAACAGATTCTTCGTCCTCTAATACCATAGGGAGCTCAACAATAGCTGATTTATTAACAGCTGGAACAGATGTTTATTTGAGGGCCAACCAAGACATAACCATATCAAATGCAATAGCTGCTACCGGATCTTCGGGTGGAAATCTCTCATTTTTAGCAGGGCGTGATATAACAATTAATGGGAACATAACAACAGCTAACGGTGATTTTTCAATGAGAGCAAACACATCAACATCTTATGGCGTTGTTGATGCTCAAAGAGGCAGTGGAACTGCCGACATATCTAACAATGCGACTATAAATGCTGGGACAGGAACAGTTTCAGCTATTATTGATGCAGGGACTGGTCTTACAAATGACCAACCAGGAAACATTACACTTGGAAATATTACTGCAGGTTCGATCATTGCAACTGGTGATTCTGCTTCCGGAACAATAACTGGTACTTCATTGACTGCATCAGGAAGTGGTACAGCAATAAATATTACTGGGTATGATATAGGTGCGATTTCATCATTAAATGCTTCAGGAGGTAATTGGAGGTTGTCAAGACTAGCTACGAACAATAGTTCAATGAGTAATGTACCGGCGGCAAGCTTCATCCAATACAATTATAGCAGTGGCGGTTCAGTGTTAGGTTCAGGAAATGGAATTCTTCACGGTTATAATCCAGGTGCTGTAACTAAAAGTTACGATTATGTTAGATCCGGTGGGACATCATTAGGTTATAGAGCAAATAAAGTATATGATGGTGGAACCTCAACATCCGGCGTTACATACGGTAATGCATCGGTTGTTGGAGCCAATGGTCTACCCAATGAGGTTTCAGTTTCTTTAAATAACCCAACATTATCATATGACAACAAGAATTTTAATAATAACAGCAAAACTATAACTGCAGATAGTGCTTACACAATATCATCTGCAACACACAGTAGACATGGAACTGTATATGGATTGTCAGGAGGGACTCAAAGTATCGGTGATGCAAGGGTCTCTAAAAGGGCAGTGATTGTTGGAGGATCTCGTTTGTATAATGCGACAACAACGGCTGCTTCATCCGACTTGTCAACAATAACCGGTACCGTTGGAAGTGAGACGCTGACTTTGACAGGCTCTGGTACGATAGGCAATGCCAATGTGGGTTTAAATAAATCAATTACATTAGGATCAATAAATCTGGGTGATGGATCTAACGGCGGATTAGCTAGTAACTATAGACTATCTTCAGGTACTTTAACAGTAAATAAGCGAACATTAACCGCAACTTTAGCTAGAGAATATGATGGAACCACAAGTGGAGCTAGCTCTTCATTGGCTAGTTTTAGTGGATTACAGGGTGGCGAAACACTATCATTGACAGGATCGGGAACTGTTCAGTCGAAAAATGTGGATGATAACAAGTCTGTAACGCTTGGTTCATTAACTTTAGCTGATGGAACAGGAGCAGCATCAAATTATAGTCTCAGTTCTGCTGTAATGAATGTAACTCAGCGTTCTGTAATTTTAAGTGGTTCTCGTTTATATAATGGGACATCAACAGCTGCTTCATCTGATTTATCTACAATAACTGGTACTATTGGAAGTGAAACACTTAACTTAACTGGATCGGGTACATTGAGTAATGCAAATGTAGATTCGAATAAATCTATTCGACTTGGATCTATTGCATTGTCTGATGGCTCAAACGGTGGGCTGGCTAGTAACTACAGGTTGGCTTCAGCTTCAGTTAGTGTTACACCAAGAGTTCTAAGATTGTCAGGGGTAAGGTCAAAGACAAGGGGTTCAAGAGTAGTTGCTTCAAATGAATTGAGATTATCTAATACTATTCCTGGTGAGAGATTAATTGTAAATGGATCCGGATTAATTCCAAATACAAAGCACTCTGTTGTTCACAAGCTTCACCTCGGGTCTTTAAGTATTGAGGACGGAACTGGTTCCGCATCAAATTATACTTTATCTGGAGGAAATCATGAATTTAAAATCAATTTCAGTAGAAAGAATCATGTTAAAGAAAAGATGAATGCTTTTAAAAAATTGGGTAAGAGACTCTTTGTTAAAGCTCCTGCCCCACCAACACCAAATGTTGTGGCAGTTGTGGCAGCTCCTAGAGCTGCTCCAGCCGCAGGACCAAGAGCATCACCATCTGCTGCAGGACCGGCACCAGGAGGCGGAAGAGCAACAAACAGCAGTGGCCCAGCTGGAGGCGGAGATTCAGCAGGTGCTTCACCTGGCGGAGCATCCAACGATTCATCCGGAGAAGGGTCAGCTCAAGATGAGTCTGAGGCCGAAGATTAAAGAAAAGATAAGCGATTAGTTTAAATTTACTCATGACTGCTAAAATTAAATTTTAAATCTAAATCAAGATTCTGTGGATATGTGGTTTTTTTAAAATTTAAATTGCTTGCTTTTATAAGCATTTCATGCGATTATCCACAAGCTTGGAACTTAAATTTAGACTAAGAGGTTGATGGTTAAAATAGACACTATCCTACCCTCATATTGTATGAGGAAATTTAATATTTTTTTTAATATTTTTAAAAAAAATTTACTTACCTATGCTATTTCTTTTTTAACCGCAGTCTTCTGGTCGTCCTACTGTATTTCTGCCCCACAAACACCAAGCCAGGCATTACCGAAAATGTTCCAACAGCCTACAGGTATCGATTATTACCAGTTTAAAGAGCAGCAAGAGGTTGTTCCTCAGCTCCCCATAGTTCAATTTGAACAACAGGAAGATACTGGGATTACAATTATTCCAAGAACAATGATTATTTTAGCACCAAAAGAGCTACAAAAAATAATAAGCATAAAAAAATA
>CACEXK010000005.1 GCA_902563505.1 uncultured Alphaproteobacteria bacterium
ATTTTCAAAACAGAGCAAAGACCCGAAAAACAAATTTCACTTGATTTTGAGCACCAATTATCTCTAGATGCATTAAAAAATCTGCAGAAATCTTTACGAAGTTTTTATACCATAACTTTAAAGGTCGCAAAAAAATTATACAGAGAAAAATATCATTTAATTAAACCTCAGATTTTCAGATTACATACTTGGGTAGGTTATGATGTTGACGGCCGAGGAGATATTTTTTGGAATAATACTTTTTCAAAAAGATTAAGAGTTAAGATCGAGCAATTAAAACTTTACTCAGAAAAAATAGGAAAAATTTTAGTAATTAAAATGAATAATTCCCTAGAAAAGAAATTAAAATCTTTGAAAAAAAATCTAAACCAGTCAATTACTTACAATGAAAAAATTCTAAAATCTTTTAGTAGGGATAATTTCTTAGATGAAATAGATGAGTTTAAAAATATATCAAATTTTATGTACAAAAATAAGGATAAACTTATTACGAATGTAAAAATGTTATCCAATAAAATTGAAAATATTATTAAGATTGAGAAAGAGAAAAAAAACAAAGCGAATGAAAAGTTATTAGATGAATTAATTATCTTCAATATTGAGGTTATGAATTTTGGACTTGGTCTTGGGAGAATGCAGGTAAGATTGAATGCAAGTCAACTCAATAATGCTATTTCAAAAGAAATTGATCTCACAGGAGATCCCGATGATCCGTCAAATAAGAGAACTTATCTTGCGGCAATCTCAAAATTAATAGAGGACATCAAACCGGTTAAAATTAATTTTGGGAGTATTCTTGAAGAAAATATGAATGCAAGAAGATATTTTATGGTTATCAAACAAATATTAAAGTACATTGATGAAGAACAATCTATAAGATTCCTTATTGCTGAATGTGATTATTCACTGACCGTTATGACGGCATTGTATTTTTCCAAACTTTTTGGAGTTGACGAAAAAATTGATATCTCTCCATTATTCGAAACCGAAAAGGGGATTTCATCTGGACATAATGTAATAGCAACTTTATTAAAGAATAATCATATTTAAATTACAGAAAAAAACTTAGTATTCAAACTGGTTTTTCAGATGCTGGAAGATATCTTGGACAGTCTGCAGCAGTCTTGTCAATTGAAAATCTCCAGAGGAAAATCGCTAATTTACTTGCTAAAAATAATTTACCTCATGTTAAGTTATTAATTTTCAATACACATGGTGAATCAATTGGTAGAGGAGGGCACCCAATTTCGCTATCCGACCGACTTAGTTATGTTAATTGTCTTTACACAAGAAACAAACTTAAAGATTGGAAAATAAAATTGATTCAGGAAATGAGTTTTCAGGGAGGAGATGGCTATCAGTATTTTATGAATCACAATCTCGCCTACGCTTCAATTTCAAGAATTCTGGAGTTTTGTTTTAACAAAGAATCATTAAATATTAAAGATCCTCTTTATAACTCTCCTGATTTTGGTATAGAGTTTGTGAATACGATAAAGCAATTTAATACAGAGATAATGGATGATCCAAATTATGCTGCTTTATTGAATGTTTTTGGATCTAATTTAACCCATTCAACAGGATCTAGAGCCGTAAAAAGGCATATGGATGGTTCAATGAAAACATTGGTATACCATCCACGTCAAACTAGGGCTATCCCCCAAAATAGTACTTTGCAACAGCTTGGAATGATGGCTAATTCACTTGGCGGAATTGGAAAGTTTCTTAGAAAGGATCAAAAGGGTTTTTATGAATATTATAAAAAGTCTGAGAGATTTAAGAGAATAATGGATATTGTTAAATATGCATTCGCTTACAGTGACATTGAAGTTCTTAAAGCTTACATAGATTGTTTTGATCCTGGTATGTGGCTTTCCTGGTCGACTAGGACAGCTGATTCCAAGAGGAGTGAAAATATGAAAGAGGTGGCAAATTTATTAGAAAAGTTCGATGTTCATTGGAGATTAAATAAAGTTTATAGACAACTTCATCAAGAATACATGGAAATAAGAAACTGGGTTTTAGGAAGAAAAAGTAGAGGAAGAATAGCTGTAGGAAGAGGAAGGGCAGTTGAAAAAGAAATTAGAGATGAATTATTATTGATGCATGGAATAAGAGTTGCTATTTTTCATGAAATTTTTTTATTATCTGTCAGGATACCAAAATTCAGTGATCAAGCAGGAACATCTAGAGATGAAATTATAGCAAAATTGATAAGATTTGATATTTTAGATGCTGTTGAAACACTCAGAAAAATCTTTCCTGCTGGAAAGGTAAAAACTGTAGATACTGGTTTTGGCGAACAATCCAACTATGTTAGTGAAACAAATATGAATTACTCAAAGGAAGAGAAAAATATCTTTAAACAACTTGAGGCTTTGTATGAATGTGCAAAAAGAGTGAGCACTGGTATAACTCATTTCATAGGTTCAGTTGGTTAACTTTTTTTTTTTTTATTTTTATAATGTTCCTCTATTGCTTCAATGTCCTCGTCACTCAGATTAAGTCTTTCAGACAGTTTGTTTAATTCTTTTCTTTCTTTGTCGTCGATAATGTCATCAGTTAACATAAATTTAAGTTTTTCTTCATACCTTTTTTGACTTCTTTTTGTATGTTCTGTAAAAGCGGATGCTAATATACCTGCCGGTAAGGCGACAGTTCCAATTCCTAGAATTATAATTATTGAACCAAATATCTTTCCAAGCGAAGTAATGGGGAATACATCACCATAACCAACTGTAGTAAGCGTAACAATTGACCACCACATAGATTGAGGAATACTTCCAAATTTTTCTGGTTGAACATCTTTTTCAACCAAATACATACCACTTGATGAAATAATTAATACTATAAATAGAATGAAAAAGGCAGCACCAAATGATTTGCGCTGATCCCACAGCACTACCAAAAGAGTATTAATAGAGTTTGAATACCTGGAGAATTTTAATAATCTGAAAATTCTTAGTGCCCTAACAAATCTTAAATCAACTGTGGGAAATAAAAAGGCTAGCAAACTTGGAAGAATTGCAACAGCATCAATAATTGCAGAAAAACTAAATATGTATCTGATTCTTGATTTAAAATTTGATTCATAATTTTCTTTGTTTTCAACACACGACCAAAGTCTTCCAATGTATTCAAAAGAGAAAATTATAACCGAGAAAAGTTCAAAATATTTAAAGAAAACTCTATAGTGCGTGTAAAGCTCTTCAACGGTTTCTAAAATTACCATTAATATATTAAAAAAAATAAGACCAACTAAAAAGACATCAACAATTCGTGAAAAATTGTCGTTTTCATTAGCTGGTTCAAGTAAAGACCAAACTCTTTTTCTGGAGAAATTTGGCATATTTATTGGTTTCATTATTTTTTAGGACAAGTGATTTGTTTCTGACAGGTATTTCCAGGAGCTCCTAAATATATTTCTTTGTTTTTTTCCCCTCTTTTTTGAGACTTATACTCACAAACCACATCTCCAGGCACGATAGTCTCTTTTACAAGTCTGCAGATGGGTTGAATAACAATTCTTTTTCTTCTGTCAAATGTACCCTCTTCAGGTGCGTATTTTCTGCCAACGGATTCAGTTTCAACAGGACTTAGAAAAATTAGTAAAATTAGAACACTAAGATTTTTTTTCATCATCATCATCATCATCTAATTTTTTTTTTTCTTCCTCACCTGGCAAATAAGCGGTGCCCTGAATTGATTTTGCTATAAATTTATTCATTAAATCATCAGATTTCTTAACATAGCTTTCCAGGTCTTCTTGAAGTTTTTTTTCAGCTTCTTCTTTTGTATCCGCATCTATTTCTGCTATACCATCAATAATCCAATGTACTTTATAAATCATTACTTCCCCCCCCAAAATATTTATCTTTATTGAAAATTTCGTTAGCTTCAATTTGAAGCTGTTTTATTTTTTCATTTTCGATCAGTTCACCTACTCTATCTCTTAGTTTCATTGCTTTGTATACACCGGCACTTACAGAAACAGAATACCACAAATAAGATTTTTCCAAATCAATTTCTGGAGAAAAATTTTCATACCAGTAACCAAGTTTGAAGGCTGATATAATATTATTTTGACTTTTAAACTCTTCTTCAAGTAAAACTGGTATTTCTTCAGATAAAAGAAGAACTTCTTTATCATCTAATTTCTTTTTAACTTTTTCTAATTTTTTTATACATTTTTTGTTACCATTTAAGGCGCAAAGCCATGAATACTTCAGGGCTTTATTATAATTCTGTGTGGTACCAATTCCTTGAAAATACATATTAGACAAATTATAAATAGCATCTTTATTTCCCTTTTCTGAGAGATTAAAAAAAACAATAAATGATTTTTTAAAATCACCATTGTCATAATATTTTACACCTTCATCGTAATACTCATTATCGTTTTTAAGTTCTTCCGATTTAACATAGAAAAATAAAAAAAATTGTATTATTAAAATTTTGAAGAAAACAATCACCTTCCTGCCATCATTATGAGTTGGAGATACAAAACTCTTAATTTGAATTTTGAATTTGGTCTTTGTTCATAAACAACAATTCTGGGTCTATCTGAGTTTGGTTTTTGAAATTCAATCTTCATATCTTCAGGTAAATAAACTCCATTGAATTCAAGTGTTTTTTGTGGATCATTAGCAAACTCATCTTTGAATTCATTATCGATCCATATTCTTGCCAAAACTCTTCCTAATATATCGGGGAGAAATTTTCTTACTTCTGCTCTAGTTTTTAAATGATGAAGTTTCGCTGTAATATTTAATGGGTTGTCGTCTTTCTCCTGTTGAACAGTAATAAGTTCAGTGGATTGAACCTTTGCAGGTAAATTCTTATGTTGTTTTTTTTTTGCCATAAAAAATCTTCTCTTATATAAACAAAAAATTCTTTTAAACAAAGAATTAATTAAAATTTACAACAGATTTGTCGTTATATCAATTATGATAGAAAAACAAAACATAATTAAATTTCCAGATAATTTCGATAAAAAAAAAAATAAATACATACAGATTAGAGATGATATTGAGAATTTATTATTTCAGTATGCATATGACAAAAACGATTTGTGGGCTGTCTCATTAGCTGCAGGAAGGTTTTCATCTATGAACCTTGAGAAAATTGATGGTACAGAAAAAACAATTGAATTTTTTAAGAATTGTATACAGACCCAACAAGAAAAGACCTCATCCAGCAATCCTGGAGACATTTCCTGATATTTGAGCTCCAGAATCAACAGATAGAGAATTAGTTTTTAGTTTACCGTCGACACTCCCAGTATTTGAAACCTCTAAATGGTCTGCTGTTATATCAGCATCAGCTTTTCCTTCAATCTTTACATGTTCAGCATTTATTGTGCCTGTGAAAATTGATGATGGTTCTATGATTAAGGATTTAGCAATGACATTACCTTTAAATGTACCAGCAATAATAACTTGTCCATCCTTAGATTCTAATGTTCCCTCCATTAAAAGGTCTTTATTAATGTATGTTATATCACTCAACAAAATCTCCAATTAAAAAAAACATTTATTCATCCTCACCTGATGCGTCTTTAATATCATCATCCTTTTTTTTAAATTTTTTCTCGTCCCAATTATGAATTATTTTGCAATTTAATGCTGCTCCCCTGTCCATTTGAAGAGATTTATAGTTTATTTCTCCTGTAATTACAGATGTATCTGTAAGCCAAACGGAATCAGCTTTGATTTTTCCTTGATAATTTCCAGAAATCACAACCAATTCTGAAACTATGGACCCTTCGAGAGTAGCACTTTTTCCTAAGGTAACTTTTTCAGACTTTATATCAGCATCAACTCTACCATTAATTTCTATAGTAGATGCATTTGATATTTTACCTTTAAAAATTGCACCTCTTCCAATTATTGATTGATTATCTGCCATAATCATTAACCTTTCTTAGTTTTTTTAGTTTGACTACTTTTACTAGGTGATTTTTCTTTCTTTTCTAAACCTTTGATTAACTGCACCTCAAGTTTAGCTCCAGGTTGGGCTTTGAGGTTATTATAGTAAAGATTTCCTTTAATACTTCCAGTAGACTCTATTGCAAGTGTATCGGCAACTACATCACCTTCGAAATCTCCACCAAGAACCGAATGAAGGGATTTAATATTTCCTCTCAGAAAGCCGTCTGATGCCAAGTGGATATGATCACATTCAATATTACCTTTAACTTTGCCTTTAATTACTAAATTTCCGCTACATTTTATATTTCCACTTATATGCATCTCCGTACCAATAACACTTGAGGAAGTCGTATTTCTTTGTGTTTTTTCAGAATCTCTTGAAAACATTATTTTTACCAATTAATTTTCTATTTCGATTCATGTGCATTTGCTGTGCCAATTACATTCTACAAATATTGACAAATATTTTTTCTGTAATTGTATTACCTGAAATCATTGCATTATTTCGTTAAAGACTTATAATGCTTAACACAAAAAAAAATAAAAAAAAAGTGTAAAAATATAATTTTGGCTTATGAAATGCATAGAATATTTAACAAAAATTAAAAATCATTTTTACTATGACAGAACAAGTAATTGACATACGAGACAGAATTGAAAAGATGAGAACAGAGATGACTGGTTCTCCAAATTCTGTTCCGAAGAAAAAGGGAAAATTTTCAAATAGCGAAACTAAAAATTTATCCCTAAAAGCTAAATCTAATAATCTATCTCCTCAACAAGAAAAATCTCATGAGAATAAAACACATGAGAGAGAGGTCTCTGATCAGCCGAATCAACCAAATTTAATTAACCAGGATAATTTAGATTATAAAATAAAAAAAAATAGAATAACTGAAGAAGTTTTTGAAAACCCAAAACTTAATCAGGAATCCTCAGTTAAAAAAAATGTGATTCAAAGCAAGATATATAAAGATTATCAAAATGATAATATTTATGATGAAAAGAAAAATTCAGTAAAATTTGAAGAGGACCAACCTTTCCCGCAATTTAATCTTAATGTTAGTAATCCAATTTCTTGGAAATTAATGCTTTTAATTATGCTTATGCAATTGCTAACTAATATTATGCTTGTGGTAGTTTTGTATCTTAAGTAGTGCAAATGCAAGATTATTTAAAAAGATTTTTTTCTGAAAATTTAAAATCAAGTCCAAAATTTGGGGAAAGCAAAAATGCCCCAAGAAGTTTAAATGAAATCTTTTCCTCAAAAAATATTATACTACTCTCAAAGAATCTCAGAGAAGTGCTTCGCGAGAGAAGGTTTTTATATTTTACAAAAAAAGGACCCATTGAGATTGTATTTAATGTAAAACATTATATTTCTGCATTTATACTCTCTCTTGTTTTTATTTTTAAATTTGCTCAATTTTTATTTTTTGGGGTTTCTACTTTCTTTAATTATGTAACTTATAAAAATATTGAGACCAATAATAAAAAATTCACTGAATCTGAAATTCAAACTTTAAAAGATATTGCCAAAGAAGCAATTAACATTGAGGATGCAAGTATAAGAATTCTCGAGGATAGCGAGTTTGTTGATTCCGGAGATGAAATATATAGTGAAAAAACAGAAATTAAAATAGAGTTTAGAGAGAAACTGGATAACATCAAATCACTGGTTTCAAGATTTGGAAAAAGCTTTACAAACGAGATTCAATACTCAGATGAGGTAATTTTTGACCAATTTTCTGGTTTGGCTAACCCAGAAATGGTTGCTATTGAGCATTCATTAAATAATAAGATAGTTTCAATCAAACCATCTAAAATTAATAAAAAAACATTTGCTTATAAAGATCTCCCTGTTATTCCATTTATTGCACCTAGGACTAAGAAGTTAAAAATAATCCATTTTACAAAACAGTTAGATAATGAAATTATGCAACTGGTAAATGTTTTTAAGAGTTTAAATTTGAGACCAGATAATATTGATATTGCAAGCATTGAGAGTTTAATAAATGATTCAAATATTCAAAGTAATAATGAGAAACTTATCGAAGATACATCCCTGAGATTTCAGCACCTTGAAGAATTAAAAAATGCTATAATTTTTTTACCACTCAAACCTCCAATGCAGTATTATTATGTATCAAGTCCATACGGCTTTAGAATTCATCCAAAAAGTAAAAGAAGAGCAATGCATCATGGTATTGATATGGCCGGCACTTGGCAAGAAGAAGTGAGAGCTCCTGCTGATGGGTACATTACATCAGCTGGCAGAAACGGATCATTTGGAAAGACAATAAAGATTATTCATAAACATGGTGTTTCAACTCTGTATGGGCATCTTCACAAACTTACAGTAAAAAAAGGCCAATTTGTTCAAGAGGGACAAATTATTGGAAAAATGGGTTCCACTGGAAGAGCGGTAGGAGCACATTTACATTATGAAATCAAGGTTAACAAAAAATCAGTTAATCCCTACGACTTTATATCTATTGGAAGAGAACTTTTAAGTAGTTCGATAATAAGAAGATAAAAAAAATATGGCATTATTTTTGCTCATAACTATTTATGAGATTTCAAAAAATAATATTATTTTTTATTTTTTTAATCATTTTTGATTATTCCCACTCATACCAATTAACCAACTGTAGTAGTTTAACAGAAAAATATGGTAGGCAATTTAATTTACCTAACAAACTTCTAACCTCTATCTCATTGGTAGAGTCTGGAAAAAAAGTTGGAGATAAATTTGTCTCATGGCCATGGACTCTTAATGTTGGTGGCAATTCAAAGTTTTTTAATAATAAAGAGGAGACATTAGTTTTTTTAAGAAAAAATTATTCAAAAAATAAAAATATAGATGTAGGTTGTATGCAAATAAGTCTAAAATATCACGCCAAAGAATTTGACAATCTTGAAGATATTTTAGATCCTGAGAATAATGTCGAATACGGTGCAAAATTTTTAAAATCTCTTTATAATAGGCATAAATCATGGAATGAAGCAATATCAAGATACCATTCATCAATTCCAAAGAATAAAATAAAATATCTCAAAAAAGTCAGGGTTTTTTGGTCTGACTTGAGACAAAGAAAAAAATATGTCGATGTAAAAATTATTAGTGAAAAACAAAAAAAAATTGACTTTTTTCGAGAAGAATTTAGCAGGAAAAAATCATCAAATGAAATATGAAGTGGCAAGAAATTTGCAACAATATTAACATAACTAAGGAGTTAAAATGAATTTAAATAAAGAAATTACTAATGAAGATTCTAATAATGTTTCTGGTCACTACACTTACATAGAAATTTCTCATTACGATGACGATAAATTACTTAAAACTGAAACATATCCTTTAAGTCATTTTTTAGAAGGGTTTGAAAAAGAATTCAAGAGAGTAAGATACAATTAGAGAATTTGAGAACTCTTCAAACACTCAAAAGTCGATAATTCATTTTAAATTGTTACTGGTAAATCGCTATTTAAGTTTTGCAAATAATTAAATATTCTTAAACATTCAAACTCTGAATTTTCATCATCCTTCTTCTTATTGAGGAAGAGGGGATGTTAAGTAACTCTCTATATTTTGCTACTGTTCTTCTAGCTAAATTTATTCCCTCTGACTGGAGTTTAGTTACAAGAATTTCATCACTAAAGGGACAATTTATTGGTTCATTAGTGATTAATCTTTTCAGAGATTCTCTTACTGAGGCTGCTGAATGACTCTCTCCTTTAATAGTTCCACTAATTGATGCGCTGAAGAATAACTTCATTTCAAAAATCCCCCTAGGAGTCAGCATTAATTTGTCAGTAGTAACCCGACTGACAGTACTCTCGTGCATGTCTATTTTTTTTGCAACATCTTTCAGGATCATTGGTTTAAGATATTTTTTTCCTTTTTCAAAAAATAGTTTTTGTTGATTTACAATTTCTGCACTGATTTTGAGTGTGGTTAAATTTCTTTGTTGTATTGCTTTCATCAACCATTTGGCTGAATTAAGGTTTTCTGTAATAAATTTTTTATCAGAATCAGAACAATTTAATTTCTCAATTTCTTTAACATATTCTTCATTTACAGTAACTTTTGGTAATGTGCTATCGTTTAATTCAACTTCCCAATTACCATTGTTTTTTGAAACTATAATGTCTGGGTTAAAGATATTGGTATTTTCATCAGAGTACTTGGTACCAGGTTTTGGGTTAAGTAATCTTATCAATCTAATATTTTCGCGAAGTTGATCCTCTTTTAAATTAGTTTTTTTCTGAAGTTCTTTAAGATTTCCGTTTCCAAGAAGCTCTAAATTTTCTATGATTAATTTTCGCTCATCTGTTAATTTTTCTTCATTCAATAATTGAATCATGAGGCATTCCTTTAAATTTCTAGCAAAAACTCCATTTGGATCAAATTTTTGCATTCTCAAAAGAACTTCTTCAATTTTAGTTTTTTCATAACCACTGAATGAAGAGATTTCATCTAAATCGTTGGTGATCCATCCATTAGGGTCAATATAATCAATAAGTATTTCTGCAATATTTTTTTCTTTTGTATCAGAGAATTCTAAATCAGCTTGACTTCTTAGGATAGATTTAAGGGATAACTTTTCACTCAGTGTTTGTTCGACTACAGACCCCGGGTCAATTGAATCATTATTTGAAGACTTGTTGTATGTATTATAAGTTGGATCTAAATCCCATCTATTTTCATAATCATCATTTTTTGGTTCATCTTTAAGAGATTCACCTGTTTCAAACGAATCATTAAGATCATTAGTATTTTCATCAAACTCCTCAGAATTTTCCTCACTACTCTGATTTTCAAGAAAGGGATTTTCCTCAAGTTCTTTATTTACAAGATCAGTTAATTCTAAATTATTGAGTTGGAGAAGTTTTATCGCTTGCTGAAGTTGTGGGGTCATCACAAGTGACTGGCTTTGCTTTAATTTTAAATTCTGAGTAATTTGCATTTTTTTTTCCTTTCGATTCTAATTTGACTATTTTTTTCATAGAAATGCAAAATCTTAATTTGACAGTTTATTTTTGTCAGAAAAGTGACACAAATAGTAGGAATACTTATAACTAAATGTTTTTACCCTTTTACCTAATAAATCTGGATATTTTTTTAGCAATAATTTATTATTATCAAGTATGTTAAAAATAATTCCATTGATAATTATTCCTTTATTTTTTTTTATTATTTTTCTTGGTGTTGAAAACCTGACACAAATTTCTGATGCAAAAAAAGAAAATATAAGAAGTGAATTAGAGAAATTAGATCAAAAAGATGATTTTTTAGAAAAAACCGCTGAAAATATCCAAGTAACCAATAAAGTAAGTCCAGATGAGAATAAAGATGAAGGAATAATCGTCAAGGAAACTAAAAATAACAAAGACTTAAAAAAAGATCAAGAGGCTAAAAAGTTAAAAAATCCTCCTAAGGCAATTAAAAAACCTATAAAAATTAAGATGCAATTTGGGGCATTCAAAAAAAAAGATTATGCAAATTCTTCAAAACAATCGATCGAAAAAAAAATAAAACAAAAATTCCCTGATTTTTCAATTATTGTAAATTTTGATAATAAAAAAAATCTTTACAAATTAATTCATTTTTCTGAGGATTTAAGCATTGCTAAAGAAGTGTGTGAATTTAGTAAAAAGAAAAAAATAGGTTGTCTAATAGTCAAAAAATGAAAAATTGCAGAATATGTATTATAATTAGATTTTTTTTGGCTAGTGTTTTGTTATTAATAATAATTGGTTTGTCAATGACAGATAATTTACATTATTTATCTTATGTAACATCCTGGAATGCTGCAATTTTAGTTTTGGTTCTTGGTGTTATAATTTTTCTGGTGAGATTTTTCGAATACTTAAAGACAAAAGATTAACGATCTCTCAGGAATCTTACAAATAATTTTTTTTCTGGGACAAATCTCCCGTAAGAGTGACCAGTGAAAAAATTAACAGACCAAAAAAATTTGGGTGACCACCAATTTCTCTGTGAAGTCCAAAATGGCTCAGCTGGAGTATCTGGAAAAAACTCTAAATTAATTTTTACTTCACTACATTTTTTGCAAACTAAACTTTCTAACTCTTTTCTTTTAGGAAGTCTCCATTTTCCTTCCAATTGCTCATTTATAATTCTATTTGCTTCTTTAATCTCATTTAGATCGAGTTTTACTGGTTGACCGATACATTTTTCTTGTTTATCACTCCATTGTTGACCAGCAGAACATTTAAGCCATTCAACTTTATTCCTTAAATCTATCACATAATATCCCCTATCAATAAAATCAGCAGAAATTGCTGATTTTATGTAAAAGGATATAAAAATTACTATAAAAACTAAAAATTTCATATTTACTATTATATAATTACATAAAATAACGAAAAAAAAAAAAAACTTTTAAGTTTTGGTATTAAAGTTGCAGTTTACATACCAAAATATTATTTTAATAATAAGAATTAATGTTAATGGATATTTAAATGGATTTAGCTTCTTTAATTGGTTTTTTAGGTACAATAGGGATGATTGCTGGAGCAATGATTTCAGCAGGTGGATTAGGGATGTATATTGATGTTCCTTCTATATTAATTGTTTTTGGAGGTTCCTTTTTTGCAGTAATGTATACAGCTCCATTACCTACTTATTTAGGCGCGTGGGGCGCATTTGGTAAAGCTTTTAAACCACCAGTTAAAAAAATGGATGAATTAATAACTAGAATTGTTGAGCTCGCCGGTATTGCTAGAAAAGATGGTATGATGGCACTTGAGGGACAAGAAACCCCAGACCCTTTCTTTGATAATGGTCTTCAGATGCTTGTCGATGGAGCTGATGAAGCCAAACTAACTGTTCAATTAAAAAAAGAACTAGCAGCTATGCAAGTTCGTCATAAATCTATGATAGGAGTTGCACAATCTTGGGTTGACATAGCACCTGCAATGGGAATGATTGGAACTCTCGTTGGTTTGGTAGCAATGTTAGGAAATATGGCTGACCCAAAAGCAATTGGTCCTGCAATGGCTGTTGCTCTATTGACTACACTCTACGGAGCAATGATCGCAAACACTATCTTTACACCTATAGTAATTAAACTCAAGGGTTATGACGCTTACGAAACAACTTACAGAGAAATGATTATTACTGGATTGCAATTTATTTCTAGAGGTGAAAGCCCAAGAAATATCCAAGATCAGCTCATAGCTAACCTTCCACCAAAAGAAAAACAAGCATTGATTGAATCTGAAGCTTAAAGGTAAAGTATGGCTGAAGAAAAAAAAGAAAAAAAAGAAGAGGCAGTTGCTGCCGAAGAAGAAGAACACGAGTGTGAGGAGTGTCCTCCAAAGGGAGCGCCTGCATGGATGGCAACATTTGCTGATATGGCCACCCTTTTAATGGCTTTCTTCGTTTTGATTCTTTCTTTTGCTGAATTTAATGTCCCAAAATTTAAACAAATTAGTGGTAGTATGAAAAATGCCTTTGGTATTCAAAGAGTTATACCAACAGTTGAACAACCCAAAGGCACAACAATGCTAACACTGAATTTTAGTCCCAATCCAACTCCATCTGTAACAGATAATAATCAACAGCAAACAACTGAAACGGATCAAAAAGAAGTAGAACTCAAAACAAAAGATAATGATGCTACTAAGGACGACGGGGAAAATGAGGATGCTAAAGAATTAGCTCAAAACATTAAAGATGCTGTTTCACAAGGTGATTCAGATGTACAAGTTGAAACTGTTGGAGATAAAGTTGTTGTAAACTTTGACCCTCAAGAAACAGATGAAAAAGAAATGCAGGAGGCAGTCCAAGCCATTGAATCAATTAAAGCAGCCTCAGGAAAATCAGATACGGAAGTTCTGTTTGGGGGTGTAGAAAAACAATTAGCGCAATTATCAACCGCATCCAACAAGCAAGGTAAAGGCGAAGCTGATTCTAATGAAGGTAATGATATTGGGTCATCTCCAGATACCTCAAAGGATGAAGAAAGAAAAGCAAAAATAGCCGAGGACAAGTTTAAAGTAGCTTTAAAAGAAGAAATGGGTGAAGGATTAATTGATATTGAGAGAAACGAAGATAAAGTAATAATTACTGTTGGCTCAGGAGGAGCATTTAAATCAGGTTCAGCCGATTTGACTACAAAGGCAAAAAAGATTATGGCAAAAATTGCAGAGGTTAATGAAAAAGGTAGAAGTGAAATTTTAGTATCTGGTCATACTGATAATAAACCATTAACATTTGGTTCGATTTATAGAGATAATTGGGATCTTGCTGCTGCAAGGTCGTCATCAGTGGTACAGGAACTGTCCGGAACAGGAAAATTAAAACCAGATAGAATGAAAGCAATTAGCTATGGAGAAACTCAACCAGTTGCAGACAATAAATCTTCTGAAGGAAGAGAAAAAAATAGAAGAATTGAAATTGAAATTAATTATTAAAATCTCATGATTATTCAAAACAGCCCATTTTATAAGCCAAACCATTCTGTCAAGATAGTAGATGAGGTAACTAAAAACATACCATTGGAAAATAAAAAAGAAACACAAGAGCTTAATGAAGAAGGGTTTTCTTTTTGGAAGTGGTTCAAAGGACTTGTTAACCCACTTCAAAATTTACCTTTAATTAGTGGAATATATTCCAGTGTGAATGCCGAGGATAAAAACTCAGATAGAGATTTAGTGCAAAATAGTCTTGGCGGTTTTTTGTATGGTGGACCAATTGGAGCTATTGCAGGTTTTGGCAACTGGGTTTTTAATAAGATTTTTGACAAGACTCCGACTGAATTGGCTTTGGATGCCTCTGGTATAAGTGATATTTGGAAAGATAATGATGAAAAAAAAGAGAATGTTATTGCCAAATCAGAGCAACCAGTAATTAGAGGAAATGAAAAAAGACTTTATTTACAAATGACCAGTAGTAATGATTTCTTAAAGAATTCAAAAAAAGATAAATTAAATTTAGAAAATAATTCGAACGAAAAATTAGCAAATCTTGATAATTCTATGGATTTAAAAAATGAAATAAAAAAAGATTTTATTTTGTCAAAAGAAAAAAAGATTGATCCAATAATTGTTTCAAAAAAGTTAGTTGAACCTGATTTAAAAAATAAATTTGTAAAATCCTCTAATGAGGAAGCGTTTAGAGAGATTAATTTTGATTATCCTGCTTGGAAACCAGAAAATTTGGAGATCTTAGGTAATAAAAGAGATCTAAAAAACTCAAAACTTAAGTATATGGATTTAGAAAAAAATAATTCCAAAGAATCATTTTATAATATAGATGCCTAACTAGACAATTGGATCCAGTTCTTCTGATTTATATTTTTCAAAAAATTCTGATCCTAGAATATTCTTAACTTTCTCCATGGTCATTTCTGAAATTTGTCCACCATAATTTTCATAATATTCCTCGCACTTTCTTGAAGCAGCACTGGCGACACCCTGAGTTATAAACTCATTTTCAACAGCTGTTCTGGCTCTTGTTGTGGCTTCAGATTTTGCTTTAGTTAATCTTCCCATCGCTGAATTTTTTTTTCTATTGAGATCATCCACAACTTCCATTAGTTGTTTATATGTTGGATCCGGAACATTTAGATTAATAAATTGTCCGTCAACATCATAATCAAAGTTTATTTCATCAATTTGCTCTGTAAGAATTTCGATATGGTCAGTGTTAAATACTAACAATTGAAGTTTGTGTGGGTCATCCGTTTTTTTTAAATCTGCGATGTCCACAAGCCTTCTTGGCTTACCTTGGATATTGATTCTGATGTTTTTGATTATAGTTAGGTTTGCATCAGTAGATTTAACATCTTTAAGAACTTCAGCATAGTCTTCTACAGCTGCTTTCATTAAGTTTTCAGCTTGGTCAGAATATTTTTCAGCCATTTAAATTACCTTCTAAATATTTTTTATTTTAATTTACACTAAAGCTTCTTTATTTTCACTAACAATGTTTTGATTTTCTTCTTTAGTTTCAACTTCTTTTTTTGAATCATCTTCAATGATAGGATCTTCGAGCCTTGAATACATAAACCTTGATTTGGGATCAAGCATTCTAATAATCTTATGAGCTTCATCCATCGACTTTGCAGCAAGTTTCATTGAAAAAACCTTTCCCTCAAGCATAGAAAAGCTATATAAAAGGTTTAGTTGTGCCTGATAGCAGTAAAGTGATGTTAGAACCCAACCTAATAAGAACATGTAAACATTTACAGCTAAAAGTAGTCCACTCATATTTAAGAAGAGAAAAAGCACCCACCACTTTTTTGAATAAGATAACCACAATGGCGGAAATAAACCAGCAGAAAGAGCTTTAGAATTTTCATGAATATCGTATCTTCTGTAAACATCTCTCATTGCTACATAATCTTTTAACTGGTCTAAATCAAAATTTTCTTTAGAAGAAAAACTCTTTTTTATATTCTCAGTTTCTTCAACATTTGTTGTTAAAAATTTACATCCAAGACTTCCAGTAATAATTATATCAAAAAATACATTATCTCTAAGCACAGTTAAAATTGCTTTCTGGTTATCTTTCTTGAGTTCTCTTAGTTCCTCAGTCAGTCTTTTTTCGCCATAAATATAAAAGTCATTATTTATAGCAACAATTACATCATCGGGTTTTAACATAAGAGAGGAGGCATAGCTTCCTTTTCTAATCTTATCAATTTTTATTAAGAAATTATTTTCCTTATTTTCTGACATTGGACTTAAGGAAAGGTAATGCTTTCTTTTTGATCTGTAATTTCTCTAACAAGAAGTTTATTTTGACTTGAAATAGCTTCAAGTGCAGCGTTTAATGACGATGTACTATTTGACAATTCCTTCAATAATTTTGTATTTTGATTTTTCTTATTAGCTTCAATCATTTTCCCTAATTCTTTATTTAATTTTGCAGATGTTACTACTCCTGACTCAGCAATTGATTTACCTAATTTATCAGATTCTTCTTTGATAGACTGCGAAAGACCATTTGATAGATTAGAAATTTCTTTTGACAGATTAACCATTAGATTCTTATCATTAGCTTTTATTGCATCGGATAATTCTATTAAGGCATCCTGAATCTTGGTATTTGCGCTAACTAAATCACTATGATTTGCCAAGCTTGAATTCATATTTTCTACTGCCTTATTTACATTTTCAACATTTTCTGCAAACACGACAAGCGCTTCTCTGCTTGTATTAGTCATATCTTCTAGTTCAGACAATGATTTAAAATAAAGTAGACCTGTTAGAATTATTGCTATTACAGCTGTAGCTATTGAGCTGGAAAAAACAATAGTTGTATATTTATGTATCTCTTTCACTTTTTGCTCCGCTTTAATATGTTCATTTTTGATTCTTTTATATTCTGATGTTACATCTGTTGCAGCATCAGCGGCATCTAAAGCAATTTTAATGCTTTCTTGCATTGCATTAATTTGTTGGTTCATGCAAGTCTTCCTTTTTTTTTTGTAATATTAACATTTTTTTCTTTTTTTTGAAATAGTGCACAATTTATGCCAGAAATTGATTTTACTTCCAAATAAGGATTTTTTTTTGAAATTATACCAAATGCTCTACAACCATAGGGAAATCTTTGCTTGTAGGTCACATAGAAATGCAAACATTTATTGCATGCCGTATTATTCATTTAATTCTCTTCTCTTTAATTTTTTTAACAAACTTTGCAATTTGAAATCTTATAGCCCCAAGAAAAGAAGTTAAAGCACAAAACCAAAGAAAAATTGCTAAGAGAATTTCTTCACTTTTTAAAAGTTCTAATGCTTTAAAATGGCAAACTATCGCACTGTAGAAAAAAGCAAAAGTAACAATTAATTGTGAAAAATTTCTATTGAACATTCTGTTTTCCATTTTCGTCAAAAATTAAATCCTCGGGAACCTCGATTTCTGGTTTTTCAATTTCTTCTCCATTATTAACTTTATAAATATAAGCAAGAGCTATAGCAACAGCATTATAAAGTTTGCTTAGAATTTCATCACCAATTTCACATGTAAAATATAATGCTCTTGCAAGTATTGGACTTCTCATATTGCCAATATTCAATTTTTTAGCCTTATCTATAATTAATTCTGCATTCTTACCTCTTCCTTTTGCCACTATTACAGGTGCATTTGAATCTCCAACTTCATATTTAAGAGCTACAGCAAAATGTGTGGGGTTTGTAATAATAGCAGTTGCTTCGTTTAGATTATCAATTGACGAAGTTTCTTTTCTGGTTTTAGAAGCTGCCGCCATTTGTAGTTTTCTTATTTTATTTTTTACTTCTGGTTGTCCATCTGTATCTTTGTACTCATCTTTTATGTCTTGATGAGACATTCTTAAAGATTTGATATAATCATACTTTTGCCATGCAAAGTCTAAAGCAGCTATAAAAAAAAGAACAACAAGTAGAGCAATGACTAAGATTGGAAAGAATGATACAAGTCTATTTAATGCTGAAAATAAGTTTGCTTCACTTATATGCACTAAATCCGGCAAATATTTAATAAATACAAAATAACCAACAATACCTAAAAAAAAGACTTTTATTAGAGCTTTTACTAATTCAACGAGACCTTTTGTAGAAAATATTCTTTTTAGACCAGTTATTGGATTCATCTTTGAGGCTTTCCAATGTATTGCTTTAAAGGAAAAATTTAATCCATCTCCCATCAAAAATTGAGAGATTATACAAATAAAAATCAATGGTGTAGAAAAAATCACTGTTACCTTTATAACAAAATTTATTGCAACTGCTATTGAAGCTATAGGTGAACGACCAGCAACAAGTTCAGGGCCAAAACTAAAAAATGATTGAGTTATTTTTAAGAAGTCTTCAATCAAGGGAGGGAAAACATACATCAAAATAACTCCAACTGTTAAAATGGTAAATACTTGGACTTCTTTTGAAGTTACGACTTTACCATCTTCTCGTGCTTTTTGAATTCTCCTGGATGTCGGGTCCTGGGTCTTTTCCTGACTTTCGTCTTTATCTTCTGCCATTTAAATACCTGAAATAAAAAGTGTTTCTATTGATTCAAGTGAGTTTTTTGTTAACTCAGCAAATCCATTACCAATTGTCCTTGTTGATAAATAAAGAACAAAAAATGCTAAAAGAAGAGTTACCGGAAAAGCAAATGAAAACATATTTAATTGAGGTGAAGATCTGGTGATTACACCAATGGCAATATTTGCCATTAAAAGAGCTCCAACTACAGGTAACATAATAAGTCCTCCTGTATAAAACATTGCTCCAGCAGCTTCAATACCCAAACCTACAAGTTGAAATGGTGGTAATTGACCATCAATTTTATATATATCAAAGCTTTTGATCAAAAAATCTATTGCAATAAGATGTCCATTGAGAGATAAGAAAATTGTTATTAAAAATAGATCTAGAATAATACTTACAACTGGTGTTTGTCCTCCAGTTTCAGGATCCACCATCTGAGAAAAACCTAGTCCAGTTGAGGATGCCATTTTCTCTCCTGCAATTGTTGCTGCACTGAACCATATACTTAAGGTAAGACCCAATGAGATGCCGATAATCAGTTCAACAATAATAATAGAAAAAATATTTTCGATCACATATGTTGTAATGCTTGTTTCAGAAATATAACCAAAATAAAAAAATGAAATTACCATCGCAAAAACAATTTTTGCATTTAATGGAATATTTTTTGAACCAAGAAATGGGCTTGAAATTAAAAATGCGGAGAGTCTTAAAGATGATAAAAAGAACGCAAACAAATATTCGATCAGAGAATTTAACTCTAAGCCAGGCAAGCTATTCATAGTTGAATAGAAGGGCAGGGGAATAAACATTATTTTATTCCTGAAATAGTATCAAAGATGAATTCAAAATAGTCAGTCAAGCTTACTAGAAAGAAATTTGCAAATATACCCATTGCAAAGATTACCAATACAATTTTTGGAACAAAACTAAGTGTCATCTCTTGAATTGATGTTGCAGCTTGAACAATTCCAATTATAAGACCGATAGCTAGTGCTGCACCAAGAAATGGGCCACTTGAAATTAAAACTTGATAAAAAGCTAATCTTACCATTTCTACATTTTCATCAAATCCCATCTTATCACCTCATTTTTAAGAAAAAGTTCCAACTAAAGATCCAACAGTCATTGACCATCCATCAACTAGTACAAAAAGTAAAAGTTTAAACGGAAGAGCAATTAACATTGGTGAAAGCATCATCATCCCCAGAGACATTAGAACTGAAGCAACAACCATATCAATAACTAAAAAAGGTAAGAAAAGTAAAAAACCAATTTGAAAAGCAGTCTTCAACTCGCTTGTCATATATGCTGGAAGCACAATGTAGAAGGGTATTTGAGAATTATCAACGAAGTTTCCTTTTTCAGCCATATCTGCAAACATCAATAGATCATTTTTTCTTGTATTTCTTATCATGAACTCTTTCAATTCTCCGCCGCCAGTTTGAATTGCCTCATCCAATTTCATCTCACCATTTTGGTAAGGTCCTGAAACTGAAGAATAAATTTTGTCGAATGTTGGAGCCATAACAAAAAAAGTCAAAAATAAAGAAATAGCAATTAATATTTGATTAGGTGGTGTTTGCTGAGTCCCTAAAGCTTGTCTGAGTATTGACATCACAATTATTATTCTTGTAAATGCAGTCATTCCCAAAACTAAAGATGGTAAAATTGTTAATGCTGTCATTAAAGCTAAAATTTTTAATGAAATGGAATATGTTTTTTCTCCATTAGCTGACTCAGATATTGTAAGAGCTTCCAATCCACTCGGTGCAGTTTGTGCTAAAATAAGTGTTGGAAAAACAATTAAAAAGGAAAAAACTAAGCTAAACTTTTTCATTGCTCAGCCTTTTCTCAAAAACTTTATCTAGATTTGTAGTTTTTACTTTATTCTGAGTTTTAATTTCTGTTAGTAAAGCTCCAGAGTTTTTTCCAGAAATAAAAAGAAAATCTTTTTCATCCAGGTTAAGAATTAAAGCTCTATCACCTTGACCCAACATCGTGACTTCCGAGACTTTCATTCTCCTTTTCGAATTTAACTTTTTTGTTATTACATGCTTATTTTTTTTTAAATAGTAAAAACCTATAAACATGACAAATAAGAAACCCAAAACAACCATATAATTGGCTAAACTTGGTCCTGTATATTCTTGCATAATGCCTCTCTAGTTATTTAGCTTAGAGATGCAAGAACCTTGCCGATGCCCAAGTTAATCTATTAAGTTATTGATTATATTGATAAAAAAATAATAACAATTTTGTATGTCAATTTAATGGCGTTATAGATTTTCTACCATTTCTTCAACACTAGCGACTTCAGTAAATCTTATGCCAAACTTTTCTCCAACCATGACAACTTCTCCTTTGGCAATTTTGGTTCCGTTTGCTAAAATATCTAAAGGTTCACCAGCAAGTCTTTCTAATTCAACTACAGAACCTTCATTAAGTCTTAACAAATCCTTAATTTTTATTTCTGTGTTTCCAACTTCAACTGTTAGTCTAACCTCAATATTTTCAAGAACTTTAAGATTGTGAACGGCAGCTGAGCCTTTCTCAGCCATCTTTTTCTTTTCATTCTTTTCAGGCGTAGCTTCTGGGCTAGCTTTTGCTTCGGCTTCTTCAGGCTTTTTTTCTTCAGGATTATCCTGCTTAATTTCTTCAGAAGGTTTGTTTTCTTTTTCTGCTGTCTCTGCGTTCATTTTCTACTCCTTAATTTAATCTTTTTGTTAATCTTACGCAAGCATTGCCTTTAATTTCGCCCATCTCTGCTTTAAAATATTTCTGATTACTTACATAAAAATCACAGGTTTCGTCAACATTAATATTTAATGTATCGCCATTCTTAATTTTTAATAATTTTGACATGGGGACGATGGGCTCAGATAAATTGCTGTTTACTTTAAGTGGTACTTCAAGAACTGCCTTTTCAAGTTTATCTCTCCATGACATACTTGATTCAACAACATCTGATTGAACTCTCGACCTTAAAAGAGATGAAACTGGTTTAAGAGTTTGAAGTGGATATACTATATCAAAAGACATTGAATCAACTTTTGGTAACTGCATTACAAATGAACATACAATTATAAGATCAGATGATTCAACAAATGCAGCGAATTGTGGATTTTGCTCTCTACTATGAAATTTTATTGAAATTGGAGTAAGATCCTTCCAACATTGTTCAAGAATCTCAGTAATTCCACCGTTAATTACTTCAATTATTTTTTCTTCTGTGGATGTAAATTCCGTTCTTGAATTATTGGTTACTTCTATTTTTCCACCATATCTGCTACTAGTACACAAGTTTACAAAGCTCGGAGGTAAAACAGTAAGCATGGAGCCTCTTAGTTCTTCAATTCTACTATTTGTCATACTCATAAATGCGTCCAATCCAGAACTATATTCTTCAAAAGTTTTAACTTCAGGAGGAAAAGAACTTATCCTTGGCTGAACTCTTAATAATGGTAAAAACACACTTCGAACTGTTCTTGCAAATCTTTCGTTTATAATTCTTAGTGCATAATAATCTCCAAGAAGTGATAAATCATCCGATCCAAAATTGAAGGTCTTATACTCTACTTCACTACCATCTCGAACTGATGTTGAGGCACTTAAATCACCTGACTTAAGTCCTTCCATCAAGGCATTGACTTCTTCTGATGATAATTTTCTAGAAGGTTCTGCCATTTTTCAATCCCATATTTTTATTGTAATACAAACGATGTGAAATGTACATTTTCAACTCCACCGAAACCTTCAACTTTAACTAATGTTTCATTGATACCTTCTTTTAAAGCATCTGCAAGTTTTTGTTTTCCCTCTCTACCTGCAATATCCTCTGGAGAGAAAGTAGACATAATTGTTAATATTTCCGATCTCAAAGCTAACTGATGACTATCAACATTTTCCATAACAGTTTCATCGTATTGTGTTGAAACACCAACTGAGATCTGTAAAAATCTTTTAGATCCCTTAAGATTTGTAGTGAAATTTCCTGGAAATTCATAGTAGGTTGTAGCGAAGATTTCTTCTTCAGGAGTTATTTTAGGAATTTTTTTTGGACCTACGGGGCAGTTACCTTCTGCATCCTTCTCTTCTTCAGCACATTCTTCGGCAACTTCTCCAGAATCCGCAGATTCTTCATCTTCCTTATTTTTTGATTCAGGATTTTCTTTTTTTTCTATTATTTGAGATATTTCTGTTGATGGATCTGAAGATTCTCCTCCGCCAACAAGAATACCAATACCAAGGCCTGCGCCAAGTAATACTATTCCTCCGACAATCATTAAGATGAGTTTTATAGGACTCTTTTTCCCATTTTCTTCATTATTTTCTTCAGCCATCTTTACTCCTTTTAATTATTCTAATTGTTTATGCCTGAACATCAACATTATGATTGTTTTCTTTAATTTTTTTAGTTGTTATATTATCTTTCTTCTTACCAAAATAATTATCTGTATTTTGCTTATTTGACTGGTTATTTTGGCTAAAAGAGTTGTTGCCTTGATTATTGAATTGACCTGAAAACCTATTATTTCTCTCATCTAGAACTTCAGTCATTCTTGAAATATTTTCATTCAATAAATTAGTAGCTTCTTGAGTCTCTGCATTTATAAAAATTTCTGTTTTATTGTTTTTTACCGCTACTTCTAAACTAATTTTCCCTAAATTTTTAGGTTTAAGATACAATTCCACTCTATTTAGGCCATTGTTGATTGTGTTTTTAACTAATTTTGCAAATTTGTCACCCCAACTGCTTTCCATCAAATCAAGTGTTTGTTGATTGTTAAAACTTGAATTATAGTTCTTTAAAACTTTTTTTTCTAACACCTCGTTATTCTTGTTAAGCTCAGTTTTAAATGAAGCATTAGGTTTTTTCTTAAGTTCAATTACTCGTAAATTACCATTAGTTGTTGATTTTAAATCAACATTTCTATTTTTTGGAAGAATTTTACTTTCTTCTTCTTTTTCTAAATCTTTTTCTTTGTTATTTTTAGTTTTAATACTATTTTTTTTTTCTGTTGAATGTGCAAAGAATTCTTTAGAATTTTTTACAGATTTATTCATGCTTGTGTGATTAAGATTATTCTGTCTGGTTTCATCCAGTTTATCAGTTTTTTCGATATGTAACTTTTCTTTGTTAACTCTTTTTTGATGAGGTTTTATTAAATTTAATGTTTCGTTTAGTTTGTTAGTTTTATTTATTTCTTCTTTTCTCACAGTAATCAAAATCTCTTTACCTTGATTGTTTTTATTTAAATTTTCCTTAACCATTGTAAAGGTATTTGTTTGCCCATGTAATTCCTTGGGTTGTGAATGATTATTTCCTTTTCGAATCATTTTTTCAGAACTTAATATATTGGTTGTACTCAATATTTCTTTTTTCCCTTTGAAATTATCTTCTCCGGTAGTTGTATAATTTCCATCTACATTATCTCTATTTTCAGTGATATTCTCTAAATCTCTATTACTATCAGAAATTCCTAATTCTTTATAAAAAATCTGCGCTAGTGACTTGGCAACATCTACGGTATTATTATCATTATTGAATTCTGATTTAGTTTTTTGATTATTGTTTTCAGCTAATATGTCTGTATTTATTTGTTCTTGCTCATTTTCTTCATTAAAATTTATAAGTGAAAATAACTCTGCAAACAACATATCAACATTATCTTGAGAACTTTTAGGTTTTAGAATGGATAAATTTCCATCTAAGTTCGATTTATTTCCTATTGCTACCATAACTACAAATATAATTTTTTAGGTTTTTTGCAATAATAGTGCCACTGAAAAACTTATTGATAATTTTTTAGTTTAAAGTTTATTGATTCTCTCTGTTCTTTAATTTTTTCTGAAATTACAAGTTCTTTATTGATTTTTTCATTTATTTTTTCTTGTTGTTTATTTACTTTATTGATTTCACCCAAATAACTATCGATTTCCTTTGATAAATGCGCGGCTCTATTTTTGGAAATAGAGATTTTTTCCTGTAAGTTTTTTCTGAAAGAAGAAATTTGTTTCAGAGAAGAACTATTAAAAGTTTCTCCTATTGAAAGACTTGAATCATCAAGCATTTCTTTTAACTCGATATTAATTCTTTTTATTTTATTTTTTTCTCTGTTTAATGTCCCTAAACTTGAAACTAACTTATTTTTTTTTATTTTTTTTAATTTAGATAGGATTTCATATTTACTTTTTTTCATTTTTAATTAATTCCCTGCAAATTTTGGATACTTTTATCAAAATTAGATTTTTCTGTTAAATCTTGCTTAATCAACCCGCAAATTTTAGGCCAAATTTCAATTGCTTTATCTATTTCTTCATTTTGTCCTTGTGAATAACCTCCCATTAAGACTAAATCTTTATTTTCCTGATATATTGAAAACATTCTTTTTATGTATTCAGCCTTATTTTTGTGTTCACTAGAAATTACAGAATTCATAACTCGACTTAAAGATTGATTAAGATCAATAGCTGGAAAAATTCCTAATTGTGCAAATTCTCTGGATAAAACAATATGACCATCTAAAATAGCTCTTGCAGTATCAACAACTGGATCATTAGTATCATCAGAATCAGCTAAGATTGTATAAAAACTTGTTATGCTTCCTTCTCCTTTTCCTCCAGCACCAGTTCTTTCTATTAAATTTGGTATCATTGAAATAACTGATGGGGGATACCCTTTTGAAGTTGGCTGTTCTCCGAGCGCAAGTCCCACCTCTCTTTTTGCATGTGCTATTCTTGTAAGTGAATCCATTATCAATAGAACATTCTTTCCTTTTGATCTAAAATACTCTGCAATTCCTGTTGCTCTTTCAGCTCCTTTTATTCTTAGTAATGGCGATTTGTCTGCCGGAACAGCGACTATGACTGTTCTTTTTTTTGTATCATCATTCAAGATTTCTGAGACGAAATTTCCGAGCTCTCTTCCTCTTTCACCAATTAATGCTACAACAACAATTTCAGCTTCAGTAAATTTTGTCATCATGCCAAGAAGGATGGATTTACCAACACCTGATCCTGCAATTATTCCCAACCTTTGGCCTTGACCAACCGTAAAAAGTGAATTGATTGCTCTTATCCCAACATCCAAGGGTTTTTTTATTGTTTCCCTTTGCATTGGATTTACTGGTTTCCCATTTAGCGGCCAGATTTCATCTAATGCTAGGCTTTCTTTTTTTTCGTCAATAGGTTTTCCAAATGCATCAATAACTCTTCCTAAAATATTTTCTCCAACATCGATATTATTCGAAGTATTTAATGCTTCAACTGAAGACCCAGAAACCAAATTGGCATTTTGGTCGTGAATTGCTATTAGATTTTTATTTTCTCTAAAACCAATTATTTCACCAGTTACATGGCTCCCGTCATTACATTCTATTTTACAAATTGTTCCTATAGGTGAAGGAAATGAGTTGCATTCAACAATTTTTCCATCAAATTTTGTTATTTTGCTTTTATAATTGGTATTTTTTTTTACAGAGATTTTATCTGAATTTAATAGTATCTGGCTTGATATAATCATTTTTAATTGTCAACTTTTGTTTCTTGGGTGGTTGCGTTATTCTTATTTTTTTTTAATTCACTTATTTTTTTTTCAACATTATTTTCTTCAGAGAATTTTAATTTATTTGATAAAATTTCTCCTATCTCAATTGCTCCTGATTTAATCTTGAGATCTCCTCTATTTAAATCTTTGTCAGGAAATAACTCAAAATCAATTATTATCTTATTTTTTAGAATGAATTCACTGATTGCTTTATGGTCTGATTCATTAAGGAAGATTCTTATTTTCTTTAGAGAATCTTCAACTGAATTTGTAAAATTTTTAATTTTTTCAAAATATTTTTCAGTTTTTGTATCAATTTCATAACCTAAAATTTCTCTAGAAATTTTTAAAATAGATTTATTAACATTATTATTTAGCTTTTCGGAAAATTCTGGACTAATTGAAAAGATATTATCTAATGCATTCTTAAAGTTAACTGCTAAGGCTTTTTCTCCTTGTTGCAATTCTTCCTTTATTTTTTTTACACCTAGATGATAACCTTTATTATAGTAATCTTTTGCAAGATCATTGGCCATTTTTTTTGCTTCTACTTCTGTATATTTTTTCTCATCTACTTTTTTTTCTTCACTTTCTGTTTCCTTTACCCCTTCTTGATTTTTAACTATTTCTTCATCTTTTTGTTCAATAACCTCGGTATCTTTATTTTCTTCATCATGCTTAATAGATGAATCTGCTAGTTGTTTCAAACTTGTTTTTCTAAACAAGTTTGAAATATTATCAGTTATTTCAGACTCTCTAGTAAAATCATTGCTAGTCTTATCTAATAAACTAAGTATTTCTTCTGTATTTAAAGCCTTTGATTTCTCAGGGCTAATACTGTCATCAGATTTAACAGGGTTGTCTTTTAGCGGCATCATACAAAGTCATCTCCGCCTCTTCCAGCAAGAACAATTGTTCCTTCATCAGACATAGTCCTTGCTACATTAATTACTGCTTTTTGCGCCTCTTGAACTTCTGTAAGTCTAATAGGACCTAAAACCTCCATTTCATCCTTAATATTTGCCGCAGCTCTTTGCGACATACAATTGAAAATTTTCTCTTTCAAATCATCTTCTGTTCCTTTAAGAGCAATAATTAAGATCTCTTGATCTACATTTCTTAATAGTGTTTGCATACTCCTGTCATCCATAAGTATTAGTGTTTCAAATGTAAACATACTTTCTTGAATTTCTTTAGCTAGATGCCTATCTTTTTCTCCCAGAGCTTTAATTACTCTTTGCTCCATATTCTGCTTTGTAAAATTCATAATTGATGCTGCAGCTTTTATTCCACCTACAGAAGAAGCTCTTAATGATGTGTTTGTTTTGAATTTTAGTTGCATTACTCTTTCTAATTCTGCTAAAGCATCGGGTTGTACTGTTTCTAAAGTAGCAACTCTATGAATCAAATCCGCTTGAATATCTTCCGGTAAAAGTACTAAAACATCAGCAGCTACACCAGCCTCTAAATAAGAAATTATTAATGCCATTATTTGTGGATGTTCGTCTGAAATAAGTTCCGCAACTGATCTTGCATCCATCCAATCTAAAATTTCAATGGGTTTGTCGCTCTCAGTAGGTGTGATTCTCCCTAAAACCGATTGAGCTTTATTTTCTCCAAGAGCTTTTGTCATTACATTTTTTATGTAATTCGATGAACCCATCCCTAGATCAGTTTGAGTTTTTATGATTGCCAAAAATTCATCAAGTACTTTGTTAACTGTATCTTGATCAAGCCCTTGAACATTGTACATTTCTTTCCCAAGTTGTTGCACTTCTTTAGGACCAAGGTTCCTCAAAATTTCTGAAGCCTCTTCCTCTCCAAGTAACATCATCAAGATTGCACATTTTTGTGTACTATTTAATTTCTCAAAATTAGATAACTCTTCTTCATTATTTTCTTCTTTTTGTTTTTCAGCCATAAAATACCCCTACTAATTATTACTATGCATCTTTTTTCATTAGTTGTCTAAAGACATTTGATACTTTTCCTGCCTCATCGCCAACAATCATTCTTATTACTGCAACTTTATCATCATAAGTATTTGCTGTATCTAGCATTTCAGCTGAAATTGCAGTTTTCTTCGGTTTCAATTTAGCCTTTATATCCTCTAAAGATTCTCCTTCTTGAACTTCTACTTCTTCCTCTGGTTCAGCCTCAAGGTCCTCTTCAGACATAGCTCCGCTCGGAGCACCAGCAGCACCAGCAGATGGCACAAGAATTCTATTAAGTAGAGGCTTGAGTGCTCCAAAAGTTATAATTGCAAGAATAAGTACGGTAGAAAGTTGACCAATTAGATTTTGAAACCAAGATTCTTCATACCAATTAACACTAACTAAATCCATTTCCTCAATAAAATCACCGCTAGTCACAACAATGCTGTCTCCTCTATCACCATTAAATCCTACAGCTTCTTTTACAAGTGAAGAAATCTTCTCACTATCTTCTGCACTGAGCGGTTCGGTAATTGTTGTGCCCTCAGGTGTTTCTACGATTTTATTTTTAACTAATACAGCAGTTTTAACTTTTCTTATTTTACCAATTTGTCCTACAACTGTACTAAGTTTTTTACTAACTTCGTAGTTTTTAACATTAGATGTTGACCTTTGTTTAAATTCTTGTTCAGTTTCTTCAGTTGGGGCATCTATTTGAAGATCTGCTGCTAACGGTGCCTGGTTAGCTACAGCACCCGGAATACCTCTAGCTGGTCTATCTGTTGATTCATCAGCACTGTTTTGCTCACTCCGTGTAGCTATACTTTCAGGATCAAATGTTTCCTCAGTAGTTTGGGTGTTTGTGAAATCCATCTCAACATTTACTTGTGCTGTAAGATTCCCTGCACCTACTATCGGGGAAACTAGCGATAATATTCTTTCTCGATACAAGGATTCAATTTTTATTCTGTGGTTTAATTGTTTTTCTGTTAACGCAATATTAGGATCATCCTCTGGTTTTGATAATAATGTACCATACTGATCTACAACCGTTACATTATCAGATGACATATTTGGAATTGATGAAGAGACTATGTGCACAATAGATCTTATTTGCTCTCTATTTAATATTCTCCCATCCGCTAATTTTACAAAAACTGATGCAGTTGGAGATGCAGCGTCTCGAACAAAAACTGATCTCTCTGGAATTGCGAGGTGAACTCTAGCTCCAGTGATATGAGCTATTTCATTAATTGATCTTGCCAATTCGATTTCCTGAGTTTGTTTCATTTTCATAAATTCAACAGACCTACTGGTTCCCATTGGTATTTTTTCAAGTAAATCGTACCCCTGGGGAACTGAGCTCGGAAGACCTTCAGCAGCTAATTTCATTTTAGCTTCATAATATTCTGGAGCAGGAACAAGTATTTCCCCAGTTGTTGAGTCAATAGAAACATCAATACCATTATTTCTTAATACTTCCATGACTCTTGATTTTTCATGTTCTGGTAATGAGGAAAAAAGAGTTGTTCTCGAGGGTTCTCTGAATGAAACAAAAAGTACTAAACCAATGAATATCACAAAAAGAGTAATCATCACAGGTATGGATCTTTGTACAGCAGGTTCATTAGAAAACTTTCTTAGTTTATCTAAAGTATTTCCAATATTAGCAATCAAATTAGTATTTGTATCTTGATTAGCAGTTGTAATTTCAGATGTTTGAGTTTGTTCAGCCATAATCTATCCTTTTTTAAACAGGCATATTCATAATATCTTTATATGCTGTTAGTACTTTGTTTCTAACATTCAATGTCATTTGAAAACCAAGTCCAGCAAGTTGCTGGTTAATCATTACTTTTGTTAGATCGTTTTCTAAACCAAGTTCATAGTTTTTTGTCAGTTCAGCACTTTTTACTTGGCTTTCTGAAACCTGATCAATTGCATTTTTAACACTTTCCAGAAAATTATCGCTTTTATTTTCTTCGATTTTAGGTGTTAACTTGGCAACATCTTCTTGAAGATTTTTAATTTGTGTTTGATTGTTGTTGGCTTCAACCAAGTTAGGTTTAAATACAGTTGTTAAGTTAGGTTTCATTATTTTATATCCTTATTTTTTTATATTAATATTAAATCACTGCTTGCTTTACTTCCTCATTCTCACTCAAATTTGAATAAAAATCATTCTTAGAATTAATGTCGATCATTATATCTTTTTCATCTATAATTTCTCCATCACATAAAACAATTGCTCTCTGTAAAACATTCTCAAGTTCTCTAACATTTCCTGGCCAATTATAGCCTTTCAATAATTCTCTGGCTTTGTTTGTTATAAATGGCAATTTAGTTATACCTGAATGTCTTTTGAGTAAAGCCACACTTATTGGAATAATATCATTAGGTCTTTCTGACAGATTACAGGTTTCTATTGGAAATACATTTAATCTGTAATAGAGATCTTCTCTAAATTTCTTATCTTTAACTTCTTCAATCATATTACGATTAGTTGTAGCAATAACCCTTACATCAACATCAATATCTCTTTGTCCTCCAATTGGTGTAACCTTCTTTTCTTGGAGAACCCTCAATAACTTTGCTTGAAGTGAAAGTGGCATTTCAGAAATTTCATCAAGAAGAAGAGTGCCTGTGTCTGCTGCCCTGAAGATACCCTTGTTTGCTGAAGAAGCACCTGTAAAAGCCCCTTTTTCGTGACCAAAAAGCATCGCCTCTAGCATATTTTCTGGAATTGCTGCACAGTTGATAGCAACAAAGGGTTTTTCTGACCTTCCAGAATTCTGATGAATGAAATTTGAAATAACTTCTTTTCCTGTCCCGGTTGGTCCATAGATAAAAACCGTAACATCTGTTTGAGCTACTTTTTTTGCCATTTTTACCAAAGAATGTGTTTTTGTATCTGAAAAACTGAAGTTTTCAGTAGTTAAGATCTGAAAAATTATTTCTTTAACTACTTCATCAATCCCATTAAACATGATTTCTAGGTATGCTCCACCTAGATCTTCATTTATCGAAAATTTATTTTCTTTTGATTCATTAAGAACAATTATACTTGTAGAACCAATATTTCTAGAGACTTTAAGTAACTCTGACTTTCCTCCAATTTCATTATTGAATTTATTAGAGCAAATAAGAGTTGATTTATTTTTTTCTAAACTTTTAGTATCATTAGAATTAATTACGGAATTTTTTATATTTTTGTCATTTAAAAAGTCTGACAACTTTTCAAATTGTTCAAAACTATCTTTTAAAATTAATATTTCTTTCATATCTCGCCTTTAAACTGTTTTGATTTACTAAAAGCAAGAAGCTTACCAAATTGTTTTATTTTTTTTATTTTTTTTTAAAAATCATTAAAATCAATTACTTACGAAAGACATTTCAAATTTTTATTTTTTTAAATTTCCTTATTGTCATTTTTCTGACATTATTTTTATTGTATTTATGTATGACTGAGATAATTAAAGGAAGTTGCGATGCAACTAAGCAGTTAAGAAAACTAGTAGAGATGGTTTCCGTCTCTGGGTCAACTGTTTTACTAAGAGGTGAAACCGGTTGTGGAAAAGATGTTGTTGCTCGAGCTATTCATGATCAATCAAAAAGAAAAGGGGATTTAATTAATGTTAATTGTGCTGCAATACCATCAGAACTATTAGAATCTGAATTGTTTGGTCACGAAAAGGGAGCTTTTACAGGAGCCGACTCAAAAAGAGAAGGAAGATTTGAAGCCTCAAATAATGGTACTCTCTTTTTAGATGAAATTGGCGATATGCCTCTTTCTCTTCAAGCAAAATTATTGAGGGCTATAGAAACAAGAAAAATCCAGAGGGTTGGTGGAAAAGGTGAAATAAATTTAGATCTAAGATTGATTTGTGCAACTCATCAGAATATAGAAAAAAAGATTGAAGAGGGATTATTTAGAGCTGACCTTTTTTATAGAATTAATGTTTTTCCAATTGAGATCCCTACACTGTCTGAGAGAAAAGATGATATCCCAGAATTAATTGAACATATTTTAAGTGAAATTGAAACAAGTGGCTCTAAAATTCCATTATTTGAAGATTCAGCAATTTCAGCATTAAAAGAATATATATGGCCGGGAAATGTAAGAGAACTTAGAAATGTAATTGAAAGGTCAACAATAATTTTTTCAAATAAAAAAATAAATGCAAAAAATATAAGAGAAAATTTACTTAAAATTAATCTTCCTGATTTTAAAGAAGAAAAGAAAATTATCTGGGATATGACATCAGAACTTGCAGATATAAATGAAGAAAAAGAAAATGATGATTCAAATGAAATATCAATGCCTCATCCCAATCACTATAAAAAATGGTTTGAGTATCTTGACCAAATTGATTTGAGAAGACACTTGGGGGAGGTTGAATATATTCTTATTGAAGGTGCACTGAGAAAGTCAAGTGGATCAGTTACAGAAGCATCTAAAAGTCTAAAAATAAATAGAACTACTCTGATTGAAAAAATGAAAAAATACTCAATACCAAAAGTAGGGAATGACTAACTTCCTAGATGTTTGATTCCTTTTTTCTTGGCAATTTCTATTTGTCTATTTCTTTCACTAAAACCCTTCTTTTGATTTAATGATGTATAATCCTTACATTTTGGGCAATAAACCCCTTTTTTATATTTTTTTGATTTTTTATCTTGGTCGGTAATAGCTGATCTACAGGCAAAACACTGATCATATTCACCCTTTTCCAGGTTTTCATTGACTGACACTCTCTCATCAAAAACAAAACATTCTCCTGTCCACTCTTTATTCTTATTTTTAGTTTTTTCTAAATAGTTTATAATTCCTCCATCAAGTTGATAGATTTGCTCAAAACCCTTATTTATTAGAAAACTACTGGCTTTTTCACACCTAATACCACCAGTACAAAACATTGCAATTTTTTTATTTTTAAGATATTTTTTGTTTTTCTCATACCAATTTGGGAATTCTGTAAAATTTGATGTATTAGTTTCTAAACATTTTTTGAATGTTCCAATTTCTGATTCATAATGATTTCTTGTATCAATTGTAATCACATTGTCGCTATTAATGAGATTATCCCATTTTTTTGGGTCAACATAACTTCCTGTCTTTTTTCTTTCAGAATTATCATCCAAACCCAACTTGATAATCTCTTTTTTAATCTTAATTTTAAGTCTTAAGAAAACATGATTATGATGTTTATTAATCTTTAACTTTATTTTTCTTTTTAAATGCTTGTTGAGAAAATTTGAAAAAAAATTCACTTTTTCATTTTTACATGACACAGTTCCATTTATTCCCTCTTTTGCAAGGATTATAGTTCCTTTAAAATTATTTTTTTTTAAAAAATCAGAAAAATAAATTTTTAGTTGTTCTATGTTATCAAGATTAATAAATTCATAAAAAGAAATAACAACAAATTTATTAATTAAATGCATGATATTTTTCTTCAAAACCTTTTTAAGACACTCGTTGCAGTTGATCCCATATCACTTATTCCTCTCTTCGCGGTAATAACTGCAAACCTTGAAGAAAAAAATATAAAAAAATTTTCATTTTTTGTTTTTATTATTTCATCTTTTGTACTAACATTTTTTTCATTTTTCGGAAATAATTTTTTGATTTTTATGGGTATATCATTACAGTCATTCCAAATTATTGGAGGAATATTTCTCTTGTTTATTTCCTATGAGATGGTTTTTGAAAAAAGAATTGAAAGAAAAAAAAATCTGACAAATGAAATCATCGATGAAACTCAATTAAATAGTTTGGCTGTTTTTCCTGTTTCAATACCTTTGGTAGCTGGTCCATCAGCGATAACATTATCTGTTCTTATATCAAAAAATTATGAAAATTCTTTTGTAAGTTTCTATGAACAAATTTTACCAATTTTAATAATTTTATTTCTAACTTCTTTAATTATTATTTTTTCTAATTATATTTCTAGAAAACTAAATGTAACTGTAATAAAGGTTTTACAGAAAATTTTTGGTCTTTTGCTAGGTGCATTGTCTGTAGAATTCATTATCAATGGTATAAAAGATTCAATATGAAAATAAAATCACCATGTATAAGTATATGCGAATTGGATACCAAGACTGGTCTGTGCATAGGTTGCCTTAGGACTTCTCAGGAGATTGCTGGATGGAAAACATTAACTGATATGGAAAAAAAAAAAATTCTTAAGCTAGTTAGAGAGAGACAAAATGTTTAAATTGCCTATTTTTTTATTTCTACTTTTTTGGTTTAGTTTTGCTTATTCTAACAATCCTTGGGTTGGTGAGTGGATTGCTTTAGATAAATGGCAATCAGAATTCCGAATTATAATTGATGATGATGGTGGTGCAAAAACAGATTATGGTTCAGGTGATAATGGTAAATGGAAAATAGTTGACGGTAACTTAGAGATTTTCTGGAAATCTGGAAAAAAGGATTACTTTTTTAATGGTGTCATGGGATATCAAAGAATAAGCAAAAGTAAGAACGAAAGCTATACCTCAGGGATAAAAAAACTATCTGACTAACTTTAAGTTTGGTTTTTTTAAATAACTTATTAGCTTGTTAAGTTTATGTGATGTAACTACTACATTATTTTGAAATGATAGTGTAAAGTGGCAATTACTAAACTTGCTTTTTTTGATTTCAAAATAAGGGCCAAGTTTAAAGGATTTGTGAATAGCGAAGATCGCATAGTTTTTTCTAAAACTTATTGAATAATCCTTCCATTCGCCAATAGATATTTTTTTCGAGTAAACATCCATAATTAGGTTAATTTCTTTTTTTTCAAATCTGACTAATTTCATAACACCAAATATATATTGAATTTTTTTTAATTCTCTTTAAATACAATACTTAATTTTATGTTATAAAAATTAAAAAAAAATAAAAATATTAGAAAATTTAAAATGAGTGAAGAATTTATAAGAGAAGTAGATGAAGATATTAGGGAAGAGCAAAGGATCAAACTTTGGAAAAAAGTTCTACCCTATGTAGTTAGTGTTTCTCTTGGTATAGTTATTTTTACTTCTGGCTTTGTTTTTTGGGAGAATTATACAAAAAAAAATAACCAAAAACTTGGTGATGACTTTACCGCAGCTGTTCAATTAGCAAAAGAAGAAGATATTGATGCAGCACTAATCGCTTTAGACAGTATTGTGGACAAAGGTTCAGATGGGTATGCAACAATTGCAAAAATGAAAAAGGCTTCCTTATTAATAGAAAATGGAAACATTGAAAAAGGTTTAGATATATATTTAGATTTGGAAAAAAATGCAATCGATCAATCCTTTAGGGATATTGCAACAATTCTTTTTGTAATAAATTCTATGGATAAATCTGATCCTGACATTTTATTAGAAAAAGTAAAACCATTAGAGGCGAGTAATATTTGGAAATCCTCAGCATTAGAATTGAAAGCTTTTATATTCTTAAAGAAGAATGATAAAAAATCTGCAAAAGAAACTTTTAAAAATATCCTTGAAATGAAGAGTTCACCATCATCTTTATCTAAAAGAGCTCGAAATATGATAGAATTCTTAGAGGATTAGAAATATTGTCAAAACTAAAATTATTATTTTTAATTTTTTTTTTCTTTAACTTAAACTCTTGTGCTTATTTTGAGGAAGAGGAAGATAAGATCCTTCCAGGAAAAAGAGAAAGTATATTTTCCAACGAAGATGAACTTATTGTTAAAACTAGCAAAAAAATTACTATTGATGAACCATTTTCTATATATTCTTGGAATCAACAATATCAAAATACTAGAAATCATCTCTTTCATTTTAAAAGCAAGCCAAATCTCAAACTTATAAAGAGAATTGAACTGGGTGATTTAAATTTTAAAAATATTGAATACATTGTTTCGCCAGTGATTAACGGAAATGTAATTTTTTATTCTGATAATAGTTTTAATATTTTTGCTAAAAACCTAACAAATGGAAAAACAATTTGGAAGATAAAATTAGAGAAGGAAAAATCTGAGAATTTTTCTTTTATTGGTGGATTATCATTAGATGAAAAATTCCTGTATGTTACAACTGGTCTTGGTAATGTCTATTGTATAGATATTTTAAAGGCTAAAATTGAATGGACAAAGAGTTTTCTTATTCAATTTTCACGCCCACCACTTGCTTATGAAAATAAGTTATTCGTAATTTCTGATGACAATCAAACATTTGCTTTGAATAAGTTAAATGGTGAAACATTGTGGGCACACACTGGTAATATTGAGGAAATATCAATAATTGGTGGTTCGAAACCGATAATTGAAGAAAATATATTAATAGTAACTTATTCATCAGGAGAGATTTATGCTTTAAATGATAGTGATGGCTCTACAATTTGGTTTGATAATTTAAGTTCTCATAGTTTTTTTGTAAAAAGTAATGTAAATGATATCCAAGCACCTGCAACCATAGTGAAAGATAATGTTTATGTACCTTCTTTCTCTGAAAAACTCATGGTTTATGACTTAAAAACTGGTAGAGAAAAATGGAATATTAAAGTTTCATCAATTAATCCTTTGGTGATTTCTGCTGACACAATGTTTATTTTAGATACATCTGGGAAACTTCTATGTTTGGATAAAACAAACGGAAAATTATTGTGGGCGGTTCAGTTAAAAATTTCAAATAAAGGTGAAGAAATAAATTGGTATGGTCCTTTACTTTCAACTAATAAATTATTAGTAGTAAATTCAAAAGGTTTGGTTTTATCTCTCTCTCCTTTTACAGGGAGAATTCTTAGTAAAACAAAATTTGATGAAGGGATTTTGACAAACCCTTTTCAAGTTAAGGAGAATATTTTTTTGATTTCTGAAGAAGGCACTTTATTTATTTTAGGTTAAAATGTTGAACAAAGTTATTATTTTAGGAAAACCAAATGTTGGAAAGTCTTCCTTGTTCAATGTTATGCTAGGAAAGAAAATGGCAATTGAGGATAACTTTTCTGGACTTACAAGAGATCTAAAATATAAGAAAATAAAAGCTTTTGATAAGAATTTCGATTTGATTGATTCCCCTGGAATATTTAAACCTAAAAGTGCAATAGAAAAAAAAATTCAAGAAAAAAATAATAATTTTTTAAAAAAATGTACTCTTATTATTTTTGTTATTGATGGAAAAGAACCCTTAACAACCCAAGACTATGATGTAGTAAGAAGAATAAGGAAGAGCGGAAAGAAAATAATACTTGTCATCAATAAAAGTGAAGGAAAGCTTGATGCAAAGATCTTAAATGATTCTTTTAATTTAGGCTTTGGAGAACCAGTGATGGTATCAGCCTCTCATAATCAAGGGATTGATCAACTTTTACTTACTATAACTGAAAAACTTCCTGAAGGCATCATTGAGGATGAAGATCTTGAAAAATTTGATATCTCAATAGCTATTGTAGGAAAAACTAACTCCGGAAAATCCTCAATTCTTAATGTGTTGAAAGGAGAGGAAATTTCACTAACGGGAGAAATGCCAAATTTAACAAGAGATTCAGTGGAAACTTTTATCAAAGCTAAAAATATTAAATTAAAAATCATTGATACTGCAGGCTTCACCAAAACAAGAATAAAAGATAATTTAGTTGAAAAACTCTCAATGGATATCACCAAAAAAAAAATAAGATTATCAAAATTTATTTTAATTGTTATTGATATTGAAGACTATTTTGAAAAACTCCATTCAAAAATAATCAAACTAGTATATGAAGAAAATAGATGTATGTTTTTACTGATTAATAAAATTGATAAGATAAAAAATTATTCAAAAAAAAATATTATTGAACGAATATATAACCTCAATCCAAGAATAAAAGGTGTTCCGATCTATTTTGTTTCAGCAAAGGAAAAAATTGGGTTTGATTCATTGATAGAGGGAATAAATTCACAAATTAAATTGTGGAGCCGAAGAATTTCAACTGGTAGATTAAATAATTGGTTAAATATGATTATGAAGAAAAACCCTCCACCAATGCATAGAGGTAATATTGTAAAATTAAAATTTATTATGCAAGTTAATACCTCTCCTCCGAAGTTTAATATTTTTATGAATTACCCAGAGATATTAAAAGATCCATACAAGAGATACTTAGAAAATAATCTAAAAAAGTATTTTGGAATGGATGGCTTGCCATTAAAGATAATTTTCAAGAAATCCGAGAACCCTTTCAATGCAAAATAAAATTATATTTTTATTTTTTTTTTGTTATTTCAGTCAAATTTCAAATGTAGAATCTGATTCTATAGAGATTTCCATAATAGTAGAGAATTGCAAATCGTGTCATGGAGAGAATTATGAAGGCAATCAATATATAAAGTCCTTGAAAGATTTAAAAAAAAATCAATTTGTTAAAAGGATGAATCAATACAAATTTTCTCAAGAAAACTCTGTAATGGTTAGAATAACAAAAGTTCTTTCAAAACAGGACATTTTAAAAATTGCAAATTATATTTATGAAAAAAATCCAAAAAAATAGAAGAAAATTTATAAAAGATATTTCTAAATTGACATTATTTGTATTGTTGAATCAAATTTTATTTTCTAAAAAAATTTTCGCTCATAATAGGCCTAAAGTTGTTGTAATAGGATTGGGTTTTGGCGGGGCAACATGCGTCAAATATCTCTCTAATTTTTCTAGAATTTTAGATTTAGTTGTCATAGAGAAGAATGAAAAAATACAAACTTGTCCTTTTTCAAACCTTGTGATCGGAGATATTATGAACTATAGCTCAATTACATTCGACCCTAATATTAAATTTAATAATTCAAATGTAAGGTATATAGACTCTGAAAAAAAAAAGGTTTTTTTTAATGATCATGATACTCTTGACTACGACTTTTTGATTCTTTCTCCTGGAATAGGTTTCAAAAAAGATCAAATTTCTGGATATTCTTTAGATAATGATTCACATGTGCCGCATTGTTGGGATGGTGAAAAAAAACTAATAAATTTTAAAAAAAGATTAAATAGATTAGAAAATAATTCTAAAATTATAATTTCTGCGCCTGATTATCCCTACAGATGCCCTCCAGCACCTTATGAAAGAGCCTCAATGATTGCTTATTATTTAAAAAAAAAGGGACTTAAATATAAGATATATGTTTTTGACGCAAAAAACTCTTTCACTAAGAAAGAAATTTTTCTTCAGGAGTGGAAAGATCATTATACAGATTCGATAAAATGGATAAGCAGAGATCAGGGGGGGCAAATTGTTTCTCTTGACCAAAAAAATAAAATTATAGAGACTTCGAATGGAACTAAATTACAAGCTGACTTAATTCATATAATTCCAGAGCAAAAAGCTTCTAATTTACTTTCTGACTCTAATCTCTGTGATCATGATTGGTGTCAAGTGAATCCAATGACTTTTGAGGTTAATGGACAAAAAGACATATTTGTTGTTGGCGATTCAATTGATGCTGGGGATATGCCAAAGTCTGCTTTTTCAGCCAATAGTCAAGCTAATATTCTTTCAATTAATCTAGTTAATCTTATTCTTCAAAAAGATTTTATTGATCCAGTTTTTTTAAATACTTGTTATAGTTTTTCATCTAAAAATAGAGCTTTCTCTATTACCGCATGGTATAAGTTAAACTCTTCAAAAGATAGAATTGTATCATTAGGAAGCAAACAGAGTGATATTTTATCAAACCATGAAGAAAGGTTTGAAGAATCACAACATGCATATGGTTGGTATGAAACAATTACGAAATCACTTTATAGTTAGATATTAAAATAAAATTTGTCTTTTTGATCAGAAAAACCTATTTTAATTATTTTTTCAATTATCTTTTTTGAGGATTCTTGGACTTTAGTCTCGTTATTTAGAATAGAAGTTATTCCTTGGTTTAAACTTTTCAAATTAATTAGTTTAATTTGAATATTGAGTCTTTTGTTCTCCTCAAAGTAGATTTTAGCCATGGATTCCATTGCCGCATTTGTAATGCTAAAAATATTATAAAAAGCTTTTCCCTTACCAATTATTTCGTTATTTAAAAAAATTACTTTGGGTTTAGGTGACTTATTAAGAAGTAATTCTAACTCTTTTAATGTTCTCCAAAATGAGCTGAGATTTATTTCAATCATATCATTCCATTCTTTATGAGAAAAATGAGTAAGGGGTGCTAGTCTATTGAAATTTCCAGTGACATTTATCAAAAAGTCTAGAGCTTCAAACCTGGATGAAACAAGGTTTAGTAATTCAGTATAAAATTTTTTATCAAGGATATCTGATTGAAGAAGAATCTGCTTTACCCCCAATGTTTTAATTTCATCATCTAATTTGCTAAGTTTTTCTATCGATCTCCCATGCAAAATTAGTTTACAGCCAAGTTGTGATAATCTTAAAGCAAGCCTGTGACCCAGATATCCTGTGGACCCAAAAATGATTCCATTACTACCTTTAAGCGTGATCATGAAAAAATTATTTTGTTTCAATTAATAAAGAAAGTTGAGATGGTATCGTGCCAGATTTTTGGTCTATTAATTCCACAGGATAATCTCCACTGAAGTAATGATCAGTAAATTTCGGATCTTTCTCATCTCTACCCACAGGATACCCTAATGCTCTGTATACACCGTCAAGGCTTATAAATTTGATAGAGTCAACACCTATAAATTCTTTAATTTGTTTAATTGAATACTTTGATGCTAATAATTCTTCCATTGTTGGGGTGTCGATACCATAAAAACAAGGATGTTTAACTGGTGGGCTTGCTATTCTCATATGAATTTTTTTTACTCCAGAATTTCTCAACATTTCAACGATTTTTACTGAAGTCGTTCCTCGAACAATTGAATCATCAATGAGAGCAACATTTTTATTCTTTAATGAAGATAAATTAGGATTATGCTTAAGTTTTACAGATAAATTTCTTATTGAGTGTGAATCTTGAATAAAAGTTCTCCCCGTGTAGTGGTTTCTAATAATACCAAACTCAAATGGCTTTTTGATTTTTTCAGCATAACCCAATGCAGATGCATTTCCGGAGTCAGGAATTGGTACCACTATGTCAACCAACTGTCTATCTCCTAGATTTTCTTTTGCAAGTTGGTACCCAATTTTTTTCCTTACATCATAAACATTTCTTCCTTGAAGAATACTATCAGGCCTTGAAAAATATATATATTCGAAAAGACAAGGTCTTAGTTTTGTTTTTTTAAATGGTCTCACAGATTCGATTGTATTTTTTTTAATTACAACAATTTCACCAGGCTCAATGTCTCTAATAAGTTCTGCACCAATAATATCAAGGCCACAACTCTCGGAACTTAAAACAAAAGATTCACCTAACTTTCCTAATACTAGTGGTCTTATACCAAATGGGTCTCGAACAGCTATCAGCGTATTGTTAGTCATTAGTATTAAGGAAAAAGCACCGGAAATTGAATGTAGCGCGTAAATAAGTCTATCAATAAGTGTCCCCTTTGCAGTAGAAATAAGGTGAAGTATAACTTCGGTATCGGATGTAGATTGAAAAATTGAACCAGACTTTATTAACTGATCTTTTAGTTTGTGAGTATTTGTTAAGTTGCCGTTATGAGCTATTGCTATTCCACCAATATTTAATTCTGAAAATAAAGGTTGGACATTTTTTAGAGCAGATTCACCTGTTGTTCCATATCTATTGTGACCAATGCAGATTTCCCCTTTTAATTCATTTAGTAATTTATTGTCAGAAAATACTTCGGATACCTGTCCCATTCCTCTATGTGCAAAAAAATTGTTATGATCAGATGTAACCATTCCTGCTGAGTCCTGACCTCTATGTTGCAGTGCATGTAAACCTAATACAGTGAGTTTGGCTGCTTCATTATGATTAGATATACCAAAAACTCCACATTCCTCTTGAGGTTTATTTTTTGAAAAGAAATATTTCACACTATTCCAGATTCTCTATAAGGTATTCCAAATTTTTTTTGTCACTTTCATTATAGGTTTTTGATGTTTCATCGATTGTCTTCTTTAGTTTTATATGTGAATCAATACTTTTTTCAAATAATTTTTCAGATTTTTTCTCGATGTCTTCTCTAAATCTTTTAGAAAATTCATTTTCTTTGTTGATTGAATTGAGAATTTTTTCATTGGTAATTAATATGATAAAATTAAATTTTGATTTTTCAATCCATTGAATTTCTTTTTCTTTAAAAAAATAATGAAAAATAAATAAGCAGAGACTGACTAATAAATAACCTCTTAAAATACCAAAAAAAAAGCCAGCTGTTCTATCAATTATCCCTATATAACTTTTTTTAATAGATACCGAAAACTTTTGAGTAATATAAGAAAGAAAAAAAAATATTAATAAAAAAGTTAAAACATATGAAAGGATACTGGAAATCAATAAGTTATCCAGGAGTTTATTTACATTATTAACAAAATGCCCACCAAGATTGTATGATAATATAAAAGATAGAATCCAGGTAAATAGTGAGAGTGACTCAAGTGAAAACCCTCTCCAAAATGAAAAAAAAGCTGACAAAAGTATTATTGCCAAAATTGTAAAATCAAAAATAAGGTATGTTTCCAACGGTCTACTCCAGAGTCAGTAAATTCCATTAATAAAATTAATTAATGGCTTATTTCTACTTTTTAAAATATCTTTTGATTTACCATACCATGAGATTTTTCCATTTTTAATAAATGCCGTATAGTCTGAAAATTCGTAAACACTCTCCATATCATGAGTGACAGTTATTGTTGTAATCTTGTTTTTTTTTACAAGTTTTTTGATTAGCAAAATAATTTGTCGACCAATTATAGGGTCTAGCCCAGTGGTTGGTTCATCCAAAATCAATATCTCTGGATCTTTGAGGATAGCCCGAGCTAACCCTATCCTTTTTTGAACCCCGATAGACAAATTCGATGGGTATTCTTGAAGTATAGATTTAGGTAACGAAACATCAACTAAGATTTTCGAAAGATCACAATCTTTTTTGGCAAATCTGAGATTTTCCTCTATTGTTAAGCTATCGAATAAAGCTGCATTTTGAAAAAGAATTCCAAATTTTGTCATGTAAGCATTTTTTTTTTTTGAATTTAATTCCTTAATATTTCTTATTTTATCATAAGATATAAAGCCAGAATCATAATCCAACAAACCATCTATACACTTTGTTAGTACTGATTTTCCAGAACCAGATTCTCCTATAATTGCCAAAGATTCAGATTCATAAACCTTAAGATTTAATTTTTTTAGAACATTCTTTCCACTAAAACTTTTTGACAAATTTTCAATATTTATTTTTAATCTTCTCATAGATCAAAAAATAATGATGTTAATATATAATTTGTTAGTAGAATTAATATTGATGATGAGACTACAGAGTATGTTGTGGACATACCAACACCTTGCGCACCTCCCTTTGCATTGAAACCGTGGTAACAACCCATAAAAGTAATTATAAATCCAAAAACGCATGCCTTTACAAGTCCAGAAAATACATCGAGAAATTGGACAAAATTAAAGGTATTTTGTAAATATACCGTTGGATTGAAGTTTAAAACTTGGGTACAAATTAAATACCCCCCAAATACACCAATTATATCTCCGATAAAAACAAGAAATGGTAATGAAATCAAACCAGCTAATATTCTTGGAACAATTAAATAGTTATATGGATTTGTGGAGAGGGTCTTTAAAGCGTCGATTTGTTCTGTTACCTTCATTGTACCAATTTCAGCTGCAATAGCAGCTCCAGATCTTCCTGCAACCATAAGCCCTGCCAACACAGGAGCCAACTCTCTAGTAATAGATAAAACAACTACATTGGGAATAGCACTTTCGGCCGAAAATCTGGAAAACCCAGTATAAGATTGTAGAGCAAGAACCATTCCTGTAAAGATTGATGTTAAACCTACAACTGGTAATGAGTTATAACCAATTTTTATTAACTGAGCTAAAAATACTTTTGGATAAAATTTATCAAGAAATATGTATTTAACACATTCAATAAAAAATAAAACAATTTCACCTATTGAGCAAAAAATCCCAAAAGATAAATCACCTATTTTTTTTAAATAATTTATGAATTTTTTTAAAAATTGATTCATAATTTTGTAATCATAAGTATTTTTTAATTGAATACCAACAATATTTGAAATTTGGATATTATTAAAACCAAAAGGTTAATTTAAAAACTATTGTTCAGTTAGTCCTGAATTAGCAAGGTCAGAAAATTTTGTTGTTGATGCGTTGAAATGCAACTTAACCCTTGAGATAGGTCCATGCCTGTGTTTTGCAACTATTGCTTCAGCAATATTATGCACTTTCTCCATTTTGCTTGTCCACATCATGTGTTTTTCTGTTCCTTCTGCTGGCTCTGTTCTAGCTAAATAATATTCTTCTCTATATAAGAAAACTACCAAATCAGCATCTTGTTCAATTGATCCAGATTCTCTGAGATCGGCAAGTTGGGGTCTTTTTTCATCTCTATCTTCAACTTTTCTTGAAAGTTGGGACAAGGCAATAACTGGTATATTCAATTCTTTGGCAATAGCTTTTAGTCCTCGTGTTATATCCGATATTTCTTTAACTCTATTTTCGGTTGTACTCCTAGAATCACTATTAATTAATTGAAGGTAATCTAAGATGATTAAATCTAAACCTTGCTTTCTTTTAAGTCTTCTAGCCCTACTTCTTACAGACGAAACAGTAAGTGCTGGGGAGTCATCAATATAAAGAGATAGTGATTTTAATTTTTCACTTCCTTTAATTATAGACTCAAAGTCTCTTTTTGAGAGGTTGCCAGTCCTTATATTTTCTGATGAAATTTTTGAAATTTCTGAAATTAGTCTTGTTGCAAGTTGTTCTGATGACATCTCAAGAGAAAAGAAAAGTACATTTTTTTTTTTGGAATCACTTTTTTCTGTAAATTGACATATGTTTGAGGCAATATTAGTTGCGAACGCAGTTTTCCCCATTGAAGGTCTGCCTGCTATAATTATTAAATCTGACTTATGTAGTCCACCAATTTTTTTATCAAAATCTGCCAACCCTGTTTTTAAACCAACTACATCAGAACTTTTTTTGAATGCTTTTTCGGCATAATTAAGAGTTTCTACTAATACATCATCAAATTGTTTTGGTCCTCTTTCGAAATCTCCCTGATTGGCCAAGTTAAATAAACCTGATTCAGTTCTTTCAATTATTTCAACAGAATCTTGATCATTAAAATTGCTATAAGATTCATTTATAAGATCCGTTCCTAGGTCAATTAATTTTCTTCTTAGGAAGAGATCATATATCAACTCACCATATTGTTTTGAATTTATTATACTTATTGAATTCTCAATTATACCTAGAAGGTAAGGTAACCCTCCTCCACTTTCAAATTCTTCATCATTTTCCAAAAATACCTTAAGAGTGTTTATATCCGCAACTTGATCATTAGTTATTAATTTTTTAAGTGTTTTGAATATTATTGCATTGATTTTACTTGAAAAATGTTCTGATTCCAAAAAATTTTCAACCTTTTCAAAAGCTAGATTGTTTGAAATAATTGCACCAAGAAGAGCTTGTTCTGCTCCTGGATTAATTGGAACCTCTCTTGAAATATTAGTTGACTGCGAAACTAGATTAGTGAGTTTATTTCCTTGATCTGTAACCATTAAATGATAGTAACAAAAAAAATTATATAAGCATTATTTTTCTGTCTGTGGATTAAGTGGATAACGGGTAAAACTTTAGAAATTTGTTAGATATAACCAAATTAAATATATAATATAAAAAAATAAGAATAGATATGAGTATCTTTTACTGATTGAAGATTTGTAAAAAATAATTAACGAAAAAATTAAAGTACAAAAAGTCAAAAAAATTATTTCAATTAGCAATGTATCTTTTTCATAACTAAACGAACTAAATAGTGAGGAGATCCCTAAGATTAATAACAAATTATAAATATTCGAACCTATAATATTGCCAAGAATAATTTCTGATTTACCTCTTTTTGCAGCTTTAATTGATGTGGCTATCTCTGGAAGTGATGTTCCCAATGCAATAATTGTCAACCCTAAAAATGATTCAGATATACCAAGAGTGACTGAAATCTTAATTGCTGAAACAACAGTTAACTCCGCTCCAAAAATAGTTAAAAAGATAGATATAATTGTTACTGGGATTCCCCACTTAATAGGGTTTCTATATATAATGTTTGATAAATTATCATTTTCAAATTGAACATTCCCAGTCTCACCTGACCCTGATTTTTTAAAACAGAAAAATAGATATGAAAAGAATAGTATTATAAAAAATAAACCATCTAAGAAATCAAATTTAAAAAAAATAAATAAGATTAAAAAAATAATATGAATAAAAAAATGAAAGAGTATATCAAACTTAGATACATTTTTAGCTAAACATTCCGATATTAGTAACGCAAAACCTAAAACAAGAAGTAAGTTAGATATGTTCGAGCCAATTACATTTCCAATAGACAAGCCGGGAGAATTTTTCATTACCGCGTCAACTGAAACTAATAATTCAGGTAAAGATGTCCCAAAACCAATTACAATTAGACCAATAAAGAATTCAGAAACTTTAAATCTTTTACCAAGTGCAATCGAGCTGGATAAAAGAAAATCAGCCCCTTTAACGACTAAAAACAAACCTAACAACAATAGTAAGGTCTGGCTTATGATCATTAGAAATAAAATTTAAGTTTTATTATTGAATTTCGAACAAACCTCATTTTTGTTTATCAGCACTTTTAATTTCTTCTTTGTTATCTGATTTTAGAGTTGTACTTTTTTTTGGTGATTTTTCCTTTTTTGATAATTCTTTTTTTTCTTCGTCATTTTTCACTTCTTTTGCAGAATTTAGCTGATTTTCTTCAGTTTTTTTTGAAGATGATTTTGGAGTTTCTTTTGAAGTAATTTTCTTTTCATCTTTATCTTCAACTTTATTAGCTTCTACTTTTTGTGATTTAGCATTTTCTAATGATGTTGCAACATTAATCTTTAAATTACAACTTACATCAGCATGCAATTTGATATTAATATCATAGATTCCAATTTTTTTTATAACATTATGTAGATTAATATTAGATGGTCTTATATCAATTTTTTGTTTTTCAAAATAACTTGAAATATCCTTTGGGGATACCGAGCCATATAATTGCCCATTATCGCTAGCATTTCTAATGAAAACGATCTCTTTTTCTGATATTTTTTTTATTACAGATTTTGCATTTTCAATTATCTTATTATTTTTTTCTAAAACTTCATCTTTAATTTTTGAAAAATAGTCTTTATTTTGTTTATTTGCTCTTAGAGCTTTTTTTTGAGGAATAAGAAAATTTCTAGCAAAACCATCTTTAACATTTACTACATCACCAATTTTTCCAAGTTTATTCAGACTTTCTAAGAGAATAACTTCCATAATAATCAAACCTTTTTAATATTTCTTAAGAAAAGCTTTTTAAAAGTGTTATAAAAACCCAAGAAAAAAATTATCAAAATAAGAACATAACCTAAAAAAATAAAAAGTAAAAATATAATTAAAATTTTTAAATATATATTTATATTAAATTTTTCAAAACTACTGCTAAAGATTCTAGAACCCTGGAAGAAAAAAACAGACCCTAAAACAATTGAACTATTAATAAAATAGAATTTAAAATCATTGTTAGAATAGAATGATAGAATAATAACTAGAAAAAAAACAAAAAAATACCATCTTGGAACATAAAAATCGTCTAAAAAGAGTTTATATTTTTTTTCAAAATTAAGTTTTTTTGAAAAAAAACTAGCAATCTGAAAATTCACTATGAAAGTCGTCAAAAACACTAAAGCATTTATGGAGGGAATAATTTTTATCATATTTTCGATTGATTCATCATTAAATTCTATTGTACTAGTATCTGAATTTTCTGTAATATTTTGAGCTATGTTTGAGAAGTAAAGTTTTAAATTACTGTAGTCAATTTTTGAAAAGTAAAAGAATATAAGACCATTTACAGTAAAGAGGACAGCTAATATAAATGCAATTATAACTTTGTCAGATGATTTTTTCTTCTCAAGACTAGATTTTAGCAATGCAAAAAAGAAAAAAACCAATACAGAGACTATTGTGTAGTTGTAGAAAAAGTTTAATGATATATTTTTTTCAAGCTCAAAAAAATTACTTAAACATAAAATCAAAAATAAAAAATTAGATATTATTAAACTAGACAGAAAAACTTCAATTTTTAATATTTGTCCTATAAAAATTATAGGTAATGAATTAAACACAGGAAATAACTGGGGAGAAATTTTTAAAATTATTGATTCTAGTGTTAATAAAAAAAGTGATGAATAAATTAGAATAGAGATTGAGTTTCTATTTCCTAGAACCATTAATTTGAGACATATGGTAAAAGAGCTAAGTATCTTGCTATTTTTACCGCTTTGGAAAGTTCTTTTTGTTTTTTTGTGCAAACCTGAGTGACTCTACTAGGTAATATTTTTCCTTTTTCGGTGGTATATCTCTTTAAGATTGCAAGATTCTTATAATCAATTTCAGGTGCATCTTTACCTGATAAGGGACAGGATTTATTAAATAAAAGACGCGATGATGTATTGTCAAAAACCTTATTTTTCATGATTTTATATCCTGAGATCTACTATCATCTAATAATGAAGAATTTTTATCATATGATTTAATTTTTATATTAAGAAACCTGAGGAATTCATCATCTTGTTTCACTTTCTTATCGAAATCTGCGTATATATTAGATTCTGACTCACTGATTGTCATAAAATAATATCCTTTTGAATTTTTTTTTATCTTATAGGCCAATGTTCTTAGTCCCCATGATTCTTTTTTAAGAATTTTACCGCCAAGCTTTTTAATTTGATCTAAAAAGTCATCTAATTTTTTTTCAGCAGCTTTATCGGATATTTGACCACTGAAAACGAATACATTTTCGTACAACATTTCATTACTCCTTATGGATAAATTTTTTAAAAAAATTTAGCTAAATTTTGTTAGCAAGGTTAATTTTGTGGTTTTATAACATTAATGTTATATATTTTAAAGATACTTTATAAAAAATTATGATAAAACCTTTTGTTTTTATTTTTCCCGGACAGGGCTCCCAGAAAGTCGGGATGGGAAAAACTCTCTATGAAAATAGTAAAATTGCTCAACAGGTTTTTGACGAGGTAGATGACTCACTTAATCAAAAATTAACAAGCATTATTTTTGAGGGTAAGGAAGAAGATCTTAAAAAAACTTCAAATGCTCAGCCTGCATTAATGGCGGTAAGCATTGCAATAATAAGATTAATTGAAGATGAGCTAGGAAAAAAAATTTCTGATTTTGTTGAAGTCGTTCTTGGACATTCGCTTGGAGAATACACGGCGCTTTGTGCAATTAATTCTATTGATTTGAAATCAACAGCAAGAATCTTGAGAACAAGAGGGAATGCAATGCAAGATTCTGTTAAAGGCATTCAAACAAGAATGGTTGCTGTAATAGGTTTAGATATAAAAAAAATTGAGGATATACTCAAAAAAAATATTACAAAAGACGAAAATTTGTGTGAAATAGCAAATGACAACTGTCCAGGTCAAGTTATTCTATCAGGAACAAAAAAGGGTTTGGAACTGATTAATGATGAACTCAAAGATTCTGGTGCAAGGTCAATCATTGATTTGAATGTTAGCGCCCCATTTCATTGTAGCTTAATGAACCCAGCATCTGAAATTATGGCGAAGACACTTGCAAAGATTGATATTAAAAAACCAGACACAAATTTTATAAGCAATGTTTCAGCTGATTTTGAAAACGATCCAAAAAAAATAAAAAAACTTCTTGTAGATCAAGTCTATTCCAGAGTTAAATGGAGAGAAAGTATTAACAGAATTTCCGATTTAAATATCAAAAGTGTTATTGAGATTGGTTCAGGGAAGGTATTAACCGGTTTGAATAAAAGGATTGGTTTACAAAAAGACTATTCAAATGTTTCAGATGCCTTAGACATAAACAGATTTTTACAAGATTATAAAAGCTTATTATGAAAAAAAATTTATTAATAACTGGTGCAACGGGGGGAATCGGAAAAGCTATATGCAGGTTGCTTCAAAAAAAATATGATTTAATAGTAGTCGGAAGAGATAAGCAAAAATTAGAAAATTTAGATAAAGAGGAGATTTCAGTAAAAAAAAAAATTGTATGTGATTTATCACAAACAGAACAAATTAAAAATCTCGTTGAAAACCTTGTCAAACAGTCAATTCAAATTGATGTTCTTGTAAACAATGCAGGAGTAACAGATGATAGTTTATTTATAAGAATGACCACCGAAAAATGGGATAATGTTATAAAAACAAATTTGAACTCTAACTTTCTTTTAACTAATTTAATTTCAAAAATTATGATAAAAAAAAAATGGGGAAGAATTATAAATATAACTTCTGTTGTTGGTCATACAGGAAACATTGGTCAATCAAATTACTCTGCGTCTAAAGCAGCAATTATTTCAATGTCAAAATCTATTGCTATTGAGTTGGCAAAAAGAAATATTACTGTTAATTGCATATCTCCTGGTTTTATTCAGACTAATATGACAGAAATTCTATCTGATGATCAAAAAAAAAATATCCTCCAAAAAATTCCTATAGGCGAGATTGGTACTCCAGATGATGTGGCATATTGTGTTGAATTTCTTGCTTCAGAACAATCAAGGTATATTACCGGCGAGACAATTCATGTGAATGGTGGGTTGGCGATGTTATAATTATATTTGATTTAAAAAAAAAAACATTTATTAATATATACTTAACTAAAACTATAAAAAGTAAGGAAAAAATATGAGTGATATTGCAGATAGAGTAAAAAATATTGTTGTTGAACACTTAGGCGTTGAAAAAGAAAAAGTTGTTGATGAAGCAAGTTTTGTTGATGATTTGGGGGCGGATAGCCTAGATACAGTTGAATTGGTAATGGCTTTTGAAGAAGAATTTAATATTGAAATACCAGACGATGTAGCTGAAAAAATTACTACTATAAAAGACGCAATAGATCATATTGAAAAATCACAAAATTAATATATGAGAAGAGTGGTCGTTACAGGTATTGGAATGTGCACACCACTCGGTTATGGTGCTGAGTTTGGTTGGGAAAAATTAATTAATTCAGAATCTGGCATTAGAAAACTAGAAGGTTTTGAGATAGATGACTTGCCTTCACAAGTCGGAGGTCAAATTCCTAGGGAGGGAAGATCAGAGCTATTTCCTGAAAATGTTATAGAGCATAAAGAAAAAAAAAAAATGGAGCCTTTTATTCAGTATGCTCTTATTGCAGCTAAGGAAGCAATAAAAGATTCTGGATGGGAAGTCAAAAACGATAAAGATTCAGAAAGAACTGGGGTTATGGTTGGTTCTGGGATTGGTGGTTTGGATGGGATAAGAATGAGTTCCGAAAGTTTGGCAAAAAGTCCAAGAAAAATTTCTCCCTTTTTTATTCCTTCTTGTTTGATAAATCTTGCAACAGGACATATCTCTATAAAGCATAATTTTAGAGGACCGAACCATTCTGTTGTCACGGCATGTGCTTCTGGTGCTCATGCAATTGGAGATTCTTTTAGAATTATATCCTTTGGTGATGCTGATATTATGGTTGCAGGTGGGACAGAGGCAGCTTGCACAAGATTGGGTGTAGCAGGTTTTTGCGCAATGAGAGCTTTGTCCTCAAGATTTAATAATGAACCGGAAAGAGCCTCTAGGCCTTGGGACAAAGATAGGGATGGATTTGTATTATCTGAAGGAGCAGGAATTGTTGTTTTAGAAGAATATGAACATGCAATGAGGAGATCTGCAAAAATTTATGCTGAAATAGTTGGTTATGGTCTGACAGGTGACGCATATCATCCAACAGCTCCGGCAACAGATGGTAATGGAGGGTATAGAGCAATGAAAATGGCACTAGAAAATGCAAAATTGAACTGTAGTTCAGTTAACTATATAAATGCCCATGGAACTTCTACACCCCTTGGTGACGAAATTGAATTTAACGCAATAAGAAAACTTTTTGGAAATGATTTATCTAATGTTTTTATTTCATCCACAAAATCCTCTACTGGTCATTTACTCGGTGCATCAGGTGCTATTGAATCAATTTTTTCAATGCTTTCTCTTCGTGATGATGTGATAGCCCCAACACTAAACCTTGAGAGTCCATCTGAATGTTGTGCAAAAGCAAATTTAGTACCTCACCAAAGTATCGAAAATAAAAACAATTTTTCCCTTTCAAATTCATTCGGTTTTGGTGGAACAAATGTCTCACTAATTTTCAAAAAAATTTAAAATAGTGTTAAAGAATTTTATTTTATTAGTTTTAGTTTTAACAATAAATCTTCTAAGTTACACTTTTTTTGGTCCGAATAAATTAGAGCATTCCGTAAATATTATTGTGAAACCAGGAATGAGATTAAATGAGATCACTAATGTTCTGCACAGCGAAAGCATTATATCAAGTAAACTAGCATTTAAAACTTGGGTGAAAATAAATCGGCTAGAAAGAGATTTAAAGTATGGTGAGTTTATGTTTAAAAGAGAGGACTCAATTTATGAAATTACAAAAAAACTTAATAAAGGTGACTATGCATATAGAAAACTTACTATAGTAGAGGGAACATATAAATATGATTTGCTCTCAAAACTAAAAATGATAGATCCCGAAACTCAACTTACCCTCGAAGACATACCTGATGAGATTATTGCTAATACCTATAAATATCAGGTTACAGACAAAGCTGATCGAATACTCCAAAATATTAAAAAATTTAGTAATGATCTTTCATTTAATATTTGGGAAAAAAGACAAAAGTCTATTCCACTCAACAATATCTCTGAAATGTATATTCTAGCTTCAATTGTTGAAAAAGAAACTGCACTTAAAAGAGAAAAACCTGTAATTGCAGGTGTATTTTATAATAGACTGAAAAGTAAGATGAGATTGCAATCGGATCCAACTGTTGAATTTTCTATTACACTAGGGAAAAAAAAATTAGATAGAAAACTTTATAGGAAAGATCTTAAATTCATTTCAGAATTTAACACATATGTAAATCATGGTTTGCCACCATCAATTATATGTTTTCCAGGGATTGATTCATTAATAGCGGTTTCTAAACCATATAAGAGTGACTACAAATATTTCGTTTCAAAAAATTTGAGAGGCGAACATTTTTTTTCTACAAACTATAAAGAACATTTAGAAAATATTAGAGCAGCAAAGAATGCAAAATAAAAGAAAGGGTCTTATGTTGGTTCTGTCATCACCATCAGGTGCAGGAAAAACTTCAATTTGCAAAAGAGTTTTAGATAAAGAAAAAAAGATAGTTATGTCAATTTCTTATACTACAAGGCCAAAAAGAAAAAGTGAGAAAAATGGTTTTGATTATTTTTTCATAAACAAAAAGAAGTTTGATGAGCTTAAAAGTAATGATTATTTTGTTGAATATGCAAATGTGTTTGATCATTATTATGGGACTCCAAAAGACTTCATAGATAAAAACTTGCAAAACGGAATTGATGTTTTGTTTGATATTGATTGGCAAGGAGCCCAAAAACTATCTAACTATTCAAAAGATGATATGGTCTCTGTTTTTATATTACCTCCTAATAATAAAAGTTTATTAGAAAGATTAAAGAAAAGAAATGAGGATAGTATTAAGACTGTAAAAAAGAGAATGGGAAAAGCTAAATCTGAAATAAGTCATTGGATTGAGTATGATTATATCGTTATTAATAAAGATTTAGAGCAAAGTGCTAATGAGGTGATTACTATTCTTAGGGCAGAAAGAAAAAAAAGGAGCAGACAAAAGTTTGTTTTTGATCTTATTGAGGATTTAACCAAATAGGCGTTTTGTAAGTTTTAAGTATTTTTCAGGTGATATTTCCTGAGGCCTTAGATTATCTAATATGTCGTTATCAAATGGTAATTTCTTGGTATCAATATTTTTTTTTTTAAAATTATTTTTGATTGTTTTTCTTCTATGAAGAAATGATAATTTTAATACCTTATCTATTTTTTTATAATCAACTTTGATATTTTCTTTAGGAATGATTTCAATTACCGATGATTCTACTTTTGGTTTCGGGAAAAAATTATCTGGAGACACATCAAATTTTTTTTTAATATCGCAAAAAATTTGGATTAATACAGAAATTCTTCCGTATTGTTTGCTATTAACCTTTGCAATAAATCTTTCAGCAACTTCTTTTTGAACCATAACTATTATTGATTTAAAGATTTCAAGGTTTTGAAGCCAATTTATTATCAAAGTTGAAGCAACATTGTAGGGAAGATTAGCGATCAGGACTATTTTTTCATTAAAAATATCTACTAAATCAATCTCAAGAGCATTTCCAAAAATTATTTTTAATTTATCCGAGTGTTTTTTCTTTATACTCTCAAGATATGGTTCTAAAGAAATATCTTTTTCTATAACTAATAATTTTTTTGGATTACACTCAAGTATTTTTTTTGTAAGAGAACCCATGCCTGGACCAATCTCTAAAATACTTTCACTATTAAGATTTCTTATTGAACAAATCTTTTGTAAAATTTCCTGATTATTTAAAAAATGTTGTCCTAGTCTTTTTTTAAATTTAAACCCTGACATTAGCAGAATTTTTCTAGAAACTTTATGGAAGCTATTAAACTATTTGTTTTAGCGATATTTTTTTTTGCAATATCAAAAGCTGGTCCGTGATCTGGTGAGACCCGAAAAATTGGTAAATTACCTGTGATATTAACTGAATTATAAAAATCTAAAATTTTTATAGGAGCCAGTCCTTGATCGTGATAAAAACACAGAATACCGTTATATTTAACTCTTATTTTTTTAAAAAAACACGAATCACTGCTTAGGGGACCAATGATATTGATTTTCTCTAATCTCATTTTTTTTAATACAGGTAAAATTAATTTTTGCTCTTCGTTTCCAATCAATCCTCCCTCACCAGCATGAGGATTTATGCTTGCTAATGCGATCTTTGGAATCTTAATTCTCCATATTCTTTTTAAAGAATTATTAAAAGCATGGATTTTATCAATTAGTTTATTTTGAGAAATTTCTTTCAATACTCTTTTCAAAGGGATATGTGTTGTAATCAACCCAACTGTTAAATTAGGACCATTATCAATTGGTTTATTAGTAGATAGAATCATTATTTCTTCGGACTTTTTTTTTATTTTTTTTTTAGAAAGATAACTTAAAAACTCTGTCTGGCCATTAAATTTAAATCCATATTTTTTTAATGTTTTTTTGCAAACTGGTAGTGTGACCATTCCACCAGCTTTATTTAATCTTACAAAGTCAAAAGATTTTTCAATTGAACTGATTACATATTTACTATTTCTAACATCGGGTATGCCCAAGTGAAAATCAATATTATTTTGCATATCCATAACCGGAAGAAATTCTTGAAAAACTCCAATAGAATCCTCTGGTCTTTTAATTGATTTTAACTTTACATCAAGTTTGAAAAGTTGGTTAATTTTTTCTAGTTTTTTTATACAATCAACTAGAAAAAATGGTGGAAGTTTTTTTTTTCTTCGTAACAACCAACTTTTTAGAATAATTTCTGAAGCAATTCCTGATGGCTCACCCATTGTTATAGCTATTGGTTTCATTTTCATAATACCTATTATTTATTAAAGAATTTAATGTTGGCATTTTTTCTTAGGTTTGCAATGAATGTATTTGCAAGTTGGTTAAACCTCTCGGCATAAAGTTTGTTTTCTATTTGATCTCTGTTTGGAGGCTTTAATTTAGATTCATCTATTCGACATAATTTAATGAAACTAAATTCATTATTATTGTTTATTATTTCCGAAAAACTATTTATTTCTGTTTTTTCAATTTTATCTAAGAAAATTTTAGATAAATCTCCTGATATAACATCATCAATTTTTACTGCTGTAACATCCTCGGGAAGTTCTGGAATATCCTCTTCACATTTGATTGATGATTTTATAACAGAACCTAATGAATCATCAAACATTGATGAAATTTTGATGAATGAGTATTTGACTTTACTATTACCAACTCTTCTTTTTTTCTTTAATTTTATTATTTTATACCCATTCTTAGTTTTAATAGTTTGGGATATCTCACCTAGTTTTAGTTTTGATAATATTTCCTTCATTTCAGAATCTAAATTATCTTCTAGTGTCCAGGTCAGGCTTTCATTTAATTCTTGTTCACCAGTATTTGAAAATTTTTTAGCCAAGGTTTCAAATGAAATTCCTTGATCTAAAAGAGCAAGGAATTTATCAATCTTTTTTTTTGTTTTCTCTAAATCATTTTTCGAAGTATTTTCAAAAAAAATTTCACTAAAATTATACTCTACTTTTCCTTGTTTTTTTTCTTCATCATCAATCACTTGATTTATTTCTCGTTCACTTATAGTTATAATTGATGAGAACTTTTCTCTTAACAATTTTTTCCACAAAAGTTCAGATGATAATTGTTCAAGCAAGATATCTACATCAATTTTTTCTTCTTCGATATACATTTTAAATTTTTCAAAATCTTCTTTAGGAAAATTATATAGTATTGATGCAAATTGAACTAATTCATCATCTGAATGGCTAATTTCATTTTTTGTTGCTTCATTTTTCTTTATTTTTTCGAGTATTAGTAGATCTAATACTTTTTCTCGGACAGAATCTCTATTCTTTATATTATCTTCAAGTTGCAATGATTTTAGAGCTAATTTTATCCTTTGTGATAAATCATAAGTTGTCACAACATTTGAGTTGACTGTTGCAACTAAAGCTTCAAATTTCTCTTGAGCAAAAACTGAATAGCTAAATAAAAATAAAATTATAAATTTTAAGCTTAATTTTCTCATTAATAAAATATTATAAGTTATTTTCCATTATTTCTTTTAGGCTGAATAAAAATGTGAAACTATTAGAGGTTGGATCCTCAGGATTATGAGTATACTGCCTATTCCAATTCAAAGAAAATCCTAAACACTCATCTTCATATTTAATTTTTGCACCAAAATTGTGAAGTTTAATTTTATTTTTTTTATCAAATACTGTTGAACCAGTTAATGTCCAATACTTAGCTATATCTTGACTATAGGAGATTGAAAACTGGTTTTCACCCTCAATTTCATTTTCACCACTAATATTAACTACTGGTGGAGAATGAATATTACTCAATGATAAATAACTATTTTTCTGATGTAACAGAACATTTGTGTAAGCCGTTTTAAGCGAAAATTCTTCTTTGTCTAATGAGAAGAAAGAGTCAATCTTAATACTCTCATGGGGTACAATCTGGAATTTTCCTACTATATCAGAAAATTTGTCATTAATTCCACTATTGGAATCAAGGTATTTATGTTTCTCAAATTGATAACTTTGGCCAATTTCAATTATAGTCATTTCTTTGTCATCCTTAAATCTTTTCTTTATAAAAGAAAAACCATAATCAACTCTACTCAAATTATCCATTCTATCATTTCCAGCTAATCTGTTCATACTAAATAAATCAATAAAATCAAATTCAAAGTTATTTATATTACTCTCATCAGGAATTTTTCGAGAAAAAGCACTTTTGTTACCCTTCACAAAATTAGCCATAGGTGTAATTATATCCACATAATTTTTTTTCTTCCGAAAAAATGGCTTATTTATTTCTAAAGATATTTGAGGAAAATAGTTTGTTTTATATTCATTAAATTCAAACCTTCCATTTTCTGGATTGTCGTATTTTTCAATATTATAAATACCAGCATTTAAATCAGTTGTAAGTTTAAGAAATGTACCATCAGGCAAAATTGTTGGAAAAAACAAACTTTGCACAAAAAATAATTTTTTTGTTTCATTTCCGTCAGTTCTTTTTATATTTGCAAATTCAATTTTTGTATTATAATTGAGATTATTTAAATTATAGTCAGAGTTAAAATCAAGAATTAATCTTGGCAGGATCTTTGGAGTTTGCCTTTGATTAAATTCTTTCCTCATATCTTGAAATAAATATGACTGAAAACTGTAAAAATTATTTTGTCGCAAACTTTCAATTTTTATATTCGACTCCAATACATCTTTATATCCATACTTATATGTATTTAAATAATTTCTATCAGTTGTTCTATGAATTTGATAATCAACATAAGAATTTTTACTAATGTCAAACGATCCAATTGACTTTATATGTCCCCTTTGCTTATCTTTTTTTACTTGGTTTACCTTCTGATTTTCAATTGTCCCGCTAAATTCATTTTTTATTTCACCGTTGAAAAAATTTTTTCTATGTTCAATGAATAACGCAGGATTTTTTTTTTGAGAGAATTTCGGTATTACTGTAACATCTTGGTAATCACTTAGTGGATAATAATAAGGTATATCAGTTTCAAAACCAAAAAAATGTGTTTGTCTGAAACTTGGGGCCAAAACACCTGCTTTTCTTTTCACCAATGGAGATGCAACTGTAAAATAAGGTAAATAAAAAACACTTTGTCCTTTTATATCAAGATATGCATCATAATATTTAACATTCAGATTTTTTTTATCATGGATTATCTTTTCAGCTTTTAATTGAACTAAAGGAGCATCATATTTTTTTGTTTGTTCATTATAACAAGGTTTACAAGCTGTAAAGACTCCATAATCCATTTTTTCCCAAACCCTGTTTCTTCTTTCGACTCTTTTTGCTCCAATTTTTAAAAATTGCTTCTCTTTTTCAAATTCCTCTCCAGGAATGAACAAGTAACTATTTTCTATTACTGCATTTTTAAGACTTTGATCTGCAACAATTTTTTCTGCCTTGAGAATTGTGCCATCAGAATTAAAAATTGTTGCATTATCTCTTGCTGAAAGAACCTTGGATTCATTGTTAAGAAAAACTTTGTCAGCGTAAAGTTTAAATTCTTCATCAATAATCTCAACATTACCGGTCGCATAAATCCTAGTATTTTCCTTATCATAAGTAAATTGATCTGCATTTATTTCAATCTTTTCATTTGAAGAAACTAGGGAGTACAAAAAGAAGTATATAATTATGTAAATCAGTTTAACCATCCTCAAGATGAATTAATGCGCTAATTAAGAGAAAATTAAAGACTAAAGGAGGAGACCAAACTGACAAAAAAATATTAAGATTTCCAGTTTGTCCTAAGGTTTTTACCACATCAGAAATAAAGTGGAAAATCACTCCAATAACTATCCCGTAAATTATTTTCAAAACATTTTTTTTTAGTCTTTCTTTCTTTATTGATAATAAGCAACCCAACAAAACCATAGAAATCAAAATTATAGGAAAAGAATAAAGATAATTTTTATAAACTAAATGTTTTTTTATTGAAAACCCAGAAGAATCAAGATTTTCAATATATTCATTTAAACTCCAAAAACTCAAAGTTTCAGGGGGTCTAAAGTTTTTTTCAATCTTATTTGCATCTAAATCAATTTTTAGAAAATTTTCATTAAAATTTTGAGGAATTTTGTTGATTTCTAATTTGTATCCATTATTCAATTTCCATGAGTTATCATCAAGCATAGTAACAGTTTCAACATCAATTCTCTCTAAAAATTTATTTTCAAGATCAAATTTAAAAATTTTTACATCTTTTAAAGTTCTATTATCAAATGAATAATGTTGAGAATTAATAACATATTCAAATTCATCATTTTTTTCTCTTAACCATAACCCTGTATCTGAAATTGAGAATAATCCTGAACTTCCTTTAAAATAAATGCTTTCATAATTTTTGAATTTCACATTCATGTAAGCAAAAATTGGGTTAAAAACTAATAAATAGAGACAACTTATAATGGATACATTTATTATCGCCGGAAAAATTAAAGACCAGATTGAAAATCCAGAAGCTCTTAAAACACTTAATTCATTGTTTTTATTAAGTTTCATATAAGTATTCATTGAGCTGAGTAAAAAAACTGTTGGAAGAATAATTGGAAATAATGATGGAATATGAAAAATTGCCATTTTTAAAAGCACACTAAATTCAATCTCTTTACTCGAACTTCTTCTTATTAATTCAATTAAATCGATAGATATAAAAAGAACACATGAAAATAGGAAAACCATCAAAAAAGAAAAAATATTTTCTTTGATTAAGTACCTAAAGATAATTCTACTTCTAATCATTACTCAGTTTCCTGGACTTGAGAATTAGGTAAAATGAAAAAATAATTGAAAATATTGATGGAAAAAAATTCAAAAGCTGGAAATTGTCTAATTTTATGGATAAATTTGATGATATAATTGATAAAACCTGGAGAAAAATTAATAAAGATAAAATTTTAATTGTTTTTGTTAAGTTTTCAACTCTGTCAAATTTTATTGAGAGAATAAAACAAATAAGTAATAAGCTAAATGTAAAAACATTTATTGGCATTGCATACCTTAGAGTTATTTCTGCCTTAAATGCTTGAAGATTATTCTGATCATCTAAAGAATCAGGATTTGGGTTTTTTAATTCATCAAGAGTTCTTTCTGATGGAGATTTCCATCTATTTAAAAAATCAAATCCCTTGGATTGATTAATATTTAATAGATATTCATCAAAATATAAAATTGATAATTTTTTTTCTTTAGATTGAAACTGTTGAGAGCCTTCTTGAAGGAATATTTTTGTATAAGACTCAGTGTTAATTATTTTCCCCTTTTTGGCAATAAGTGTAGAGGGTTTCTCTGGATCTCTCGTATCGTGGATGAATATATTATGCAACCCATCACTGTCATTTTTTTTAATAAATATTGTAAAATCTTTACCTATTGTATTAAACATTCCTTCTTGCAAGAGACTAGATGAGTAATCATTTTTAATTGTATATAATAAAATCTTGAAGTTTTTATTAGATTCAGGCCCCTGATAAAGAGTAAAAAATGAACTTAATATTGATAAAAGCAGTGCAAAAATTAGAGTGGGTTTTGTTAATTCAAGATTTGTAAAGCTTGATGATTGAAGAATTATTAATTCTTTATCTGTTATCATCCTAGTGTAAACAAAAAAAACTGACAAACATATAATTATCGGTAATAAAGTTGGGATGATTTGAGGCAATGAATTAAGAATTAATTTCATGAAAATCAATGTCGGAAGGCCTCTGCTAACCATTAACTCTATTAGTTGAACACTTTTTGCCAACGAAAAGACAGAAATGATTAAAATTAGAATCAACAGAGAGTTATTGGCGAGTTGTTTGAAAATATATTTATCTACTAAATTCATTGATTTTTAAAAAAAAAAACAATATACATCATTTATTACAAATTTTGTTATGAATTGATACACTAAATGAAAATTACTTTTACAAACAATGTTTCATCAAATGATCACCTAGTTTTTATTACATTTGATAAAAATTCTACTTTTAAGTCAAAATTTCTGGATAAAACAAAAAAAGATTTGATAACTGGTTTTCTCAACCAAAAAAATAAAGATAACGGTAATATTTTTCAAACCTTTTTTTACTCCACAGCTAAGAGTGTTTCGTCATTTTCTCTTGTTATTGGAGATAATACATCTAGAAATGTTGAGTTAGAGGTACTATCCGGAAAGATACTATCTTTTATAGAATCAAAGAAGATAAAAAATATTTGTTTGGTGGTGGAAAATATTAAGGGTAAAAAAATTTTTGATACCCTAGAAAATCTAGTTTCAGGTCTTTGTATGAAAAACTATCGATTCGAAAAATATAAGAATTTTTCTAGAAAAGACTTTCAAATTCAAACCATCAAAATTTGTGGTGCATTAGGCCAAAAAGATAAACAGAATCTGGGAAAAAAAATCGAATCGCTTAAAGGAATATTTCTAACAAGAGATTTAGTATCTGAACCATCTAATGTACTTTATCCATCAAAATTTGTAGAAGTTTGTAATGTTTTAAAAAAAGCTGGGATAAAGATCGATGTACTTGATGAAAAAAAAATGAAATCTCTTGGAATGAATGCATTGCTTGGAGTGGCTCAAGGTTCAGTTAGGCCTGGAAGAGTTATGATAATGAAGTGGAATGGTAACACTAAGTCAAAAGAAAAACCTATTTCATTTGTTGGTAAAGGGGTTACCTTTGATACAGGTGGAATATCAATTAAACCATCTGGTGGAATGGAGGATATGAAATGGGATATGGGCGGAGCTGGAGTTGTAGCGGGTCTGATGTATACACTAGCTCTTAGAAAATCAAAAGCTAATGTGATTGGAGCAGTTGGCCTTGTGGAAAATATGCCTGATGGTAATGCTCAAAGACCTGGTGATGTTGTAAAATCAATGTCTGGGCAAACTATTGAAGTATTAAATACAGATGCAGAGGGGAGATTAGTACTTGCTGATGTACTTTGGTATGTAAAAGAAAAATTCAAACCAAAACTAATGATTGATTTAGCAACCCTAACTGGTGCGATAATTGTTGCATTAGGAGAGAGATATGCTGGTTTATTTTCCAATGATGATTCTCTAGTAAAAAAAATTCTTAATTCCTCTGAAAGAACTAATGAATTAGTTTGGCGACTTCCATTAGATGAAAAGTTTGACAAACTGCTTGATTGTCAGATTGCAGATATGAAAAATATTACCGGAACAAGAGGTGCAGGAAGTATAACTGCAGCACAATTTCTAAAAAGATTTGTAGGGAATACAAGCTGGGCCCATCTTGATATTGCTGGTGTAACTTGGTCAAAAAAAGGTACAGAATTTTCTCGTCCAGGTGGAACAGGTTTTGGTGTAAGATTATTGGATGATTTTGTAAGAACTAATTATGAATGAAAATAAAGATAAAAAAGAAATAAACTTCTATTACTTAAAATCAGAATTTAACGATGTTGTTCAAAAGCTTGTAAAGAAATTAATTGAGCAAAAGCAAAGTGTTCTTTTGAGTTTAAAAGATGAAAGTGAAATAAACAACCTTGATAAATTTCTTTGGGTAAAAGATAAAAATAGTTTTTTACCTCATAAAAAAATTTCTGAAAAATTATCTTCTTTGGATAAAATTGTCTTGAGTTGTGAAAAGGATTCACAAAATGAATATTTAAAAAAATTTGATCAAGTTATTATTTCACCCAATGTAATTATAAAAAAATTTAATTTCTTTAGAAGATTTTTTGTATTTTCTTATGAAAAAATTAATAATAATTCCTTAGGAAACATAAAATCAAAATTGAAGTTAAGAGGTTTCAAAGTTTCATGTTATTTTGAACATGATAAATTTAAATGGAAACAAATATAAAAGTTGAAAAGAGGTAATTATGAACACGACATTATCGATAATTAAACCTGATGCAGTAAAAAGGAATTTGATTGGTGAAATTAATACCATGATTGAAAAAAACAAGATGAAAATTGTGGCGCAAAAAATGATTTTACTGTCTATAAATGATGCACAAAGATTTTATGATGTTCATAAGGATAGAGCTTTTTTTGATGATTTGTGTAAATATATGATTTCAGGTCCAATAGTTGTGCAGGTTTTAAAGGGCAAAGATATTGTTTCTAATTACCGTAAACTCATGGGAGCAACCAACCCTTCAAATGCAGATGAAAATACCATTAGGAGTAAATATGGATTATCTGTTGAAGAAAATTCCGTTCATGGTTCAGATAGTAAAGAAAATGCAAAAATTGAAATTCAGTTTTTTTTTTCAAGCAAAGAGATTTTTGGCGATTAGTTTTATCTGATTAGAAAAAACCACAATAAAAAAAGTAGAATTATAATTAAAACAGTTGCAATAACTGTAAATTTCATGAACTTTGCAAAGAAAGCTTCTTGGTATTTACTTTTTGTCTTGTCCATCAATATAAATCTCTTCTAATTGTTTAAGTGCATTTATATACAATATATGCTCTTTCATCAATATTTTTCTTGTAATAGATTCAATGGTATCCTTTTCTGAGATTTTTACAACTTCTTGATCTATTATTTTTCCTGAGTCAATTTCTTTATCAACATAATGTACGGAACATCCTGTATATTTTACGCCATATCTGAAGGCTTGGGATTGTGCATTTAGCCCTTTGAAAGATGGAAGTAATGAAGGATGGATATTTATTATTTTGTTTTTCCATTTTTTGATGAACGCTTCACTTAAAATTGTCATAAATCCAGCTAAGCAAACGAGATTTATTTTCTCTTTTTTTAATTCAAAGTTTATGGCATCTTCAAAATCTTTTTTTTTTAAAAAGTTTGATTGGAGAATTGTTGCTGTTTTGATTCCTTTTTTTTCTGCTTTTTTTATACCCACAGCATCTGGATTATTAGAAACAACTAAATTTACATCAGAAATCAACTTATTTGCTTGGCATGCTTCAATTATATTTAACATATTTGAACCTTGACCAGATATTAAAATTCCTATGTTAAATCCCATTTTCCATAGTGTTCAATTATTATTTTTTCTTTATTTCTAGAGAATTCTACTATACCCATTTCATGGTAAACTATTTTTTGTGTGGAAAAATATTTTTTTACTTTACTTAATTTATTTCTACTAATAATCAAAATTAATCCAATTCCACAATTCAATGTTTTTAACATCTCTCTAGGATCTAATTTAGCTAATTTACTTAACCACAAGAATTTTTCTGGTATTTTAAAGTCTTTAAAATCAATTTTGGCTCGCAGCCCTTTTGGGATTATTCTCTCCAGATTTTCATAAAGACCGCCACCGGTAATGTGGGCTATAGAAGAAATAAGATTATTTTTTACCAAAGGTAATATATCGTTGACATAAATTTTTGTTGGTTCAAGCAAGTCTTCTTCAAGTAATTTTTTTTTAGATTTGTAAGGTGTTTTAGAATTTAGTTTTATTTTATTTACCTCAAGTATTTTTCTAATAAGTGAAAAGCCATTAGAGTGAAATCCATTAGATTCCAAACCAATTATTACTGAATCAGACTGAACATTTTTTTTTTGCAAAAGATTCTTCCTTTCAACTACTCCGACACAAAAACCAGCTAAATCAAATTCATTAGGTTTATAAATTCCGGGCATTTCTGCAGTTTCACCTCCAACTAATGAACACCCTGCCTCTAAACATGCCAGATTAATACTCTCTAGGATTAATAAAAAATCATTTTCATTTATTTTTGAGGAAGAAATGTAATCTAGAAAAAAAATTGGTTCACCTCCATTTGCAAGTATATCATTCGCACACATTGCAACTAAATCAAAACCTAGATTCCCAAGTTTTTTTGAGTCAACAGCAATTTTTAGTTTTGTCCCCACACCATCTGTACTGCTTAAGAGAATTGGATCTATATATTTTAGTTTTTTTAAATCAAATAATGATGAAAAACCTCCAGGATTTCTTATGATTTCTTTCCGAAAATTTTTTTTTGTTAGGTCGTCAATTTTTTTTACAAGTTTTGTAGTTTTTTCTGTGTCGACCCCGGATGACTTATAAGTAACTATAATTTTCTCCTATAAATTGTTTAGCTGTTTTTTAAAAAGATAAATGTTATAAATTTTATAAAATAATTAATAAATATTTTGTTTAAATTTATAAGTATTATATTCTTTTTTTTATTCAATGTGGCAAATTGTTTTGCTAACGAAGATATTTATTTTATAGAAAACAATCCAATTTTCCTTGAAAATGAAGGAAATGTTCTCGAATTAAGAGAAAAAGCAAAAAATATTTCTTTCCAAAATGCATTTGATATACTTCTCAAAAACATTCTAGATCCAATTGATGTAGGAAAGTTACAACAAATATCAGAAATTAATATTTCTGAATTAGTTAAAGATTATAAGATTCAGTCAGAAAAAATTACTGATATTAATTATTTTTCTGAGATTTCAGTAAATTTTAATTCAAAAAAAGTCAGAGAGTTTCTTTTAAAAAATAATATTGAATTAAATGTTTTTATATCAGAAAGCTATTTAATTTTTCCTATTTTTAAAAAATTTAAAACTTATTATCTCTGGGAGGATGATAACTACTGGTATGATTATTTACTCCAAGAATACGACAAACAAGGTCTGTTAAAACTTTTCTTTCCAAAGAAAAATCATTTAAATAAGCTTAGAATTTCTGCAGACCAAATTATAAATGAAGATATTGATTCTGTCAGAAAATTTCTAGATCTTTTCAAAAGAAAAAAAGCAATAATAATTTTTCTAGAAGAATACTTTGATTACAGTGGAAATGTGTTTTCAGTAAAATTTCAAACTAAAGTTTTCAGTAACAATGGTTTTAGCGAAATTATTATTTTAAAAGATAATATGCTTCCAAATGATTCGAATTACTCTCAAGTAGAATTGATTGCAAAATCTGCTATGAGTGAACTACAAAATTGGTGGAAAAACAAGATTGAAAATTTTGAAATTGGAAAAAATAAAATCAAAACTTATTTTGTAAGTTTTAGAACAGATAATTTAAAAAATACAATTTTTATTGAGTCAAAATTAAAAGAAATTCTTTCTGAAAAAAACTTTCTAATTCAAGAGCTGACTAATGACAGGATTACATACAAAATTCTCACTAATTACTCAATTGATCAAATAAATTTAGCCCTAGAAGTAAGTAATTTGCGACTAAAAGAAACTAATAAAAACGACCAATATTTTATTGAATATTATTAATGAAACAAGAAGTATTAAATTTTAAATTTAAATTAATTAATAAAGATTTTTTTGTAAGTCAAAAAAACAAATTAGCTTTTAATCTTATCAACCAATGGCCTAATTGGTCTAATCAAATGATATATATTTATGGGCCAAAAAAGTGCGGCAAAACAACTATTGCAAAAATTTGGCAAGAAAAATCAAATGCACTCTTCTTAAATAATAAAAATATTTTAGAAATTTTTTCAGAAAACTTAGATGTCAATTTCATTGCTGATCATAATTGGATAATAGATGATATAAATTATTTGTTTCGAAATAATTCTTTTGATGAAAAAATATTAAATTTAATAAATATTATTCAAACAAAAAAAAAATCAAATCTTTTAATTACCAGTACTAAACCTCCAAAATCTATAAATTCTAAAATCAAAGATTTAATATCAAGAGTAGCTTCTTCCTTTGTGGTAGAGGTAAATGAACCTGACAATGATCTTCTTTGCAAGATTATAAGAAAATATTTAGATGAAAGAAATATTAAGATAGAAAATAAACATTTAGATTATTTATCAAAGAGAATAGAAAGGTCATACAAGTCTGCACTCTATTTTGCTAGAAGAATTGATGAAGAGTCACTTCAAACTCATTCAAAAATAACTACAAAATTTTTGAAAAATATTATTAATTAACCATAACATTATGAAATTAAAAATTTCTTTCTTTTTTTAAAATATTCAATATATTTCTCTTTAGATTTTGATTAGAAAAATTATCGAGAATTTTTATGACTGATAATTTTTCTGAACTTTTCCTGCAAATGGCTTTGATATACTTGTCCTCAATAATTCTCTGTATTGGAATATTTTTTTTTTTTGCTAGAGATTCTCTTAATTTACAAATTTTTTTTAGTATATTTAATTCGTTTGGATCATTCGTCCTAAATTTCATTCTTTCCCATGCATCTTCATTCTTCTTTTCATATAAAGCTTTATTTAATAATTTATCTAAATCATCAGATAATCTTGATATATCAATTTTTTCCAATTTTTTATATATTTCTACGTATAGTGGAATGAGGTATCTTACATCATTAAGAGCGTATTCAACCTTCTCTTGATTTAGCGGTCTAAATCTCCAATCAATAAACTGATTTTGTTTATCAATTTTGATATTAAGAAAATCTTTACATGCCTTTGCATAGCTAGTTGAATTAGGATAACCAAGGTAAAATAAGCATATTTGGGTATCAATTATAGGTTTTGGTACTTGTCCAAACATATTGAAGAAAATCTCTAAGTCTTGTCTTGAGGCATGAATTACCTTCTTTATATTTTCATCAAATAAAAGTTTTTTCAGGAGAAAACTATCAAAACTTTCATCTAAAGGGTCAATTATTATAGATTCTTGTAAATTTGAGATTTGTATCAAACATAATTTTGGATAATAAGTATCAACTCTATAAAACTCTGTATCTAAACCAATTATTTTATCTTTTTGACATTTAGCATAGAATTGTTTTAATGTTTTTTTTTTATAATATAACATTCATCATAATTATCATTTATACTTTTTAACTTCAATGCTATGAACTATTACAGATCACACACATGCGGGGAATTATCATTAAAAAATATTAATGAAACCGTTCATATTTCTGGTTGGTTAAATAAAAAAAGAGATCATGGTGGTTTGCTTTTTATTGACATCAGGGATCATTATGGAATCACACAATGTGTAATAAATTCTGATAATAAGAGTTTCAAGGATTTAGAAACACTAAAATTAGAAAGTGTAATCAGAGTATCAGGAAAAGTCTTGAAAAGATCTGATGACACAATCAATAAAAATTTGCCAACTGGTGATATAGAAATTTTAAGTGAAACGGTAGAAATTCTTAATAAATCTAATCAAATTCCTTTTCAAGTATCCATCGACGACGATTCACCAGAAGACTTAAGGCTTAAATATAGATATTTAGATTTAAGGCGAGAAAAAAACCATAAAAATATAATTTTTAGATCAAAAATTATAAGTAGTTTGCGGAAAAAAATGACAGAGAGAGGTTTTTTAGAAATCCAAACACCTATTTTAACAGCATCATCTCCCGAAGGAGCTCGTGATTTTTTAGTTCCAAGTAGATTGCATAAAGGTAAATTCTATGCTTTGCCTCAAGCTCCCCAAATATTTAAGCAATTATTAATGGTGTCAAATTTTGATAAATATTTTCAAATAGCCCCATGTTTTAGAGATGAAGATGCAAGAGCTGACAGATCTCCTGGCGAATTCTATCAACTAGATTTTGAAATGGCTTTTGTTGAACAAGAGGATGTTTTTAACTCTATCGAGCCAGTAATTTTCGAGGTATTTTCAGAAAATTCTAATAAAAAGATTACTCCACCGCCTTTTGAAAGAATCAAATACAAAGATTCAATGGATAAATATGGAACTGATAAGCCAGATCTAAGAAACCCACTTTTTATTATTGACTTAACAACAGAATTTATTAATTCAGGTTTCAAGATTTTTGAATCAAATATAAACAAAGGAAATGTTGTTAGAGGGATCAAAGGCCCTAACTCAGCAAATAAACCTAGAGCCTGGTTCGACAAATTGAATAATTGGGCAAGAGATTTAGGCCAAAAGGGTCTTGGATATATAATCGTTGATGATGATGAGTTTAAAGGTCCTATTGCTAATAACCTAAAAAAAGAAAACCTTCAGAAAATCAAAGAAAAAGCAGATTTAAAAAATGGAGATAGTATTTTTTTTATTTCAGATGATTTATCTAATGCAAATAAATTTTCCTCACTAGCAAGAAATAAGATATGTAATGAGTTGGGATTATTAGAAAAAAACTCATATAAATTTTGTTGGATAATTGACTACCCAATGTTTGAGATTAACCCTTTGACTAAGAAAATAGATTTTAGCCATAACCCATTTTCAATGCCTCAGGGGGGTATGGAGTCACTTCAAAATAAAGACCCACTAGATATTTTAGCCTGGCAGTTTGATATTGTATGTAATGGGGTTGAACTTTCATCAGGTGCACTTAGAAATCATAAAACAGAAATAATGATTAAAGCATTTGAAATTGCAGGTTATTCAGAAAAACAATTAAAACAAAGATTTGGTTCTTTATTTAATGCCTTCCAATATGGTGCTCCACCTCATGGTGGTTCTGCCCCTGGAATAGACAGAATAGTTATGCTTTTATCGGATGAAGAGAATCTAAGAGAGGTGGTTGCCTTTCCAATGAATCAGCAAGCTGAGGATCTTATGATGGGTTCACCAGAGAATGTCTCACAGGATCATTTAAAAGAGTTAGGAATAACAATAAAAAAGGAATAGTTTAAGCACTACAGATTTTATTTTATTTTTTGTTCCTTAAATATGACATGTTTCCTGATCTTAGGATCATACTTTTTTAATTCAAGTTTTTCCGTTTTTGTTTTCGGATTTCTATTTTTCACATAAAAATAACCAGTATCAGCAGAACTAACCATCTTTACCTGAATTGTATTCGATTTAGCCATATTTTTTTATATAATTTTTTTTAATGCTGTCAAGTTTAAGTTTTTTTGTCATTTAGAAAAATTTGTAATGCAATGAATGCACCTTTTATTTTTGGTAGAAGCCAAAGTGATAGTAGAAGTGTGACTGAAGGCCAAAAAATCATTTGTAAATATGTGGGTGGGCTGAATTTCTTCTCAATCAATAGGATGAGAGGAATTAAAATATGACCTACAAGAAATATTGTACAGTATGCTGGTCCATCATCAGATTTATAATTGGAAAGTTTTAATCCACAATTTTTGCAATTATCATGAATTTTTAAATATTTTGAGTAAATTGGTGAACTTCCACAAATCGGACATTTCTTCAAAAAACCTCTCTTAATTAATTTAAATTTATCATATTTTTTTTTCATCAGTTAAAACCCTTACTTTATCTAATAGAATTTTTCCATTATAAACATTATTTCTTTTTATTCTGAATTTGACTAATTGCCCAGTTTTGAATTTTTTGTTTTTTGGAAATCTCTTAATATTTTGTATTCTATCATTCCTTATTCTAGCTAATCCTGAAAAAGGATAATCAATAGCGCTTATAAAAATACCAAAACTTTCAATTGAATCAATAAAACCTCTAAATTCATATTTTTTAAATTTTTTTAAGTATAGACTACATGCTCTATCAAGAATTTTTCTATCAATTGAATCAGCTTTCTTTTCTTGAAGATTTAAATGAGATGAGATATTTGGTGATTTTTTTATTTTTAAACCTTTAAAATATAAATTAATTAAATCTCTATGAACAATTAAGTCAGAATATCTTCTTATTGGAGAGGTGAAATGAGTATATTCTTGAAGTGACAAACCAAAGTGGCCTTTATTTTTATTTTCATAGTATGCTTTAGATTGAGATTTAAGCAAAAAATCATTTAAATATAAAACTTTTTTTTTTTTAAAAATCTCTTGTAAATGCTTTATATCAATTTGTGTTCTAAAACTTCCTCTATATTTTATATCAAATTCGTTAATTATTTTTTTGAGATTTAAAATCTTTTCATTTGTCGGTTGTTCGTGATTTCTGTAAATAGATTTTACATTATTTTTTTTTAATATTTTACCGATTATTGAATTTGCTAGTATCATAAATTCTTCAATCAAATTATAGGATTCTAATTTTTTTTTTTTTTAAAAAATTATTTTTTTTTTTTTTTATTTTTTCCAATGTTACCTGAAGAAATTTCTAATAATTTATGTTCTTTAATTTACCTCTAACTTGAGATTTTTCTCTAAGAAATTCGTATGTTATAAATAAATCTTTTATTATTTTAAAATATTTGCTTTTTATTTTTTTTGAAAACATAACATCATCAACCTGATTATAAGTTAATCTTCCAACAGATTTAATTATACCTCTATGAATTTTGAAACTTTTTAACTGACCAGAATATAATTGAGCCTCAATTATAATACATTTCTTCGCCTCGTGAGGATTTAAAGAACATAAATTATTAGAAATTTCTTCAGGTAACATTGGAATTACTCTGTCAGGAAAATAAAAAGAATTACCTCTTTTTTTAGCTTCTTGATCCAATGGGTCGCCATCTTGAACATAAAAACTTACATCAGCTATAGCTATGAAAACTTTTGATTTGTTATTTTTATTTGTTGACCATACCGCATCATCAAAATCCTTACTTTGTTCACCATCAATTGTGACAAAAGGGATGTGAGTGAAGTCTTTGTGTTCAAATGTTTTTTTTTGAGTAAGACTTTTTGAATATTTTATTAAATTTTTTGAAAAACCCTGTCTAAGAGAGTTTTCTTTGATTTCCTCATCAATTATATCACACAGTTCAATTTGTTTTTCTTTTATGTATTTTTTTCTCATTAATAATTCTTATTGCATCTTCTAATGTTAGCTCTTTTTCATCAAACTCTTTGGGAATTGAATAGTTTTTTTTATTATGAGAAATGTAGTCTGGCCTATTTTTAATTCCTTTTTTTCTGATAATTTCTTTTTTTGATTCAGGATGTTTACCTATTTTAATTTCTTTTCTCTGGCTAATATTTTTTTCTATTAATTCAATTGCTCTATTTATACCTATTTCTGTAACATCATCTTCTTTTAATGATACAAATTTATTGTTATGTTTTATGTAGGGTCCATAAGGACCAATTGAAGCAAAAATATCTTTTTTAGTTTCTGGATGAACTCCAATCAACCTTGGTAAACTCAGGAATTTTACTGCTTTATCTAAATCAATTTCTTCATTTTGGATTTTCTTCGGGATACTT
>CACEXK010000006.1 GCA_902563505.1 uncultured Alphaproteobacteria bacterium
CATCCCCCATTCACAACATTCATCATAGGTGTTGGGAGAGAATTGCTCAATCCACCAATATATGTATAAAGAGGTAATTTTAGAAATTTAGCTGCTGCTTTTGTGCATGCAAGAGAAACAGCTAAAATAGAATTTGCCCCAAGTCTAGATTTATTTTTTGTTCCATCAAGATCAATCATAAGCTGGTCTATAACCCTTTGATTAGTTACATCGAAACCGCTTAAAGTTTCTTTAATTTCTGTATTTACATTAAAAACTGATTTTAAAACTCCCTTGGAAAGGAATCTTTTTTTATCTTTATCTCTGAGCTCATGTGCCTCAAATGAACCAGTTGATGCTCCAGATGGAACTGATGCTCTAGAGATTATATTGTTTGCCAACTCAACCTCAACTTCGACTGTTGGGTTGCCTCTGCTGTCAATAATCTCTCTTGCAAAAATATTTTTAATTTGGGACATAATTACACTAATTTACTATTTTTGGATAAATTATCATAAAGTTTGAGAGATTGAATTAATTTTCCTAATTTTTTTAAAGGAATCATACAAGGTCCATCTGATGGAGCATTTTTTGGATTTTCATGGGTTTCCATAAAAACTGCAGCAATAGATGAGGTTACAGCTGCTTTTGCTAATAAATTTACAAACTCTAACTGCCCTCCAGAGGATTTTCCTTTACCTCCTGGTATTTGGACTGAATGGGTTGCATCAAAAATTATAGGTAAAGATGTTTTCTTCATGATTGAGATTGATCTTAAATCTGAGACTAAATTATTATAACCAAAACATGTTCCTCTTTCAGTAAGTAAAACTTTTTTATTACCAGTAGAAAAAACTTTATTTACTACATTTTGCATATCCCAAGGAGCTAAAAATTGACCTTTTTTTATATTAACAACCAAATTTGTCTTTCCAGCCTCTAATAACAAATCTGTTTGTCTACACAGAAAAGCAGGGATTTGGATTATATCTAGATATTTTTTTGCTATTTTGCAATGAGATGATTCATGGATATCTGATGTTACTGGACATTTAAATTTTTCTTTAATTTGGCCTAAAATATCTAAACCTTTGTCAATCCCAATACCCCTTTTACTTGAATGACTAGTCCTATTAGCTTTATCAAAAGAACTTTTATAAACATATTGAAAATCTAATTTTTTCGATAAAATGTCAATTTCAGAGCAAATATCAAAAGCATGACTTTTACTTTGGATTTGACATGGCCCTAAAACAAATTTTAATTCTAAATTATTAGAAAAAAAATGATTATCGAAAATTTTTATTTTTTTCATTTATTTTTCTCAATATTAAATTTTATCAGCGCAGCTATAAATGAATTAAATATAGGATGGGGTTTAAAGGGAGTTGACTTTAATTCAGGATGAAACTGGACTCCTATAAACCAAGGATGGTCATTTCTTTCCATCACTTCTACAAGTTTACCATTCGGAGAAATTCCTGACAAAATTATTCCACTTTTTTTTATTACTTTTTGGTAATTATAATTTACTTCATAACGGTGACGATGTCTCTCAAAGATTTTGGTCTTTTTATATATTGAATAAATTAAAGTACCTTTTTTTAAAATTGACTCATAAGCTCCAAGGCGCATGCTCCCTCCCAGATTTTCTAAGTCTTGTTTTAGTATTTTTTTATTTTTAACCCATTCATGCATCATAGAAATAACAGGTAGTTTTGTAATTCCAAATTCAGTAGAGGATGACTTTTCAAAACCTTTGATATTTCTTACAGATTCAATTATAGCTAACTGCATACCAAAACAAATTCCTAAAAATGGGGTTTTTGAATTCTTTGCAAATTTTATAGAATTTATCTTACCCTCAGATCCGTCTTTACCAAATCCGCCAGGAACAAGAATACCATCATATTTTTCAAGTATCTTTAATGATTTATAATCATCTACCAAAGTCCTAGAATCAATCCATGAAATTTTAACTTTAGTGTTGTTATAAATTCCACTATGAAACAAGGCTTCATTCAAAGATTTATATGATTCAGATAAATTTGTATATTTCCCAACAATAGCAACATTAACTTCTTTTTTTAAATTTGAAAATTTAGATATAAAGTTTTTCCATAAATTTAAATCTAAAGTTCTTTTATTTTTAATAGAAAAATGAGAAAAAACTTGATTTACAAGACCCTCTTTATTTAATTTTAAGGGGATTTCATATATTGTTTTTGCATTTTCAACCATAATTACTGAATCAAATGAGAGGTTGCAAAATAACGCTATTTTCTTTTTTGAATCTCTACTAAATTGTTTTTCTGTTCTGCAAAGAAGAATATCTGGCTGAATACCCAATCCTAACAATTCTTTAACTGAATGTTGAGTTGGCTTTGTTTTAAATTCATTAGCTGAAGAAATAAAGGGAACTAGAGTTAAATGTATGAATAAAGTCTGACTTTTACCTAAATCATTTCTAAGTTGTCTTAAAGCTTCTAAAAAAGGTAGACTTTCGATGTCACCAACGGTCCCTCCTATTTCACAGATTACAAAATCCTCTTTATTCAAGTCTCTTTTTATAAAGTTTTTAATTTCATTAGTAACATGTGGTATAACTTGAACAGTTGAACCTAGATAATCACCTTTTCTTTCTTTTCTTAAAACCTCGGAATAAACTTTTCCTGTAGTAATATTATCACTTTTTTTTGAAATAATACCCGTGAATCTCTCATAATGACCAAGGTCCATATCTGTTTCTGCTCCATCATTAGTAACAAAAACCTCACCATGCTGAGATGGATTCATTGTTCCTGGATCTATATTTAAGTATGGATCTAACTTTCTTATCCTAACCTTATATTTTGATAACTTAAGTAATGAGGCAAGTGATGAGGATATAATTCCTTTTCCGAGAGATGAAACAACACCACCAGTTATGAAGATAAATTTAGTCATTTAGGAAAAAGTAGAAATTTAGAAGAAATTTAGACTTATTCAGAGGGAACACTTAACTCCTCATCGTTTTCTTCATTTTCGACATCAAACTCTTCAGGTATAAGGTCAAGTCTGTCAATAATGGAATCCTCAGAGGAATCTATTATTGATTCTTTTTTATAGGTACTGTTAGAGATTAAAACTAATGAAAAACTTGTTAAAAAGAAACAAAATGCAAGAAAGGATGTTGTTTTAGTTAAAATATTTGATGTACTTCTGGTTGATAGAAAATCTCCTAGTCCTCCTGCACTCCCAGACTGACCAATTCCTAGCCCACCACCTTCGGATCTTTGTAAAAGAACTAAAATGATTAAGAAAACACAAATTATAATATGAATTGAAAGAATTACAGCAAACATTTTGTAAACAATATAAAAAAATTAAAAAAAATCAATTAAAATCAACATTTAAAATAATTTTAGTTATTTCCTTAATGTTTATGCTAGCACTACCAATCAAGGCACCGTCGACTCCTGACATTTGGATTATATCATTGAAATTCTGTGAGTTTACTGATCCTCCGTAAAGAATTTTAACATTTTTTATTCCTTTTCTTTCTTTTAAAAAATTCATAGATTTCGTCTTTACTTCAAGTATTTCGTCATATGAAGGAATCAAACCAGACCCTATTGACCAAATTGGTTCATATGCAACAATGATATTTTCAAGATTTTTTTCAATACACTCATCTAATTGATTTATAATAAAATCAATATGTTTACCTTTTTTCCTCAATTTAATTGATTCTCCAACACAGACAATTGGCTTGATTTTATTTTTTCTAGCAATCTCACATTTCTTTTTTATCATGAGATTTGTTTCACCATACTGAGATCTTCTCTCAGAATGCCCCAGAATTACATATTCACATTTATAATGTTTTAATAATTGAATACTTGAATCGCCTGTAAATGAGCCAAAATCTTCAAAATGACAATCTTGTCCGCCAAGAATTATATCAGTGGAAGACAGTAAATTCGAAATATATGGGATCAAGAGGAACTGTGGGCATACAATATTTAAAACTTTTGATTTACTTCCTAACTTTATTTTTTTTAAATTGTCCAACAATTTTGTAGCATTATCTAAATTCAAATTCATTTTCCAATTTGAAACAATTAATATATTTTCTGGCATAGTTATGATATAAAACTTTTTAAATTATAAATAAATATATGCTTACAACATTAAGAAACAGTTCAAAAAATACAATATTAAAATTCACTTTGGGTGTTTTATTGACAGTATTAATTGTCAGTTTTGCTATGTGGGGTACCGAAGATCTAATTGGAGTTTCTAAAAAACAGAGTACAGTTGCTTCAGTGGGAAAGTTAGACATTTCAGCAAAAGAGTTTTATTCGCTTTACTCTAGGCAAACAGAGGAAATTAGAAAATTATTAGGTAGTTCACTAGATATAAAAAAATCTAGAGAGTTTGGTTATGTTGACAGAGCCTTAAGTTCTCTTGTTAATCGTGCATTATTTAACAATGAAGCATTATCACTTGGTCTATCAGTAAGTGATAATAATGTTAGAGATAAAATACTCAAAGACGATGCATTTAAAGACGATCTTGGCCAATTTAGTGAACTTATGTTCCGACAATTAATTTCTGAGTCTGGTTATACCGAGGATTCATATGTCGAAGGAACAAGACAAGATTTAGCAAGGGAGCAAATGGTTGAAACAATTAGATCTAGTTTGATTGTTCCAGAAGTAATACAGCAGAATCTTGGAGAATATAATCTTCAAGAAAGATCTGTCGATTATGTAACAATAAAATCAGAAAATGAAAAAATTAAAAACATAAGTATCGATCAACTAAAAAAGTTTTATAACGAAAATAAAGATAAATTTTATTCAGAAGAATTTAGAAGTGTAAAAACACTTTTATTGGATGCAAAAAAATATGCAAAAAAACTAACTGTTACAGACGAAGAGGTTGAGCTTTTGTATGAAGAAAGAAAAGAAAGTCTCATTGAACCTGAACAAAGATTTTTGCAACAAATACTTGTGGATGATCTTAAAAATGCAGAGACAATATCTCAAAAGATTAAAAATAAGCAAGATTTTGAATCAGTTGCTAAAGAGGAAGCTGGATTGACAACTGACGACATTAATCTTGGTTGGAACACTAGAAGTGAACTGCCAGAAGGAATTGTTGATTCAATTTTTAAACTTAATGTTGGTGAGGTATCATCACCTTTAAAAAGCACCTTTGGATGGCACATAGTAAAACTTATAGAAAAAAAAGAAAGAAAGGAAGTTCCATTTAACGATATTGAAGAAAAATTTAGAAAAGAAATCCTACTTGAAAAAGGTAAAGAAGCTGTTTTTGATTTACAAGATGAACTTGAAGATCTTCTCTCTTCAGGAAATACTTTTGAAGAAATTTCCGAAATATTAGATATAAAATTAATAAGAGCAAAAAAAATTAGTAGGAATGGAACACTTGCTGATGGTTCGAAGAATGAAGATTTTCAGGATGAAAGAATCTTAAGGTCTGTTTTTAATCAAGAATTAAACATCGAAGGTAATATTATTAATATTGATAAGGATGAAGGATTGGCGATAAGTATTGTTGACGAAATTATAGAACCAAAACAATTAGAATTTAATCAAGCAGAAAAAGATATAAAATTACAATTATCCAAAAAACTTAAATTTGATAGTGCCAAAAAAAAAGCGCAAAGAATTAAAGAAATGGTTGACCAAGGTGCAGATTTCAAAGATGTAGTAAAAATTCATTCGCTTGAAATTAGGGGCGTCAAACCTTTCACCAGGATTTTGCCTGATAGTAGTGAAATACCTATACCATTGATTAGTAAAATTTTTGAATCTGATATCGGTGATGTAAATATATCTGAAAGAGGTGATGAAGTAATAGTAGCTAAGACTGTTGAAATTATTGATGATTTAGTAAAGAATAACGATGAGTTAAAACAATTTGTTAAAAGAGTTAAAGATGATTTAACTGTAGATCTTCTTGCCCAATTTTCTGAAGCTCTTAGAAAAAAATATAAAATAACAATTAATGATGATGTTATAAATCAGCTTAATTAATTTCATGGATATTTTACAGCCAGATATTGATTTATTTAAAAAAAATTATATGGCTGGTAAGAAGCAGGTTTTGTATGCTTCGTTTGCCTCAGATGTTCACACACCTGTATCTTCGCTGATAAAACTTCAAAAAGAGAAATACCTATTCCTATTTGAATCTGTTGAAAAAGGAAGCCAAAAAGGAAGGTATTCTGTTATAGGTTTAAAACCCGATTTGATATGGGAATGTAAAGGTAATACATGCAAAATCAATGAAGTTAATAAAAAAAAAGAATCAGATAAAACCACTTCTCCTCTATCAAGTTTGCGAAATTTTTTTAAAAAACATAAGTTTCAAATGCCAGATAATTTACCATCTATATCATCAGGTTTTTTTGGTTTTTTAGGTTATGAAATGATAAGACACTTTGAAAATGTCGATTTATCAAAAGTTGATGATTTGGATCTTCCTGAATCTGTTTTTATAAGACCATCTATTACTCTTGTATTTGACAATGTAAGTGACAAACTCATAATTACAAAATTAGTTTCACCAAATAATAGAAGTCATAAAAAATCATTCGACAATGCTAAAGAAGAGATCTTTAATATACTCAAAAAATTAAATAAACCACTAAAAAAAGATTCTCTTAAGATTCAAGCTTTAGATAAAAAAAAAGATGTTTTCAAAAATGTTCAATCAAATACTAATTTTGCTGAATTTAGCAAAATGGTTGATAAAGCAAAAAAATACATCTTTGAAGGAGAAATTTTTCAAGTTGTAATTTCAAGAATATTTAAGAAAAAAATTGATGTGCTTCCAATTTCTATATATAGATCTCTCAGGTATTTAAACCCCTCCCCTTATCTCTTTTTTATGAACTTTAAAAATTTTGTTATTGTTGGATCGAGTCCAGAAATATTAATTAAACTTCAGCATGATAAAGTTACAATAAGACCAATTGCTGGGACTAGAAAAAGGGGTAAAGATAAAAATGAAGATAAAAGACTTGAAAAAGACTTAATGAATGATCCCAAGGAAATTTCAGAACATCTGATGTTACTTGATCTTGGGCGGAATGATATTAGCAGGGTTTCAATTCCTGGGTCAGTTGATGTGACTGACAAAATGTACATAGAATATTTCTCTCATGTAATGCACATAGTATCTAACATTGAAGCTAAATTAGATAAGAAAAATGATAGTACAGATGTTCTTTTTAGTGGTTTTCCTGCTGGAACAGTTACAGGGGCTCCAAAATTAAGAGCAATACAAATAATTGAGGAGTTAGAAAAAAGTAAAAGAAATATTTATGCAGGTTCAGTTGGATTTATTTCTAATAATGGAGATATTAATACTTGTATAGCTTTAAGAACGGCTTTAATTAAAGAAAATTATATTTATGTTCAAGCTGGAGCGGGAATTGTTGCAGATAGTATTGCTAAAAATGAATATAAGGAAACAGAAAATAAAGCTCTAGCTCTATTGGCTGCTTGCGCTAGTGCAAAAAACTTTAAATAAGAATTTATGTTAATTTTAATTGATAATTACGACAGTTTTACATACAACCTTGTTCATTATTTTGAAGAAATTGGTCAAAAGGTCACTGTGTTTAGGAATGATGAAAAAGGAGCTGAAGATATACTAGATTTGAAACCAGATTTCTTAGTAATATCTCCAGGCCCAAGCTCACCAAGCAACTCAGGTATTTGCCTGGATTTAATAAAAAAAAATTCAAAACGCATTAAAACAATTCCTCTTTTAGGTGTTTGTTTAGGTCATCAGGCAATCGCAGAGTCTTTTGGTGGTGATGTGATTCAAAGTGGCAAACCGATTCATGGGAAAATCAGCAAGATAATTCACACTAATTCAAAACTCTTTAAAAAAATAACCAACCCATTTAATGCTACAAGATATCACTCTTTAATTGTAAAAAAAGATAGTTTGCCAAATTGTTTGAAAATTACAGCAAAAATTGATTCTGGAATTATCATGGCAATTGAACATAAAAAACTTCCTATATACGGAGTTCAATTTCATCCGGAGAGTATTGCAACAGATTTTGGACATCAGTTATTGAAGAATTTTTTACAAATCAATAAAAAATAATATTTGTGTTTCTAAAAGATTCATAATCTAATAAGAAAAAAAAATAATAAAGTTCAAGATGAATAAATTCCTAAAAAATATTTTTATAAAATTGCTAAATAAAGAGGATCTCAGTGCAATTGATTGCGAAAGGCTAGTTATATCAATCTTTGAAAAAGAAGAAATAAAAAATATTCAATTATCAAGTCTTCTTACTTTACTAAATCAAAAAAAAGAGTCGTATATTGAAATATTATCCTTTGTCAAATATCTTAAAGATAAAGCAAAAAAGATAAAAATTTCAGGTGACCTTATGGATACCTGTGGAACTGGGGGAGATAATAAAAATAGTTTTAATTTTTCTACAGCAACCTCAATACTATTATCCTCATTTGATGTAAAAATCGTTAAACACGGCAACAGATCTGTGACATCTAAATCCGGAAGTTTTGATGTACTTGAATCTTTAGGAATAAAAACCAATATTCAAAACTCAGAACAACATAAATTCTTTAAAAAGCATGGAATATGCTTTTTATTTGCCCCAAATTTTCATAATCTACTTAAAAATGTTTCAGAAGTTAGAACTTCTCTTCCTTTTAAAACAATTTTTAATCTTCTTGGACCTCTATTAAATCCAACCAATCTAAAGTATCAGCTTTTAGGAGTAAGTAATGAAGATAATTTAGAAACTCACGCAAAATGTCTAAGAGAATATAATTTAAGTAAAGCTTGGGTGGTTTATAATAAAAGTGGATATGACGAATTAACCACCACATCTGATAATTTGGTTATTGAGGTTGAGAATAAAAAAATTTCAAAAAAGATACTCATAAAGCCGAAGAGCTTGGGATTTAAGATAAGAAATGAAAATGAACTAAAAGGTGGTTCACCTGAGGAAAATGCTTTTATATTAAGAAGAGTATTTGAGGGAGAGACCGGAGCAATAAGAGATAATCTGATACTCAATACAGCTGCTGGCCTTCTAATAAGTAAAAAAACTGATAATCTTAAACAAGGAATAGAATTAGTAAAAAAGCAAATAGATTCAGGAATAGCTAATAAAAAATTAATTTCGATAATTGAAAATTAAAAAAAATGAATATTTTAGATGAAATTTGTAAAAAAAAGATTCAGGAAGTTGAAGTACTAAAAAAAGAAAGAAATTTTAAATCAGAATTAAAAAATAAAAAGCAAAGAGATTTTCTCAAAACTCTGATTTTAGACAATAAGGAAAAATATAATATTATTGCAGAAATAAAAAGAAAATCCCCAAGTCGAGGAATAATTCGTGAGAATTTCGATTTGATTAATATTGCCCAAAACTACAAAAAAGCAGGTGCTAAATGTCTTTCGATTTTAACTGAAAAGAATTTTTTTGGGGGTGACATTTCTTTTATAAGAAAAGTTAAAGAAAAAATTGATATACCAATCTTGAGAAAAGATTTTATTTTGGACGAATGGCAAATTTATGAAAGTAATTTTTTTGGAGCGGACTGTATACTTTTGATTCTCGCAATTCTTGATGACTCAAAATTATTAAGATTTTATGAGATTGCTAAAGATTTAGGAATGGATGTTATTTTTGAGGTGCACGATGAAAGTGAGTTATCAAGAGCACTTAAATATAAATTTAAATGTATTGGAATTAACAACAGAAACTTAAAGAATTTAAAAATTGATTTAAAAACATTTAATAGGTTATCTAAGAAAATTCCTGAACATGTTATAAAGATTTGTGAAAGTGGAATTAATTGTAATAATCAATTAGAGGAATTTTCTAAACAAGGTGCAAATGCATTTTTGATTGGTGAATCTTTAATGAAATCAAATAATATTTTTGAATATACCAAATCTTTGATAAAAAAATGAAAATTACACATTTAAAAAATAAAAAAATTAATATGGTTGATGTTTCAACAAAAAATATTAATCAAAGAGTTGCTAAAGCAAAATCAATAATCCAATTTAATAAATTAAGTTTTAACTTTTTAATGAAAAAAGGTTCTGATAAAGGAGAAATATATAATGTTGCTAGATCGGCTGGAATTCTTGCCGGAAAAAAAACTAGTGAATTAATCCCTCTTTGTCATAATATTAATTTAACTCTTATAGAGATTGATTTTAAAGTTAATGAAAAAAAGTTAACCATCGAGGTGATATCAAAAGTGAAATCAAACTCGAAAACTGGAGTAGAAATGGAGGCTTTAACAGCTTGCTCAATTGCTAGTCTAACAATTTATGATATGTGTAAATCTATAGATAAAGAAATAAAAATTGTTGAAACAAAATTAATATTCAAGTCCGGGGGGAAGTCAGGGGTTTTTTCCAATGATCTCGTATAATAAAGCAAAAAGTTTAATCCAAATTAATGTTAAAAAATCTAAAAAAACTGAATTTGTCGATCTTTTCCAGTCTAATAAAAGAATTCTTTCAGAAAATATAAAGTCAAAGGTCGATCAACCACGGTTAGATCTATCTGCAATGGACGGAATGGTGATTTTTGAAAGAGATTATTGCAGAGATAAATTTAGATTAATTGGGGAATCTAAAGCTGGCGATAAATTTTCAAATGACTTTAAAACAGGTGAAGCCAAATTAATATTCACTGGAGCACCAGTACCTGGAACAAAAAAAATTATAATTCCAAAAGAAAATTTTACTGTTGATGAGAATAAAAAAGAAATAAAAATAAATAAAAAAATTAATCAAAACTTTATTCGTAAAAAAGGTATTGATTTTAAAAAAAATCAAGAATGTCTTTTTAAAAATGCAGTGATGAATCTTCGATCAATGGCGTTAGCAAAATCAATGAAAGTCAAAAGATTAAATGTTAAAAAGAAACCAGAAATATATTTGATTGTTACAGGTGATGAATTAATAACACAGAAAAATAAAAGTGGATTAATTGAATCCTCAAATGAAATACTAATAAGTCATTTAATTAGTAAGTTTGGAGGAAAATTAAAAAAAGTTTTTACTGTCGGAGACAAAATTGATGATTTTCAAAAAACATTTGACTCACTCGATTATTTTGATCTTTTGATTACATCCGGAGGTATTTCAAGGGGAAAATACGATATAGTAAAAAAAGTCCTAGTAAAAAATAATTTAAATATTCTATTCGATAGGATTGCGATCAAGCCAGGAAAACCAACAACTTTTGGAAAATTTAAAAAAGAGAGATATTTTCTAGGTTTGCCTGGAAACCCTGTGTCTTGTTTTATTTCTATGTTTTTATTTTTTTCTAATTATATAAACTCTTATTATGGTTTTGATTTCTTAAAATTACATCAAAGAAAATTAATTTCTAAAAATCAAATAAAAAAAAATAATTCATTAACATCATTTTTAAGAATAAGAACTAACAATAAACTCAATAGCTTTTCTATCTTTGAAAACCAAGATAGTTCACTTCAAAAAACTCTTAATCAATCCGATGGAATAGTAATCAGAAAACCAAACTCTAAAGCCGTCAAAAAAGGTGATTCTGTGGATGTAATTTTATTTAGAGATATTTTAGATAATGAAATTTAACCTTGACTAATAGGTAGAACTTATGTAGAACATTTATATGCTTACGGTTAAACAAAAATTACTACTGGACTATATAGTCAGTTATTTTGATTCGAGAGGTGTATACCCAACATTTGACGAAATGAGGAATTATTTAAAAATAAAGTCAAAATCTGGTATACATAAATTGCTATCGGGTCTAGAAGAAAAAGGTATTATTGAAAGACTGCCTCACAAAGCAAGGGCTTTAAAATTAAAGCAGAATGAAATATCCAAAAATAAAATTAACGAATCAGATATTCCTTTCCTTGGTAGAATAGCTGCAGGCAATCCCATTGAAGCAATAACTGGAAGTTTTGAACAAATTTCTGTTCCAAACTATCTTTTAAATAGTCAAGACGACCATTTTACTCTTGAAGTAATTGGAGACTCAATGATCGATGAAGGAATATTTGATGGTGACATTGTTGTAATTAAAAAGATTGATACAGCATTAACAGGAGATATTGTTGTTGCATTAATTGATGATAATGAAGTAACATTAAAAAAATTTAGATCCTACAAAAATTCAATTGCACTTGAACCAGCTAACAAAAACTTTAAAACTAGGATTTTTGGTGTGGATAGAGTCAAAATTCAGGGAAAACTTGTTGGATTAATAAGAAAATTTTAGTTCTAATTTTTTATGTCAACTATAACAAGATTTGCACCTTCACCAACAGGATCTTTACACCTTGGTGGTGCTAGAACTGCATTATTTAATTATATCTACGCAAAATCAAACAATGGCTTATTTAAATTAAGAATCGAGGATACTGATAAAATAAGGCACCAATCAGATTCAATTAATTCTATAATAGATGGCCTAAATTGGCTTAATATTAAGTATGACGATAAAATTATATTTCAAAGCAAAAATCAAAAAGAACACCTGAATGCGGCAAATAATATGATTTCCAAAGGCATTGCATATAGATGTTACCATGATGAATTAGAGATTGAAAAAATAAAAAAAACAAAAAAAAAGTTTCAAAGTGAATGGAGACATAAGCATAACAATTTTCCAAAAAATAAAAAGTATTGTATTAGGATAAAATCACCAGAATCTGGTAATACTGAAATTAATGATAAAATTCAAGGTAAAGTTTCCGTTCAGAACAAAGAGATTGATGACTATATAATTGTAAGGAGTGATGGTTCACCCACATTCCTTCTCTCATCAGCAGTTGATGACCATCTCATGTCTATAACTGACATAATAAGAGGTGATGACCATCTTACAAATTCTTTTAGACAAATGTTAATTTTTAAATCACTAAATTATAAACCTAAGTTTTCTCATATTCCATTAATACACAATCAAAATAATCAGAAATTATCAAAAAGGGATAATGCTCTATCGATTTTAGAATATAAAAAATTAGGTTTTTTACCAGAATGTTTAATTAATTACCTTTTAAGAATGGGATGGTCATATGGTGATAAAGAGTTTTTTTCAATTTCTGAAGCAATTAAACTTTTTAGAATTGAAAAGATTGGTAAATCGCCCTCAATGCTTGATGAAAAAAAACTCCATTTTTTAAATAATCATTTCATCAAAGAATCGAATAATACTGACATTTTTAATACAATTAAATCAATTAATGAAGATAATCAGAATAAAAAGTTCCCAATTGATGAAGAACTAGTTTTAAACTTGATTGAAATTTACAAACAAAGAGCAAACACTTTACTAGAAATAATTGAGCCGATTTTATTGATTTTTACTTCAAAAAATAATTATGAAAGCGATCAAAAAAAAACACTTAAAGATTCTGAATATTTAAAAGACACTATTATTAATGAATTTACTAGTATTGATGATTGGAATGAATATATTATAACTGAAAAGATTGAAATTTTACTTAACAAGTTTGATTTGAATTTTAAACGAATTGGTCAGCCGCTTAGGTTATTGATAACTGGAAAAATAAATGGGCCGTCAATAACAAAAATAATGGATTTACTTGGCAAAGACAAAGTACTAAATAAAATTATGAAAAATTGGTAAAATATCCAAATGAAAAAACAATCAGTCATAATTATTGATAAAAGAAATGGTAAGCAATATGAGTTTGATATAAAGAGTGGTTCATCAGGACCCGATGTTGTTGACCTAACATCTTTCTATTCTAAAACTGGAATGTTCCTTTATGACCCTGGATTTTCTTCAACTGCAAGTTGTTCATCAGAAATTACTTTTATTGATGGAGAGAATGGTCTACTTCTGCATAGAGGATATAAAATTGAAGATCTAGCCGAAAAATCTGACTATCCTGAGGTTTGTTATTTATTATTGAATGGTGAACTTCCAAGTAGAGAAAATAAAATAAAATTTATAAATATTCTAACTCACCACACGATGCTTCACGAACAAATACTAAGATTTTATAGTGGATTTAGACGCGACTCACATCCAATGGCAGTAATGGTCGGTATTGTGGGTGCACTTTCATCATTTTACTCTGAAAAAACATATGATTTTTCTTCAAAAGAAGGTAAGTGGGTTGCAATCAGTAGGCTTTTAGCCAAATTGCCTACAATGGCTGCTATGGCATATAAATATTCACTTGGGCAACCATTTATTTATCCAAAAAATGAACTAAATTATAGCGAAAACTTTCTTCACATGCTTTTTTCAACACCAGGACAGGAATATATTCCTACAAAGGCCAGCATTGACGCAATGGACAAACTTTTAATACTGCATGCTGATCATGAACAAAACGCTTCAACTTCAACAGTAAAGATAGCAGGTTCATCTGGTGCAAATCCTTTTGCCTGTGTTGCAGCAGGTGTAGCCTCTTTATGGGGGCCAGCTCATGGTGGGGCAAATGAGTCTGTAATAAGAATGTTAAATCTTATTGAAAAAGAAGAAAATATCAAAAAGTATATACTTAAGGCTAAGGATAAGAATGATCCATTCAGATTAATGGGATTTGGTCATAGAGTTTACAAAAATTATGATCCAAGAGCCAATGTTTTAAGAAAATATTGCCATAACCTGCTAAAAGAAATTGATAGTTTCAATATTCCATTATTTAGACTTGCAAATAAACTTGAAGAAATAGCTTTAAATGATTCATATTTTATAAAAAAGAAATTGTATCCTAATGTAGATTTCTATTCAGGAATTATTCTAAAAGCACTTGGACTACCTGAATCCATGTTTACTGTTATTTTTGCAGTTGCAAGAACAGTTGGATGGATTTCTCAATGGAAAGAGATGACTGAATCGACTGAAACAAAAATTAACCGACCTAGGCAACTATATAATGGTAACACAAAGAAAGAGTTTGTAGAAATTAATAAAAGAAAAAATAAAAAAGAGTTCTTTTTGAGTGAATTAAAGAATTAATTAATTCAAAATTTTATCACAAATAATCTTTGAGGGGTTTTGAGATTTATGCAGCATTGAAGTAGAGAATTTATTCATGAAATTAATTTGCCTATTTCTTTGTTTTTTGTTTTTGATTAAATCATCAAATGATTTTATAACATTTGAATATGTAAATTTTTCAAATATATATTCAGGTACAATTTCTTTTTTAAAAAAAATATTAATAATTGTAGCGAATTTAACTTTAACAAATAATTTGATAATAAATTTAGTTATATGATGTGTGTCATAAACAACAATCATAGGAGTGTTATATTTACATAATTCAAGCGTAACACTTCCAGAAGCAGCCACTGCAAGAAAGGATTGCTCTATTAGATTTCTTTTTTTTTTATAATCAGTAACAATTTTAATATCACATTCATTAAGAATCTTACTAATAAGATTTTTATAGGGTTCAAAAGTTAATACAAAGAATTTATAATCTTTATATTTTGAAGATGTATCTTTAATTAAATTCCTAAGTAGTTTTAAATTTTTCTCAATTTCTACTTTTCTGGAACCAGGAAGGAACAAAATAATATTTTTTTTTTTAATTAGCTTTTTTTTATCGTAAAAAATTTGATGCCCTACAAATTTTGATGATAAACCAAATTTCAAAAAGTATTTAGGTTCAAATTTAAAAAGAGTAAATAATTGGTCGTAAAATTTAGCAAAAATTTTAGCTCTATATTCTTTCCAAGCCCATACAGTAGGTGCAACATAATGAATAAACTTAATTTTTTTTTTCCGTAAATCTTGTATTTTCTTTATTAAACGATAATTAAAACTGGGAGAATCAATAGTAATTATAATATTTGGGTCTCTGGATCTAATTTTTTTTTCAACAAAATTTAATAATTTTATAAATTTGAATATTCTAATCAAAACCTCAAATACTCCAATTGTACTAAATTCTGAAATTTTAATCCAAGACTCAAAACCAGTGCTTTCCATTAACTGACCACCGACCCCTTCTATAGAAATGTTTTTATTCTTTCTTTTTAATTCTTTAATTAAATGTAAACCGAGATAATCACCAGAAGCTTCCGTTGCAATAATAATTATTTTCATTTAAATACCGTATAAAAACATTCTATTTTTCCTACAAAAATCAATTACATCATCTTTATTGATAAAAATAGTTCTATTGGCCGAATATGCAATTCCAGATAAACCAGATTTTTTGCAGTTTTTTAATGTTTGCAAACCTATGGCTGGTAGATCTGCTCTCAGGTCTTGTTTTACTTTAAGCAATTTAACTAAAACTGCTTCTTTTTTTACTCTTATAAAGTTGGAGGAATTTTTAATCAAATTATCTGTACCTTGGGAAGCTTCAATTCCAATTACAGTGCCATTTTGAAGAATAATTGACTGTCCAATATCGAATTGAGAGTTGACTGATAGTATTTTTTTTCCCTTATCTATATCTTTAAAAATATTTTTTGAAATTTTTACTCCAGTTTGATTACCTTTACCAAAAAAACAATCTGGTAAAATATTATAGAGTTTTAAAATCTTAAAACCAATATTTTCTAATTCTGAAAGTACAAATTTCAATAGATTATTGTCTCCTCCAGAAAATAAGATTTTAGTAAATTTAGGAATTAATTTAATTGAATTTAGATCAGGTTTTATCTCTGATAGAGCAGGCCTTTTCAGAGAACCAGCTAATATAATTTGTCTATAGCCATTCAATCTTAGTTTCTTAAGTTCAGTAATTACTGTGCCATAATTAATAGTTTTATGATTATGCTCACCAATAAATTTTGGCGGTTTGTTATTTAAAAATGAAATTACAAAAAAATCAATTTTATCTTTTTTTAACTTTTCTGTAATTAAGTTAGGTAATTCTCCAGATCCGCTCAAGATGATAATCTTTTTCATGAACTATTCTGGTAAACAAAATGATCTTTTTGTATTATCTAAAAGAAACTTTAATAACTTTTCAATTGTCTTATATTTTTTTTCTTTTTTTAATGTTTGATTGATTCTATATTTAAGAGTTTGTTTTTTTTCATAAAAAATATACTTAAAAACTTTTCTTAACTCTGCAATCTCATTTTTACTAATTTCTCTTCTTTTTAATCCAATAATATTTAATCCTGATAAAATTGCCCTGTTACCCATTACTGTAGAATATGGAACAACATCAGCTGTTACACCGGACATACCTCCAATCATTGCTCCCTCTCCAATTCTTGAAAATTGATGAATTGCACTAAGTGCACCAACTACAACATTATTTTCAATAACAACATGTCCTGCCAGTGTTGAATGATTTGCAAAAATCACATTATCTCCTACTTTACAATCATGGGCAATATGTGTTCCAACCATAAGAAGACAATTATTTCCGATAGAGGTTGTTCCACCACCACCATTAGTTCCTAGATTAATTGTTACATACTCTCTTATCCTGCAATTACTTCCAATTTTTACTTTGGTTTTCTCTCCTCTGTATTTTAGATCCTGCGGTATAGTTCCGATTGAACAAAAAGGAAAGATTTCTGTATTCTCTCCAATTTCCACATCACCGTCAATATTTACATGACTATGAAGTTTGCAATTATTTTCTATTTTTACATTACTACCAATACTACAAAATGGTCCTATTTCAATATTTTTACCTAATGAAGCATCATCACTTATTATAGAATTTTTAAAATGCATAATGACTTTTTATAATATTGGCAAAAAAGAACAAATAAAAAAAAGTTTCAAAATATTACATTGTCATTCATAATTAACAATTGCTGAAATTTCAGCTTCAGCAACTAATTTTTCATCAACATATGATTTACAAGAAAATTTCCAAATATTTTTTACATTCTGCTTTTTTTCAACTTTATTTAATAGAGTATCACCTGGACAGACTGGTTTTCTAAACTTTGCTTTATCAACTGTTAAAAGATAAACAGAAATTTTGTCAATGTTTTTCTTTAAACTAAACATTACCAGTGTACCAGCTGATTGTGCCATAGATTCGATAATCAAAGCCCCAGGCATAACTGATCTTGAATCAAAATGACCCTGGAAATAATTTTCATTAAAGGTTACATTTTTAATTCCAGTAGCGCTTTTTTCAGGAATAATATCAATTAATTTATCAATTAATAAAAAAGGATATCTGTGAGGAATTAGGTCTTTTATCTCTTCAATATTAAGTTCGTTTTTTTGATTCATCCTTTAACTTTCTATTTGTTATTGTAGTTCTATGCCAATCAAGAATATTTTCAGCAGGATATCCTCCAACTGAAGAATTATCAGATATATTTTTCATTACTCCACTTTTAGCAGCAATCTTTACATTATCACCAATTTTGAGATGTCCACTTATACCTACCTGCCCCCCCATTATAACATGACTTCCAATTTCAGTGCTTCCAGATATTCCAGTCATTGCAGCAATAATACAATTTTTTCCAATTTTAACATTATGACCAATATGAACCATATTATCAATCATAGTGTTTTCTAGAATGATGGTATCACCAATTGAACCTCTATCAATGGTTGTATTACATCCAATTTCAACATTTTTCCTAATAATAACTCTACCAAGTTGGGGAATTTTCTTGAAAATATTTTCTTTTGCAATAAACCCAAAACCTTCACCACCAATCTTTACTCCTTGATAAATTTTTACATTTTCTGAAATTTTTGAAAAATAAATAGATACATTATCGCCTATGATGCAACCATCACCAATTTTTACTCCAGGACCAATTTTAGAATACGATCCAATTGTACAGTTCTTTCCTATGATTGCATTTTTATGAACAAATGAGCTTTCTTGGCATTTAGTTGAATTATGAAATTGGTTTGATTTATTACTTTGATCAAAATAAAAATCTTGATAATCACAATCTGGGTAAAACAAGCTTGATACTCTGGCCATACCAAGATAAGCATCATCAAAAATCAGTAAATTTCTACTTGAATCTGAATTAAATTTTTTTCCTACAATTATTGCGCCAGCATTTGACTTTTTAAAATCTTTCTCATACTTGTTATTGTTAAAAAAAGTAATTTCATTATTCAAAGCACAATCAATTGCAGCTATATCATCGATTACCTTTCCTCCATCTCCAACAAATTCCGCTTTTAGATTTTTAGCTAAATCATGTAATGAGAATGGACCAGAATTTTTATAAAAATCTTTGTCAATCAACTCTCATTCCTTTTAAAATTAATTGTCTAATGATATTTTTGGTAAAACTTTATTGAGTTCTTTTATAGCTTCATCGGTCATATCAATTTCTTTTCCAACCAATAGAACTTGGCTTTTTGCAAAAACTAAATCAACCTTATTTTTTGTTGCAATATTAGATAATACATCTACTAAGGCACCTTGAATTTTGTTAGTTGACTTTTCAAAATCTGTTTCAAATTTTTTTGCTTCTGAAGCTTGTTTAGCCTTTAAATCATTGATTTTTTTACCCAGTGCTTTAACTTTTTCAGCATAAACTTCTTTAGACAAAACATTTTTTTGTTTGAGAATGTTACTTTCTTCGTCTCTTACAATATCTTCTTGTTTAGTAAAAGAATTTCTATGTTTTCTTCTTATATCTTCAAATTGTTCTACTAAATTTTGATAAGCCGTAGATTGCCCGAGAATCTTTTTCATATCAACAACTCCAATACCAGATTTAAATTTATCTATTGAAGATGGAGGTGGTTGTTTTTCCTGAGCTTCTGCAAATGAAAATACTAGTGAAAAAAGAAAAAAAAGTAATAGGTTCTTCATAATACTCCTTAAAATATAATTACTAATATGTTGTACCAAAACTAAACCTAAAAATCTCCTTTTTATCATAATTTTCTTTTAGGATTGCTTTTGATAAATAAAATTTTACTGGTCCAAAGGGGGAAAGCCAACTTATTCCAATTCCTGCGGATGCTCTTAGTTTTGATTCATCATGGATATTTGTCCCTGAAGAACTAGTATTATAAAGAGTTCCTATATCTGCAAACATAATTCCTGCAAGTCCTAGATCATCAGGCAAACCAAGTGGAAAATTTAACTCGTTTCTACTTAAATAATATATCTCCCCACCCAGAGCATCTGTTGTTGACGAATCTCGGGGTCCGATTCCAAGATTCTTAAAACCTCTTAATCTATCCCCATTCAAGAAGAATCTATCATTAATTTTAACTTCTTTAATTGAAGCTATATAACCTCCCTCAAGGAAATTAGCTAAAATAAACCCATCAGCAATTCTGAAAAAATTAGCGGCCGAAACTTCAGTTTGTAAATGTTCAGAATCTCCTGTAAGACCAAAATAATCAACATCTAATCTTAATCTATAACCATCTGTAGGATTTATTCTATCATTTAATTTGTCAAACTGAAGAGCTTGACCAATTACTGAAGTTACTCTTTTTCCCTCTTGTGCTTGAATATAAGTAGAGGTTGTATTATCAATATCATGTATTTTATCTTGTTTTAATGAATAACTAGAAAAATGCCTAAGATTATCATAAATTTCATAACCAGCTCTCAATTTGAAACCAATAATGTTATGCTTATAACCACTATATGTTTTGTTATTTCTCCGAATATTAAATAAATCAATTCCTGCAGCAAAATCTTTATCTAAAAAATATGGATCTGTATAGGATAAATCAATTTGAGATTTTCTTGTTGATAAACCAAGGTCTAAACTAAGCTCTTTTGCTTCACCAAATAAGTTTGACTCCTTAATTCCAATACTACCTATAGCCCCATCTAGAGATGAGAAACCAGCACCAACCGAGAATTGTCCGGTTGATCGTTCAGCAACCTCAACATTAAGTTTAGTCTTATTTGTTCCAATGATCTCATCCAATTTAATATCAACATTGTCGAACAATCCAGTTGATTTTATATTTTTCTCACTTTGCTTAATCTTTGAAGAATTATAGGGGTCACCTTCAACAACCTCTATTTCTCTTCTAATAACAGAGTCCATAGTTTTTACATTTCCAGATACTTGGATTCTATCAATATATATTTTTGTTCCTTCCTGAATTTCTAGGACAATTTCCACATTTTGCTTATTAATTTTTTTTATTCTTGGCACCACTTCAACAAAAGCATAACCCAGTTCAGCAGTTTCATCAGATATGGTCTTAATAGATTCGTCAATTTCTTCAGAACTAAACCAATCACCTCTTCTAATATCAATTAAGTTAAATAATTTTTCCTTATTTAAATTCCTGATTGTTGAATTTACTTCAACTTTAGTAATTTTATATCTTTCACCCTCGTACAAAGTAAAATTTACAAGAAAATCTTTTCTATTATCAACCAAACTTGAATTAACTGATGTAATTTGAAAATCAATATACCCATTATCAAAATAGTATTTTTTTAAAAGATCTTTATCATAATTTATTCTATCTTTGTCAAAACCGTCATTACCCCCCCAAAACTCATACCATCGATACTCTGATGAGCTAATAACATCACTAAGTGTTGAGTCTGAAAATACTTTATTATTTATAAAATTAATTTTTTTTATTCTTGCCTCTTTCCCCTCATAGATTTCAAATACAACATTAACCCGGCTTTCATCAACTTTTATCATTTTTGGTTCAACAAAAGTAGAAAAGAATCCCTGTCTTTTATATAAAGTTTGTATTATTTCTGCATCGGATTTAATCTGATCAGTAGAAAAAACATTCCTAGACTTTGTATCAATTTCCTCAAGTATTAGATCATCAGTTATTTCTTTATTTCCCTCAATAGAAATTAGATCAATAATTGGGTTTTCATTAACATTAATATATATGACATTATTATCTTTATAAATTTTTACATCTTCATAATAGCCAGTTTTATATAAATTCTTAATTGCAATGCTAAGTTGTTTTTCCGTATTATTTAAAGAATCAATTTTAGAATCCCTAATAATTACTGATGATTCAATTCTTTTATTTCCTTGTACAATTACTCTTTCCGCAATATCCATTTGAACAGGAGCATAACTTTTAACTTTTTTAGATTTTGAAAAATAGTCATAATTGTAGCTTGATGAAGGTGTGCCAGGAGAATTCTCTTGAGAGTATAAAAAAGAATAAAAAAAATATGTTAGTATGAAAAAATTAAAATAATATTTTTTTTTAAACATTTGAAATTATTTTATAATTCTTAAAACATCATTGTAAGTTGCAAAAACCATTAATGAAAGAAGAATTATAAGACCAAAAGTATGAATGATTTCCAAAGACTTCTTTTCTAAAGGGGAACCTTTAACAAACTCAACTAGATTTAGAAGTAAATGCCCGCCATCAAGCATTGGGATTGGAAATAGATTGATCAGTCCTAAATTTAGTGAAATTATCATCATAAACCACAAGGTACTTTGAATACCCTTACTCCAAAAATCAGCTGATAATTCAGCAATTCTGATCGGTCCACCAAGATCTTCAGTCCCCCTGGTCCCAGTCAACATTTCAAATATCCCAACCAAAGTAACCTTAACAAAAAAATATATTTGAGATCCAGATTTAATAAGAGAATTAAATAAATCTAACTTTTCTGTCTCTACAGTCCCTCTGATACCAATCCTATTATCTCTTATTGAAATAATTGTTGAATTAATTTTACTATCTCTACTGTATGTTATTTTAACATCTTTATTATTATTTTTATCCACAACTTGTTTGAGTGAAATAAGATCAGAGATTTCTTCATCATTTAATTTCACAATAATATCTCCTACTCTCAAACCAGCTTCTGATGCAGACATACCTGGTTCGATTTCACTTATAATTGGTTTAGTAATTGTGTGACCAAAAAAAGAATTTATAAATACTAGTATAATAAATGAGAAAATAAAATTTGCAGCTGGTCCTGCAAATAATATCAAAGATCTTTGTTTTAATGATTTATTATGAAAAGAAAGTTTAGGATCGACACCCTCTTCACTTTTTTTTGAACTTGCAGCATCAAGATCACCATGCATCTTTACATATCCACCAAGTGGAATCAGTGAAAACTTCCATCTTGTACCTGATTTATCGTTAAAACCAAATAATTCATAGCCAAATCCAATTGAAAAGGTCTCAACTTTCACTCCATTTTTAATTGCTACCCAATAGTGGCCAAGTTCGTGAACAAAAACTAGAACGGTCAAAATTATTAGGAACGGAAGAACTGCATTAAATAATACATCAAACATATTGAATTAAAACCCACCTGAATCAACCAGCTCTTTAGCAAGCTTTCTCGACTCCTGATCTATTTCTATTACATCTTTTATACTATTGATATCAGAAATTGAAGCTTTATTTAAAGTTTTTTCGACAATTTTAGGGATTGATAGATAACTAATTTTTTGATTCAGAAATGCATCTACAGCAATTTCATTTGATGCATTAAGGATTGTAGGTGCACTCTTTTTTGTTTTTAAGGACGAATATGCAAGTTCTAGGCATGGAAATTTTTCAAAATCTGGCTCAAAAAATGTTAGTTTTTCAATTGAACTTAATCTTAATTTATCTACAGATGTGCTAATTCTACTTGGATATGCTAATGCAAATGATATTGGCGTTCTCATATCGGGGTTACCCATTTGTGAAAGAATTGATCCATCAGTGTATTCAACGCAAGAATGAATAATAGATTCCGGGTGTACAATGATCTCAATTTTATCTTCAGGCATATCAAATAAATAATGGGCTTCAATTAACTCCAACCCCTTATTCATCATGGTTGCAGAGTCCACAGATATTTTCTTACCCATAGACCAATTTGGGTGTTTAATAGCCTGCTCAGGAGTAATATTATTTAATTGATTAATATCTTTGTTCAAAAATGGTCCACCAGATGCTGTAAGTATTAATTTTGAAATTTTTGATTTATTTTTAAGGTCTAGCACCTGATAGATTGCATTATGTTCTGAATCAACTGGTAAAATTAAAGAGCCACTCTTTTTGGCCAATGATGTGATTAATGAACCTGAGCAAACTAAACTTTCTTTATTGGCTAGTGCGATTGTAATCCCTCTCTCTATTGCTGCAACTACTGGTAATAATCCAGCTGATCCAGTTATTGCTGCAACGACTATGTCTGTATCATTATCAAGAATTTCTCCATAAGAATCATTACCATTTAATATTTTAAGATCATTTGATTTATTTAGTTCTTTAAACTTTATGTATGATCTTTCATTTTGTATAGAAACAACTTTCGGATTATAACTTCTTACCTGCTCCAATAACTTTTCATAGTTATTATTAATACTTAACCCCACTACCTCATACTTATCCGGATGATCTTTAATTATATCCAGTGTTGACACACCAATTGAACCAGTTGAACCAAATATAGTGATTTTTTTTTTCATATTAATGGATTCTATACTATAAAGAAAAAATTAAAATCTAGAATTTTTAAAAGATAAACTATAATTATTAAAAGAAATATACCATCAAATCTATCTAAAACACCTCCGTGACCAGGAATTAAATTACTACTATCTTTAACAAAACATGATCTTTTAAAATATGATTCAACTAAATCACCAATTTGTACAAAAATAGAAAAAATTATTGAAGAAATAACCACATATAAAATGTCAGTATTTTTAGAATAAAAAAGTATACAAATTAATGAAGGTATTATTACACCTCCGATACTTCCAGAAATAGTTTTGCCAGGACTTATTTTAGGTGCAAGCTTCATTCCGCCAAAAAAGTTTCCAAAGAAATATGAACTAACATCAGTCGTCACAGAAAATAATACAATAAAAGTAAGTATTTCAAAAAAATTTTCATCATGCCTAAGCTGAATAAGAATAACAAAAGGTAAAATAATATAAATTAAACCAAAGAATTTTTTAAAATTTGATCTTAATAGAAAAAATAAAAAAATAATTAGTAATGATATTACAAAGAGGCCAAAAAGATTACTTTCCAAAGAATAAAAAACTAAAATTGAAAAATTTATAATGAAAATTAAAAAAAAATCATGAAAGTTTATTCTTTCCCTACTCAAAAAGTGATTATTTATTTTATCCTGATTTAAACTGAAGTTTATAAGCCTTAAAAATTCCCAAGTAGAAACAATAAGCAAGGTTTGGAGTACAAATAAAAATATTTGATCATTTGCACTTAGCAGGCTTAAAAAAATAATTATTAAGAAAATTGAAGATAAAAACCTGAGTGTTAAATTTTGCAATATTTAATCTCCACCAAATCTTCTTTTTCTTCTTATATAATTTTCTAGTGCTGCTAAATATTTGCTTGTTGTAAATTCAGGCCAAAGTGTTTTAGTAAAGTATAGTTCAGCATATGCAATTTGCCATAATAAAAAATTTGATAATCTTTTTTCACCTGAAGTCCTTATTACTAGATCAGGGTCAGGTATCTTATTTGTCATCAAATTTAATGAAATATCTTTTTCTGTGATTTTTTTTTTTTTCTTGTTGATTTTATTTATAGCAGAAATAATTTCACTCCTTGAACCATAACTTAACGCTAGAGTGAAATATAGATTATTGAATGTCGAAGTGAGTTCTCTTAAATTCAATAATTTTTTTCTTATAATAAGATCAAATCGAGAGATGTCTCCGATAAATGAGAAATTAATTTTCTTTTCTAGAAAATTATCTAACTCTGAGTCCAGGTAGAATTTTAATAAGGATTGTAATTTAAAAACTTCACTCTTGCTTCTATTCCAATTTTCAGTAGAAAAACTAAAGAAAGTAAGGTACTTAATCTTTAGAGAAATTGATTTTTTAACAATTTTTTTTATAATCTCAGAGCCCATTCTGTGACCATCAATTATTGGAACTTTGTTCTTTTTTGCCCATCTTCTATTCCCATCCATTATAAATGCAATATGTGATGGAAGAAGTTTTAATGAATCTTGACTGAAAACCATTATACTTTGAGAATATCTTTTTCCTTTTCACTAAATAATAAATCTATTTTTTCAACAAGTTTATCTGTTATGTTTTGAACATCATCAGAATATTGAAATGATTCATCTTCTGAAATTTCTTTATTTTTTTCTGAGCTTTTTATTTTTTCCATTGCATCTCTTCTGATATTTCTAATGGCAATTTTAGAGTCTTCAGTGTATTTAGAGGCAATTTTCACAATCTCTTTTCTTCTTTCCTCGGAAAGTTCAGGTATAGGAATCCTTATCAAATTTCCTTCTGACATAGGATTTAATCCTAACTCAGAATTTCTTATAGAATTTTCAACAGAGCTTACTAGAGTCTCATCCCATACTTGTACAGTTATTAACCTTGCTTCAGGAACGCTTATATTAGAAACTTGGTTAAGTGGAACTTTACTCCCGTATGCCTCAACAGATACTGGATCTAGCAAAGAAACCGATGCCCTTCCAGTTCTAAGGCCTGAAAAATCTTTTTTAAGAATATCTATTGTCTTTTCCATTCTTTCTTCATATGTTTTTAAGTCAACCATAGTAATTTATTATGAAATTATTGTATATGAACCTTTACCGTCAATAATACTCAATAATGAATCTTTTTCCAATATAGAGAAAACTAAAACTGGTATTTTATTTTCCTTAGCTAAAGAAATTGATGATGTATCCATAATCTTTAAATTATTATTAATAACATAATCATATTTTAGCTTATATAATTTTTTTGCATTTTTATTATTAACAGGGTCTTTATCATAAATACCATCAACCTTTGTTGCCTTAAAAATATAGTCACATTTCATTTCTGAAGCTCTTAAAGCAGCAGCAGTATCAGTAGTAAAAAAAGGATTGCCTGTTCCTGCTGCAAAAATTACTACTCGATTTTTTTCAATATGTCTTATAGCTCTTCTTCTTATATATGACTCACAAACATTATCCATTTTAATCGCAGATAAAACTCTTGTTTCTATCCTCTTTTGTTCTAATGAATTTTGTAAAATCAAAGAATTTATAACTGTTGCCATCATGCCAGTATAATCAGCTGAGGATCTATCCATGCCCGCCGATGAGGCAGAAATACCCCTAAAAATATTACCTCCACCAACAACAATAGATATTTTTATTCCTTTTTTATGAACTTTTGTAATCTGGTTGGTAACTGAACTAATAGTTTCAAGATCAATACCAAAATCTTTTTCACCCATTAAGGCTTCACCCGAAAGTTTAAGCAAAATGTGTTTATTTTTAAAATTTAACAAAACAAAGGCTATTAATTAATCTTGACCTAATTTAAATATAAAATAATTATCTATAGAAAAGTCTAAGTTATTGTTTTTATTGAACTCTTCAATACAGTTTTTAACTTTAGTTTTATTATCGATAACAAATATTTGTTCCAATAAACATACTTCCTCATAAAACTTGTTAACTTTTCCATTAATAATTTTTTCGAGAATTTCTGGAGGTTTTCCTGTTGATTTTAATTGTTCAGAGTATATTGTTCGTTCTTTTTCAACAAGCTCCTTGTTTAATTTATCGATTGTCATTGATTTTGGATCAGTAGCGGCTACATGCATACAAATTTGTTTTGAAAATTCCTTAACATTTTCATCAAATTTTTTACAAGAAAAAGTTAACATAACACCAATTTTTCCGCATGATTCTGAAATTGCATTATGAACATATTTTTGTAAAAATAAATTTTCTGTTGATATCAACTTTAATTTTTTTACTACAATATTTTCTCCTAGTTTAGCAATTAAATCAGTTAGTTCATCTTTAACAATTCTTTTAGTATCACAAAACTCTGCAATTAGAAGATCTTCTAGGTTATCAATTTTTTTATCTATGCAGGTTTTTGATATTCCATCACAAAATTTTTGGAAATTCTCATTTCTTGCAACAAAATCTGTTTCTGCATTTATTTCCAATATAACACCAGTGCTTCCATCAATATTAACATTTATTAAACCATCTGATGCTGATCGTGATGATTTTTTTTGGGCAGTATTTATACCATTCTTTCTTAACCACTCAATTGCACTTTCAATATTTCCATTTGTTTCACTAAGAGCTTTTTTACAATCCATCATCCCTGCACCTGTTTTGTCTCTTAATGTTTTAATATCTGCAGCAGTAAATGTCATAACTATTTTTTCTTTTTAGCTTTATCTTCTACTGATTTAGTTTTATCTTCTACTGATTGTCTTTGATTATTTGTTATTGTCTCACTTATTGCATTACAATAAAATTCTATAGATCTTATTGCATCATCATTTCCAGGAATAGGATAATCAATTCCTTCAGGATTAGAATTTGAATCAACAACAGCTACAATAGGTATTCCAATCTTATTTGCTTCTTTTACTGCCAGAACTTCTTTATTTGTATCAATAATAAACAAAAGGTCGGGTTTACCAACCATATTTTTTATTCCTCCGAGAGCTTTATTTAACTTTTCAACAGAATTTCCAAAATTTAATATTTCTTTCTTAGTATAGGAGCTTATTTTATTCTCTAAAATTTCTTCCATATCTTTTAGTTTCTTAATACTATTTTGAATAGTATCCCAATTTGTTAACATACCACCTAACCATCTTTTATTAATAAAGTACTGGTTACAATCTTTGGCATATTTCTCAATGAGTTCTGAGGCTTGTCTTTTTGTTCCAATAAACAAAATATTTTTACCTTCAGCTGAATATTCTTTGACTACATTAAGAGCTTTATCAAGGAGAGTGATTGTTTTTTGTAAATCAATAATGTGTATGCCATTTCTGTGACCAAAAATATAGTCTGACATCTTTGGATTCCATCTATTGGTCTTATGACCAAAATGAATGCCTGCATCTAATAAATCTTTAATACTTATATTTTTCAAAAAAAACTCCGGTTATACATTCATACGACAAAAAACACCAGAGAAGTCGTATGTTTGAAATTATTGTGTCAGAATTTACATCAATATTTCTTGAAATCAACTACTTTTTTTATTTGTTTGACTCACATCCATCACACCAGTTACATTTTTTAAATTATCTAAAAAATCAGAATCTATCTTAAATGACTGTTTGCTATTAATTTTTACTTCACAATTAGATACAATCATTTTAAAAAAAATTTTATTGCGTCCTTGATCAGCATGTTTCAACAAATGACCCAATTTTTTGTGATCTAAATCATCAGGGTTTAAAAGTACATTATAGTTATTTGCATTAGCCAAAAAATTATCTATATCAAGAACATTTTTGACCATAAATCTATTTGATTCCTTCATTCTTTGTAATACAAGCTGAAATAAATATGTCTTGCCAGCTTTGAGTTGAAAATTTATATTATTCAAGACTTCAGAAAAACAAATCACATCTAAATCACCAGTATTATCTGATAAATTAAGAAAACAGAATTTCTTTCCTATTTTTGACATTCTCTCTCTAAGATCTGATATCAATGCAATACTAGAAAATTTTTCATTTTTAATTTCTACTTTACTAGATTCTTCATGAAGCATATTGATATCAGAAATATCATGACCAACATAGGAATTTTTATAGAGTTTAGATGGATGATCTGATAAATAAAATCCAAAAGCATCTAATTCCATATTTAATTTTTGATTATTATCGGCTTGTTTGTAATTAGCAGAACTAAACTGATCTTTATCAAGATCATCAGAAAAAAGATTCGTTTGATTCTTAATGAAGTTTTTATGGTAATTAGCATTAAAACTAAGCAATTTTTCAATATTATCCGATAGATAATTCTGATTTTTTTCAAGTGAAAACAAGGAATTGGAAAAAACCAGTGCCTCAAGAATTTTCTTATTAAGAATACCGTTATTAACTCTCTTTAATAAATCTAAGATATTTTTAAATTCTCCATTCTTATTTCTTTCTTTTAATAATTCAAAAATAGAAGTTTCACCCACATTTTTAATTGCACTTAGTCCATAATTTATTCCAAGCGGCACAAAATCTTCATCATAAATTACTTTGAAATAAGTATCTGAGGTATTAATATCAGGATTAAATATTTGAAAACCGAACTTCTTTACTTCATTACAATAGCCTGAAATTTTTTCAAAATTACCTATGTCACAATTCATTAATGCACAAAGAAATTCAGATGGATAATTAGCTTTTAAATATGCAGTTTGGTATGCGATCATAGCATATGCAGCAGCATGACTTTTATTAAATCCATATCCTGCAAATTTTTCAATTTCATTAAATAATTTGATAGCTTTTTTCTTTTCTAAATTATTTTTGACGCATCCTTCTAAAAAATTTGATTTTTGAGCTGACATTTCAGATTTAATTTTTTTCCCCATTGCCCTTCTAAGCAAATCAGCTTTAGCCAAGCTAAAACCAGCAATTTTCTGAGCTATAAGCATTACTTGCTCTTGATATACCATTATACCATATGTCTCCTCTAAAATATTTTTAAGATCGGGATGTAAATATTCATATTTTTCCTTATTTTGTTTTCTATTTATGAAAGTTGGAATATTATCCATGGGACCAGGTCTATACAAAGATACGATAGCTATTAAATCTTCGAATCTATCAGGAATAATTTTTTTTAATGTCTCTCTCATACCTTGACCTTCAAGTTGAAAGATTCCAGTAGTATTGCCATTTTTTAAGAGCTCAAATGTTTTAGAATCACCAAGTGGAATATTATTTATATCAATTTCAATTGATCTTTTTTTTAAATATTTGCATGTTTCATTTATTACAGTCAAAGTCTTTAAACCTAAAAAATCAAATTTTATTAAACCCATTTTCTCAACATATTTCATTGAAAATTGAGTAACAGGTATGTCAGATTTTGGATCTTTATATAAGGGTATTATTTTTTCAAGAGGTTGGTCAGCAATAACTATTCCTGCGGCATGAGTAGATGCGTGTCTGAAAAGACCTTCTAAATCCCGTGAAATCTTAAATAAATTTTCAATATTAGGATCATTCTTAAAGATTTTCTTTAAATTATCGTCATTATTTATTATATCTGTAAGATTTGTTGGTTGGGCAGGGTTATAAGGAAACATTTTACAAAATTCATCTATCTGAGGAAGTGGAAGTTGCATAACTCTTCCGACATCTCTCAATGCCGCTCTTGCTTGAAATGATCCAAAAGTTATTATTTGTGCTACTTTTGATTTTCCATATTTTTTTTGAACATATCTAATCACATCATCACGCTTATCCATACAAAAATCAATGTCAAAATCAGGTAAAGAAACCCTCTCAGGATTTAAAAATCTTTCGAATAATAAACCGAATTTAATTGGATTTAAATTTGTAATAGATAGTGACCAAGCAACCAAAGAACCTGCACCAGATCCACGTCCTGGACCAACTGGCACATCATTTTTCTTTGCCCAATTAATAAAGTCTGAAACAATTAAAAAATAACTGGCATAGCCCATTCGAATGATAACTTCTAATTCAAAATCTAGTCTTTTAAAATATTCATTTTTATTTTTAAGGTTTGCAATTTTTTTTAATCTAGTTAACAAACCTTCCATTGATTTTTTTTTTAATTCAGTGTCTTCATTAGATCCATTGAAGTTGAGTTTAGGCATTCTTGGTTTTTTTTCTTTTAGTAGTAAAGAACATTTTTTTGAAATACCAATGGTGTTCAAACACGCATCTGGAATATCTTTAAATAAATCAAACATCTCATTAGAGCTTTTAAAATGATAATCAATTGAACTTTTCATCCTATTTTCAGAATCTAAATACTTTTGCTGCGATATACTGAGTAACGCATCGTGTGTATTAAAATAACTTTTTTCCAAGAAATAATTTTCGTTAGTTGCAACTAGCGGTATTTTTTTCTTATTTGAAGTTTCAATTAGAAAATTTTCATATAAAATTGAATTTTTATTATCTCTTTGAATTTCTAAGAAAAAATCTTTTTTATAAGTTTCACTTAGCAATGAAATAAGTTTGCTTGTTTTAGCATAATCATCATTTAAAAAATTTTTAGTGATCACTCCTGATTCACCTCCAGCCATACAAATTAAACCTTCACAATGATCTTTCAAATTTTTTAGACTTATAAAAGGATTGCTAGAGTTTGAATTTTCTAGATATGAAATAGAAACAAGCTTTGACAAATTTTCAAAACCCAATTCATCTTTTGCAATTAAAAGTAAATATCCATCAACAAAGTTATTAGTGGATAAAAATATATTGCAACCAATTATAGGTTGAACACCAGATTGCTGACATTCAATTGAAAATTCCATAGATCCAAATAAATTATTAAAATCTGTTATGCTAGTTGCAGGAATTTTTTTTTCACTACATAATTTTACTAATTCATTGATCTTCACTGCACCTCTGGAGAGTGAATATTGAGAATAATTTCTTAGGTGAATAAATTTCTTAGGTTCAGATTTCAATTAATTTACCCTTTTCAATTTTAAAACATTTATCAAGTCTTTTGGTTAGTTTTAAATTATGAGTTGCAATAATGGTCAAAATTTTGTTTTTTTGTGATAAATCAAGCAGAAAATTAAATACTAAAGATGCAGTTGAATCATCAAGACTTCCTGTTGGTTCATCAGCTAAAAGCAAAAGAGGTTTTTTAATAACCGCTCTTGCAATTGCAACCCTTTGTTGTTCACCACCTGACAATAGTCCAGGTTTAAATTTTCTTCTTTCTTCTAATCCAAGTAATTTTAAAAGCTTAAGTGACTCATTAATCGCTTTTGAATAATTTACCCCATTTAAAATCAAAGGTAATGCAATATTTTCTAAAACTGTAAAATCTTCAAGCAGTTGGTTATTTTGGAATATGAAACCAACATCTTTTTTTCTTAAACTGGTTCTATCTTCAACATTTAAGGTCGAACATTCCTGACCATTAAAAAAATAATCACCTGATTTTGGTTTTTCTACCAAACCTAAGATATTTAATAAAGAAGATTTACCTGAGCCTGAAGGGCCAATGATTCCGACATTACTTTGATTATTTATATCTAAATTCAAGTTATTAAAAACTTTAATCACTGTTTTTCCTTGTGCATAAATTTGATTAATATTACTGAGTTTTATCAATTTCATTCCCACTTTATAAGATTTATAGGTTCAACTTTTGTAGCTCTTATAGAAGGGTATATTGTGGCAAAGAAAGATAACCCCAAAGAAATTAGCGTGATTTTAAGTATTTGCTCAACCTCAATAATTACAGGTAATCTAGAAAAAAAATAAATTTCTTCAGAAAAAAGATCTGAATCGAGAAATAATTCAAGAAATGCTTTGATTTCGTTTATATTTAAGCAAAAAAGCAAGCCTAGTAATAACCCTAGAATAGTCCCACAGATTCCAATTATAAGTCCGTTAATCATAAAAATCTTTAATAACTGATTCTTAGAAACACCAAGGACTCTTAAAACACCAATATCTCGGCTTTTTGAGGAAACTAAAATTATCATTGATGAAATAAGATTAAAAGCAGCAACAATTATAATCAGTGAAAGAATTAAAAACATAACATTTCTCTCAACTTCTATTGCATTAAAAAGTGACGGGTTAAGCTCTCTCCAATCTATAGTTTTAAAATATTTAGGCAATAAAGCTAGAATTTCTCTATTCTTTTTATCTAATTCATCAAAATTCTCTATTTGAATTTCAAAGAAATCTATATGATTATCTAAGTTAAGAAAGTTTTGCATTAGTTCAAGAGGCATGAATACAAGTGAGGAATCATATTCATACATTCCAATAGAAAAAAAACCTATTACTTTAAAATTATTTGATCTAGGTAAGTTTCCAAAAATTGTTTCATAACTGTTTGGTGAAATAATATTTATTGAATCACCAATTTTTATATTGAGTCTATCTCTTAATTTCTCTCCAATAAAAATTCCCTTATTATTTTTAAATCCTTTAAGATGATTCGGAATAATTTTATGTTTAAATATTTTTCTTTCTTCAAAATAACTTTTACTTACACCTTTCAAAAGAACACCAGTTGATAAACCTTTATAATTTATTAGTCCTTGTCCAATCAAAACTTCACTTATATCTATGTTTTCAATATTATCTTTAATTGAATTTGATATCTTTTTGTTATTAGAAATTTTGAAATTATTAATTGGTTGAATTTTCAAATGACCATTTACGCCTAGTATTTTTGAGGTAAGCTCCTCTCTAAATCCATTCATCACCGACATCACAATTATCAGAGTCGCCACTCCCAATGCTATTCCAAGAAAAGAGAAAACTGTAATTATTGAAAAAAACTTTTCTCTTGTTTTGGGAAGAAGGTATTTCCATGAAACCCATATTTCAAAAAAAGTAATCATTTATTATTTTTTAATTTTTTAATAATAATATCTAAAACTTTATCATTAGTAAGATTAATTTCTTTTCCGTCTTTTCTAAATTTTAAAGTTACATTACCATCGTTAATTAGATTTTTTCCAATTATGATTTGAATTGGAATCCCAATCAAATCACTATCAGAAAATTTAATTCCTGGCCTCTCGTTCCTATCATCATAAATCACATCAATATTTTTGCTCTTAAGATTTTGATATAAATCATTACTAACTTTGTTTGTTTCGTCACTATCATTAATCAAATTAATAATAACTACTTCAAATGGAGAAACCTCTTCAGGCCATAATATTCCTCTCTCATCACTTGAGTGCTCAATAATTGCTGCAGGAATTCTAGAAATACCAATTCCATATGATCCCATAAAAGGTGTAAGCTTTTTATTTTCATACTCAATATTAAAATCAAAAGATTTAGAGTATTTATCTCCAAATAAGAAGATATGACCTAATTCTATACTTCTGAATTTTTCTAATTTTATTGAAATTTTGTTATTTTTATAATACTCGTCAGTAAAACTATTCAAATTTTTCAAATCCTCATCTTTAAGTTTTTCTAAATCACTCTCTAGAATTGACTTATCTAAGAATATTTCAGATTCTCCACTATCTACTATCAAATGAAACTCATGAGACAAACTTCCTCCAATTTCACCACTAAGTGCACGAACAGGTACAATTGGGATTCCCATTGATTTAAAAATCTTCAAATAAAGTCTGAAGAACCTATAATAAGTCTTTACTCCTTCATTTTCATTAATATCAAAACTATATGCATCTTTCATTAAGAATTCCCTAGCTCGCATTACTCCAAACCTAGGTCTAATTTCATCTCTAAATTTTGATTGAATGTGATAAAAATATTGTGGCAGTGATTTGTAACTTTTAATATGTTGTTTGCCAAGCGCTGTTATCATTTCTTCATTGGTAGGGCCGTAAAGAAGTTCTTTTGAATGTCGATCATTAATTCTCAACATCTCTTTTCCATAGGTATCATATCTCCCACTTTTTTTCCAAATTTCAGAACTCTGTATTGTAGGCATTAAAATTTGATTTACTTCATATAGTTCATGCAAATCTTCAATTATCTTTATAATTTTTTTCAATACACGATAACCAAGAGGTAACCATGAATAAATACCCGAGGTCTCTTGTCTAATCATCCCCGACTTCAACATCAAAATATGTGATACTATTCTTGCATCAGACGGATTTTCTTTAAGCGTAGGTATAAAAAAATTAGAAAATTTCATTTTTAAAAAAAACTATTATTAGAGTTAAGAAAAAAGTAATAATTGTTGAGTATAGTAATTTTTTTTTTATCATTGGGTTTCTTGGAGCACCAGGATCGTTGCCAATTTTTATGTTTTCTTCTTTTTCAATTCCAATTGGTAACAAAAGGAACAAAACTATCCACCAAAGAATGATATAAATGATTATAAAATCAAAACTGAACAACCATTACTCCTGCTCAAGTTCGATTAATGTGCCAAAAAAATCTTTTGGATGTAAAAAAATAACTGGCTTATTATGGGCCCCTATCTTTGGCTCACCATCCCCAATGATTCGAATATTCTTTTTTTTTAATTTTTTACAAGTTGAAATTAAATCTTTCACTTCTAAGCATATATGATGTATGGCACCGTTAGGATTATTTTCTAGAAATTTTTTTATAGGAGATTCCTTTCCAAATGGATACATTAATTCAATTTTAGTATTGCTTAGCTCAACAAAAACAACTGATACCCCATGCTCCGGATAATCAAATGGTTTGGAAACATTAGCGCCAAGCACATTCTTATATTTATTTGAAGCTTCTTTTAAATCTGAAACGACTATTGCAACATGATTAAATTTTGTCAGCATATCCTCATTATATTCTATAATCTAACAATCTCAAAATTAGTAAATGGTTTTAATCCTATTCTTTTTTTAAAGAAAGATTTTACTTTTTTTTTTAGGTCATTTTTCAATATATTATCATCAATACAGTTTTGAGAAATTGAATTAATTTCCGTAATAATAAATTCCTTTAGATCTTCCAGATCTTCAATATCGATTGAGATTGTTGAAGTGAAGATTACAGGTTCATGAATTATTTCATCATCTAAATTCATTATAATATTAATAAAAATTTCACCATCAGAATTCAGTATCTTAAGATTCTCAAATATTTGATGATTTAAAGGTAAGATTTGTTTTCCTTTAAGTATATTCCTTCCAAAGTTTACTTTTTTAATTATTTTAGATTGATCATCCTTTTTTATCAGCACAAGATCACCATTTTGAACTAAGATCTGATTTTTAATACCACAACTTCTAGCAAATTTTTTATGTTCATTTAGATGTCTATATTCTCCATGAACAGGTATAATTGTATTTGGATTGATCCACTTATACATTTTCTTTAGTTCTTTTTTTGAAGGATGTCCAGAAACATGAACCATTCTTGTATTTTGATCATATATCTCACAACCTATTTTTAAAATTTTTTCTTTTAATTTATTAATTTTTTTTTCATTTCCTGGAATTTCTCTTGAAGAAAAAATTACCAAATCATTTTTTGATAATTTTATATTTTTATTATTATCATTAACAAGATTTGACAAAGCAGCATTTGGCTCACCTTGACTACCAGTACAAATCAAAACCACATCTTCATTTGAAACAGATTTAAGATCTTTTTCATTAATAATATTCTTTTGATTTATTAAATAATCATTCTCAGTTGCAGATTCATATATTTTATGAATTGATCGACCAAGAAAAAGGCATACTTTGTTAAATTCCTCAGATACTTTGAGTATTGTCTCAAGTCTTGCTACATTTGATGCAAAGCAAGTAACTACTATCGTTCCAACTTTTTTTTCTGAAAAAATTTGTTTAAATGCCTCTCTTACTTCTTTCTCACTTCCTGAGGGATTTTCATTGAAAACATTAGTTGAATCACAAACCATAAGATCAACGCCTTGATCTCCAAGCAATCTTAACTTTTCTTCATCAATGGGTTTGCCAACTAGAGGATTTGGATCAATTTTCCAATCACCTGTGTGAAAAACCTTATATTCACCAGTTTTTAAAATAACACCATTTGGCTCTGGTATTGAATGAGTTAATGCTAATATTTCAATTTCAAAACCACCAATTTTCTTTTTTTTATTATAGTCTAACAAATTGATCTTAAATTCATTTATATTATTAGATTGAAACTTTCTTTTAAGAACTGATGCTGTAAATGATGTAGTATAAATTGGAATGTCCTTAATTTTATCAAATAAATAAGGTACTGCTCCTATATGATCCTCATGCGCATGAGTCAATATTAAAGCATCTAACTTAATATTATTTTCAAAAATAAAATCAAGCTTTGGCATTATAAGTTCATTAGGAGAAATAAGAGAATCTCCAAAGGTCACTCCTAAATCAATCATGACCCAACTATTGTTAAAATGGTATAAATAACAATTCATACCTATTTCACCTGACCCACCTAGGGGTAAAAAAAAGAAATCGTCTTCAGAAAAAATCATTTATTTTTCCTATTTTATTTAAAGTGTGATTAAGTGCTTTGGATGTAAAAAATTCATCAACCAACAATGTATTCTTGAATATATTTTTAAAATACAATGAATTTCCACCAGTTAAAATGACACCAAATTTGTTTTTCTTTTCCATCTCGATTTTATTAATTAGTCCTTCAACCATCGAAACATATCCCCAAAAGAAACCAGATTTTATTGCTTGTTGAGTATTATGTCCAATGACTTTTTTTATTTTTTTGAAATTCACTAATGGTAGTTTTTCTGTATTATCTTTCAAAGCTTTTAATGACAAATCAATTCCAGGCGTAATAACTCCTCCATCGTAAATACCATCTTTATCTAGCACATCAAATGTAGTAGCTGTGCCAAAGTCAACAACTATAATAGATTTTTTAAACAACTCTTTAGTATAAAACATATTAATTATTCTATCGTCTCCAATTTCCTTCTTATTATTGATATTTGTTTTAAGATTAATCTCCTTAACTAAGTCTTTAACAAGGAAAAAATCAAAATTTTTTTTTTTTAAAAATCTAGTAATTTTTTTTTCAAAAGATGGAACAACTGATGAAATTATTATGTTATCCTTTTTTTTATTTACAACTTTAAATATTTTAGGTAAATCTTTTTCACAAAGACCTCTGATAGAAATCCTTTTATACGAATATATTTTTTTTCCATTAAAAGCACAGATCATTAAATTTGTATTGCCTATATCAATTGTTAAATTCATTAAACAATATCACCATAATCAATTTTTATGATTTTCTTTTTATTTTCTAAAATTAGATGGCCATATTCATTAATTTTTAATAACTTACCCTCTATCACTTCATTGTGTAACTTGACCTTGATTTTTTTTCCAATATCTTTGAAACTATTCATAAGATTTTCGTCCGAATCGACAAACTGAAATTTTCTTGACGCTTTAAGAGATCTTGTAATATTTTTTGATAAATCTATGAACAAACTAATAGGATCTTTATTATCTGAAAATTTAGAAATAGATATTGAGGGATAATCAATATTTTTAGGGGCACTAATACAATTAATTCCAATACCAAAAACAATATATGAAACTAAATCTTTTTTAATATTAGTTTCAATTAAAATTCCTGCCAATTTCTTTCCTTTATAATAAATATCATTCGGCCATTTTATTTTAAAATTTATCAAAGGATATTTATTTTTCAAAACACTTAATAGCTCAGATAATATCCATAAATTGATTTGACCAAGTTTAGCAATAGGATATTCTTTTTTAATTAAAAACGAACATGTCAGATCACCGAATGAACTATACCATTTTTTTTTTGTTCTTCCGCGTCCCATTAATTGAACTTCACTGAAAAGTGCAATATTATTTTTTTTGGAATTTAAATTAAATATTTTTTTTATCTCATCATTAGTATTTTTAATTTCTTTAAAAAAATAAAAGTCAAATTCATTTTTTTTCATCTTATTTCAATGCAAAAAGTGATAAAGTAATCGATGCACAAAGATTCAAAAAGAACTGTGGATATAAAATTACAGTTAAATTAAATAATGATAAAATTGATAACAAAAATTTAGATTGGCTATTTGAAAAATTATCCAGGTCATGAACTGGGGGATCAAAAAAAATCGATTTAACAAGTCTTATATAATAAAAAGCTGCTATCACTGAAGTTAAAACAGCTATTATTGCAAGAAAAAATAAATTATTATCTATCACAATATTTAAAATCAAAAGTTTACCTATAAAACCAGCTAACGGGGGAATACCTGCCATTGAAAAAAGAATCACAGCAAAACAAGCGGCTAAAATTGGTTCATTTTTATATAATCCAGACAAATCTTTTATTGATGTAACATTTATTTGATCTCTTTGCATATTTAAAATTACCAGGAAAGCGCCTAGATTCATTGTAAGATAAAAAATTAAATAAATACTTATTGCCGTAATACCATCTTCTGAACCAGGGACTAAACCCATCATTATAAAACCAATATGATTGATCGTGCTATAAGCCATAAGCCTTTTTAAATCAGTCTGCTTCAAGGCACCCAACGACCCAATTATCATAGAGGAAATAGACAAAATAATAACAATTTTTCCCCAGTCCACAATTATTTCTCCAAATGGAAAAACCAGAAGTCTAATTAGGACTGCAAATACTGCAACCTTAGGTGCTGTAGATAGAAAAGTTGTTACTATAGTCGGAGCTCCCTGATAAACATCTGGAGTCCACATATGAAATGGAGCAGCAGAAATTTTTAAAGATAACGAAACTAATATGAAAATTAATCCTACTATTAACATAATTGGGATAGAGTATTGATCTGACATGAATTGGCTTATATTAGAAAAATCAGTAGACCCAACTAATCCATATATCAAACTACTACCAAATAAAAAAATACATGTTGAAAGGCTGCCTATAACAAAATACTTTACTCCCGCTTCTGACGAATTTATATCCTCCCTAGAAAAAGACACAAGAATATAAAGAGCCAAACTTTGTAATTCCATGGATAAAAATAAAGATAATAAGTTGTTGGCTGAAACCATTAACATCATTCCAATAATTGAAATTAATATGACAAGGCTAAATTCAGGCCTCAACAATGACTTTTCGTTCTTTATAATCAAGTAAAAATAGATAACCAATCCAGCACTGATAAGAATAATTGATTTGAGAAATGAACCAAATGAATCAATAACAAAGAAGCCATTAAAAATTTCTTCAAATAAAAAAATATCTTTAAGAACAAAAAACTGTGTTAGAAAAATAATTAACAGAGTAAAATAACCAACTTTTACATGAGCATTAATCTTAATAAATGGCGTAATAAATAATATTAATAAAAAGCCGATTGATAAAAAAATTTCTGGTATAATAATCAAGGTCTTGCCATTAAAATATTGAGATTGGATATAACTCTATAATTCTCTCAAGAGAAGTTGAAGTATAGTCTAAAATTAAATTTGGTTTAATACCAATGATAAAAATAATCAAAACTAAAACAGCGAATGTTGTATTTTCTTGAATATTTAATCTAGAGCTTTGTTTTTCTGTATTAGTATTTACTTCACCTAAAAAAACTTTCTTATATAATAATAACATATAAGCAGCAGCCAAGATAACACCAGTAGCAGATAAAAATGCTACGAGTGTATTCTTGCTAAAAACAGACATCAAAGTAAGATACTCTCCAACAAAACCAGAAGTTCCAGGAAAACCAATTGAGCCTAGGGAAAAGATCAAAAAAAATACAGAAAATTTCGGCATTTTATTTCCTAAGCCACTAAAAAAATCAATTTCTTTTGTTTTATATCTGTTATAAATTGAACCAATCGAAAAAAATAAAGCTCCAGAGATAATACCATGAGAAATCATCTGAATAATAGCTCCCTGGAGTCCTTGCATGTTTGCAGAGAAAATTCCTAGTGTTACAAAACCCATATGCGCAACTGATGAATAAGCTATTAATTTTTTCATATCCTCTTGAACTAATGCAATAAATGAGGTGTAGACTATCGCAATAACTGATAAGAAATAAATAAATGGTGTAAAAAATATTGATGCATCAGGAAGTATTGATAAATTAAACCTTATAAAACCATATCCACCTAATTTTAATAAAATTCCCGCAAGAATTACTGAACCTTCAGTTGGAGCCTCAACATGCGCATCTGGAAGCCAGGTATGGAATGGCCACATTGGGATTTTTACTGCAAATGATGAAAAAAAAGCTAGCCATAACCATACTTGAATATAAAAAGGTAATGAGTAATCAAGTAATCTTGGGATGCTGGTTGTTCCAAACTCTTGATATAAGAATATTATTGCAACTAACATTAATACTGAACCAAGAAGTGTGTAAAGAAAAAATTTATAAGCAGAATATATTCTTCTTTCCCCTCCCCAGAAACCTATTATTATGTACATTGGGATAAGAATAGATTCAAAAAAAATATAAAATGAAAACAGATCTATAGCGCTAAATGTTCCTATTAAAAAAGACTCTAAAAGTATAAAGGATGCAAGGTACATTCTCATACTTTTTTTCTTTTGAGGATAAAGATAAATAATACAAATAAGTATCAGAAATGTAGATAAAATTATAAATGGCATAGAAATTCCGTCAATACCAAGTGAGAACTTTAAATTTTCACTATTGAACCAATCAAAAGAATTTACAAATTGAAAATGAGGAATACTTTTGTCAAAGTTCAAGGGAAGGTATAAAGATAACAAAAAATTACTAACGGAAGTCCAAAGAGCTGATCGTTTAGCTTGCTCAGCAAAATCGTCATTATCAGGAGATAAAAGTATAAAAAGAAGACCTAATAAAGGTAAACATATTAAAATTGGTAATATAGGGAGATTCAACATCAGAAAATATAATTATAAAGACTAATCAACAATGTTAAACCAATAACAACTGATAAGACATAATGATATAAATAACCTGATTGTAATCTTGATACGACTAGACTAAAGGATTGAATTACTCTTGATATCCCATCCGGACCGAGATTATCAATTAAATCTTTATCTATTGACTTCCAAAAACCCTTTCCGAGATAAATTGTGGGCCTTAAAATCAATTTTTCATATAGCTCGTCTATATACCATTTATTTTTAAAAAAAGAAAATATCCATGAAAAATTTACTTTAAAAAATGGTAAAACTGACTTTCTAAAAGAAAAATATAATAAAAAACACATTGATGATCCAATAACAATCATGATTAAAGGTAGTTTTCTAAATAGTGTTGGTACATTCTCATAAATATAAAACTCGTCTACTTTCTTATTTATATGCATTAATTGGGACCAATTATCTAAATGATCACTACCGAAGAAAAAACTTTGAGAAAACATTCCAAAAAAAACTGCAAAAGAAGAGAGGATAACAAGTGGAATAATCATAATCATTGGAGATTCATGAATATGAGCAATAACTTTTTCATCAGAATTACTTTTTCCGTGAAAAACATAAATTAAAAGCCTCACTGAATAAATTGAAGTAAATAGAACACCTAAAACTGAAGCTAAGAAAAAATAAAAACTGAATTTCGACTCACTTAGGTATAACAATTCAATAATTATATCTTTTGAATAATAACCACTAAAAAAAGGCAATCCCAACAATGAAAATGATCCTATCAACATAGTAAAATATGTAAGAGGAATTTTATTAAATAAACCTCCCATTTTCTTTATATTCTGTTCATCTGACATCGAGTGGATAACACAACCAGCTCCAAGAAATAATAAGGCTTTAAAAAACGCATGTGACAAAAGATGAAAATATGCTGCAGAGTATGCGGAAGCACCTATTGCCATGAACATGTAACCTAGTTGACTGCATGTGGAATATGCAATGATTCTTTTAATATCATTTTGAAAAATAGCCACCGATGAAGCAAACAAACAGGTGATTGAACCAATAATTAAAATGAAGTCTCTTGAAAAACTTGAAGCTTCAAGTAACGGAGACATAATTATTAATAAAAAAACCCCAGCTGTAACCATTGTAGCCGCATGAATAAGTGCAGAAACAGGGGTGGGTCCTTCCATAGCATCTGGCAACCAAACATGTAATCCAAATTGTGCAGACTTACCCATGCAACCGACAAATAATAAAATACAAATTAGAGTTATTGCATGAATCCTAGCACCTAAAAACTCAAAATATGTATCAACATGAGAGTTAACTAAAACCATAATTTCATTGATGTTTAGAGTACCAAAAATAATAAAAATTGAAAATAAAGCCAAAAGCAAACCAAAATCTCCAACTCTATTTGCTATAAATGCCTTGAGGGCTGCTTTATTTGCAGAGTCTTTATAATTCCAAAAACCAATTAACAAATAGGATGTAAGTCCAACACCCTCCCAACCTAAAAAAAGTTGAACTAAATTTGATGAAGATACTAAAAATAGCATAAAGAAAGTGAAGAGACCAATGTATCCCATAAATAAAATATTTTTAGGATCTTTATTCATATACCCAACTGAATAAATGTGAATTAGAGTAGATACAAAATTAACCATCAACACCATTGAGCCAGTTAACAAATTTAGCTGAATTGCCCAATTTAAATCTAAACTTCCCGAACTTATCCAATTACCTAGTATTATAACTTTTTCTTCTTCAATTTTTAATCCAATCAAACTCAATAAAGAACAAACTGAGGCCATAAAAAGTAAAGAACAGGAAATAAAACTTAATTGCTGAGATTTAAAGAAATCCTTGAGAGAAACACAAATAAAAAAACTTAATAATGGAAGAAATATTGATAGAAAAAACAATTACTTATCCTTTCAAATTACTTATCTTATCTATACTAATAGAGCCAGATTTTTTAAAAAAAATCATCAAAATTGCAAGTCCTATTGCAGCTTCAGCAGCTGCAACTAAAAGAATAAAAAGTGAAAAAATTTGACCGGAAAGGTCATCCAAAGTATATGAAAATCCAACAAAATTAATATTTGCAGATAACAACATCAATTCAATTGACATTAAAATAGTAATAATATTTTTTCTATTTATGAAAATTCCTAAAAAGCCAATTGAAAAGACTATAGATGAAAGGACAAGGTAATGTATAGGTTCCATAAAATTTAATTTAACTTTATTACATCTTTTTTATTTAATATTTTCTGGTCTATTGGAGAATTATATCGAGTATTAATTTTCTCATTGTGTGCAAGAACAATTGCTCCAATCATAGCCAGAAGAAGTAAAAAACCAGAGATTTGAAAAACGATAAAATAATCTGTGTAAAGGAATAAACCAATTGATTTTGTATTATCCATTCCTCCATCAACGAGTTCACTAATACTTATTCTTATATCACTTGGAGTTATAAAAACATTGCTTTCGAAAATCATATACAGCTCCCCAAAAAAAATACATATTAAAAGCAACCCAAAGGGAAAGTATTTTAAAAAACCCTCCTTCATTAAGGAATCATTAATATTAAGCATCATCACAACAAAAAGAAATAAAACAGCGACGGCACCAACATAAACTATTATGAGTGTCATAGCTAAAAACTCAGCGTTGAAAAGTAAAAAAATTACAGCTGTATTAAAAAAAGTAAAAATTAAGAAGAGTACAGAATGAACTGGGTTTGAGGAAAAAACAACCGATAGACTGGAAATGATTACTATAAAGGAAAAAACAAAAAAGAAAAATAGCATCAAAGGTACCTTGAATCCTTTTCAAGATTTTTACTTATCTCAAGTTCCCATTTATCTCCATTATCTAAAAGTTTTGATTTGTTATAAATTAACTCTTCTCTTGTCTCAGTAGCAAACTCAAAATTAGGACCCTCTACTATAGCATCAACAGGACATGACTCTTGACAATAACCACAATAAATACATTTTGTCATATCAATATCATATCTTGTTGTCCTTCTTGAACCGTCTTCTCTAGGTTCGGCTTCAATGGTTATTGCTTGTGCTGGACAAACTGCCTCACATAGCTTGCAAGCAATACACCTTTCTTCACCAGACTCATATCTTCTAAGAGCATGCTCTCCTCGAAATCTTGGGCTCAAATAACCTTTTTCAAATGGATAATTAATTGTAACTTTAGTTTTAAAGAAATATTTTAAAGTAAGAAACATTCCTGAAATAATTTCAAAAAGAAAAAATTCTTTGACTATGAAAAAGATTCTTTTGATGAAATTCATAAATTATTAACTCCCCAAATAAAAAAGAACAGATGATGTGATTATAATCCAAACAAGCGATAAGGGAAGAAATAACTTCCATCCCAAGCTCATTAACTGATCATATCTGTATCTTGGTAATGTTGCTCTAACCCACAAAAAAACAAATAGCAAGATACAAACTTTTGTCAAAAACCAAACGAAACCTGGAATAAAGCTTAAAAACTCATAATCAAATGGTGGCAACCAGCCACCTAAAAAAAGGATCGTTGACATTGAACTCATCAAAATCATATTTCCATACTCACCTAAAAAAAACAAACCGAATGTCATCGATGAATATTCAACATTATATCCTGCAACAAGCTCAGACTCGGCCTCTGGAAGATCGAAAGGAGCTCGATTAGTTTCGGCCAAAGTTGAGATAAAAAATATAATAAACATTGGGAAATGAGGAATCACATACCAATAGTCTTTTTGAGCCATTACAATTTCAGTAAGATTTAAGCTTTTTGAGGTTAATAATACAGATATTATTATCAACCCAATTGAAACTTCATATGAAATCATCTGAGCTGCAGATCTTAAGGCGCCAAGAAATGCGTAACGAGAATTACTTGACCAGCCCGCCATAATTATTCCATAAACTCCAAGAGAAGATATGGCAAATACATACATTATGCCAACATTAATATCAGCTAATACTAATTTAAAATCTACAGGAATAACAGCCCAACCAAGAAGAGCTAGTGCAAATGTTAGAATCGGAGATAAAGCAAAAATAAATTTATTTGAATTTTCTGGAAAAATAGTTTCTTTTGTTAAAAGTTTAATTCCATCAGCTAAGGGTTGCAAAAGGCCGAAGGGGCCGACCACATTTGGACCTTTTCTTAACTGAATAGCTCCAATAACTTTTCTCTCAAAGTATGTTAAATATGCAATTAAAACCATCAACGGAATCACAATTATTAGTATCTTTATAATTATGTAAAATAATTCTATTAGCACTTTAATATATATAAAATCATAAGCTCTTCTTCTGAAATGCCAAAGAGCAATTTGACATTGTTGGCGAGTTCCTACTTACTGAGTCTGTCATATAAAAGTTATCAATATTTGAAAAAATTTCATCTTCAACAAAATTATATTTATATTTTTTTGGTTGAACAAGTTCATAACTTTGAATTTCGTTTAATTTTGATAAAAATCTGTATTCACTAAACATATTTTTTCTTAGCTCTTCAAAATTTTTAAAATTCATTTTCAATTCCAAATAATCTGAAAACTTTAAAAAAAAGTTCCAAGAATGGTCAACAGATGGTAATGGAAGTTTTACCTGTCTACTTAATTGAGGGCGACCTTCTAAGTTTACATAAATTCCTTCTTTCTCAGTAAAACAGCTTGTTGGTAATATTAAATCAGCTCTGGAAACAGCCTTATCTCCATGGTGACCTTGATAAATAACAAAAGTTTTACTTGGAATTTTTCCGAAATCCAAGTCATCTGCACTCATTAGAAATAAAACATCATATTCACCTTGATATATTTTTTTTATAACAGATTTTGATTTCATATTACTCTCATTAAAAAATCCCAAGTCTAAAGCACCTACTCTACCAGAAAAAGTTTGCAAAACATTAAAACCGTTCCAAGATTGATCTTTAGAAACTTTAAGATACAAGTTGAGACAAAAATTATAAATCTGCTCACCAATTTTACTACACATAGCACCTTGTCCAAGAATAAATAATGGTTTTTTTGATTTTTTTAAGAGTGACAGATATTTGCCTGATGATAATTTTTTTAAGGATGTGGAGCCCAAACCAAGATCATCGACATCAAAGTTAACATTGTGTCTCGATCCAACACGAAGTATTGGATAAGAAAAATCAGAATTTAAAAACCTTTGTCTAACTCTTGCTGAGAGTATAGGAGCTTCTTTTTTGATATCAGAACCAACCAACACACAAAAATCTGATTCATCAATACCTGAAATTTTACTATTAAAAAGATATGATGATCTGTTGTTTGGTATAAAGAAAGATTCATCCTGCCTGCAATCAAAGTTTTCTACTCCGATAGTTTTGAGGAATGTCTTTAATGCATATATAGATTCACAATCAACAGTATTTCCAACAACTGAGGCAATCTTCTTTGTTTTTGTATTAGAAAATTTTGATCTTAAAATTTCAAAAACTCCCTCTTCTGAATCTTCTGTTAGTTTTCCATTTAAATCTCTGGAATAATATCTATCTATTCGTTGATGATTAAGACCATCATAGGCAAACCTAGTTTTGTCAGATATCCATTCATCATTAATATCCTCATTAATTCTGGGAAGAACCCTCAATATCTTATCTCCTTTAGAGTCTAATCGAATATTACTTCCAACTGCATCAAAAACATCAATACTTTGAGTTTTTTTTAGTTCCCAAGGTCTTGCTACATAAGCATATGGCTTGGAGGTCAATGCCCCAACTGGACAAAGATCTATAATATTACCCGACATTTCTGAATCTATAGATTTTTCTAGAAAACTTGTTATTTCTGTATCTTCTCCTCTACCAATTGTTCCTAATTGTTGATTTCCTGATATTTCCTCAGCAAATCTTACACATCTAGTACAGTGTATACACCTTGTCATATGAGTTTTTATCAGTGGCCCAAGATTTTTATCTTTTACAGCTCTTTTATGCTCAACAAAACGACTAATTCCACTACCATAGGCCATGGCTTGATCTTGTAAATCACATTCACCTCCTTGATCACAAATTGGGCAATCCAAAGGATGATTAATTAATAAAAACTCCATTACCCCTTTCCTAGCCTTAACAACCATTTCAGTATCAGTTTTGATTTTCATACCCTCGGCAACAGGCATTGCACAAGAAGCAACTGGTTTTTGTGAGTTTTCCATTTCAACAAGACACATCCTGCAATTTCCAGCAATAGAAAGTTTTTCATGATAACAAAATCTTGGGATCTCAATACCCACATCCTCACAGGCTTGAATTACAGTAATACCCTCATCAACTTTGAACGGTTTACCATTTATAAAAATTTGTACCATATCAAGCTACTTTTGAACTTTTCTTGTTAATTCTATTCAAAATTTGATTTTTAAAGTTTTTAAGTAAACCTTGTATTGGCCATGCTGCTGCATCGCCTAATGCACAAATAGTATGGCCTTCAATTTGATATGTAACTTCCTCAAGAAGATCTAATTCTTCAGCAGTAAATTCCCCTGTTTGAATTCTTTTCATCATCCTCATCAACCAACCTGTTCCCTCTCTACATGGTGTGCATTGACCACATGACTCGTGTTTGTAAAATTCTGATAGTCTTGAAATAACTTGAACAATATCGATCTGTTTATTAATAACAATTATCCCAGCAGTTCCAAGACCTGAACCACAATCTTTTAGAGAGTCAAAATCCATTAAAACATTATCACAAACAGACTTTGGTATCAAAGGAACAGAAGAGCCACCAGGTATAACTGCAAGAAGATTATCCCATCCACCTATTACATCTCCAGCATATTTTTGAATCAAATATTTTAGAGGCACTCCAAGTTCCTCTTCAACATTACAAGGTTTATTTACATGCCCTGATATACAAAAAATTTTCGACCCTGTATTATTTTTGGTACCTAAATTATAAAACCACTGAGACCCTCTTCTCATGATTGTCGGGATCACAGCTATTGTCTCAACATTATTAACTGTTGTTGGCATTCCAAACAAACCAACATTAGCAGGGAAAGGTGGTTTTAATCTGGGCTGGCCTTTTTTTCCTTCAAGACTTTCTATAAGTGCAGTTTCCTCTCCACAAACATATGCACCTGCACCATAATGAATGTATATGTCAAAGTTAAAATTTGAGTTACAAGCTTTTTTTCCAATTAACTTTTTTTTATATGCTTCATCAATGGCATTTTGAAGAATTTGAGCTTCATTAAAAAATTCACCTCTTATATAAATATAGCATTTAGTTGCATTAATTGCATATCCAGCAATTAAACATCCTTCGATAAGCTTATGAGGTTCATTCCTAATAATATCTCTATCTTTACAAGTACCCGGTTCACCCTCATCAGCATTAATAACCAAATAATGTTGTTTATTTGTGGACTTAGGCATAAAGTCCCACTTCATTCCTGTTGAAAAGCCCGCACCACCTCTACCTCTTAATCCTGAAGCTTTTACACAATCAATTATTTTTTGTGGGCTAATTTTTAAAATACTTTTTGTATTTTTCCAATCACCTCTTTTTACAGCACCTTTTAATAAAGGACTGGAACCACCATATAGATTTGTGAAAATTATGTTACTTTTTTTTATCATCTTTAACTAAGATTTGGTTGGTTCCGAAGCTTTTCTTGAAGATTGCGGCCCAACTTTTATTTTTTTGTTATTATTTAGTTTATTTAATATCTCTTCACAAGTATTTATAGTTATATCTTCATAATAATCTTTATTTATTTTAATTACTGGAGCATTAACGCAAGCACCAAGACATTCAACATGATTAATAGAAAATTTTTTATCTTTCGATAATTCTCCTATATTTATTCCAAGTTTTTCTTTACATTTTAACATAATAGAATCTGCACCCCTGAGCATACATGGAGATGTTGTGCAAACTTCAATGTGATACTTGCCTATAGGTGATAAATTATACATAGAATAAAAGGTTGCTAGTTCTAAGACTCTAATTTCAGATACTTTCAGAAACTTTGATATATATTCAATAGCTTTTTTTGGGATCCACCCGTTATTCTGTTCTTGAGCAAGAGTTAAAAGGGGCATTATCGAACTCTCTTTGAAGTTTTTGGGATACATTTGCACAATCTTATTAGCCTTACTCAAATTATCTTTATCAAAAGCAAATTTTTTAGGCTGGATTAATTCTTCTGCAATTTTTTTAAAACTTTTTTCCATTATCTATCTATCTCACCAAATACAATGTCAAGACTTCCAATTATAGCCACTAAATCTGAAAGCATATGTCCCTTAGATAAGAATTCTGTAGCCTGAAGAAAGGGAAAGCCGGGAGCCCTAATTTTGCATCTGTAGGGTTTATTTGTTCCATCAGAAATTAGAAATACTCCAAATTCTCCCTTAGGGGCTTCTACTGCTGTATATGTCTCACCTTCAGGAACATGAAATCCCTCAGTAAAAAGCTTAAAATGGTTTATTAGAGATTCCATTGAGGATTTCATTAAGTTTCTTTTTGGTGGAACAATTCTAGGATCATCACTAATCCAATTTCCTTTAGGAAGTTTCTGGATGGTCTGTTGAATTATAGAAATTGATTGTCTCATTTCTTCAACTCTTACTAAAAATCTCTCAAAAGTATCACCGTTCGTTCCAGTTGGTACTTTGAAATCTAATTCATCATAACAATCATAAGGTTGATTTTTTCTAAGATCCCAGTTCAACCCAGAAGCTCTTAAACATGGGCCAGAAAATCCCCAATCCAGAGCATCTTTAATATTTATTTTTCCAATCCCAACTGATCTTTGCCTAAAAATTCTATTTTTCTCTATTAATTTTTCCAAATCATTAATGCTTTTTGGAAATCTTTCACAAAAAGCGGAAATATCCTCACATAAGTTTTCTGGTAAATCTCTATGAACCCCTCCTGGTCTAAAATATGCTGAATGAAGCCTAGAACCTGAAACCCTTTCGTAAAATTCCATTAAAACTTCTCTTTCTTCGAATAACCAAAGAAATGGCGTCATAGCACCGACATCTAGTGCAAATGTAGAAATATTTAGAATGTGGTTCAAAATTCTTGTTATTTCCGAAAACATTACTCTTATGTATTGCCCTCTTTCAGGAACTTTTATATCAAGTAATTTTTCGACAGCCAAAGCAAATGCGTGTTCTTGGCACATTGGGGACACATAATCTAATCTATCAAAATAAGGTAAGGCTTGAATATATGTTTTGTTTTCTATTAGCTTTTCTGTTCCTCTATGTAGTAAACCGATGTGAGGATCTGCTCTCTCAACAATCTCCCCATCTAACTCAAGAATAAGCCTTAAAACGCCATGTGCTGCAGGATGTTGCGGCCCAAAATTTAAAGTATAGTTTTCAGTTTTTGTCATTGTAGTATTAAGATTTTTCATCCCCAGGAAGATGTTTTGTCATTCCTTCCCATGGGCTTAAATTATCAAAGTCTCTATATTCTTGTTCTAACTTTACTGGCTCAGATTCAACTTTTCTGGAGACATCATTATATTTCACCTGAGTAAAACCAGTTAATGGGAAATCTTTCCTTAGAGGATGCCCCTTAAAATCATAATCGGTTAATATCCTTCTTAAATCTGGGTGACCAGTAAACCGGATTCCGAATAAATCCCACACTTCTCGCTCATACCAATTAGCGCAGGAGAAAACTTCGCTTACAGAACTAACAGAAAATTTTTCAGTTATTCGCGATTTTACTTTTATTCTTATGTTTTTTGATACACTCAGTAAGTTATAAACCATTAAAAATCTCTCCTTTTGGTTTGGATAATCTATAGCAGTTATATCGATTAAAGTTTCAAAATTTAATGAAGGATTATCCTTAAGAAACATCAAAGTATTGGTTATATCATCAGGTTTAACAAAAATACTTATCTCATGTCTTGAGTTTACAATCTCATACTCGCAAAAGTTCATTAGACTCTTAATTAATTGGATTACTTCGACAATAAATTTTTTATCGGGATAACTCATAATCTAAAAATTTTATTATCTCTCATAATTTTTTTTTGAAGCTGAAGAATTCCATAAAGCAATGCCTCAGCAGTAGGTGGACAACCTGGAACATAGATGTCAACCGGAACAATTTTATCGCAACCTCTAACAACAGAATATGAGTAATGGTAATACCCTCCTCCATTGGCACAACTCCCCATTGAGATCACCCACCTTGGTTCAGGCATTTGGTCATATACTTTCCTTAATGCTGGAGCCATTTTATTTGTTAAGGTACCAGCAACAATCATAACATCGGACTGCCTAGGACTCGGCCTGAAGACAATTCCAAATCTATCAAAATCATACCTACTTGCTGCAGATTGCATCATCTCAACTGCACAACAAGCTAAACCAAAACTCATTGGCCACAATGATCCAGACCTTGCCCAATTGATTAGATCATTAACTTTTGTTATGAGAAAGCCATTACTTGATATGTGCTTGTTAGCTTCATCAAAATTATTAGCATCAACTTTTCTTAATTCCAATCTAAAGCTCCTTTCAACCACTCGTATACAAAACCAATGGTAAGTACAACTAAAAAGAAAATCATGGATAAATAACCAAACAAACCAATTTCATAGAAGGCAACTGCCCAAGGGAAAAGAAAGATTATCTCAAGGTCAAATATTATAAATAGAATTGCTACAAGATAAAATTTTACTTCAAATTTTCCTCTAGATTCGTCAAATGGTTCGAACCCACACTCATATGTGGACATTTTTTCCGGGTAATATGCTTTTTTTCCAACTAAAATTGACAGAGAAAAAGCACCTACAGAAAATATAAGGGCAAATACTATAAACACTAAAATTGGTATGTATTCAATCATTTGTTTAATTATATAGTAAATATTATTAAAAATTACATCTTATTGTTAATTATTTCATTTACTCTATCAATACTCTCTTTAAAGATTGGATAATCTTGTCCGTAGACGAGAGTGTTGGATTTTATTGATTTTATAGTATTTGATAAAAAATCACACCCTACACTTTTTTCATTTCCCTGGAAATGATACCATAAACCTCCCTCGCCAACCAAACAAGATGAGCGACCATCTATATAAACATGCTTTAAAATTATAACTTTTGCATTAAAACCCAATGACCTCATCACATTAAGTGCTAGTGGAATGTTTAATAGAGGCACTTCATAGATTTTTCCTGTGCCTGAAATCACAATTGTTTCATTACTTCCTAATAAACCTTTTTTTGAGTCAGGAACAAATATAAAAATCTCATTTTCCTCTTGTTTTTCAATTCTTCCTCCAAGCAAAGAAAATGCTAATAACTTTGATTCAGCTACATCAGCCACACTAACCATTGAATTCTCGCCAAAAAAAAGAGTTCTCACTTCATTTGGAAGTAATGATTCAATAATATTTTGCTGATAACCATAATCATCATATAGAGACTTAATTGCTGAATCCAGAGACATTGGTGAAGGAACAATCTGCGTTCTAATAAATTCCTGAGCTATTGAATTCTGTTTGTTCACCGCAGTAGCATACAATCTTAAAATTTTATCAAAAGATATCTCGTAATGACCTATAATAGAATCTCCAAAAAGAGAAAAAAATTCGCATTTTTCTGGATGCTTTAAAAAAACCTTTGAAGATCTATCTAGTAATGAAGATAGAGTTGCTCCCCCTAATGAAGCAAATTTATCTATATCAATATTTACAGCTTTTTGATCTTGCAATTGATCTGCATAAAATCTTATAGATTTATGTTTTATTTCATCATCAGTTAAAGGTGGTTGACCCTCTAGATCTTTTGAAAGTGGATTGAATTTCTTTAATTTAACATTTAACAATGTAATTAGCTGGGAATCTTTGGATAATTCACATTTATCTTCGACTTCAGTTATATTCTCTTCTTGGTTAGGGATAGCAAAATCTGTATAATCTATGTCCTGTTCGGTTTCCTGGGCTAAACCATGTGAGCTAAAATTCAAAAAATAGATTATAAAGACAACAAAGTACTTAATCATTTTATTTAATATACAACTTTAGGGATTTTCATTAAATAAAAATGTTCAAAATTAAAAATTATCTGGCGGGAGTGACGGGACTCGAACCCGCGGCCTCCTGCGTGACAGGCAGGCGTTCTAACCAACTGAACTACACCCCCAGAGTGGTGGGCGGTGAGAGGATCGAACTCCCGACATCCACGGTGTAAACATGGCGCTCTCCCAGCTGAGCTAACCGCCCAAAAAATAAAATTTATAAACTTATATGACATTTTTTGAGAATTTTAAACAATTTATTTTTATAATACTTAAGGTAAAATTCAAATTAACAAATTAACACAGGATTTGATACACATAATGTCAATACAATTAAATAAACTTAACCAAAAAATAGTTGAGTGTAGAAAATGTAAAAGACTAGTTTTATTTAGAGAGAAGGTCGCAAAAGAAAAAAGGAAAATGTTTTTAAATGAGAAATATTGGGGTAAACCAGTTATTGGTTTTGGTGATTTGAATGCTAATATACTTATTTTGGGATTAGCTCCGGCTGCTCACGGAGGTAATAGAACTGGAAGAGTCTTCACTGGTGACAAGTCAGCAGCATTTTTATTTAAATGTCTTTATAAAGCAAATTTTTCAAATATTTCAAAATCAGAGCACATAAATGATGGTTTGATTCTAAAAAATGTTTATATGACTCCTGCGCTAAAATGTGTTCCTCCTTTTGACAAACCAACATCCGAGGAGCTTTCAGAGTGCTTTGGTTATCTAAAAAATGAGATTAATGAATTAAAAAGATTAAAAACAATTTTAACACTTGGTCAAATTGCTTTTAATGCATGCCTCAAGTTATATAATTTAAAAAAAAAGGATTTTAAATTCGTTCATGGAGCAAAGTATAAGATTTCCAAAAACATTGAAATTGTCGCTTGTTATCACCCAAGTCCAAGAAATGTTAACACTAATAGAATTGACGAGCAAAAGATGTTGAGTGTTTTAAAAAATTTATAAGAAACATCCTATCCTAATTAATTAAAATAGGATATTTCTTTAATATTTAAGAGTTAATTCAAAGACTCTTTAAGAGCTTTGCCTGCTCTGAACTTAGGAACATTAGCAGCAGGAATTTGAATTGATGCACCAGTTTGCGGATTTCTTCCAGTTGTTGCTTTACGCTTAGTAACTAAAAAAGTACCAAAACCAACTAACCTAACATCTCCCCCACTTTTTAGAGCTGATGTTATACTATCGAAAACAGAATCCACTGCTTTAGCACTGTCTGATTTGCTAAGACCTGTGCTATCTGAAACTTGATTAACTAGATCATTCTTATTCACCCTTGACCCCCTTTAAATAACGGATTTATATATACAAAACAATATTATTGATAAGTAGAGGTCTAGTCAAATATAATTTTTTAATGTGTAAGTGTACTTTCTTTTTGATCCAAGGGTTTGCCATGAATTTTCATATTCTTTTTTGGTTTTGACTTGGATGGTGTGATTTTTGATGTAAAAGCCTTTTTGATTATTTCATTTGCGTTATCTACAAAATGAATTTCAATATTTTGAAGAATTTCCTTCTCAGTAATTTCTGATAAATCTTTCTTATTTTCACTCGGGATGATTACTTCCTTAATACCACCTCTTACAGCTGCAAGAAGTTTTTCCTTTAAACCGCCGATTGGTAGTACCCTTCCTCTGAGTGTAATTTCTCCTGTCATAGCAATGTTATTCTTTACTGAAACACCTGTAAATGCTGAAATTATCGAGGTAAACATTGCAATTCCAGCTGATGGACCATCCTTTGGTGTGGCTCCTTCTGGAACATGGACATGAATATCATTTTTTTCGAACAAACCTACAGGGATTCCATACTTAGAAGCATTTGAATTGACGAAGCTTTGTGCAGCTTGAACTGACTCTTTCATAACATCACCGAGCTTACCAGTATAAAAAGCTTTACCTTTTCCTGGCATAATAACAGATTCAATTTGAAGTAATTCTCCTCCAACTTCTGTCCAAGCTAATCCAGTGCAAACACCAACTAATGGTTTGTTCTCAATCTCTCCAAAACTATACTTCTTAACACCTAGGTATTTAGAAATATTCATTTTGGATATCGCTAGAGTTTTTTTCTTTTTGAGAACTATAGCTTTCAGGGCTTTTCTAAGAAGCTTTGAAATTTCTCTTTCTAGATTTCTAACACCAGATTCTCTTGTATAGAATCTAATGATACTTTCCAAGGCTGATTCAGCAATTTTAACTTCTTTACTTTTTAAACCATTCTCCTCAATTTGCTTAGGTAACAAGTATTTACTTGCAATATTTAACTTTTCATTTTCAGTGTAACCAGAAATTCTAATTACTTCCATTCTATCAACTAGCGGCTGAGGAATATTTAGGGTATTTGCTGTTGTTACAAACATTACATTTGAAAGATCATAGTCAACTTCCAGGTAGTGGTCATTGAAGTTCTGATTCTGCTCGGGATCTAATACCTCAAGAAGTGCAGAAGCTGGATCACCTCGCCAATCCGCGCCAATTTTATCAACTTCATCTAAAAGAAATAGTGGGTTAGAGTATTTAGATTTTTTCAAGCTTTGAATAATTCTTCCAGGCATAGAACCTATATATGTTCTCCTATGACCTCTTATTTCTGACTCATCTCTAATTCCTCCAAGAGAAACTTTTATGAAGGGTCTGCCAAGTGCTTTTGCCATTGACTTGCCCAATGAGGTTTTTCCAACACCAGGTGGGCCAACCAAACACAGAATAGGTCCCTTTGGTTTTTTTATTCTAGTTTGAACAGCCAAATATTCAATTATTCTATCTTTGACTTTTGACAAACCATAATGATCATCATTTAAAACCTTCAAAGCTTTGTTTAGGTTTATTTCATTCTCAACATTGTCATTCCATGGAATCGATGTAATCCAATCTATATAATTTCGAACAACTGTTGCTTCTGCAGACATAGGGCCCATATTCTTTAACTTTTTAATCTCGGACTTAACTTTTTCTGCAGCTTCATCAGAAAAATTGATTTTCTTAATTTTTTCTTCAATCTCTTTAATTTCATCTTTTGGATCTGAAGATTCGCCAAGTTCTTTTTGAATAGCTTTCATCTGTTCATTGAGGTAATACTCTTTTTGAGTTTTATCCATCTGACGTTTGACCCTACTTCTGATTTTCTTTTCAACTTGCAAAACACCAATCTCGTCGTCCATAAAATTTATGATTTTAGAGAAGCGTTCTTTGGTTGATGTTGTCTCAAGCAAGTCCTGTTTATCTGAAAGCTTGATTCCTAGGTGTGCACCCATCGTATCAGCTAATTTATTTAAGTCAGTAATTTGGTTAAGACTCACCAAGATTTCAGGTGGAACTTTTCTGTTAAGCTTTACATAGTTTTCAAATTGACTGATTGCTGTTCGGGATAATGCATTGGTTTCTTTATCCGTGTTATTATCTACATTAATTTTTTCTAGGTATGCTTCAAAGAAATCCTCGTTGTCTAAAAAATGCGAAATTTTTGCCCTTTCAAGACCTTCAACAAGAACTTTTACAGTCCCATCGGGTAATCGAAGCAGTTGAAGGATTGTAGCAAGGGTTCCATGTTCGTAGATGTCATTTTTATTTGGTTCATCGGTATTAGCATCTTTTTGAGCAACCAGAAAAATTTCCTTATCCATTTTGTCAGCATATTCAAGTGCTTTAATTGATTTAGCCCTGCCAACAAATAATGGCACAATCATGTTAGGGAAAACTACTATATCCCTTAATGGTAATATACAAAACGAATCTTTAAAACTTGCCATTATTAAGCTTTTTTATTGATAACTTTTTCTGCTTTATCATAAATATACAATGGTTTGGAATTTTTTTGAACAACCTCTGCGTTGACAACTATTTCATTTACACCCTCTATTCCAGGTAAATTAAACATGGTGTCTAAAAGTATATTTTCAAGTATTGTTCTTAATCCCCTTGCTCCAGTATCTTTTTCTAAAGCTTTTTTTGCGACCGAACTCAATGCATCATCAGTAAATTCAAGTTTTACATTTTCAAAACCAAATAACTTCTGGTATTGTTTAACCAAGGCATTTTTTGGTTTTGTTAGTATTTCTATTAATGCTTCCTCTTTTAAATCATCCAATGTTGCTATTACGGGAAGTCTTCCAACAAATTCAGGAATCAAACCAAATTTCAATAAATCTTCTGTTTCAAGTTTTCTTAGTATAGACCCAATATTTTTGGCTGACTTTTCCTTAACTTCTGCTTCAAAACCAATGCTCGACTTATCTCCTCTGTTAGAAATAATTTTGTCAATACCTGCGAAAGCACCACCACAAATAAAAAGAATATTAGTGGTATCAACTTGAAGAAAGTCTTGCTGTGGATGCTTTCTTCCACCTTGAGGAGGAACTGAGGCAACAGTGCCTTCCATAATTTTTAGCAGTGCTTGTTGAACACCTTCACCTGAAACATCTCTTGTAATTGATGGGTTGTCAGACTTCCTACTGATCTTATCTACTTCATCTATATACACTATACCTCTTTGAGCTCTTTCAACATTGTAGTCTGCTGCTTGTAATAATTTAAGAATTATATTCTCAACATCTTCACCAACATATCCTGCTTCAGTAAGAGTTGTTGCATCAGCCATTGTAAAAGGAACATCAATTATCCGAGCCAATGTTTCTGCAACTAAAGTTTTTCCCGATCCAGTTGGACCAACCAACAAAACATTAGACTTTGATAATTCGACATCATTTGTAAGACTAACATTGTCAATTCTTTTGTAATGATTATGAACAGCTACAGAGAGAATTTTTTTTGCCTCATCTTGACCGACCACATAATCATTAAGAAGATTGTAAAGCTCTTTGGGTGTTTCAACATTAGATGTTTTTGGAGAAGCAATTACTTTGTTTTCTTCTTTTATGATGTCCATGCATAATTCAACACATTCATCACAAATGAAAACTGTTGGACCGGCTATTAATTTTCTAACCTCGTGCTGGCTTTTTCCGCAAAAACTGCAAAAAAGAGTATTCTTATTATTTTTCGAATCTACCATTTAAAATATTTATATAACTTATTTATTTTAACTACTGCAACGTTTATTCCAAATTAAAAAATTATTTTTTTTCATTTTTTTCTTCGAAATTTGGTCTATCTGCCACAACTTTATCAACAATTCCAAATTTTTTTGCTTCATCAGCGTTCATAAAATGATCGCGATCCATCATTTTTTCAATTATGCTTAATGATTGATTTGTATGTTTTTCATATATTCTATTTAGATTTTTTTTTAAATTAATTATTTCTTTTGCATGGATTTCAATATCGGATGCTTGACCTTGAACGCCACCTGATGGTTGATGGGTCATAATTCTTACATGTGGGAGGCAATATCTTTTACCTTTTGTACCAGCTGCTAAAAGAAGAGAGCCCATACTTGCGGCTTGACCGATGCAAACTGTTGAAACATCTGGTCTAATATATTGCATTGTGTCGTATATTGCTAAGCCCGATGAAACAACTCCACCAGGTGAATTAATGTATAAAAATATATCTTTTTTTGGATCTTCAGATTCTAAAAATAAAAATTGAGCGCAAATAACGCTTGAAACAGAGTCATTTACCTCTCCTGTTAGAAAAATTATTCTTTCTTTTAACAATCTTGAAAAAATATCATACGATCTCTCTCCACGATTTGTTTGTTCAACAACCATTGGTATCAATGAACTCATTTTTTTTTCTCCTTTTTAGTTATTCCTGCTTTTTCTTGTTTTAAAAAGTTCGATTCAAAGAGTTGATCCATCGTACACTTTTTTTCTATTTTTTTACAACTATTTACTACATAGTTCATTACTTTTTCTTCCAATGCAATACCCCTTAAATTATTTAGCATCGATGGATTGTTCTTGTAAAAATCCACAACTTCTTTCTCCTGACCAGGATATCTTCTTGCCTCTTCAGTAACTGCTTTAGTTAAGTCAGAATCTTCAACTGAGACATTATGTTTTTCAGCAATTGTACTGATTATAATTCCTAATTTAACTCTTCTTGTAGCAATATCATTAATTTCTTTTTCCTTTTTTTCGGTTGATTGTTTTTTTAAGAAATCACACTCTTGATCAATCATTTTAGTTGGAATTTCAAATTTATATTTTGCAACTAATTCCTCGGATGCTTGTCTTCTCATTTTTAAATTTGAAAGCTGTTTGAAATCTAATTCCATTTTCTCTTTAATCTTTAATTTTAATTTTTCTAAATTATCCTCGCCAAGTTCCTTAGCTAACTTTTCATCAATTGGTACTTTTTTTACTCTTTGTTGAATATCTTTTATTTTTAGACCAAATTTTGCATTTTTACCTGCAACACTTTTCAACCTATAATCATCTGGAAAAGTAACATCTATTGTCTTTGATTCATTAATAGCCAAACCAATCATTTGCTCTTCATAACCAGGGATATATTTATTTGAACCGAGTACTACTGTTTCATTTTGACCACTATTATTTTCGAAGTTCTTTCCATCAATTTTTCCTATATAATCAAATAAAATTAAATCACCTTTTATAGATTTTCTTGGTTTTTCCAGAGGAGCAAATCTCTCATGTTTTTTTGCAACATCTTCCAATGTATTTTTAACATCGTTATCATTAATCAACAATTGTGATTTTTCTAATTCTATCTTTGAAATATCCAAATCATCAAGTTCAGGCATTTTTTGGAAATTAACTTTCAAAACAAGATCTTTGCCTTCTTCAAAGTTTTCTAAATTTACATTTGGTTGTACTGCTGGACGAATTTTCTTTTTTTTCACTGCCTCTGTTAGACTCTCATTTATTACTTTATCTAAAACATCAGGTATTATAGATTTTGAGTAACGTTTTTTAATTACATCCAATGGGACTTTTCCAGGTCTGAAACCTGGAATCTTAACATTCTTTGATATTTCTTTGAATTTTTCTTCCAAATGTTGCTCTACATTACTTGATGGAATTGTGAGGAGCCACTCAATATCTAATCCTTTGGTTTTTTTTTCTTCAATTTTCATACATTACCTTTGGTACGGGCGGAGGGACTTGAACCCACACGACTAAAAGTCACTAGAACCTAAATCTAGCGCGTCTACCAATTCCGCCACGCCCGCTAAAAAACATTTATAAACAACAACATTATTAAATTTAAATCAATTACTATTTTTTAATGGTATTAAAATTTCTGGAATAAAATCTAGAAAATCCTCAACAATAATATTCTTTTTTGACTTAGATAACTGTCCATGAATCCATAAACCCGCTACAATTGCTTGTTTAAATTTCATTTTTTGAGCTAAAAGTCCAGCTATAATTCCACACAAAGCATCACCGGTCCCTGCAGTTGCTAGAGAGTTTCGTGAATTATCACATAACCAAACTTCATTGTCTGGAAAAACTAAAACAGAATCATTTCCTTTAAATATAATTGAATTATTTATTTTTTTTGAAGCATTGATTGTATTTTCAATTTTATTAAATGAGCTGTTATCAAAAACTCTTTCAAACTCACCTTTATGTGGAGTCAAAAGCACATTCTTCTTTTTTTTAATACAATTATAAAAAGCTTTTTTATAATTTTTAAAAACACTTATTGCATCGGCATCTAGAATAACAGGACCAGAAAAATTATTTAAAATATTTAACAATAGATTTTTGTCAAAAGTCTTTCCGAGTCCAGGACCAATTACTAAAACATTTTTTTTTTTTAAAATATCGAGTTTAAAAATTGTCAATATTGTCCCTGGTTCTATTCCTGAATAAAATTTCAAATATTCTTCAGGAACTGCAATGGTAGCCAAACCAGAACCAATTTTTCTGGAAGCAATTGATACAATTCTTGAGGCACCAGACATTTCGCCACCTAATATTAATACATGACCTCGATCATATTTATTAATATCTATACCAAATTCTGGTATATGATTTTTAAAATACGATTTATTAATAAGGGAAATCTTTGGATTACTCTTTTTGGGAACCTGCAATTTAAGATCAAGAAGATTGACTTTGCCACAATATTTTTTCGAAGGTAAAAGAAAATGTGCAGGTTTGTAAAAACCCATTGCAAGAGTAAAGTTAGAATTAACTGCTGATGATCCAATTATACCATTGTCACCATTAACTCCACTTGGAATATCTATAGAAATAATTTTTTTTTTTGAATTATTTAATTTATCAATAATTTGTTTTTCAATTCCAGACACCTCTCTGTTTAAACCTGTCCCAAAAATACAATCAATTATTAGGTTGGATTTATTTAAGAGATTTAAAAATTTATTTAATTTCTTATCATTTTTCTCTTTCGTTATCTCATAAACAATATTTTTAATTTTTTTTTTGGTTAAAATTTTTGATGCTTCAATACCATCATTACCATTGTTACCTCGTCCACAAATGAAAAATATTTGATATTTATGGAAATTACTTTCTAGATAATCCGCTATTTGTTTACCAGCAATTTTTAATATTTCCTCTTGAGAAAATTTTGAAATAAATTTATTTTCTGACTCAATAATTTGGTTTATTGTTAAAATTCGATTTTTAGTCACTTTACGATATGAAAAGATTTTTATTTTGTCTTATTTTATTCATTTTTTCTCCTATTATATCTGCCGAGATTAAACTTAGTTCAGTTATAATTTTAGAAAGCAATGTTCCTAAAGAATGCGGTATAAAAATTGATATCATTGATGAAAGCATATTGTCTTCGATAAAAGTTACCATAAAAAAAAATAAAAAAAACAACACTTCAACATACTTTTTAGTCAATTCAGATGAAAAAGTTTCAAGAGCAAATATTTTTACTGATAGTCAGATTCTTTCAAAAATTATTCAATCAAAAAATTCTAATAAAGATTATTTTGAAATTGAATCAATTACAAATCAAAATCTTACAACGCAGTTTTTTCAGGAATTAATTATTAGTGGAGCACAAATAAAAGTTAATGAAAAAAAATATCAAATTTCAGGCCCTATTGATTCCAAAGTAAGGTTAGAGTATCTTTTTTGTACCGGTGAAATGTTTTTACCTAATTATGAGCAAAATAAATGAGTGAAATAAAATTCAAAAAAATAAAAAATCTTCTTTCATTACCTCTCAATGACTTAATTTTACAAGCACATCAAGTGCACAAAAAATATTTTAAAAAAGGTGATGTGCAATTAGCTTCACTTATTTCAATTAAAACTGGCAGCTGTCCAGAAGATTGCAAATACTGTCCTCAGTCAGCACACTATAATGTAGACTTAAAAAAAGAAAAATTAATCGATATTTCTGAAGTAAGAAAAGCTGCCCAAGTTGCAAAAAAAAATGGTGCTCATAGATTTTGTATGGGTGCAGCTTGGAAAAAGCTGAAAGATGGAAAAGATCTAGATTCAGTGGTAGAAATGATTAAAGAAGTAAAATCTTTGAATTTAGAAGCTTGTGTGACACTTGGAAATATTACTAAAACTCAAGCCCTAGCACTTAAAGAAGCTGGTTTAGATGCATATAATCATAATATCGATACTTCACCTGAGTTTTATAAAAGCATAATTTCCACCAGAACATTTGATGAAAGGTTAGAAACAATTAACAACGCTAGAAATGCTGGTATAAGTATTTGTTCCGGGGGTATAATTGGTATGGGAGAATCTTGGGATGACAGAGCAAGAATGCTAGAGGTGCTTGCAAATCTTAAACCTCAACCAGAAAGTGTCCCAATAAATGCTTTAGTCCCTGTCAAGGGTACACCCCTTCAAAACCAATCTCCAATTGACCCAGAAGAAATGATAAGAATGATTGCAACCTCAAGAATCATTATGAAAAAATCAAGAATTAGATTATCTGCTGGTAGAAAATATTTATCTAACGAAATACAAATTCTCTGTTTCTTATCTGGTGCAAATTCAATCTTTTATGGTGATTCTCTCTTAACTACAAAAAATAATGATGTTCAAAAAGATCAAGAACTTTTGTCTAAATACCAGAAAATTGACAAAAATAATCTGAAAGAATTAATTAATGAGTATTTAATTATTTTCACAGAAAAAATATCAGCTGTAAGACAATATAATTTCTGATGAAAGTGTATTAATTTAACTTTCCAAAAAATAAATCAAATAAAATAAACTTTTACTATGGCTAAAATCAAAAATTTAAGGATTGAATCACTAGATTGGTCTAATAATTGCACGATTACCATTGCAGTTAATTTTTAAAATACAATATATTTATTATGTCAAGATATTTTAAAAGCGTAAATAAAGGAAGTGTCCAGTTAGATGTCTTCTACGGCTGGGATATCGATGTCAAAGAATGGTTCATTGATGTTAAAATGACTGGTTTTTCAGGAGGAAATCTTGTTCAATGGTTCAACTCTGAAAAAAACTACAAAGATACCTTAAATAATATTTTAGTTTAATTTTTTAAAAATGTAATAAAACATAGATATGAATAACATACCTATGTTTAATATCATTCTATTCAACCCTGAAATTCCTCCAAACACTGGAAACATTATAAGACTTTGTTCCAATACAGGTTCGATGCTTCATCTTATAAAACCCTTGGGCTTTGATATAGACGAAAAATCAATGCGTAGAGCAGGATTAGACTATAAAAAAGGAATGAAGATGAAAATTTATGACAACTTTGATGAATTTATTTCAGTAAATTCTTCAAAAAGAATTTACTTAGTTACCAAATATGGAAATACAAGGTATGATCATATAAAATATGAAATTGGTGATAGTTTTATGTTTGGATCAGAATCAACTGGAATTACTGATGAAGTTTATAAAAAATTATCATCCTCAAAAAAAATTTTTCTACCCATGTTTCCAGGTAATAGGAGTCTTAATCTAGCCAATGCAGTTTCAATTTGTATTTTTGAAGCATGGAGACAAAATAATTTTAGGTCACTTTAGTATTAAAAAATATATATCATTAGGAGTGTTTTTATCAAAAAAATACTTTACATTTTTAAAACTCTTATCTAACTGGTTTTTCATGGAAGCAACATCAGTATAAAAAATCTTATTTTTTATTTTTTTTGAATTAGAAATTTGGAAATTTATTGCAATACCTATTTGACACATTTTAAAACACTCAGTGAGATTTTGAATAATGTAACGCTCCCATAATTTAATATTATCAATTACTGCATAATTGTATGTACCTGAAATTACACAAAAATCACATTTTTTTATAGGGAACTCTGAAACATAAAATAATTTTCCTTGAAATCTTTTGTTACTATATGAAATTATTTCAGGATTTATATCATAACCATGATAATTATATAAAACACTTCTTGTTTTTAGAAAAATTAGTAATTCTCCGTAACCACAACCAATATCAGCTATATTGCATTGATTTTTGTCTAATTGGTTTTCAATTAAACTTATCAGAAATCTAAATCTACTATATTGGGATTCCTTGGAATTCCAAAATACTCCTAAAGGTGTAAAACCGAATTTTAGAATATTTCTCTTATATACTTTAACAAGAAAATGGTTAATTAACTGCCTAAATACTGTGCTTAAACCCAACTTATAATCATCCTAGATCAATTTGTTTTCATAAATTAAGATAGATTATTTTAATTTATAAATTATATTTTAAGAATAAATATTTATAAAAAGAAAGCTGAAAATGAACATTATTAAATTTGCAATCAAAAATGCTTTTATTACTGGAGCACTAACATCTGGCGCTTTCCTAACTGGAGCAGCAATTGGATTACTTATAAATAAAGAAAAAACAATAAAAAAACTAAAAGATTTGCAATTCAAAAAAAATAAAAGTGCTTCAATTGAATAACTTGAAAAAAATTAAAAAATTATTAATTTATCAAGAACACTTTAAACAAATAAGGATTAGTGAAATGACCAAACTTTTATCTATTTTTTCTCTTTCTCTTTTTTTGATACTCAGCAGCTTCGATGTTTCAGCAAATCATTGCAGCGGAGGTCATAAAGAAGTAAAAGACGAAACAAAAGAATCATCAGATAATTCTGAAAAGGAATAGCTAAGTATTCGCAGAGGTCAACGACCTCTGCGATGCTTTTTCAATAGCTTATTTGCATGTTTGATCATATTTAATTTCACTTTTTCTCAAAGGCATTCTGTCGATAATATCTAACAAGAAATTTAGTTCGCTGTATTCTTCGCTTTTATATTTTAAATCTCCATCTAGACCAATCAAGCTTACTTTAAACGGCAAATAAAAATTTAAGGAGTAATCCGTCTCATTTTCAAGAAAATTAAAGTAATTTTTATTTTTTGTAAAAAAAACTGATAATTTTCTATTCTTAATCTCACATAAATTTGAAATTATACTTTGCTCTATTATTTCTTTTTCTTCACCATCTAAATTAAAAATCAATAATCTTTTTTTCATATAATATTTTGTCCCTTCTAATAAGTTCACCATTACTCTACTATGATGATGAACACTATGAGTAGTCAAAGGGAAAAAGAAATTAAACATAATCAAAGTTATTAAGACTATTAATTTTAGAAAAAAAATCATCATTTTCCATATCCTTATTTTTAAAAAATAAAAAAAATTTTTTATATAAATATAAATTAATTTTAATTAAAATTAGTTAAAAATCTTCAATAAAATTATGGCCAAATATAGATTTATTATTTTTGCAATTATAATGTCTTTTTGTACAAGTACTGCAGTTTCAGCAGTAATAATCTTTTTTAATTTTACTAATGGTGACTTTTTTCAATTATGGTTAAATAGATTCTTGGTTGCCTGGCCAACGGTTTTCATTGGAATTCTTGTTTTTGTACCATTAATAAATAAAGGACTTGACATTTTTCTAGAAAAAAAAAACTAACCATCTTGCGTGGAAATTTTTTTTATAAGCTCTTCACATAATTTTCTCATTTCAATTAATTTATATCTTTGTTGTAATTCGAGTTTTTCTATTGGATTACTTCCAAATCTTTTTTTTAGTGTTTTAAGATAATCAAGGTTAGACGACCATTTTCTGATTGTATTTTTGTCAATCTCAATATGAAATTGCATTCCGTAAGCATGGTTTTTATATTTAAACAATTGAATGGCTTTGCTTTTTGAGTTCCCAAGAATTTTGATATTAGGGTTTGAAAGATTGGCGACTTCATAACTATGCCATTGAAAAACAAAAAAATTTTCTGGAAAATTACAAAAAACATCATCAACCATTGCTTCTTTGTTTAATTTGATTTTATAGAAACCTATTTCAGGATTCTTAGATCTAATTACAGTTCCTCCGACAATCTCTCCAAGCAATTGACAACCCAAACATATTCCCAAAAATGGCTTTTCTAATTCAATTACAAATTTCTTTATTATTTTTTTCTCTTCAATCAACCAAGGATAATCGTCTTCCATCCATGTATCCATCGGGCCTCCCAGAGAAATCATCATTTTGAATTGATCAAGATTAATTGGAATTTTTTCATTCTTATGTAGTTTCACATAATGAACATCTGACTTACTTTTCTTAAAAAAATTCTCAATTATTCCTAAATCTTCAATTTCAATATGTTGTAAAACTAATATTTTTCTCATAAAAAAAATCTTTTTACTTTGGCACTTGGTTTGCAAAAATTTAACATGGAAGACTTAGATTATATAGGAAAAGTAAATTCTAAACACGGGGTTTTTACTTATTGTCATTATGATCAATACATAGGAACGGCTCTTAGAGAATATGGTGAGTTTTGTGAGATTGAGTTATCATTGATGCAAAAATTCATAAATCCTGACGATTTCGTTTTTGACATTGGTGCAAACATAGGTTGTTTTTCTATTCCTTTTTCAAAGAAGGTTGGTCCAAAAGGTAGAGTGTTAAGTTTTGAACCACAAAAATTTATTTGTAAACTGCTTAGAAAGAATGCAAAGGACAATCGTTTAAAAAACATAAAAATATTTAATCAAGCTGTTGGTAGAAAAAATACATTCATTGAACTTAACAAGTTTGATTATTCAAGAGTAGGAAATTTTGGGGGTATAGGTTTAAAAGAAGACTATGACAACAGTAAATGCGCACACATCATTGAAGGAAAAAAGGAAAAAGTTCAAGTAATAAATTTAGATAAATTTCTGGAAATAGAAAAATGTAACTTTATCAAGATGGATGTGGAATTAATGGAAATGGAAGTGCTTAAGGGTGGTACAAAATTTCTAAGTAAGTTTAGACCAATATTATGGATAGAAAATCACTATAACCCAAAAAAACCAAACACAATTAACCAATATTTACTTGAAAATGATTATATTCCTTATTGGACAGTAGCAAATTTATATAATGCTGATAATTATTTTGTTAATGATGAAAATCATTATAAAAAAATAGCCACAATTAATACCTTGGGCATACCATTAGAAAAAAAAATGTTTTACAAATTAGATCCATTAGACGAGATTACATCACCCTTTACAAAACCATTGTTGTGTCTAAGAACACCAATAAAGTAATTTAATTTTCAACAATATTGTAAAATTTAAAATTACAAATCTACTTTATTTAACTAGGTGAAATTGCTATTATTATATTTCATTTTTTTGAGGTAAAAGGGGGTGAGTCCTCTGGAAAATTATTCAATACAAGCTCTCAACTTGCTTGAGGGACTCATCATCGAATATGAAGAAACAATGAAAAATATTCGAAGGGATGATGTTACCTTAAAAGAATTAAAAAAATTAAGATTTACAATAAATAACAGAATTAGGAAAATTTCTGATATTGCTGAAATTAAGAATGAAATACATGAAAATCGATTCAAAATTATTGTTTTTAATTCTGATTACAACGAATTTATTACAAGTGAATTAGATGAATTAAAATTAAGTTATAATGTTGATGGACAGTTCATTTTAGTGAAGAAACCTAATTATAATTATAATCAATTAATGACAATCGTTGATGACATCGAGAAGAAAAAAAACAAAATTTTATCAAAATGTACTAAAGCAAAATTAGAACCCGTTTTAAGAGCAAGAAATGCAGTCGAAAATGAATTTATAGATCAAGCTGTTCAAAGAGAAACTTCAAACAATTGTCAAAAAATATTTGAAGAAAAAGAAGAAAAGATAAAAAGAATTACTTTGAAGAAGATCAAGGAGCTATTGGGAAAAGA
>CACEXK010000007.1 GCA_902563505.1 uncultured Alphaproteobacteria bacterium
CTTAATTTTTATTGTTTGGATAATGCAGATAATAAGTTCAAACTTAGAAAAAAATAAAATTATTCCCATAATAGCAGTTTTTTCTCTGGTTTTTATTTTTAGTTACTTTTTTTTAGATCATGTTCAATTTAGAATAAATAATTTCTTCTTTTCTAATGTTGGTGATAATTATCAAATAACTAAATCTTTGGAGTCATTTGCAAGTGGTGGAGTTTTGGGTAAAGGACTTGGCAATGGAGTGATATCAAAAAATCTTCCCGATGCACACTCAGATTTTATTTTTGCTTTAATTGGTGAAGAATTTGGGTATATTACTTCAATTTTTATTATTTGTTTATTTTTAGTGATTCACTTAAGAATTTATTTACTCATTAAAATTACTAATAATTTTTTTATAATAAATTCTTTGACTGGTTTGGGTAATGTTCTTTTTTTTCAAACAATTATAAATATCTCATCTAGTTTAAATTTATTACCTACTAAAGGAATGACTTTGCCTTTCATTTCATATGGAGGATCATCATTAATCTCAAGTTCCATATTAATTGGATTTATTTTAGCATTAATAAGAAGTACTAAAAATGAGACATAAGATATTCTTGGTAGCAGGTGGAACTGGTGGTCATTTATTCCCAGCAATTGCAACATCAGAAAATGATAGAAAAAATAACTATGTTTTTTTACTAGATGAAAGAACTAAAAAGTATGTTGAAAATACAAATAAAAAATATCATATTATCATTTCTCATAAATTTCAAAAGAACCCTATTTATTTTCCATTAATGATTTTAAAAATTTTTATTGGTTTTTTACAATCTATTTACCTCATAATAAATCACAAACCAAAATTAATTGTTGGGTTTGGTGGCTACACATCTATTCCTACACTTATAGCTGCAAAATTACTTGGTAAGAAAATACTTCTCCACGAACAAAATGCAGTTTTAGGTAGGACAAACAGATTATTAAGTTTGGTGGCTGAAAGAGTAGCTTTAACTTTTAAAAAAACAAAATTTGCAGATAAAAAAGCCATTCATACTGGAATTCCATTGAGAAAAGAAAAACAAAAAAATATTTCACCACAAAAAAATATTTTTAATATTTTAGTTATTGGTGGAAGTCAGGGGGCTTCTATTTTTACTAAATTAATGCCAAAAATTATTGAAAATATTAAAAAAAAACACTTAGTTAAAATAATGGTCCTACAACAAACAAGAGAAGAGGACATAAATGAACTTCAAAATATCTACAAAAAGATTGGTGTAAAATTTAAATTAAAAAGTTTTTTTAGTAATATTCAGACAGAAATTAGAAATGCAAAAATTGTTTTTAGTAGATGCGGTTCATCGACTTTAGCTGAAATTGAAAATCATCAATCTTTCTCAGTTTTATTTCCTTTGCCAACTGCAATTGATAATCATCAGTATTTAAATGCTTTAGAATTTAAAAAAAAGAATAACTGTATTATTCAGAATCAAAACGATGTTGATTATAAAAAAGTTTCACAAGTTTTAATGGAACATTTATTTAAAAAAAATCTATGTAAAAATAAACGAAAAAGTACAAAAAAAATATCCCTGAATATGGTCATTAATGATATGTTAAATTGATTTGATGTTTAAAAAAACAAAAATACATTTTGTTGGAATTGGCGGCATTGGGATGAGTGCTATTGCAGATGTTTTGCACCAAAAAGGTTTTCAAATTTCTGGAAGTGACTTATCAAAGAATAAAATAATAGAAAATCTAAAAAAAAAAGGAATTAAAATTAATCTTGGTCATTCTTCAAAAAATATTCTTCAAGCTGATCTTGTTGTTTATTCATCAGCAGTTAAAAAAGATAATTTGGAAATCAAATTAGCAAAAAAAAATCTAATACCTACTTTTACTCGAGCAATGATGCTTGCTGAAGTTATGAGATTAAAACAATCTATAACAGTTTCAGGTTCTCATGGAAAGACTACGACAACATCATTAATTGCTTCAATTCTAGAAGTATCAAATCTTGATCCAACAATTCTTAATGGTGGGATTATAAATAGCTTAAAAGGAAATGCAAAATTGGGAAAAGGTAAATGGATTGTTGCAGAAGCAGATGAGTCTGATGGATCATTTACATTTTTACCATCGACTATTGGGGTAATAAATAATATTGACCTTGAACATCTTGATTTTTATGAAAATATCGAACATTTAAAGAGTTCTTTTATAGAATATTCTAAAAATATACCATTTTATGGTTTTCTAGCTTTATGTATAGATCATAAAAATGTAAGAGATATTAAAAAGAAGCTGATAACAAGGAAAATAATTACATATGGACTATCAAGAAATTCAAATTTTAAAGCTGTAAATATTAAAACAGTTATAAAAAATAATTCTTTTTTTACTAAATTTGACCTAGTCGAGAATTTTGGAAAAAAAAAAATAATAAAAAACTTTTTATCACCAATCCTTGGAAATCATAATATACAAAATATTTTAGCAGCTATATGCGTAACAAGGGGGATAGAGATTTCATATTTGATGATAAAAAAAGCTCTGAAGAATTTTCAAGGAGTTAATCGTAGATTTACTGTTTTGCATAGGGATAAAAATAACTTAATAATAGATGACTATGCCCATCATCCAGTTGAAATAAAAGCAACATTGAATTCTTTAAGATTAATCACAAGAAAAAGAATTATTTCAATTTTTGAACCCCATAGATACAGTAGATTATTTGGCATGTTTGATGACTTCATAGAATCTTTTAGTGAATCTGATTGTATCTATGTTCTACCGATATATGGTGCTGGTGAAAAAAATGACTGGGGAGTTACAAGTCAAACTTTTTATAATTCGCTAAAGAAAAAATATAAAAATAAGAGTATTTTTTTTGTACAAAATGAGAAAAAATTTTTTAAATCTTTAAAAGATTTTATTTATAAAGAAGATAAAATTATTTTTTTGGGAGCTGGATCAAGTAGTTTGATAGCACAGAGGTTTAAGGAATATTTTTTGGGATAAATCTATGGAATTTATCAAAGAATTAAAAAACCTAAGATTTAATTATGAAGTTGGAAAAAAAACCTGGTTTGGCTCAGGTGGAAACTCAAAGCTTTTTTTTTCAATTAATAATAGAAAGACATTACAAACATTAATAAAGTTCATACCTAATAAAATCCCATTATTGGTTCTTGGATCTGGTTCTAATATCCTCATAAGAGATGGAGGATTTAAAGGATTAACAATAAAATTAGGCAAGAGTTTTAGTTTCATTAATCTTCAAAAAAAGAATATGATACTTGAAATTGGGTCGGCAGCAAAAGATTCTGAAGTCTCAAAGTTCTGCTACGAAAATTCGATTTCAGGTTTTGAATTTTTAAAGGGAATTCCAGGAACTATTGGAGGAAATATCGCAATGAATGCTGGATGTTATGGAAGTGTAATAAGTGACCTTTTATTAAGTTGTCAGATTCTGACAAAAGAAGGTAAAATTAAAGAATTAAAAAGAGATGAAATAAAATTTAGTTATAGAGAAACTTCAATTAAAAAGAATGCTATTATTCTGAGTGCAAAATTTTTTGCTAAAAAAGGAATTAAAAGAAATATCGCACAAAAACTCAAAGAGATTTCTAGTAATAGGGTGCTTTCTCAACCAGTCTCCTCCAGAACAGGGGGTAGTACCTTTAAAAATCCACCTAATGAATCTGCCTGGAAACTGATTGAAAAAATAAATTATAGGGGAAAAAGATTTGGGGGAGCTTTAGTTTCAAAACAACATACAAATTTTATGATTAATGATTCTCTGGCTAGTTCACTGGATATAGAGTTGCTTGGAGAAGAAATTAGAGAAAAAGTTTGGCAAAAATTTAAAATAAATTTAGATTGGGAGATAAAAAGAGTTGGTGAATATAAAAAAATTTGAAAAAATTGCAATTTTAAGGGGTGGAATTTCCGATGAATCAGAAATTTCTAAATTAACTGCTGATCAAGTTTTTAAAACACTAGAAAGAAATTATAATGTTCAAATAATCAATGTAACAGAAAATTATAAAAAACTAATTTCTGATATTGATTCATTTAAACCCGATGTGGTCTTTAATTGCTTGCATGGTTATTTTGGGGAAGATGGCCAAATCCAATCAATATTAAATTACCTAAAAATTCCATATACACACTCTGGTGTAATGACCTCATCTCTTTGTATGAATAAAAATATATCTAAAGAAATTTTCAGAAGTCTGAATATTTTGTACCCAAAGAATATTAAATATAACGAATTAGAGAAAATAAAAAAAAAATTCCCAATCATCATCAAACCAATATGTGGCGGATCTAGTAATGGATTATATAAAATTAAAAATAATGAAGATCTAAAGAATTTCCTTAAAAAAAATCAGCGTAATATTGATCATTTTTTAATGGAAGAATTTATTTTGGGTAGAGAATTAACTGTTGGTATTTTAGACAACAAAGTTTGTGGAGTAATGGAAATAATGTTTGAGAATGAACTTTATGATTTTGAAAACAAATATATAAATATAGCTAAGCATATTTTAAATCCTAAACTACCAAAATCTGTAATTAAAAAACTTGAGGAAATATCAATTAGAGTTCATAATAAACTTAATTGTAACTGTATAAGTCGACTTGACTTCAGATATGAAGAAAAAACTCAAAATCTATTTTTGTTAGAGGTAAATACTCAACCTGGGCTTACAAAAAATTCACTTTTACCTGAAATGGCAAAAGAAAAAGGTGTGGATTTTTTAAAACTATGTAAAATTCTGATTTATAATTCAAAATGCGAAAATTTTTTGTTTTCTCAACAGTAATTTCTTTATTTATTTTTTTAAAATTAAATTGGGACAAAAATAAATTTGAAATAAATTTAAAAAAAAATATTAATGAAGTTAAAATCATTAACATTAATAATTTGTCAGAGGAATATATTCTAAAATCTATTAATATTTACGAAGGACAGAGTTTTTGGAGTTTTAATTCCAAAAAATTAAAAAATGATTTACAAAAAATTAATGAGATTCAAGATTTTAATTATAAACTAAGTCCCAGTGGAATTCTTACAATATCTATTAATGAAAAAAAACCTTTCATGATATTCAAAAAAGGAAATGATTCAATTTTTCTTGATGATCAAGCTGAGCCTCTTAATTTTTCAAAAAAGTTTTCTTCAAATATTATAAAATTTAATGGATATTATGATAAAGACAAACTAAAAAAATTTAATAATATCCTCATGAAAAATGAAATACTTAAATCTGATATACAAGAATTTTTTTATTTAAAAAATATTGGATGGAAAATAATTTTTTTTAATAAAAAATGCCTCTATCTACCTGAAGAAAAAATTAACAAAGTGCTTGGTGAATATAAAAAAATAAGACATTCTAAATTTTATAATGAATACAACTATTTTGATATGAGAATATTAGAAAGAATCTATCTTAATAAAAAAAATTTATGCTTGAATTCCTGAAAAATAAAAAAAAAATAATTATTTTTGATATTGGGGCTAATAAAATAGCCGGTATTTCTTATAAATTAGAAAACGGCAATCCTATTATAATCAGTATGGACTATAAAAAGAGTAAAGGTATTAGAAGAAATAATTTTTTAGATACAATTGAGTTATCTTCAGTAATTAAAGAAGTTTATAAAAAGATATCTAAAGGTAAAAAAGACAAAAAAGAAATAATTTTTAGCAATATTACAGATTCAAGAATACTCACAAATAAACATTTCAGCGAAATAAGTGCCGGAAAATTAGGTGTTTCTAAAAAAGAAATTAGAAAAGTTTACAGAAAGTGTATTTTTGAGTCTCAGAAAAAAAATAAAAAATTAATTCATTCTTTTCCTTTAAAATTTACAATCGATGAATCATATTCGACATCAGAACCAATCGGTAAAAAATGTAAAAAACTTGGAATGACATGTTTAAACTTGATGGTAGATGATAAAATACATAATAAATTAGCCGAATCTTTCGTTAAAAATAAAATTATTATAAAAAACTTTTTCGACTCTGGTGTTGCATCAGCTTATGCTTGCTTAACAGAGTCTGAAAAAAAAGAGGGTTCAATTTGTATTGATATTGGTGGTTCAACAACAAAAACCACAGCTTTTCTCAATGGAAGAATTGTATATCATCGTATAATATCAATCGCTGGAAATGATGTAACTAATGATATTTCACAAGGACTTCAAATTCCAGAGGAATCTGCAGAACTAATTAAAATCATTCACGGTACAATCAATCCAACATTTAATGAGAAAATTGATATTGATATTGAATCCAATAAAGGGAAAATAATTAATAAAAATCTTTTATATGGAATTATTAGGCCAAGATATGATGAAATATTTGAAATAATTAGAGATAATATTTTTGATGATATTTATGCCAGAGTTGGAATAAAGTCTATAATTCTTACTGGAGGAGGAAGTAAAATTTTTGGTATCGCAAATCTTTGCAGTAGTATTTTCAATAGAAAAGTTAGAATTGGGCAAATTGAAGATAGTAGAAGTTTTTTCTTTAATAAACCTGAGTTTTCAACTCTTCTTGGCTTAATCAAACTCTCAAAGAACCCAGAATCTTTCAATCATCTAACAGAAAATAAGCATAGTAAATTTTCAACAGTTTTTGATAAATTGGATAATTGGATTGAAGAAAGTTACGCGTAGATTGAAATAAAATGAAACTTTTTGTGAATTGCTGAAATCATGTAACTAAAGTATTTTTCTAATATGTTAAATTATGATCTAAAGATTGAGAATAATCCAAGCTCGATAGACCAAAGACTCCCTAAATTTCTAATCGCCCAAAAACAAAAATCTATCGCAGGTCCAATTTCTTTCTCTGGCATTGGCCTTCATACAGGAAATAAAGTTTCAATGATTCTAAATCCTGCACCTGAGAATACTGGTTATATTTTTAGAATAGGTAAAGGACATTCAAAGAAAATAATAAAAGCTGACTATAAAAATGTTGAATCAACAAAATTGTGTACGCTGCTTTCGGACGGGCAAGGTAACACTGTTTCTACAGTCGAGCATATTTTATCTGCTTGCTATGCTCTTGAAATCGATAACATTTTTATAGATCTTGATAGCAATGAAATTCCTGTCTGTGATGGTTCATCAATAGAATTTGTCAATAAAATCAAAAAACATGGATTTAATGAACAATCAGAGTTTAAAAAATTTGTAAAAATTAAAAAAAATGTTGAAGTTATTGATGGTAATAAAATAGCTAGAGTTAGCCCTTTCGAACAAACATTAATTACTTGTGATGTTGATTATCCCCATAAATGCATTGGAAAACAATCAATTTCACTTATTCTAAACCCAAAAATATATTCTTCGCAAATCTGTTCAGCAAGAACATTTGGTTTTTTAAAAGACATTGAATATTTAAGATCGATAGGTCTCACACTTGGTGGAAGTTTGGAAAATGCAATAGTTTTGGATGAAAATAATATTCTTAATGATGAAGGTTTAAGATTTCCAGACGAATTTGTTAGACACAAAGTACTTGATTTTATCGGAGATATTTCATTGGCTGGCAATAGAATTTTGGGGTCATTTTTCACATCTCACAGTGGTCATGAATTAAATGTCAAGTTAGTTGAGAAAATTTTTGAATCATCTTCAAATTGGGAACTTGTTTGTTCTAACTAAATTTAAAAAAATTCTTTATAAAAATTTAAAAACATATTAAATGTATTCAAAATGCATTTAAAGATATCCCAGATTATATTTTTAGCCTTTTTGATTTCTTGTTCATCAAATGATGAAAACCCTTATTCAAGTGACTTTAAAAGTGATATTAAACTATACAGTGAGGGAATGAACTTTTTAAAAAAAAAAGAATATGATAAAGCCACAGAAACTTTCAATGAGTTAGAGATTCAACACCCCTACTCTGCTTTTGCAGCCAAAGGCCAATTAATGTCAGGGTTTGCCCACTACAAAGCTAATGAGTATGAAGAAGCAATTCTTACACTCAGTAAATTTATTGAGTTAAACCCAAACCACGAATCAATTGCATACGCAATGTATTTAAAAGCATATTCTTATTATGAGAGAATGCCTGATGTTAATCTTGATCAAAATTTATCAAAACGAGCATTTGAAGAATTTACTGAATTAATAAATAGATTCCCTAAAACAAAATACGCCAAAAAGTCTCTAAAACATTTAAATTCCCTAAAAAATCATTTAGCTGCAAGAGAAGTTAAGGTAGGTAAATTTTATCAATCTCAAGGTTTTTTTCTTGCAGGTATAAAGAGATATAAAACAGTTTTATCAGAGTATAAGAAAAGTACTCATGTGCCAGAATCTATCTTTAGATTAATAGAGTGTTATATTTCTATGGGACTAACTAAACAATCTTTGTATTTATACAAGATACTAGAATATAATTTTCCCAAAAGCCAATGGCAAAGCGAAGCTAGAGGATTGATTATTAAAAACAAATTAAATAAAAAATTAAAAAAATTTAGAAAAAAACAACTTGATCTAGACAAATTAAATCCAGCAGATTTTGACCTAATTTGATATGATTAAAAGTTTGTCTATAAGAAATTTATTACTAATAGATAAAATCGACTTTATCTTCAATAACGGACTTTGTGTTTTAACTGGTGAGACTGGCGCTGGAAAATCAATGATTATAGATTCTTTAAATCTTATTAGTGGAAGTAGGATTAAGACAGGACTAAAACCAGAAAAAGGGAAAATTACAAGTATTACAGCTGTTCTAGAGATTATAAAAAATCCCAAAATTAAAAAGCTTTTATTAGAACTTGGAATCGAATGTGAAGATGAAATCATAATCAGAAGAACAATAAATGATGATGGAAAAAGTAAATCTTTTATAAACGATAACTTAATTTCATTAAGTATTTTAAAGGAAGTATCATCAAATTTTTTGGAAATTCATAGTCAATTTTCAGAACAGGGTCTCTTAGATTCAACCACCCATATAAAAACATTGGATGCTTTTGGAAAATATCAAAAAGATCTAACACAATTGACGCATTTATGGGAATTATTTACTGAAAAAAAAAAAGAATTTATGGAATTAAAAAAAAATTATGAAAATAATGATTATCAAAAAGAATTGTTAGAAAACTATCTAAATGAATTAAAAATTCTCAACCCCAAGGAGAATGAGTTTGAGGAACTTAACAAAAAAAAAATAATTTTAAAAAATTCAGTTAAGATTTCAGAAAATATTAATAATATAATTAAAAACTTTAACTCTGATGATCCCCCTGGAATAGAAAAGCAATTATCACAAAATATTATCATTCTAAATAAAATAAGAGATCTGTTAGATGACGACTCAAAAAAAATGATTGATAACTTAGATTCATTATCTCTAGAAATTTCAGAAATATCTGATTATTTTTGTAATTTGATTAGTGATGAGTTTGATATTAAAACACTTGATGCTGTTGAAGAAAGAATTGAATTGTATAAAAAAATTGCAAAAAAACATGGTGTAAATGAAAATTCAGTAATTAATTTAGACGAAGAATTAAATGAAAAAATGCAATCTTCCTTTGATATAGAAGAAAAAATCAATACTTGTGAGAAAGAAGTTTTAAACCTAGAAAATAATTTCAATATCTGTGCTAAAAATGTTAGTGCTTTAAGAAAAGAATTTGCTGCAAAATTAGATGAAAGTATTAATAGGGAACTACCTGCACTTAAACTGGAAAATGCGGTATTCAAAACATTTATTGAAGAAGATAAGGCCAATATAATGGGGATTGACAAGGTGATTTTTAAAATCAAGACTAATCCGAAATCAGAGATGGACTCGATTAAGAATGTTTCATCTGGTGGAGAGCTTTGTAGAATTGCACTAGCTATCAAAGTAATTGCAGAGAAAGAAAATAGCACAATAATGGTTTTTGATGAAGTTGATAGTGGTATTGGCGGTGCTGTGTCTAGTGCAGTTGGGGAAAGATTAAGAAAATTAGGTTCTAACAAACAAGTTCTGGTTGTTACGCATTCTCCTCAAGTTGCTGCATTTGGCCAAGACCATTTTATAGTAAAAAAAATTAATTCTGAAAATACTACAAATATTTTTATTAGAAAACTTAATTTAGATGAAAAGATAAATGAAATTGCTCGGATGCTATCTGGCAAAAAAATTACTGATGAAGCAATTAGTGCAGCAAAAAAATTGATTCACAATTAGAGAGGTAAAGTTTTTTTTTTCAGCCATTCTTTCTCTTTAAATCCGACTAACGGAGAGATCTTAGAATAAATATTCTTATGATAGTTATTCAACCATTTAATTTGAAATTCACTTAAAAGATCTTTTTTTATTAATTTTTTTTCATATGGGAATAAAGATAAAGTTTCAAACTCCAGAAACCCGGTTTTTTTTGATTTCTTAACTAATATTAAGTTTTCTATTCTGACACCAAACTTCTTATCTCTATAATAACCTGGTTCGTTTGAAATAATCATGCCTGGTTTCAAGTCAAATTTATTGAAATTTTTTGATATTGACTGAGGACCCTCATGAACACCAAGAAAACTTCCAACTCCGTGACCTGTGCCGTGATTATAATCTAATCCTGATTTCCAGAGCTCAATTCTACCTACTGTATCAATTTGGTGCCCTTTAGTTCCTATTGGAAATTTCAACATTGAAATATTTATATGACCAATTAATACTTTAGTATAAATATCTCTAAACAGATTTTTAGGAGCTTTATTCCCAAGAAAAACTGTTCTCGTTATATCAGTTGTAGCTCCATAGTATTGTCCACCAGAATCACACAAAAACAAATGGTTTTCTCTTAGAACTGAGCTTTTTTTTTTAGGCTTATAATGAATAATTGAAGCATTCGGCCCTGTTGCTGCTATTGTAGGAAAACTCGGTGAAAAATAATTAGTATTTTCTTGTCTAATTTTTTCTAATTTCTTAGCAATAAAAAATTCTGTTACTTTTTTTTTTTTATTTTTTTCCAACCAAGTATAAAATTTAGTCAGAGCCACTGCATCACTTATATGTGCTTTTTTAGAGTATTTTATTTCTGTTTCATTTTTTTGTGACTTAAGAAGTTTGCAATAATCATATCCAAAAACAATATTTTTATTCTTCTTTTTTAATATATTAAAAAAATAATATGAAATTTGACTATCAGCATAAATTCTTTTACCAGAAAAGCTTGAAATTCTGGTCTCAAATTCATTTATATCAAATACAGAAATATTACTATTCCATTCTTTTTTATAGTTTAATGGCAGTTTTTTTTTATCAATAAATAGCTCAATCACTCCTTTTTTTATTATAAGTCTGGATAAAACTAATGGCGTATGCTCAATATCATAACCTCTTATATTTAATAACCAACAAACTGACTCAGGTGATGTTATTATTAATATTCTTTTTTCAGGATTAAAATCTTCAAGCCTTTTAATTTTTTGAGAAGTATTCTGGCCCACCATTTTTTTATCTAAAAAAAAAAAGGATTTTTTTTCTAATAGCTTATTTTCCCAAATTTTGTCAATTAAATTAAGTTTATCATGAATTAGATTAGTATTAGTTGTCTTCAAATTTTCAATTACTTTTAATATGAAATCTTTAGAAAATGTTTTCATATCCAACATTATTTTTTTATTCTTAAGATTCTCTTTTAAGAACTTTCCAAAAGATATTTTATTAATATCAAAAATTTTGAAAGATTTACTTATTTCATTTTTTGACTGTAAGAAATATCGACCGTCAGTAAAAAAAAACTTTTTTTTGGATGAAATTAAGGCAATAGCGTTGGATCCAGAAAAATTTGTAATCCATTCAAGCCTTTTATTCTCGGGGGGAACATACTCATTTAAAAATTCATCTGAGGTTGATAAAAGATAATAATCAATATTTTGAGTTTTTAAAATTTTCAAAAGTTTTGCAATTCTATGAGTCATTATTTTTATTTTTTTTTAATAAATATTAACGACACCCAATCTCTCAAACAGATATTTTTTGTCAATGTTAAATTAATTTTATTAAAAAAATTTATCAAATCATTTTTTTGTGAATCTAAAATTCCTGATACTATTATATAGCCACCGAATTTTAGATTTTTACTTAGTTCTTTCCCCATTCTTTTCAGAGGATTTAAATAAATATTTGCTACAATTAGATCAAATTTCATTTTCATCAATTTTTTTGATCTAAATCCATCACATCTAAAAAATTGAATTCCATTAAGAGAATTATTATGTTTGTTTTCATAAAACACAGACTCCGACTGAACATCAATATCGGTAGCCACTACCTTCTTCATTGTTAATTTCTTCAAAACAAAAGACAAAATTCCAGAACCAGTACCTAAATCACAGCTTTGGTGTATTTTCATTTTTTTTGTTATTGATTCAATATTTTTTATAGCTAGGTATGTCGACTCATGCTTTCCAGTACCAAATGCCTTGCTATTTGGCAAAGTTATTTTAAATTTCTTTCTTTTATTTTGCGTCTTAGTATTCTGGGAAAAGAAAAAAAACCCCGTCTCTACTCCTAAATCATTTTTTTGATATTTTTTGACCCAATTAATATTTTTTACATCTTTTATAGTTTTTATATTATTTTTAAAAAGATTTTTAACTATTTTAATATCTCTATTAAAATTTTTGGTAAAAATTTCAATTTCCCAATTTTCTTCTTTTTGAGTATAAGTAATATTTTCAAAAATCTCAGTTATATGTGATTTTTGAAATTCATTTTCTTTTAATGTGATAGATATTTTTTTCAAAATTTATTTTTTTTTAACAAAGTCTGCAAAAATATTTACTATTTCATCACTATTATCAAATTTTACCTGAAGTTTTTTGTCATTAATTCCTAAAATCTTTCCATCTCCATATTCCTCATGCTCTATTTTTTCACCAATCTTAAATAACTCACTTGAAAAGCTTGGTAATTTTTGAATTTTTTTTTCAAATGACTTTTTGTTAAGAATTAACTTACAGCTATTCTTTGGAAGTTCTGAAATAAATCTAGACGGTATTGATCTATACATATTATAATTATATTGCTTTCTAAAATTCACAAAAGAAATATTAAGAAAAATCCGTGCCCTGGTGATTCCAACATATGCTAATCTTCTTTCCTCTTCTAAGCCTTTATTCCCATACTCATCAATATTTCTTTGATTTGGGAAAATACCTTCCTCCCAACCTGGAAGGAAAACATAATCAAACTCCAAACCTTTAGCACTATGAAGTGTCATTAAAGAGATTTTTTCAGAATTTGCCGTTTCATTGATATTATCGGTTAATAAACTTACCTCATCTAAAAATTCATTAATTGAACTCCTATTTTTAATATCAACAATAAGTTTTTTTAAATTCTCAAGTCTACCCTCTGATTCTGGAGTTTTTTCATTTTGTAGCATTTCTGTATATCCAACATCATCTAACAATGACCCTGCAACATCAGAGTGTTCTTCATTTATGAGTAATTTTTTATGTTTTTCTATTATATAAAGAAAATTTTGAACATTCTTAATGGTACTTTTCGGAGCTTTTGTTTCCTCCAAAAATAATTTTAATGAATTAATAAGAGTAATCTTTTCTCTGTTTGATATTTCATAAAGTTTTTTTAACAGAACTTTTCCAACTCCTCTTTTTGGCGTATTAATAATTCTTTCAAGTGATAGATTATCAAACTCATTAACTAGAACTCTAAAATATGCGAGTGCATCCTTGATTTCTGATCTTTCATAAAACCGCAAGCCACCTACAACCTTGTATTTTATATTTTCTCTGATAAATCTATCTTCAATATCTTTGAACTGAAAACTAGCTCTTGTTAAAATTGCTATTTGAGATGGTAGAACTCCATTTTTTTTTAAATCCTGAACTTTGTCTGCAATAAACACAGCCTCCATCTCATCATTCTCTAAATTCGTAATAGTTACAGGCTCGCCATCAGGATCAGATGTCCATAGTTTTTTTCCAATCCTTTCCTTGTTTTCGGAGATTAAAGAAGATGCTGTAACTAATATATTTCCTGTTGACCTATAATTCTGTTCAAGCCTTATAACAACCGAACTATTGAAGTCATTTTCAAAGTTCAGAATATTTTTTAATTGCGCTCCTCTCCACCCATAAATTGACTGATCCTCATCACCAACACAACAAATATTTTTTTTTGGTCCAGTTAATAGCCGCAAAAGCATATACTGAGCTGCATTTGTATCCTGATATTCATCAACTAAAATATATTTAAATTTTTTTTGGTAATAATCTAATATTTTTTCGTTTTCTTGAAAAATCTTCAGAGGTAGCATTATCAAATCTCCAAAGTCCACTGAATTATAATTTATCAACCTTTCTTGGTATAATTTGTATATAAGACTCAACTTTCCTGAAGTCTTAAGTTCAAAATCATGATTTGAAATTGAGTCAAAAGAAAGACCATTATTTTTCATTTGGTCTATCATGTATAAATAGCTTTTAGGAATATGTATTTTTTTGTCTAACTCAAGAGAAACACATATTTGTTTTATTAGTCTGAGCTGATCTTCAACATCTAAAATAGTAAAGTCACTTTTTAGATTAATATAATCTGAATGCTTTCTCAAAAATCTTGCTCCAATTGAATGGAATGTCCCGATGAACATTCCTTCTACTGGGTTCTTAATAAGTTTCTCAACTCTTAATTTCATTTCAAGAGCAGCTTTATTGGTAAATGTTACACATAAAATATCAGATATTTTTGCTTTTCTAGAATAAATTATATTTGCTAATCTAGTTGTTAGCACTCTGGTCTTTCCTGTTCCAGCACCAGATAAAACTAATAATGGTCCTTCTGTGTTTAAAACTGCTTCTTTTTGTTGTTTGTTGAGATTTAATAAAAAATCTGGTTGAGGTATTTCTATTTTTTCATTTCCGTCAATCAAGTTCATGCCGCCTTTTTTGGAGAATAACTTAAATTAGGGCCTAACCATTTTTCTGCAATTTCAATACTTATCCCTTTTCTAATTGCATAGTCTTTAACTTGATCTTTATTTATTTTTCCGATACCAAAATATGAGGATTCAGGGTGTGAAAAATAAAAACCAGAAACGGAACTTGCCGGGGTCATTGCAAAAGACTCTGTTAATGATATTTTAAGATTTTTTTCAACTTCTAAGAGCTTGAAAAGTGTAATTTTCTCTGAATGGTCTGGACATGCTGGATATCCTGGTGCTGGTCTAATACCCAAATATTTCTCTTTTATTAGTTCCTCATTGCTTAGTTTTTCATTCTTGCTATACGCCCAAAAGTTTTTTCTTACCTTAAGATGAAACATTTCTGCTAAAGCCTCAGCAATTCTGTCACCGAGTGATTTTACAAGAATTGAGTTATAATCATCTTTATTTTTTTCAAATTTTTTTGATAATTTTTCTATACCTTTTCCTGCAGTAACTGCAAATGCCCCAAGGTAGTCATCCTTCTTTGATGAAACTGGTGCAATAAAATCTGACAAACAAAAATTAGGTCTTTCTGAATTTTTTCTATTTACCTGCTGTCTTAAAAAATAAAGCTTTGTATTTATTTCTTTTCTAGAATTATCCTTAAAAACTATTAAATCATCACCATCTGAATTAACTGGCCAGAAACCCACTACTCCAGACGGTTTAATAATTTTTTCATGATCAAAGTAATCTATCATTTTTTTAGCATCATTCCATAAATCCGTTGCAGCTTTTCCAATTATTTTGTCAGATAGAATCTCTGGAAAATTACCATGCAACTCCCAAGATTGAAAAAATGGTTTCCAATCGACAAATTCCATAATCTCATTTATTGGAATATTTGATACTGTTTTAATACCACTAAATTTAGGCTTTGGAGGATTATATTTTTCCCAAGCAAATTTAAATTTATTTTTTCTACAAGTATTTATATTATTTTCTTTTGATTTATTATCTTTTTTAAAATAATTCTTTCTTAAATCTGAATATTCTTTACTTAAAAGCTCTACAAAAGGTCTACATTTGTTTTTAGATATTAATTTGGATGCAACCGTTACAGCCTTTGAAGCATCAGTAACATGACATACACCTTTTTCATACAAGGGTGCAATCTTAATTGCCGTATGAATTTTACTTGTGGTTGCACCTCCTATCAAAAGCGGTTTATTTATTTTATTTCTACTTAGTTCGCTGGCAACAAAGCACATTTCATCCAGACTTGGGGTAATCAATCCTGAAAGACCAATTAAATCAACATTTTCTTCTATCGCTTTTTCAATAATTTGTTGTGAGGGAACCATCACACCCAAATCAATAACATCAAAATTATTACACTGAAGTACCACACCAACAATGTTTTTTCCAATATCATGAACATCACCTTTTACAGTAGCTAAAAGTATTTTTCCTTTAGTTTTTGATGATTCAGCTTTGTCGTTTTCCATGAATGGAAGCAAATAACCAACAGACTGTTTCATAACTCTTGCAGATTTTACCACCTGAGGTAAAAACATTTGACCTGAGCCAAATAAATCGCCAACAACATTCATTCCATCCATTAAAGGTCCTTCAATTATATCCAAAGGTTTATTATATTTTATTCTCAGTTCTTCGGTATCTTTCTCAATAAATTCATTTATTCCATTAATTAATGAAAACTTTACCCTTTCCTCCGGACTACTTTTTCTCCATTCTTTCGTTACCTTTTTTTTATCTAATTTTTTTGAATATTTCTTTGAAATCTCAATTAAAGAATCTGTTGCGTTAGGTGAAGTATTGAAAAGCACAGCCTCTATTGCATCTTTTAGATCATTAGGAATTTGCTCATAAATGGTTACTTGGCCTGAGTTTACTATTGCCATATCCAACCCATACTTTATTGCGTGGAATAGAAAACATGAGTGCATTGCTTCTCTGACTTGATTGTTTCCTCTAAAACTAAAAGATACATTTGAAACACCACCTGAAACTTTTGCATGGGGAAGGTGTGTCTTGATTAATTTAGTAGCTTCAAAAAAATCTTTAGCATAATCATTATGTTCCTCAATACCTGTAGCAACTGCAAAAATATTAGGATCAAAAATAATATCTTGAGGTGGAAAAAATAATTTTTTTGTTAAAATTTCATATGCCCTAGAACATATTTTAAATTTTGAAAATTTATCTTCTGCCTGACCAGTCTCATCAAAAGCCATAACAACAACTGCTGCACCAAAATCTTTTACAATTTTTGCTTGTTCAATAAATTTTTTCTCTCCTTCTTTTAAGCTTATTGAATTGACTATAGCTTTACCCTGAACACATTTTAATCCTGCCTCTATGACGCTCCATTTTGATGAATCCAACATAAATGGTACTTTTGAAATTTCTGGTTCAACAGCAATTAAATTTAAAAATTTCACCATTGCTGCCTCAGAATCTAGAAGCCCTTCATCCATATTAATATCAATGATCTGCGCTCCATTTTCGACTTGATCCTTGGCAACTGAAATTGCTTCTTCAAAATTATTTGAAAGAATTAATTCTTTAAATTTAGCTGAACCTGTGACATTTGTTCTTTCACCAATATTTACAAAATTTATATTAGAGTTTGTCATTGTTTAAAAATTAAATGCTTCTAAGCCTGAGAGCCTCAATTTTTTTTCTGGAATTATACATTTCCTTGGTTTTTTATTTTTAGTTTCTAACTTCATCGCTTTTATGTGTTCTGGTGTTGTACCGCAACACCCTCCAACAATATTAATATAACAATTATCTGACCAATTTTTAATATATTTTCCCATCGATTCTGGTGTTTCGTCGTATCCACCAAAAGCGTTAGGTAAACCTGCGTTTGGATGAATGCTGACAAAAAATTCTGAGATTCTATTTAATTCAATTAAGTGTGGTTCTAGCTCTTTTGGACCAAGCGCACAATTTAAACCAACACTTATGGGGTCGGAATGAATGATTGAGTTATAAAAACCCTCTAAGGTTTGGCCTGACAATGTTCTTCCAGAAAGATCAGTTATTGTGGCCGAAATCATTATTGAAATTTGTTTTTGGATTTTTTTTTCTATATTTTTTATAGCCATTAATGCTGCTTTTGCATTAAGTGTATCAAATATCGTTTCAACCATAATTACATCTACTCCTGATTTAATTAAGGCTTCAGTTGATATTTCATAATCTTTAGTCAATTTTTCAAAATTTATGTTTCTAAAACCCGGATTGTTGACATCAGGTGAAATTGAACATGTTCTATTTGTTGGTCCCAATACTCCCGCTACAAGTTTAAATTCCTCTGGGTTCTTTGATAAAAAATCATTTACTGCTTCCTTTGCTATCTTTCCTCCCTGAAAATTTAGATCATAAGAAAATTCCTGACAATCATAATCTGCTTGGGATGTTTTCGTTGAGTTAAATGTATTTGTCTGAATTATATCTGCACCAGACTCTAAATATTCTTTGTGAATTTCGTAAATAATTTCTGATTTAGTTATATTTAATATGTCATTATTCCCCTTAAGATTTTTTTTTGACGACCCAAATTCTTTTCCTCTGAAATCCGATTCATTTAATTTTTTTCTTTGAATCATTGTTCCCATTGCACCATCAACTATTAAAATCTGTTTTTCTAAAGCTTTTAAAATTTCCGCTTTATCTTTCATTTACTTTAAACTCCTTACGCCTAAAATATGACAAATTGCAAATGACAAATCAGCTCTATTCAAAGTATAAAAATGAAAGTCATGAACCCCTCCATTAAGAAGTTTTTTACACTGGTCAGATACAATTGTTGCAGCTACTAATTTTCTAGTTTCATTATCAGAATCTAATCCTTTAAACATTTTAACTAATGACTTTGGCATTTTACAATTCATTTTTTTTGCAAACTCTATTGTTCTTTTACAATTAGTTACCGGCAGTATACCTGGAACGATAGGAATTTTAATATTTCTTTTCAATGCTCCATCAATAAAATCAAAATAATAATTAACATCAAAAAAAAATTGTGTAATTGCCTTACTTGCACCTAAATCAATTTTCTTCTTCAATACATCGTATTCTTGCTCTATTGAACTGGAATCTGGGTGTAATTCTGGGTAAGCTGAAACAGTTATCTTAAAATTATGTTTTTTTTTTAAAACCTTAATTAAATCAGTTGCATAAAGAAAGTCTTTTTTCTTTTTATTATTTGATTTTTTTGGCTTATCACCCCTTAATGCCACAATATGTTTTATTCCAGAATCCCAGTATTCTTCAGCTATTTTTTCAATTTCTTCTTTAGTTGAATCTATACAAGTTAAGTGCGCAGCTGGTTCAAGTTTTGTTTTTTGCTTTATTTCTTTTACTAAATTGTGAGTATTTGCTCTTGTGGAACCACCTGCACCATAGGTAACAGAGATGAATTTAGGCTTAAGAGGCTCTAACCTTTTAATATTCGTCCATAATGATTGAATTGAATCCTGGTTTTTTGGCGGAAAAAATTCAAAAGATACATTTATTTTTTTATCCAATATTTCAAGCTCCAAATTGAATAGTTGTATAATTACAACATTTTTTTTTTTTTAACAAAGATAAAAAAAACATTTCTTTTTTAAGTTTTTTTTTTATTATATAATGTTTAAATTAAGATTATAATTAATTAAGAATTAAATATGTGTATCTTCAAACTAAAAAATCCTAAAATTCTTACTTTTTTTGTGTTTCTCCTGCTTTTAGCCCCAAAAATAGTGTTTTCAGACGATCATAACAGTTCCATGAATGATCCCTTTGAACAAACTAACAGGACCATTTTTAACTTTAACAATACCCTGGACGATAATTTTTTTAAGCCAGTAGCCAAGGCTTGGAGGAAAGTACCCGAAATACCAAGAAAACCGATATCAAATTTAGCAACTACCGCAAAAGCTCCAATCAGTCTTGCTAATGCTGTTCTTCAGCTAAATAGGGAAAGTATTGGTAATATTTTGGCTAAGTTTTTAATCAACATGACCTTTGGTCTAGGTGGGATGGTTGATATGGCTGGAAAAGAAGAATTTGGAGGAATTCCTACCGTTGAAGAAGATTTTGGACAAACATTAGCAGTCTGGGGAGTGCCTGAAGGACCTTTCGTAATGCTCCCAATTTTTGGACCTTCTTCAGTTAGGGACAGTATTGGTCTAGGTGTCGACACAGTAACCAACCCACTTACCTTTGCATATAGAATGAGTAATATTGGCTTAGAGGCAAGGTTAACTGGTCCTGTTGTTAGAGGTGTTAACACCAGAGAAAAATATTTAGATTATGTTGATGAGTTAAAAGCTGGTTCACTTGACTTTTATGCAACTATGAGAAGTCTTTATAGACAAAGAAGGCAGAAAGAAATTTCAGGTAATCTTGAGGATGACAAGATGTCATTAAATAATATCCCAATAGATGTATATGATGAGCCAGATTTAGCTAGTGAAATAGAGACAATTGTTAAGGAAGAGTTATCATCTGAAACAGCCATTAAAACTCCCTTAAATCCTAAAAAAAGAGTTTATAACGGGATAATGCCTTCTTCGCTATATCCGGATTTCAACGAATCTCGAGTAAATCTGATCAATTAGAATAAATGTTTTTAAAAAGATTTCTACCTCTACTAATAATCATAATTTTCCCATTAACTACTTCCTCTGACGAGAATTTATCTAAAAGCAAAGTCTTTCTTGAAAAACTTGGTCAAGAGGTAATAGAAAAAGTATCTAATATCGACATCACTGACAGCGAACGACAAAATAATTTCAAAAAATTATATCTTTCTTCATTCGATAATTATTATATCTCAAAGTTTGTTTTAGGAAGATATTGGAAAACAATTGATAAACAAGTACAAAAAAAATTTGTTGACAGTTTCAATAATTATATTGTTGCTACTTATGCTCCAAAGTTCAAAGGATGGGAGGGAACTTTTAAGGCAGTTGACTCCCAAATAGAAAATAACTATTACAATGTCAAAATGAATGTCATAAACAAAGAGGGACCAAAGATGAAAATGATGTGGAAACTTTACATTAACAAAAACAATAAATTCAAAATCCTAGATGTAAATCTTGAAGGTGTAAGTATGCTGGTCACTCAAAGAGCTGAGTTTTTATCTGTTATAAAAAATCACCCTCAAGGTGTGTTTGGTCTTATAGATGCAATGAATAAAAGAGCATCAGCAGTTGGTTCCTGATCCCATACTCTTTTCCCTCCCCATTCTGAATTATTATGGTAGGCCCGGAGGGACTTGAACCCCCGACAACACCGTTATGAGCGGTGCGTTCTAACCAACTGAACTACGGGCCTAATATACCAATAAATTAATTATCTAAAAAACTTCTTAATTTTCTTGATCTACTCGGATGTTTCAATTTTCTCAGACCCTTAGCTTCAATTTGTCGAATTCTCTCTCTGGTAACCGAAAATTGTTGACCTACTTCTTCCAGGGTGTGATCCGTATTCATTCCTATTCCAAATCTCATTCTAAGAACTCTTTCCTCTCTTGGGGTCAAAGTTGACAATACGCTTGTAGTTGCTTCTCTTAAATTATTTTGAATAGCGGCATCTAGAGGAAGTTTTATAGCTTTATCTTCAATGAAATCTCCAAGATGACTGTCGTCCTCATCACCCACTGGAGTCTCCAAGCTTATAGGTTCTTTTGCAATTTTTAATACTTTTCTTACTTTTTCAAGAGGCATACCAAGCCTAGATGCAAGCTCTTCTGGTTGAGGCTCTACACCGTTTTCATTGAGAATTTGTCTTGAAACTCTTACAAGCTTGCTTATTGTTTCAATCATATGAACTGGTATTCTAATAGTCCTGGCTTGGTCTGCTATTGACCTAGTTATAGCTTGTCTAATCCACCAAGTAGCGTAAGTTGAAAATTTATAACCTCTGCGGTACTCAAATTTATCAACAGCTTTCATAAGTCCAATATTTCCCTCCTGAATCAAATCTAAAAATTGCAAACCTCTATTAGTATATTTTTTAGCAATCGAAATGACTAATCTAAGGTTAGCCTCAATCATCTCTTTTTTTGCTTTTCCAGATTCAACAACTCCTTTATTCATTAAACCAGAAATTTCAACTATTTCATCGGTTGTCATAAGGCAGTCTTTTACTATGTCTTTAAGTCTATTCGCAATTGAAATTACTGAATCTTTTTTGGCAAAAGAAACCCATTTTTTATTTGTCTTTTTGGAAAGATTCTTTAACCAATTCTTGTTTAAACTGTTTTTATCAAACTCCTTCAAGAATTCTTCTCTGCTTATTTTTAGATTTTTTGCATTATCATATAATTTTTTTCTACAAATATTAATTTCAAGATTGTAGTTTTTATGTTCACCAACAACATCATCAATTCTTAGTTGATTTATAAAAAGATTATGAATGAGTTCGGATATATTGTTTTCGGATTGTTCCATTTTTTTTGATAACTTTGCATCAATTTTCTTATTAGCAAGTTTAAATTCGATAAACTGTTCACGAATTTTCTTATACTTTTTGAATAGTTTTGAATACTTCTTTAGATTCTCAATGATAACTGGTTTCAAATTCTCTTCTTTTTCCAGTATTGAAAGGTCTGAAACTTCATTATTATCGTCAGTAGCTTCAGAATTAAAATCATTTTCCTCTTCATTTTCCTCTGTATTTTCTTTCTCTGAATCAGAATCATTGTTATCTTCCTCAACTTCATCATCAAATATTCCTTCATCTTTTATTGGAAGTTCTTCAAAATTTTCTTGTTCTCCATTTATCGATCTAAAAGTTCCATCTAAATCTATAAAATCTCTTAGTTGCCTTGTTTCCTCAATATATTCATCAAAGAATTTATTTATGCTTTCCATGGAAATAAAGCTTTTTGAGAATGCATCAATTGTATTCTTCTTTCCATTTTCAATTCTTTTAGCAATTTCGATTTCTCCAATTCTTGATAACAACTCAACATTTCCCATTTCTTTAAGATACATTCTGACTGGATCATCGGTTCTTCCTGTATCCTCATCTTTTTCGGTTATATTTTTATGAGCTTCCTGATCTTCTTCTTCAGCTGCATCATCATTTTCATTTTCAAAAATTTGTATATTCAGGCTTTCAACCTTCGAATAGAATTCATCTTTATCCTCAAACTTTTCATTTTCAAGTGCATTTTCGCACTCATTTCTGAGCAAAAAACCTTGTTTTTTACCTTTGGATATTAGTTTCTTTATTGATTCACCAGATTGATCAATAAGAGGCTCTTCGGCGGTATTTTTTTTTTTTCTTCTTCTTTTTGTTTCAGTCATAAAAATCTCAATTCTTTTACTATTTTTAAATGAACAGTTAATGAATACTATTCAAGTTGTTTATTTTTGATACTTTTTATTTCTATAAGTATCTCATCATAATGTCTAATTAGCTGATTTTGTTTATCTTTGTTCTTAGTTGTCAGAATTTTTTCTTTTAAATCTTTTCTTTCTTTTATTAATTCAGGAAGTTTTAAATTATTTAAAATTTGTTTTAAAATTGTATTTTTTTCTTTAAATTCTAAACCTTTAAGATGGGTCTTCCTTAACTCTTCAATTTCTTTGAAGAAAACCTCTGAATTTTCATTTAAATCTCTAATTTTCTGCAGATTGAAAATATACTGATTTTGAGATGATATTTCTATAATTCTTTTTTTAATTTTTTCTAACTCATGATTTGTAAGTCTAATTTTAGATATTTCTTCAATAAATTCTTTGATTATTTTCGATTCAAAAATCATAAAAACAATTAAAATTTTTTCATTCAAATATTCATCTGCTTTTTCGGTTAATTTTATATTTTTAGAAATTTTGGAACCTCTATTTATCTGCCATATATATTGATCCTTTCTATTTTTTAAAAATCGGTAATATTCATTGGAAACTATTTTATTTAAAATTTTTGAGGAAAAATTTCTAATTTTGTCATCCAATAAAGCAAGAAACTCTGGAGTATTTTCTTTAATTGATTCAACAATTATTTCCCAGATTAGTTCTGAAAGATCCATTGATTTTTTTTTTAAATCATAGAAATCTTCTTGAGTAGAATTAATAAAAAAACTATCTGGGTCTTCTCCTATAGGAAGATTAATAAATTTTATAGATTTTCCTGGAGCTAAGAACTCTAGCATTTTTACTGCAATGTTCTGGGCTGATTTTTTTCCTGCCATGTCACCATCAAAACAAACAAATGGTGTATTACTCAAGTTCCATATTTTGAATATTTGATTCTTTGATAATGTTGTTCCTAAGGTAGAAACTGCAGTTTTAATACCATTTTTATATAGAGAAATTACATCCATATATCCTTCCACAAGGATGACTTCTTTATTTTTTCTAATTAAATCCATATTTTGCTTCAGACCATACAAAATATTACTTTTCTTAAATATTTCACTTTCTTGAGAATTTATATACTTTATTTTTGGGTTTTTAATTAATGATCGAGCCCCAAAACCCACAATTCTATCGTTAAAACTATAGATTGGAAAAATTATTCTTTCTTTAAATCTCCCAAAAAATTTATTATCTTTGTTCCTTATAAGAAGGTCAGAGTTTTTAATTTCATCATCAGAAAATCCTTCTTTTCTTAAATGCTCTATTACATATTTATCATTTGGACAAAACCCAAGATCAAATTTTTCAACGATTTCCAAACTCCCGATTCTTGACTCTAGATATTTAAGTGCAGATTTATTATTTTTAAGACAATTTTGAAAAAAATCACTGGTAATTTTTAAAAGATCATATTTTTTTAGGTCTTTTGAATTTTCTCTAAAGTCCTGAGATGATATATTTATACCGGCATAATCAGCAATATATTTTATAGACTCTTGAAACGAAAAGTTCTTATATTTTGATAAAAAACTTATTGCATTTCCTCCCACTTTACATCCAAAACAGTAAAAAAGTCCTTTTTCATTATTAACATTAAATGATGGAGTTTTTTCATTATGAAATGGGCATTTGCCAATAAAAGAATTACCTCTTGGTTGAAGAGTAACAAATTGAGAAATTAAATCAGAGAGATTTGATTTATTATTAAATTCATTCAAAATTTCATCTACTGAAAATTTCTTTTTATTCATTGAAGGTTTTTTTTCGCCAAATCAGCAACTTCTTTCATGTCAATCTGGCCAGGGTATTTCTCTTTCAAAAAATTTATCAATTTTCCTAAATCTTTGATTGATTTACATTCTAACTCATCAATAGATTTTTTAATCAGGTTTTGCAATTCAGAGTCTTTGATTTGATGTGGAAGAAATGAATTTATTATTTGTATTTCTTTTTCTTCTCTCTCTTTTAAATCTTTTCTTCCAGCTTGATCATATATTTTTACACTTTCCTTTCTTTGTTTAATCATATTGAGTAACAGATTAAGAATATCTTCGTCAGAAATTAGTTCACCTTTCTTTTCTCCTCTAAATTGAATATCGTGGTCTTTAATTGCGGCCATTACCAAGCGAAGAGTCGATGTTGCAATTTCATCTCTACTCTTTAAGTTTTTATCGAGGCTTACTTTTATATTTTCTCTTAAAGAAATCATAAGATATTTATCAATATATAAGAAAATTGTAAAAATCAAGAAAACTATTAAATTTAATTATGAACTAGTGGAATTTTTTAAATCCAAGTATATTATTCCTCAAATGAAAAAATCAATCAAAACCAACGCTAATGATTGTCTTCTTCTACTAGATAATGGTGAATCATTTCTTGGAAAAGGTTATGGATATAAAGGTGATTATCTGGGAGAAATTTGTTTTAATACTTCAATTACAGGATATCAAGAAATTCTCACTGATCCTTCTTATTTCAAACAAATAATTAACTTTACATTTCCTCATATAGGTATAGTTGGATCAAACAAATTTGATTATGAAAGTGAAAAAATTTTTGCGTCTGCATGCATAATTAATAATGATATAACACCCTCATCAAACTTTAGATCAGAAATAGATTTCGAAAAATGGCTTTTTTTAAATAAAAAAGCATGCATAACAGGAGTTGACACAAGAGTGTTAACTAAAAATATTAGGAAAGGTGGATCTTTAAACTGTCTGATACATTTCCCAGGAAAAGAAATTAAAAAAACTAGTTTATTAAAAAAAAAACTTAACAACCTTCCTAAAATGAAAGATCTTGATCTCGCATCAGAAGTAACAACTAAAGTAGTATACCAATGGAAAAATAAAAAAAAAAAAATCATAAACCCATCTATGATCAATTCAAAATTCATTGCTGTGATAGATTTTGGTATTAAAAATAATATTTTAAATATTCTTGAATCTAATGGATTCAATTTATTAGTTTTTCCTTGTAATTATTCAATGAAAAAAATCATTTCCATGAATCCTCTGGGAGTTTTTTTATCCAATGGCCCTGGCGACCCTAAAGCTACATTTCAAAAATTGAAAACAGAACTTGAATTACTCAAAAATCTTAAATCACCAATTTTTGGTATTTGTCTTGGTCATCAAATACTATCCCTGCTATTTGGTGCATCTACAATAAAAATGCATCACGGACATAGAGGAGCAAATCATCCTGTTAAAAACCATCAAACTGGCGCAGTTGAAATAACTGTGCAGAATCATGGTTTCGTGGTTTCAAAATCAAAATTACCAAAAAATGTAGAAATAACTCACTCATCTCTTTTTGACAAAACAATTGCTGGTATCAAAATTAAAAACAAGCCTTTTTTTTCTGTTCAGTATCATCCAGAATCCTCTCCAGGTCCTCAAGATAGTAGATATTTATTTAATCAATTTGCGAGTCTTATTAAAAATGCCTAAAAGAAAAGATATTAAAAAAATAATGATTATAGGAGCAGGTCCAATAGTAATTGGCCAAGCTTGTGAATTTGATTATTCTGGAGCTCAAGCATGTAAAGCTCTGAAAGAAGAGGGATATAAAGTTATTCTTGTAAACTCTAACCCAGCAACAATTATGACTGATCCTAACCTCGCTGATAAAACATATATAGAACCATTAAATACATTCTTCTTAGAGAAAATTATAAGCAATGAAAAACCTGATGCTCTTCTTTCAACAATGGGGGGGCAAACAGCTTTAAATCTCTCAATTGAACTTAGAAAAAAAAATATTTTATCCAAGTATAATGTTGAATTAATTGGGGCCACAAAAGATGTGATTGAAAAAGCCGAAAATAGAGAACTTTTCAAGAAATCAATGACAAAAATTGGCTTGGACACACCGAAAGGTTTTGTTGTAAATAGTCTTGATAAAGCTAAAAAATATTTGGAAAAATTAAGTTACCCAATCATAATTAGACCCTCTTTTACATTAGGTGGATCTGGCGGAGGAACAGCTAAAAATACTAAAGAATTCTTAAAGATTGTAAAAAAAGGAATCGATTTATCCCCAATCGGGGAGGTACTTATTGAAGAATCATTGGAAGGTTGGAAAGAGTATGAGATGGAGGTGATAAGAGATAATAAAGATAATTGTATTATAATTTGCTCGATTGAAAATATTGACCCAATGGGAATCCATACTGGTGATTCAATCACAGTTGCCCCATCATTAACTCTAACTGACAAAGAATACCAAAAAATGAGAAACTTTTCTATTAAGGTAATAAGAGAAATAGGAGTTGAAACAGGGGGAGCTAATGTTCAATTCGCTGTAAATCCTAAAAATGGAAGAATGGTAGTTATTGAAATGAACCCAAGAGTTTCAAGATCTTCAGCATTAGCATCGAAGGCAACTGGATTTCCAATAGCAAGAATAGCAGCAAAACTTGCAATTGGTTATTCTCTCGACGAATTGAAAAATGACATAACAAAAACTACTCCGGCATCATTCGAACCCACAATAGACTATATTGTAACTAAGATACCAAGATTTACTTTTGAAAAATTTAGTGACACAGAGGAAAAGTTGGGAACTGCGATGAAATCTATTGGTGAATGTATGGCAATTGGGAGAAACTTTAAAGAGTCTTTTCAAAAAGCTATTAGAAGTCTTGAAATAGGTTTGTGTGGATTGGATTCAAATATAAAAATACAAGAAAAAAGTGTGAAACAGTTGGAAGTTCTCCTAGAAAAAAATGTACCTAACAAGTTTATAATTATTGCAGAGAGTTTGAGAAAAAAAATTCCAATTGAAAAAATCATTTCAAAGACAAGGTTTGATCCTTGGTTTATTAGACAAATCGCAGAGCTTATAATAACCGAAGATTCCATTAAAAAAGGAAAGGTTGACCTGGCATTATACCTTAAAGCAAAAGGTGAAGGTTTCTCAGATGAAAAAATTATCCAACTTAATAAAAACTCAGCAACTATTATAAAGCAATTAAAACAAAAACATAAAATATCACCCTCCTTCCGAAACATCGACACTTGTTCAGGAGAATTTGAGTCAAAAACCCCATACATGTATTCTTCTTGGACCTCAAATTTCCATAATTCTAACTTTGAAGAGGAAACAAAAGTTACTAATAAAAAAAAAGTCATCATTATTGGGGGGGGGGGCCGAACAGAATCGGTCAAGGTATTGAGTTTGACTATTGTTGCGTTCATTCCTCTTTTGCCATAAAAGAATTAAATATTGAATCAATAATGGTCAACTGTAATCCAGAAACTGTATCCACCGATTTTGATATTTCTAATAGACTTTATTTTGAACCTTTAGATATTGAGTCGGTGGCAGAAATATGTTGTGCTGAAAATAAAAATGGAAAATTGCTTGGTGTTATTGTTCAATTAGGTGGACAAACACCTCTAAAATTAGCTGAAAAATTATTTAAAAAAAAAATAAATATTCTTGGCACTTCATTTAGTTCTATAGATTTATGCGAAGACAGAGATAGATTTAATAGATTTTTAAAATCTTTGAAAATACTCCAACCTAAAAGTGATATTGTTTCAGATCTTAAACAAGCAAAAGCTGCAATTAAGAAAATTCAATTTCCAATTGTTATCAGACCATCATATGTATTGGGCGGAAGGGCCATGAGAATTATAAATAATGATTTAGAGTTAGAAAACTATTTCAAATCCACATTTATAATAAACAATAAATCAATACTTATCGATGAATTTCTTCTTGAGGCGAAAGAAATTGATGTCGATGCTCTGTGCGATGGAAAAAATGTTTTTATTGCTGGAATTTTAGAACATATCGAGGAAGCTGGCGTGCATTCTGGAGATTCAGCATGTTCGATTCCTCCGCAAACCATTCCGAGAGAAATATTAAATGAAATTAAGAACCTAACAACATTAATTGCAAAAAAATTAAAAATTATTGGATTTTTGAACATCCAGTTTGCTTTAAAAGATGAAAAATTATATGTCTTAGAAGTAAATCCAAGGGCAAGTAGGACTGTTCCATTCATAAGCAAAGCTATTGGATTACCACTTGCTAATATAGCTACAAAAGTAATGCTAGGAAAAAGGTTAACTGAATTCAATCTAATAAAAAAAAATAACAAAAGTGTTTTTGTAAAAGAATCCGTTTTTCCTTTTGATAGATTTCCTGGAGAAGATATAATTTTGGGTCCTGAAATGAAATCTACAGGAGAAGTAATGGGAATTGAAAATAATTTTCCAATGGCATACCTTAAATCACAAATTGCAGCAGGTAATAATTTGCCGACAAAAGGTTCGGTTTTCATATCCGTTAGAGATCAGGATAAAGAAAATATAATTTTACTTTCACAGGTTTTGAAAAAAATTAATTTCAATATATACGCAACTAAAGGTACAGCAGAAGTTCTTGAAAAGTTCTGTATTGCAGTAAAAATTGTCAATAAAGTTAATGAAGGAAGTCCTCATATTGTTGATCTTATTGAAAAAAATAGGATACAATTAATTATTAATACAACTAGCGGAGCAAAATCTATTGCAGATAGCTTTTCGATAAGACGGACTGCTATAAGAAATAAAGTTCCGTATTTCACAACTATTTCTGCTGCTAAAGTTGCAATTACAGGTCTTAATTTTTGGAATACTAAAGATCTTAAAATAAAACCAATTCAAGAGTTGTATAAATCATAGAATAAATTTTTTTATTTATTATAATTAGATGTATGAGTGAAAAAATTCCGATGACAAAAGATGGGCTTGAAAAATTAAAGTCTGAACTTGAAAATCTAAAGAATATTGAGAGGCCTGAGATCATCAAGGCTATTGCTGAGGCAAGAGAACATGGTGATTTGTCTGAAAATGCTGAATATCATGCAGCACGAGAAAAACAGAGTTTCATTGAAGGTAAAATTACAGAATTAGAAAATAAAATAGGAAGGGCAGAAGTTATTGATACATCTTCGCTTGATAATTCACGCGTGACTTTTGGTGCAACTGTTGAGGTAACTGATTTATCTAATAATCAAAAAAAAACCTATAGAATAGTTGGAACAGATGAAGCTGATATTGAAAAAAACCTAATTTCAATTTCTGCACCTTTATGCAAAGCACTTATCAACAAAGCCATAGATGATGTAGTTGAGGTGAGTACACCCAATGGAATCAAAGAATACCAGATTAATTCTATAAGTTTTTCATGAAAAATGAAAATGTAGAAAAAGTACTCATAATTGGTTCAGGACCTGCTGGATACACTGCAGCAATTTACTGTTCTAGAGCAGGCCTATCGCCTACTCTAGTTTCTGGATTGGAGCCAGGGGGGCAGTTAACAATTACAACGGATGTTGAAAATTACCCAGGTTTCGAAAAACCAATCCAAGGTCCCTGGTTAATGGAACAAATGAAAAATCAAGCTTCCTCATTTGGAACTAAAATACTTAACGATTATGTTATTGATGTTGATCTAAAAAAATTTCCATTTGAGGTTCAAACTGAAAAAAAAAAAATAAAGTCATTTTCAATTATTATTGCAACTGGAGCCAAAGCAAAATGGCTTGAAATACCGGGTGAGAAGGAATTTATGGGGTTTGGTGTTTCAGCTTGCGCAACATGTGATGGATTTTTTTTTAAAGACAAAGATGTTGCAGTTGTTGGCGGTGGAAACACCGCAGTTGAAGAAGCAATTTTTTTATCAAATCTTTGTAATAAAGTCCATTTAATCCACAGAAGAAACCAACTGAGAGCTGAAAAAATTCTCAGGGACAGACTAGAAGAAAAAAAAAATATTTCAATGATTTGGGATAGTGAGGTAAAAGAAGTAAGAGGAAATATTGAAAAAAAAATATTAGAAAATTTAGAAATTTTAAACCTAAAGAGTAATCAAAAAACCTTTTTACCTGTCGAAGGTTTTTTTGTTGCTATAGGTCATAGCCCTGCTACAAATTTATTCACAAAATGGTTAAATATGGATGATGAAGGTTATATAATCACCAAGGCTGATTCAACAAAGACAAGTATCGAAGGAATTTTTGCTGCAGGAGATGTTACCGATAAGATATACAGACAAGCAGTTACAGCAGCAGGAATGGGGTGTATGAGTGCTCTGGAAGCAGAGATATTTCTTAATTTAAAGAAAATTATTTAGCTTTTATTCCTGAAACAATTTCTTTGTGAATATCTGGCTTAAGATTATTTTGTTCCGATAATTTTATGATTGATCCAGACAACCAATCTATCTCAAGTTTTTTTTTATTTTTAAAATCCATAAACATTGATGATGTCATCTCATATGGCATTCTTTCAATTTTTTCTATCCAAAAATCAATTGGATTTTTTTCAAATTTTACTGCATACATGTTCGATAATTCATAAGTTTCAATCATAGCTTTTATAAATTTTTGTTTCAAATTTTCATCACTAAATATTTCACCAATTGTTTTTTCTGTTAATGTAGTCATTCCACTATATGCTGATAAAAAAATAAATTTTTGCCAAATCTTTTCTTTTATATTCATAGTAAATCTTAAATCTAGACCGATTCTTTGACAATTTTCGCAAAAAACTTTTAGTATATTTTCATCATTTTTCTCATATGACCCAACAAAAAAAGTTGCTAAATCACCCACATGCTTAATATTCTGATTTATGTCAACAAATGATGAAATTTGTGCTACTGCACCAAAAGTTCTATTTTCCCCAATTTTTTCTTTGATTTTCTCCTCGGCATAAATTCCATTTTGGAAGGGAAGAATTATGAAATTTCCTTTTACTTTTTTTATAATATTGGCTATCACATAATCAAAGTCATAAAGCTTAACTGTATTAATAATTATATCAAAACTTTCTCCGTTATCTATATCACTTCTCACATCTAGATCTTTCAGTGAAATATTTTTAAGGTTACTCTCAAGAATTAATCCTTTTGATTTCAAATGATTCAGCCTCTTTCCTCTTGCGATAAATGTCAATTGAATACCTAATTTTTCAAGATAAGATCCTAAAAATCCCCCAATTCCACCAACTCCATACACTAAGATTTTCATTATTTTTGAAAATTCTTAATTACTTTTTGGATTTGATTACATGCATTTTTTAAATCATCTAATGAAGTTGCATAAGAAATTCTAAAGTATGGTGATTTACCAAAGGCAACTCCGGGTACAACTGCGACTCTAGCATTTAAAAGTAAATATTCGGCAAAATCGTAATCATTTTTTATTTCATAGCCATTAATATCTTTTTTTGAAATAAATCCTTTGCAACAGACATATAAATAGAAAGCACCATCAGGCATGAAAGGTTCAAAACCTTCTACAGAATTAAAAAAACTAACTAAAAAATTTTTTCTTTCCTCAAATTGTTTCAACCAATCCTTAAGAAATTTTTTTTCATTTTCTATAGCATATTTTGCAGCCATCTGACTTATTGAACAGGGGTTGGTCGTGCTTTGAGATTGAATTTTTGCAATTGATTTGATAATCTCTGAATCACCCGCACCGTATCCAATTCTCCATCCGGTCATTGAAAAAACCTTTGACACCCCGTTTACAATAAAAGTTCTATCTTTCAATGAAGGTTCTACATTTAAAATATTTATAAATTTGCATTTTCCATAAGTGATATGTTCATATATATCATCTGAAAGGATATGCAAATTTGGGAATTTGAGAATTACTTCGGAAATTTTTTTTAATTCATTCTCAGAGTATACAGATCCAGTTGGGTTACAAGGTGAATTTATTATCAACCATTTTGTCTTCTGAGAAATATTACTTTCTAATTCATCGGCTCTAATTTTAAATTCATTATTGAAACTTGTTTCGAGAATGATAGGCTTTCCATTGCATAAACTTACTATTTCCGGGTATGAAACCCAATATGGAGAGGGTATAATCACCTCTTCACCTTCATCTAAAGTTGCAAGGAAGAGATTATAGATTACATGCTTACCTCCAACTCCTACCGTTATTTCATCCTTTTTGAAATTTAAATTATTTTCTTTTTTAAACTTTTCTGAAATAGCCTTTTTTAATTCATCGATACCATCAACCTGAGTATATTTCGTAAATCCATCATCAATGGCCTTTTTAGCATAATCTTTTATGTGTTTCGGGGTATCAAAATCAGGTTCTCCAGAGCTAAGACTTATAACCTTTTCTCCGTTTTTAATCATTTCTCTTGCTTTTTGGGTGATCTTCACCGTCAGAGATGGTTTGAACCTTGATAATCTATTAGAAATTAAAGCCATTAATTATGGAAAAAGAATTTAAAACTTCAATTTTTCAATTATATATGATCTTTACTAAAAATATATTATATTTTTTATTTTTTTATGAATAAGTTTAAATTAAAGTCGCAATTTAAAGTAGCCGGTGACCAACCTTTGGCTATAAAGAAGCTCGTCAAAGGTCTCTCTTCAAATAAAAAAGATCAGGTACTTCTTGGGGTAACGGGCTCAGGTAAGACATTTACTATGGCTAATATAATTAGTCAACTTCAGAGACCAGCTCTAGTTTTTGCCCCTAACAAGATATTGGCAGCTCAACTTTTCAGTGAAATGAAAAGTTTTTTTCCTGAAAATTGCGTAGAATATTTTGTTTCCTATTATGATTATTATACACCAGAAGCTTATGTTCCAAGAACTGATACTTTTATTGAGAAGGAGTCATCAATCAATGAGCAAATTGATAGAATGCGACACTCAGCAACTCGGGCATTATTGGAAAGAAGAGACACAATTGTGGTTGCAAGTGTATCATGTATTTATGGCATTGGTTCTGTTCAATCCTATTCATCAATGACATTTAAAATAAAAAAAAATACAACCTTTGAGATGGATGAATTAAAAAGAAAGTTGGTAGAGCTCCAATACAAAAGGAATGACAACATCCATTTAAGAGGAACATTCAGAAATAGAGGAGATTTTATTGAAATATTCCCCTCACATCTTGAAGATAAATCTTGGCGAGTTTCCTTTTTTGGAGATATAGTTGAATCAATTGACGAGTTTGATCCATTTCTTGGAAAAATTTCAAAAAGTTTAGATGAAGTAACCATATATGCAAATAGTCATTATGTAACACCAAAACCCTCTTTAAATAAGGCTATTGAAAAAATTAGAAAAGAACTAAAAAATAGGATTGATTACTTTGAATCCAAAAAACTATTAATTGAATCTCAAAGAATAGAGCAAAGAACTACTTTTGATCTTGAAATGATTGCCACAACAGGGAGCTGTTCAGGAATAGAAAACTATTCCAGACATTTATCAGGAAGAAAAGAAGGTGAACCACCACCTACATTATTTGAATACCTTCCAAAAGATTGTGTTCTATTTATTGATGAATCTCATGTTACAGTACCTCAAATTAGAGGAATGTTTAAGGGGGACAGGTCTAGAAAAGAAACATTGTCTGAGTTTGGATTTCGTTTACCATCCTGTAAAGATAATAGACCACTAATGTTTGAAGAATGGGAAAAATTCAAGGGGCAAACCATATATGTTTCTGCCACACCAAGTGAATATGAGTTAAAAAAATCTGGCGGAATCTTTGTTGAACAAGTTGTTAGACCTACGGGATTGGTTGATCCTATTTGTGAAATTAGAAAAGCTTCAAATCAAATCGAGGATATAATAGAAGAATGCAAAAAACTTACAAAAAAACAACTGCGTGTTTTAATCACAACATTAACAAAAAAGGATGCTGAAAAAATCACAGATTATCTTAATGAAAATGATATTAAGTCTCAGTATTTACATTCTGATATTGAGACCCTTGAAAGAATCGAACTTATAAAAAATCTTAGACTTGGAAATTTTGATGTCTTGGTTGGCATAAACCTTCTTAGAGAAGGATTGGACATACCAGAATGTGGCTTAGTAGCAATTCTTGACGCTGATAAAGAGGGTTTTCTTAGATCACAAGTTTCTTTGATACAAACAATTGGAAGGGCAGCAAGAAATATCCATGGAAGAGCAATATTATATGCAGATTATGAGACTAAATCTATCAAAGGTGCTTTAGAAGAGACAGCCAGGAGAAGAATTAAGCAAATTAATTTCAATAAATTAAATAATATTACACCAAGATCAACATTCAGAAAAATTGAAGAAACTATCTCTGAAGATCAAAATATAAATAAAAAACTTGATAAAAATACAGAAAATAGTCAAGAATCATTAAAAGAACTTAAGAAAAGAATGTTTGAATATGCTGAAAATCTTGACTTCGAAAACGCAGCAAAAATCAGGGACAGAATAAAAATCCTAGAAAATAAAGAATTGGGTCTCAATGAACAAATTTAAAAGAGCTTTTATCACAGGTGGTGCACAAAGAATAGGATCTTCAATTACAAAGTTTCTAGCAAATAGAGGCATAGATGTTGCTATACAATATAATAATTCAAAAAATAAAGTATCTGCACTCGAAAAAATTATTAAAAAAACAGGTGTAAAGTTTTCTTCGTTTAAATCTGATTTTAATAAAAATGAAAATTTTGAATCTTTTTTTAAAAAAATAAATAATGAATTTGGTAAAATAGATCTACTAGTTAACAATGCTTCAGCTTTTGAGTTTGATACAATAAAAGAGTCCAATTATCAGATTTTTGATAAACATATTAATGTGAATATTAAAGCTCCTTTTTTTCTGTGCCAAAATTTTATTAAGCAATTAGATTATAAACAAGGACTTATCATCAATATTATTGATCAAAGGGTGAAAAATATCACTCCATATTTTTCTTCCTATACATTGAGTAAGTCAGCACTATATACCATGACAAAAAGTCTTGCCACATTAGTTGCACCAAAAATAAGAGTTAATGGAATCTCACCTGGTCCAACATTAAAAAGTACAAATCAGACAGATAAACAATTTTTGAGTCAAATTGCTCGAACACCCTTAAAAAGACAAGTCGAACTTGATGAAATTAATCTTGCAATTGAATATTTAATAAAAAATAAATCAGTTACAGGGGATGTTCTAACAATAGATTCCGGACAAAGCCTTGGTTGGGCCCACTCAAAATCAAGGGTTTTCTCAACCGACTGATGTATTGTAAGTTGTTAACAAAAGTAAAATATTAGATATTAAAAAAAAATATTGTAAAAAAAATGAAAAAAAAAAAAATTAAAGTCTGAAAAAATAAAAAATTATCAATATAATCAATTATTTATAAAATTGACTAATTTTTAATCATTTTATTGCAAAGTCACAGAAATATTAAAGTTAGTAAAAAAACTCAAAGTTTATTAACAGTTTTATCCACATAATTAGTGGATAGAATTTTTTGTATAAGTTTTTATAATAAAAGCAATAGTTTAGAAGAAAACAATGTTAAGAAAAACAAAATATGACTATCGAAAAGGACTAAACATCTTGAAGGAATCCGTAAGATCGTTTCCCAATGGCTCAGGAATTTATAAATTTCTGGATTCCGAAAAATCTACTTTGTATGTTGGAAAAGCAAAAAATTTAAAAAAAAGAATTTCTTCTTATATTAATACAGTCAAACAAACAAATAGAATTAAAACTTTAATTAGTTTGACAAGTTCTATGGAGTTTATCAAGACTCATACGGAGCTAGATTCCTTCATCCTTGAAAACAATCTAATTAAAGATTTAAAACCTAAGTTTAATGTCAGATTGATGGATGACAAAAGTTTTCCATATATTGTTATAGAAAAAAGTAGTACTTGGCCTAGAATTAGGAAATTTAGAGGCAAACAAAATAAAGATGATATTTTTTTCGGGCCATTTGCAAATTCAAATATTGTAGATGAGGTAATTAGACAATTAGAGAGGGCTTTTTTATTAAGAAGTTGCTCAGACAATATTTTTAATTCTAGAAAAAGAGCTTGTATCTTATTTCAAATAAAAAGATGCAGTGGACCTTGTGTAGGTCTGATAGACAAAAAAGAATATTCAGAACTTGTTAATAATGCAATTTTATTTCTAAAAGGTAAAAATTTAAAAATTAAGCAAGAATTAATAACTGAAATGGAACAAGCAAGTAAAAATCAAAACTTTGAAGAAGCAGCCTTGATTAGAGATAGAATTAAAGCAATAACAAAAATATCATTTGAACAGTATTCAGATCTAAATAAAAACGAAGATTTTGATATAGTTTTTCTTCATCAAAAGTATGGACAAATTTGTATTCAAATATTTTTCTATAGAACTGGAAAAAATTTTGGAAATAAAGAATTTGTATTTTCTAATATTCATTTAGATGAACCGGAAATAATTTTTAGTCAATTTTTAATTTTTTTTTACACATCGAATCAGGTGCCAAAGCAAATTTTAATAAATTTTGAACTAAAGGATGCCCCAATCATCAAATCTATCATATCAAAAAAAACTAATACAAATGTAGAAATAAAGAAACCTAAAATTGGTAAAAAGTTAGAATTGCTGAAAATTGTTGAGGAAAATATAAAAGCAAGTATTAATGAAAAATTTAAAAAAAATGAAAAAAATCAATTTATACTTAAAACACTCCATTCCAAATTAAAATTAAATGATTATCCCAACAAAATTGAAATATATGATAATAGCCATTTTAATGGATCAAACCCTGTAGGAGCAATGGTTGTTTATGAAAATTATAATTTTAAGAAATCATCTTACAGAAAATTTAACATAAAAGCTTTTCAAGGAAAGTCTAATGATGATTACTTTATGTTAAAACAAGTTCTTGAGAGAAGATTTAATTTCTCAGAGGAGTGGAAAAAAGAACTTCCAAACTTAATTATTATTGATGGAGGAAAAGGGCAACTTAATGTAGCGCAAAAAATATTAACTGAAAAACAAATTAGTAATATTGACTTGATAAGTATTGCAAAAGGAAAGAAAAGGAATTCGGGAGATGAAACTATATATTCAGGAAAAATTGGTAAAGTTTTATTTAATAAAACCGATCAAGAGTTATATTTTTTGCAAAGATTAAGAGATGAGGCTCATAGATTTGCAATTACTTCACAAAAAAAAAGGCGTTTGAGTAAAGTAAAAAAATCAGTATTTGACAATGTGACCGGTGTCGGCAAAGAATTAAGATTAAATTTGCTATCTTATTTTGGTTCTATTGATAACATCAAGACTGCAAGTATTAAGGACTTAAAAAAAGTACCAGGGATCGGTATTGAAATTGCAAAGAAAATTTATAAGGAATTCAATAAAATTGTTTAGTAAAAATAACATACCAAATCTACTCACAATTATGAGAATAATTCTTATTCCTGCAATTATAATTTGTATGGAATTAAATGACCCATACTATAATTGGGTAGGTCTAATTTTTTATATAATTGCATGCTTATCTGATTTTTTAGATGGTTATCTAGCTAGAAAATTTGAAATAGAGTCAAATTTTGGTCGGTTTTTGGACCCGATAGCCGATAAAATACTAGTTGTTGCTATGTTAATTATACTTCTTGATAATGACAAAATTACTGGTTTTTTTGTTTACCCAACATTAGTAATAATTATTAGAGAAATTCTAGTTTCAGGACTAAGAGATTTTTTTTGGCATTCGTCTAAAAGTTTATTTGTGACAAAATTATCTAAATGGAAAACACTCATACAAATGTCTTCCCTTGGTTTTCTTATTGTTTCAGGAAATTTTTCGACCAATTTAATTTTATACACCGGTAATTTTGGTCTAACTCTGGCTTCTATATTTACAATTTATACAGGGTATATTTATTTTAAAAAAAACTTAAAATTATTTAAATGAAAAAGATCTTCGGTATTGTTGGTTGGAGTGGAAGTGGAAAAACTGATTTAATATGTAGAATAATCCAATCATTAAAAAGAAAAAAAATTTGTGTGGCCTCGATAAAGCATTCACATCATAATTTTGAAATAGATAAAAAAGGTAAGGATAGCTTTAATCATCTTAATTCTGGTTCTAACGAGGTAATAATCTATAATGAAAAGAAATTTGCCATGATAAGTTCATTAAAAAAAAAAAAAATTACATTGAAGGATATTTTAGAAAAGTTCTCTAGTGAAAATCAAATAATTTTGATTGAAGGATTGAAAAAAAGCAAAATACCAAAAATTGAAGTCATTAGATCTACAATAAAAAAACCTTATATCTTCATTAAAGATAATAGTGTTAAAGGAATTGTCTGTGATGATGAATGCAAACAGTTGCCAAAAAACAATTTACCAAGATTTAATTTTATTGAGACAAAAAAAATCAGTGATTTCATTCTAAAATATTTAAAAAATGGTTTCTAAAATTTCTACCAGAAAACTTATTACTGTTGATAAGGCTAAGAAAATAATGATAAACAGTATTAAGACAAAAATTAATGTAGAGTATGTTTCTTTAATTGAGTCTGAGGACAGGATTTTAGCAGAAAATATTCATTCAAAATTCAATATTCCTGAACTTGACAATGCAGCAGTTGATGGTTTTGCAGTAAATTATATTTCAATAAAAAAAAAAATTAAAAAATTTAAAATAATTGGTGTTTCTTCCCCAGGTCAGCCATTTAATGGTGTTGCAAAAATTGGAGAGGCGATAAGAATTTTTACTGGTGCTTATTTATTGAATAAAAATAATGTAAATACCATCATCATGGAAGAAGATTGTAATTTCACGAGAAACTATGTTGAATTAATTAAATTTCCGGAAAGTGGTTCGAATATTAGAAAAAAAGGTGAAGATATAAAAAAGAAGCAACTTTTATTTGATAAGGGAAGAAAAATCAGAACCGTTGACTTAGCTCAACTTTCCTCAATAGGATTAAAAAGAATGAAAGTTTACAAAAAATTAAAAGTTGGAATTTTTTCAACTGGAAATGAATTGAGCATCTCAGATAAAAAGAGTAAATTTGCTATTTATGATGCCAACAAAGTGACTCTTATGTCAATGTTCAAAAAGATTGGTTGTGATTCAATTGATTTAGGTATTATCAAAGATAACTTGAATCAAACAAAAAAACTAATTTTTGCTAATTTGAATAAATGTGATTTGATTGTAACTACTGGCGGTGTTTCCTCTAGTCAAATTGATAAAATTAGCCAAATTTTGAAAGAGCATGGCGAGATTGGTTTTTGGAGACTTGCAATCAAACCTGGAAGGCCCCTTGCATTTGGAAAATTTGGAAATACACCTTTTATTGGTCTACCCGGAAACCCAGTAGCATCGATCGTGACCTTTTTCATGTTAGTAATTGATTATGTTAAGAAACTATCAGGTAATAATAATACAGAGATTATTGAAAGATTACTTCCATCGTGTTTCGAAATGAAAAAAAAAATTGGAAGAAAGGAATGGTTAAGAGGTAAAGTTAAAATAATTAATAATAAGAAATATATAGAAAAGTTTCATACAACTGGATCAGGAATTTTATCATCTATCAGTAAAACTGATGGTATTATCGAAATTGATGAAAATAAAAAGGTTATTAAAAAAGGTACAATTCTGAAGTTTTATAGATATGAGGATATGTTAAATTGAAGATACTTTATTTTGCTCAAATAAAAGAAATTATTGGTAAGTCAGAAGAATCAATTAAGTTAGAAAATGAAATTTCGATAAAAGATCTTATAAATAAATTAAAAAAAAGAAATTCTAATTACAAATCTGCTTTTGAAAAAACATCAAACCTAAAATTTGCAATCAATTGCGAATATGCAGATTTAAATGCGCTAATTAAGGATAAAGATGAAATAGCTTTTTTTCCACCAGTAACTGGAGGTTAGTAATAATTATTTTTCAAACACAAAAATTTAATGAGAGTCAGGAAATAAAAAAATTTTCTAAAAGGAATGAAAAATCAGGAGCAATAATCTCTTTCATTGGGAAAGTAAGAGAAAAAAATAAAAATAAAAAAATTATAAATATGGATATTGAATTTTATGAAAAGATGGCAAAATTTCAAACCAACAAAATAGTAAAGTTAATATTAGAAGAAAATAAAATTGACGATTATCTGATAATACATAGGTTTGGTAGGTTGCAGCCAGGGGAAAATATTGTTTTAATAATTGCCGCGAGTCAACACAGAAAAGAAAGTTTTATTTTTGTTGAAAAAATTGTCAATTGGTTAAAATTCAAAATAACATTTTGGAAGAAAGAAAACTTTTTAGATCACTCTACTTGGGTTAAAGGTGAAAAAAAATAAATTAACCTAAAGTTATAATAAAACTTCTTTTTGAAACTCTTTAATTAATAACTTTGTAATTTCTCCGATAACAAAACTATAACTATCTACAGCACCTACAGGGGTAATTTCCACAGCAGTACCAGTGAGAAAGAATTCATCACAGTCAGCTAAAAAGTTGAGTTTAAAATGTCCTTCATTAACTTTTATACCTTTTTTTTTTGCTATTTTTATAACAGTTTGTCTTGTTATACCATCTAAAAAACAATCAGGTTTAGGGGTAAAGAGTTCATTGTTTTTTACAAAAAAAACATTAGCACCAGTAGCTTCAGCAATAAAGTTTCTATAATCAAGCATAAGTGCATCATCAAATCCATTAGATTCTGCCTTATGTTTGCTTAGAGAACAAATCATATAAAGTCCAGCAGCTTTACTGTCTGTAGGTGCACTTTTAGGTGAAGGTCTAACCCAATCCGCAACAGTTAGTTTTATTCCTTTCAGCATTCCCTCAGGTGAAAAATATGAAGGCCATTCCCAGGTGGCAATAGCTATGTTTGTAGTTGCTTGCTTAGCTGAAATTGCCATCATTTCACTTCCTCGCCAAACAACAGGTCTAATATAACCATTTTTTACATTTTGTTTTTTAGTAATTTCCTTTGTTATGCTAATAATTTCATTAAATTCATAGGGTATTTCTAAATCTAGTATTTCGGCAGATTTAAATAATCTTTTTATGTGTTCATTTAACCTAAAAATTTTACCTTCGTAAATCCTTAATCCCTCAAATACACAACTTCCGTAATGTAGTCCATGACTTAAAACATGGTGTTGAGCATTATTCCACTTAATATATGATCCATTCATCCATATAAGTCCGTCGCGCGAATCAAAAGGTACTATTTGCATATTTTTTCTTATGAGTTAAAATTTAGATACTATACCATCGATAAAACATAAATAAATACTTTGATCTTTAATTTTGTAATTTAATGGAAAATCATTCTCACATATTGTGTATTGATGACGATGATAAAATAAGAGAACTACTTGAAATATTTCTGAAGAAACATAATTTTTTAGTTTCACTTGCTAAAGATGCTATCGAGGGCGAAAAACTCTCTGATTTATTTGTTTTTGATTTGATAATTTTAGATATTATGATGCCAAAGGTAAATGGAATAAAATTTTTGGAGAAATTTAGAAAAAAAAATGCAAATACACCAGTATTGATGTTGACAGCAAGTAGTCATTTAAATATTAAAACAGAATCCTATTCATTTGGTTGTGATGATTATCTAATCAAACCCTTCGAGCCAATGGAATTAGTACTAAGAATAAAAAAACTTCTGAATCCTAGAATAAATAAATCAAAACAAATGGATAAACACTTCTTTGGAGAATTTACATATGACAAAAATACAAAAGAACTCAAAAAAAATAATATTAATATACAATTAACATCTTCTGAAGAACAACTTTTAGAGATATTCATTGAAAATATTAATAAAGAAATTTCAAGAGAATCTATTGCTAAAAATTTAGATATTACTGTAAATCCGAGGTCAGTTGATGTTGTGGTAACAAGGTTAAGAAAAAAGATAACATCAAAGAATAATTCCTCATTCCTCAAAACTGTGAGAGGAAAGGGATATATGTTAATAAGCGAATATGAGTAAATTCATCAAACAATTCTTACCAAAAAGATTACTTCCAAGACTATTATTAATTTTTCTTTTACCCCTAATAATAACTCAGTTTATTGTCGTAATTTTTTTTTATGATAGGCATTGGGAAAAAATTGTCACAAGATTCTCAAACATAGCTAGTAATCAAATTAATCTCATCACAAATGAGTATAAAAATAACGGAGCTGAAAGAGCTCGAGAAGTATCAGCAAGATTAAATATAAGTTTTTTTATAATCAAAAATTTGGATATTAAAGAAAATAAAAAAACATTTGTTAAAAATCAGATTGAGAAAAATATAGGTAACAGGATCAATGAAGATTTTTTTCTAGTTTTTGGCAAAGACTCAATAAAATTTTATCAAAAAATAAAAGATTATTATATTCTTTTGATATTTCCAAAAAAATATTTACACAGTGAAACCCCAATAATATTACTTTTGTGGATGATATCCTCTTCTTTATTTTTGGCATTTATTGCTTTTCTATTTTTAAGGATACAAATAAGGGCAATACAAAGATTAGCCAAATCTGCTGAAGATTTTGGAAATGGAAGAAAAAAAGAAACAAGATTCAAACCAGAGGGTGCAATGGAGATCAGGTCAGCTGGAAACGCTTTTATAAAAATGAAAAAAAAAATAAATAATTATATATCTCAAAGAACAAATTTCCTTTCAGGAATCTCTCATGATCTTGGAACGATTTTAACAAGAATAAAATTAAGACTGGAGTTAATCAATAACAAAGAAGAAATTGAAGATGTAAAAAAAGATGTTATGACAATGCAAGGCTTTTTAAAAGAGTATATGGATTACTCTCAAAAGGTAAATATCAAAAGATCATCAAATATTAATATTGTTGATCTCATAAAGGATGTTATTTCTTCGTCTAAAGATCTTAAAAAAAAAACAAAAGTTATTTGTAACAAAAAAATACTTTTTAATACTGACAAAAATTGTCTACATAGAATAATCCTTAACTTATGTGAAAATGCCTCAAAATATGGAAATAAAATATTAGTTACTGTTTCCAAAAATACATCCGTACTTAAAATTGATATAGATGATGATGGACCAGGTATTCCTGATTATCAAAAAAAAAAAGTATTCAAACCATTTTATAGAATAGATAATTCAAGAAATCAAAATCAGGCGGGAACTGGACTAGGATTGAGCATTGCCAATGAACTTATTAAGACATTAAATGGTAAAATAGAGCTCATGGATTCAAAAAAACTCAATGGATCGTTATTCTCTATAAAATTACAAAAATAAATTTAAATTCGTTACAAAGATCTAGATTTTTTTTCTGCCATTTTAATACCTTTTTCCAAAAATTTATGAACTTTGAGTCCTTTTTAAAAAACTTAAGAGCCTCCTCTGTGGTCCCTCCTTTACTTGCTACTTTACTTATAATTTCTGAGAAATTAGATTTTTCAATTTCCAAAAATTCACTGGTTCCATGCAAAAGTGATAAAATCATTTCTTTTGAAATTTTGGGTCCCAATCCGTTCTTTTTTGAAATATTAAAAAGACATTGGAAAAAAAAACACACATAGGCTGGACCTCCTCCATATAAAGCAGTAAAGAAATTTATTTGCTCCTCTTTTTTAAACCATGTGAACATTCCAAAAAAATTGAAATCCTTTTCTATTATATTTTCTATTCCATTATCGTTAAAATTCTTGTAAGCACCTGTTGAACTTTTCTCAACTTTAACAAGTATATTGGGCATTAAACGGATAATTCTCAACTTTTGATCAAGTGCTCGACAAATTTTTTTTACATCCAGCCCAGCAGCAAAAGAAATTAATATATTTTTTTTTTTTAAAAAATTTTTTATTTCATTTAACAGGACATTTATATCTTTGGGCTTTACACAAATCATAATATACTTTAGATTTGCCCATTTAATATTTTTTAAATTATTTTGTATTAGAATCTTCTCATATTTTTTTTTTTTTAATTCTTCGAGGGTAGTTTTTTTTTTATCATATACTATGAGCTTTAGTTTTCTTCTTTCAAAACCCTCAATTATTATCTTTCCTAAGTTTCCACAACCTATTATCAGAGACTCACTCATGCCTCTCCATGAGTATCAATTAGAGATGTTTTAAGAGCATACTCTGGGTCTTGTTTTTTGCATAGATACAAATAAAATACTGGAAAAAACCTATCACATTCACTTATCACAACATCCAGGAAACTCTCAATTTGCTCTATTGTTAAAAAATTTTGACCTTTTACCGAGACTTGATATTTAAAAAATACAGTTTCAAGTTTTGAGGAATAATTAAAATACCCTAGATTTATTTTTTCATTAACTTTTGAAATCAGAGAATAGATATTCTTTCCTATTTTACTTTTCTTTTTTAAATCAAAATAAGTTACAATATTTATTATCTGGTTAAATTCATCCCAACTAACATTGATATTATAACTATGCCAAAGCCCTTTATACAATAGGCTTAGATCATTGACGGAATCTCTGAAAGAATCGATGTCATATTTATATATATAGTCTTCAATACAATCAATTGGATTTTCATAGGTCATTATTTTTTTTTGACTGTCGTATTTCACAACAACATAGTAATATAGAAAAGTTAAATAAACAACAACAAATAGTAGTTAGTAACTGTAGAAACACAATATATAGTTAAATGTTGAAAGATTATATTATAATATTTTTGTTAATTTCTTATTTTTTTATCTTTATTATTTGGATAATTTGGTTTCATAAATCACTTAAAAATTGTCAGAACAAACAAAAAAAATATTTAATTAATACTTCTTGTTTTGTGGTTCTTACATACTTTATAAGTTTTCTTGTTTTAAAAATACTTTCTTAGGTATATAAAAAATAAATGTTAATACCTTGTATAGCAAAATGATTTTAGTAACTGGAGGAGCGGGATTTATTGGGTCGAATTTGGTGAATTTTCTTTCATCAAATCAAAACGATGAAATAGTCTCTGTAGATTTAAATAATAAAAAAAATAAAAATTATTTTTCATCAGAAAATGTTATAAAAATAGATCCCTCTGACCTTCCGAATTTTTTAAAAAAAAATAAAAATAAAATAAAAATTATAATTCACTTAGGTGCTATTACTTCAACTATAGAAAAAAATGTCAAATTGATAATCAAGACCAATATCGATCTATCAATTTATATATGGAATTGGTGTGTAAAATACAAAAAAAGATTGATATACGCCTCTTCAGCAGCTACATACGGTGACGGCTCAAATAAATTTGATGATAATGATTCTAAAGAATATCTTTCACAATTATTACCATTAAACCTTTATGGTTGGTCAAAACATATTTTTGATAAATTTGTTTTAGAAAAAAAAATAGGCGGATTATCTCCAAAACAATGTGTTGGTTTGAAATTTTTTAATGTTTATGGGCCAAATGAGTTTCATAAAAAAGATATGAGGAGTGTAATCCTTAAAATATACCAAACTGTTTCAAAAAATTTAGAGGTTAAATTATTTAAATCACACAATTCTAATTTTAAAGATGGTGAACAATTAAGAGATTTTATTTATGTCAAAGATGTAATACAAATTATCAAATGGTTTGTAGAAAATAAAAACTTAAATGGTCTTTTTAATGTTGGAAGTGGTGAACCAAGAAGCTTCAATGATATTGCCAAAGCTGTATTTAAACAATCAAACAATAAACAAAAAATAAAATATATCAATACACCCAATATGATAAGAAAACAATACCAATACTTTACTAAAGCTAATATTAACAAGTTAAAAAGCCTTGGATATAAAAAAAAATTTACATCTTTAGAAGAAGGAATTGAAGACTATATTAAAAATTATTTAAGAAAATGAATAATTATATTTTTATTCATAATCTAAACCCAGTTGCAATAGAGATCTTAAATTTAAGGATTTATTGGTATTCATTGGCATATATCTTTGGTTTCTTATTTAGTTTGTATTACTCAAAATATTTAACTAAAAAAAAAATAATTGATCTTAATACAACTATTATGGATGAGTTTATTACCTGGGCAGTAGTTGGGGTAATCATAGGCGGAAGAATTGGTTATGTTTTATTTTATAATTTTGAATTCTATATAATCAATAAATTAGAAATTATAAAAATTTGGCAGGGAGGAATGTCATTTCATGGAGGATTGATTGGCTTAATATTATCAATGATATTTTTTTCAAAAAGAAAAAAAATAGATGGGTTTGAATTAGCTAATTTAGTTACTTTATGCTGTCCTATTGGAATTTTTCTTGGAAGAATTGCAAACTTTATTAATGGAGAGTTGGTTGGCAGACCAACGGATCAGTCTTGGGGGGTAATATTTTCAACCAATGATATTTTAAGACACCCAAGCCAGCTATATGAAGCTATTTTTTGAAGGCTTAATCATTTTTTTTATTTTCCAAATAATAATAAAAAATAAATTGCATAAAAAAGTAAACTGCTTTTCAATTTTTTTGATTGTTTATGCATTTGCAAGATTTCTTCTGGAATTTTTCAGAGAACCAGACAATCAACTTGGCCTGTTATTAATGAATCTCTCAATGGGACAAATTTTGTCAATTCCAATGCTACTTATCGGAATTTTATTTCTTAAATATGGAAAAAGTTTAAAGATTTATTATAAAAAATAATTCGATCTCACTTAATCGTTTTATTAATCTTTGTTTATACAAAAAAGATTATGGATATTATCACAAACAAAGGGTGGGGAATGATTTTGTTACCTCTCCTGAAATAAGTCAAATGTTTGGAGAATGTATTTCTATTTTTTTTATCACTCTGATGAAAAAATTAAATGTCAGCAATTTTTGTGAACTCGGTCCTGGAAATGGAACTCTAGCAAATGATATTATTAGAAGCATTTCAAAATTAACTGAAAGTGAAATTAATTTTTATTTGTATGAAAAATCAAATTTCTTTGATCATAAAAAAATTATAAAAAAAAAAAAAATTAAAGTGCAAAAACTAGAAAAAATAAAAATGATACAAAAACCACATTTTTTTATATGTAATGAATTTTTTGATGCATTACCAATAAATCAAATCAAGAAAATCAATGGAGAATTATTTGAAAAAAGGATTAAAGTAGGTGGGGGAAAATTTATTTCAACATATGAAAAGCTTTCTTCAAAAGAAAATTCTGATACTAAATGTCTCAGCGATAATCAGATTTTAGAAATTTCTCCGTTGATGAATTTGTATTTAAAAAGAATTTTTAGGCATATAAAAGCTTTTGGAGGGGGAATTCTTATTTTTGATTATGGACCTTTAAAAAAAAAAAAAATTGATACCCTCCAAGCTATACATAAAAAAAAAAAATGTGAAGTTTTGGATTTTCCATTCAAATCAGATATCACTTACCATATTGATTTTGAGAAAATATCTGAACTTTCAAATGAATTTGGGTTAAAAAATTACGGCCCAATTCATCAAAAAAAATTTTTATATTTCTATGGAATTAATGAAAGATTAAATTTACTATTAAATTCAGCAAGTTCAGCTGGTTTAAAAAACAAACTTTATGAACAATTCATTAGATTAACCGATCCCAAAGGCATGGGAGAATTAATAAAATGCATGTTTATCTGTAATAAAAATTTAAATATCAGAGCATTTAATAATTAAAGTGAAAGTATGATAAATTCATTCAAAAAATATAAGTTTTGTTTTTTTAATAGAAATGATGGAGTTAGTAAAAAAGAATTTAAATCTCTTAACTGTTCATCAAGTAGTCAAGATTTCAAAGAAAATGTTAAAAAAAACCTTGAGATTGTAAAAAAAAAATTTAATTCAAAAGAAATCCTATTAATGAATCAAATTCACTCAAATAAAATATTTTTGTTTAATAAAGTAAAAAAAAAATATAAAGCTGATGGAATAATCGCAAGGAATACAAATGTTACTTTAGGGGTTTTAACAGCCGATTGTGCACCTATAATTATGTTAGGAAAGAATAACTTCGGAATAATTCATGCGGGTTGGAGGGGAACATTTTCTGGAATAATTGAAAATTCTGTAAAAAAAATTTTAAAATATGAAGATTCTCTAAATGACATCCATTTTTTTGTTGGTCCCCATCTTATGAAAAAATCATTTGAAGTTAAAAAAGATTTTATAACTACAATGAAAAACTTTGGTTTGCCTCCTAAAAAATTTCTAGAACAAAATAATAATAGAATTTTCTTTGATTTTAGTAGTATGATAAAGAGTAAATTTCAAAAACTTGGAGTAAAAAACCTAAATATTTCAAATGAAGATACTTTCAGTAATCCAAAAAAATTTTTTAGTTATAGATATTATCTAAAAAAAGGAATAAAAAGTTGTGGTAGGCAAATTAGTTTGGTTGGTATAAAAGATAATTAAAAAGGTTAGTATGAAAATAGTTTCAGGTAATAGTAATGCACCCCTAGCTCGTGATATAGCCAAATATCTAAATGTTTCATTAGTTGAAGCAACCATTAAAAAATTTCCAGATAAAGAAATTTTTGTAGAAATACAAGAAAATGTTAGAGGTGAGGATGTATTTGTTATTCAATCCACTTCTTTTCCAGCAAATGACCATGTAATGGAATTATTGATAACTATTGATGCACTCAAACGAGGTTCTGCAAAAAGAATCGCTGCAATCATGCCATATTATGGATATGCACGACAAGATAGAAAATCAGGACCAAGAACACCCATTTCTGCTAAACTTGTTGCAAATTTAATTATGGTAGCTGGAGCTGATCGAGCTTTAATGGTTGACCTTCATGCTGGACAAATTCAAGGTTTCTTTGACATACCTACTGATAATTTATTTGCAGCTCCTGTTTTTATTGATGATATAAAAAAAAGATTTTCAGATAAAGATTCAGTGATTGTATCTCCGGATGTCGGAGGTGTTGTTAGAGCCAGAGCTATTGCCAAAAGAGTTGATTGCGATCTGGCAATTATCGACAAAAGACGAGAAAAGGCAAGTGTCTCTGAGGTAGTAAATATAATTGGTGAAGTGAGTGATAAGAATTGTATTTTAATTGATGATATTTGTGATACCGCAGGAACTTTAACTAATGCAGCAAAAGCTTTAAAAAATAAAAATGCTAAATCAGTTTTTGCATATATTACTCATGGTGTTTTGTCAAACCCAGCCATAGAGAGAATAAATGACTCTCCTATTGATAAAATGATAATTACTGATAGCATTCTAGCTCGAGATGATGTAAAAAAGTCATCTAAAATAGAACAATTATCAATTGCACCTCTAATTGGCGAAGCAATTGGGAGAATTACTGAGAATAAATCTGTATCAAGCCTTTTCGCTTGATCAACTATGAGTGTTTTATGAAAGAAGTGAGTGAGTTAACTGTAAAAAAGAGAGAATCAAATGGCACTGGTATTTCCAGAGCCTTGAGAACGGATAAACAAATTCCAGGAATTATTTACGGTGAAAAAAAAAACCCAATTCCTATAATTTTAGATGAAAAAATTCTAAAAATTAGGCTACAAGATCCAGGCTTCTTCTCAAAACAGTGTGAATTAAAATTAGAAAATGAGACTCTAAAAGTACTTCCTAAGGATATTCAGCTTCATCCAGTCAAAGAAAGTATTCTTCATATAGATTTTTTGAGAGTTGGAGAAAACACAATGGTTACATTAAATGTTCCTGTGAAATTTATAAATGATAATAGTTGTCCAGGAATAAAGCAGGGTGGTGTTTTAAATATAGTGAGACACGAAATTGAATTAAAAACTCCAGTTTCTAAAATTCCTGAATATCTTGAAGCGAATCTTGATGGCTTAGAAATTGGAGATAGTATTCATATAAGCTCAATTAATCTTGATAATGATGTAAAACCAACAATTAAAGATAGAGATTTTACAGTTGCTACAGTTGCTCCACCTACAGTTATGAAAGTAGAGGAAGAAGTTAAAGAAACTGAAGAAGAGACCCAAGATACTGAAGACACCTCACAAGAAGAAGGAAAAGACGAAGCTCAGAGTACAAAAGAAAGTTCAGATGGTGAAGAAAAAAATGAGAACAAAGATTCAGATAATCAAAAAAGTTAAGATTTTTTAAGTAATGAAATGTTACTTATCGCTGGACTAGGAAACCCGGGTAGTTCGTTCACTAAAACCAGACACAATATTGGTTTTGAAATATTAGATTCACTTCACTCAGAGTATAAATTTGGCAAATTTTCAGAAAAATTTGATGGGTTATTTTCAAAAACACAAATTTTCGACCAAAATGTGATTTTATTCAAACCTATGAAATATATGAATTTAAGTGGGCTTCCACTATACAAAATTATTAATTTTTATAATATTGATTATGAAAATAATCTAATCGTAATTCATGATGATTTGGATATGGATTTTTCTAAGATAAAGATTAAATCTTCTGGAGGACATGGAGGACATAATGGAGTAAGAAATATTATTGATTATATAGGAAATAAATTCTATAGAATTAAAATTGGTATAAAAAACAAACAAATCATTGATAAAAAAAAACTGCCTACAAAGTTTGTTCTTGAGAACTTTGAAAAGTCTGAAATAAAAAAAGTTAACATAATTAAAAAAAATTTTGTCAACAATTTTCAGTTAATAGTAGAAAAAAAATTTTCATTAATAGAAAACAAACCTTGAGGATATTTCTTTATGGGATTTAATTGTGGAATTCTTGGATTACCTAATGTAGGAAAATCTACACTATTTAATGCTTTAACCTCCTCACAAAATGCAGAATCACAAAACTATCCTTTTTGTACAATTGAACCTAACATTGGTAAAGTTATAGTAAAAGATGAAAGACTTGAAAAAATCTCAAAAATCTCTAACTCTGCAAATACAATCTACAATCAACTAGAATTTGTTGATATAGCCGGTTTAGTAAAGGGTGCTAGTAAAGGAGAAGGTTTGGGAAATAAGTTCCTTTCAAACTTATACGATGTCGATGCAATAATTCATCTAGTAAGGTGCTTTGAAGATAGTAATATTACGCATGTAGACAATGAAATTTCTCCTCTTAATGATTTGGAAGTAATTGAAACAGAGTTAATTTTGTCTGATTATTCAAAAATAGAAAATATTATTGAAAATCTCAAAAAAAAAAATAAAGGTAAAAAGATTGATGAAATACTTCTCTCTTCACTGGAATTAGGTAAAAAAAAACTTGATGATGGTTTTTTACTAAAAGATTGTAATTTGGAAGAAAGTCAAAAAAAAATTTTAAAACAATACAACTTTATTACACTCAAACCACAAATTTATGTATGTAATGTTGATGAAAATTCTGTTCTTAAAGGTAATAGTCTGAGTAAAATAGTAGAAGAATATGCTGTAAAAAAAAAATCTAAAGTTATGAATATTTCTGCTGCTATTGAGTCTGATATTGCGGAAATAGTCGACGAAAAAGAGAAAATTGAATTTCTTAAATCAATAGGAATGAAAGAAACATCATTAACAAGATTGATAAAAGCAGGCTACGATCTTTTAGATCTAATTACTTTTTTTACATCAGGCATAAAGGAATCTAGAGCTTGGTCTTGCAAAAAAGGAACACTAGCTCCTGATGCAGGCGCAAAGATTCACTCAGACTTTAAAAAAGGATTTATCAAGGCAGAGGTTATAAGTTTTGCAGATTTCTTAAAATTTAATGGAGAACAGAATTGTAAGGAACAAGGGAAACTAAGGTTTGAAGGCAAAGATTATTTTGTATCAGATGCAGATATTATTACATTCAGGTTCAATGTCTAATTTTTGTATGTTTCAAATAATTTTAGTGCTAAACTCATTTCTTTTTTTGTCAAATTCTTAGTTTTGTTTGTTATCAGGCAAAAATAAAATTGTTTTGCTAGTTTTTCCAAAGCAATTGATAAATGCAGTGCTTCATCAACATCCTCACCAAAACAAATTTGGCCATGATTAGCAATGATACATCCTTTTCTATTAATTGAAGCTTCAAAAACATTCTTCGCTAATTTTTTTGAACCAAATGTTGCATATTTCGAACACTTGATATCATTCCCTCCAAATTCTGCTACCATATAATGAAAAGAGGAAATTTTTTGTCTCAAACAAGAAAGTATTGAAGCCCAGTTAGAGTGTGTATGGACAATAGCATTTATTTTTTGCCTTTTCTTATAGATCATCAAATGCATTTCTGTCTCGCTTGATGGCCTAATATTATTTTTCAACTTCCCCTCTAGATCAATTAGAGCAATATTATTTTCTGAAAGGTTTTTTTGAGTTAATTCCTGATGGTGTTATTAAAATTTGGTTTTCAGTTCTTATACTTATATTACCCTCAGATCCTATATTAAATCCGAGTTCGACTAACAACTTGTATATTCTTACTATCTTTTTTTTAAAAGAATTCTTCATTATTTGAAAAATTTTTTTTTAATGATTCTTGATTTGCTTCAAAAATTCCATTTTCAGTTATTATCTTAGAGATAAATTTTGAAGGAGTCACATCAAATGCTGGGTTAAAGGTTTTTGTTCCTTTAAAGTATATCTCTATTTTTTCTATTCCTTTTATTTTTTTATAAGATATTTTTGATAGTTCATCCCCACTTCTAGTTTCTATGGGTATGCAGTTTCCACTTTTCAAATTTTTATCAATTGTGGATGTAGGGAGTGCAACATAAAAAGGTATTTTATTTTCAAATGCAGATAGCGCTTTTAAATATGTTCCTATTTTATTGCACACATCGCCATTAAGTGTTGTTCTATCACTTCCTACAATGCACAAATCAACATCTCCGTTTTGCATAAGATAACCTCCCGCATTATCAACAATCACGGTGTAAGGTATTTTTTCATTCTTTAATTCCCATGCTGTCAACAAAGCGCCCTGATTCCTTGGTCTTGTTTCATCTACCCAAATGTGTAATGGAATTCCTTTCTTATTAGCATAAAAGATGGGCGATAAGGCAGTACCCCAGTCGACAGTAGCAAGCCAACCGGCATTACAGTGAGTTAAAATATTAATTCTTTTTTTTGTTTTTTTATAAATATGCCTTAGTAGTGTGTATCCATATTCACCAATTTTTTTGCAATCATTAATATCTTTATTTCTTATATTTTCAGCAATTTCCATAGCTATTTTAGGCCTTTTGCTTATATCAACATCCATTACTTTATTACTAATAATTTCAAGTGCCCACTTTAAATTAATCGCAGTCGGACGAGTTTTTAGTAATTTTTTAATAGCAAATCTTATGTTTTGACCTCTAGCATTCCTTTTTATTTCTAATGCAAGTGCAAAAGCAGCTGTAACTCCAATTAGTGGTGCTCCTCTAACTTTCATATTCTTTATTGCAAGACAAAAATCATCTAAGGAATTTAAATTATCAATACGAAATTGAAATGGTAATTTTGTTTGATCAATTATCTTCACCTGTTCTTTTTCAAGCCAAATTGTAGAGTACTTTTTGTCATTAACATTCATAGATTGCTTATTATATTCTTTAATTTTTTTTTTGTATTTTTTTTTATTTTAGAAGTTTTTGTTATCACTGAATTACTCGAAAGATTCTTGGTCTCCTCTTCACATATAACAACTTCTTGTTTACAGAATTCACTTATAAAATTAAAGGCAGTTTGAGAATTTTTTTCTAAGGTATTGATTATTTGGTCAACTGTAACGCTATCATGCATTGGGTGCCAACAATCAAAATCAGTAACCATCGATATAGCAGAATAACAAATACCAGCTTCTTTTGCTAATTTAGCCTCCGGCATGTTAGTCATTCCAATAACATCGCAGCCCCAAGATCGATAAAGGTTTGATTCTGCAAGAGTTGAAAATTGCGGACCTTCAATACAAATATAAGTTCCTGAAAAATGAGAATTGATTTTTAATTTCTTTAAAACAAACTCAACTTTTTCTTTAAGTTTTTTACAAATTGGAGAGGACATTGGTACATGGACCACGCAATCATCATCAAAAAAAGTTTTAACTCGTGCATAGGTTTTATCTATAAATTGATCAACAACTACGAAATCACCAGGTTTATAATCATCACGCAGACTTCCTACAGCAGAAAGAGAAATTACATTTTCTGCTCCAATAATCTTTAATACTTCAATATTAGCCCTGTAATTAATAGTTGATGGAGGAATATTATGATCAATTCCATGCCGGGGAAGAAAGGCAACGTTTTTATCCGTGAGCTTACCAATACAAATTTTTGAGCTAGGAGTTCCAAAATTAGATTTAACATCAATCCATTTGGAATTTTTTAAATTAGGAATTTTATAAAGTCCACTTCCACCGATAAAAGCGATATCAATTTTTTCCATTTAAATTAGTCCACATCTTTCCAAACTTTCCTTTTGACACCAAGCAGCATAATTGTAAGCAAGACAAGAAAAAAAATTGTTTTCAAACCTAGACTTTTTCTTTTTTCAAGTTCTGGCTCAGCAGTCCAAGCAAGAAAAGAAGTAACATCTTTAGATAATTGATTCAATGTAGCCTCTGTTCCATCATCAAACTCAATAATATCATCCATTATAGGCGAAGGCATAGCTATTTGGTTCCCAGGGTAAAATTCATTGTAATACATACCCTCGCTTGCCTCAAAATCTTCTGGATAATCTTTATATCCATTTAATAAACTATAAATATAATCCGCTCCTCCATTTCTAGCTTTAACAATCAAAGACAAATCAGGAGGATAAGAACCATTATTTGCAAACCGAGCTTCCTTATCATTTGTATATGGCTCAACAAATTTATCACTTGGTTTTGCTTCTCTCTCAAACATTTCTCCCTCGTCATTGGGTCCATCAATTATTTCATAATCGGCGGCAATTACTTTAATTTCATCCTTTGTAAAACCTATATCTTCAAGATCTCGGTATGCTACATGCCTTATACCATGACATCCAGCACAAACTTCCCTGTAAACTTTGAATCCTCTTTTAAGAGATGAATTATCAAATCTCCCAAAGATCCCATTAAAAGGCCAGTTTTGAGTCATTAACTCTATGTTGCTGGATGCTGCATGAGTAGCTTTTGGAAAATAAATGGATATAAATGATAAACAGGTTAATGTTATTATTTTATTTAACATAAGCCTCTGAAGAATCTTTTTCAAATTTCTCTGAAAGCACAGCAGACGAAATACTTGAAGGTAATTCATTCACTTTTTCTAATTTTGTCAATATGGGCATGATGATAAGGAAGAAGGCGAAGTAATAGAATGAAGCAATTCTAGCTATCAATACATAAATTCCCTCTGCTGGCATTGCTCCAACCCAACCAAGAACCAAACAGTCTATCACAAATAACCAAAAAAATTGTTTATAAAAAGGTCTAAATGCTGCACTTCTTACCTTGTGTCTGTCTAGCCATGGCAAAATAAATAAAATTGCGACTGCTGCAAACATTAATAGTACTCCAAGAAGTTTATCAGGTACCGCTCTTAGAATTGCATAGAAAGGTAGAAAATACCATTCGGGCACTATATGGGCTGGTGTTTGCAAAGGATTCGCAGGGATATAATTGTCTGGATGCCCCAGAAAATTCGGAGCGAAAAATACTAGGCCAGCAAAAACAATAAGATAAACTCCTAAACCAAGGTAATCTTTGACAGTATAATATGGATGGAAGGGAATAGTGTCACCTTCAGATTTAACATCAACACCAGTTGGATTATTTGAACCAAATTGATGTAAAGCTACAAGATGGAGCGCCACAACTCCAACTATTGCAAATGGAAGTAAATAATGTAAAACAAAAAATCTACTTAAGGTTGGATTATCAACTGAAAATCCTCCCCATAAAAAAGTGACTATATAATCTCCAACTATCGGGAATGCGGAAAAAAGATTAGTTATAACCGTTGCTCCCCAAAAACTCATCTGACCCCAAGGTAACACATAACCCATGAAAGCAGTTGCCATCATCAACAGTAGTATTACTACGCCAAGCATCCACAATATTTCTCGAGGAGACTTGTAGGAACCATAGTAAAGTCCTCTAAAAATATGGATATAAACAATTATAAAAAACATTGAGGC
>CACEXK010000008.1 GCA_902563505.1 uncultured Alphaproteobacteria bacterium
ATATTTTTTGTAAACAGGGTGCATAACTTTCCTGTTCACTAAAACCTTAATTGTTTTGTCAGACTTATCTGAAACAACAATACCCTTCATTATTCTTTTTGGCATTATTTCTTTCCTTTCAAGTTCATTGCAGTCTTTATTCTTGCTATTTGTTTTCTCACTTGAGATATGCGGGCCGTTTTCTCTAATTGACCAGAACTCATCTGGAACCTTAAATTAAGAGCTTCTTTACGAAGTATATTCACTTTTTCTTTAAGATCTTTCATTTCAAGTTTTTCTAACTCACCAAATTTTTCCATTATTACGCACCTAATCTTTTAACAAATTTATTTTTATTGGGTAATTTTGCAGCAGCAAGCAAAAAAGCTTCAACAGCAAGGTCCTTTGGAACTCCATCAATTTCAAAAAGGATTTTCCCTGGTTTAACTTTTGCAGCCCAGAACTCAACAGAACCCTTGCCTTTACCTTGTCTAACTTCGGCTGGCTTTTTTGTAATAGGAACATCTGGAAAAATTCTTATCCATACCCTACCTGATCTTTTAAGATGTCTTGATATGCATCTTCTTGCTGCTTCAATTTGTCGAGATGTAATTCTAGCTGGTGTAACAGCTTTGAGGCCAAAAGCACCAAAGTTGAGCAAGTTTCCTCCCTTGGAATTACCATGCATTCTACCTTTAAATTGTTTTCTAAACTTTGGCTTTTTTGGTTGTAACATTATTTTTTAATCCTCTAAATTTTTTAATTCATCATTATTTTTTTTGGAATCAGATTCGGTATTTAAATCTTTATCAAATTTTTCACCTTTGAAAATCCAGACTTTTACACCACAAATTCCATAAGTAGTATTTGCTCTTGAAACCCCATAATCAATTTCTGCTCTCAAAGTGTGTAAAGGCACTCTACCCTCTCTGTACCATTCAGTTCTTGCGATTTCAGCTCCTCCAAGTCTTCCACTACAATTTACTCTGATACCTTTTGCACCGAGTCTCATTGCTGACTGGACTGCTCTTTTCATTGCCCTTCTAAAAGCGACCCTTCGCTCGAGTTGTTGAGCAATATTATCGGCAACAAGTTGCGAATCCAACTCAGGTTTTTTTATTTCCACTATATTTATACTTATATCTCCAGAAACTATTTTAGAAATTGATTTCTTTAATTTTTCAATATCTGAGCCTTTCTTCCCAATTATGACACCTGGTCTTGATGTGTGAACTGTGATCTTTGCTAGCTTTGCAGGTCTTTCAATTACTATTTTTGAAATACCTGCTGATGCCAATTTTTTAAGCAAAAACTTTCTAAGATTAATATCCTCCTCGAGTAAGCGAGAATATTCTCTTTCAGAAAACCACATAGATTCCCATGGTTTTATTATTCCAAGCCTAAGACCAATTGGATTAGTTTTTTGTCCCATTATTCTCTTCCTGTTTTACTTCTGTTTTAACTTCTGTTTTAACTTCTTGTTTTACTTTTGATTTTATTTCTTGTTTTTCATTCTTGATGATTTTTTTTTCTTCCTGTTCTTCCACTAAAATTCTAACTCTTGAAAAAGGTTTTAGAATCTTTCCAGATCTTCCTCTAGCCCTAGGCCGGAATCTTTTTAGTACCATAGATTTTCCAACTGTTGCTTCTTTAACAAATAGTCTATCGATATCAAGCTGATGGTTGTTTTCTGCATTTGAAACTGCAGATTTTAATATTTTTAAAATTTCTTCTGAAATCCTTCTTCTGGAAAAAGATAAAGTATTTATTGCTTTATCAACCTTTAGCCCTCTTATCATTTTTAAAACTAAATTAGCTTTTTGAGGACTAGTTTTTAGGGATTTTGCCAATGCTTTTGCGACTTGTTTGTTTTTAGTGTCTTCTACCATATCCAATCAAACCTTAAGATGTTTTTTTATCCGCATTATGACCTTTATAGGTACGGGTTGGTGAAAATTCTCCAAACTTATGACCAACCATATTTTCATTTACCGTAACCGGAATGTGTTTCTTACCATTGTGAACACCAAAAGTAAGTCCTACAAACTCTGGAAGAATTGTTGACCTTCTTGACCAAGTTTTTATCACATCATTTCTTCCTGAATTCTTGACTGCTTGAGCCTTTTTTATTAAGTACATATCTACAAATGGTCCTTTCCATACTGATCTAGACATACAACACCTTTATTTCTTTCTTCTCTTTAGAATAAACCTATCGGTTCTTTTGTTGTTTCTTGTTTTTTTACCTTTAGCTGAAATACCTTTTCTGGAGACTGGGTTTCTTCCTCCTGAGGTTCTTCCTTCTCCTCCACCATGAGGATGGTCAACTGGATTCATCGCAACACCTCTTACAACAGGTTTAATTCCAAGCCATCTTTTTCTTCCAGCCTTTGCTAATTTTATATTTTTCTTATCGGGGTTAGAAACCATCCCAATTGTTGCTTTTGAATTTACCCTAATCATTCTTATTTCTCCTGACGAAAGTCTAACTTGCGCATATTCTGAGTCTTTACCAATTAGAGTTCCATATGTACCGGCTGAACGACATAATTGCGCTCCCTTGCCAGGCTTAATTTCTATATTGTGGATAATCGTATCAGTTGGAATATTTTTTAATAACATACAGTTACCCGGTTTTATTTCTGCTGAGTCTGATGAAACAATTGAATCCCCTATTTTTAATTTTTGAGGAGCTATTATGTATGAATATTCATCATCGTTATATTTAATCAAAGCAATATGAGCCGATCTATTAGGATCATATTCAATTCTTTCAACATTTGCTGGTTTATCTAATTGATTTCTTTTAAAGTCAATAATTCTGTATTTTCTCTTATGACCTCCACCTTTTCTTCTTGCTGTAAGATGTCCATAATTATTTCTACCACCAGTTTTTGTAAGCCCTCGTGTTAATTTCTTTAGTGGTTTACCTTTGTGAAGCTCCGTTTTATCGATAAGCACTAGGCCTCTTTGCGAGGAGGTGATTGGTTTAAATTGTTTTAAGCCCATTTTATTTTACCTCCACACTGGTATCTATTGTTTGACCATCTGCAATTTTTACAAAGGCCTTTTTGGTATTAGGTCTAACACCTATTTTGCCTTTAAATCTTTTGCGCTTACCTTTTTGATTTAAAGTATTTACAGACTTAACCTCAACTTTAAAAAGTTTTTCAATTGCTTGTTTAATTTCTGATTTATTAGATTTTGGAGAAACTTTAAATACATAATAGTTAAATTGAGAGATGAATGTCGCTTTCTCTGAAACAAGAGGCGATCTCAAAACTTCGAAAGTTTTTTCATTAGAAATAGTGATCATTGTTTATACCTCTCCTCAAGACCTTTCAATGCATCTTCAGATAGAACAAGGTAATCTCTTTTTATAATATCATAAACATTTATACCCATTAGGGGTAGAAGATCTATGTCAGGAACATTCCTTGCGGCAAATTTAAAATTTTTTTCAATCTCATTACCGTCAATGAATAAAGCTGAGTTAATTTTTAGGTTTGATAATTTATTCCTTAGTAAAGATGTTTTTGGTTTACTAATTTTAAAATCATTAAGAATTTTTAATTTGCCTTCCTTAAATTTTACAGAAAGTGCCATTTTTAGTGCTAAAACTCTAATCTTTTTTGGTAATTTGTGGGAATGGGATCTGACCAATGGACCAAATATAACCGACCCTCCTCTCATTTGAGGAGACCTTCTACTCCCCTGTCTAGCACTACCTGTTCCTTTTTGTTTAAATGGTTTCCTGGTAGAACCTGAAATTTCAGAAATACCTTTTGTTTTGTGATTTCCTGATCTTTTTTTTGCAAGTTGGTATCGTATCATTCTATATATAATTTCATCTTTTGATTCCAATCCAAAGATAGATTTATCGAGACTAATTTCTCTAATTTTTTTGTCATCAAAATCTTTAATTTCTTGCTTCATTTTTATTTCTTTTCATCTTCGTTTGAGGATTCATTTTTTTTTTCCGTATTATTATTGTCTTCATTTTTAACAGGGGTGGGCTGTGCCTCTTTTTTTATTTCAGTCTTTGGTTCATTAGATTTGGTATTAATAACCTTATTTTCATCAGCTAAATTCTTTGTCTGAGTGTTTTGTGAAGAGTCATCATCAGATTTCAAAGTTTTTTCTGCTAGATTATGTGATTTTGGTAGCTCTTTTTTTATTGAATCAACAATATTTATTATAGAACCCTTATGACCTGGAACAGCTCCTTTCACCAAGATTAAATTTTTTTCTTTATCTATTTTTAAGATTCTGAGATTTTGAATAGTTACATTATTATTACCAAGGTGACCAGCCATTTTTTTTCCTTTAAAAACCTTACCTGGATCTTGGCATTGACCAGTTGAACCATGAGATCTATGAGAAATTGAAACTCCATGAGTTGCTCTATTCCCACCAAAATTATGCCTTTTCATTCCACCTGCAAACCCCTTTCCAATAGATCTTGAAGAAACATCGACATATTGACCAACGGTAAAAATTTCTACATTTATTTCATCACCAATTTTGTAACCATCGGTATTTTCAACTCTAAACTCTTTAGAGTTTTTAAATCCTCTAAGATTATTCTTTTTCAAAAAACCCTTAGAGACCTTTTTTTCTTTTTTTGATTGTCCAAAGGAAACTCTGAGTGCATTGTAACCATTTTTCTGGTCAGTTCTAATATCAATGATTTGACATTTATCTGCTCTAAGTAAGGTTGCAGGCTGATTAACACCAAGCGAGTCATAGAATCTACTCATTCCTAATTTTTCTGCAATTAAACCAACTCTCATAAAAAACCTATAATTTAATTTCGATATCTACCCCTGAAGCTAGCTCGAGCTTTTGAAGCGCATCGACTGTTTGTGGGGTCCATTCAGTGATATCCATCATTCTCTTATGTGTTCTAAGTTCAAGTTGATCTCTCGCTTTTTTATCAACATGAGGTGATTTGAGAACAGTAAACTTCTCAATTATTGTTGGAAGAGGAATTGGTCCTTTGACATTAGCTCCTGTCCTTTTTGCAGTGCTTACAATTTCCATTGTAGTTTGATCTAACACTCTATGGTCGAAAGCTTTTAACCTAATTCTGATGTTTTGGTTAGCCATTTTATTTTCCTCAAATTTAAAAACTATTCAACAATCTCTGCTACAACACCGGCTCCAACAGTTCTTCCACCTTCACGAATAGCAAACTTAAGACCTTTATCCATTGCTATTGGAGTCAGCAGTTCAACTGTTACAGAAACATTATCACCTGGCATAACCATCTCTGTTCCAGATGGTAGTTCTATTGTTCCAGTAACATCAGTTGTTCTAAAATAAAATTGTGGTCTATAGTTTTTGAAGAAAGGGGTGTGCCTACCACCTTCATCTTTGTTGAGAACATAAGCCTCGGCTTTAAATTTTTTATGAGGTTTAATTGATCCAGGCTTGGCTAAAACTTGTCCTCTTTCAACTTCTTCTCTTTTTGTACCTCTGAGTAAAACACCAACATTATCTCCAGCCTCACCTCTATCAAGAAGTTTTCTGAACATCTCAACGCCAGTACAAACGGTTTTTTGAGTATCTTTGATACCAGTAATTTCTATTTCATCATTTACATTAATAACTCCGCGCTCCACTCTTCCTGTGACAACAGTACCTCTCCCAGAGATAGAAAAAACATCCTCTATTGGCATAAGAAAATCTTGATCAAGTGGTCGCTGCGGTTGTGGGATAAATTCATCAACTTTTGCCATTAACTCTAAAATTGCTTTTTTACCAGTTTCTTCATTAGTATTTTCAATTGCAGCAAGAGCTGACCCTTTGACTATTGGGATATTGTCACCATCAAATTCGTATTTTGTCAACAATTCTCTGACTTCCATTTCAACCAAGTCCAAAAGCTCGGGATCATCAACCTGATCAACTTTATTCATAAAAACAACAATCGAAGGGACACCTACTTGCCTCGCAAGAAGAATATGTTCTTTAGTTTGAGGCATAGGTCCATCTGCTGCAGAAACAACTAATATAGCACCATCCATTTGGGCCGCACCTGTAATCATATTTTTGACATAATCAGCATGACCTGGACAATCTACATGCGCATAGTGTCTCTTTTCAGTCTGGTATTCAACATGTGCAGTCGAAATAGTTATACCTCTCTCTTTTTCTTCTGGAGCTTTGTCTATTTGTGCATAATCCATTGCAGTTGCTCCACCTGTTTCTGCCAAAACTTTTGTTATTGCTGCGGTTAGTGTTGTCTTTCCGTGATCAACATGACCTATTGTACCAATATTACAATGAGGTTTGCTTCTATCAAATTTTTCTTTTGCCATATTTTTCTCCTTACTTTAATTAAAATTAACCAGAAACTTTTTCCTTAACTTCTTCTGCAACATTGTGAGGAACTTGCTCATAATGATCAAAAGTCATTGTATAACTTGCTCTACCCTGGCTCATAGAACGTAAATTATTAACATATCCAAACATATTTGCTAGCGGAACCATTCCGTTTACTACATGATTAACTCCCCTTTGCTCCATGCCTGAAACCTGTCCTCTTCTTGAGTTTAAATCTCCAATTATATCTCCCATATATTCTTCTGGTGTTACAACCTCAACCCTCATCATTGGCTCTAAAAGGACTGCACTTGCTTTCTCCATAGCTTCTCTAAATGCTGCCCTTGATGCTATTTCAAAAGCCATTACACTTGAATCCACATCATGGAATGCACCATCTACCAGTGTACATTTAAAATCAATAACTGGAAAACCTGCTAGGAAACCTGTCTCAGTTGAAGATTTTATTCCCTTTTCAACTCCAGGAATGTATTCTTTTGGAACTCTGCCCCCAACAATTTTACTTTCAAAAATAACTCCACCTCCCTTTTCAAGGGGTTCAAATTCCATAACAACCTTAGCAAACTGACCAGCACCACCTGATTGTTTCTTATGGGTATAATCTATTGAAGCATTTTTCGTTATTGTTTCTCTATAAGCAACTTGAGGTGCTCCAACTGTTGCGTCAACCTTAAATTCTCTTAACATACGATCAACCAAGATCTCAAGGTGTAGCTCGCCCATTCCCTTCATCACTGTTTGACCTGATTCATGATCAATACTAACTTTGAAAGATGGATCCTCAGCTGCAAGGCGTTGCAAAGCAATTCCCATTTTTTCTTGATCAGCCTTAGTTTTTGGTTCAACGGCAACCTCAATTACTGGATCAGGAAATTCCATTCTCTCAAGAATTACTGCATTATCAGGATCACAAAGGGTATCTCCAGTTGTTGTGTCTTTTAAACCAGCTACAGCAATAATATCACCAGCGAATGCGGTTTTAATATCTTCTCTAGAATTGGAGTGCATTTGCAACATTCTACCAAATCTCTCTCTTTTATCTTTTACAGAATTTAAAACTGAACTGCCTGCTTCTATCTTACCTGAATATACCCTCAAAAAAGTTAGAGACCCTACAAATGGATCATTCATAATTTTAAAAGCTAAAGCAGAGAACGGTTCATCATCGGAACTTTTTCTAACAACAGATTCATCAGGATTGTTATATTTTATCCCCTTGATTGCATCGACCTCGGTTGGCGAAGGCAAGTAATCAATCACAGCATCAAGCATTGGTTGAACACCTTTATTTTTAAATGCACTTCCACATAATACGGGTACAAATTTACTGGAGATTGTTCCTTTTCTTATTAATTTTTTTATCTCTTCCTCTGATGGCATAGTTCCATCAAGATATTTTTCCATAATAGAATCGTCTAATTCTACAACAGCTTCAATCATTTTCTCTCTGTACTTTTCGGAATCAAGTTTTAAATCTTCAGGTATATCTTGGTATGTAAATTTTGCTCCCAATGTCTCTTCTTCCCATACAATTGCTTGCATTTTAATTAGATCTACCACTCCTTTAAAATTAGATTCAGATCCAAGCGGAAGTTGAAGCACTAAAGGGTTAGCTCCCAATCTATCCACAATCATATCAACGCACCTGTAAAAGTCAGCACCAATTCTGTCCATCTTATTAACAAAACACATTCTTGGTACTCCATATTTATCAGCTTGCCTCCAGACAGTTTCAGACTGTGGTTCTACTCCAGCCACTGAGTCAAAAACACAAACACTTCCGTCGAGCACTCTAAGAGATCTTTCAACTTCGATTGTAAAATCAACATGACCAGGAGTATCTATTATATTTATTCTTTTATTGTTCCAGAAACAAGTTGTGGCTGCTGAAGTGATTGTAATACCTCTTTCTTGCTCTTGTTCCATCCAATCCATTGTAGCTGCACCATCATGCACCTCTCCAATTTTATGTGAAACTCCTGTATAATACAGAATTCTCTCAGTTGTTGTAGTTTTTCCAGCATCAATATGAGCCATTATGCCAATATTTCTGTAGTCTTTTAATTCAGTAGATCTAGCCATACTAATTACCACCTATAATGAGCAAAAGCTCTGTTTGCTTCAGCCATTTTGTGAGTATCTTCTTTTTTCTTGACTGATGCACCTTTTTTTTCATTGGCATCTGCAAGTTCTTGAGCTAATCTGTCAACCATTGATTTTTCGTTTCTTTTTCTCGATGCATCAACAATCCACCTGATTGCCAAAGCCTGAGCTCTATCATTTCTTACTTCTACAGGAACTTGGTATGTTGCCCCACCTACTCTCCTGGATCTTACTTCAATTCCTGGTTTCACATTACTTAAAGCGGTTTTAAATAAATCTATAGGATTTTTAACTTTTAGTTTTGAAGATGCAATATTCAAAGCATCATAAACAATTTTTTCTGCAGTTGACTTTTTACCATCAAACATAACAATGTTTATGAACCTGGAAAGAACTCTGTCATTATATTTAGGGTCAGGTATTACATCCCTTTTTTCTGCTTTTCTTCTTCTAGACATAATTTATTTTGGCCTTTTTGCTCCGTATTTTGATCTTCTTTGTTTTCTGTTTTTAACACCTTCGGTATCTAAAATTCCTCTCAATACATGATACCTAACTCCCGGCAAATCTTTTACTCTTCCCCCTCTGATCAAAACAACTGAATGCTCCTGCAGATTGTGCCCTTCGCCAGGAATATAACTTGTAACCTCAAAACCATTAGTTAATTTTACTCTTGCAACTTTTCTTAGAGCTGAATTTGGTTTCTTAGGAGTAGTAGTATAGACCCGGGTACATACCCCTCTCTTTTGAGGAGAACTTTCTAGAGCAGGAACCTTATTTCTCTTTGTTTGCTTAGATCTAGGCGATCTAATTAGTTGGTTTATAGTTGGCATTTATATCCTCTATTTAAATTAAAAAAGTGAAATTGTGTTTGGCTTTAAACCACTACCAATTTGTGTTGCATAGTAATATATCTTTATTAGGTGTCAACCTACTGTGAAAAAAAATATTTCTAGGTTTATTTGACTTGATCTAACTCATCCGAGGCTTTACTCAAAAGTTCTTTATCTTTCTTTGAAGCTTCGAGTTTTACTTGCGACATGAATGATCCCGTACCACAAGGAACAAGTCTTCCGACGATGACATTCTCTTTAAGACCCTGCAAACCATCGACCTTACCTGATACCGATGCTTCTGTTAATACCCTTGTAGTCTCTTGGAATGAAGCAGCAGATACAAAACTATCAGTTTGAAGAGATGCTTTGGTTATGCCCAATAGTATCTGATAACCTTTAGCAGGAGTAATTCCATCGGCCTTAGCTTTTTCATTAACATCCTTGAATTCCTTTCTGCTAATTTGTTCTCCAGCTAAGAATGTTGTATCGCCTGGGTGTGTTATTTCGACTTTTTGCATCATTTGCCTTACAATAACCTCAATGTGTTTATCATTAATTTTAACGCCTTGTAGTCTATACACATCTTGAACCTCTTTTGTAAGATAGGCAGATAATGCTTCAACACCTTTTATTCTCAGTATATCATGCGGGACTGAACTTCCATCAACCAAAACATCACCAATTTCAACATAATCTCCCTCTTGAACAGTTAAATGTTTCAATTTCGATATTACATATTCAACCGGCTCAATTGATTTATCATCTGGAATGATTTCGATCTTTCTTTTCATTTTATAATCTTTTCCAAATTTAATTTTTCCAGATACTTCGGCAATTATAGCATGATCTTTTGGTTTTCTTGCTTCAAAAAGTTCTGCAACCCTTGGCAATCCACCTGTTATATCTTTTGTTTTTGATGATTCTTTTGGAACTCTTGCAATTACATCACCTTCTTTTAATTTTTTAAGATTTGTCACGCTTATTATCGAATCAGCAGTTAGTTCATAAGAGGCAGGACTTCCATTTTCCAAAATTAAAACTTTTCCATCTTTTTCTTTATCATGAACCTCAACTCTTGGTACAAGCGATTGGTTTTTAGCTTGTTGTTTCCAATCAATTACAATATTACTTGAAAGACCAGTTGAGTCATCAACTATTTGTCTTGTGGTAATACCCTCTTCAAGGTCCTTAAAGACCACCACACCATTAATTTGAGAAATTATTGGTAAGGTGAAAGGATCCCATTCGGCCATTATATCATTTACTTTAATTTTTGATTTATCATTGAAATATAGTTTACTACCAAATGGTAATCTATGCCTTGCCCTTTCTTTATTACTATCATCTAATACACATAAAATACTATTTCTAGACATATTTATTAGATTTCCCCCACTATCTTTGGCAATTTTTATGTTTAAATATTTTATAGTCCCGTTAGATTTTGACTGGATATTAGATACCTCAGTTCCTTTTTGAGCAGCACCACCAATGTGAAAAGTTCTCATTGTAAGCTGTGTTCCTGGCTCACCAATTGATTGGGCAGCAATAACACCCACTGCCTCACCAATATTTACCTGAGTTCCACGAGCAAGGTCTCTACCATAACACTTTGCACATACTCCAAATTCAGCCTCGCAAGTTAAAACTGATCTTACTTTTATATTATCTAAATTAGCTTGTTGGATGAGTGAGGTATGTTCCTCTGAAATAATATCTCCGGTACTAGCAATCACTTTATTATTTTTTTTATCAACTAAATCTTCTGCTAAAGTTCTACCCAAAACTCTTTCCGATATGCTTTCTACAACCTCGCCTCCTTCGACTAACTCCTCAATATTTATAGATTTTGTTGTAAAACAATCATCCATGGTGATTATACAATCCTGAGCAACATCAACTAATCTTCTAGTCAGATAACCGGAGTTTGCAGTTTTTAGTGCTGTATCTGCAAGACCCTTCCTTGCTCCATGGCTTGAATTAAAATACTCAAGTACAGTTAAACCTTCTTTGAAATTGGAAACAATTGGAGTTTCAATAATTTCACCGGATGGTTTAGCCATTAAACCTCGCATTCCTGAGAGTTGTTTCAGCTGAGCAGCTGATCCTCTTGCTCCTGAGTCTGCCATCATGTATACAGCATTAAAATCTTCAACATTATCAGTATTTTTAGGAACCATTATTTTTGTCATTTCATCAGCAACTGTGTCAGAACATTTTGCCCAAGCATCAACAACTTTGTTATATTTTTCTCCTCTAGTAATCAAACCTTCTGAATATTGTTTTTCATATGATTTTACCTTTTTTTCAGTTTCATTAAGTAATTCTGTTTTTTTGGCTGGGATTAAAAGATCATCTTTACCAAATGAGATTCCGGCTTTGCAGGCTTCTTTGAAACCTAATTCCATTAGTTTGTCAGCAAAAATTACTGTTTTTTTCTGTCCACAGTGCCTGTAAACCATATCTATCGCATTACTGATCTCTTTTTTTGTTAAAACTTTATTAATTATTTCAAAACCAACTTTTGGATGCTTCGGTAAAATTTCACTAATCAACATTCTTCCTGGAGTAGTATCAACAGTAACAATTTTTTCCTCAAAGTTTTCATCTACTGTTTGATATCTACATTTAATTTTACTATGAAGAGAAACAACATTCTGATCTAAAGCCATTGTTAACTCCTCTAAACTCGAGAAACACATATTTTCTCCTAGACCCTCATGACTAATTAGACTTAAATAATATAATCCCAATATCATATCCTGAGATGGAACAATTATTGGTTTGCCGTTAGCTGGCGAAAGAATATTATTTGTTGACATCATTAATACTCTGGCCTCTAATTGCGCTTCAAGAGATAAAGGTACATGAACAGCCATTTGATCTCCATCAAAATCTGCATTAAATGCAGTACAGACTAATGGATGGAGTTGAATAGCTTTACCTTCTATTAAAATAGGTTCAAATGCTTGAATTCCTAATCTATGGAGTGTGGGCGCTCTATTTAACAAAACAGGATGTTCTCTTATTACTTCAGCTAATATGTCCCATACCTCAGGTCTTTCTTTTTCGACCATTTTTTTTGCAGCTTTTATAGTTGCTGCTAAATTATATTTTTCTAATTTTGAGTAAATAAATGGTTTGAAAAGTTCTATTGCCATTTTTTTTGGGATACCACATTGATGTAATCTTAACTCAGGACCAACAACTATTACGGACCTTCCAGAATAATCTACACGTTTACCAAGTAAATTTTGTCTAAACCTTCCCTGTTTACCTTTAAGCATATCAGAAAGTGATTTTAGAGGTCTTTTATTAGTTCCAGTTATTACTCTCCCTCTTCTACCATTATCAAAAAGTGCATCACATGCCTCTTGGAGCATTCTTTTTTCATTTCTAACAATAATATCTGGTGCCTTGAGGTTCAAAAGTCTTTGAAGTCTGTTATTTCTGTTTATTACTCTTCTATACAAGTCATTCAAATCAGAGGTAGCAAATCTTCCTCCATCAAGGGGCACTAGAGGTCTTAGTTCTGGCGGAATAACTGGAATTACATTAAGAATCATCCACTCGGGTTTTAATTTTGAATTTAAAAATGCTTCAATTAATTTTAACCTTTTTACAAGTTTTTTCTTTTTTGTCTCTGATGAAGTTGATGCTAATTCCTCTCTAACCTTAGTTTTTTCCTCTTTTAAATCTATTTCTGATAGTAATTTCTGGATTGCCTCAGCTCCAATCATACTTTGAAAACTATCACCATACTCTTCTTTATATGAAGAATTTTCATCATCAGTTAAAATTTGGAATTTCTTTAATGATTTTACCATCCCTGGTTCTGTAACAATAAAACTTTCAAAATATAGGATCTTCTCTAAATCTTTCAACGCAAGGTCCAAAAGAAGACCAATCCTGCTTGGTAAAGACTTTAAAAACCAGATATGAGCAACTGGTGCAGCGAGGGGGATATGCCCCATTCTCTCTCTTCTGACTTTTGTCAAAGTAACCTCAACTCCACATTTTTCACAAATAATACCCTTAAATTTCATTCTTTTGTATTTACCGCAAACACATTCATAATCTTTTATAGGACCAAAAATTCTAGCGCAGAAAAGACCACTTCTTTCAGGTTTAAATGTTCTGTAGTTAATTGTTTCTGGTTTTTTTATTTCTCCGTGAGACCAAGAAACAATCTCATCAGGACTAGCAATTGAAATCCTGATTTGATCAAAATTAACAATGTTAGGTTTTTCAATTAATTTTATTAGCTCATTCATTTAAATTTTTTCCTTAATTAATATTTCTTTCCAGTAGTTCCACATTTAACCCAAGAGATTTCAATTCCATAATCAGAACATTAAACGATTCTGGAATTCCAGACTCAATGTTATCATCACCTCTTACAATTGTTTCATAGGCTTTGGTTCTTCCTCCAACATCATCAGATTTTACAGTCAACATTTCCTGCAATGTATAGGATGCTCCATACGCTTCGAGCGCCCAAACTTCCATTTCACCGAATCTTTGCCCACCAAATTGCGCTTTTCCTCCCAGAGGTTGCTGAGTTACAAGACTGTAAGGGCCTATAGATCTGGCATGAATTTTATCATCAACCAAATGATTCAATTTTAACATATAAATTTGTCCTACAGTTATTTTTCTATCAAAAAAACTACCTGTTCTTCCATCAACAAGTCTTTTTTGACCACTAGTATCACTTGCTGCGTATTCGAAGAAATTATTAATATCAAATTCTTTTGCTCCATCAAAAACTGGGGTTGCAAATGGAACTCCGTCTTTAAGTTTAACTGCTCTTTTAATAAGTTCATCATTTTTTAAATTTGAAAATCTTTCTTTAAAAATTAAATCACCATAAACTTTATTAAAAAGATCTTTCAAATCCTTTATATTTTTTTCATTTTTTTTAGCTAGCATTCCAATCTCATAAAACTTTTTACCTAAATCAACAGAGGCTGCTCCTAGGTGTGTTTCTAAAATTTGCCCAACATTCATCCTTGAAGGAACCCCTAATGGATTCAAAACGATATCAACTGGTGTTCCATCTTCCATGTAAGGCATATCCTCAACTGGAATAATTCGAGATATCACACCCTTATTTCCATGTCTACCAGCCATTTTGTCACCTGGAGCCAACTGTCTTTTAACAGCAACAAAAACTTTAACTAATTTCATTACTCCAGGTAAAAGTTCATCACCTGACTGAACTTTATCAACTTTTGATTGAAAGGTTTTGTTAAGTAAATCTAAACTTTTTTTGAATGCATCATTAAGTAACTCAATTTTTTTCATTACAGCATCATCTTTAACAGAAATTCCTTTAAGAACCTGAAGTTTTGCATCATCAAGTACTTCTTTTGTTAACTTAGAGCTTTTATTAAGTTTCTGAACTCCACTAAGATGAATTTGATTGAGTAAAAGGTCTTTAAGATTTTTTTCAAAACTTGATTCTAAAATAAATCTCTCATCTTCCATATCAATATGTAGTTGTTCAATCTGCAATCTTTCGTTTGACAATGATCTTTCATCCTTATCAACCCCCCTTCTAGAAAAAACTCTTACCTCTACTACTGTTCCAGAAACACCAGGTGGAAGCTTGAGTGAGGTATCCTTAACATCAGCAGCTTTTTCTCCAAAAATTGCCCTCAACAACTTTTCCTCAGGTGTCATTGGCGATTCACCTTTTGGCGTAACTTTTCCTACAAGAATATCACCAGGATTTACTTTAGCACCAATATGAATTATCCCCGCTTCATCGAGATTAACTAATGACTCCTCCCCAACATTAGGTATATCTCTTGTGATTTCCTCCTGGCCAAGCTTTGTATCTCTTGCAAGCACCTCGAATTCTTGAATATGGATTGAAGTAAAAACATCATTTACAACTAAATTTTCAGAAATCAATATTGAATCTTCATAGTTATAACCGTTCCAAGGCATAAAGGCCACGGTTACATTTTTTCCTAGAGCTAATTCACCAATTTTTGATGCAGGACCATCGGCTATTATATCACCTTTTTCAACATAGTCCCCCTCTCTTACTAATGGGGTCTGATTTATACAAGTATCCTGATTAGATCTTTGAAATTTACTCAAACGATAAATATCAACTCCTGTGTCATTGTCATTTTTCTCAATTGCACTTATTACAATTCTTGAGGCATCAACTTGGTTGACATACCCGGATCTTTTGGCAACCAAAACTACACCTGAATCCCTTGCTACAACTGACTCCATCCCGGTACCAACATATGGCGAATCACTTTTAAGAAGAGGAACCGCTTGTCTCATCATATTTGAACCCATTAAAGCTCGGTTTGCATCATCATTCTCTAGAAACGGAATTAAGGCTGCGGCTACCGACACAAGCTGTTTTGGAGAAACATCAATATAATTTACTTCTCTTGGATCAATCATCAAAAAATCTCCACTCTTTCTGCATGAAACTAATGATCTTTCGAATGAACCATCAGCTTTAAGAGGTTCATTAGCTTGGGCTATTGTATATTTTTCTTCTTCCATTGCAGATAAATAAACAATTTCTGAGGTTACTTTAGACTTTTCGACTTTTCTGTAAGGCGTCTCAATAAAGCCATAATTGTTAACCTTTGAATATGTTGCTAGTGAGTTTATTAGTCCAATATTTGGACCTTCTGGTGTTTCAATTGGACAAATCCTTCCGTAATGAGATGGATGAACATCTCTAACTTCAAAGCCAGCTCTCTCCCTGGACAATCCTCCAGGGCCTAACGCCGACAGTCTTCTTTTGTGAGTAATCTCTGAAAGTGGATTAGTTTGATCCATAAATTGTGACAATTGACTTTGACCAAAAAATTCTCTTATTGCAGCTGAGGCAGGTTTAGGATTCACCAAATCATTAGGCATAACAGTTTCAATATCAGGTGCATTAGTCATCCTTTCTTTGATTGCTCTTTCCATTCTAATCACGCCCAATGTATACTGGTTTTCCAGCAATTCACCAACTGATCTAACTCTTCTATTCCCTAAATGGTCGATGTCATCGATATGGCCACTCCCATCTTTTAATCCGGCCAAATACTTGACTATTTGAATCAAGTCATCATTTTCTAAAATTCTTTTTCCTAAATCAGCTTTTAATCCCAGTCGCAAATTAATCTTTAATCTTCCAACCGGGGATAAATCATATCTATCACGTTCAAAGAATAAACTTTTGAATAGTTTGTCTGCTGCTTCTAATGTTGGTGGCTCCCCCGGTCTCAAAATCTTATAAATTTCAGTAACTGCATCATTCCTATTTTTATTTTTGTCAGCAAAAAATGTATCACGAATGTAAGGTCCCTGTTTATTCGAATTTATATTCAAAATATCAACAGTATTGATACCCTTTTTTTCAAAAAATTTTAATGTTTCTGGTGAAATTTCTTCACCTGCCTCAAAATAAATAATACCTGTTTTTTTATCAAAGACATCTTTTGACAAAAATTTACCTATGAGAAAATCATTTTCAACATACAAATTCTTTACAGAATTATCTTTAAGTTTTTTTAAAATAACTGAATTAAACTTTTCATTGGCCTTGGAATATACTTTCCCATTCGACGAATCTACCAAGTCAAAATCCAATTTTGTACCAACAAAATCATTTTCATCGAATTTAAATTCCCAACCATCATTTTTTTTTATAATTTCTTTTGTTTGATAGAAATAAGAAAATAACTTCTCGTGAGTCATTCCGTTTATTTTCTCATAGTTTATTTCAACTCCTTTTTTGATACATTCATTTCTGTAGGAGTTGGATTTTTCATCATCCAAAGCTAAAAGAAGAGATGAGGCAAGAATTTTTCTTCTTTTATCTATCCTAACATATAATAAATCTTTACCATCAAATTCAAAGTCAATCCAAGAACCGTTATATGGAATCAATCTCGAAGCAAATAAAAACTTTCCAGTGGAGTGACTTTTACCTTTATCATGATCAAAAAATACTCCAGGAGATCTATGCATTTGAGATACAACAACTCTAGTAGTACCATTAAAAACAAAAGTTCCTTTCGATGTCATCAATGGCATATCACCAAGATAAACATCTTGTTCTTTGATATCTTTTACAGACGATACCCCTGTTTCCTCATCAACTTCTCTTACAATTAAATTTAAAGTGACTTTCAAGAGAGAGCCAAATGTCCCTCCTCTTTGAATACATTCATCTACATCATATCTAGGTTCTTCAAGCTCATATTTAACAAATCTTAGCTCTGCAATTCCAGAGAAATCAGTAATAGGAAAGACTTTCTTAAAAACTGCTTGCAAGCCAATATCCTCTCGGTCTTCAGGCTTAACATTTTTTTGCAAAAACAAGTCATAAGAATTCTTTTGAATTTCCAAAAGATTTGGCATATCCACAAGATCGGGAATTTTGCCAAAGCTTTTTCTAACATTATGTTTTAAAGTAAAGGATTTTTTCATATTGATGCTACTTAAGCTCTACAGTTGCACCAGCTTCTTCTAACTGTTTTTTGAACTTTTCAGCATCTTCTTTGTTAACTCCATCTTTTAGCTTGCTAGGAGCTCCTTCTACCAGATCCTTTGCCTCTTTAAGACCAAGACCAGTTATTGTTCTTACTTCTTTGATAACATTTATTTTCTTATCTCCCGCGGCTGCAAGGTGAATAGTAAATTCTGTTTTTTCTTCAGCAGCCGGAGCATCACCAGCAGCTTGACCGCCTGCTGCTGCTGCTGCTGCAACTGGAACAGCAGCGGATACTCCCCACTTTTCCTCTAAAATTTTTGTAAGTTCTGAAGCTTCGAGTACAGTCAACCCTGACAAGTCTTCAGCAATCTTTTGTAAATCTGCCATTTTTTACTCCTTTATAATTTAACTTTTATACTTAGTGTTTAATATTCTTACAAGTTCAGATTGTTTTGCTTGAAGAGCGAAAACAATTTTTCTTTGTTGCGAGGACAACAAACCTAAAATTTTTGCTCTTAAGTTTTCCATACTTGGAAGTGAAGCTAATTTTTTTATTTCATCCACACTTAATTCTTGGTTGCCCATCGCACCCCCAAGAATTTTGAGATTTTCATTATCTTTTGCGAAATCCACCATTACTTTGGAAGTAGAAACTGGATCATCGGAATATGCTAATGAAGTAGGTCCAACAAGAAGTTTTTCAACAATCTCAAAGTTAGTATTCTTGAATGCTCTTCTTGCCAATGTATTTTTTGCAACCTTAAATTTTGAGTTTGATTCTCTTATTTGGTCTCTAAGTGAAGAAATTTCTGAAACGGACAAACCTTTATAATGAGCTATCATCAAGAATTCAGTGTCTTTTAAAACCGAATTAAAGTTTTTGACAAATTCTTGTTTTTTTATTCGTTCCATAAGAATCGGCTCCATTAAATCTGTCTGAGTAAATCTAAAGATCGACCCATCTATCCAGGATATTTAAAGTGTTACTACCTGGAGTCTATGACAGAAAACTTTATCGAATAGTTACATAACACTTGTTGGATCAATTTGCAAGCCCGGACCCATAGTTGTGTTTATAAAAAGTTTTTTAATAAAAACTCCTTTGGTGGATGAAGGTTTTTTTTTCTGAAGTTCAGAAAAGAAATAATTGAAGTTCTTTATCAGATCATCATCACCGAAGCTAACTTTTCCAATTGAAGTATGAACAATACCTGCTTTATCTGTCTTGAATTCGATTTGTCCAGCTTTAATTTTTTTTATTGCTTCATCTAAATCTTTTGTTACGGTCCCAAGTTTTGGATTAGGCATTAGTCCTTTTGGACCAAGTATCTGGCCAAGAGCACTAACCTTTACCATCATCTCAGGAGTTGATATGCATTTATCAAAATTAATTTGACCTTTTTTTGTGGTTTCAATCAACTCTTCTCCACCCACTATTTCGGCACCAGCCTTTTTTGCAACATCAATATCTTTGCCGTCAGCAAAAACTGCAATTTTAACTTTTTTCTCGGGCATTTTAGGTAAACTAATCACACCTCTAATTTGCTGATCAGATTTTTTGGAATCAATTCCTAAAACTACTGAAAGATCAATAGATTCATCAAATTTTTTTGAAGAGAATTTTTTTGCAACAGATAACGCGTCTTTGAGATTATAGGTCGCATCGTCCTTAAGTTCATTTGATATTGTTTTTTTTTTTTTTGTATATTTAATTTTTCCACCATAATACCCATGGATCGTGCTGTACCAGAAACCATCTTTTCAGCTGAGCTAATATCATTGGTATTCAAATCCTTCATTTTATCCTGAGCAATTTTTTTTACATCATTTATTGAAATCGAAGCAATGAACTCTTTACCTGGTGTTTGTGAACCTTTTTTTAGTTTAAGCGCTTTTTTAATAAAAAAAGAAACTGGTGGAGATTTTGTTTCAAAAATAAAACTTTTATCCTGGTAAACTGTAATAAGAACTGGTATCGGCATTCCCTGCTCAAGTTTTTGAGTTGAAGCATTGAATGCTTTACAAAATTCCATAATATTCACTCCCTTTTGTCCCAGGGCAGGTCCAACAGGTGGTGAGGGGTTTGCTTGTCCAGAAGGGATTTGAAGTTTTATATATCCATCTATTTTTTTTGCCATATCTTCCTTATATATACAGTTTTTAAATTTTCTCAACCTGAGAATAATCGAGATCAACCGGTGTTGATCTTCCAAATATAGAAACACTAACTTTTAATCTAGCTTTTTCTTCATCCACTTCTTCGACCATTCCATTAAAAGATGAAAAAGGTCCGTCAGATACTCTGACTTGCTCACCTATTTCAAAACTCACAGATGGTTTTGGTTTTTCCAAACCATCTTTCATTTGATTTAAAATAGAATCTATTTCTTGCTGAGAAACCGGGATTGGCTCTCCTTTTTTACCACCCAAAAACCCATAAACCTTTGGAAGTTTTCCAACAATGTGCCATATATCATCATCCATTATCATTCTAATCATCATATAACCAGGGAAAAATTTTCTCTCAGTATTAACTTTTTTCCCTTTTTTCATTTCAATTACATCTTCGGATGGAATTAAAATTTTCTCAATATTCTTTCTAAGACCTTTTTTTTGAAGCAGAGCAAGAAGCTCTTTTTCAATTTTTTTTTCGTTACCTGAATAAACTTGTAAAATATACCACTGATACATTGCAATAATTAAAATAAAATATATTCAACTAAAAATGAAATTAACTTATCTACCAAAAGAAAAAATATAGAAGCAAGAAAAACAAATATAAAAACCATAATTGTCGTTGTAATCACCTCAGGCTTGGTAGGCCAGGTAATCTTCAATCCTTCCTGTTTTACCTCTTTGTAAAATTCAATTATTTTTTGCATTTTGATAAAGATTAAAATTTTTTGTATTGTTAACATAAAGATTAAGAAAATCAAAACACTTAATTCATATTATGAACTTAAACCAAAACATTTTCATATTAACTGGCGCAGGTATTTCAAGAGAAAGTGGAATTAAAACTTTCAGAGAAAAAGATGGTTTGTGGGACGAACACAAAATTGAGGATGTTTGTACTATTGATGCTTTCATCAAAAATCCTTCTTATGTTCATAAATTTTATAACGAACGAAGAAAAAAATTAAAAAATCCAAAAATCAAACCAAATCCAGCTCATTTTAACTTAGCTAAACTTGAAAAGATTTGGGAAGGTGATTTTTTACTAGTTACACAAAATATTGATGACCTCCATGAAAAAGCCGGGTCAAAGAATATTTTGCACATGCATGGCACATTAGATAAATATTACTGTATGAAATGCTTTAAATTTGGCGAGCTGAAATTTGATTTAAGTTCTTCCCATAAATGTAAATATTGTGATTCCATAGGTAGTACAAGGGTTGATGTTGTTTGGTTTGGCGAACAACCAAAATATTTACCTCAAATATACAGTTTTTTAGAAAAAACTGATTTATTTATTTCTATTGGTACATCAAATAATGTTTATCCAGCTGCAGGATTTATTGATTATATTCTTCAGTTTAATCAAAATGTAAATTTAATAGAATTTAATATTGAAAAAACAAATAAAAGCAATTTATTTACAGATTCTTTTATTGGGCCCGCGAGTAAAACTGTTGAAAGATTTGTGGAAAAAATTACGATAAAATAGTCTTTTTGGCAGGGGCGGAGAGACTCGAACTCACGACCTACGGTTTTGGAGACCGTCGCTCTACCAACTGAGCTACACCCCTAAAATGGAGCGGGTGAAGGGAATCGAACCCTCGTAACCAGCTTGGAAGGCTGGGGCTTTACCACTAAGCTACACCCGCAAAAAAAAAAAAAATTTTTCTAATAATGTGATAAACTTTGAATAAATACAACTATTAATGACATTTACACTTTATCATAATAAGAATTGCTCAAAATCTCGAGCCTGTTTAGAAATACTAAAAAAACATAAAATTGATTTCCAAGTAAGAGAATACTTAAAACATCCTCTGACGATATCAGAAGTTTTTGATATTTTTGAGAAACTATCAGGCGATCAGGAAAACCTTTTAAGAAAAACAGAAAAAGTAAAATCTCTGGATAATCTTGCAAAATTTATTTTTGAAAATCAAAAGAAGCTCCAAAGACCAATTTTTTTTAACGGCAAAAAATATTTCATCTGCAGACCACCAGAAAGGGTTTTAGATTGTATTATAAAATGATATGTGGTGGAGGGAGTAGGATTCGAACCTACGTAGACTTACGTCGTCAGATTTACAGTCTGATGTATTTGACCACTCTACCATCCCTCCATAATTATGAATGTATACTTTCATAGTCCATAGGATGTAAAGAAAAAAAACAAAAAATTAGGTTAAATTATGAAAGAAAATGAAATAATAATTGGATATCATGCAGCTGTAGCAGTTTTAAAAAACCCTCATAGAAAAATAAATTCTATAAAATGTACAAAAGAATTTTTCAAAAAAAATAAAGAACTCATTGAAATGAAAAAAATTTCAAATTTTAAAATTGTCAATAGAAAAGAAATAGATTTCGAATTTAAAAACAATTTCCACCAAGGAGTAATTATTAATTGTGATATTCTTAATAATCATGATTTAAGCTCAATAAAAACAGATGAAAAAAATATATTAATACTTGATTCATTAAATGATTCACAAAATGTTGGGGCGATAGTTAGGTCTGCTTACTTATTCGGAGTAAAAACAATAATATATAACAAAGACAACTCCTTCGATATCAATCCATTTCTTATTAAAGCTTCAAGTGGAGCATATGAAAAAATGAAATTAATTGAAGTTATAAATATTAATAGAGCGATTGAATACCTAAAGAAAATGGGTTATTGGATTGTTGGGTTAGATATAAATTCAAACAATAACCTAAATTCAGTTCCAGATGATTTAAAAAAAGTATTGATTTTTGGATCTGAAGATAAAGGTATTAGACAATTAGTTTTAAAAAAATGTGATTTTAGAGCTAAAATTAATATACCTAATAAAGAAAATTTTATAAATAGTCTTAATGTTTCTAATTCAGTTGCAATAGTACTTTATGAATGTACAAAAAAATGAAGACCACTCCCAAATTTTATAATTGTCTTGAAAGAACTAAGAATGAAATATTCTCTTTATTGTTTCAAGGTGTGAAAAGAAGAAAATCAAAATTTCATAATGTTGTTTTGAATACAGTTAGTATAGAGAAAAAACCTGAAGCTCGAACAGTTGTACTAAGAAATTTTTGTAAGAACGAGCTGACATTAAATATTCATAGTGATCAAAGATCAAAAAAAATAAAAGAAATTATTAACGATAAAAATGTATGTTTAGTTTTTTATGATGAACAAAAAAAAATACAATTAAGAGTTAGAGGAGAGGCTATAGTAGAAAATTCAAAAAAAAAATCATGGGGAAAATTAAGCAATTGGTCAAGAAGATGTTATTTGACATTGGATGCGCCTGGTAGGTTAAGTGATAACCCAACATCTGGTTTTCCAGATAAATTTACTGATATTCCACCATCTGAAATTGAATCTGAAATGGGTTATGTTAATTTTGCTTTAATAAAGATTTTTATTACTCAGATAGAATGGTTATATCTAGCTAGCCAGGGCCACAGGAGAGCATTATTTGAAGTCAAAAGAAATAATTCAAAACTCAATGTTACAAGTAAATGGATGATACCCTAAAAAAAGAATTCATTAGTATATTTTTGATTTTGCCAACATTACTATATTTTTTTCAATATGAAGAATTAAAATTTTTAGCACTTTATGTTGTTTGTTTTTTTTCAATTTATATTTTAAAACAATCTGGTTTTTCATTCTCAACTTTAATGAAAAAGATTCAATGGGATTTTTGCTTGATATTGTTTTTTATATTTCTATTTTCAGGTTATTTCTATGCCAGATTTATAGATGAAAATTTACTTTTTGCGTTTCCAAGAAACAATTTTCATCTCTGGTTATTTGTAATGTTTGCATATCCATTTTTTTCTGTAATACCGCAAGAAATTATTTTCAGAGTTTTTTTCTTTCATAGATATAATATTTTTTTCAAAAATAAAAAACTATTCTCATTATTAATAAATTTATTTATTTTTTCATATAGTCACATAATCTTTCAAAATTTTCATGCAGTTTTAATAACAGCAATCGTATCACCTTTATTTGCATATGCTTATCTTAAAAAATCATTCATGACATGCGTCGTAATACATTCGTTAGGTGGTCAAATAATTTTTACTTTTGGACTGGGAAAATATTTCTATTAAATATAATCAACGCCAGTGCCTTTTAATCCACAGTACCCGTTAGGATTTTTGTGAAGATACTTTTGGTGATAATTTTCAGCCAGGTAAAATTTTTTTAGCACCCCAATCTCAGTTTTAATTTTTCCTGCTGACTTATAATTAAGCCTTTCCTGGTACTTATTTTTTGATGATTGTATTAGCGGGAGTAATTCATTCTTATCAATTAATATGATTGATCTATATTGACTGCCTATGTCATTACCTTGTCTGTTAAGTTGAGTAGGGTCATGAGACTCCCAAAAAACCTTCATTAAATTTTCTAAAGAATTAACTTCTGGATTAAAAAATACTCTCACAATTTCTGCATGCCCAGTTTCTCCAGAGCATACTTCATCATATTTTGGGTTTTCATGGTGACCACCTGCATAACCAACAGCAGTTGTCAAGACACCATCAACTGACCAAAATTTTCTCTCTGCCCCCCAAAAGCATCCCATTCCAAAAAAAATCTGCAAATGATCTTTTGGTTTTGCTGAATGCACATCAATTTCAATAATACTCATAGTGGTTGTTTTTGATTGATCATTTCAGTTGACATAAATTAACTTTGAAATAATATATTAATTATGTTTAGTGCTCGCAAGAGTTAAAAGGGAAACTAGTTAAAATCTAGTACAGCCCCCGCTACTGTGTGATGTGTACTTTGTCATGAGGCCACTGATTAAATTTGGGAAGGCGACAAAGTCTTAAGCATCAAGTCAGGAGACCTGCTAAGCTAGCGTCATTCAATCAGGCTACGGGTAGGTCTTCTGGTTATGGTACTTCCATTGAGGTGACGTGATAAACCTCAGTGGGCAATAATTTTCCCACTAAATGTTGCTAACAAAAGCCCTAGGGTAAAGGAGCCTTAATATGGGAAGTTATTTTTTTAAAATATTTATTTTTTGTTTATTATTATTTTCATTTTTTGTTCATGCTCAAGAAGAGTTAATAATTAAATCAAGTAGACTAATCAAAGATAAAATAGTTGGTGCACAAACCTACATCATAGATAAAGATTTTATTCAATCAAACCCATCAAAATCTATTCCTGAATTAATTGCAAAGCTTCCAGGAATAAAAATTAAAGATCTTCGAGGGGGTGGATTAGGGGCTAGCCAATCCATAGATATAAGAGGTTTTGGAGATACAGCAACTAGCAATACATTAATACTTTTGAACGGTCAAAGGCTTACAAATATTGATCTTATGTTAGTTGACTTTACCACTATTCCTAGAGATAGCATTGATAGAATCGAAGTTATTATGGGTAATAGCTCAGTCTTATATGGTAATAATGCAACAGCTGGTTCCATCAATATTATAACTGATCAATCTATAAAAAAAGGTGACCAAATAAATACAAGTTTTGCAATTGGTTCTCTGGGAAAATTTGGATCTTATTTAAGTGCAACTAAAACAAAAAATAATTTTTCTGTAAAAGGAAACCATAATTTAATTTTCTCTGACGGTTACAGAAGAAATAGCGCTTTATATCAAAATAATGGAGGGATTGAGTTTTCTTACGATAATCAGTACTACGACTTTTATTTAAATTTAAAATCTAATAATCAATTTCAAGAACTGCCCGGTGATGTAGGCGTAAATACAGGAAATTTTTCAAACTCGAATGGTTTTCATATCGACCCAAGATCAAGTGATACACCCGCGGACTTCAGTCAAAACAATGGTCACCAACTTTTCTATGGTACCTCTTTTGATTTAAATAATTCTAATACATTTATTTTGGATGGATCATATAAATATAACAAAAGCGAGGGTAGGTTTATATCTTCTGCTTTATTTCCATCAGCTCTTGATACAAGAATCTCAACATATCAAGTTAGTCCAAGACTTTTAAGTGACCTAAAAATATTTGATTTTAGTTCTGAATCAATTATCGGAATAGACTTTAATTATGCTTATTATTACTCTGATAGAATGGAAGGAAATAAGGCATGGTATAAAAAATATAAAGCATCTGATTTGAACTTTGCTCCCTACTTTAACTCAAATATTAATTTAACTGATAATGATAGCATTTCTGTAGGTTTTAGATATCAATGGAATTGGTTGAGAGCTGGAGATATGAAAGACGACTCTGCATACACATGGGGGTCAACAGGAGAACAAGAAACAATTATAAAACCTGATCATCAATTTGCATTTCATCTGGGATATGAAAGATTTTTGAATGAAAATAACTCATTAACAATTAAAGGTGGTAGAAGTTTTAGATATCCAAATATTGATGAAAGAATTGGTGCTGGATCTGTAGCAGCTACTCACAATTTCAAACTTTCATCTCAGAAATCCTTAGACCTAGAATTTGGTCACAAATTTTTAGAAGATAATTTAAAAATAATGACAAGCTTTTACTATATGAGAATGCTTTCAGAAATTAAATATGACAACGCAACTTTTTTAAATAGAAATATTGCCAGATCTCATCGATATGGGATTGAAAATAAAATCGAGTTCATTTTAAATAATCAGTTTATTTTTTCTAATAGCTTTTCAATAACACAATCAAAATATAGAGCTGGTCACAGAAGAGACTTTGATCTGACTGGAATACCAGCATTTAAAAATGTTGTAGACCTTGAATATAAATTTTCAAAATACTTTAATCCTAAGAGTAGTTTATATTATCAGTCATCTCAAAGAAGGATAAATGATGAAGAAAATTACAATGTTATTCAGCCCGGATATTACTTGATTGACATGGGATTTAGTGGCACTGTCTACGATTTTGATTATTCAATGATGTTTAATAATATACTTAACAAAAATTATTACCAATATTCTGTAGCAGGAAACTACAATGTTTATAATACTTATCCATTAGAAGGCTTTAATATGATGTTTACGGTTAATAAAAGTTTTTAATGAAAATCTTTAAGTTTAAATATCTTATAGCATCATTGGTTATGCATTCGGCATTAGTGAGTATTTTTTTACTGAGTAAAGATTTATTGAAAAAACCAGAAACCAGCATATTAGTCACTGAGATTGTCAAGATTGAGGAAATAGAAAAATCTAATGATATTAAAAAAGAGGATCCTATAGCTAATAAAAAAGAAAGTGTGGATTTAAAAAAACCAAAAGAGAAAAATATTTCTATAGTAACTAAGTTAGAGCTACAAAAAACTCGCTCAAGATCTAAACAAAGTAAAAGTGAGCAAAAAACCAGGGCTATCAAACATCCTCAAAACAAAAATAATATACAAAAAAATCTAGGATCCTTTGATATAAAACCAAATGCAAATGTAACAAATAAGGAACTATCTAAAGCTATCTATAAAATTGGTTCTGTTAATAACCCACATCCACCTTATCCAATAATGGCTAGAAAAAAAGGTCTTCAAGGCAAACTCATTTTAGGAGTTTCTGTAAATAATGATGGATCGGTAAAAAATGTTAGTATTAAAAAATCTTCGGGTCACCGTATATTAGATAAAGTTAGTAAAGAAACTATTGAAAAGTGGATTTTCGTGCCAGCCAAAAAATTAGGGCTAGCTGTTGAAGATAGTATTCAGGTGCCAATAAGGTTTGTTCTTACAGATTAAATAGGTTGATGAGAGATATTGGCGTCCCCTACGGGATTCGAACCCGTGTTGCCGCCGTGAAAGGGCGGTGTCCTAAACCACTAGACGAAGGGGACTAAGTCTTGACATTTATATATAGAATTATATATATCTATTTTATTTTTTAAGTAAATTAAATATTTATGAAATTATTATTGAACATATTACTAGTTTGTAGCCTAATCTTAATAAATAATTTTGCATATGGAAAAGCTAAAACCAACTCTATGTGCTTTATCAGAGGTGTGGAGATAATTTATCCATATAAACAAACTGTGCTCCAAATAAAAAAAAGCTTCAAAAACCTCCCAAATAAAAAAAAATTAGAGTTGAATAAATTTAAAAATAACTTTGAAAAAAATTTCTATGGAATCCCACTTTATAAGGAGGCAGGATGTTCTAATGCAAGGTTATCTGAATATCTCGAATGTTTGGCCTTCACCGATGGAAAAAATTGCAAGATTTACTACACTCAAATGAGAATTGTTGACTAGTTTATTATTACATCTTCAATTTGCAGCTCAACTTTCTCATCATTATTCCATCTATTTAGTTTAATTGAACAAATTAAATCTACCTCTGAGATATCCGATTTCACAATTGTTGAAATTTCATTTTTTACAGCATTAAAAGCTATACCTCTAATTCCGTTTCCATAGACATCTTCGAAAAAACAAGAAAGATGATTTTCTCCGACAATTTTTGAGTATTTTAAAAAACAGTTTCTAATTAAAAATTTAGGCCTCGGGTTTCCTGGTCCAAAGGGCGATAGCTTTTCAACTTCAAAAAAAAATTCGTTGTTAATTGAAGAAAGTTTAATTTCAGAATCATAAAATTTTGTTATTTCTTTCCTACTCTTTCGGTATTTGTCATCAATAAATGTTTTAAATTTTTTAATTTTATCTAATTTAATTGAAAACCCCCCTGCCATTTTATGTCCACCACCTGATTCAAGAATTCCAATTTCTAGTGCCTCTAGAATTAGCTCACCCATATCAAAATCTGCAATTGATCTACATGAACCCTTGCAAATATTATTTTGCTCTGAAATAACGATAGATGGTCTATTAAATTTTTCTGTTAATTTGCTTGCTACAATGCCAATTACACCTTCATGCCATTCTTTTGAATTTACACATATAATTTTTTCATTTTCTCTAACCATTTTAATGGCCTCAGATTCAACCATTTTTTCAACTTTTTTTCTTAGAGAATTGTAGTCGTCTAGTTTTTTTGCCATAACACCTGCAATCGATTGATCTGAGCTTAGCAAAAGTTTAGCACCCAATGAGGAATTACCCATTCTACCACCTGCATTAATCCTAGGTCCTATTATATAACCAAGATGGTAGTCATTTATATCTGTCTTGACCTGTGTCTCATTTAAAAGTGAAATCAAACCTAGGTTTTTAGATTTATTGAGAACCTTCAGTCCTTGCTTGACAAATGTCCTATTAATTAAATCTAGTTTAACAACATCACAGACTGTGGCCAAAGCAACTAGATCGAGATACTCGATAAGATTTGGAGATGAAGATTTAAAAAATCCGCTTTGTTTTAATTTTCTATTAACTGAAATAATTACAAAAAAAGTAACTGCAGCAGCACATAGGTTTTTTAAATTAGATTTATCGTTTTTTTTATTAGGATTTACAATTGCATAAGCACTTGGAAGGCCATTTCCTTCTTTGTGATGATCAACAACTATAACATCAATATTTTTTTTTCTTGCAAAATTTATTTCTTTGAAAGAAGTTGTTCCACAATCCAATGTAAGAATAATTTGGCATTGCTTTGTTATCAATTTCTCAAAAGCATTTATATTCGGTCCGTAACCTTCTTTTTGTCGATCGGGTATGTAGAATTCATAATCAATTCCAATTTCTTTTAAATAATGACAGAGAATCACTGTGGATGTAGTTCCATCAACATCATAGTCTCCAAAGATTCCAATTTTTTTTTTTTTTAATATTAATTTAACAATTTTGTCTGTAGCTAAATCCATATCATGCAAAACTGATGGATCTGGTAAAAGATTTTTTATTTTTGGGTTAAAAAAGTTTTGGATATTCTCAGGAAAAATTTTTCTAATAGATAAAAGTTTTGAAACAATTGGATTAAGATTAAATTTCTCACAAAGTTCGTTTTCTAATTTTTTATCATTTTCTTTTTGAAGCCACTCCTGATACTTTACAGATATTAAATTTTTAAAATTTTGATTTTTTGATTGTTCTTCTTCAATTTTCCTTTTAATCTGCATAATCAAAATTTATCATAATTTGAAATGAGAAGTAATAATAATATATTAATTGCACAAGGAGGTGGCCCTACCTCTGTGATAAATCAATCTCTAGTTGGAATTGTATTTGAGGAAAGAAAAAATAATTCTAAAATTTTTGGATCTAGAAATGGTGTTAATGGAATTATCAACAATAAATTCATCGACTTAAGTAAATTATCAAAAAAAGATTTAAATACTATTGCAAATACGCCAGGAGCAGCATTAGGTTCAACAAGAGATAAACCTGACGAAAAGTATTGTTTAGAGATTTTAAAAATATTGAAGGAAAAAAAAATTGAAAGATTTTATTATATCGGTGGAAATGATTCCTCAGATAGCCTAAGGATAATTTCAGAATTTACAAAAAGAATTAATTATAAACTTCAGTGCATTCATATACCAAAAACTATAGATAATGATTTGGTAAAAAATGATCATACACCTGGTTTTGGTTCAGCAGCAAAATATGTTGCACAACTATTTTCTGGTATAAACTTTGACATTAAATCACTTCCAGGTGTTTACCTTGGAATTGTAATGGGAAGACATGCAGGTTTTTTAACAGCCTCAGCATCACTTTTGAGAAAGAAAGAAAGTGACGGTCCTCACTTAACATTTATTCCAGAACACTCTTTTGATATGAATGATTTTTTAAAAAAAATAAAAAAAGTTTATAATAGATATGGAAGATGTATTTTAGCAATATCTGAGGGAATTCAAGATAAAAACAAAAAACTAATCACACAAAAAATAATTAAAAAATCAGAATATGATTCACATGGGAACATTCAACTTTCTGGCACTGGCTCTTTGGGCGATTTTTTATCAGAACAGATTAAATCTAAATTAAAATTACCAAGAGTTAGAGCTGATACTCTTGGGTATCCTCAAAGATGTTTCATTGGTTCAGCATCAGAGATTGATCAAAAAGAAGCTTATCAAATTGGAGTTTTTGCTGCAAGATTTTCTAATAAAAACAATGATTCATTTTCTGCAGGAATATTAGAAAGAAAAAAATTTAGCAAAATTTATAAAATACAGTTTACAGTTAATTCCTTGGGCGAAGTTGCTGGAAAAACTAAAACAATGACAGGAAATTTTTATAATAAAACAACTAACAATGTTTCTAAAGATTATATAAATTATGCATTACCACTTATTGGAAAAAAAATAATTACAACAAAGTCAATTATTTAATATTTTTAATTCGTACAACTATTTTTTTTTACCCAAAATTGGTACATACCCAAAAATGTTTTAGGATAAGTTAACTCGTATTTATTCCACAATTCTAATATAGATTTTTCATTAAAATCTGGATTCAAAGTTGCAAATTCATTGAGAACATAAGGAGGTAAACCAACAAAATCTAAAAATTTTAATTTTCTACTTTTAAGTAATTTCTTAATATGAAATAAATCAAAACAATGTTCTTTATAGTTAAAAATTAGATCTCGGAAATTTGACAAAGAAAAAAAATCATTTGATTTTCTAATAAATTGGAAATTTTTATTTTTTGAGATGAATATTTTTGATCTAAAGTTTTTAATGTTTTCTTCAGTCACACTAATTTTTTTTTTCTTTATATATTCTTTTGCCCATTTAATTTCAGATCTTGCATGCCTACTGTATAAACCTAATTTTAGGAGTCCATCGGGCTTTAAATGATTCAAAAGAGAATCCAGCCCATCTTCTGGACTTTCCATATGATGCAAACATCCCGTACAAATTATTATATCAAATTTGTTATCTAATAATTTTAAATCTAATAAATCTAAATTATAATGATTAACATTTTTAATATTCATTTCTTTAGTTTTTCTTATCGAATAAGCCAAACTCACTTTACTAAGATCAACGGCAAAAATCTCTGAATCTTTAATTGCAGAATATTGAACAACTTGATGACCAGTTCCAGAACCAGCAATGAGTATTTTGGGTTTTTTAAAAAAATTTTCATAAAAATCATTTTTTGTTATTTTCTTGGCAAGATCATTTAAATCTATTTCTGAAATTACATTCTCTGTATATCGCCATCGTGGATAAGGATTTTCCTCATACTGCTTTTTTATTAATTTTGAAGTTTTATTTGAAAAATTAGAAATTGATTTTATTGATTTAACAATTTCTTTTTCATACTTAGGGTCATTAAAAACAAATTTAAGAAAATTATTGAATTCCATAGAAGATGAAAAATAGTTATTTAGCTTATAATTCAAATGCTCGACTCTATATATAGGCTTGTAAAGAGAAAGTAATAACAAACTTACTTCACAGATTTTTTTTTTTTTTTTTATTTTATTTTCTAAGTTAGATAATAATTTCTTCTCCTCATCATCTTCGTTATATATAAATTCATTCAAAAAACATTGTTCAGCAAAAGCCACCAGAAAAAGGTATATTTTTAAAAAAAAATTATTTTTTTTTTTTAAAAGGAAAGTTTTTAACAACTCTTTTCGTAATTTGGTAAGATAAATTTCAAGATCTAAATCTACTATCAAACATTTTTTTAAAATTAATTTTAGCAAACTATCATCAATAATCTCTAAATTAATTCTATTAAAAATTGTTATTTTTGAAGGTATTTTAAGCTGATAAAATTTTGTTAGTCTGATTGCCTTTTCAAAACCTAACTGATGATAAATTAAATTATCTTCAAAATAAAATTCACAGATTGTTTTTAAAAATTGAAAGTTTTTTTTGGTTATTTTGTTTTTACAAAATAATTCAAAATTTTTTAAATATAATTCAGCATTATTTTTTTTTACTTTTAAAGATGAGTGGAAATGGTACATAGCACCATCTAGATCATTCTTCTTTAACTTTTGATTTCCTAAAATAAAACTATTAAAATCTTCAGACATAATATTTCTAAAAAAATCTAGATCAATTATTTAAGACTTTCTATACGTATAACCACAGTATTTTTTAAAACAAAATTTAATTTATTTATTTTTTTAAGCGCCTTTTTCATATTCCTTTCCAAACAATTATGAGTAGTTACAACAATTGTAGCATTTTTACTTTTTTCTGGTTTATTGTCTTTTTGAAGCATAGACTTCATTGAAATTTTATTTTTTTTAAATTCTTGAGAGATCCCAGATATTACGCCTGGTTTGTCTATAGTTGTAAACCTTAAATAATAACTACCAAATCTCTCGGAAATATCCTGATTTTTTTTTTTTTCTTTAGGATTTCTTAATTTATTAGAATGATTGTTCGAGATATTTATTATATCACTAAACACAGAAGTTGCTGTAGGATTTGAGCCAGCACCCTCACCCTGAAAAAAACTTTTATTGCAAAAATCAGATTCAACAACTATTCCATTATAAACTCCATCAACATTTGCAATTGACTCTCTAAAATCAATCAAGCAAGGATAAACAAAATTAAAGATATTATTATTTTTTATTTGAGACATTCCCAACAATTTAATTTTATAACCTAGAGTCTCTGCATACATAAGATCAATAAGTTCCATTTCACTGATTCCCTCAACAAAAATATCAGATAAATTTGCATCAATATCAAATGCAATTGCTGACAATATCGAAAGCTTGTGAGCCGCATCAATGCCATTAATATCAAAGGTTGGGTCTGATTCGGCATAACCAAGTTTTTGAGCCTTTTGTAATATTTCAGAAAAATTTTTTTTAGTAGATAACATATTTGTTAATATATAATTAGATGTTCCATTCAAAATCCCATAAATTCTCTTGATATTATTTGATTTTAAAAATTCATTAAGAATTTTAATAATTGGAATTCCACCAGCTACAGCAGCCTCAAACTTTAAACTTGAATCATACTGATTACACAGGGTCTTAATCTTCTTCCAATGTTTACTCACTAGTGCTTTATTAGCTGTTACTACATTCTTTTTTTTTTTAATAGCATCAAAAATTATATTCTTAGAAACACCATCTTCACCACCAATTAACTCAACAAGAATATCATAATCATCAAAACTAAGTAAACTTGATGCGTCTTTAAATATTTTTGTATTACTCAGGTTTTTTTTTGATAATTTTAATTTCCTTCTGGAAGCTATTGCTGAAATTTCAATATTAAACTTTTTTTTGTTTCTCCCATTATCTTTGAAAATTAAGTCAATCAAACCTTGACCTACTGTCCCGACACCAGCAATCGCAATCTTAGTTAAATTTTTCACATTTATTAATAAATTATAAAGATTTCAGTTCTTTGATTAGCTGTAGTTCCCGCGGGCATTATTTCTTTAAATAACGGTTTAGAGTCTGAAACAGCTTCAGTAATCAATCTTTCACTAGGAAAATTATGCTTCTTTACAAAAACCTGCGCTACTGACTGAGCTCTTTTGTCAGAAATTACAAAATTAACCAACTTATGTTCAGCTATTGGCATATCTCTAGTTCGTTTGCTTGCATGCCCAACAATTTTAATTTTTGCATTTCTCTCCTTTGCAAGCTTTGCGATTTTTTTAATTTTTTTTAAACCTTTTATCCCAACATTACTTGAACCAGAAACAAAATTTATGGTTGCCACTTTATATTGAATCTTGTCACTAAGATTAAGTGTTGATCCAGGAAAATTTAATATTGTTGGTTGAGTTGGAGCTTGGGGTGGCGTTTGAACAACTTGATTATCTAATTCCTCATTAATAATTCCATCATCACCTGAGATTGATGAAGAGTCATACTCTGTTTGAGGAACAGGCGGTAAACTTTCATCGGCTTCAGTAATAGTAGCTTCACTAACATTATCATCTGATAGTAAGTCTTGCTCTTCTTCACTAATCACTTCAACACCTTCAAAGCTAGCTTCAGGGTCTGAGTCTGCAAGGATTTCTCCCAAACTCGGATCAATTTCTTCTGAATCAGAGCCGATTGATTCAGTCCAATCAGAAACCGTTTCACAAGAATAAAGGAGAAACAGAAGAAGAAAGAATGCTATGTTTTTTTTTTTCCACATTAATTTGATAATACTAAATTATAAATTAAAAAAGTAAAACTCAAACTACTTTTTTAAAAATTCTTTTCTGAGATTATTATATACCTCAGGAGTATTTAACAATAATTTTTTTTCTGCTTCACTAATTTTCCTTACAAATTTTCCTGGGTTTCCTGCCCAAAGCTCAAAATCTCCAACTTTCTTTCCAGGGGTGATTACTGAACCTGCAGCAACTAGTGACATCTCACCTATCTCAGCATTATCTAGAATTACTGATCCCATTCCGATTAAAGCATAGTTTTTTATCCTACAAGCATGGATTGTAGCATTATGACCAACTGTAACACAGTCTCCAATAATTGTTGGAAACCCTTTCTTACCATTAGCTGAAAATCCATTAGAGGAAACATGAATCACAGTTCCATCTTGAATATTTGTTTTTTTACCAATCTTCACAAAATTTACATCTGCTCGAATAACGCAATTATACCAGACACTACTATGATTATTTATCTCAACATCACCAATTATTTTTGAACCTTCAGCTATAAAAACATCATCTGATATTGATGGTTTTTTATTTTTAAATTTTTTTATTAAGGGCTTTTCATTCATATTACATAAGTGATTCAGTCTCATCAAAACCAAACATAAGATTCATATTCTGGATTGCCTGACCAGCAGCTCCTTTAATCAAGTTATCTAGACAACTAATAATTATTATCTTTTTATTAGAATAATCAGAAAAAACTTTTATAACAGTATCATTAGTATTTTGTACATCGCTTAATTTGGGAGTGTTTTTAGAAAAAAACTTAATGAAAGGTTCATTTTTATAGAAATTCGCCAAAAAATTTAATGTTTCCTCTGCATTAATACCTGCTTTATCGATATAAATATTTGATTGAATACCGCTAAATACTGGCAGAATATGTGGTATAAAAGTAAAAGTGGTATCACTATTATATTTTGTCAATTCTTGGTCAATTTCAGCAATATGTTTATGTTTTTCAATATTATAGGAGAAGAAATTATTTTCTAATTGGGCAAATAATTTTTTGTTTTTGGGTTTCTTCCCGGCACCACTCATTCCGGATTTTGAATCAATGATAATATGCGATTTCTTCAAGATGCCTTCTTTTACAAGAGGCAACAAAGGAAGTAGAATTGATGTTGGATAACATCCTGGATTAGCAACATATTTTGAATTACTAATATCATTTTTATAAATTTCAGTGAGACCATAAGTAAAAATATTTTTTTTTTCTTTAGAATTATGCTTTATGTCATAAAATAATTCATATTTTTTAAAATCCTTAATTCTAAAATCACCAGACAAATCTATTATTGAAGGTTTAGGATCTAATTGTGGGAAAATGCTTTGTTGGAATTCTCCATGAGGAAGACAACTAAAAATCAAATCAACAGTTTTAAAGTCAAATTTCCTATAGTCTGTAATTTCTAGATTCTTTAGATTTTTTAAATTTGGCAAAATTGATGATAGTTTCTTTCCCTCAGAAGCTTTACCAAAAACACCAACTAGATTAACTTTTTTATGCTTATTAATAAAATGAAGAAGTTTCGCGCCCGTATAACCAGACACACCAAAAACGCAAACATTTAGAGTCATTTTTTATCTTTTAGAAAACTGTGGACTTCTTCTAGCTTTATGTTTTCCAAATTTCTTTCTTTCAACTTTTCTTGCATCACGTGTAAGGAAACCAAGTTTCTTTAGTTTTCTTCTGAGAGATGGGTCCAGATTTACCAAAGCACGACTTATTCCATGGCGTAAAGCACCAGCTTGACCAGATAAACCACCACCTGAAACTGTAGAAAATATCTCAACTTTGTTAAGATTATCTGTTTTATTCAATGGATCTTCTAGAATAGAAGTATAAATCTTCCGAAGAAAATATTTCTCAACTGGTTTGCCATTGATAACTATTTTAGGGCTTCCGAACTTTATCCAAACTCTTGAAACAGAGGTTTTCCTTCTTCCAGTTGCATAAGCTCTACCTAGTGAGTCCAGAACAGGTTTGTTATCTATCTCTGAACTGATAGGGTCTGACTTTTTTTCTTCTGATTTAGTTTCATCCATAACTATGAAATACTATTCTTCCTATTTTGCGATGAAAAATCATAAGACACAGGTTTTTGGGCATCAAGTGTATGTTTTTCATCAGAAAATATTTTTAAATTTGATAACTGTCTTTTAGATAATGCATTGGAATTCATCATTCTTTCAACAGCTTTACGGATAACAAAATTCGGGTTTTTACCATTTAAAATTTCATTAAAGGTCTTTTCTTTGATCCCTCCAGGATAACCTGTATGTTTATAATAAATCTTTTTTTTATCTTTCGATCCTGTTAATTTGACTTTTTTGGCATTAACTACAATTACATTGTCTCCACAATCTAAATGTGGGGAATAGATAGCTTTGTGCTTGCCTCTAAGAATCATTGATATTTTTGATGCCAATCTACCCAAAACTAGACCGTTTGCATCAATAAGATACCATTTTTTCTTAATGTCTTTTTGTTTTAATGAAAATGTATGCATATCAATATTTTATGAAAAATAACTTATAATTCAGAACTGTCAACACTAAATGTTATTCTGAGTCTTTCAAAAACCAGTCTAAGTATTTTTTATTTGGTTGATTGGCCTTCAATTCAACTATAATTGGTGTTTCATACGGATGAATATTTTCTAGGGCACTCTCAATTTTTTTTTTAGAATTATGAGTTTTTATTATCATAATGATCTCTTCAGAGGAGACGATTGAGTCATTATCAACATAAAAACTTTCAACATTCTTAAATATATTTATACATTTAGCGTTTTTATTTGAAAGAAGATTTCTAGCGATTTTTTTTGCATCTATTTTATTTTCGCAAGTAGTATAGAAAATTTTAAATTTTTTTTTCATAGATTTTTTTAGTTGGTCGGGGCGACTGGATTTGAACCAGCGACCTCCCGTCCCCCAGACGGACACGCTAAACCAGGCTGCGCCACGCCCCGATATGGTTTATATATTTTTTTCTATTTCATCAATTAAATGCTTTAATTCTTGAATCATATTTTTCTTTTCAATTTCATAATTATTCTTTTTTTTTAGAACGCCTATGGCACCATTAATAGAATATTTTTTCTCGTATAACAAATTTTTAATCCTCTCAATGATTGATACTTGTTCAGGACTGTAATATCTTACTCCTCCGTTCTTTTTTATAGGTGAGATTTGCTTGAATTTTTTTTCCCAAAATCTAAGAACATAAGCTGGAACTTGAATTAATTTTGATACCTCACCAATGGTTTTTAATGCATCATGATTTTTCATCATTACTTGTTGAACTAGAATTTATAGTATTCAAAAGAAATTCAGAAGCCTTAAAGCGAATGACATGTCTGCTAGAAATCATAACCTCTTCTTTGGTCCTTGGGTTCCTTCCAATTCTTGATTTTTTTTTTCTTATTTTGAAAATCCCAAAGTTTACAATCTTTACATCTTCTTTTTTTAATATTCTTTCCACTATTATTTCTACAAAAGTTTCAAAAAAAATTTGACATTCTCTTTTTGATAAACCTATCGTTTCATTGAGATAGTTAATCATTAAAGATTTAGTTAGAACTGATTTTTTCATATTCTGATTATATTATTTAGACTTTTAAAATACAACTTCCCCAAGTTAACCCTCCGCCAATTGCACATAAAGCAAGAATATCATTTTTTTTTATTTTACCTGTTTTTAATGAACTAGACAGTGCTAATGGAATTGATGCTGCTGAAGTATTAGCATGATTTTCAACAGTACTTATAGTCTTGTCTGATTCTATACCAAGTTTCTTTGCCGTGCTTTTAATGATTCTTTGGTTAGCTTGGTGTGGAACCAACCAATCAATATCAGAAATATTTAAACCACAATCACTTAAAGCCATTTCTGTTGCTTCACTGAGCTTGTTTACTGCCTGTTTAAATACATCTTGACCATCCATTCTAATTTTACCAACTTTTTGATTCAAGGATGGTCCTCCATCTGCAAAAAGACTCTTATGCCATGATCCATCAGAGTATAATTTTGTGGACATAACACCAGTTTTGATCTTTGTTGATGAAAGAATTACTGAACCAGCTCCATCTCCAAACAATACGCATGTTCTCCTATCTTTCCAATCGACAATTTTTGATAATGTTTCTGCACCTATTACAATTATTTTTTTTGATTTTTTTGATTTAATAAATGAATCTGCAACTTGAAGGCTATATATGAAACCTGAACAAACTGCCTGCAAATCAAATGATGGAATATTTTTTATACTAAAATAATTTTGCACTTTAGTTGCTGTAGATGGAAAAGTATTGTCAGGAGTTGTTGTAGCAACAATAATACAATCAATTTCTGAGGGATCAGTATTTGATTGGGTAAATGCATCCTCAGCTGCCTTAATTGCTAAATCTGATGTTAATTCACTTTTATTGACAATATGTCTTTGTTTTATTCCAGTCCTCGAGTATATCCATTCATCAGATGTATCAACTATTTTTGTTAAATCATTATTTTTAAGTATTTTTTTTGGAAGGTAGTGACCAAAACCAATTATTTCTGAATAAATCATAAAATCTAATGTTTAAATTTCTATTTTCTTCTCAATTTCATTTACATAAGAATTTTCAATTAAAGATATTGCCACACCAATGGCATTGCTAAAACCAAATGCATCTGTAGCACCATGACTTTTAACAACTATACCATTTAGACCTAAAAGAACAGCACCATTATATTTTCTAGGATCAATTCTAGTTTTAAATCTATTAAGTGCAGGTTTGGATAATAAATAACCAATTTTTGAAATAAGTGAACTATTGTAAGCATTCTTTAAAAAAGTAAAGATCAACTCTGCCACACCTTCTGCTGTTTTTAGTGCTATATTTCCAGAAAAACCATCTGTAACAACTACATCAACATTTCCCTTATTTATATCATTACCTTCAATAAAGCCTAAGAAATTTATTTTTGATGATATCTTTTTTAAGTCATCAAAAGTTTGTTTTACAATTAGATTTCCTTTGATATGTTCTGATCCTACATTTAAAAGTCCAATCTTTGGGTTTTTTATTCCTAATACTAATTTTGAAAAAATATCTCCCATTAGTGCAAACTGAACTAAATTATCATTAGAACAATCAACATTAGCTCCCAGATCTAGAACAACAGTTTGACCTTTCATTGTTGGCAAAACTCCAGCTATAGCCGGTCTATCTATTCCATTTATAGTCCTCAGAACAAACTTAGAAATTGCCATAAGTGCCCCTGTATTTCCTGCAGAAACAAAACCATGAGATTCAGAGTTTCTAATACTATCAATTCCTAATCGCATGCTCGACTTTTTCAATTTTCTCAGCGCATTGACCGGTTCATCATCAGCTTTAATATTTTCAGTGGTATGAATGAATTCAAAATTATTAAGTTCAGAATTTTCTTTAAGTTGATCTAGCGACTTGGTTTTATCTCCATAAAGTTTAAATCGAACATTGGGATAAATTTTCGATGCCATGGAAATTCCCTCTATTGTTGTTTTAGGACCAAAGTCACCACCCATAACATCGATGGCAAGAACTATATCATTCAATTATATTCTCCAATTAATCGTCTGAATTTGATTCTTCTTCAGATTCCAGATTTGATTTAGTAACAACTTCCTTCTTATTGTAATATCCACAAGCCAAACAAATATGATGAGCCAATTTAAGTTCACCACAATTTGGACACTCATGAGAATTAGCACTTAAAAGACCATCATGTGATCTTCTCATATTCCTCTTAGACGGGGTAGTTTTTCTTTTTGGTACAGCCATAAAATTATCGTAAATAAGAATGTTTACAAAATTATTTGTAACCTGACAATAGTTTTTTAACAAACAACAATTAATTATCAGCAAAATCAAACTTTAATTTAAAAAAGAATGAACTGTCTAGCTTTGAAAAATAAATAATATTTAATCTAACATATTCATAAATTTTTGAAATTTTTATAGAAGTTGAATTAAAATTAAATTTCAATTTTAATTTTAATTCATTTGATTCATTTTTTTCTATTTTATCAAATTGCTCTGAATATGCGTATAATCTTCCAAAGAAATTTTCGACTAATTTTCTGGTCTTTCTCCCAATTCTTGACTCAGCCTCACCAGATTCTCTTAATAAGGATTCCAAATCTTTTGTAAAAAAAGAAATTATTGATTCTATATCGTTTTTATTTATTTTTGAAAATCTCATATACCAAAGAATTATTATAAGGTTTAACTGAAATAATTCCAATCGTGAATCAACACTATTAGGAAGATTTATATCATTAAAAAAAAAATTTTTTTTTGATTGTTCTACTATTTTATTGTAAACAAGTCTTAAAGCTTTATCCATCATGCACAAATTTGTTATTATTAAATTTTTTATATTATTTTTTTCAATAGTTGCAATATCTTCTTGCAGTAAAAAATCAATTCATGGAAATTTGCCTGATGCAAATATTGTTTCTTTACTAAATATTAAAAAAGATAATAAAGAAAATGTAATAAAAATACTTGGTCAACCAACATTCGAAGGTACATTAGGTGATAATTCATTTTATTATGTTGGAACGGTAAATTCCAAAACTGCATTTCTTGATGCCAAACTAGAGGAGCAATATATACTAGAACTGAATTTTGATAAATCTAATATATTAAGAAAAATTTATATTTATGACGAACATCAAACAATTGATGTTGCAATGTCTTCTCTTGAAACAAAAACTAAAGGCCAGAAAACATCATTTTTCAGACAACTGATTGGAAATTTAGGTGTGCCTATGGGAGGCAAAGGACCATATATAGGTAGCGGCAAGGCTGACGATTAAAAACTTTATGAAAGCATTGATAAAAGAAGTATCGAGACAATATTTACTATTTTTATCATTGGGTTAATAGCTGGACCAGCTGTATCTTTGTATGGATCACCCACAGTATCACCAGTTACAGCAGCTTTATGAGCCTCAGAATTTTTTCCACCATAGTTACCGTCCTCAATGAACTTCTTTGCATTATCCCAAGCACCTCCACCCGAAGTCATGGAAATCGCAACAAAAAGACCAGTCACTATAGTACCCAATAGCATTGCTCCAACTGTAGTAAAAGCAGAGGAAGAATCACCAGATATTAATAAAATAAGATAGTAAGTTGCAAAAGGTGCTAAAACAGGCAGTAAAGATGGAACAATCATTTCTATAATTGCTTCTTTAGTCAAAATATCAACAGCCTTTCCATATTCAGGCTTAGACCTTCCAGTCATAATTCCCTTATTTTCTCTAAATTGTCTTCTTACCTCATTAACAATCTTGGTTGCAGTTTTTCCAACTGCTGTCATCCCCATTGATGCAAAAAGATAAGGAAGTAGCCCACCTATAAGCAAACCCACTACGACATAGGGGTCATCGAGCGAGAATTTTACATCTAAATCTGGAAAATAATATTTTAGGTCCTGGGTATAGGCACCAAATAATACAAGAGATGCTAAACCCGCAGAGCCAATTGCATAACCTTTAGTCACAGCTTTTGTTGTATTGCCGACAGCATCTAGTGCATCTGTTGTTTTTCTTACTGATTCAGGTAAGTTTGACATTTCTGCAATGCCCCCGGCATTATCCGTAACAGGACCATATGCGTCTAAAGCTACAATCATTCCAGCAAGTGCCAACATTGTAGTTGCTGCAATTGAAATACCATATAATCCAGCAAACTTGTATGAGAAGACAATCCCGAGAATTATAACAAATGTCGGGAGCGCTGTTGATTGCATTGATACTGCAAGTCCTTGAATAATATTCGTTGCATGACCTGATTGAGATGAATTAGCGACTGATCTAACTGGAGAATATTCCGTGCTCGTATAAAATTCAGTTATCCATACTATCAAACCAGTTACTATCAAACCTATAAGTGAACAAGAAAAAAGATCAATACCAGAGAATGATTCAATAAACAAATCATTATTTATGATTACTTTATCCATGCCTATAAAAAATTCTGTTGCAAAGTAAATTAAAATTATGGATGCAAAAGCGGTTATAATTAAACCTTTATATAATGCCGCCATAATATTGTTGGAATCCCCAAGTTTCACATAGTAAGCACCTATCAATGATGAGATAATACAAACACCTGCAATTAATAGAGGAAACATCATGAATACTTGTTGGTCACTCCCTTGAAAAAGTATAAGTCCAAGAACCATTGTTCCAACTATAGTTACAGCATAAGTCTCAAATAAATCAGCAGCCATCCCTGCACAGTCTCCCACATTATCCCCAACATTATCTGCAATAACGGCCGGATTTCTTGGATCATCTTCTGGTATCCCCGCTTCAATCTTCCCAACTAAATCAGCGCCAACATCTGCTCCTTTAGTAAATATACCACCACCTAATCTTGCAAAAATAGAAATCAATGAAGCCCCAAAACTTAATGCAACCATAGCCTCAACAGTTTCTCTACCTTGACTGATACCAAAATGAGAGTTAAGAAAACAGTAGTAACTGATTAAACCAAACAAACCCAAACCCACTACTAAAAAACCAGTAATTGCTCCTGATTTAAATGAAATATCAAGAGCCTTAGATAAACTTTCAGTTGCAGCCTCAGTTGTTCTTACATTAGCTCTAACAGATACAAACATACCAATAAAACCAGCTAACCCAGATAAAAAAGCTCCAATGACAAAACCGACTGCAACAAATGGATTATGGATTAAATAAAAGAGTAAAACTGTTATAATAATTCCTACTATTGAAATTGTAAGATATTGTCTAGTCAAGTAAGCTTGGGCTCCTTCTTGAATAGCACCGGCAATTTCTTTCATTCTGTCAGAACCTTCTGGAGCTTCGAGAATATTTTTTATAGTAAATGCCCCGTAAACTAATGACAGAATCGAGCAAAGAAATACAATTGAAAATTCTAAATACATAACGCTGTGAATATTTTATGTTTATATCATAATAAAAGACTTCATCAACACCAAAAATTAAAAATGACTAAAACCTTTGTTTTTTAAATTTACTATTTTGTTTTTATCATCAAAGAAAGAAACACCACTACCTTTAGTAAAAAAACCAATTTTGGAAATACCTTTTATTTTTTTTTTTGTAAGTAATTTTTCTTTATCTTTACTCACTGAAAAAAGCAATTTGTAATCCTCTCCTCCGCAAAGAAGCTTATTCCATATATCTTTTTTTCGGGTATTCAAAGTTTTAAAAAAAACTTTTGCTTTATTTGAAACTGGAATTTTTGATAAAAATATATTTGCTTGTAAGTTTGAATTTTCACAAACCTTTGACAATTCAACCTCAAGTCCATCAGAAATATCAGTGCAAAAGTCAGCTAAACCCAAAAGGGATATTCCTAACTTAATTTGCGGTTCTGGGTAATAAAGTTTTTTTAAAAAATATTCGTTGATTGAAGTGTTAAATAAATTATAAATTTTTTTATTTTTTTTTATTTCAAGGCCTAATGAAGCATCGCCTAAATATCCAGCAACATAAATACCTGAATCTTTTTTCGCAAAGGAACTCTTATGTACCTCTTTACTTGTAATTCCAAAAATAGTTGCAGATAAAAATATTTTTGATGAGCAACTAATATCACCTCCAAATAATTTAATTTTAAATTTTTTATTATCTTCTCTCAATCCGCTTACAAACCTTTTAATCCAAATAATACTATTCTTTTTAGGAAGTGAAATATTTAGAGTATAACCATAAGGTTCAGCTCCCATCGCAGCAATATCAGATAAATTTACTCTTAAGAGCTTTTTAGCTAAACATTTTGGATCATAGGACTTATCAAAATGTTGGTTTTCAACCATCATATCAGTTGAAACTACTAATTTTTTTCTGTAGATGATGGCTGCATCATTCATTAATCCGAGTGATTCTTCATTTTTTGCAACTGGGGAAAAATATTTCAAAATTATTTTTTGTTCTTCATTCATTATTTTTTATTTTTGCTTAATTTTTCTGAAACATATATTTTTTCCAAAATAGCATTTGTAAAAGAACATTCATTTTTTGAACAAAATGATTCCGTCAATTTTAAATATTCACTAATTAATATTGCAATAGAGATTTTAGGTGAGTGAATCATTTCTGAAATTGCCACCCTCAAAATTGCTAGCAAGACCTTTGGCAATCTATCTATGTGCCAATTTTCATCTAAGTGTAATTTAATTAAATCATCAATAAAAAATTTTTTTTTTGTAAACAATTCAAAAATTTCTACAAAAAAAATTTTATTAAATTTTTTTCCATTAAAATTGTTCTCAAAATCAAGATTTAAAGTAAATTCATCTTTATTGAGAAAATTTTTTTTAATATCAACTACATTATTAGAAAAATTCAAATTATAAATTGCTTGAACGGCGACATATCTCGATAGTGTTTTAGGAGTTAGATTTTTTTTCATTGAGCAAACCAATTAAATTTAAACAAACTTTTGCAGATTTTTCACCAAGGTTATTTTTAGGGTTTTTTGACCTTTCTATTGCTTGTGAAAAACTTTCAACAGTTAAAATTGCACAGGACATTGGTAGTAATTCTTTATAAGACAACTCATAAATATAATTTAATGTAATATTTTTTACGATTTCGTAATGATCAGTTTCTCCTTTAATTACACAACCTAAAATTATAAATCCTGAATATTTATTTTTATTTTTCTGGAAAATAAAGGGTATTTCAAGAGTTCCATCTACTCTTATTACTTCATAATTTACATTATCTTTTTCTAGGACTTTTTTTGCGCCTTTTAGCAAATTCTTTGAAATCTCAGGATAAAAGTCAGAAAAAATGATTAAGATTTTTTTAGGATAATTTTTTTGTACCATTTATCTCTATACCAAAACCATCAATACCAACAATATTTTTTGATGAACTTGTCAGCAAGGTTATTTTTTTTACACCTAAATCAATTAGTATTTGAGCACCAATTCCATATTCCTTCAAAATACTTTTTTTTGAATTAGAGGTTTTTTTTTCTTTTTTTAATAATTCTTTCCTTGGGTTTCTGATCAAAACAATTACACCATGGTTTAATTTAGATATTATATCAATTGCTTTTTCTAAATCTTTATTATTACGATCCAAAAGATCAGAAAAAATATTTAAGCTGTGCATCCTAACTAAAGTATTCCTCTGTTCGGATATATCTCCTCTAACTAGTGCCAAGTGTTCCGTCCCATCAATAATATTTTGGTATACATACATTTTAAATTTTTTAGATTTATCAATTGTCAATTCATCGGATCTTAAACATTTTACTAATTTTTCTTTTTGAATTTTATATTCTATCAAATCTTTTATAGAACACATCTTCAATTTATGTTTTTTGGAGAACTTTACTAAATCTTTAAACCTAGCCATCGTCCCATCGTCATTCATAATCTCACAAATGACACCGTACCTGTGGAGATCAGAACTTGATAGTCTTGATAAATCAACTGCAGCTTCTGTATGACCAGCCCTAAAAAGAACACCTCCATCGCTTGACAAAAGAGGAAATATATGACCAGGACTTATGAGATCAGTAGATTTAGAATTAGCTGAAACAGCAACCTTAATTGTTTGGGCTCTATCTTTAGCACTTATTCCTGTTGTAACACCTTTTTTTGCTTCAATTGAAACAGTAAAAGCTGTTCTATGTCTACTTTGATTTGTTTCTGTCATCAATTTAAGTTTAAGCTTCTTAAACCTTTTTTTATCTAAAGCTAAACAAATTAGTCCTCTGGCATATTTTGCCATAAAATTAATTTTTTCTGGAGAAACAAAAGATGCGCAAAACATCAAATCACCCTCATTTTCTCTATTTTCGTCATCTACAATTACAACCATTTTTCCTAATGAAAGATCCTTGATTATTTCTTGAATTGGGGATAAAAATGATTTCATTTTTTTAACGCCTTAAAAACATATCTAGCTAGCATATCAACTTCTGTATTAACTAGACTACCTTCGTTTAAAAATTTCAATGAAGTATTTTCCCAAGTATGGGGTATAATACTGACATCGATCATTCTTTTTTTTACTTTATTGACAGTGAGTGAAATGCCATCAAGGCAAATAGAACATTTTGGCGAAAGAAATTTAATGATTTCATTCGGAACATTAAACTCAATTATTTTTGAATTTTTAATATCAGTAATTTTTTTTATTTTTGAAAGTCCATCTACATGCCCAAAAACAAGATGACCACTGATCTCATCTCCCATCTTTAAAGATTTTTCTAGATTAATTTTATCTCCCTCTTTTATCATTCCAAAATTTGTTTTTTCAAGTGTTTCTTTGGATAAGTTGCAAAAAAAAATATCATTTTTTATTTTAGAAACTGTAAGACAAACACCTGAACAAGAAATAGATTCACCCAAAACCAGGTTGCTTAAATTTGATCTTATTCCAAGAGTATCTTTCTTCTTTGAGAAAAATTTTATTTCACCAACTTCTCTAATTATTCCCGAAAACATTTTTACTATCCAACTGATTATTTTTTTTGAGAGAATCTAAAATTTCAAGACTATCATTACCAAATCTAATACTTTCTCTAATTGAAAACTTTTTCTTTGATAAAAAATTATTCTTTTCTGAATTTACTGCATTTAAACCACCGTCCCCAATAAAAAAATTCCCTCGGAATAAAAAAATCTCATCAAATAAATTTTCTTTAATAAATGAACTGAAAATTTTTGCACCTCCCTCAACAAGAAGATTGCATATACCTATAGAGGACAAATCTTCTAAAATATTTCTTAGGTTATATTTTTTAGGGGTAATATATCTAACTTCAATATTTCTATTCAAATATTTTCTATGTTTTTCCAAATCTTTATTTTGAGTAATAATTATTGTTCTTTGTTTACTACAATCTTTGAAAATCTTTAAGTTTAAACATAGGTCTAAACTTCTATTGAGAATGATTCTTACTGGAGAAAATTTTTTTAGACCAGGTGATCTACAATTCAAAATACAATTATCAACCTTAACAGTATTTGAACCCACCAAAATTCCATCAACCTCCGATCTAATGATTTGAGAATACTGATTAGTCATTCGGTTTGTAATTTTACTTCTTATATTTTCTTTAAAAGAAATAAAACCATCCATTGAAATTGCTAATTTAAGAATGACCTTTGGTCTTTTCTTTTTTCTGTTTAAAAAATAACCTTCATAAATCTTTGAAGCACTATTTTTCATTATTCCGTGATCAACAATAACATTATTATCAATTAGCTTTTTTTTCCCTTTTCCATTAACTCTTTTATCAGGATCTAGAGTGCAAAAAATCACCCTGTTAATAAATCCTGAACTTATTATCTTTGAAACGCATGATTCTGATCTCCCTTGATGTGAGCAAGGTTCAAGTGTTGAATAAAGTGTGTAAAATTTATTTTTTTTATAATTAATCGATTCAATAGCGTTAGCTTCAGCATGAGGTCTTCCAGTAAAACTGGTTAATCCAAAGCTGACAATTTTATGATCAGTTAAGGTATAAGATGACTCAACAATTACACAAACAACGGGGGGATTAGGAAATGTTCTACCTACTATTTGTTTAAGAGTAAAAAGAGCAACATTAATGTAGGTTTTATCAATATCCGTTTGTGGACCATTCATTTTTTTAGATTTAAATTTATATCAATGAACTTTCTAAAATCGTCGGTTTCTTGAAAATCTTTGTATACTGATGCAAACCTCAAATAAGCAACTCTGTCTAACTCCTTTAGTGCATCCATAACTAACTCTCCGATAATTTTTGTAGGAATCTCGGTCTCTCCTGAGCTCTCTAATCTTCGTTGAATACTATTTACAATTAGTTCAATTTGATCCTGCTTTACCGGCCTTTTTCTGCATGAAATATTCATTGACCTGACTAATTTTTCTCTATCAAAAACTGTTCTCGATTCATTTTTTTTTATCACCATCAACTCTCGCAATTGGACTCTTTCAAAGGTCGTGCATCTTGCTCCACAAGCCGGGCATTGTCTTCTTCTTCTAATAGCGCTGTTGTCTTCAGAGGGTCTTGAGTCTTTAACAATTGTGTCTTCATGACCACAGAATGGACAGCGCATATTATAACCTTATCAAATAACCGAACTATAAATTGGATACTTTTCGCAAAGTTGTTTGACTTTGACTTTCACTTCATTTTCTACTTTAGAATTATCATCTGGACTTTCAGATAAACCATCCAGAACATCCCCGATTAAATCTCCAATCAACCTAAATTCATTTATCCCAAAACCTCTGCTTGTTCCGGCAGGAGACCCAAGTCTAATCCCAGAAGTTACAAAAGGACTCTCAGGATCAAAAGGGACACCATTTTTGTTACAGGTTATCCCTGCGTTTTCTAATGACCTCTCCGCTGCCTTTCCAGTCAATTTTTTTTGGTCTAAGATCAACAAGAACCAGATGAGTATCTGTTCCTTCAGAGACAACAGCCAATCCTCTCTCAAGCATAACATCAGATAATGTTTTCGCATTTTCAATTACTGAACTGATATAGCTTTTGAATTCTGGTTTTAAAGCTTCACCAAATGCAACAGCTTTTGCGCAAATCACATGCATCAAAGGTCCTCCTTGAAGACCAGGGAAAACAGCAGAATTAATTTTTTTTGCATGATCAGCATTATTTGTTAGCACAATCCCTCCTCTTGGTCCTCTCAAGGTTTTATGCGTTGTAGAAGTCACAACATCAGCATATTCTAATGGATTGGGGTAATGCCCTGTTGCAACAAGACCAGCAAAATGAGCCATATCTACCAATAAATAAGCGCCAACTTTGTCTGCAATTTCCTTAAATTTTTTGAAGTCAATTATCCTAGGATAAGCTGAACCACCTGCAATTATTAACTTTGGCTTGTTATCCAATGCTAATTTCTCAACTTCGTCAAAATCAATTAAAGCGCTATCTTTTTTTACCCCATATTGTACAGCGTTAAACCATTTACCAGACTCATTAGGGGGTGCACCATGTGTTAAGTGTCCTCCTGCAGCTAATGACATACCCATGATTGTATCACCTGGTTTTAGGAGGGCTAAAAAAACTGCCTGGTTTGCTTGCGAACCTGAGTGAACTTGAACATTTGCAAAATCAGCTTTAAAAATTTTTTTTATTCTCTCAATACATATGTCTTCAACCACATCAACATACTCACAACCACCATAATACCTTTTGCCAGAATATCCCTCAGCATACTTATTTGTTAAAATTGTTCCTTGGGCTTCAAGAACAGCTTTGGATACAATATTTTCTGATGCAATAAGTTCTATTTGATCGTTTTGTCTATGGTATTCATTTTTTATAGCATCTAAAACTTTTGGATCAGTTTGCGTTAAACTACTTTCGAAAAATATTTGTTCAGTCATAATTACTCCCTAATTTATATTTTTACATCATTGAACTTGTCAAGTCTAGCTTGATGTCTATCTCCTTCAAAGTTAGTATTGAAAAACATCAATAAACATTTAATAGCTTCTTCCTCAGAAATCAACCTAGAACCTAAAACCAGAACATTTGCGTTATTATGTTGTTTTGAAAGTTTTGCCATTTCTTCATTGGTACAAAGCGCTGCTCTTATATTCTTATATCTGTTAGCTACCATAGACATACCTATTCCACTTCCACAAATCAAAACCCCGCGAGCAGAAATACTTGATGAAACTTTTTCTGATAGCTTATGAGCATAGTCAGGATAATCTACGGATTCAGTACTTTTTGTTCCAAGATCTTCAAAATCAAAATTATCTTTAAGTTTTTTGATTAAAGATTCTTTGAGTAAGAAACCAGCGTGATCTGAGGCAATTAAAATTTTTTGCATATCTAGTTATTTAATTTGATTAAATCCTTTTTAAGTTCTGAAGATAAAAAATAAAGACCAATAATATTTGGAATGGACATAGCAAAAATCATTGAGTCTGAAAAATTAATAACACTACCTAAGTTTAATGAAGTTCCAATTACAGTGAATGATAAAAAAATAAGCTTAAATGAATATTTACTCAAACTACTTATCCCAAAAATATATGTCCAACATCTCAAACCATAATAGGACCATGTAATTAGTGTTGATATTGCAAAAAGAGTTATAGCAATTGCTAACAAAGTTGGAAACCAGCTAAAAACTGATTCAAAAGCTCTGGATGTTAATTCAACTCCTTGAATTTGATCATTACCTTGATAAACACCTGTAATTATTATAACCATAGCAGTCATTGAACAAACAATTATTGTATCAACAAATGGTGAAAGAAGTGACATAAATCCTGTATTTAAATGATTATCACTCTTCGCAGGAGCATAGGCTATCGGTGCTGATCCAATTCCAGATTCATTTGAAAATACCGCTCTTTTTACACCCGCAATAAGGGAACCAAGCAAGCCTCCAGTTGTAGCTTCCATATTAAAAGCTGAGGAGATAACTTTTTCAAAGGTTCCTGGAATTAATTGATAATTACTAAATATAATTATCATACACGAAACCACATAAATTATTGCCATCATTGGCACTAGTTTTTCTGTAACTTTTCCTATAGATTTGATTCCACCAATTATTATAAATCCAACGATAATTGCAAAAGAAATTCCTCCTAACCAACCTTTTTGGTAAAAAGGGCTTTCAACTCCACCAGTAGCTTCAACAATTTGCTGAAAAGCTTGGTTTGCTTGGAACATGTTTCCACCTCCAAAAGATCCTCCAATACAAAATACCGCAAATAAAAAAGCTAAGATTTTACCAAATTTTGGAAATCCACAATCACTTAAGCCTGAAGATAAATATCTAATTGCTCCACCAGAAACTGTTCCATCTTTATGAATAATTCTGTATTTATGGCCCAGACTAACCTCAACAAATTTTAATGTCATTCCAAAAAAGGCAGTTATTATCATCCATAACATAGCTCCAGGGCCACCAATTGATATTGCAACTGCAACACCAGCAATATTCCCTAGCCCAATGGTTCCAGACATTGCAGCAGTAAAAGACTGAAAGTGAGTTATTTCTCCTGGATGATTTGGATTATCATATTTTCCTACAGCAACTTTTATTCCTCTGTTGAAAAATCGTACATTTGCAAATCGGAAATACAAGGTAAAATAAATACTCGCAAATAATAGCCAACATACTATGTATGGTATATCTGTTCCATAAAAAGAGAAACTATCAAAAACTAAATTGGTTATGACATCAGAAAATGGTTTCAAGAAAGTATCAATTTTAGTGTCGATTGATTGAGTCATATCAGATTTAATAAAGTATCATAATTCAAAATTACAAAAAACATTTTTTATCTAAAGGTCTCACTATCATCAAATTAATTTCAAAAATATAAAAGAAAATAAGCTCATAACTTTCGTGAAAAATTTTATTTAACTCAGTATTTTTATTATTTTTTTATAACTATCAAAAAGGCA
>CACEXK010000009.1 GCA_902563505.1 uncultured Alphaproteobacteria bacterium
TAACTTGTTAGACAATGATGGTAAATTAATAAATATCGGATTTCAGAAAGGTTCCAAAGTTGAAGTAAATTTGATGAAAATTATGTTAAAAAGATTAACAATTACGGGTTCAACTCTGAGGATAAGAAATACTTTGTTTAAAAATAAAATACTGCAAAAACTTAAAAAATTTGTTTTTCCTCTTCTTGAAAATAGAAAAATTAAATGTTTTATTGACTCTAGATATAAATTAAATGATGTTATAAATGCACATAAAAGACTTTACGAAGGTAAACATATAGGTAAAGTTATACTTAAAATGTAAAAAAGTTATGAGAAAACCACTTATGCCTAAAGCCACTGCAAGCTGGCTAATTGATAATACCTCACTTTCCTTTAGACAAATTTCTGAGTTCGTTGGATTACATGTCCTTGAAATCCAGGCTATTGCTGATGGTGAAGTATCAAACGGGATTTTGCCAAGAAATCCGCTTGAAAATGGTGAACTAACTCTTGATGAAATTAATAAATGTGAGAAAAATGAAAGTTCATCCCTAAAAATTAAGAATTCGGATATTCCAATGCCCCAAACAAAAACTAAAGGATCTAAATATACTCCATTATCAAAAAGAGCAGATAAACCTAATGGTATTTATTGGTTGCTAAAAAATTTTCCTAATGTTCCAGATTCAAAGATTTGTAAAATAATTGGCACAACAAAGAAAACTGTGCAATCTATAAGAGACAGAAGTTATTGGAATATTCAAAGCTTACGCGCTCAAAACCCTGCAGAGCTTGGACTATGCAGTAAAGAAGATCTTGCAAAGCTTATCGAAAAAATCAAGGAAATCGAAAACTAATCACCTTCTCAATCTGGTGATCTCATCTCTTATCTTTAATTTTTTCTTTTTCAAATCATTAATTTCTAAATCATCAACTGCGAGATTGTTTGAAGCCTTTTGTATTAAAATGTCGAATTCTTGATGTTTTGTAATTAGAGATTTGATTTTTTTTTCTTTAAGAACGGCTCTTTCCATAATTTAATGTTATTATGTTTTTAAATTATTTTCCAGAATTATTTGTCATGAAAAAAAAAATTCTTATTTCAATAGTTATGGGTAGCCAGTCAGACTGGAGAACTCTCCAAAATTCTGAAAGTATTATTAAACAATTTAGTGTCGGATATGAAAAAAAGATTGTTTCTGCTCATAGAACACCAGATAGACTATATAACTATGCAAAAAAAATAGCAGAAACAAATGTCGAAGTTATTATTGCGGGAGCTGGAGGAGCTGCACACCTCCCAGGAATGATTTCCTCATTAACTCATCTGCCAGTTCTAGGAGTTCCCATAGAATCAAAAAGTTTAAAAGGTCTTGATAGTCTCTTATCTATTGTCCAAATGCCAGCAGGAATTCCATTGCCAACTTTGGCAATTGGGAAACCCGGTGCAATAAATGCAGCATTGACCGCAATATCAATTTTAGCTAATAAATACCCAGAAATTAAAAAAAAACTTTTAACTTTTAAAAAAAATCAAACCAAATCAATAAAAAAAAAACCTCAAAATGAATAAATTCGACCTCGGTATTCTTGGAGGTGGACAACTAGGAATGTTTATTTGCCAAGCTGCAAAAAAATTAAATTTTTCTACAATAGTTCTATCCCAAGCTAATGATTTTAGTGCCAAACAATTTTGTAATCATTACCTTATTGGCAACTATAATGACAAAAATATTCTAAATGACTTTATAAATTCAGCTGATAATTTTACAATTGAAACAGAAAATATTCCCAAAGAAGTTTTAAAAAAAATTGAAAAAAGTAAAAATTTATTCCCAAGTTCACAAATAGTAGAGATTTCTCAGAATCGGCTTAAGGAAAAAAAGTTTTTGAATTCGTTGAAAGGCATCAGAACTGCTAGATACAAGCCATTAAGTAATTTCATTGATTTAGAAAAATCATTAGAGTTCTTTGGGAATACAGCAAGATTAAAATCTTGTGAGTTTGGATACGATGGAAAAGGACAGTACACTGTCCAACAATCAAATTTAGAAAATTTCAAGAAATTTAACTTTAAAAACTATATTCTAGAGGAAACCCTAGATTTTAATAAAGAAATTTCAGTAATTGTATGTAGAACAAAAAATAATTGCAGCTACTACCCACCAGTAGAGAACTTTCACAAGAATTCAATTTTAAGAGAAACTATTTTTCCAGCTAAAATTGAAAAAAAAACTAAAGATAATGCTATAAAAATAGCATTGGAAATATCATCTAAATTAAATCTAATTGGAATTTTAGCTATTGAGATGTTTGTAATGAAGGATAATTCAATCGTTATCAATGAACTAGCTCCAAGACCACACAATTCTGGTCATTGGTCAATAGATTTCTGTAAGTATAGTCAATATCAAAACTTACTTTTTTCAATTTTTAATAAAAAAGTAAAAGATCCAGAACCAATTAGTAGTTGTAAAATGGTAAATATAATCGGTAATGATTATAAAAATAAAGAAAAAATTGAGAAAATCTTCAAATTTTACGACTATTACAAAGAAGAAATCAAACCATTAAGAAAAATGGGGCACTACACCAGGGTTACATAGATTTTTTAATATTTTGTTTTATTTTACCAAAGGCTAATACTAACTTTATTTGTTTATCTAAAAATGCTTTAGTTTTTGACAAGCTTTCTGATTTGTCAAAAAAAGAAAAGGAAAAAGTTGCTGCATAAACATTCATTAGAATGAATCTTTTAGTATAATAATTAAAATCGGTTGATTTGTCACCGCAAAGAAACCAAATTTCATCTGCAATATTAAATAATATTTTATTAGAATTAATAAAAAGATTTGGATTTAATATTTCTTTTAAAAAAAATTTTTTATCAATAAGATCATTAAAAATTTTAATTCTTTGTATAACAAAGTATTTGACTTTGTCATTAACACGAAATTTCATAAAATTATTAGGTTTTTTTAGTTTTCTGAGTTTTGAGTCTATAATCTCATTTATCTCATTCATTAATGACTTAGTCCCATTGGGAAGAAAATTTGACTTTATATCATTAAAAGAAGATTCATTTAATTTGATTTTTTTGAGTGTCTTGTAGATTGCATCATCTAAATTCATTGAATGAGGTATAATTTCCAATAAATTCATAAAAAATTTAGTTTTATCAATTTTAGTTTTTTGCATGTTTTTATAAAATTAAGTTTACATTATTATAAATTTTTATATAAATAAACTGCAAATAACAGGAGATAAAAAATAATAAGAATACAAGTTAGAGATAACAATCTTGAAAAGGCTATGCGAGCAATGAAAAAAAAGCTCCAAAGAGAAGGTGTTTTCAAAGAAATGAAACAGAGAAGAGCTTACGAAAAACCTTCTGAAAAAAAAGCTAGGCTTTTAAATGAAGCCACACGTCGTTGTAAAAAAATGCTCAGAAAAAAAATTGAAATTCAGGGATACTAGTACCTATACATAAATACAAAATCTGAATTTTCCTTAAGGAAATCTTCCTTTTCAAAATTTAATTCAACTAATCAAGACTTTTTATGATATCTTCTACCATTTTTTTTGCATCAGAAAACAACATCATTGTATTATCTCTAAAAAATAATTCATTATCAACTCCAGCATATCCAGAGGCCATTGATCTTTTAACAAATAGTACTGTTCCAGAATTTTCGACATCAAGAATTGGCATCCCATAAATAGGACTAGTCTTATCGGTTTTTGCAGCAGGGTTTGTTATATCATTTGCTCCAATTACGAATGCCGCATCGGTATTTGAGAATTCACTATTAATTTCCTCAAGTTCAAAGACCTCGTCATAAGGAACATTAGCTTCAGCTAGGAGAACATTCATATGTCCAGGCATTCTTCCAGCCACTGGATGAATTGCATATTTTATTGTTACTCCATTTTTTTTTAAAATATCGCACATTTCTCTCAGCGCATGTTGTGCTTGTGCCACTGCCATTCCATAACCTGGAACAATTATTACATTACTAGCGTTTGACATTATAAAAGCAGCATCCTCTGGGCTTCCTGTTTTAACAGTTTTTCCTTCATTTTTATCAACCGCGGTTCCCTCTTCCACTCCAAAACCTCCAAGGATAACACTAACAAAAGATCTATTCATTCCTTTGCACATAATGTAACTTAGTATTGCTCCAGAAGCGCCTACCAGTGACCCGACAATAATCAACAAATGGTTTGATAATGTGAAGCCAATTCCAGCTGCAGCCCATCCAGAGTAAGAATTTAACATTGAAACAACTACAGGCATGTCAGCGCCACCAATTGGAATTATAAGAAGAATTCCAAGTAATAATGATAAACCAACTATTATCCAGAAAATATCCTTTGAGGACTCCATGGTAAAAACAACAGTTAGAACTATGAGAGAAATAAAGATTGCTAAATTAAGAAAATGTTGCCCAAAAAAAGTAGTAGGAGCTCCACTAACTAAGCCCTGAAGCTTTAAAAAAGCTATTATAGAACCTGTGAATGTAATTGCTCCAATTGCAACTCCAATTGACATTTCTATCAAGCTTGATGCGAAAATTGTTCCATTGGAATCTACAATTCCGTAACTTCCTGGAGAGTAAAATGCACCGGTAGCAACAAAAACTGCAGCAAGACCAACTAAAGAATGAAAGGCCGCTACAAGTTGGGGTAAAGCTGTCATCTCTATTTTTATGGCAATGTATGTACCAATTGCTCCACCAATTAAAATGCCAAAAACAATTAATTCATAAGAAAGTACATTTGGATTAAACAATGTTGTGATTATAGCTATGATCATTCCAATTATACCCATGAGATTCCCATTTCTGGCCGACTCTGGATTGGATAACCCTTTTAACGCCAAAATAAAGAAAATGGCTGATATCAAATAGCAAATAGCTGTAATATTTTCAGTCATTTATCCTTCTTTTTCTCTTTTTTTTTGAACATTGACAACATTCTATGTGAAACTACAAATCCGCCAAAGATGTTAACTGATGCAAGTACAATTGCAAGAAATCCCATCACAGAAGAAAAATTTAAGTCCTCAGGACCTGCAGCAATTAAGGCACCTACAATGATCACACTTGAGATAGCATTGGTAACAGCCATTAATGGTGAGTGTAATGCTGATGTAACTCCCCAAATTACATAATAACCTATTATACAAGCTAATATAAAAATCATTATTAAATTAATAATTGGATCAATACCTTCCATCTACTTTCCTTTACCAATAAGATTCTTAATCACGCATGTTTCTTTCACTACTTCATCTTCCCAGTTAAAAGATTTAAATTTTCCAGACTCACAAGAATTCATTAAAAAATTAACTACATTTTTAGAAAAGAGCCTTGAAGAATCTTGCGAAACAGTAGCTGCTAGATTTTTTGGACCGATTATTTTTTTTGATTTAAAGTTAAATATTTCCCCATGTTTAGTTAACTCACAATTTCCACCAAACTCTGAGGCTAGATCTACAACAATACTACCCACTTTCATTAATTCTACCATTTTTTTGGAAATTATCCTTGGTGCCGGTTTATCTGGTATTAATGCAGTTGATATCACGATATCCATTTTTTTTATATTTTCTTCAAGTAATTTTGCTTGTTTCTTTTTATATCCCTGAGACATTTCCTTAGCGTAGCCTGATGATGTTTCACCAGAGTCTTTACTTTTATCTTCTACTTCAATAAATTTAGCTCCTAAACTTTCCACTTGTTCCTTGGTTGATACTCTAACATCAAACGAAAACACAACTGCACCAAGTCTTTTCGCTGTAGCTATGGCTTGAAGGCCGGCCACACCAGCTCCAATAACAAGGACTTTGGCAGGCGCCACCGTTCCTGCTGATGTCATCATTAGAGGAAAAGCTTTATTAAATTGACTTGCTGCATCAATCACAGCCTTGTAACCAGATAAGTTGCTTTGGGAAGATAATACATCCATACTTTGAGCACGAGATATTCGAGGCATCCTCTCTAAGGCAAAAACATTAATTTTTAGTTTTTTAAGAAGATTATACTCGTTTTTAAATTTTTGTTCATAAAGAAGAGTTAAAACATTACAATTTTTCAAAAAAGAAATTTCATTAATTTTTTTCTGTTTTGTTGGTCTTTGGATTTTAACTACTAAATCTGCATTTTTATATAGTTCTTTTTGATTTACAGAAATTTTAGCTCCAGTATTTTTATAATCTTGATCTGTAAAAGATGATCCTATTCCTGCATTAGATTGGACAAAAACAGAAAACCCCATTTTAGATAATGAAGGTATGCAGTCGGGGGTTATACCAACCCTACTCTCTCCATCATATATTTCTGCGGGTACTACTAATTTCATGGGATCAATCTAACTTAAATGTTCTAAATCATCTATAAAATTTTTTATTAAATTCATTCCAAGTTGCCAAAAGTTTTTGTCTTTAGGATTGAGATTAAATTTTTTTAAATGTTTTTTGTAGTGTTCAGAACCACCAGATTGAAGAAGTAAAAAATATTTATCATTGAATTTTTTTTCACCATTTTCGTATTTTGAGTAGAGTGAATTGACCAAACAATCACCGAATGCATATGCATAAACATAAAAAGGAGAATGAATAAAATGCGGAATATACGCCCAAAAATATTTATAGTCTCCCGTTAGTTCTACATTTTTACCCAAAGATTCTTTTTGACTTTCCATCCACAAGCTACATATTTCATCATCGGTCAACTCTCCTTGAATCCGTTTGTTGTGTAAATTCCTTTCAAACTTGAAAAAAGCAATTTGTCTAAAAACTGTGTTCAGCATATCCTCGATTTTTGATCTTAAAAGATATATTTTTTCATCTTTATTTTTTGATTTTTTTAATAATGATTTAAAAGTTAACATTTCACCAAATACGCTTGCTGTTTCCGCAAGTGTCAAAGGGGTGTCTGCAATAAGTAATCCATTTTTATTAGCTAGGTATTGATGAACACCGTGACCCAATTCATGAGCAAGGGTCATAACATCTCTTATTCTTCCTTGAAAATTAACTAAAATTTTTGGGTTACAACTTGGAACGGTGGGATGAGAAAAAGCACCAGATGTTTTTCCTTTTGATACTTTGGCATCTATCCAATTGTTATCAAAAAATAATTTTACAATATCACCAAATCTTGTATCAAAAGAATAATATGAGTCCAAAACAATATCTTTAGCTTGATTCCAGGAAATTTTAAAATCTTTGGTATTTGGATAAGGAGCATTTCGATCCCAATATTTTAGTTTATTACTTCCAAAATACTTAGTTTTGTATTTGTAGTATCTATGACAAATTTTAGAATAATTTTCTGTTACAGTTTTGACTAACGAATCAACATCAGATTTATCAATTTGATTCAAGAGATGTCGTGAGGATTCTGAGTATTTAAATCCGCGGATGTTCTTATCAATATCCAAATCTTTTGATAATGTATTAATTATAAAAGAAAAATTAAAAATATTTTCCTTTAATGTTTTTCCAAAAACTTCAGCCGCTTCTTTTCTGGTTTGTTGGTCAGTGGAAGTCAAAAGATTAATAATTTCTGTTTCTGTAAGATCATTTTCTTTAAATCTAAATTTTAATCTTGTCATACTTTGATCAAAAAATTTTATCCAAGCAGAAGATCCTGTCAGAGATTTTTCAACTAAAATTTTTTCATTGTCTTCTGACTTTTGATATTTTTTAAATTTTTTGTGATTTTTTATCCAGTTTTTATATTTAGAGTCAAAAAAAACTGATAATTGCTTATCATTAAGATTATTTAACTCGATACCATAGAATATTATTAATTTTTCTATATCTGAAAGTGATTCGTCTATAAGTTGATAAAACTTTTTTTTCTTTTCATTCAACTGGTCAGTGCAGTAGGTTAAGTAAGCAAAACTTTTTATTTTCTGCGCGAGTTCTTCAATTTGTTCATAATCAACTAGAGTTTGAAAAAGATGTTTTTTTTTTAAAGAATTAAGTTTACCTCTGAATTTTAATGAAAATTCTCCTGTTTTTCTTTTTAGAATCTTTATATCTTTATTTATTAGATTAGAGGTGAATGAGGGGTAAAACTCTTTTAAATTCCAGTTAGGTAAATCCATGACAATAAAGGTATTTTAAATATTTTTATTTTTTGTATTCTTATAAAATGAATAAAAAAATTGAAATTACAAGTAATTTAAAAAGATTAAACAATCTTCCCGAATTATTGAACTATTGGGCAACAAAAAAACCTAACCAAAAATTCTTGTTTAAAAAAGATGGAAATAAGTGGTCAGGTTTTGGATTCAAACATATTCAAACAAATGTTCGTAAAATTAAAAGTTTTTTTATAAAAAATGGTTTGGAGAAAAATGATAGAGTTTTTTTATTATCTGCAAATAGGATTGAATGGGTTGAATTTGATTTGGCCATAATGTCCTTGGGAGCTATCACAGTTCCAAGCTTTGTAACAAATAACAATTCAGATAATGATTTTATTATAAAAGATTCTTCGCCCAAGTTCATAATTTTAGAAAATGAAAGAGTATTTAAACAAAATGAAGATATCTTAAAAAAATTAAAAAAAAGAATTATTATTATTGAAAAATCTGATAATTTTCTTGATTACAAAAAGATTTTATTGACATCTAAAGAAGATATAAGTCATACAAAAATTTACCCCAAAGATATTTCATCAATTATCTACACATCTGGGACAACAGGAAATCCAAAAGGAGTCGTATTAACTCACAAATCAATAATCCACAATCTTCGTGCTGCAAAAGAACTTGTAAATGAATTCAATTTAGAAAAGGAGAGATTTCTGTCATTTTTACCACTTTCCCATTCTTATGAAAGAATGGCAGGATTATATTTTCCAATGTCAATTGGAAGTGAAATTTATTTTTGTAGCTCGATGGAAAAATTATTAAAAGAAGTGAAGGAGGTAAAACCAACTATCTTTTCAGCAGTTCCAAGACTATACGAAAATATTTTCAAAAAAATTAAATCCCAAATTTCTAAATCAAATTTCTTAACATCATTTTTTTTAAAATCTGTTTTCAATTACACTAAAATTAATACTCAAAAAAAGGTTATTAATAATTTTATTGCTAAACTATTCATTAATTTGATACTAAAAAAAAAATTGAATAATAATTTCGGTGGAAGAATTAAAGTTTTCATTTCTGGTGGTGCTGCCTTGAACCCTGAGATTGGTTATTTTTTTAATAGATTAGGACTTTTTTTACTTCAAGGTTATGGTCAAACTGAGGCATCACCATTAATAAGTTGTAATAGAAAAAATAGCAATGATCCAAAAACTGTTGGCCCCCCAGTAAGTGGAGTTCAAATCAAAATATCATTAGATAGAGAAATTTTAGTTAAAGGGGAAAATCTGATGTTTGGGTATTGGAATAATTCATCTCTAACAAAAAAAACGATAAAAAATGGTTGGTTACATACCGGAGACCTTGGTGAAATTGATTGTAATGGTAGATTGATAATAACTGGAAGAAAAAAGGATCTGATTGTAACCTCAGGGGGAGACAATATTTCATCGCAAAGAATTGAGAATATGATATTAAGTTACAGCGAAATAAATCATGTAATTGTTTATGGTGATGGCAAACCGTTTCTTATCGCATTGATTTTTATGGATAAAAAAGAATCAAAAATTGTAAAAAAAATAATCAATCAAATTAATGAGAAGCTTAATAGTGTTGAAAAAATTAGAAAGTTTCTAATTTTTGAAAAAGAACTATCATATGAAAATGGCTTTATGACACAAACTCTTAAAATAAAAAAAGAAAAAGTTTTCGATTACTACAAAAATGAAATAAGCAAACTTTATTGAATATTATAATATTCTTTATACCACTTAATGAATTTTGGTATTCCAACTTCAATTTTTGTTTTAGGGTTAAATTTAAGATCCTTTTTACTTTCTAAAATATCTGCAAAAGTTTTTGGGACATCTCCAGGTTGAATTTTTACAAGTTTTTTTTTAGCCTTTATTTTAAGATTTTCTTCTATAAGCTTTATGAAATCTTTAAGAATTTCGGGGTTACTATTGCCTAAGTTGTATATTTTGTGATTAAAATCTTTTTTTAACTTCACTGCCCCAAAAATTCCATTAACTATATCATCTATGTAAGTAAAGTCTCTTCTCATATCTCCAAAATTAAATACATCTATCTTTTTTTTTTCAATTATATTTTTTGTAAAAATAAAAGTAGCCATGTCTGGCCTTCCCCAGGGCCCATAGACAGTAAAAAATCTTAAACCAATACATTGTATATCAAATAAATGAGAGTAACATTCAGCAACCAATTCTGAAGATTTCTTAGAAGCAGCATATAAAGATATAGGATTGTCAACTCTTTGTTTTGGAGAAAATGGCATTACTTTATTACCTCCATAAACTGATGAGGAGCTTGCATAAATATATTTTTTAATTTTTAATTTTTTTGCAAGTTCTAACAAATTTACCTGTCCTAAAACATTTGAATTTATATATGAGTAAGGGTTTTTAAGAGAGTGTCGAACACCTGCTTGAGCAGCAAGATTAATGATTAAATCTATACTTTTATTCGAAAAAAGATTTATTAGATTCATATCTTCAATTTTTTTTTTAAAAAATGTAAAATTTGGAAATTTTTTAAGTTGAGAAAGTCTATCTTTTTTCAACTTCACATCATAGTAAGAATTAACATCATCAATTCCAAAAACAATATTTTTTTTTTTTAAAAATAAAAGGCTTGTATGAAATCCAATAAATCCCGCAACACCAGTAATTAATATATTCATTTAGTCAGCCGGCTTTTGATATTTTTTTTTCCACTCTGAGTAATCCATTCCGTATATCTCAGAACGAACCTTGTCATAATCTAAAATAATATTTTTTTTTTTTGCTTCCTCAACCATCCATTTTGATAAACAGTTTCTACAGAAACCAGCAAGATTCATTAAATCTATATTTTGTAAATCTGTATTCTTTTGAAGATGTTGAACTAAGCGCCGATATGTTGCAGCTTCAATACTTTCTTTATTTTTCTTATCAATCATAAGCAAATTCTCTTAAAACTTCAGATAATAGTTCAATGTATTTATTAATTCTTTTTCTATTACAAAGCAAATCGTTTCTTATTTCTATGGAAATATTATTTAAAAGTCCATCTTTAGAATGTCTGTCTAAAGTATAATTATAAAAAAAACCAGAATAAGGAAGATTACTTGCAAAAAAAATTCTTTTTTTTTGCAATTTTTTTTGAATTGATAATAACATTTTCATATTTCTATTCCACAGCAACCCAATTTCGATTCCTCTTTTTTGTTTTTGATAATTTTGGGTAAAACTATGAATAGAAACTAATGAAATTTCTTTGTAAATATTTTGTTTTTTTTTTACATAGTTACCTAAAGATTTGTGATACGGGTAATAATATTCAGTTAATCTTTTCTTTTTATCTTTTAAATTTAAATTTTTATTCCCTGGAACCCTTATTCCGCAGGAATCCTCCATAATGAGCTCAGATGAGAATTCACATCTATTAGGATCAATCAAAAGTCTAGAAAAATTTGAAAAAAAACAACTTTGATCTAATCTCTCAGCAATTCCGATACACAGTTCTTTTGCACCTATATCCCAAGAGATATGAGATTTAAAATCATCTTCAGATAAACCCAATTTTTTATAAGTTTTTGGCATATAATTGGAAGCATGATCACAAATAAAAACTATATGTTTTTTTTCTCTATTTTTTTTATCAAATTCCTTTATTGTAAATACATCATTCATTAATTAAAAATATCAATTTTTCTTCAATTTAACTATAATAAGTTAAAATCCTAATATGCTAAGAAAAAGAAATACAAAAATTATTGCCACTTTGGGCCCCACATCTTCTTCACCAATAAAAATTCATTCACTTTTCCAAGCTGGAGCTGATATTTTTAGATTAAATTTTAGTCACGGCACTCATAATGATCACAAACGAAGAGTTTTTCATATAAGACAATACGAAAAAAGATTAGGAAGACCAATTGCAATTTTAGGAGATCTTCAAGGACCAAAAATCAGGATCGGAACATTTAAAAATAACTCTGTAGTCCTGAGAAATGGCCAAAAATTTATATTAGATTTAAACCCAAAACCTGGAGACGAAAAAAGAGTACTTTTACCTCATCCTGAAATTTTTAAATCTGTTAAAAAAAATACCCAAATACTTATAGATGACGGGAAAATAATCCTGAACATAATAAACGCTAATTCCAGCTCAATAACCACTGAAATAATTAATGGTGGAAAAATTTCTAATATGAAAGGAGTAAATATACCTGAAACTTTTATTAAAATGTCCTCTCTTACCAAAAAAGATATTAAAGATTTAGAATTTTGTCTGGACCTTAGCCTTGATTATGTTGCACTTTCATTTATTCAAAAAGCTAAAGATTTAACTGATTTAAAGAAATATATTGGAGATAAAACAGGAATAATGGCAAAGTTTGAGAAACCTTTGGCAATTAAAAGAATGGACGAAATTTTAAATTATTCTGATGCTGCAATGGTTGCAAGAGGTGATCTGGGCGTAGAAATGCCTCCAGAAGAAGTACCAATTATTCAAAAGAGAATTGTTCAAGCGTGTCGCGACCACGGCAAACCAGTTGTAGTAGCCACTCAAATGCTGGATTCAATGGTTAATTCTCCTTCGCCAACTCGAGCTGAAGCTTCAGATGTTGCAACTGCAGTTTTCGATGCTGCTGATTGTCTTATGCTATCAGCAGAAACAGCATCAGGAAAGTTTCCAGTAGATTCTGTAAAAATTATGGATAGAATTATTAGAGGTGTTGAAAGTGATATTTCTTACAGGCAAATTCTGGAAAGTAAAAAAATCAAATTAGAAGAGACCACATCTGATGCAATAAGTGCAGCGGCATCACAAGTTGTAAAAACAGTATTCGCAAAAGCTATTTTTACATACACTAGATCAGGAGCAACAGCGATTAGAGCAGCAAGAGAGAGACCAACTGTTCCAATAATAGGTTTGTCACCCGATAGAATGACGGCGCGACAATTAGCTTTGATCTGGGGGGTTCATACAATTCACGCACTAGAACCAAAAAGTTTTTCAGGAATGATCGAGAATGCTTGTGAGCTTGCGAAAAAAGAAGGTATTGTGAAAAAGGGTGACTATGTGGTAATTACTGCGGGTGCGCCAATTGGTGTTTCGGGCTCTACAAATAATCTGAGAATTGCAAAGATAAGTTAACCTTGTCTTGCCTTAAACCTTGAGTCTGTTTTGTTGATCACATAGAGCCTTCCCTTTCGTTTAACAACTCTGCAGTCTCTGTGCCTTTGTTTTGCTGATTTAATTGATCTTAAAACTTTCATACCAATAATTCAAAAATAATAATAAATGAAACTAAATGATTCTAAAAATTTGTCAATCAAAGAAAATGTATTAAGATTATCTGATGGAAAAAAAAAATAAAAAAAATATTTTTCTTAAAGTGAATGAATTCTCTGGAAAACTTTCAAGTATTCTAGTTTTTTTATTGATTTTGTTAGTTAGTCTATCCGTTTTACTTAGGTATGTATTTTCAATAGGTTTTACTTGGTTACAAGATCTATATATCTGGGTGCATGCTTGTTTTATTCTTCTAGGAATAGGTTATACATTAAGTAAAGATGGTCATGTTAGAATAGATATCATTTACAGAAATCTGAATGAAAAAAGCAGAAAGATTGTTAATTTCTGTGGTGCATTGTTATTTGGATTACCAGTTTGCTACATTATCATTTTTGAGGGTTATGAATATTTTTATAGATCTTTTCTTATTGGAGAAAATTCAAAAGAAACCGGGGGACTTGCTAATATATACATTCTGAAATTTTTTATTTTTTTAATGGGGATATTGTTACTTTGTGAGCTTATAAATAGAATTTACAACTTTTTAAAAAATGATTGAGATTGTTAGTCAGGAATTTTTTGCATTAATTTTATTTGTTTTTCTGGCAATCTTTCTATTATCAGGTTACCCAGTAGCATTGACATTGTCTGGAACAGCTATAATTGTTGGTTTAATCGGTTACTTACTTGATATATTTCCCTTAGTGCTATTAAGTGTTCTTCCAAATAGAATTTTTGGAATTCTAACCAATGAGACTCTAATAGCCGTCCCTTTATTTATTTTTATGGGGGTAATGCTAGAAAAATCAGGTATTGCCAATCAATTACTTGAGAATATGAGTAGAATATGGGGTGAAAAAAGAGGTGGATTAGTTTATTCAATTTTGATTGTTGGGGTCTTAATGGCAGCATCTACAGGTATTGTTGGAGCTACAGTTGTAACAATGGGCATACTATCACTGCCTCTAATGATAAAATGGAAATACAATAAAAAAATTTCTACTGGGATAATTTGTGCAAGTGGAACTTTGGGTCAAATTATCCCACCATCGATAGTTTTAGTATTACTTGCAGATATTTTTCAGGGGGCAAACGAGCAAGCTTCAGCAATTTCTGGTGATCTAGCACCCGATCCTGTTAGTAGTGTTGATTTATTTGCTGGAGCAATATTTCCGGGTTTATTTTTAGTTGGGCTTTATGCCCTATGGATATTCATTTGTTCAAAAATCAATCCTGATGTATTTCCGATAAATAAAGAAATTAAAAAATCTAATGTCAATTTTTTGGAAATTTTGTCTGTAATAATGCCACCAATAATTTTAATAATTATTGTTCTGGGCTCAATACTTTTTGGAATTGCAACTCCCACAGAATCAGCATCACTTGGGGCGCTCGGTTCTATTATTATTTCTTTAAAAAAAAAAAAAATTGATTTTAAAATAATAGAAGATGTTTGTAACGAAACTTTAAAAATATCATCAATGGTATTTTTTATTCTAATAGGAGCTTCATTATTTTCTCTTGTATTTAGAGGATTTGGAGGGGATTTAATAGTAGAAAGTTTTATTTCTGCTTTGCCTGGTGGCGCAGTAAGTTCATTTATTGTAATAATGATTATTATTTTCTTTTTAGGATTCTTTTTAGATTTTTTTCAAATAGTTTTTGTAATAGTTCCCATTGTTGGTCCATCATTAATTGCTTTAGGTTACGATCCCACATGGTTAGCATTAATGTTTGCAATCAATTTGCAGACAAGTTTTTTAACTCCACCATTCGGGTTTGCATTGTTTTATCTTCGCGGAGTATCACCTAAAGAAATAAAAACTTCAGATATTTATCAAGGTGTAATACCATTTATTTTTTTGCAAATAATATTGCTTGTAATTTTATTTAAATTTCCTTCTATAATTACTTGGTTACCAAGTAAACTTTAATCAGCAAGTATTCTGGCATTTAAATAATCTGCTTCAGAATAGTGTGACCAAAAAATGGCTAACTTTCTGAAAGAAATAATATTATCAAAAATTTTCTTAGCCATTTCATCTTTTGATGCAATTTGTGAAACCACTTCATCAGACCTTCTTTTCAAAAGTTTTAATGTTAGATCATCATACCTAATGAAAGAAACTTTATATTCCTCTCTAAGTTTTTTAACAGCATGACAGTTACGAGCAAAAAACTCAGAAGCAATATAGCTATTAGATTTTGCACAACTTATTTCAACTAACCTTTGAAGCCCCTTACTTAATTTTTCCCATGCTTTGAAATTGATGAATGCCTCCAAACATGTTCCTGGTTCATGCCAACCAGGATAATAATAAAAATCACAAACTTTATGAAGACCTTTTCCTAAATCAGCAGCAGGACCTATCCATTCCGTGCCATCTATTGTTCCTGAAGTGATGGCTGGTACTACATCAGGGCCCGGCAATAAAACGACATTAGTACCGTAGCTTTTCAAAACCTCGCCTCCCAACCCAGGCATTCTGAACTTTAGGCCTTTGAAGTCATTTACTTCTCTGATAGATTTGTTAAACCATCCACCCATTTGATTTCCTGTATTACCCGCAGGAAAAAATTTCAAATTCAATCCATTATAAACCTCATCAGCCAAGCGCATCCCATCTCCATGATAGAACCATGCACCCATTTCTTGTTGGTTAAATCCAAATGGTATCCCGGAAAGAAAAGAAATTGCTGGTGATTTTCCAGCCCAATAATAAGGTGAGCCAAATCCCATCTGACAAGTTCCACTTTGAACAACATCAAAAGACTCAAATGCACTGACAAGTTCATTCGCATGAAAAAGCTTTATATTTAATTCTCCATCAGAAATTCTGGTGATTTCTTGGCATAATTTTGAGAATGCTCTTCCAAGAATTCCAGCCTTATCAAATGCAGAAACAGCAACCCAGGTATGTTTTTTTTTTGCACTTATAACATTTGGGAAAAAAAAACTAGAAGCAGCAATACCGCCCAACATTGCTTTCTTTATTGACTTATCAAAAAATTTCCTTCTTTTCATATATCTTTCTTCCAAAATGGTGGGCGGAACAGGGATCGAACCTGCGACCTATTGCGTGTCGAGCAATTGCTCTCCCAGCTGAGCTATCCGCCCGAATCAATGAATATACAATTAAAATTTATCTTCAACAATAAGAAATGGCATATAAATTGCTGAAACATCATTATGTTTAACATAATTAGAACTGGTTTAGATGCCTCTAATCGAGACTTAGCAGTTATTTCAAACAATATTGCTAATGCTGGAACCAATGCTTTTAAAAGAAGTGAAGCAATGTTCGAAGATATGTATCATTCTCATCATAGTCCTTCAACTGAAATTGCTAGAGGGTTTGGTGTTAAATCAACTAAACCAAGAACAAATTTTTCACAAGGATCTTTCCTCCAAACTAATGGAAGTCTAGATCTTGCAATTATGGGTGAAGGGTTTTTTGCATTAGGTAATCCCATAGGCAGAGGTCAGAATGAACAATCAATTTCATACACAAGAGATGGTTCATTTCAACTAGATAGGCAAGGCAATGTTGTAAATATGGATGGACTGCCACTTCTTGGAGAGGGGAAAACACCAATAAATATCCCATTTGAGGAAGGTGAATCTTTGTTATCTGAAATTAGTATTAAAACAGATGGAAAAATCTTTGCTACATACGGTCTAAATAATATTAAAGAGATCGCCACAATAAATTTAGCAGATTTTGTTAATGAACATGGACTACAAAATCTTGGTAATTCAAGATTTGAAGAAACTAAAGAGAGTGGAATACCAAATTTTGATGCGCCAAAAGAAGGAACTTTAGGAAAATTACAGGTGGGTTTCATTGAAACATCCAACACAGACATAACCGATGAAATTGTTACTATGCTTAGGACACAAAGAGCTTTTAATGGATGTTCTAAAATTTTACAATCTGAAATTGATATAACTAAAAAGCTATCCGCTAGATAATAGGAATATTCCAGGAAACAGAATTAACAGTAATTTGTAAGTTATCTTTAACATATAAATACCCAGTCTCACTCACTAACAAACTATCTGATATTTCCAGAGAAACTTTTACTTTTTTATTATTATTTTTATTAAGTGCAAAAAAATCTAATAACTTTTTTAAATGAGAATTGGTATGAAAAATTTTCACTTCCATTAATGGTTTATCGGTATATACAAATAAACTATTAATAGATTTTTTTGTTTTCTCCAAAACCTTTATTTTACATCTTCCTTTTGTAATATTTTCAAAACTACAATCAAGACTTATCTCTAAATTTTCTTTTAAGTTCAAATCAATTGAATTAACCATAAGCACAACTTGATTAATTTTTTTCCATTCATTTTTTTTTTTATGTGCCAACTTCATTTCTTAATTTCTCAATAATTGCTTTCTTGATTTGGGAGATTCTTCCTGTACTAATTTCTAATATTTCTGAAATTTCATATATGTTTAGTTCTTCAACATAATAAAGCTGTGCAACCATTGCCTCTCTTTGATTTAAAACTTTGAGGGCATCTTTAATTTGGTTCTTTAATTCCTTTTCTTGAAGTTCCATTTCTGGATCATTTTTTGAACTTGCATAAAGAATTGAGTATTCATCGTATGCTTGATCTAGACTTTGCATGTTATTAGCTTCGAATGCTTTCTCCCAATAATTGAATTCATCATAAGTGAGATTTAAATCTTTTACTAATTCATCCTTTGTGGGCTCTCTTCCTAAAATTTTCTGTAGTTCTAATTTTGATCTCTCAAAATCCTGTTTTTTTTTTATAGTTGTTCTACAAAGATTAGAATTCTTTCTTAGAAAATCAATTATCGAACCCCTAATTCTTAGTTGGGCATACTGCTGAAAATTTACACCATCTTTAGGCGAATATTTTCGCGCAGCAGAAACCAATCCTTCCATTCCTTGTTGAATTAAATCCTCAATCTCAACTACTCTCTGAACTCTTCCAAATATTTGCCAAGCAATTTTTTTTACTAAATCTAGATTATTTTCTATTAATTCATTGATCGAGATTTTTGATTTTTTTGTATAATAGTTTGCCATTATAATTTTTTAGGCTCTTTTTTTCACCTTAGATAAAAAAGTTAGTCCCCCCCATTCATTAACAGGTGTTTTATATATATTCTTCGCTATTCCAAGAAAGCTTTGAGAAATTTCTGATTTTGGTTCTTTGCTTAGGATAGGCGTCCTATTTATAATTGATTTCTTAATCTTTGAAGAACTTTTTATTGAACCTACATAATGTAAAGAAATATCTAAAAATTTTGTAGTAATTTCCTGAAACTTTTTGAATAATTCTTTCCCTTGATTGTCATCTTCAACTTGATTAACAACTATACAATAGTTTTTAAAAGAGGATTTAGAATAAATTGCCTTCATCAAAGCATATGAATCTATAAAACTTGTAGGCTCTCCAACAATTACTATTACTATTCTATCACAAGCCATAGCAAACACCAGGGCATTATCCTCAGCCCCTGCGGCAATATCGACTACTAATTTTACATCTTTTTGTTTTTCTAGATGATTATCAATTTCATTTAGAATTGAGTATCTTTTTGTATTGTCCACATTTAAAAGATTACTTTCTGCTGTTCCTCCAGAAATCAAATTCACGCCACTTTTACTTGGCATTACAACATCCTCGATTTTTTTTTCTCCTGAAATTACCTCAGCTATTGTTAAATCTGGATTAACGCCTAACAAGACATGAGAGTTAGCCATACCTAGATCCGTGTCGAGCAAAAAAATACTTGAAGCTATCTTTTTCAGAGCTATTGACAGATTTACTGCAATGGTTGTTTTACCAACTCCACCTTTACCGCTTGTAATTGCAATTGAATCAGACATTGTTAAAGTTTTCTTTCATATATTTTGTTAGCGAATTCTCATTAGCTTCAATTACAGAATCAATTATTACTTTTGTTCCGGTAACCAAACCAATTCTTGCATTGTTTAATGCTAATGAAGAAAATTCTTCAGCTCCAACCCAACATTCATCTAATTTAGTAACTGCAACCATTGGTCTAATATCTGAAACTTTTTTACAAATTCCATTAATCATATCAGAATTTGAACCACTTTGTACTGTCAATATAGAACAAAATTCAAAAGACGGAAATGAATTTTTAATCTCTCGAATTTTTTGAATACTAAAATTTATGTCACCAGAAAAATCAAATACATTGATTTTTGAATCCTCAGGAGTCTGATCATTGAAATTAAAGGATTTATAATCACTTACACTAAACCCTAAAACTCTACTGTAAGATCTGAGAACATCTGAATGACCAGCACTACTATTTGATACATCCACAAAATTAATATTCTTTGTTTGTTTCCTATCTGACAAAAAAGATGCTATTTTTGCAGCAAGAGTAGATTTACCAGAACCTGAGTTTCCAAAAACAAATATGTTTTTTGAGTTTAACATTCTAGAAAAGTCATTTGATGTGAGTTTTTTTGCTAGTTCCCTAAAAAAAGATATTCTCCCTTCTTCTAGCGATCTGCCTATGTAAGAATAGTTCAGTTTGTTAATAATCTCAGGAGAGAATTTTTCTTGTCTCAATTTCACAGGTGTAAAATATGAAAGTTGGTCTGAAATTCCAGACTGATCGGTAATTATTACATTATTGATATCTTTTCTAATTAACTCAAGATTTTGATTTATTTCATCAAACATTTTTTTATGTTTTTCATCCTGAGACTTTAAATTTTTAATACTATCATTTTTAATGTAAGAAATATTATCTTCTTTTTTTGAATTCTTTTCATCAAATTCTTTAAAGAAAACTTTAGAAAAATTCTTTTTTTCACTTATTTTTCTTTTATGACTTTCAATAACTTCATCATTATCAGAAGCTTCAACTTCAACAACTCCATTATTTTTTTTTGTGGATAAAATTATCGCTTTATCTCCAAATTCTTCATTTACTAAATTTATGGCTGACTTTACATCTTTAGCCTTAAACATTTGCGTTTTCATTGTTTTTCTCCTTTTCTTGTGTTGACATTTTTTCTCCCACAGTAGCAACAACCTTGACTCGTTTGTTTTCAGGTAACTCTGTAAAAGAAAGAACTACTATGTCTTCTATGTGCTGACGGAGCAGTATAGAAAGATCTTTTCTTATTATTGGTGAGGTAACAATTACCAAGGATTTATCTTCCGAAGAGGATTTGTCACCTATTTCAATTATTGATTTAATCATTTCCTTGGCTAATCCTGGATCAATTAACAAACCCTCAGAACTACTTTTTTTAGACATTGCTATCAACATCTGCTCAAACTCTGGGTTAAAAGTAACAATGCCTAATGGTTCGTTTACATTTGAAATTTTTTGAATAAGTAATGAAGAAATTGCAGGCCTAACTGCCTCTGAAAGTTCATCAGGACTTAATTTTTTGTCTGATAAATTTGACAAAGCTTCTAAAATCTTTTTTAAATCATTAATTGGAACTCTCTCAACTAATAAATTTCTTAAAATAATAGTTAAATGATGTAATGGTATAAGTTTTGGAGCAACTGATTGTACTAATTGGGGATTTATTTTTGACAAATTATCCAGTAAAGATTGAACATCATCTTGACTTAATAAATCTCCAGCATATTTCAGAAGTATTTGATTCAAGTGCGTTCCAATTACAGCCTCCGGTTCCACTACCATATAATGATTTGACTCAGCCTTAGCGACCATATGCTTTTCTATCCAATATGCATCCAGTCCAAATGATGGATCCTTTACCTGTATACCTTGAATTTTAAGTTGTGTCTCATCACCAGGCATAGCTAATTTTCTATCAGCGTAGATTTTATCTTCTGCCACTATAGTGTGTCCTATTTTGATTTGATATGCGTTTGCATCTAATGATAAATCATCTCTTACTCTCACATTAGGTATTATAAACCCTAAATCTTTTGAAACCTGTTTCCTAATTCCTGTAATTTTTGATATCAGAGGTCCTGCTGATTTTTTTTCATTAGAATCTACCATAGAAATCAAACCATATCCCAAATCAAGAGATATGGAGGCATTGTCGGAGACTTCATCTATATCAATCTTTCCCGGATTTTCTTCTTCTTCATCATCTTTCATTTTTTCATTACTTTTTTCATCTCCTTGATTTTTTGATGTATACCAAGCAACAATTCCTGAAAAAACTGCTCCACAAAGAAAAAGAGTGTTTGGCATTCCAGGAACTATACCAAATAAGAGAAGAACAGCTGAGACTGGTACCCAAGCTTTTGATAAGCCCATTTGAGTTGAAATTTGGCCCGCTAAATCATCATTATCTGAAGAAATTCTAGTAACAATTGTTGCAGTGGCCATTGCTAATAATAATGAGGGTATTTGTGCTACCAATCCATCACCAACAGTTAAAATTATATAAGTTTCAGCAGATTCGCCTAATGTAAGATCATGATTTACTGATCCTATAATCAATCCACCGATTATATTGATTACAAGAATTAAAATACCGGCAATTGCATCACCCTTTACAAACTTTGCTGCACCATCCATTGATCCATAAAATTCACCCTCTTTTGCAATCTCTTTTCTTCTTTCTTTAGCCTCATCAGCAGTTAAAATGCCAGCATTCAAGTCAGCATCAATTGCCATTTGTTTGCCAGGCATAGCATCTAATGTGAAACGAGCAGCTACTTCAGACACTCTACCTGCTCCTTTAGTGATAACAATTAAATTTATAATAACAAGGATTGCAAAGACAAATAGTCCTACTGCATAACTCCCCGACATAACAAATGCCCCAAAAGCTTCAATTATATTTCCAGCTGCATCAGTTCCTTGATGACCGTTCTTAAGAATTACTCTGGTTGAAGCAACATTTAAACCCAATCTTAATACAGTGGCAAAAAGTAAAACTGTAGGAAAGCTTGAAAAATCAAGAGGTCTAAAAGTTTGAAGAGCTACCATCAAAACTAGTAGTGATATTAGAAGGTTTGAGGTAAATAAAATATCCAGCATCCAGGAACTAAGAGGGATGACCATCATAGCTATTAGAACCATTATTCCAATCGGAATACTGAATGTTCTTACAAAGTCAAAAAAATTTTGCTTTTGGAATGTTTTAAGTACTAAATCCATTATAACTCCCTAAATAGTCAAATTCTTGACTTCTAAAAACACTTGAAACCCTGGATTTCAAAAAAAATTTTTTCATACTAAGGAAGATGCAAGGGTTATGCCATATCGTCCTTAAAATGTTTAAGCCAATGGAAAGGAATGGCATAAATTATGCAGAGAATTATCAAAAATTTTAATTAATTATTTATACAGGAAAAAGACTATGAAAAAAACATTACTAGCAATGATACTTTTACTTACACAATCATGTGCAAGTAATTTTATGGAAAACTTCAAGCAAAACACACTTGCTGAATCATCCGAAGATTACTCAGCCCCAACTAACCAACTAAATAAAACAAGAGAATTACTTGATGGAGCTTCAATAACATTCCCTACACTAACAGCTACTGGTTATGCGGTTGTCTCGATTCAACCAGGACAAAGTACTGAACAAAAAAGATTAATGGCTATTAGAGCTGCAAGAATGTCAGCTATGAGAGAATTAGCTGAGCAAATCCATGGTCTTAAGGTTGATAGTAATACTACTGTCATTGACCTAATGGTTCAAAATGACACTTTTAGGGGTATTGTCTCTGGCGTTATTCGAGGTGCTAGGACTGTAAGAATCAATCCAACTGGTTCAGATACTTATGAAACGGTTCTTGAAATTGATCAGGATATGGTTGCCTACCTTTTTAGGCAAGCTCAAACACTTTAAATTTGGGATGAAAGTTGAAAAGAATAGTTTATAATAAAGTTGATATTTTAATAAAAGAACTCGTAGTCTTTTTCATTACGTTATTGTTCTTATTATTCGGATCAACATATATTGTTGCTCAAGATTTTTTACATAAAACAGTTATATCGGAAGGTAGAGCTGTAATTATTGATGGTAATGAAGACTTAGCAAAAAAAAGAGCACTCGATGACGCATTGTATTTAGCAAGTCTTCAAGCCGGTGCAAAAATTGATGGTTATTCTAATATTGATCAAAATACTTCACTAAATGAAAATCTGCTTGTGAGACCATCGTCTTCAATTAAAGACTTTGTAATATTAGACCAAAAAAAAGTTGACACTCATTTTGTAGTAAAAATTAAGGCTTTTTTAGTAAGTATTGATGATATGATTAATTGTTCCAAAAGAGAAAGCATTAACTTGGGGTATTACAGACCACATTTCATGGTATCGAGCAGACTTCCTGCATATAGTCAAAAATTACCCTTCATAATTTCTCGTAAAATTTTTCAAAATCTTCAAAGTTTTGACGATATTAATTTAAAAGATTTAACTTCTATTGAGTTTGATCCTGCAAAGATATCTGCAAAGCCCGTAAGTCTTGATTACGAAGCATTGGTTGAAGGGAAAACTGGAAAGCTAAGAAATGGTGAGTTTGGAATCCACCCTTTAATTAAAATTAGTTCTGGTAATGGAAGACTGACAAGATTTTCTAAAGAATTAGTCGTTGATTTAAATTTAAATATTTATGATGGGTCTAATTATGAAATAATTGATTCAATGGATTATAGTTTCTCAATATTTTTGGGCAATGAAACCGGATACAAAAATATTGATGCTTTTTATAATGTCCCATATGACAAGATTACAAACTTTATTGAGAGAAGTTTATCAAAAATCCAATTCAGAGTAATGGATCAACTTAGATGTTATCCCTTAGAAGCAAAAATAAATTTAATTAATGGACAACTTACCGTTCCTCTTGGATCTGATCAGGGACTAAAGAATGGAAAGGTTGGCTTTATCTCAAATAATAATCCTGATCATTCAATGAATGATTGGGTTGTAGTAACTGTAAGAAATACTGAAAAAAATTCTTCAGTTCTTGAAATTTTAAACCCATTAAATAAAAAATCAGATATAAATGGTAAGATTATTAGATTTATGAATTAGGTGCAAAATGAAAAAAATTATTCTACTAGGTTTCTTATTTTTTCTTAACTATAAACTTGTTCAGTCAACAGAACCATTTGTCGTTCTTGAATATAGAGGAGATATGGTTAATGAGTCAGGAAAAAAAATAAATAAAAACAATAAGTTTATTAGGAATCAAAACTACTCTGCTACTCACAAAGTGAAACCAGGTGAATCCTTAAGTGGAATTTTAAGTAAATATTATGGTAATACCGGGTTAAATATGAGAATAGTTGAAATTTCTTTAATTGAGATGAACAAGCATGCTTTTGTTAGACAAAACCCAAATTATCTATTTGCTGGAAAAAAAATCAAAATTCCTTCAATTAATGAAATAATGAATTTAGTCAAAAAGAAGCCAAACAGTTCTGGTAATAACAATAATAGAAATAACCATATATATTTCTACGGAAATTAGGTTGTAGTGAAAAAAATTTTTATAATATTATTTATCTCAGTATTACAATTTGGAAATGCTAAATCGAACTCAATAAGTGGTAATGAGTTAGAAGATTTAGTCTCTAATTGGCTTGAATCAAAAGGTCAGGAGCCAAATATAGAAATTTTAGCTAATGTAAAGTATCCTAAATGTAATCATCCTGATATTATAATAAATGATATTTCTGGAAATTTTAAATTAATAAAAGTTTCTTGTGTAGGTGAAAATCCATGGAGTTTTATAACTCGAAACAAGAAAAAAGTCAGTAAATTTAAAGCTAAGAAAGAAAAAAAAGTCAATGTAATAGCTCTTAAAAGTTCAAAAAAAGGAGGTACTTTAATCAGAGAGGATGACATAATTATAATTAAAAAGAGAATCTCTAATAAGGATGGTTTAGTTATAAACAAAAGTGAGATCATTGGTAAAAAACTTAAGAATTCTATGCCCTCAAATAGACCATTATTTTACTCAAATCTTCAAAAAGACTGGTTAATTGAAAAAAATAGCAATATTATAATAGAAAATAATATTGGAAGTATAATTATTAAAGATGAGGGAATTGCTTTAGAGAGTGCGGATTATATGGAAAAAATTCAAGTAAAAAACTTAAAAAGTGGTAAAATAATTGAGGGTTATGCCAAAAATGAAAAAAAAGTTATTTTAAAAACTAAACAATTCTGACCATGTGCCGTTATATAAACTAATAGTAAGGAAAAAGTAATGATTGACCATATTAAAAATAAACTAAATAGTCTTAGCAGTTCGGGAAATAGTGCAGAAAGAGCTGAATCTAAGAAACCAAAAGTTAAGATAGCGCAGGTTAATCTTTCAAAGCCTGAAGTTGAAATTGATAAAGGCAAGGTTTCTCAATTCATCAGTAATGAGAGGATTAAACAAATGGCAAAGGAACCACCAATAGACAAAGAATCAACTTCGAGAATCAAGAACGCGATAGCCAATGGTTCCTATCCAATAGATCTAGATAAAATTGCTGATGCTCTTTTCGATGCATACAAAGAAATGAAAGACTGATCCATCGATCTTCAATGGAAAATAGTTTCGACTCGCTAATAAAGCTTTTAAACAATGCTTTAAGTTCAGATGATGTTTCAAACTTGAATGATCTTGAAAAAGAAATACAAGTGCTTGCATCTAAAATCTCGAGTCAGCTGGGCTCTGATGACAACAATCTAGAGATAACAGAAGAAAATTTGAATCAATTAAAAGATCTAATAGATAAAATCTCAAATAAAAATGAAAAAAATAAAGATTATTTATTAGAGTTTAAAGAATTTCTGGATAATAGAAAAATTAAATAAAGTTGTCGTTGTTGATTAATATCACTAGTATGTGATTATGGGTTTTTTAAGTAAAATCATAGAAAACGATCCTTTTGGTTCTTTAAGCAAAATAATAGTGCTATTCCTTATAATCTCTTTAATTGCTGTCGTGGGAGCATTTTTTTACGATTTCATAAAAAATAAAAAAAATGAAAGAAAGGTTTCAATTCTCGAACGTGCAATTAAAGATCTTATTGAAGAATTCAGATCACTAGAATTATCCTTATCAGAGCAAAAAAAAATTTTGAACGACTATAAATATACTCTTGAAAGACTTGATCAGGAAATATCAAGATTGGCAGACTCATCTAAAGAAGAATCAAATATTACCAACGCCATAAGAATGGCTAATCAGGGTAAGTCTATAGAGGAGATTTCTCAATTAACTGGAATGTCTAAGGAAGAAATTGAACCGATAATTAAATTTCACGGAAAATAGTTTACATTTTAAAAATAAAATTTTTACATTTAATGTTAGAAATGTGATTATTCAAATTTACATTTAGTAAATTTGTATTTTTGTTTATTTTTATAAAAATGCTTGGGTCTTCTCTTTGGATTGTCATCAGTTGATCTGTATTCTCAACTATTTCCATTTTAAAAGCACCATTATCTATTTCAACATCAACTAATTCACCTGGCTTATAGTTTTTTATAAATACTTTTTTTAATTTAAACTGATTATTTTCACACTCATAAGTTTCATACTTAAACCTTAGGAATAAGTTGTCACAAGACAACAAAAGAAAAAATACAAAAAAATACAAAAAAAATAATTTATTTTTCACCCTCACCTACTTTTTCCTTATGAAGTTCTAATAAATCTTTTTTTTCGCCACCCTCTTCAGGTTTTGTCTCATTTTCTTCAGATTTTTCTTGCGTTAAGTTTTTTTCAGATTGTTCAGATCCAGAATCAGTTATTTTCTTATCCTCAACTTCCTTAGATTCATCAGTTGGAATTTCGTCGGACTTTTTTTCATCTTTTACACCTGAGTCTTCCTTTAACTCTTTACTCTCAGATTCATCAGCTTTTTCAGTTTCAGCTTTCGTATCATTATTATCAGATTCAACTTTGGTTTCAGTTTTTTCATCTTTAACCTCATCAGCTTTTGTATCTTCACTTTTTTCTTCTTTAACCTCATCAGCTTTTGTATCTTCACTTTTTTCTTCTTTTTGATCAGATTCAACTGTTTCAACTTTTTTATCTTTTTCATCTGACTGAACAGGTTCAGCTTTCTTCTCTGGTTCTTCTTGGTCAGACTCTTTTGAAGATTTATCGTCTTTTTCAGCTGATTTAATTGAATCTTGTTTATTTTTATCTTCATCTTTTTTAATTGGAGCTGCGCCATCAATATTTTCTTCTACAATTTCAGCTTTTTTTGCTTCAACAAGTTTACTGCCGTCTTCTTCCTTTACATCAAGAATAACTCCCTTATCAATTTGTTTTCCATTAACCTCACCAGTTTCAATCATCTTTACCCTTACCCATTTTTCATCATTAGATTTCTCTGGTAATGGTTCACTTTTTTCTTCTTTTTGAACTTTTATATTTTCTTTTTTCTTACCTACTTTACTTTCATAAAGATTTTCAATTTTTGATCTTATAATCTTTACTCTTGCAGCTAAAGCACCAAGTCTCGTTATTTCATCCATTTGTTCATTTAATAATTTTTTTATTACCGAATTCACTTCATCTAAAGATTTGTCACCAATTTTACTTATTATCTTATCTCTGACCTTAATTACCTCAGGATCTAATTCAGTATTTAATATATTTTTATCATTCATAACTTGATACCTTTCTTTTGGCATTTAATTTGCAAATTCCAAACCAAAAATAGAAAAAAATTGAAAAAATGACTAATAGTATTAAACAACAATTTGAGGTATACAGCAATGCTTTAGGTCTCAGAAATAAAAGAAATGAAATTCTGGCATCTAATATAGCAAACGCTGCAACACCAAATTTTAAGGCAAGGGATATTAATTTTGAAGCTGAACTTGCAAGAGCACTAAAAGTTGGGCCAATGAAAACTTCAAGTGAAGGTCATATGGCTCTTGCTTCTAAAAATCTTCCAAATAAAATTCAATATAGACAGTCATTAAATCCATCAATGGATGGTAATACAGTTGAATTATCAGTTGAACAAGGTGAGTTTGCTGAAAATTCAATTAGATATCAAACTACTTTAAATTTCATTAATTCAAAACTATCAGGATTGATGAGTGCGATTAGAGGAGAATAATGGACATTAAAAATATATATCATATCGCACAAAGAGCTATGGGGGCTCAATTGGTTAGACTCAATGCTGTTGCCAGTAATCTAGCTAATGCTGATAACATTGCTAGTAACCCTCAAGATGCTTACAAACCAATTAAACCAGTTTTTGAAACAAAGTATTTTGATCTAATAAGAAAAAAAGGAGTTTCAACAGTTGATGCAGTAACTGTAGAAAAAATGGATATAGACCCAATTAAAGTATATAAGCCAGGACACCCAATGGCAGATGACAATGGTTTTATCTACAGAGCTCCAGTGAATATCGAAGAGGAGTATGTTGATATGATGGAAGCCTCAAGGCAATACCAAAATAATATAGAGATGTTAACAACAATAAAAGCATTAATGCTTAAAACAGCAAACTTAGGAAAATAATTTGGAGCAAATATGACAGAAATTTCAAAATCATCAGAACAATCTTTAAATAATATCCTTAACAAGTTAGGTGTTAAGACTCAAGATCAAGTTCAAAAACCAGGAAATAAAAATAGTCTTGGTCAAGAAGATTTTTTAAAGTTAATGACCACACAATTACAAAACCAGGATCCTTTTGCACCCATGGATAATGGTGATTTTATTGCACAAATGGCTCAATTTTCTACTGTAACAGGAATAAAAGAAATAAATAACAACCTTTCAAACCTTGGTTCAAAATTAGAACCAAATAGAGTTGCCACAGCAGCACAATTCCTTGGACATTCCGTACTTGTTCCTGGACAAATTGCTAGCCCAGATGATAAAGGTGAAATTCATGGAGTAGTTGATCTACCGGCTTATTCCAGTGATGTTGGTTTAACATTCACTAATCCAAGCGGGGAAATTGTTCATTCTGTGAGTCTTGGAACTCAAGAAAAAGGACTGGTTGGTTTTAGTTGGGTTGATATACCTGATGAAATAAAAAGAAATAAAACAAAATTAACTATACAAGCTTATGCTGGAAACGGCGAAGCAAGTGACGGTCTAAGCACCGCAGTTTATAACAAAGTTATTGCAGCATCTGCACCTAAAAATAGTGAGGATGTGATTTTAGAGACTAGAGATTATGGTGAAATCTCTGCATCTGAAGCAATAAAATTTAAATCAAATGATTAATTAATAGAGGAGTAATAATATGTCATTTTATACAGCACTAACAGGACTAAACGGAGCACAGTCGGATATTTCGGCAACTTCAAATAATATTGCAAACGTAAACACGACAGGTTTTAAAAGGTCGAGGGCAGAATTTGGTGACATCTTCGCAACCTCACCATTACAGAACGCATCTTCCTCTATTGGTTCTGGTACAATCTTGAAAAGTGTAAAACAGCAGTTTACTCAGGGTAACATTACCTCGTCACTTAACGTGCTTGATATGGCAATCTCAGGTCAGGGGTTCTTCTCACTTAAACCATCTTTGACTTCAGGTCAAACGGTTTATACTCGTAATGGTTCCTTTAACGTTAACAACGATAGATATGTAACTGACTCCTCAGGACAGTATTTGTTAACATTCCCAGTTAACGATGATGGATCGGTAACTGCAAAAGATTTAACGAGTGCGGTGCCTTTACAATTACCAGTTACATCTGGTACACCAAAAGCAACAACATCGATTGAGCTAGGTGTTAACGTTTCTGCAACCAGTGATGTGATTACTGATAATGCACAATTTGCTAGTGGTTATGTATTTAACCAAAATGATCCAACGACATATAATAATTCAACATCAATCACGATCTTCGATGATCTTGGTAACCCGACCATTGCAACAATTTATTTCATTAGATCACAAGCTGCATCAGCTGCAGATCCAACAAATAAATATGAAACTAGATTAGTCATAAATGATACGGTGATTGACCCAGATTTGGTTAAAGCGGTTAATGATACCAAACAACCAATTTTCATTGATAGATTTGGTCAGCAAACAACCAAAGTTCCAGATGATAACTATTTCTTAGAAGGTAAAGGTTCAGCTTTATACAAACAAGATGATTTAAGAACTTTAGTTGATTCAACGCCAGCAAAAATTACTGGAGAATCAAGTGGATTTGACTTTGGTGAAGAGGGTGACAAAACCGTTACCGTGGTAACCGATCCAATGAAGTTTGCATCAACAAGAGAAAGTGGTGACACAACTTCTAATATTTATTGGGGAAAGAACTTTATGACAATTAATGTTGATAATAGTGACCAACCAGTAAATATTGACATTAGACCTGGTTCTTATAACGCTGCTCAATTATCAACAGAGATTCAAAGAGCAATTAATGCTGCGTATGGAGATGATAAAAAAATTCAGATAGTTCAAAATGTTGACGATACATTAACAATTGATCTACTTAAACTTAATGCAGATGGAACATCCACTGGATTAACAACTGCTGTTTCAGTTGATCTCTTGGGTAACTCTTATGTGTCAGATAGAGAAGGTATTGTTTTAACTGGTGCATCACCTGACTTTACTAGAGAACAATTTTTAGCCCATTCACAAGCTAGATTAAATGCAGCTTTAAATGAATATGCAGTTAACACTTCCGATGTTGTTGACAAGGCGGCTGCTCTTGGAGTTGACAAGAATTTGTTTTACAGAGCTTCTGGAAAAACAATTGGGACAGTTTTAGATCAAAACCAAGTTTATAGTTTTGCTCATAGAACAGCTAAAGATGCCGGTGGAGCAACTTCTAACACTAACGCTAATTTACAAGCAAGAGTACCCCTATCAACTACAAGATATATGACTTATTCTTACTATGGAAAAACTCCACAATTAAATGTTTATGACACTCAAACTGCCATGGCTAATAATCCTGGAGGTGCAACGGCTAATGCAAATCAATGCGTAGTGTATGATCAGTCAGAAAATACTGTAAGATTTCATTTTGGAACAACAAACCCACCACTTTCAGCTAACTCAAAAATTAGAGTAATGGGTAAATTTTACAACGCAACTGCTGATACCACTAACGGTGACTTTATAAATGGACGTGAATTTACAGTTTCTTCTGTTGGCTCTGAAAGTGTTGGAGGAAATCTACAGTACTATGTAGAATGTAGTACTGCAGGAATGAATTTTCCAGATAGTGATTTTAATTTAGCACTAACTACAGCTAATACTAACAATAAGGCTTATATTTACAGCGCAGAATCCACTGCTGTAGAAGCTTATTTTGAGGGTGCTCAAAATGTTTATAAAGGAGCAGATGTCGATTTTAGTAATAAAAAATTGGTAATTAGAGAAATAGGTAATACTACTAAACACGATTACACTAATGCACAAATGGTAGCAAAAACAACAGCAGCTGGGGCAGCAAAAAATATAGTTGATGATTTTGATGAAATTTTTGCATTAAAGGATGATAAAACAGCTACTGGTACTGCCGTAGATTCAGCTGCTTCGATTGGTATTGGTACAAACAATACTGCAGCTAACCATGATCTATATTTAAATGGTGATGGTACAGCAACAGACAAGACAAAACCTGCAACTCATTGGGTTGATGAAAAAGACCCACCAATTGAAGTAACCTATGATGTTTTAAATCAAAGACTTCAGTTTGAAGTTGATCGAAACTTAATTGGTACAGGTACGAATAGTAACTTTAACAGTTTTAAAATTTATGGTGCATCGACAGCAACAACAACTAACAACTTAGGAATACCTACAGCAGATGACACAACAGAAACTCTTATTAGAGGTGGCGAGAAATTTTCTGCTGGAACATTCGTTGCTGATGGTGCAGAAATCCAACTTAATGATAAAAGATTCGGTGTAACTGTAGGTTACAACAGTGAGTTAAAAGCATTTGAGTTTAGCAGTGGAACAACTGGAGAAACAATTGCTGCTAATGGAGCAATTGGTGTTACAGCGGCTCAAACAGCATCTGATATATCTGTTGGAAGATATTTGTTATCAACAACTGATGGATCAGTAACTGATGCTACGGATTTCTTTTCAGGCGACAACAACTTACTTGGAGTCGGTGTGACTAAGACAAATGCTATAAAAACTGAAGCCAAAGGTCTTGCGGCGAAGGCTGCACAAGCAATTGGTGCTTCAGCTACGGAAGATTTAACTCAAGTATTCAGATTATCAACCACTAATAATGAAAACGTTTTCAACGTTTCTGTTAACGGTATTGCAGGTGTCATTGAAATCCCACAAGGTTTTTATGTGGGAACAACAATGGCAGAAGCATTACAAGAAAGAATCAATCAGATTGAGGACTCAGCTGGAAGCGTTGGTGGTGGTATTACTGTAAAATATAATTCAACAACAAACAATTTTGTATTTACAAACGGTACAACTGGAAAAACCTCAACGATAAAAGTAAAAGGTTCATCAAAATTTGGTCTTGATAATGTTGATTTGGGTGTTGGATCAATCCCACAAATTTACAACCTTACTCAAGCAACCAATTCAGAAGGTTTGGCTTTATATGTTGATGCAGCTGGAAACAAAGTAACAACCCCTCCTGCCAACTTAGTTGATGGATATTATCCACTATACATCGATGAAGGTGAATTAACATTCGATAAATCAGGTAAAATTGTAAGTCCGAAACAAGGTGTTCATTATGAGAAACAAGAAGCAGGTTTCAGTATTGATCTTGACATTGATTTTACAAAATCTACTCAGTTAGCACAACCTTTCTCGGTGACAACTGTTAATCAGGATGGTTTTACATCAGGAAGACTGGATGGTTTGGAAATTGACTCATCAGGAACAGTTAGAGCGAACTACACTAATGGACAAAACAATCCACTAGGTAAAATCGTATTAGCAAACTTTAACAACCAAAACGGTCTTAAACAGATTGGTAACTCAACTTATGTTGAAACTGCAGTTTCGGGTACTGCAACAGTTGGTGAAGCTGGTGCGGAAGGTTTTGGAACGGTACTTTCTGGTTCACTTGAAAGATCAAATGTTGATATTACTGAAGAACTTGTGAACTTAATTACTGCGCAAAGAAACTTCCAAGCAAATGCAAAATCAATTGAAACAACTGCTGCAACAACTCAGGCAATTGTTAACATCAGAATGTAGATTCATAGAGTTTAAAGGAGTTTTATAATGGACAGAATGTCACAAACAGCATTGAATAGTATGAAAATGCTGATGGAAAACCAGATCGCAACCGCACATAATCTTGCGAATCTAAACACGCCTGGTTTTAGACAAGATGTAATAACTGACTTCAGCTCAATATATATGAATAGAGAAAATGGATTAGAACCTAGAATTGTTACAGCAAGAGAGGTTGGTAAGTTCAGTGTTGAACAAGGCACTTTAGAAAGTACACAGAATCCTCTTGATGTTGCTATTAACAATCAAGGATATTTCGTAATTCAACCAAAAAATGGGGGTGAACCTGCTTTGTCTAGAAGAGGTGACTTTCAAATAAATGAAAATGGTGAACTTCTGGACGGAGCTGGTAATTTGGTTTTAGATGCTGGCTTACAACCAATGGTTATTCCAGCTTTCAGAAAAATAAATATAACTTCTCAAGGTGAAATTTTAATTGATGCATTGGGTGCAGAACCGGGTGCATTACCTGTAAATGTTGGAAATCTTGCTACCCTTGTCCCGGAAGAAGGAGCAAGGCTTAAAAAAACACTTGATGGTCATATCCGTTATGAACCAAATTTAAATGAAGATGGAACTGAAGAAATAATTCCAATCGAACCAAATCAACAAGCTAAACTAACATCAGGTTTTCTGGAGAAAAGTAATGTTAATGCCATCGAGGAAATGGTTAATACAATAGATCAAATGAGAAAGTTTGAAATGCATGTTAAAATGATTCAAATGACCGAAGAACTTGATGCAGCAGGTGCTAGTTTAATGAGATTACCAGGTCTCTAATTCAAGATAACTGATTCACCGTGCTTTAATACCTTAAATCTGTTGATATCAACTTTATATTTGAGAAGACTTTCTTCTAATTTTCTCGGAGGCTCATCAACAGGTTCAAAACTAAGAATAAAAGTTCCCCAATGCATTGCGACTGCAAATTTTGCATCAAGATCAATAAAAGTTTTCACCGCTTCCTCTGGATTAAGATGACTATTCTTCATAATATATCTAGGTTTATAGGCACCAATCGGAATGGCAACAATATCAGGGGATCCCAAGTGATTTTTAATGTCAACAAAATCTTTTGTATATCCTGTATCCCCTAAATGCAAAAACTTTTTCTCGATATGTTCGATCCACCAGCCACCCCATAAAGATTTATTTTTATCAAATAATGTTCTTTTTGACCAATGTTGAACTGGTGTAAACACGAATTTGGTTTCTGAAATTATTATTGACTCCCACCAATCAAACTCTTTGACATTGTCGATACCATTTTTTTTTAACAATTTTTTATCTCCCAGCGGTACAAGGAAAAGAGCATTGGGAAATTTTTTGTATATGAGCTTCAAAGATTTTATGTCTAGATGATCATAATGATTATGACTCACAGCAACTACATCAACATTAGGTAAATTATTTTCATTTAAAAGTGACGGAACAAATCTTTTAGGGCCTAGATAAGAAAAAGGAGATGCCCTAGATGTCAGATGTGGATCAATTAATATGTTTAAATTAGTATTTTGATATAAAAAAGTTGAATGACCAGACCAAGTCAAAACATGTTTCTCTTTTTTATAAATTATTTTATTAATTTCAGATACCTGAAAATCTTTTGTTTTAGGGGGGGCAAAAATGTTTTTGAAAAAGAAATTAAAAAATTTTCCTTTATCTATTTTGGTTTCACCAATGTAATTATTGACATAACGATTTTTTTCATCCATTTTGGCAATCTTGCTCATTTTAGTCTGTTGAAATGTGCAAGATGTAAAAAAAAAAAGAAGAAATATCGCTCTTCCTAGATTAATTGTATATGTCATTTTTAATTTGCATAATTTCAGCCTTTTTTTGGGCAATATTTGATTTAACCAGAAAAATTTCTCTTCAATATATTGGACCTAAAATACTATTATTTTTATTTACTTTCGTCCAATTAATCATATTCTTCATTTGGATAATTTTCGATGAGTTTTCAATAGTATTTACCAATTATTTTTTTCCAGGTTTGATTCTAATCATAATAGGAGTTATTTCAGCAATTCTTTTCTTAGAAGCAATTAATTCCTCTGAACTTAGTTTAACGATTCCCCTGCTCTCATTTTCACCAATTTTTAGTTCAGTATTTTCATTTATATTTTTAGATGAAAAGCTCAAATATATTCAGTATCTAGGTATTTTCTTTATACTTTTTGGAACTTTGATTCTCTACGCAAAGGAATTAAAGTTAAACTCTATTTTTCTGAGTATTAAAACAATTAAAAAAAATACAAGTGCAAAATTGATGTTATTGGTTGCTTTGATTTGGAGCATAACTCCTGTATTAGATAAAATATGTTTAAAAAGTAGTTCTATAAATATTCATGGTTTAATTCAATCATTGGGAATGCTTATATTTTTAATTTTTTTACTGAGAAAAAATTTCCTTAAACAACTTAAAGACATCAAAAAAGAGACCTTGAAGATAATTTCGTTCACACTCTTAGTTGGAACTTCAGCTACTATTCTTCAATTCTATGCCATTACATTAAACTTTGTTCCTATTATGGAATCAATTAAAAGAGCTATTGGTCAATTTTCCTCAGTTTTTTTTGGTAAAATGTTTTTTCGAGAAAAAGTTACTTCTCAAAAAATCATCGGTATTATTTTGTTATCAATTGGAGTTTCTTTTATATTAAGATAAATTTTTGTTATAAAGTTTTATTTCTTTTAAAATCTCTGTTATCTAGGAAAACTCTAAATTCTTCCATAAAGCCATTAAAGTTGGTTTTCATTGTAGTTGAGTAAGCACCCATTTCATCTATTTCTATAAAATCTCCTTCTTTTATAGAATCAGGAAGGAAGAATGGACCTTTCATAAAATCATTTGAATCACATGTTGGACCATAAAAACTGAAAGGAACTAACTTGGATCTATTTTTTTTCGAGTTGAGTAATTTAACAGGATACCGAAAACCAAAATTTCCTGCATTATTAAGTGACCCATATATACCCTCATTTATGAACAACATCTTTCCTTTTCTTAAATCAACTCTTACAATTAATGACATACATTCTGATACCAAGCATCTACCTGGCTCAGCCAACAATTTTACTTTTTTATTTAAGGATAAAATTTTTTTGAACTCATCACTTACTACTCTCAAATAGTTTCTAAGTGGTGAGGGTTTTAAGCCTGGGTATTTAGATGGAAAGCCGCCACCGATATTTAAAAGGTCAATTTTCACATTGCTATTCTTCACAATTTCAAGAGTTTTTCTGAATCCTATTTTATATGCCTTAGGATTCATACATTGTGACCCAGTATGAAAAGTGATGCCAACTTTTAATGCATTATCTCTAATTTCTTTTAGTAAATTTGGAGCTGAATTATAATCAATACCAAACTTTCTATTGAGTTTTATCTTTGAAAAGTCATTGGAAGTTGAAATTCTTAAAAATAAATTTAAATCTTTCGCATTTTTAGTTTCTTGAATAATTTTTTTTAATTCACAGTTGTGGTCAATAGCAAAATTTTTTACACCAAAATTAAAGTATGCATCAAATATCGCATGCCTAGGTTTTACTGGATTCATAAAATAAATTTTTGCGTCTGGAAATAATTTTTTTACAATTTTTATTTCATTGATAGATGAAACATCAAAGGATTTTAAACCTAAATTATTCATTGAATCTAAAATAAATCTTGAAGGGTTGCATTTGACAGAATAAATCACTTCACCATCGAAGTTTTTCACAAAATATTTAACACTTTTCGATAACTTTTTTGGTTTAAATAGATAAAATGGATATTTAACATCAGAAATATTTATTCGTTCAAGCGACTCAAGCATTTTAAATATTTGGTTTTTATAAAATTAATGGTTTAAAGATTATAAGAAAAAATTTAAATTTTATAATTTTTTTTTTTTTTAAAGAAATTATAATCAATTAGATGTTAAGAATAAATGATATATCACCTAACTTTGATGCTGATACAACAAATGGTAAAATAAATTTCCATGAATGGTTAGGTGACTCTTGGGGAGTGCTTTTTTCTCACCCTAAGAATTTTACCCCAGTATGTACAACTGAGCTAGGATACATGGCTAAAATAGAGGATGAATTTAAAATAAGAAATTGTAAAATCATTGGATTAAGCATCGATTCACTTGAGGACCATAAATTGTGGTCTAAGGACATTGAGGAAACTCAGGGTGCCAAAGTTAATTATCCAATGATATCTGATGAAGATCTATCTATCGCTAAACTTTTTAATATGTTGCCTGCAGATGAGACTAATGATGGTAATAGGACGGCTATTACAAATGCAACAGTTCGATCGGTATTTCTGATTGATCCAGATAAAAAAATCAGAATGATGCTGACCTATCCAATGACAACTGGAAGAAATTTTGATGAAATTATAAGAGTTTTAGATTCTGTCCAATTGACTAGTAGAAAAAAAGTAGCAACGCCGGCTAATTGGAAAAAAGACCAAGATGTAATTATTGTTCCAGCAGTTTCTGATGAGGAAGCAAAAGAGTTGTTTGGAGATTTCAAGAAAATTAAGCCGTATCTAAGATATACAAAAGTTGATTAGGTTAGCTTGCACATTTTTTTGAACAATACTTGACTGACGACCAATTATTTTTCCATTTCTTCCTCCATATAAACTTTTTATTACAAACTGAGCAAATTTTATGAGGTAAAAATATTTTTTTCATCTTACTTTAATAGTTTCTTGTTTTTAATAAAAAGAATGTAGGCTGCGATTCTATATATATTTTTTAGCACTTGAAAAAAAAAAGGTTTTTTAAAAATTTTATAAAGAAATTTATACCTAGGAATATTTTTCCAGATGATTAAGAAAGCATCAGCTCCTGAAACTAATTTGTTATCGCTAATAATATGTATTTTTTTTAATAATTCTTCATAGGGTTTTGATGTCATTTTCTGAGCTGTCAAATTGTTGGTAATATCTATCCACTCAATATTGTTTCTACATAATTTTTTATAATGATTAATTTCTGCCTTACAAATTTTGCAAGATTTATTGTAAAAAACTTTAATTGGCATAAGTGTTTTCTTCCAAAAAAATATTAGCAGATTTAAATATTTTTTCTTTTCTATCTTTTTTCATTTTCTCTAAAACTTTAACCATCATTGATAACCTTGGGTTCTTTTGGAAAAAAAGCTTGTTTTTCTCAATAAATCGCCAGTATAGACCGTCCATCACATCGCACCATGGTCCTTTTTTAAAATCCATCATCTTTAAAAAATATGCGGATCCACAGATATATGGCTTCGTGGCAAAAATCCCTCCCTCGCTGAAAAGACCCATCCCATAGACATTTGGAACCATAACCCACTCTGATGAGTCAATGAACATTTCCATAAACCATTTATAGACAATCTTTGGATGAATTTCCGCGAGATTCATAATATTAGCTAAAATCATTAATCTTTCTATATGATGGGTCCAACCAAAATTTAGGGCATTTTTTATTGAATGATCCAATGGTTCAAGACCAGTGGTTCCTGAATACCAAGATGGTTTCATTTTTCTTTTATGTTTAAAAAAATTCTTATCTTCCATTAATCCATTAAAATTTTGATATACTCCTCTAATAAATTCTCTCCAGCCAATAATTTGCCTTACATAACCTTCATAGGAGTTCAATCTAATTTTTTTCTCACTTAATTTAATTTTTCTTATAATTTCTTCTGGAGTGATTAATCCAATATTTATAAGTGGACTTAAAGCTGAGTGGAAAAGAATATTATCCCTTTTATCTAATGCATCCTCGTAATCACCAAAATTATGAATCTTAGTTTTTAAAAAATTATTAAAACAATGCCATGCACATTTCCTAGTTGTTCCAATCCAAAAAGAATCAATATTACCGGGATGATCATTAAATTTGGAGTCAACAAGACTTTTTAGATTTTCTGTATGATGAGAAGTTTTGAAAATATATTTTTTTGGAAGATTTATATCTTTGGGTAATTTTTTTCGATTTTCTTCATCAAAACTCCATTTTCCTCCAATTGGTTTATTAGTTTTATCGATAAGAATTTTATATTTTATTCTTTGATTTTTGTAAAAACTAGCCAAAAAAGGTTTTCTTACATTTGATAAATAGTTTTTAAATTCATCTCTTGATGTAAGAAACATTGGTGATTTATGATAATTAATCTTAACTAAACCATCTAAAAGTTCGAGAATCTTTTTTTCAAATGGTTTGTCCTCTATCTCAAACAAAGATACTTCAATAATTTTCATACTTTTTATTTGATTCTTTAATTTTTTTTCATAACTTAAGGAAAAATCACTTTCTTCAATTTTTTTATAAATTATTTCAAAAGATTCTTTCATCAATTCATCAGCAAAAGATCTCATAGCTGATAAAAAAAAAAGAATTTTATGTTTGTGATGTTTTTCATAAGTGCATAAACCTAGATCCTCTGCCATAAAAAAAATATGATCTTTTTTATATTTTTTAAAAAAATTTTTTTGAAATAGTTGGTTTCCTAAAATTAGGAATAGCTTTTGTTTCATGTTTTTACTTTTTTTTTATAGATGAGAATGCATTTAATGCTTTTTCCCGTGAATTTTTCAAATCAACTAAGGGAATTGGGTAATTAATCCCAAGTTTGAAGTTTAATTGATCACATAGTTCATCAGGTAATTCCCAGGGTGAATATAAATATTTGAGGGGGAGATTCTTTAATTCTGGTACATACTTGAGGATATAATTACCTGTTGGGTCAAATTTTTGAGCTTGGGTAACTGGATTAAAAATTCTGAAATATGGAGCTGCATCAGCCCCTGTTCCAGCAACCCATTGCCAACCTGAACAATTGCTTGCCAAATCTGCATCAAATAGACAATCCCAAAACCATTCTTCACCTTTTTTCCAATGATGAAGTAAATTTTTAACTAAGAAAGAACCAACAATCATTCTCACTCTATTATGCATATAACCAGTTTGCCAAAGTTCTCGCATTCCTGCATCTACGATTGGATAGCCTGTTTTACCAGTTTTCCAAAGTTTAAAATATTCATTATTCTCCTCCCAAACAAAGTGATCAAATTTTGATTGGAGATTTTTATTTATTATTTGGGGAAAATGATAAAGCAGATAATATGAAAACTCTCGCCAACCCAATTCACTCTTAAAAGTTTCAATATTTTCATTTGAGTCATTATTTTTTTCTAAGTTTTGAACATTGTACCATAATGTATTTGGTGAAATTTGGCCCCAGTGAATGTAAGGAGAAAGTCTCGAGACATTTTTTTTCTCCGGAAAATTTCTCCCTTCTTTGTAATCTTTAAGACCATATTTAAAAAAAGAGTTCATCAATTCTTGCGCATATTCTTCGCCAATTTTCCATTCATTCTTAATATTTGACACCCATTTTTTTTTTGGTACTAAATTCAATGATTCAAGGGAATTTGATTTAAAAGAATCAAAAATTTTTTTTACTTTTTTCGTTACAGGTTGTCTCGGTGGAGGTCGATTCAAACAACCCTTTTTGTAAAAAGGGGTGAAAACTTTATAAGGACTACTATCATTTTTAAGGACTTCAGAAGGTTCCCAAAGTAAAGAGCCATTAAAAGATTTTACATTATCAACATTTTGTCTTAATTTTTTTTTGATTATAATATCAGATTCTAAATCATTTGGTTCGTAAGATCTATTCCATGAAACAGATCTGACATCAAATCTATCTATTAGTTTTTCAAAGATTTCTAGCGGCCAACCTTTAAAAAAAACAAGGTTACCAGAAATTTGTTTGTTCAAATACTCAAGTGAATTATGTAACCATACTTTGCCGGCAGCCCCAATATACCTATTAGAAGACTCCTCATTAAGAATAAAAATAAATAATACCGGTTCACTAAATGATGCAAGATAATTTATAGATGGGTTATCTGATAATCTCAAGTCTTTTCTAAACCAATGTATCGCAATTTTATCTTTCATTTTTTTTATTTTTTCTTATTATAATATTGAATCCAAGTATTTATATTTATTACTTAAAATAATGATTTCAATAGTAAGAACCATTTTTGAAATACTGTATCTATTCTCAATTTTATTTCTCGTTAAAAAATATATTAATTTATTTAGAAATGTTGTTGCATTAAGGCGTGAAACAAAAACTTCAATTGGTTCAAAAAATAAAAAATTAGATAGGGCTATACGAGCTCATGCAAATTTTTGTGAAACCGTTCCTATCGCTTTACTTTTAACTATGATTCTTTATTTCCAGAACCTGCTCTATATCGCATTGCCATCACTTTTGATGCTGGTAATCGGAAGAATAATTCATGCAAAGGCAATCTCCGACATTAATGAGAATATTAAGATGAGAGTAATTGGAATGAAATTAACTATTTATTCAATCAAAGTATCATCTTTTGGCATTATATTTTATATACTGCAAATTATTTATTATTATTTTAAGTCAGGTTATTAATCATATTTCTACCACACACATACCACATGTTGTATCTTGGCGGAGAGGAAGGGATTCGAACCCTCGATAGATGTTACCACCTATAACGGTTTAGCAAACCGTCGCCTTCAGCCACTCGGCCACCTCTCCTCATTATTTTGAAAGTAATTCTTTCAATAAATTATTGACAACTTGAGGATTCGCCTTTCCTTTTGACTCTTTCATAACCTGACCAACAAAAAAGCCAAAAAGTTTATCTTTTCCCGATTTATAATCATCTACCATTTTTGCATTTTTTTGTAAAACAGATTTAACCAAATCTTCGATTTCTGCTTGATCAGAAATCTGTTCAATGCCCTTATCTTTTATGAAATCATTAGCATTCTTATCTGATTTTAAATAATCTTCAAACACCTCTTTCGCTTGTCTATTTGAAATCTTACCATCTGAAATTAGATCAATTAAAGATCCAAGTTTTTGAGCTGATATTTTAGAATCTGAGAGTTCAATATTTTTTTTATTTAAATAGGAAAATAATTCTCCGGTTAACCAGCTAACTACAAGCTTAGGCTGGCGAGTTTCAGCTAATTCTTCGAAGTAGTCAGCAATATATTTATCACTTACGAGAATCTCAGCATCATAATTTTTTAAACTATAATTTTCAATAAATCTCTCCTTTTTTTTATCTGGAAGTTCTGGCATTGTTTTTTTGAGATTCTGAATTTTATTTTCTGATATTATAAGTGGTGGTAAATCTGGGTCCGGAAAATACCTGTAATCATGTGACTCTTCTTTACCCCTCATAGATCTTGTCTCACACTTGTTCGGATCAAAAAGTCTAGTCTCTTGCTTAATCAGTTCACCTTGTTCTAATATTTCAACCTGTCTTTTTGCTTCATATTCAATTGCTTGTTGAATAAATTTAATTGAGTTAACATTTTTTATTTCACACCTAGTTCCAAGAGGTTTTCCAATTTTCCTGACTGAAACATTAACATCTGCTCTCATATTACCCTTTTCCATATTTCCATCACAACTTCCAACATATCTTAGGATTGACCTTAGTTTTTTAACATATTCAGCAACTTCTTCTGGACTCCTCAAATCAGGTTCAGAAACAATTTCCATTAGGGCACAACCTGATCTATTTAAATCAATAAATGAATTTTTCACATCTTGATCATGTATACTTTTTCCTGCATCTTGCTCGAGATGAAGTCTCGTTATACCAATTTTTTTTTGACCATGGTTTGTATCAATAATTAAAGAACCCTCACCAACAATTGGTTTTTCAAATTGAGAAATTTGATATCCTTGGGGTAAATCAGGATAAAAATAATTTTTCCTGTCAAATATTGAAATATTATTAATTTTTGCATTCAAACTCAATCCAGTCAAAATGGCCTGATCAACACAATATTCATTAATAACTGGTAATGCCCCAGGCATTCCTGAATCTACAAGCTCTACTTGAGAATTTGGTTCTGCCCCCCAATCTGTTGAAGCTGGTGAAAAGAGTTTAGAATTCGATTTGATTTGGGCATGAACTTCTAAACCCAAGATCACCTCCCATTTATCAGTCTTTCCTTCAATAAAGTAAGTAATTAAAATTCTCTACTATCCTCCAGAAACTTTCCTCCAGCTAAAACTGAAACTTCATCAAAAGGCTTTCCAATCAATTGAAGACCTATTGGAAGACTTTTATCATTTAAACCTCCAGTAACAGAAATTGCTGGCAGACCAGCAAGACTGGCTGGCACAGTTAAAACATCATTTAAATACATTTCTATAGGATCATTTTGTTTTTCACCTATTCCAAAAGCAACATTTGGAGTTGTTGGCGTTAGAATAAGATCACACTTTTTAAAAGCATTTTCAAAATCATTAAAAATTAATTTCCTAACTTTTAATGCCTTCAAGTAATAAGCATCATAATAGCCTGCAGAAAGTACATAAGTTCCAATCATAAGTCTTCGTTTAACTTCATCGCCAAACCCTGATGATCTCGTGCATTCATATAAATCAAGCAACTCATCAGCTTTTTCACGAAAACCGTATCTAACTCCATCGTACCTAGCTAAATTTGCTGAAGCCTCTGCCGGGGCAATGATATAATAAGTTGGTAATGCAAATTCTGTGTGAGGAAGACTTATATCTATAATCTCAGCTCCATTATCTTTAAATAATTTTACGGAATTTTCCCAACATTCTTTTATTTGTGAATTCAAACCTTCGATAATATATTCCTTAGGTAATCCAATCTTTATTTTTTTTAAGTCAAGATTTTTGTAATCAAGAAAATTTGGAACTCTATTCTTAGAACTAGTTGAATCTTTTTGATCATATCCACTCATCGCTTGAAGCATTAATGCTGCATCATTTACACTTTTTGTTAATGGACCTGCTTGATCAAGAGATGAAGCAAAAGCAACCATTCCAAATCTAGAGCATCTTCCATATGTAGGCTTTAATCCAACTAATCCGCAAAATGATGCAGGCTGACGAATTGATCCTCCGGTATCAGAACCTGTTGCACCTAAACATTGTCCAGAGGCCACGGCTGCAGCTGAACCTCCAGATGATCCGCCGGGAACAAGTTTTTTTATTGATTCTTTTTCTTTAAGAGGGTTTTCAACATTTCCAAAAAAACTAGTTGTATTGGCTGAACCCATGGCAAATTCATCCATATTAGTCTTACCAAGCATAACAGCTCCATTATCCCACAAATTCTTAGAAACAGTTGATTCATAGAATGGTATGAAATTTTCGAGTATTCTTGAACCTGCTGTTGTTTTTACTCCATTGGTACAAAAAAGGTCTTTCATTCCGATTGGAATGCCCTCAAGAATTCCAATATCTAATCCTCCAGAAATTTTTTCATCTGACTTTTTTGCCATCTTCAAAGCAATTTCTGGGGTTTGTGTGATGTAGCAATTCAAACCCTTATTTTCTTCAATTTTTCCAATATAGTAATTTGTTAACTCAACTGAGGAAATTTCTTTTTTTAAAAGATTTTCTCTTGCGGAAGTTATATTTAAATTACTCAATTCACTCATTCCACAACCTTTGGCACAACAAAAAATCCAGATTTTTTTTCAGGAGAGTTTTTTAATATTTTTTCATTAGAAAAATTAGTCTCTGATTTATCTTTCCTCATAACCATTGATTCATTAAATACAGAAAGCATGGGTTCTACATTTTTGGTATC
>CACEXK010000010.1 GCA_902563505.1 uncultured Alphaproteobacteria bacterium
ATAGACCAAAATAACTTAAGATTAAAATATTAAGAACTGCATAAAAAATTGAAAAAGGCCAAAGATTAGAAAATAAGTAGATTGAATATTCAAAGTCGAGCCTTAACCATAATGCAACAAAAAATGATAGACAAAAAATAATAAAGTCATGAAGGATTGTTATAGAGATTTTTTTATTCATTCTTTCCTTTTTTCCAAAAATAAATAATTAATCCTACTGTTGATGTAAAAGATAAAGAGAGAGATAATAAAAAAAACTGGGTAGATAATATTGAAAAAATGAAAAGAAGAAATGAGAGAGCTATAAATTTTAGTAAAACTTGATAATGACTTTGTCCGCTTCTCAAAATTCTTTGATAAAAATGATTACTGTGGGCTTTGAAAATATTTTCCCCCCTAATTAATCTTAATAATAATGTTAATGTCGAATCAACTAGATAGTACATAACTATTATACACAAAGGTACAAAAACATTAAATGAAAGCATTCCATATATTATTATAAGACCGCATAAATAACCTATTGGAATAGATCCAACATCCCCTAAAAAAATTCTAGCTGGTGGTTTATTGAAGTTATAAAAAGCCAAAAATGCTGCTAATATTAGAACACTTAAAAGCTGAAAGTTTTGATTCAAATACCCAATTAGTGATAAAGTATTGGTAGTTAAAGCTAAAAAAATTACCTGAATAGATGTAATGCCATCCATACCATCCATAAAATTAAATAAATTTATAATCCATAACCAGAAAAATATCAGAAAAAGAGTAACTATGAAAAAATCAATTTCTGGACCAAGTCCTAATATTTTAAAAAATTCTAAATTTTGAGAATACTCGAGAATTTCTTCTTTTAGATAAAATAAGGACAAACTTACACAACAAAAATGAACAGTTAATCTGAGGGTCGAGGGTAAATTGTATAAATCATCAATGAAAGAAATAATCATCAATATAAAACAACTAACAAAAAAAACGATCCATTTTACATCTAAAATCTCATTTAGAAAAAAAACTAATATACTTGAAAAAATTATGAATGGAATTACTATGATTCCAGCTCCTTTGGGAGTAGGAGATGTGTGGTTACTTCTTTCAGTGGGCATATCAAGTAAAGATGTGTTTCTAAACAAAACAATTATTTTTTTTAATGATAAGACACAAAAAAAATATAACATCAGGGGTATAAAAAAAACGGTCATATTCTAAAAAAAAAAGTCAAAATAAATTATGAAGGAAAAAAAAATTTCTGTTCTTGGTCTTGGTTATGTTGGACTTCCTCTAGCATTAGAATTATCATTTCACTATAATGTGATAGGGTTTGATATCAATTCTACCAGAATACGTCAACTTAAGAAAGGTATTGATTTAACTCTCGAAGTTGATGCATCTAAATTAATAAGTCAGCAAAAAAAAAATTTATCTTTTACTAAAAACATCAGTGATATCAAAGAATGTAACTACTTTATTGCGACAGTGCCCACTCCAATAGATAAAAAGAAAAGACCGGATTTCTCATCTTTGCTAAATGTATGTAAAATTTTAGGTCCAATTTTAAAAAAAGAAGATGTAGTTATTTTTGAAAGTACTGTTTATCCAGGAGCTACTGAAGAAATATGTGCCCCAAGTTTAGAGAAGAATTCTAATAAATTAAAATCAGGTAAGGATTTTTTCCTTGGATATTCACCTGAGCGAGTTAATCCCGGAGATAAAGTGCATACTATTGATAAGATTAATAAAGTAATTTCTGGCCAGAATGTAAGAGTAGAAAATGATCTTAAAGAAATCTATTCTAAGCTAACAAAAGGAAAAGTTTTTTTAGCTAAAAATATAAGGGTAGCAGAGGCATCAAAAGTTATAGAAAATGCACAAAGGGATATTAATATCGCATTTATAAATGAAGTAGCTAAAATTTGTAATAAGATTAATATTAGTGCTTACGATGTACTTGATGCATCATTGACCAAGTGGAATTTTCTTGATTTTGAGCCAGGTCTTGTTGGAGGACATTGTATTGGAGTTGACCCATATTATCTTGCAGAAAAAGCAAGAAAATTAAAAATCAATCCTGAAGTTGTTTTGTCAGGGAGAAACACTAATGATAAAATGGTTGATTTTATTGGAAGAGAGATTTGTAAAAAATTAAAGAAAAAATCAAAAATTCTTTTTTTAGGAATTACTTTTAAAGAAAATGTCCCTGACCTTAGAAACTCAAAAAGCCTTTCTCTGATGAAATATTTAAAAGAAAAAAATCATAAAATAATATTCTATGATCCATATATTTCAGATTTAAAAAAATATGAATTTAAAGATATTAAAAAAATGAAAAAAAATTTTTTTGACGCAGTAATTTTATCAGTTCCTCACAAAGTTTTGTTAGATAGATTTTATAATGATTTTATACCTCTTTTAAAGGAAAGTGCCTTTGTATTTGATATTAAGGGCAAATTCAGGAAAGAGGGTTTGCCTAACTATTGGTCACTTTAAATATTTACTTTATTAACCTGAAAAGCCATTTAATTTTTTTATTGGGAATAATATTTTGAGAAATAAGAATGTGGTTGTTTTTTTGAATCATTTTTTTTGTACCCAAATATATCCCTTCTTTGATTTCTATTCTTGGTTCAGAGCATATAAATTCCCACCCAAGATTATTTTTTAGTTTTAATACAACCTTCTTTTTACTAGTTGTAGCATTCAATTTTATATCAGGGTGAATATGAAATCTTATATTTATCTTTTTTGGAATTTTTTCATATGACTTGGTTGGTTTTGAGAAATAGTCTTGTCCTCTAATTTCCAATTTCTCGGTATCAATATGAATCTTTCTGTTATGAACCATACCAAAAAAATTTTTGTAACCAGAATGTGCGGAATTTATCCAAACACTATTTTTTTGTTGAAGCCTCTCCGACCAAACTTTGGCAACCCTAGTTGTAGTATTTTTATTAAAAAAAATATCAGAAGAATTTATGTCATCAATATTTACTGTACTATGCGCAGCCGTTGACCTCATTGCTTCATTTAGCTCTTTATTGTTAATAAAAGGTGAGCCAGAATTAACAACTATTTTTTCATTTCCATGTGAAAATTCAAATGACAATGAACCGGCATTAGTTTTTTCTTTTGTGGGGCTTCCGCAGTCCATGATAAAAATTAACCTATTATCAGAAATTCTTTCAAAAGAAGAGTGTTTAAGTGATTGAGGAACTTTAATTTTTGAATTTGAACGTTTGATAACTTCATTAAGTTCCTGTTCTTCAACAAATTCATATTTATTAAATATAGATAGTTCTTTATTTGAAATTTTGAAAAATTTTAGTGCTGCACACATGACAGATATTTTATTATTTAATTCTTGAGGAATTTTATTTTTTGAAATCCCTAAGAAACTTTTTATATCAATTAAGGACTGCAAAAAAAAAAAATGTTCACTAGGTGATCTAAGATAATGCATCCCATCCTCTAAAACATCTGAATCAAGAATCTTTTTTAAAAGTGATATACCTGAGCCAAACTTATTCCTTAAATTTTTAAAGCATAATGAAGAAATAATCATAGACTTTGCTAGATAAATTTTTGTTGAAGAATGACCGACATTTTTCTGGATATTCATTAAATGGTTTGATTGTTTATTTATCGATTTAGAAAATATTTTTTGGAATTGATCATCAGCCGTATTATAAAAAAAAGATAGATTACTCAATAGGAAACAAATTCTTTTTGACAAAATATCAGCTTTCCAGCTAAAGGAGTCCCATTTTCTGAATTTTTTTAACCACTCTTTCATATTATTTCGGAGAAATATTCTGGCTTTATTTGTACCTACTGCTCTTACATCTTTTATCCAACTAAAACTATGAAGTTGTTCATTCCAGAATTTTGTTGCATTATTTTTTTCCCATATATGATCTTTAAATTTTACTAATTCACCATTGAAGTTTATGAATCCTTCAACGATTCTCTTCCCGTTTTCTGAATCACCAGTCCAGAGGTTTTCTGGAAAAAAAATAATTTCTTTTGATGAATTTTTTTCTAATAGAAAATCGTAAAATGGATTTTTATAGTAAAGTGAGACTCTTATTTTTTTGAAAAGTTGATTCATCAATTAAATTATAATTTATTTCTTTTTAGGCAGGTAATAAAAAATCCATCAATTCCACCTTCTTTATTTGATAGAGAGGGTAAAGTTATAAACCCGTTATTACTTATTATTTGACCGAATTCTTTAATTTCCCCAAATAAATTTTCGAAAGTAAATGATTTCTGGTTTTTTAAGAAGTTTTCTATTTGGTTTTTTCCTTCATCTGAAAGTATAGAGCAAATAGAATAAATTATATACCCACCAATTTTAACTAATGAGGTAGCTTTTTTTAACATCAAACTTTGCATTTCAACAAGAGATTGAATTTTTTTGTCTCTTATTAAGATTTCTGGTTTTTTTTGCATTAAACCTGAACCAGAGCAAGGTGCATCAATTAATATACAATCAAATAAACAATTGCTTTTAAATTTTAGGAAATCTTTATTAATTATTTTTGTTTTAAAATTTAGTCTGTTTAGATTTTCTTCAAGTTTATTTATTCTTCTTTTTGAAATTTCTAAAGAAGTTACTCTATAACCTGAATCCACTAATTGAAGAGTTTTTCCGCCAGGGGCTGCCCCCACATCTAAAATGGAGATTGTAGGCCTCTCAATTTTTTTAAAAATATTATTGATTATTGTAACAGGTAATGTTGCGGATAATCCTTGCACCCACCACAAACCCTCTTTGAAGTAGGGTAATTTATCAATATTTTGTGATTCTTGAATTCTTATTAGATTTGTGAATATATGTTTACCATTTAGAATCTTTGTCCAGTCTTTTGAAGCAAATTCTTTTTTCTTTACTTTTATATCAATAAATGGCTCTTTTACAATTTGTGAGGCAACTTCTTCTAGTTTATTTTTATTAAATACATCTAATATATCGTTTTTTATCCACCTGGGGATATTCAGATGATTTGGAGTTTCAGATAGGATAGTTTGCTTATTTCTGCAGATATTTCTGAGAATGGCATTAACAAATTTTTCAGAACCATATTTCTTTGAAATTTCTACAGCAATATTAACTATAGGGTGATGCGGAATGTCAAGGTAGAGTATTTGAGAGATAGAAATTCTTAATAGATTTTTTAAAAAAGAATCTTTTTTGAATGGTTTTTTTGCTAATTTTGAGATCACATAATCAATTTGACCATTTCTTCTCAGAGTATTAAGTATAATAAGAATGACAAGCGATTTGTCTCTTCCTTCAAGTCTTTGAAAGTTTTTTTCCAATAAAATAGATCTTTCTAAACTATCTCCTTTATAGATCTTAGAAATTAATATGGTTGAGATTTCTCTTGTATTTAGCAATAATTTATGGTTTTTAATTTATTTAAGGTACTACAATGACTAATAATTTAAAATCAAAAAAAACTAAAGAAAAAATTTCTAAAAAAAAGACAAAAGAGATCGGAGGACCTGATGGCCCGGAACCAACTAGGTATGGTGATTGGGAAAAAAAAGGAATTTGTTATGATTTTTAGTCAACTACGACCTGTTACTAACTAATTCATTAACAACATCAGGTTCGTTCAGTGTTGAGACATCGCCAATTGTGTCTTCCTCCCTGCAAGCAACCTTCCGAAGAATTCTTCTCATTATTTTACCAGAGCGTGTTTTTGGTAAATTTGGAGCCCATTGAATTATATCCGGTGAAGCAATTGGGCCAATTACTTTTCTTACCCATGAAACCAGTTCCTTTCTTAACTCATCAGAATATTCCTCTCCAGTCATTAATGTTACATAAGCATAAATACCTTGCCCTTTTATTTCATGAGGATATCCAACAACTGCAGCTTCTGAAACTTTTTTGTGGAGCACTAAAGCACTCTCAACCTCTGCGGTGCCCAGCCTGTGTCCGGATACATTGATGACATCATCTACACGACCAGTTATCCAATAAAAACCATCTTTATCTCTTTTACATCCATCACCTGTAAAATATTTACCTTTAAATGATTTGAAATAAGTTTGAACAAATCTTTTATGATCTTTATAGACAGTTCTCATCATTCCTGGCCAAGATGTTTTTATACATAGGTTCCCTTCACACTCGCCTTCTAATTCATTTCCATCATTATCAACAATCAAGGGTTCAACCCCAAAGAAAGGCAATGTTGCAGATCCTGGTTTTAGGGGTGTTGTTCCTGCAATTGGAGAAATTAATGCAGCACCAGTTTCCGTTTGCCACCATGTATCTATAACTGGACATCTTCCTTCACCCACAACATCATAATACCACTTCCAAGCTTCAGGATTAATTGGTTCTCCAACTGTAGCTAAAATCCTTAGTGATGATCTATCAGTTTTTTTTACAAATTTCTCGCCCAAACCCATCAGAGCTCGAATTGCTGTTGGAGCTGTATAAAATATATTAACCTTAAATTTTTCAACAATTTCCCAAAACCTAGAAGCAGTTGGATATGTAGGGATTCCCTCAAACATCAAAGTTGTTGCTCCATTACAAAGAGGGCCATAAATAATGTAAGAATGACCAGTTACCCAACCAACATCAGCGGTGCACCAATAAATATCATTCTCTTGAAGATTAAAAATAATCTTGTGGCTAAGAGATGAATGAAGTAAGTAACCGGCTGTGGTATGCAATACACCTTTAGGTTTACCTGTAGAGCCAGATGTATAAAGAATAAATAGAGGATCTTCAGAGTTTTGTTCGGATATCTCGCAGAAATCTGATTGATTTGCAATCAGATCTTTATACCATATATCTGTTTTCTTATCAAAGAATTCACCAGACGAAGTTCTTTTTACAACAATAATTTTTTTCAAATCTTTATATCCATTTACAGCTTCTTTAACATTTGACAACAGTGGAATTTTTTTACCTCCTCTTATGCCTTCATTAGCTGTAATAATGAAAGATGAGTTGCAGTCCTCGATTCTATTTCTTAGTGATTCAGGTGCAAAACCACCAAAGACCACAGAATGAATAGCTCCTAATCTAGCACATGCTAACATTGCAACAGCAGCCTCAGGAATCATTGGCATATAAATTGTTACTCTCGCACCTTTTCTGACACCTATTGATTTTAAACCATTGGCGAACTTACAGACTTCTTTGTGTAATTCATTGTATGAAATTTTTTTACTTAATTTGGGATCATCTGCTTCCCAAATAATTGCTAACTTATCTCCCCTATCCTTCAAATGTCTATCTAAGCAATTAAAAGAGGCGTTTAAAGTTCCATCTGCAAACCAGTTAATTTTTACATCATCTCCAAAAAAACTTTCTTTTACTTTTGAGAACTTTTTTATCCATGATATTGTTTTTGCTTTTTCACCCCAAAATTTGTTCGGATTTGAGATAGAGCTAGCATATTCTCTCTCATAATCAACAAATTCTAAACACAATGAATCTAACTGGTTTTTAATTAGTTCCATTCTCTCCTCACAAATAAAAAATATATCAGTTTATGAATGAAATACATCAAAAAACTAAAAAACTCTTTTAAATTTTTCAATAGTTATTGACTCAAATAATTCAACCTGAGAATAAGGGTCACAATCAAGAAAATCTTTGAGTTTTTCTAAATTTTCAAAATCTAGAATAAGAATACTCCCTTTAGGTTTATCATTTTTATCCAATACTGGACCGGCTAATAAAAGTTTTTTACCTAGTGATTTTAAATGTTTAAGATGTAAGGATCTATTTTTTAACCTTTTTTCAAGAGATTTTTTTTTGTCCATGCATATAACTATGTATTGTGTCATGTTTCATACTGTAATGGTCTAGACAACAAACTATGAATTATTGTTTCGAACTCATATCCTCTTATTATTTTTCTTACAGAATTACAGATTGGAAGCTCTACATTATGAATCTTTCCTAAATCACATATGCTTTCACAAGATTCCATTCCTTCTAATACTTGATTTGATGCGTTTATGTGTTTTTTTTTGGCAAGATTATAACCCAGTTTTGTATTGCGCGATTTCAATGAAGAACAGGTTAGAGTTAGGTCGCCAATTCCAGAGAGACCATAAAAAGTATTCTTAGATGCTCCCATTTTCAATCCAAGTTCAACTATTTCAGATAACCCCCTGGTGATTATTGAAGCTTTTGCATTATTTCCCAAATTTTTACCAATAATAAAACCACAGGCTATAGCGATTATATTTTTCATCGCTCCTCCAATTTGAGTTCCAATTAGGTCAGTATTAAAGTATATTCTAAACTTATCCTGTGATATTATATTTGAAATTAATTCAAAAAGTTTTTTATTATTCGATGAAAAAACTGAGGCAGTTGGTAAACCGCTAATGACTTCAGATGAAAAGTTTGGACCAGATAGAACTGCCAAATGATTTTTAGGAAAAAATTCTTCTACGACTTGACTAATGAGTTTGTTACTATCTTTTTCAACACCTTTGCAACAAATAATAAACTTTGAATTTATTTCTTTTGATTCTGATTTTAATTTATCTAGATTCTCTCTGACTGTTTGGGATGGATTTGCTAAAAAAATTAAATCACACTTACTTAAATCTAAAAAACTCTCAGTTAATGAGATTTTATCAGTTCCATTAAAGATTTTTTTTGCTTTCTCAATCTTTCTAGCTTTAATTAATATATTAACATTTTTTAAAACCTTTGATAATGCTAATGACCATTGTCCAGATCCAATTATTCCTACTTTTAGCATATTGTTTGAAGATCCCATCTAGGTTTAGGTTTTAAATTTAAGCAATCACCAGTTTCTCCATTTTGAAGTTTTTCTATTCCAGCCCAAGCAATCATTGTTGCGTTATCAACACATAAGCTTAATTCAGGGACAACAAATTCAATCATTAATTTTTCACACAACATTTTTAGTCTAGATCTAATGAATTGATTTGATGCAACTCCTCCAGAGAATATCAAAGTTCCTGATCTGAATTTTTTTTTGAATAACTTAATTGCTCTTTCAGTTTTAATTAACAAACATTCTGTTACACAATCTTGGAAATCATATGCTAAATCATTTTTTAAACTTTGTTTGATTCCATTTTCAATAATTCTTTTTACAGAAGTTTTTAAACCAGAAAAAGAAAAATCACAATTTTTCTCTTTAAGCAGGGGTCTGGGAAGTTTAAAAGTATTTTTCTTTTTACTTTTTAATGCTAGTTTTTCAATTATCGGACCACCAGGATAACCAAACCCCATAATTTTAGCTGTTTTATCAAATGCCTCGCCCAAAGCGTCATCAAGAGTTTCACCAATTAACTTGAATTTATTAAAGTTAAGCGCATACAATAGTTGAGTATGTCCTCCTGATACCAAAAGACACAAAAAAGGAAATTCAATTTTTTTCCCCATCCTTGATACTAAAATATGACCTTGAAGATGATTTATTGATAAGAAAGGTTTTTTTTCTGACAATGCCAAAGTTTTAGCATAACTGGATCCAACAAGGAGTCCCCCTAACAAACCTGGTCCCATTGTTGCAGCAAATCCGTCTATTTTTTTTAAAGATAAACTAGAATCCTTAAGTGTTTTTCTAACTAATTTATGCAAAATTTTACTATGTTCCCTTGATGCTAATTCTGGCACAACTCCTCCGAAGACTTTATGTTTTTTTATTTGAGAAAATGTATTTTCAGATAAGATTTTACCAAAATTATTTGTTCTTTTCTTTTCAACAATGGCGACTGATGTCTCGTCACAACTTGTTTCAATTCCTAATACAATCATAATTTTTATTAATTAGAATATTTAAGATATATATTCTATGCTACTTAGATATAAAGATAAATGATTTCTAATTTTAATAAAATAATTATTGGATCTAGAACAAGTCCTCTTGCAAGAAAACAAGTTGGTATTTTTTTAAAAAAACTTGTTGAAACATATGGAAGAGAAATTTCTTCTAAGGTAGAAAAGGTATTTTTTAAAACTTCAGGCGATAATTTTTTAGAGCAAAGTATCTCAAGATTTGGGTATAAAGGTTTGTTTACAAAAGAAATTGATCAGGCACAAATTAGGGGGGAAATTGATGTTGCGGTTCATTCTTTAAAAGATTTGCCAACTGTGTTGCCTGATGAATTGGAAATTGCAGCTATTTTAAAAAGGGATGAATCAAATGATGTTATTTTTTCTAAAAAAGGGCTTAAAATTGATGAAATTAAATCTGGTTCAGTCATAGGCACTTCTTCAGTTAGAAGATTAGTTCAAATAAATAAATATAGGCCTGAACTGATTGTCAGGGAGATAAGGGGTAATATTGGAACAAGGATAAGCAAAGTTTTAAGTGGAGAATTTGATGCAATTATTCTTGCGCAGGCAGGTCTTAAAAGGTTAAACATTTCTCAAAAATATAAAAAAATTGATGAGGAAATAATTGTTCCTGCTGCTGGACAAGGAGCAATAGGCATCGTGGTGAATAAAAAAAAGAAAATTAGTAAATTAATAAAAAAAATTAACCATTCAAAAAGTTTTTTTGAAGTTGATTGTGAAAGATCATTTCTTAATGCTCTCGATGGTTCATGTAAAACTCCCATTGGTGCTAATGCCAAAATAACGGAGAGTGACACTCTTTTTTTCAGATATATGGCATCTTCCTTTAATGGAAAAAAAATTATTAATGGTTCAACTTACTTTTCAATGAAAGAATACAAAAAAAAAAGTTTCGAACTTGGAAAAAAAATAAAAAAAAAAATACAATAGAGAGTAATATGAAAATTCTTTTAACTAGGCCATTAGAAGATTCAATTCTAACATCAAAAATATTAAAACAATTTTCGATTGAATCAGATATTTCGCCACTTATTAAAATAAAAAAACAACAGGTTGATTATAATTTTTCACCTCCTGATATTTTGATTTTTACAAGTAAAAATGGAGTAAGATCTTTTGATTTTGGCCATAAGATTGTTAAGGACAACATTTTGGTTATTTCCGTTGGTACTGAAACCAAAAAACTTATTAAACAAAGAACGAACCTAAATGTTATCAATGTAAACGGTGACTTATCAGCATTAAAAATAAAAGTTGCTAAATTGTTGAAGAAAAAAATGTCTATAGTTCACCCAACTTCAAGTAATGAAAATACTAAACTTAAGGATTTTTTTTTGAAATTTAATTGTAAATATAAGGCATTGAAATGTTATAATTCAGTAATGGTTAATGAGAATAAGGATGTTTTCAAAAAATTTTTAATATCCTACGAAAAAGGAATAATTTCGATTTATTCTAGTTTAACTGCAAAAGCTTTTGTGAAAGAAGTAATGAAATACAAGCTTCAAAATTTTTGTAAAAAAAAAAAGGTTGTTGTAATAAGTGAAAAAGTAAAAAAAGAATTGAATATGTTGCCATTAAGCAGAGTTTTCATTGCAGAAAAACCTAATGAAAGAAATATGGTTGAATTAATAAAAAAAATTTCTGGAGGACATAAAATTGCCTGAGAAGAAAAATGAAGACCCTAAAAATGGAGAATTTATTGATCTAGAGAGTTCAAATTATAAGAAAAAAAATAATTTTGTTAGAAAATTTACTTTTTTCATAATTTTTGGATTATTTTTCATTTCAATAGGATTTTTCTCAGACTATTTTTTGAAAAAACAACAAAAAGAAAATGATGTGCTTCAGTATGAAAAAAAAATTAATTTAACTAATAAGAAAAATTCAAGTGAGGAACAAGAATTTGTCTCAGTTCAGGAGGAAAAAATAAATAATTTTTTAGAGAGCTCCAATCTCATTATAAAAGATACACAAAAGCAAATAGAAAAATTAAAATTAAGATTATCTGAAATTGAACAAACAGTTTTGAAGTTAGGTAAATTTTCTTCTACGGATATGTATGCTCAAGATATAAGAAAATATTCACTCCTACTTAATTTTATGATTTTAAAAAATAAATATCAAAATAGAGAAAAATTTGGAGAGGAATTGAATAGAATTTCATTTATGCTTGTAAATGAAAATGAAATAAATGGATTGATCTCATATTTCCGGGAATTAGATATAAAAAATTTAAAAACTAAAAACGATTTGTTGTTTTTTCTCAACAAGGATTTAGAAATTTATGAAGAGGACTTAAAAAGTTTTTTTTATAGATTAGAAAAAGAGGCAGTTTTTAAGAATAAGGATATTTTTGAATCCAAAGAAAGTTTCATGGATTACCTTAAAGAAATAATAAATTCCACATTTAAAGTGACAAGATTTAAAGACGATACTTCAAATAATGAAGAAAACCTATTGAAAGAGTCTTATAAAAAAACCTTGTCAATGTCGAAAGAATATTTGCTCATTGGCAATTTTGAAAAATCAATTGAAATACTCAGAAAATCTAATTTAAAGCTAGATAGAGAATTTTTAGATTTATTGGATGATTCGGAATTGATTTTAGTTTCAAATGAAAAATTACAAACACTTGAGACAAAAATTTATAGAGCTATAGGTAGCGACTTTGATTAAAATAATCAAATATTTTTCTATAATTTTTATTATTTCATTCTCGATAGTTTGGTTGGCAGAAAACCCAGGAAATGTTGAAATATCATGGAAAGAATATTTAGTTCAGACGAATTTGCTAGGTGTAGTAATTGTTCTATTTATTTTAATATTTACATTATTCATAACTTATATTTTTTTTCAAAAGATTAGAGAAATACCCGAAAACTTTAGAGTATCTAGACAAGAAAAATTTTTAAGATTAGGTAATGAAACTTTAGATGAAATGGCATTAAATTTATTTCTGGGAGACTCAGAAAGTCTTGAGAGAAATGCTAGAAAAATCAAGAAATACTTCAAAAATGAGCTTTTTACAACTTTCATGCTTTTTAACACTTCCCTGATTAAAAATGATCTTGATCTTGCGAAAAGATACCTCCGAATGCTAAAACTCATACCTAAGGCAGAATATATATCTAAGCGAGCTACAGTATTAATTTTTTTGAAAGAAAAAAAAGTAGAGGAAGCAAAGGAATTATTGAAAGAATATATTCTTGATTATCCAAATGATCAATGGTTTTCTGAAAGATTGGCGATAATATATTCCAAAATGAATGAGTGGGCTCAAGCCTGTGAGTCAATGCAGCATATAAAAATAGATAAAAATCAAAGACTTAAAAATATGCTAGCTAATTTAAAGATTTTGTCAGGAAAAAATGCTTTGGAGGCATTAAGGATTTCAAATCAATCATATTTTGTAATTATTGAATCAATAAAAAAATATATCGAAGATGGCAGCATAAAAAAGGGTTCGGTTTTGATTGAAAAAAATTGGATTTACCTCAATTGTCTTCAAGTGATTAAAGTTTTTATGACATTCAACATTAAAGGAGAAAGTGATTCACTGCAGAGATTTAAACTTGTCGCAAAATCTATAAAAAAAAGAGGCGTATTATCTGATGAAACAAAACTAGCATTAGCATTCGCAGCTTATGAAGCAAGAATGTGGGGAGAAAGTCAGGGTTACCTTGATCAAATTAGATTTGAAGAATGGGATAAAAGGGTTTTAGATCTTTATCAAGATATATCAAAAAAAAGTCAAAAAATAAATGTTCCATCAAATACTCATACTTTAAAAGATGAACCTAAATGGTTTTGTAAAATATGTAAAACAAAGTATGAGGATTGGCAATTTGTATGTAAAGGTTGTGATGGAGTTGGTGAAATTATTTGGCCAAAAAGCTCAGAGAATAGAAAAATTTCTGGTAACTTGAAAAATGTTTTACAAAATTCTTTTAGACATTTTCCACAAATGAAGTGAGAAAACAGAAAGATACGGAGAAAATTCTTTTTTTAGATCTATTTTTGAATTATTAAATTTAAATAGTTCTTGTTTAGTTTTATTAATTATCAAGTCGTTTTCTGGAAAAATATTTAATCTTCTTAAAAAAAAGATGAGAACCATATCACAAGTCCATGGACCAATTCCTTTAAATTTGCAAAGTTCATATTTTAAATCTTTTTCATTTAATTTAATTATTTCAGTAATTTTAAGATTTTTTTTTTTTATTGCGTTGTAAAAGGAGATAATATAGTTAATTTTTCTTTTTGAAATCTTTAATTTTGAAATATTGTTAATTGGATTTTTTATTATTTTAATTTTTTGAAAATTAGGATTTTTGCAACCTAACATTTGACAATAGTCGCGCCAAATTTTTTCTGCCACATTATCAGAAATTTGTTGAGAAATAATCATCTTTGTTATGAACGCAAAAAAATCTAATTTTGTCTTTTTTATTTTTATAACGCCATTAATATTTATTTGTTCGTGTAAATACTTATATGGCCTGCTTTTTAATAAAATTTCTGAATGAATGCTGTCATAGTCGATTTTCACTATCTAACTTTCATGATCTTTGAGGGATCATTTTTATTTTTCCTTCCCTCCTTTTTAATTAAATAAATATTTCTTGAATATATTAAAAAACCACAAGATTGACCTACAATGAAAACTGGGTCTACTTTATGAATAGCATAGCTTAGTAAAACCATGCTTCCTGCAAGACTTATCCACCAAAAAACATTTGGGATAATACTTTTTGAAGCTCTTTCACTAACAACCCATTGTATTAAAAATCTTGAAGCAAAAATTGTTTGGCCAACGAAACCAATTATCAACCATATTTGTTCTTGTGACATTAAAACCTCCTTTTGTTAATTAATATCCATACTTTAATTAAATCAATTATTCCAACCCAGAATCTATTATTAAAATTAAATTTTGATTTTCCACCGAACCTTTTTCTATCATCAACCATTACATTTTGGATTTTTCCACCATGCATTTTGAAGAGGGCTGGAAGGAATCTATGCATATTTTTGAAATAATTAATTTGTAAATAATCTTGCCTTCTGAACATTTTAAATGCACAAGCGGTATCATTACAATCATCATTCAATAAGAATTTTCTTAACTTATTTGCAATTAAGGAGCTAATTTTTTTTAAAAGGGTGTCCTTTCTGGAAATTCTATTACCGCAAATCAGTAAAAATTTTGAATTATTTCGGCTTACTTCTTTCCATTGATTGTATAATTTTTTGATTTCATAAGGAGGGTTTTGACCATCACCATCCATTACGCAAATCAAATCATTTTTTGATTTTTTTACCCCAGTTTCCATAGCCCTACACTTACCTAAGTTTTTATAGTGATTTTGTATATTAATATTTTTTTTTTTCAAAATTTTTTTATTTTTGTCAAAATCATCATTACTCCCATCATTTATAATTAATATTTCAGGTTTTTTTCCTTTATATTCATTAAGTATTTCCTCAATAAGAACAAAAATACATTCTGATTCATTAAAAATTGGAATTATAATTGTAAAATTATTCATTTTAGAGTGATATGATACCTTAAATCTAAACTAGTATGTTCGAAAAACAATGACTTTTTTCAAAGACAAAATAATTTACCTTATTCTTTTTTTCATGATTACTTTTTTTATTCAGGGAATTTTTAAACTTCCTGTAATTGATAGAGATGAAGCTAGATTTGCATCTGCATCTAAAACAATGCTTAAGACGCAAGATTATATTGATATTAAAATGGATGAGGAACCCAGATATAAAAAGCCTGTTGGGATATACTGGGCACAGGTTTTTTCAAACTATATTTTTGGTAGCAAACCATATGATGAGATTTGGGTTTACAGGTTACCTTCGCTTTTTGGAGTGGTCCTGAGTTTTTTTTTAATTAATAATTTTATTACTTCTATATATAACCAAAGAATTTCATTATTAACTTTGTTCTTTTTAACACTCTCATTGTTAACTATATCCGAAGTTCATCAAGCTAAAACTGACGGATTACTTTTTTTAACTATAGTAACTTGCAATTTATTAATTCTTTCTGCTTTCAAAAAAAAAAAAATAAGTATAAGAAATAAAATAATTTTTTGGGTAACAATGGCCGTTGGGGTTTTAATTAAAGGACCAATAATTTTTATTTTTGTCATTTTACCGTTATTGATTTTTTCTATTATTCAAAAAAAAAATTATTTTAGTTTTTTTTTTAATTTTTATGGATTCATAGTTTTTTTATTGATTTCAATACCTTGGTTTGTATTGATAACTATAAAAACGAATGGATTATTTTGGCATGAATCAATAGTTAATGATTTTTTTAATAAGGTCAGATCTGGTCAAGAATCTCATGGATTTTATCCTGGTTATTATACAGTCTTGATTTTTTTATTTTTTTGGCCTGGATCGATTTTTTTACCTAAACTTCTTTTAAATCTTAAAAAAAAATGGAAATTAATAATAAAGAATGATTCAGGAGTCTTATTTTTAATTCTTTGGTTTTTTGTACCATTTGTTGTGTACGAATTTGTTCCAACAAAACTTCCTCACTATATTTATCCAAGTTATGCTGCCTTAAGTATTTTAATATCTAAGTTATTAGATGATACCAAACTATCAAAAGACAATTTAAAATACTCATTTCTCCCTCTAATCTTTTTTCCATTAATAATTGTTTCAGTATTATTCTATGCAGTTTATGAATATTCATTTATAGATATTTCTTTTTCATTTATTTTAATTGGTTTTATAATCATTATTTTGTTGATGTTATTCTTCTATAAGAAAAAAAATGTAAAAAAATTGTTGTTTACAAGTTTTAGCTTTCAGTTAACTTTATATATTGTATTGGTTCATTTTTTAATTCCAAGAATCGATAAATTATGGATTTCAGAGAGAATCAACAAAGCTATAGATATAAGAAAATCAAATTATGATGAAATTTTTCATTATGGTTTTAATGAGCCTAGTTTGAAGTTTCTTATTTCTCACAAATCACAGAAAATAGAGCCTTCAAAAGTATTATCTGAAGATTTAAAAATTAAAAAAATATTATTTATAATTTCTAATGAATATAGCAAAATGATGGAAGTTGATGAGAGATATTCTGAGTTTAAATTAATTGATCAATTTGTCGGATTTAATTATTCTCAAGGAAAAGGTGTTTTGGTAAAAATCTTTGAAAACTAATGGAAAAATCAAAGTTAAAGAAAATAGAAAATTTTGCATCATTAAAGATGTTTATAATTGTAATTATTTTAACTTTTTTAACATTTAATTTTCTGGATACCTTTATTTTTGAGTTTACAAGATCATTTCCTGGCCTAATTTTTTCTTTTTTTAAAAATATTATAGACCCAATGTCTGATATTTTAGATCCAATGAATATTATAATTCTGTGTATATTGGTTATCATTTTTAATGCTAGATTAAATTTTCTTTTGAAAAATGATAATAAAAAAAAATCATTGATCAGAAAAACAGGACTTAATCAAAAGGATATCGTTGATTCATTCGATTATTACGCAACAATCTGCAAACATTTTGTTTGGTCACTGGCTCTAGCAGGTATTTTTTGTAATATATTTAAATATATAATAGGTGTATCTCGGCCCAAGTACTTTTTTTTAGAGGGATACGACAGGCTTAATTTTTTTAATTTAGAGCATAAAGTAAGCTCTTTTCCCTCAGGTCATACTCAGGCTGCTTTTACATTGGCTATTCTTTTACTAATTTACATTAACAAATATAATCTTTTAATTTTAGTTTGTGCTTTCCTAATGGGAATTTCGAGAATCTTTATGTCTATGCATTTTCCAAGTGATATAATATTTGGGGCCTATTTAGGGGCTATCATTCCAATAATTTTGTATAATAACTTTTTTAGGGAAAAATTAAGAAAATATGATGTTAATAAAATTGCAAGCTTTTATCAATTTTTAAGGTTATTCTATTGGAGACTATTTATATGAGAGTTTTTTTTAAATTATTTTTTGTAATTTCTTTATTATTTTTCTCTGAAAAATCTTATTCAGCTAATTGGTGTAAGGTGATTTACAAAAAAGAAATTTCTCCAGGTGATTTGCAAAAACAGATTAATAAATGTAAAAACTATGATAATCTTTTTTTAGCAATTCACACATCTTTCATTAATTCAGGACATTTACTGAATTCTTTCGTTTCTGAATTGTGTAACCTAAACCGAAGAATTATAACATCCGAACCTCGTCCAGGGGATCCATTTTTCTCTGCTGTTTGTGAATTTAGGAAGCATAATCTTCGTAAATAATTAAACAAAAATGAGATAAGTCGTTATTTTATTTATGTTGAATCTAATTCACAATATCCGCTTTGATAGAATTAAAAAACCTAATGATCACTCATTTAGGAAAAGTCTTAATAATTTCAGTAATTCTGAACTAGGAACCTCCCATTCTTCTGATTCAATTGATTATCAAATTCTCTCATCCAATTGGATCAATCTTTACAGAAAACAATAATCCTGCTCATTAAAATTATTTAATTTAGGTTAAAAAACTCTATTTAATCTATAATTTTGTCTGCTAAACAATAAAACCCTGACGAATCAGGGTTTTATTGGAGGAAATTAAAATAGACTTGAGACCAGTAGTAACAAAAATATTGAGGAGAATGTTATTGCACAAATTCTTGTTATTATCATACTAGCCCTATAACAATATATAGTTGTTGAATATATATGTCAAACTATATATAGATTTTTTTTATTTAATTTTATTTTTTAGTTTTTAATATAATGTCATTATGAAAAAGCCAAAAATTGCAGTTATAGGAAGTGGGATATCAGGCCTTTCATGTGTCTGGATGCTTGGAAAAAATTTTAAAGTAGATTTATTTGAAAAAAATTCTTATTTTGGCGGGCATACTAATACACAAACTATCAAAATAAACAAAAATAATATACCTGTTGATACTGGTTTTATAGTGTTCAACGATTTAAATTATCCAAATTTATGTAATTTTTTTAATGAATTAGATGTTAAATCTTATGAAAGTGATATGTCTTTTGGGGTCTCAATTAATAGAGCTAGTCTTGAATATTCTGGTTCTAACTTATCAACAATTTTTGCTCAAAAAAAAAATATAATTTCTGCTAATTTTTTAAAGATGTTACTTGAAATTATTAAATTCAATATCAGTGTTAAAAAGGATAAGAATAAGTACCCTCATTATACAATTGCTGATTATTTAGGAGAAAAAAAGTATACAGAGTATTTTAAGTATAATCATCTTTATCCTATGGCTGCAAGCATTTGGTCTTCAAGTTTTAAAGATATAGAAAAATATCCTTTTACAAGGTTTGTAGATTTTTTTTCTAATCACGGCTTATTGAAAATCCTAAATAGGCCTAAATGGAGAACAGTTTTAAATGGTAGCAAATCTTATGTAGATAAAATTCTAAAATTAAAAAATTTAAGAAAATTTAAGAATTCTAGACCAAAAGTTATAAAGGTTAGTGATAAAAAAATTTTTTTATCAGTTAATGGAAAAGTAGAAAAATATGATCATTTAATAATTGCAGTTCACTCTGATCAAGTGAAAAATGTAATAAAATTAGACATGACCTCAGAAAAGATATTCTCTCAAATAAATTATAAAAAGAACAAGGTTTACTTACATTCTGATCAATTATTAATGCCAAAACTTAAAAAAGTTTGGTCAAGTTGGAATTATTTAGATGATGGGGAAAAAAATAATAATTTAAGTGTTACATACTGGATGAATAAATTACAAAAACTAAATACAAAAAAGAATATTTTCGTTTCATTGAATCCATCAAGGATACCACAAAAAGAAAAAATATTTAAAACAATAGCTTACGAACATCCAATTTTTAATTTTAAAACATTTGAAAATCAGAAAAAAATAGAACACTTACAGGGTAGAAGAGGAATTTGGTTCTGCGGTGCATATTTAGGTTATGGTTTTCATGAAGATGGAATAAAATCAGGATTTGGAGTGGCAAGAAAAATTCTTCAAATTTATCATAATGCAAAAAATTAGATTCACAGAAAATTTTTTATTTAATGGAAAAGTTAAGCACTCAAGATTATTACCATTTAAGCATTCGTTTGATTATAAATTAACATATTTTTGGTTCGATATAGATGAAAAATTTCAAAGTAGAGCTTTCAAAAAAAATAGAATATCTTTGTTTTCATTTTATGATAATGATCATGGACCCATTGAAAGTGAAATTACAGATTTAAATAAATACTTTCAAAAAAAATTATTTGAAAATAAGATTCCATTAATTTCAAAAATTAAAGTGCTCTGCTTACCCAGGATTATGGGTTATGTATTCAATCCAATATCAGTATTTGTGTGCTACGACAAACTTAATACAGCTAAAGCAGTAATATTTGAGGTAAGTAATACATTTAAAGAAAGACACTCATATTTATGTAAGGTAAATAGTAAAAATGAATTTATTTTAAAAAAAAAACTTTTTGTTTCTCCTTTTTTTAAGGTTCAAGGAAAATATAAAATTAAATTTAGTATTGACAGTAATTTTGTAAACTTGTTTATTCTTTATGAAATTAAAAATCAAAAAGTCTTTGAAGCATCATTTAAAGGTAGATCAAAAGAAATGAATGAATTAAATTTAGTTAAACTATTTTTCCAAAATTTTTTCCAAAATTTGAAAGCTACGACTGGTATATATATTCAGGCCTTGAAACTCCTAATTAAAGGTGCAACATATATTAGGAAACCAAGAAAACCAGAAAATTTCATAACTAAATTATAAAAAATAATGAATAAAGACTTCATAAAGAAACTCGATCTTTTCTTTGGGGTTTTGTCCCAAAGCAAATATGGCTCAATAAAAGTATTGATGAATAATAAGGAATTATTTTCGCATAAAGCTAATCTGCCTGGACCTGATGCTGAAATAATACTTTTAAATGATAGATGCTTGGATGATTTTTTCCTAAAAGGAGATTTAGGTTGGGCTGAGAGTTATATATATAATAACTGGGAAACAAATAATTTAAGTGATTTTCTTGAATGGGGAGCAAGAAATTTTCATGAATTTTCTAAGTTCATAAGAGGTAAATGGTTCATAATACTTTACCTAAGACTTAAGCATTATTTCAATAAAAATAGTTATTCAGGGTCCAAAAAAAATATTTCTTTTCATTACGATCTTGGGAATTCTTTTTACGAACATTGGCTTGATAAATCTATGACATACTCATCAGCAATTTTTAGTAAAGGTAATGATGATTTATATAAAGCACAGATTAACAAGTATAAGAGTTTAGCAAAGTTAATTAATGTTAAACAAGGAGATAAAGTTCTTGAGATTGGCTGTGGATGGGGAGGATTCTCTTGCTATCTTGCAAAAAAATATTCTAGTGATGTTACAGCTATTACGATATCAAAAAAGCAATATGAAAAAGTTAAAGAAAAAATATTTAATGAAAAACTCAGTGAAAAGGTAAATATAAAATTAATTGATTACCGAGAAACCAAGGGTTTATTTGATAAAATTGTATCAATAGAGATGTTTGAGGCTGTCGGAGAAAAATATTGGGGAAAGTATTTTGAAGTTTTAAAAAAAAATTTGAAATCAAATGGATCAATTGGTCTTCAAACAATAACGATTGAAAATAAATTTTTTAAAAAATATAGAAAATTTCCTGATTTTATCCAAACTTATATTTTTCCAGGAGGTATGTTACCATCAGTTGAAGAAATGAGTAAAGTAATGCATTTGCATGGATTAATGATAAAAAATAAAAACATGTTTGGTATGGATTATGCGAAAACTCTCACTGTCTGGTCTGAATCTTTTGATAATTCCTGGGAAAAAATTAAAAATTTAGGTTTCAATGAAACCTTTAAGAGAATGTGGAGATATTACCTAAGCTATTGCGAGGGTGGTTTTAAATCTGGTAATATTAATGTTGGTCAATTCTTGATAAAGAAAGTCTGACTTGCAAAATAAATTACTAAGAAATATTCTCTACTCATCCCCTGCGTTTGCTTTTGCAATTCCTACTTTTCCTGTAATGATTATGTTGCCAGCTTTTTTTTCTGAAGTTCATAACTATGACTTGGCCAAAATTGGTATTTTTATTTTTTTTGCAAAACTTACTGATATTTTCTCCGATCCAATAATGGGGTGGATAAACGATAAAAGAATTGTTTCAAGAAAAATTCTTATAGTTTTCGGTTCAATCATCTCTGGTATTGCATTAAGTAAGCTTTTCCTTCTAGAGAGTGTGCCATATGAAAGTTATCTTTTTATATGGATTACAGTCTTGTATCTGGGCTGGACTATATTTCAAATTCCTTATTTATCTTTAGGTTATGATTTAGAGCGAAATTATTTTTCTAGAACTAAATTAAGTGCCAACAGAGAGTTTTTTATTTTGCTGGGTCTATTTTTTTCGTTGGGTATGCCAATGGTTTTTAAATTTAGTAATGAAGAGCTTTTAAGATATTTAGTTTATGTGGCGTTTCTGACTGGGTTAATAGGAGTTACATTATTAACAATATTCATACCAGAAAAAAAATTAAAAAATAAAGAAATTGGTCTTATAAGTATTTTAAAAAACATGAAGAATAATTCTCCTTTAATAAAGGTAATGACTGTTTGGTTGATAAATAGTATTGCAAATGTTTTACCAATGATTCTGTTTGCCTTTTTTATTACATATGTATTAGGAGGGGATGATTTCAGCAGACAAAAGGTTTTATTTTTTTATTTTCTTTTTGCATTATTGGGTATCCCTTTTTGGACATTATTAAGTAAGAAAATTCAAAAAACAAAAACATGGTCTTTATCTTTATTCACTTCAGCATTTTTCTTTATTTTTGCATTATTTTTGGATGAAGGAGATATGGTGGCGTTTATCTTAATTTCATGTCTCACAGGGTTTTGTTTGGGTGCAGATTTAATAATTCCCCCCTCAATTCAAGCCGATTTAACTGACCTTCATAAAGAAAAGTTTAAAGAGGATATTTCGGGGGTATTGTTTTCTATGATAACTTTTATTAACAAGTTTTCGTTTGCAATTGCCAGTATTTTTGTATTCGGAATTTTGGGACTGATGGATTTTGAACCAAATCAAAATATAAATAATGAAAGCAAAAAATTTATAATAATCTCATATGCACTAATACCAATCTTAATGAAAATTTTTGCAGGGTATTTTCTGGTCAAAATTAAACTTGACGACATAAAATTTAAAAAAATACAAAAGAAAATTTATGGTTGAAATCTTATACTTTAATTGAGATGTATATATTATGAATTTTTTTTTTTTAATAATTACTTTTTTTTTAAGTGCATGTTCAAATAATATGAATATTGAAAAATTTGAAAATAGTGGACCTAAATTACTGTTAGAGGATTATTTTAATGGTAAAACTGAAGCTTGGGGTCTTTTTCATGATAGATTTGGTAATTTGAAAAGATCATTTAAAGTTGATATAACTGGAACTTTATCTAATGATGAATTAATCCTAGACGAAAAATTCTTATATGACGATGGAGAAAAAGATTCAAGAATTTGGAAAATTAAGATTCTTGGTGATAATCAATATTCAGGTTCAGCAGATGATGTTGTAGGAGAAGCGAAGGGTATCGCTAAAGGAAATGCACTTAACTGGAAATATAAACTTAATTTAAAAGTAAAAGATAGCACAATCTTGGTGGATTTTGATGATTGGATGTTCCTTCAAGATAGAAATATTTTAATCAACCGTGCAGAAGTAAAGAAGTGGGGAATAAATGTTGGTGTTGTTACGATAACATTTCTCAAAGTTGAATAATTATTTGTGAATTTTTCTAAACAGACTTCCAATTATAGGTAGATTTGAGTAGAAATTTCTACCGGAATCCCAGTAATCTATGTGTTTGCTAATAAGATTTCTTTTGATTGTAATTTCACTCACACCAATAAATTCAATCTTTTTTTTAAATATTTCACAACTAAAATTCCATTTTAAAAAAGTTACAGGGTTTTTCTCTGCAACAAAAGTTACTTTAAATTTTGGATTTTTTAATTTTTTAAACATAGATTTTATCAAACTTTCAAAACCATCTCTTCCTCTTATTATATTAAAAGGATCTATGAAAATAAAATCTTCAGTTAGGCATTTTTTAAGATGATTTACAGATTCTGGCGATAAATTTTCAAAGCAGCTGATGTAATTCCTTATTGATTTTTTCATTTAGGTAATTTTACAAATTTTTTCATTAGAAAAAAATAAATTTTATCGGGTAACATTGAAATTAATTTCATAGGATAAATTAAACGCTTTGGGAAAAAAATATCAAAAACATTGCTCTTGAGTTTTTTGTAAATTCTATTGGCAGCTTCTTTAGGAGACATCAAAAAAGGCATTTGGAATTTATTTTTATCAGTCATAGGCGTTTTTACAAAACCCGGATGAACAACTTGAACTTTAATATTAAATTTAGAAAATTCTATTTTAGTTGTCTCTGCTAAAAATGTTACTGCCGATTTTGTTACACCATATATTCCTGCCCCAGGTAATCCTCTATATCCAGCGGGTGAAGAAATAAATACGATATGTCCTTTGCAGCTATCTTTCATTTTTTCCAATGCAAAGGATAGACAATTTAGTTGACCTAGAAGATTGACATCCACTACCTTTTTCGTTTCATGAGAATTTATAATTTCTATTGCACCAGGGCTATAAATTGCTGCATTGAGAATAATAAGATCAATAAAGCCGAAATGTTTGTATATTTTCTTTGCAACATTATCACAATTATTTGCATCACTAACATCTAATTTTATTGGGATTATTTTTTTTGGGTTATATTTTGAGGTTTCGGATAATTTTTTAAGTCTTCTGCCACTAATTATTACAGTATAATTCTTGCTGGAAAGTATTTTCGCAAGTTCTTTCCCAATTCCTGTCCCTCCCCCAGTGATCCATGCGACCTTATTAATTTTTGTCATAATCTCTTAAAAAATATTCAATTTCACTTCCATCTTTAATAAAAATCATTTTTACCCAGTTTTTTCGGTCGTCGTACCAAATATCAATATTTACTTCTTCTCCTGATGATTCTTTTCCGGTTAGTTTATAATGAGTGCTATTTATAGTATTATTATAAATAGTTTCACTACCTAGGTTCTCTATTTTAAAATTAATATAACTACAATCCTGTGTATTTATAACTTTCTTAAAATCCGAGTTTTCAACAAGCCTAAAGTTCCAATAGCTTGTTGGAATAAGGTTTTCAAATATTTCAAAATTTCCTGCGGTTCCATTCAGAATTGATGAACGATCGTTTTTTTGAAAATTGCAGAATAAGTTTTCACCATTTTTATCAGTTTGAGTTTTTAAAGAAATAAGGTTTCCATCTCTCCAATTTTCTATGTTCTGGTGGTTATAGTCGTATACTACAAAGCCTAGAAAAGTAACTTCAAATTTGATATTAATTTCGGCTTTTAGAAGGTTATTGTTATCACTAAACCTTAGCTCATGAAAACCAATTTTTGAACCATTTCTATAGACATTAAAACTTATATCTTCGACATTAAGTGTTTTGGATTCAAGGCTGAATCCTAGTAGTAAAATTATAAAGAAAAATTTTTTCAAAGGATAATGTTGTATGACCAAGCTTCTAAAGCTTGATCATACAAATAAGTTTATTCTTATCTTCTTTGTCCAAATAGTTGGATTAACATTATGAAAAGGTTGATAAAATCCAAATAAAGAGTCAATGAACCCATTATCGCCTTTTTACCTTCATTTCCTGATCCATCATAATACATTGCTTTAATTCTCTGGGTGTCATAAGCTGTCAGTCCTGCAAATACAAGGACACCGATGACTGAGATTGCAAATTGTAATCCTGTACTAGCTAAAAAAATGTTGACTATCGAAGCCAACAAAATTCCAATTAGACCAATAAAAAGAAAGGATCCCCAACCGCTGAGATCTTTTTTTGTGGTATAACCATACAAGCTTAATGCCCCAAAGGCTCCAGCAGATATGAAGAAAACTCTAGCAACTGATTCGCCAGTATACTGAATAAAAATTGATGACAATGATAATCCCATTACAGCTGCGAAAGCCCAAAACAATACTTGAACGGTGCTCTCTTTCATTTTTGCAATCCCAACATTTAAAGCTATTATGAATGCTAATGGTGAGAGCATAATTATAAACGCTAAAGGTGATGCATAAATTGCTGCACCAAAAGCGGTGTAAGTGTTTGTAGAGAAATCAAATGCTAAGCTTGATGTTAGATGGGCAATAGCGCCTGTCAAAGCTAAGCCAACTGCCATAAATGAATAGACTTTATTCATGTAGGCTTTTAAGCCTAAATCTACTTCAGCTGAGGTAGCGCTAGATCTGACATTTCTCTCATAGTCATATGCCATTTTTGTAACTCCTATTTATTGTGTTAATTTATAAGTATAATATACTATTATTATTTAATAGTAAAAATATGTTACATTTTTTTAAAATCAAGAAAATTTTTTTTTGAAATGGAATTCAGGAATCTTGGAAATACAGATCTTAAAGTCAGCTTAATTTGCCTTGGGACAATGACCTGGGGGGAGCAAAATTCTGAACAAGAGGGTTTTGAACAAATGGACTATTCATTGGATAATGGTGTAAATTTTTTTGATACAGCTGAACTCTATTCAGTTCCGCCACGAAAGGAAACATGGGGGGTAACTGAAGAAATAATTGGTAATTGGTTTAAATCAAGACGGTGTCGAGAGAAGGTGGTTTTAGCCACAAAGGTGACAGGTAGATCGGGCATGAAATGGTTTAGAAATAAAGAAACAAGATTAAATAAAGAGCAAATAAATTCTGCTGTTGAAGGAAGTCTGAAAAGATTAAAGACTGACTATATTGATTTGTATCAACTTCATTGGCCCGACAGGAAAGCCAATTTTTTTGGGAAACTTAGTTATGAGCACGAAGAAGAAGCCGATTTTATCGAAATTAGAACGCAACTCGAGGTTTTAGCAGATTTAGTTAAATCCGGTAAGATTAGATATATTGGATTATCGAACGAAACATCCTGGGGTCTGATGAAATTTTTATCAATTGCAGAAAAATATGATTTACCCAGAGTTGTTTCAGTTCAAAATCCCTACTCATTATTGAATAGAAGTTATGAGGTAGGAATGGCAGAAATCTCAATAAGAGAAAAGTGTGGTCTTCTGGCTTATTCCCCTCTTGCTTTTGGTATGCTGTCTGGAAAATATGATAATGGTTCAAAACCTGATGGGGCGCGCTTAACTTTATTCGGAGATATGTTTACAAGATATACCAAACCAAAGGGACTTAAATATTCAGAAAAGTTTAATGATTTAGCTAGAAAAAATGGAATGACACCAGTTGAAATGTCTCTTGCATTTGTGAATTCAAGAAAATTTTTGACAAGCAATATAATTGGAGCAACAAATATCGATCAATTAAAAGAAAATATAAAAAGCTTTCAAGTCAAGCTATCACAAGATTTAATTGATGAGATTGACTCAATTCACAATAAAAACCCTTTTCCTTGCCCCTAAATTTTTTTAATTGTTGTTTTAACAAAATATGATGTAACAATTATGATTAAGATTCCTAGTATAGTTAGGGGATTTATTTCTTCATCGAAAACCCAAAAACCTAATATTGTTGAAAAAAAAATTCTAGTATAGCTCATAATTATTACCTGATTAGTTTGTGCAAATTTGTATGATTCTGCATTAAAAAATTGACCAAGCAAAGCAGTTAAAGTAATCAAGGTAATATCAAGGAAATTGTTTTCTAATTTAAAATTTATGTCATCTACAAAAATTATAAGAAATCCAATACACGAAATTATTGAGTGAAAAAATATAATAATTAAAGTATCATCTCTTTTACTCAAGTATGATATTGAAATAATACCACCTGACACACAAAGAGCAGAAAAGAGAGACATACACAACCCTGCCTTGTCTATTATATCTGAAGGTAAACAAATCATGTAAACACCAGAAAAACCAGCAAGAATTAATATAATATTCCAAACACTTATTCTTTCCTTAAAAAAATATGTAGCGATTAATGTTGTAAAAAAAACTTTTGTGAACCCAATTGTACTTGCTTGTGATAAAGTAATTAGTGTTAGGGCTTTGTATCCAAAATACATTGCTGACATTCCAAAAATTGCTCGCAAAAAATGAATTTTTAAATTTTTAGTTACTAGAAACCTGGAAAGTTTCTTTCTTAGAAGTAAAGAAAGTAAAACTATGAAAATTATACCAAAAAGCGATCGATAAAAAACTATGGTTTCGATATTTTGATTTTCCGAAATAATTTTAATTTGCAAACCAAGCAAAGAAAAAAAGAAACAACTTATTACTTGATAATATAATTTAAAATTCTGCACTGCTTTTTAATTTTCCTGCAATATAGGTGTTACAGATAATAACTCCGATTCCAAACATAATTGTAACTATATCAATTTTTTCATTAAAAAATATAAAACCTAAAATAGTTGCAAAAATCAGTTTAAAAAAATCGAATGGCATCAGATTTGTTAGATTTGACAAACTTATTGCTTTCGTCCAGCAATAGTTGCCTAGTGTGGCAATGATTGCAAGAAATAAAAGAGAGCAAACTATTTGCAAATTATCTGGAGTAGTCCATACATATGTTGACGGGATAAAAGTTATAGGAGACATTAAGACAACCATACTAAACATTAAAGTTAAAACATTTTCATTTTTAGATAGTTTTTTTACTAAAAGACCTGCAATTGCGTGGGTTAAAGCAGCCACTGTAACTAAAACAGTACCTAAATTAATACTTAAATCTGGTCTGATAATAATAATTGTAAAAAAGAAACCTAAAGACATGACGAATGTTTTTTTAGGAATATTTTTTTCTCCGAGAAATATAATACTACCAAAATACATAAATAGTGGTGTACTGAAGCTTATGGCCATGACCTGAGAAAGTGGGATTAAAGTATAAGACCAAAACAATAAAATCATTGTAATTCCACCAAAAACCCCCCTCAAAATAAATAAATTTATATTAGATTTTTTGTTCAACTTGATCTTTTTTAAAAATATAAAAGGAATAAAAAAAATTACACAAATTATGTTCCTAAAAAAAGCCTGTTCAATGGGATGAATAAATGCTGAATTGAATTTAATTACAACTGCGAGAACAGAAAAAAAAAAGCAAGATGAGATTATTAAAATTAATGGATACATTATTATTTGTTTTTAAGTTTTAGTTTCTTGCAATTTAGTTTCAATTATGTCAATAAAAATAATGTTTTTTAGATTTTCATTTTTAATCACATTTTATTTACTTTTTTTAAATTTTAGCTTTTTATCATCAAAGGAACTTGCAAAATTTAGCGATTGGTCTGCATTTGCCGAAGGTGAAGGAAAAAACTTGGCTTGCATGGTTGTATCTAAACCCAAAAAATCTGAGGGGAATTATTCCAGAAGGGGTGATGTTTTTGCTATTGTTACTCATTTGCCAGGACAAAATAAATGGAATGAATTTAGTATTGTGGCGGGTTATAACTATAAGTCCAACAGCAATCCAGATATAACAATCGGGGATATGAAATTTCAATTGTTCACTTCTGGCTCCAGGGCATGGAGTTTTAGTCCAAGTGATGACGAAAAAATAATAAAATATTTAAAAAATTCTATGAAAATGAAAGTGGTTGGGACTTCTTCCCGAGGTACTATTACAACAGACATGTTTTCACTTATTGGTTTCAGCAAAGCTTATTCAAAAATAAATGAATCGTGTAAAAAGAAATAAAATATAGTCAAAAATGAGTAAAAGAAGAAAAATAGTTTTGGCTTTCTCAGGAGGCCTTGATACTTCTATAATCCTAAAATGGCTTCAGAATGAAAAAAATGCGGATGTAGTGACTTTTACTGCAGATATTGGGCAAGGGCAAGAAATTGATGATGCCAAAAAAAAAGCTCAGTTACTAGGTGTAAAGGAAATTTTTGTGGAAAATCTTTGTGATGTTTTTGTTAAAGATTATGTTTTCCCTATGTTTAGAGCTAATGCTCTTTATGAGGGGTTGTATATGCTCGGCACATCAATTGCCAGGCCACTTATTGCAAAGAGACAAATTGAAATTGCACATGAGGTTGGTGCTGATTATGTATCTCATGGCGCCACAGGAAAAGGTAATGATCAGGTGAGGTTTGAACTTGGATATTATGCTAATAATCCAAAAATTAAGATAATAGCTCCTTGGAGGGAATGGGATCTCAAATCCAGAAAAGATTTGATCAATTATGCAGAAAAAAATCAAATTCCAGTACCTAAAGATAAAATTAATGAGGCACCCTATTCAACGGATGCAAATTTACTTCATACTTCATATGAAGGTAAGATTTTAGAGGACCCTTGGAAGAGTCCAGACGAGTCAATGTTTCAAAGAACTGTTTCAGTTGAAAATGCTCCTGATAAGATTGAAGAAATTGTGATTGAATTTTTTGAAGGAGATCCAGTTATGATTAATAAAAAAAAACTTTCTCCTTCAAAGCTCCTTGAAAAACTTAATGAAATAGGCGGGAAAAATGGTGTTGGTAGACTTGATATTGTTGAAAATAGATATGTTGGGATGAAATCAAGAGGCGTTTATGAAACACCGGGAGGTCAAATTCTTATGGTAGCAAGAAGAGCGATAGAGAGCTTGACCCTAGACAAAGGTGCTGCACATCTTAAAGATGAATTGATGCCAAAATATGCGGAATTGATTTATAATGGCTTCTGGTTTTCTCCTGAAAGAGAAATGCTTCAGGTATTAATTGATAAAACAAAAAAAAATGTCAGCGGGTCGGTCAGATTAAAGATCTACAAAGGTAATGTTGTAGTTACCGGACGTAAATCTGACAATAGCATTTACTCTAACAAAATGGCAACCTTCGAAGAAGATGATGTTTATGATCAAAAAGATGCGGAAGGATTTATTAAACTAAATGCCTTGAGATTGAAATTAATCAAGAATAGAGGTTAAATCAACGGATTCTTCCCCAAATTGGATATAAGAAGTGAAAAGTGTATTGAGAAGAAGGCATGCTATAGTCATTGGCCCAACACCACCTGGAACTGGTGTGATTCTTGATGCATTTTTTAAACACTCTTGATAGTCTACATCGCCGACCAAGACATTTTTCCCATTTCTCTCTATTCTATTAATCCCAACATCAATTACTATACAACCTTTTTTAATCCAGTCGCCTTTTACCATTTCAGCTATTCCAACAGCAGCTATTAATATATCAGATTCTTTCACTAACTCTCTTATATTTTTGGTTCTTGAGTGAGCAATTGTAACAGTTGCATTCATTCCAAGTAGCAAAGCAGCCATTGGTTTACCGACAATGTTAGATCTACCAATAATAACTGCACTTTTACCTGATAAATCTTGATTTATTTTTTTTAGAAGAATACTGCAACCCAATGGAGTGCATGGAACTAAAGAATTTAATCCAGACCAAAGTTTACCAACATTTTCTGCATGAAACCCATCAACATCTTTTATAGGAATAATTGCGTCAAGGACTTTGTCTGAATTTATATGTTTTGGTAGAGGAAGTTGAACTAGTATTCCTTGAACTTTTTCATCATTATTTAAATCATTAACTAAACTAAGTAGTTCTCGTTCAGAAACTGATTCATCTAAGCGATGTTCAATTGAATTAAAACCAACTTCTTTTGTTTTTTCGATTTTATTTTTAACATAAACTTTACTAGCTGGGTTTTCTCCAACTAAAACCACTGCAAGACCAGGTGTTTTATTTGTTTTGTCTTTTAATTTGTCTCCATAAAATCTAATTTTTTCTCTTATCTGAGATGATATTAATTTACCATCAATTATTTTTGTATCATTCATTTAAAAACCGTACTTTGTCATTACAAATTGCGTAGCCTCTATTAATATAATTAAAATTACAGGAGATATATCAATTGACCCTAAATCAGGCATAAATTTTCTGATGATTTTTAAAAAAGGTTCAGTGAGTTTATATAAAAAATCCATTACTACGGAAATCAATTTGTTGTTATAGTTAATAATGTTAAAAGAAATTAGCATATTTAAAATCACATAAATAATTATAGCATATTTATAAACTTGCAGAATCTGGAATATAACATAAGCAATGAAGTCTAATACATACATAATCTTAAAGAATTAATTTTTTATAATATGAAAAATAAGGATGATCAAATAGATTTTAATTTTAGTAGATCAATTGATTTTCAAAAAAACATAGAAGTAAAGGGCTTTGAAAATATTTTTAGTAATTATTTATCGTCACCAAGTCAAAGTTTAATCTTTAAGAAACATTTTAAACTTTTAATTTTAGAACTATATTATTGTTGGTTTGAATCCGAGAAACAGTTTTTATCTGTTTCAATGTCAAAAAGGGGTTATAATTCGCAGTCAAGATATAATCCAAATGCAATATCATCTTTCACAATAAAAATTATAAAATTTCTTAAAGATGAAAAATTAATTGATTTTTTCCCAGGTTTTTTTGATTTAAGAAATAATGTTCGAAGATTATCAAGAGTGAGAGCTTCAAATGATCTAAGGAATGAATTTAGGAAAATTAATTTTAGTAATAAATGGAATATTAATCATCGAAAAAGAGAGTACTTGATATGCATGGATATAAGAAAAAAAAAAATCGAGTATAATGATAATTTCAGGTCTCACGAAATTAGAGAGGTGGTGAGAAATTATAATAACCAAATATCAAAAACATTTTTTGATATCCCGAATTTAAATGACTCTTTTATAATTCGCTCAGATAAAAAAAAAATAGCAATTTCTGAATCCACATCTTTAAGTAACTTTCATTTTTATGAAAACTTTGAAAAAACACAATTAATATCAGGAGGTTGGTGGAATAGATTTGATATTCAAAGTTTTGGTATTTACAAGAATCAACTAATTATAAATAATAATCTTACTAGTTATATTGATCTGCTTGATTATTTTTTTTTCTACTTGAGTCAAAAACTTGATTTAAAAATACAATCTTCTGATGTTAGTGATTTAGATTATTTTAACATTGAGCAAAAGTGTTACTTGATAATGAAAGGTTTAAATGCAAAGAATTTTAATAGTTTTTATCGATCTTTATCAGTTGAAAAGAAACAATATTTTCAAGATAAAGAAATTTCCTCAGAAAATCTAAGAGCAATTCTTGATACTTTTCAAGAAAAGAATTCCAAACTTACCATAAATTTTTTTAAGCAAAAAGATCTGAGATGGAGTGGCTTCGTTTCAACTATTTTTTTTGATTTATTGAAAGGAATTGGCGATATTAATGTGTCATTATTTTTAGTTAAAGATAAAATATACTTTCCTGTGGATTTTGGTGACATAATAGCAAGTAAAATTCAAAAAATTATAGAAAGACAATTAAATATTAATAAGACGGATGTAAAAATATATCATTGTAATCCTTATGACTTTAAACCTAAAGGTTTTTTTGGTAAGATAATGGCACCAAAAAGTAATTTTTCTAGTAGGTATTTGAAAAGAAAAAATAGATATCAATTAAAATAAGTATTATGGCAAAATCAAGATTTGGATTAGATCAAAAAAAATTTAATAAAGGTAGTAAAATTTATACAAAAGGTGATAAAGCAGATTTTGCTTATTATGTTCACGCAGGAAAAGTTAATATTTATTCTCCCGGAGGACTTTTACTAGGTCAAATCGGAGAGGGTGAAATTTTTGGAGAAAGAGGACCTTCTCTGGATGAGTCAAGATCAATTACCGCGGAGGCTCATACGAACTGTATTTTATATCCGATTAGTGAAAAAACTTTGAAAGAGAAAATAAGTAAAACTGACCCAGTTGTAAGGGCCATTCTTAGAAGTTTGTTGATGCGACTTACGGACATAAATGCAAAAAGTGAGGATTTTTGGAGAAATTTAAATGTGATGACTTCGCTGAGCGAAAAAAGTGATTAAAGAGCGTTCTTACCCTGTCTATGCAAAGTGTTTTCCTCTCCGTTGACCAAGTTCCAGAAATCTTTCATATAATCATCACCAAATCGGTTTATGTTAAATTTTTTGTAGTCAAATTTTTTTGTTAAGTTTTCCTCGCCTACAATTTCTTCGGCAACCGCCTCACCTAAAACTGGAGAATACTTCATTGCTTGACCTGAACCAAGGTTATGAAAAAGGTTATTTATTTTTGAATCTTTACCCAGGATGAATCTTAAATCAGGTGTTATATCAAAAAAAGATCTATACCCAGATGCGTAAACGGTTTTGTCTATATTAGAAAATCGTTTCTTGGAAATGTCTTCATAATTTTTTATTTGATTGTAAGCTAATGATTGATTCATTGGTTCATTCAAATATTCCCCGCCATTAACTGCCGTAAGATCGTTTATAAAACTCTTTGCAATTTCATAAACTGACCTCTTTCGCGGTTGATGAGCATGCATTTTGTTGCCTCTCCAAGACCTAAAATAACACAAGTTTATGTAGTCAGCAATTATCGGGTATTCGTATTTTATTTGTTTTGGACTTTCCATCCAGTTAACTACCGAAACAGGTTCAATTGTTACAGGTATTTTTAATCCAATTTTTGAGAAAAGTTGAGAACTCCATGCACCTGTTGCATTTACGAAGTTCTTTGCTTTAAAATTTCCATTATTGGTTAGGCAGCTTAAAATTTCATTGCCCTTAGATACTATAGTTTCGACTTCAGTCTTTTCAAATAACTCAACTCCATTTTCTTCTAAGGCGTCGTACAATACTGATCGAAGTATACTTGGGTCTAACTGAAAAGCATCAGGTTCGTAAAAATAAGATTCATCTTCATCTGTTATGAGTGTAGAGCCACATTTATTTAAAGCAGATTTTGAACCTATTTCTTCGAAGACAAGATTGATTTTTTTCATTCTTTCAGATAGATCTGTCCAAGCAGGATTTGTTCCATCAGAATTCTTTTTTGCAATCCAAATAGCACCAAACTCATCTACTTCCATGTCAATTCCCCAATGCGGTTTTAAATCTTTCCACATTTTTGAGCTTATTGAAGCCATTTGAGAGGCATCTGGATCTGCATTTGCAGACCTAACTATACCTGAATGTCTGGATGATTCTGCAGCGCATAAAACAGCTTTGTCAACGAGGGCAACTTTTTCTCCTTTGCCTAACTCGTTAAGTTTTCTTTGGATAGATACTGCAGTTGCAGCACCAAGACATCCACCACCAATTACAAGAGTATGATACATATTTACATTAATTAAAGAATATTGATATAAATTATAAGACAATAATTACAAGTTTTTTTTTATGATTATTTTTTCTGATTTTTTTTTAACTAATGGTTGGGTTGGTAAATTCTCTAAGTTGAAATCTGGACAATCATTTGATTTGTTAGCCTTAAGAGAAATCAATGCTGAAAAATATCCCTTTTTCCTGGAGAGCTCTTCCAGAGGTAATGAAAAGAATAGATTTTCAATTCTTTTCTATAAACCAAGAATTTTGATAAAAAAAGAAAAAAACGATGAGACTAGTTTTTTGAAAAAATTTGATAAATCTTGGAAAGATCAAAAAGTTGAACAAGAAGAACTTGTAATGGAGGGGAAAAAAATACCTTTTTGTGGTGGTTGGTTTGTCTATCTTGGTTATGAATTAGCAAAGGAAATTGAACCATCACTTGAAATTCCAGACTCTCCCTTTCAACTTCCAACCGCCTTTGCTGCTAGAATAAATACGGCAATTATTTTTGATCATATAGATAACGAAATTTTTATTACATCTGACAAGGCAGAAGAATATGAAAATGATTTTAAAGATATTATGGATGACATAAAAAAAACTTTCTTAAAATCAAAAATTAAAAAAGAAATGGGTTTTGCTGAAATTTCTATGATAGGGAGTGAAAAAGAACACCAAAGTCAGGTAAAAACTTGCATAGACTATATTTTTCAAGGTGAAATATTTCAGGCAAATTTGTCAAGACAATGGAAATTTAAGATAAAGAATAAGTTGGAGGATATTGAAATTTACAGACAACTTAGGAGAAAAAACCCCTCCCCTTTTTCTGGGCTTATTACTTTTGAAAATAGTAGTATTATTAGTTCTTCTCCAGAGAGATTAGTTTCTGTTGATGGCGAAAATCTTGAAACCAGACCTATTGCTGGTACCAGACCAAGAGGACGATCTGGTTTAATAGATATAGAGTTATCTAAAGAGCTAATTAATTCAGATAAAGAAAAAGCAGAGCATCTAATGCTTTTAGATCTGGAACGAAATGATATTTCAAAAGTATGTAAAGCAGGATCAGTTAATGTAAATGAAATGATGACGATTGAGTCTTATGCTCATGTTCATCATATTGTATCAAATGTTTGTGGAAAAAAATTAGATGGCATAACTCCTGGTCAAATTATTTCATCGGTATTTCCTGGTGGTACTATCACAGGTTGTCCAAAAGTTCGATGTATGCAAATTCTTGGGGAATTAGAAAAAGTTGGGAGAGGACCCTATACCGGATCAGTAGGATATATAACTCATTCTGGAAATATGGATATTAATATATTAATACGTTCAATTTTAAGAGAAAAATGTAATCTTTTTTTTAGAGCGGGTGGTGGAATTGTAGCTGATTCAAAACCAGAATTTGAAACACTTGAAACAGAGGCCAAAGCTAACGGTATGCTTAAAGCTATAGGATCATTCAAAAATGACTAAATATATATCTCTAATTAATGGTAAGTTCACAGATTCAGTTTCAGTTCTTGATAGAGGGCTTGCATATGGCGATGGTTTTTTTGAGACTATGTTTTGGACTTCAAAAGCTAATCGAAACGAATACAAGCAATTTGGTGTAGAGTTTTGGCATCAGCATTTAAATAGAATAAAAAAGGGTTGTAAAATTTTAAAGATTAAATTTCCTGAGGATAAAACTATTCTTCAGCATAGGGAAAGAATACTTAAAAAGTCTTTCTCTTTAGGTATCAAATCAGGAATTTTAAAAATTATTATAACAAGAGGTGTTGGAGGAAGAGGGTATAAATTTGAAAGAAATATGGTGCCAACAATAATTTTTCTTACATTCCCAAGCCCAAAGTATTATGAGAAATTATATACTACAGGGATAAAAGCCAGATACTGTAAGTCTGAACTTTCATGTAACAAGGATTTATTTGGTTTAAAACATTTAAACAGACTAGATTCAGTTTTAGCTAGATCTGAGTGGGAAGAAGATTTTTTTGAAGGAATTTTTCTTGACAAAAAAAATAATTTATTAGAGGGAACAATGTCGAATATATTTTTTATAAAAAAAAATAAATTGTATACACCAACAATTTCTGAATCCGGAATAAATGGTGTTATGAGGCAAATAGTGATTAAAAGATCAAAGCTTTTTTTTGATAAATTAGTAGTCAGGAAAATCAACAAAAGTATCGTCAATGATTTTGAACAAATGTTTTTAACAAATTCAATAATAAAAATATTACCGGTTATTAGTTTGGCAAATAAGAAATTTAAAATTTCAGATAACCTAAAATCTTTTATTGAATATTTTAATGTTAATAAAACCAGAGAAATGAAAAAAAAATTAGAGATTTTCTAGTTTATTTCTAATATTGTTTTTGTTAACCACTCTGAGCTTATACTTTTATTTTTTTCAATTTGAATTATTTCTTTGTTTAGTTTTTCTAATTGATTTGTATCTCTAAAAATTTCTAGTATTAATTTTCTCGCTTCGAGGTTCAAAGGATCAAGCTTTTTAATTTTAAATAAAAGTTTCAATGCGCTATCAAATTGATCAGTATTTTTTTTTAAAATCGAATATTCATACAAAATTTGTTGGTCATCAGGAAAATATTCTAAAGATTTTTTATAATATAAATCGGCTTTTTGATTGTGGCCAGTCAGCATGCATGTTCTAGCTAACAAAACCCAGCCATCCCTATCATTAGGATTATCTCTTAGTTTTTCCTCTAGAAATATAACAATTTTTTTGGGATCTATTTTTGAGAATTCATTAGGGTTACTAATTAGGTTTTGAATTTCTTTTTCCACTTCGCTATAAAAAAAGAATGACTGATTGTTTCCTGATTTTTTGTATAAAATAAATGATGTTAGGCTTATTAGAAAAAAAAAAAAGATAAATTTTTTTGTTTCTTTTATAGGATTAAATAAATATGAATTTAACAAAAAAACAAAAATAATCGTCAGGGTATAAAAAAAAATCATCTTTTTTTTCTAAAAAAAATAAAAGATAATAAAATGAGAAATCCTATTGGAAAAACCCAGAGCCAAATTGTATCTGATCTAATTGGTGGTGTATATAGAACAAAATCACCGTATCTAGAGTGAATATAAGAAATTATTTCCTTTTTTTCTTTACCTTCGGAAATTTTTTTCCTGATAAGGACTCTGAGATCTTTAGCAATATCAGCATTTGAATTTTCAATATCCTCATTTTGGCAAACAAGGCATCTGATTTTTTTTCCAATGTCTCTTGCAATGTTTTCTAATATTGGATCGTCCAACATTTCATCAGGTTCAACTGCATATAAATCTGAGAAAATAAAAAGAATTATATAAATAAATGCCAAGAATCTCATTTAACATTAGTAATTAGTTTGTTTATATATTCTAAATCTTTTTTCATTATTGGTCCAACATGCTTATGGATGATCATGCCCTTATGATCAATCAAAAAAGTTTCTGGTAAGCCATAAACTCCCCAGTCAATACTTGTCATTCCATTTTTATCAAGCCCAATTTTGACAAAAGGATTACCTAGATCATCTAACCATTTTGTTAAATTTCTAATTTCATCCTTTTTTGCAATACCATATAATTTATATTTTTCTGAGAGTTTTTTAAGCTGTGGATGTTCAACTTTGCATGGTGGACACCATGATGCAAAAAAGTTAACTACCTTAATTTCGCCCGATTTAAGATCAGCTGATGAAAATGATTCATATTGTTTTATGGACTCAATTTTGAACTCAGGTATTTCCTCGGAAATTAAATTTGATGGAATATAGGTTGGATCGTCTCTCAGACCTTCATAGAAAATATATGCTGATGATAAAAGGAAAATAATTAGTATAAAATATTTCATTTTTTCTTTTTGATAACTCTAAAAAAAGATATTAATCCACCTGTAACAAGAGAAAAAACACCTAACCATATCCAAATTGTAAAAGGGTTATACCAGATTCTTGTTGTCCAGGAAACTGAGTTTTTTATGGAGTTTTTATCACCTATTGCAATGTACAGATCTCCAAAAATAGTTGAATAGATAGCAGCTTCGGTTGTTACTTGTTTATTAGCATTATAAAATCTCTTTTCAGGCTTTAAATTAATTACATGTGCATCATCCTTAGAAACCTCAAAAACTCCTGTTTGACTCAAAAAATTTGGGCCTTCTACTACCTTTACACCTTTAAATTCAACATCATATTGATTAATCTTTATAATTTCTCCAATTTCTTGAAATTGAATTTTCTCTATTTTTAGTATAGAGCTCCCTGTTGCACCAATTATTATTAAACCTATACCTATATGGGATATGGATTGAGAAAAATATTTTGCTGGCAAACTATTAATCCTGAGTTTTGGTTTGAAATTCATGAATTTTGTTAATTCAAACAATGATGCGATTATTATCCAGGCAGCAAAAATAAAAAATATTATAGCTATAACTGGACCACCGAAATTGACATACCATAAAAGTATGGAACTAAATAAAAATAAAAAAACTAAAATTTTTAATCTGTTCAATAACTTTAATAAATCATCATTCCCCCATCGTAAAAAAGGACCAATTATCATTCCAAAAATCATAGGTACCATTACTGGAGTAAGGATTGAATTGAAAAAAGGAGCACCAACAGAAATTTTACTTTTAAAAAAAATACTTGATACTAATGGGTAAATTGTCCCAATTAAAATTGTAAAAGTAAGAGAAATAAGGAATATATTATTGAGAGAGATGGCACCTTCTCGTGAAACAAGTTTGATTTGATGTTTAGAGGAATATAATTCTGTTCTTCTAAGGAAATAAAATAAACCTGAAAAAGATACTATTATTAGCATTAATAGAATAAAAATCCCTCTCGTGGGATCACTTGCAAAGGCATGGACTGAAACAAGTACACCAGAGCGGACTAAAAATGTTCCTAGAAGACTTAAAAGGAAGGTTATTATTGATAAAAGCAGTGTCCAATTAATTAGTAAATTTTTTTTACTGGAAATCATGATAGTATGTATTAGTGCTGATGCTGTTAACCAAGGTAGTAGTGAAGCGTTTTCAACTGGATCCCAAAACCAAAATCCTCCCCATCCTAATTCATAATATGCCCACCAACTTCCTAACCCTATTCCGGCAGTAAGAAAAATCCATGACATAAAAACCCAGGGTTTTAAAATTTCAATGAAGTTAGTTTTTTTCTTTAACATTAAGACAGCCAAAGATATTGAATAAACAATAGAAAATCCAACATAACCCAAATAAAGCATTGGTGGATGAATTATCAATCCTGGATCTTGAAGCAATGGATTAAGATCTGATCCTTCAATTGGGGGTGGAAAAGAACGTTCAAAAGGATTGGATGTAAAAATAACAAAAGTGCATACTAAAAAAATTAATGAATTATGAACTGATAGAGTTTGAATTTTAAGATTCTGATCAGGGATTTTACTATTGGAAAACAAGAACCCAAAGAATGTCATTACTAAAAGCCAAAGAAGAATTGAACCCTCATGATTTCCCCATACGCCAGTTATTTTGTAAATAGTAGGAAGTTGTGAGTTAGAATTTTTAGCTACTACATTAAGACTGAAATCTGAAATAAGGAAAGAATAAGTAAGACAAAAAAATGATAAAATGGTAAAAAAAAATAGTAGTAAACTTATTTTTTCATGATGGATTAAAGTTAAGAATTTTTTTTTATTACCAGAAGTTATTGTGGAAAAAAATCCAAGACTTGAAATTACAAAAGTTAAAACTAAAAAAAATATACCAAATTCAGCAGTCATATTTTTAATTCCTTTTTTTTGATGTATTAAGAAATTCTAATTCTGGTGGCATATAGTTCTCATCATGTTTTGCTAAAACCTTTTCAGCGTTTATTGAAAAATTATTAATTAACTTTCCTTCAACCACAACTCCTTGACCTTCTTTAAAGAGATCTGGGAGTATTCCACTGTAAAAAACTGAAATTTCTTCTTTAAAATCTGTAATAATAAAACTTATTTTTTGTATTTGTTTTTCTTCCTTCACCACCACTTCCCTGACGACACTATCTTTTTTTACCATTCCTCCAACTCTAATTTTATTCTGGGTAATATTAGGTTTGTTAATTATTTCTGAGGGTGTAAAAAAAAACACAAGATTATTTTTTAAGTTCTTAAAGAGAATGGTGCATCCCAAAAAGAAAATAATCATTAAAGATAACAATGTAAAAAGTCGTTTATTTTTCGCCTTCATTCTTGGTAATATTATTGAAAATTTTTTCTAATTTTTTTAATTTATTTAAACTTAGTATGAAAATAAGTATAAGAATAAAAAAAACAATTAAATATGAAAAAACAACATAATAAAAATGCTGGTGTGAATTCAAAAAATTTTGAAAATACTCCATTTATTTTATCTCATTAGATTTTATTATTTCTATTTTTCTCAAAATAATCTCACTTTTAATTCTTAGTAAAACTAAAGATAAAAAGAAAAAAAGAAAAGAAAATGTCATTATAAACAAAGGAGTAAGCATTGAAGGATCAATTGATGGGGAGCTAAATTTTGATATACTTGCAGGTTGATGAAGTGTATTCCACCAATCGACTGACCATTTAATAATTGGTAAGTTAATAATTCCAATTAAAGTTAAAATAGCAGCATTGCGATCTCCTTTTCTTACATCATCATATGCATTGCATATCATTATATGCCCCATGTAAATAAAAAATAAAACTAATTCGGATGTAAGCCTTGCATCCCAGACCCACCAGGTTCCCCATGTAGGTTTGCCCCAAATAGAACCGGTAATTAAGGTTGCTAATGTAAAACCTGCACCAATTGGCGCACATGCTCTTGAAATAATATCAGCTAATGCGTGTTTGAAGACTATGGAAAAAAAGCTGCATGCTGCCATTATAGTATATATCATAAGTGAGAACCAAGCACACGGTA
>CACEXK010000011.1 GCA_902563505.1 uncultured Alphaproteobacteria bacterium
ACCAGGCTGGGACTGTCATGGTTTGCCTATAGAATGGAAGATTGAGGAAAAGTTCAAAAAATTAGGTAAGAAAAAAAATGAAATAGGTTTGAAAGAGTTCAGAAACGAATGTAGAAAATTTGCTAATCACTGGGTTGATGAACAGAAAATACAATTTGAAAGATTTGGAATTCAAACGAATTGGGAAAAAATTTATTTAACAATGACCCCAGATTCTGAATTAAGTATTGTTAAAGAATTATTAAAGTTTTTAGAAACAGGAGAATTATATTTAGGTTTTAAGCCAGTCATGTGGTCAGTTGTTGAACAAACTGCTCTTGCAGAGGCAGAAATAGAGTACCATGAAAAAACCTCTAATTCGATTTATGTAAAGTTTCCGATTAAACAAACTAATGAAAAAATTTCAGTTGTTATCTGGACAACCACGCCATGGACAATCCCATGTAACAGAGCAATTGCCTTTTCTAATGATTTGAAATATGTGGTCCTTGAAATTAGTGATTAAAGCATTAAATTTAGAAAAAAATGAACAACTTGTAATATCTGAAAATCTTTTGAGTGACTTTATTAGAAATCACAAGATTGATTCATATAAAATTAAGCATGAGGTTAAGGCTAATTTTTTTAGAGAGGTTGAATGTAATCATCCACTACATAAATTAGGGTATAAGCATAATGTTAAACTTTTTCAAAGTAGTCATGTAACTGATGAAAGTGGATCTGGTTTTGTTCATATAGCACCAAATCATGGTTTGGAAGATTTTGAAGTAGGTAAGAAAAATAATTTAGGTAATGAGAGTACAGTCAATGAAAAAGGTATCTATGAAGACTCAATACCAATTTTTGCTGGATTACATATTTTTAAAGCTGATGAAAAAGTGATTGAGGAGTTACAAAAGTCAAAAAACCTTATTAGTAATAATGAATATAAACATAGTTATCCGCATTCTTGGAGATCAAAAGCTCCACTTATTTATAGAGCAACTTCTCAGTGGTTTATTTCAATGGATAATAAAAATTTGAGAAAAAAAGCTCTTAAAGAAATTGATGCTGTAGAATGGATTCCATCCAACAGTAAAAATAGAATATTTTCGATGATCAAAGATAGACCAGATTGGTGTGTATCCAGACAAAGAAGTTGGGGTGTGCCTATAACTATTTTTGTTTCAAAAAAACAAAAAAAACCAATAATAGATTCTGATGTTAATAAAAAAATAATCTCTCTTTTACAGGAAAACGGTGTCGATTTTTGGTTTGAAGGTTCGGGTGAAAGTTTTTTACCAAAAAAATATAATTCGTCTGATTATGAAAAAGTTACCTCAATACTTGATGTGTGGTTCGATTCAGGATCAAGTCATGTGTATGTTTTTAAAAACAAAGGTGTTAAAGGAAAAGTTGATTTATATTTGGAAGGATCAGATCAACATAGAGGATGGTTTCAAACATCTTTGTTGGAATCATGCGGGGTTTATGGAGAAAGTCCATACAAATCAGTTCTTACACACGGATTCGTAATTGACGAAAAAGGCAAAAAGATGTCGAAGTCTCTAGGAAATGTTATTTCTCCAAAGGATATTGTAAATAAATTTGGTGCAGATATTTTAAGAATTTGGGTTGCTAGTTCTAATTATAATGAAGATATAAGAATAAGTTATGAAAATCTTAATAGACACTCAGAAAGTTACAGAAAGTTAAGAAATACAATAAGATTCATCTTGGGAAACTTAAATGGCTGGAATACAAAAAGTAGTATTGATTACAAAGAATTACCAGAATTAGAAAAATATATTTTACATAAACTAAAAAAAACTGACTCAGAGATTGAGATTTTTTTTAATAAATTTAATTTTAGCAAGGCTTTCCAATCTATTTTGAGTTTTTGTGCAAGTGATTTATCTAGTTTCTTTTTTGACATAAGGAAAGATACTTTATATTGCGAAAATGAAAATTCAGATTTAGTTAAATCCACAAAGACAGTTATGAGTATAATTTTCAATTGTTTAATAAGATGGTTGTCACCAATAATTCCATTTACAACTGAAGAAGCCTGGCAATGTTGGAGGAATGAAATTGATTCGAATGCAGAACTTAGTTGCCATTTATTGAAAAAATCAGAAATACCAAATGAGTGGTTGAGCCCAAAACTCGAAGAGAGATGGAAAAAAATTTTTGAAATAAGGGATACTTTTTTGTTATCTGTTGAAAACAAAAGAAATCTTAAAGAAATTAAATCAGGTATGGAAGTAAAGGTTAAATTTTTCTTCAAGGATCAAGATTATCATAAAATCGCTGAATCATTGGATTTGTCAGAAATATTGATTGCCTCTGATGTATCTCTATCATCTCAGGTCGATGAGGGATTTGAGAATCATCCTGGTAAAGAACATATTTTTTGTAAACTCGAAGTAAGTCAGGGTTTTAAATGTCCTAGATGCTGGAAAATAATTGAAAATTTTGACAGTAGTAATGAAATTTGTGATAGATGCAAGAGTGTAATAGGTGCAATTTAGAAATATAAAATTTTTTATTTTTTTTGTAATTTCCTTTCTTACAATTACACTCGACCAATTATCTAAATTTCTAGTTGCAAAAAATAAATATGAGTTGCTATCAGGAATTAAGATTTTTAGTGGATTAAATTTTGTTTATGTTGAAAATCAGGGGATAAGTTTTGGAATATTTTCTAATCTAAATATTTCTTTTTATCTTGGGATTTTATCCTTTATTATTAGTTTTTATATTTTTTATCTAATTTTTTTATCAAAAAAGGTAATAGAATTTACATGTTTATCTTTAATTTTGGGTGGCGCTATTGGCAATGGATTAGATAGAGTTTTAAAAGGCTATGTAATTGATTTCGTTGATATTTATTATAAAGATTTTCATTGGCCAGCATTTAATTTAGCAGATTCATGTATAACTATTGGTGGATTAACCTACATTTGGCTAATTTTTTATAAAAAATCCGAACAAAATTCATAATTATTCTTTGCAAAAAAGTAAACTAATGTTATGAATATATTAGCCTTTTCTACAAAATGTTTGTAAAATTGGAGAGTTTAGACACTATATGTAGTATGCACCAATGAAAAATAAGAATTTTTCGAACAAGTATTTAATATTTTTTTCAATTTTGATTTTGAGTTCTTGTGAAACTTTAGAATCAACAGTTGATGCCACATGGGATTCAATTTCCTCTGCTGGAGATTATATATATGATACTGTAAATTTTTGGGAGGAAGAGGAGCCAGAGCAAAGTGAAGCAATAATTATAGAGGAAGCAGTTGAGGTTCCAGAATATGCTTTGCCCGATCCAGATTATCAAAATCAAGTTATTGAACGAACACCTATCCAACCTCAAATGTCACAACCTCAAATGTCACAACCACAACAATACTATGATCCAATATATAGAAGTGCAAGACAATATTATTATGTAGGACCAAATGGTACGCCTATGTTAGCACCACCACCACCACCATTTCCTCAATATTCAATTGATCAAGCTAACCCGGTAATGCCTTATTCCTATTACAATAATTACATGAATCAACAAACTCCTCCTGCTGCAATAAATCAGCCCAGAATTAGTCAGCCACCCCAAAAAAATCTTCCAAGGATGTTAACTAAAGAAGAAGAGATGGAGTTGTTTGGGATTCAGAATGATTGTGTGAGAGTTGTAGAGAATTATTCAACTGGTGAATTAGCTTGTGATGATTATGAATAAAAAAAAAGTATTTATTTTTTCACTAGCATTATTCTTAGTCTCTTCATGTGAAACTTTTCAAGAGTTGACAGGATTTGCCAAGCCTGAAATTGATGATAGCTTGGTTACAGAAACACCTGAATTAGTTCTTCCTCCAGATTTTAACACTCCTCCACAACAACAAGCTGTTAGGCGAGGGATTGCTGATTCTGAGCAACAGAATATAGTTTTAGAACAACAATTACCTTTTGGTAATAGAATGACAACAGCCAATCCTCAAATCAGAAATTATATTGCACCAAAGATCAATATGCCTTCTTCACTAACCCCATCTGATTCTCTTGAAAAATTTAAGGAAAATAAAAGATTTACAATTGGAGAATGGGTTTATGGTCAGTATGTTGATAGTTTCAGAAGAGGAAACCTATACTACAGACCAGTTTATGATAAGGGTTACAATTTCTCTAGAAGATATATTCCTGAACAGAATATAATTTCACACCAATCTATTCAAAGACCAATTCAACAAACAAATAGATTCATTCCCCCTCAAGAAAATCTAGACTCCCAAATTCAAAATGAATTTAACACATTAGATCAGCTTCCTGTTATAGAATAAATGAAATTAGCACTTCTGATTTCAATTTGTATTTTAATTCCATTCAAAATTCTAACCAAAAAAAATTTTGAACCTCATGAATTCGAACTTAACAATGGATTAAAAGTAATAGTTCTAGAAAATAAAAGAGCGCCGGTTATTGCACAAATGTTATGGTATGACTTTGGCTCAGGGGTAGAGGAAAAGGGTAAAAGTGGATTAGCACATTTTATGGAACATTTGATGTTCAAGGGGACAAGAAAATTCCCTGAAAATACATATTCAAATTTTATTTCTAGAATAGGCGGAACAGAAAATGCTTTTACCAGTTATGATTACACAGCTTATTATCAAGTTTTTCCAAAATCACAAATCAAGAAAATTATGGAGATGGAAGCAGATAGAATGACGAATTTAATTTTAACTAAAAAAAATGTTGAAATTGAGAAAAAAGTAATTCTTGAGGAAAGGTTTCAAAGAATTGAGAGTGATCCATCATCACAATTAGATGAATCGATGAAAAGCATTCTTTTTCCTAATCATTATTATGGAAGACCAATAATTGGATGGAAACATGAAATTGAACAATTATCCTATGAAGATGTTATAAAATTTTATAAAGAAAATTATATACCAAATAACGCAACATTAATATTGTCTGGCGATATTGATTTGCCTACAGCAAAGGTATACGCTAAAAGGTTTTTTGGGAGAATTAAAAAAGGTGATAAAAATAAGCAGATTCAAACTATCAATCCAGACTTTAAGTCCTCAGTTTTTGTTGAGTTGTTTCACCCAACTGTTAAGCAACAAATTTGGAAAAAACTTTACAGGGTTAACTCTTACAAGAGTTCAATAAAAAAAGGAATTGCTCTTGATATTGGTCTAAAAATACTTGCATCAGGAAGTGCTAGCTTGCTTTACGAGAAATTAGTTAATGAGGAAAAAAAATTTTCAGCAATCGGAGGTTATTTTCAAGGATTGGCAAAGGGAAGTGGTTTTGTATATTTTTATGCAATACCAGCGAATAATATAGGTTTAAAAAAAATTGATGAAATAATTAATGTTGAAATTTCAAGAATTCTTAAAAAAGGGATTGATATAAAAAGATTTGAAATTGAAAAAAAAAAATATTTATTTGATTCAATCTACGAAATGGATGGGATTCTTAATCCCGCACAAATAATTGGTGAGTCTATTCACTCAGGGTTAAAAGTTAATGAACTTATAAGATGGAATGAGATACTTGAAGATATTTCGATTCAAGATATTGAAAAGGAGTTAAATAAATTTCATAAAAATAAAAATTATGTTTTGGGGGTATTAGATAGTTGAAATTTTTTGTCACAATATTTTTTATATTTTTTTCTTTTAATACCGAAGCTTTCGAATTTAAAGAAATTACAACTAAAGAAGGTATAAAGTTCTGGTTTGTTGAAGATAAAAGTATTCCATTAGTAAGTTTAAGCTTTTCACTTAATGGCGGAGCAGTTAACGATAAAAAAAATAAAGATGGTACAACTAATCTAATGGTATCATTACTTGACGAAGGTACCGAAAACTTTTCCTCACTTGACTACAAACTGGCACTTAAAGACTGTGGAGCAAAGATTTATTTTTCGGCTGATAGAGAAAAAATTGATGGAACATTTCGGGTTGTATCAAATCAACTTCAAAAGGGATTCTGGCTCCTTCAAGAAGCAGTAAATTTCCCTAAGTTTGATCAAAATGAAATGACTAAAGTTAAAAATCAAATTGAGGCTAGTATAAAAATTGATCAATCAGATGTTTCAACAATTGCTTCCGATATGTTTAATAAGCATTTCTTTCTCGATAAAAGCTTTTCTAGAAAAATTAAAGGAACAATAAAATCTTTGAAGAATATTTCTAGAAAAGATATTTTTGAATCCTATAAGTTGAATTTTAATAAAAATGGTCTGACAATTGGAATTGCTGGTGATATTGATGAACAAAATGCAAAAAAATATATTGATTATGTTTTTGGAGATCTTCCTGAAAATGCAAAAGAGTCCAAGATTAATTTTTCAAAGTTAAATAAAGGCGAAAAAAAGCATAATATAGAAACACCGCAAGCTACAGTAATTTTTGGTCAGAAAGGATTGAGTAGGACTGATGAAAATTATTTCGCAGCTAGAATAGCCAATTATGTTCTTGGTGGTGGGAGTTTTCAGTCTCGTTTGTATAAAGAGGTTAGAGAAAAAAGAGGGTTAGTATATTCAATCTCAACTTATCTTTTGCCATACAAAAATGACGGTTTGATACTCGGTGCATTTCAAACAAGAAATGAAACAGTCAGAGAAACAATTGAACAAGTAAAAGAGCAATGGGACAAAATTTTAAATAAAGGAATTACAAAAAAAGAATTTAGTGAGGCTAAGACTTACTATAAAGGTTCGTTTTCAAGGAATTTTACAAATACACTTTCAATTGCAAATTTGTTAAAAATTGTTCAATATTATGATTTAGGTAATGATTATTTTAAAAACAGAGAGAGAATCATTAATAACATAAAATTGAAACAAGTTAATAATGTTGCAAGTAATTTCTTTAAGAGTGATGAACTATTTTTTGTAGTCGTAGGAAAGCTAAAAGAATAAATGTTTTTCAGTCAGAAATTTTATAATTTGGATGAATTTTCCAAACAAATTAAATCAGAAAAATATTTAATCGCAAAAAAAAAAATAATTGATGATATTAAGCTTAAGTCTTTTTCTTTTATGAGTGAAATGCAAAAGAAAAAACTTAATGAAATATATTCCCTTAAGAATCATTTCAGAAAATTTAAAAATATAATTTTTCTTGGAACTGGAGGTTCAAGTTTAGGGGGCAAAACTCTTGTATCCATAAAAAAAAACTTTTATATAAATGATTTATTTCCTAAAATATTTTTTGTAGAAAATATTGACCAGCTTTCAATTAATGGCTTTTTAAAACATATAAATTTGAATGAATCAGCTTTGGTGGTAACATCAAAATCTGGCGAAACCATAGAAACCCTTGCTCAATTTTTTTTTATAAAGGAACAAATAAAAAATCAAAATTCAAACACAGAAATTTTTATCATAACTGAAAATAAGAAAAGTACTTTAAAAAGAATACAGGAGGAAGAAAGTTATTTTTTCATTGAACATAATAAAAGAATAGGTGGCCGTTTCTCAGTTTTTTCTGTTGTTGGTTTGCTTCCTGCTGTCATTGCAGGCCTGAAAATTGAGGAATTTGTAAAAGGTGCAGATTTTTTTCTAGAGAGTATTATAGAAGATGAAAGTAAATTTGATGATTATTTTTTTGCATCTTTTTCCCAGGTTCTATTAATTGATAAAGGTTTTAATATTTCCGTTCTGATGCCCTATATTGACTGTTTTGATGATTTTTCAAAATGGTACAGACAATTATGGGCGGAAAGTATTGGGAAAGATCATAAGGGTACAACACCAATTAATGCATTGGGGACTGTTGATCAACACAGTCAATTACAGCTATTTCTGGATGGTCCTCGGGATAAATTTTTTACTATAATAGGTAAAAAAAATTCAATAAATCAACAAATTATTGACTGTTCATATGGAGAAAATAATACCTTTCATATATTACATAACAAATCCCTAGAAAATCTAATGAATGCAGAAATTCAAGCTACTATTGCCACGCTAAAAAAAAAGAAATTACCATTAAGATTTATAGAACTAGAAAATCTGAAAGAAAATTCTACTGGATCATTAATGATGTTTTTTTTAATTGAAACTATATTTTGTTGTTATTTAATGGGTGTTAACCCATTTGATCAACCAGCGGTTGAAGAGGGAAAAAAATTAACCCGGGATTTTTTGAAGAATGAGTCACATAAAAGTTTTACCAGATGATTTGATAAATAAGATTGCTGCAGGAGAAGTTCTTGAAAGGCCATCATCAGCTGTAAAAGAATTGGTTGAAAATAGTATAGATGCAGGTGCTAAAAAAATTCAAATTTTTGTTAGAAACGGAGGTAAAACTGAGATAACAGTAATTGATGATGGCAATGGCATCGGTTCTGATCAGCTAGAGCTTGCAATTAAAAGACACGCAACATCAAAGATAAACAAGGGTAATCTTGATCAGATAAATTCATTGGGTTTTAGAGGAGAGGCTTTACCTTCAATTGCATCAGTTTCTGAAATGATAATTAAGTCTAATGTAAATTCAGATCAAAATGGAACATTAATAAATATAGTCGCAGGAAATATTAAGAAAATTGCTCCAACCAATCAGACTAAAGGAACATTTGTTAGTGTTAAAAATTTATTTTTTTCAACACCTGCAAGATTAAAGTTTCTTAAAACAGAAAATTATGAATCACTTTTAATTAAGAGAATTATTCAAAAATTAGCTATATCAAACCATACAATTCAATTTAATTTATCAATTAATGATAAAAATATAATTAGAACAAATAATTCAAGAATAAGTGATGATCACGAATCACTAAAAAATAGAGTTTCAGAAATATTAGGCAAAGAATTTTTAAAAAACTCAATATCTTTAAATCAAAACATTGGAGCTTTTAGGTTCTCAGGGCTTCTTGGGATTCCAACATTTAATCATTCTAATTCAAACAATCAATATATTTTCGTTAATGGAAGAATTGTGAGTGACAAATCAATTAGTATGGTATTTAAATTAGCATATAGAGATTTCATTTCATACGATAGATTCCCTCAATTAATTTTATTTATCGAATGTCCATTCAGTGAAGTTGATGTAAATGTTCATCCTGCAAAGAGTGAAGTTAGATTCAAAGACACAAATTTATTAAGATCTAACATTATAAATCTCTTTAAGGAAACTATCGCAAAAGCTGGTCATAGATCTAGTACAGTAAATACTTCAAAAGCAATAAACAAGTTTTCTAGAGGTTATGTTTACCAAAACAGTTTAAAATTAAAAACTGAGGTATCAAAAGAAATTAACAAAACAAATCAAGAAAATATTCACGATAAAAATATTCAAGATTCTTATGTTGAAGAAGATCATGCGCCATTGGGATTTGCAAAAAGCCAATTTCATAAAACATATGTAATTTCTGAAACTGATAGTGGCATTATAATTGTTGATCAACATGCAGCTCATGAAAGAATTGTTTATGAAAAATTAAAAAAAGACTTTTATGAAAAAAAGATAAAAACACAAATTTTATTAATCCCAGTAATAATTGATTTAGACAAAACCACAATTGAGAATTTAAGAGGTTGTTATAAGATTGCTGAAAAATATGGGATGAAAATTGAGCAGTTTGGAAATGAATCAATAATTGTTAGGGAAGTACCTTTAATTTTAAGTGACTGTGACATAAAGAATTTAACATTAGATCTAATTAATGAATTAATTGAAGATAATGACGCAAAACCTCTAGAAACTAAGATTGATAATATTTGTTCCAAAATGTCTTGTCACGGATCTATTCGAGCTGGAAGAGTGCTTCAAGTGGATGAAATGAATGATCTTCTCAGAAAAATGGAAAAAACTCCTTATTCAGGTCAATGTAATCATGGTAGACCTACTTATGTTGAGTTAAAACTTAATGATATTGAAAAGTTATTTGGCAGAAAATGATTATATTTTTTTTAAAAAAAGAAAATTTGAACTAGAAACTTTTTTTACCGTAATTTTTTTAAAACCCTCAGGGATAAAAATTTGTTTTTTTAATGGCAATTCAATTATTCCAATGCTTTTTTCATTTATTGATCTATTTTTTTTTAAAAGTCCCAGAACCTTTTCTATATCAACTTCATTATAGGGTGGGTCAAGAAAAAACAAGTCTGCATTTATCAAATCAATTTCAAAATTAGTTAAATCTAATTTTAAAAAATTTAAATTTTTATTTTCATTAAGTAAGGAGCAATTTTTTTTTGTTAAGTCAATAGCTACTTCAGAAGAGTCAATAAAATATACATTTTCTGAACCTCTAGATATACATTCAATTCCAAGTGCACCTGATCCACAGAAACAGTCTAAAACCCTCATTTGAGAAAAGCTTTTTTCTTCAATAAAAAGAATTGAGGTTAAAGTATTAAATATAGTTTCTTTACCTCTATCACTTGTAGGCCTTATTAAGTTATTTTTTGGAGAAAATAATTTTAAACCCTTAAATTTACCAGAAATGATTCTCATCAACAAAACCTATTAGCTTTAAATATTTATCTAGTTTTTTATTTTCAACAATTTTTAATTCTCCGGTTTTTAATGAACCTAATTCAAATGGCCCAAAACTAATTCTTTTTAATTCTTGAACTTTTAATTTAAAATAATTCATTATTTTTCTAATTTCTCTATTTTTGCCCTCTCTAAGAGTTATTTCAAGCTGACTATGATTTTTGTATTCTTTTTTAATAATTAGTTCTAATCTTTTGTAGATTATCCCATCAATTATCAGAGTTTTTTTTGATATCATCTCAAATTTTTTTGGTAATTTTCCTGTTACTTTTATTATATATTTCCTCTGAATTTCATTTGAGGGTTTCTCGAGAAATGATGATAAGCTTGGATTATTAGTCAATAATATTAGTCCCTCAGATTGAATGTCCAACCTTCCAACACTCACAACCCTCAAAATATTCTTTGGGATTAAATTAAAAAAACTTATTTGATTCTTTTGTTCTTTGTTTGATGAAACATATCCCCTAGGTTTATAAAAACACCAGAGTTTTGTTATTTGTTTTCTGAGGATTTTTTTGTTTACTTCAACATTTTTTATTGAATTTATTTCAATATAGAAATCTTTGAATATAGCACCATTAATTTTAACCTTTCCTTTTTTAATCAACTCCTCTGCATCTCTTCTTGAACAAATACCAGAGTGTGAGATTATTTTTGAAATTCTTACAAGTTTTTCTTTCAATTTTTTTTTCTTGAATTTTCTACCAATGCTCTAAAAATTTCAATATCTTTATTATCGATCAGAAATTCTGGATGCCATTGAATACCTAAACAAAAATTTAGGCTCTGATGTTCAAATCCCTCAATAATTCCATCCTCAGAATGAGAATTTATAATTAAACCTTCTCCTAACTTATCAACTGCTTGATGGTGTGCTGAATTAACAAACATAGAATCTACTTTAGTTATTTCATGAAGTTTAGTCTCTTTTTTAATTATTACTTTGTGACTGGCTTCGTTTCTAGGGTTTTTTTGTTCGTGATTTATTGTTGTTTTAACTGTATCGGGAATATGTTGAATTAATGATCCACCCAATACAACATTTAATAATTGTTGTCCTCCGCAAATTCCTAATACTGGAAGATTGATTTTAATTGCTTTTTTTGTAATTTCATATTCAAAAACTGTTCTCTCATTTTTTAACTTAATCTCTGAGGAATTAATTTTTTGTCCGTAAAATTTGGGATCTATATCAAAATCACCACCGGTAATAATTAATGCATCAATTATTTCTAAATAATATGGAATTTTTTCAAGATTCTGAGGAAGAAAAATTGAGATTCCACCCACTTTATCAATTGATTCAGAATAATTTTTTCTGATAGCGTACCAAGGGAATTTTGAATATGTATCATTGCTACCCTCATCGATAGTTATACCTATAATTGGATTTTTCATAATTGTTTAAAAAAAAAGAGTTTATGTTAATTTATTATATGAAAAAAAAATGTAAAATAAGCATAAAAAATCATAAAATAATAACAAGTCTCAAAAATACCGAAACGGCAAGAATTATTTGGGAAAAACTTCCACTAAAATCAAAAGTAAATACTTGGGGTAGCGAAGTGTACTTTTATGTAAATTTTCATTCAGAGATAGAAGATGAAGCAAAAGAAATTATTGATTTCGGTGAAATAGCTTACTGGCCAATTGGAAAAGCCATTGCAATTGGATTTGGAAAAACTCCAATTTCAAAGAAAAATGAAATTCGTCTCGCAGATAAGTGCAATGTTTGGGGAAAGACAAGTTATGATTTAAAAAAACTTAAGGATGTGGTTCCTGGAGATGAGGTAATAATTGAAAGATATTGAAAAGGAAATTATGAATTTTGCATTGAAACTTGCTCAATCATCACCTAAAAACGAAATTCCTGTGGGATGTGTGATAGCAGATTCGAAAGGAAAGATAATAAGTTATGCAAATAATTCCACTTTAAAAAAAAATGATCCAACCGCTCACGCTGAAATAATTGCAATTCGCAAAGCATGTAAGAAGTTAAAGACCAGTAAATTATTAGATTTTTCAATTTTTGTTACTCTTGAGCCATGTAAAATGTGCGAAGCAGCAATTCTACAATCTGGTATAAAAAAAGTTTTTTTTGGAGCTTATTCCGATTATTTTCGTATTTTTAAAGAAAAAAAAAAAAATTATGATTCTGAAAATAGAGGTTATCAATATTACGGTGGTATTAAAGAGAAAGAATGTTCAAATTTGATTAGAAATTTTTTTAAAAGTAAAAGATAATCAGTAATTTTTTATACCTATGTCCTCTCTAAAAAATCCATCTTCCCAATTAATTATTCTCAGAGCATCATAGGCTTTTTCTCTTGCAATATCCAAAGACTTTGCTTTTGAAGTAATTGATAAAACTCTTCCGCCTTCAGAGAAAATTTTATTTGATAATTTTTTTGTTCCAGCATGAAAAATTTCAATGCCTTCAATTTTTTCTGCTTTTTCGATATTTTCTATTAACTTATTTTTTTCATATGAATCTGGGTACCCATTTGCTGCTAAAACAACACAAATAACAGAATCATAATTTTTTTTTATTTTGATAGAGGATAATTGATTAGAGCTTGTGGCTAATAAAATTTCTAGTAGATCACTCTCTAATGTCCTCAATAAAGTTTGGCATTCTGGATCACCAAACCTTACATTATATTCAATCACAAAAGGTTCATTTTTATTTATCATTAAACCAAAAAACAAGATACCTCTGTAATCAATTTTTTCTTTTCTTAAACCCGAGATGGTTTTATTAATTACTTTATCTAAAATTTTTTTTTCTAATTTTTTATTAACTTTTTTAGATGGAGTAAAACAACCCATCCCTCCTGTATTTGGACCCTTGTCATTGTTAAAAGCTTTTTTATGGTCCAAAGCATATCCTAAAGGTAAAAATGAATCTTTATCCACAAAAACAAAATAACTTATTTCGAATCCATCCAAAAATTCTTCTATTATGATTTCATTTCCAGATTCACCAAATTTTTTTTCTTTCATTATGGTATCAATAGCTTGATTAGCTTCTTTCAAATTTTTACAAATAATAACTCCTTTTCCTGAAGCAAGACCATTAGCTTTTACAACTATTGGGAAGATAGATTTTTTTAAAAATCTTTTTGCCTCAGAAATAGAACTAAAATAACTATACTCAGCAGTTGGAATATTGTTGTTTTTTAAAAATAATTTTGCAAATGATTTGGATGTTTCTAGTTGAGATGCTTTTTTTGATGGTCCAAAAGTTTTGATTTTATTTCTTATCAAATAATCACTTAATCCATCAGCTAAAAAATCTTCTGGACCAATTATTACAAATGTAATTTTATTTTTTTTACAAAAATCCAGAATTTTTTTTTTATTTTTTATTTCTAAATTTGGACAATCAGCAATGTCAGATATCCCTCCATTACCAGGAATACAAAAAATTTTTTTACAGTTAGAGGATTTTTTAAGTGACCAACAAATTGAATGTTCCCTTGCCCCACTACCTATTACTAAAATATTCAAGAATATTATTCCTTTTTATGCTATCTATTATTAAAAATTATTGATGAATAATTTATCAAACATATCCCAATATACCGTAACAGAACTTAATAAATCTATAAAAAATATTATTGAAAGTTCATTCTTGATAATAGAGGTTTCAGGTGAGATTTCTGACTTAAAAAAACATTCTTCAGGACATATATACTTTACATTAAAAGATGAAGAAAGTTCAATTTCCTCTATTTGCTGGAGATCTAATGTACCAAAGTTGAATTTTGAAGTTGAGGATGGATTATCAGTAAAAGTTAAAGGAAAAATCACAACCTATTCTCCCCAATCAAAGTATCAATTGATAGTGGAACAAATCGAACACCAGGGAGAAGGAGCACTTCTTAAAATTTTAGAAAAGAGAAAAAAAAAATTATTAGACGAAGGAATTTTTGACAAGATTCACAAGAAAGAACTTCCTAAAATTCCAAAAACTATTGGGGTTATAACCTCAGAGTCTGGTTCTGTTATAAAAGATATAATTCATAGAATTACTGATAGATTTCCTCTTAATATAATATTATTTCCTGCCAAAGTTCAAGGTAGAGAGTGTGTAAAAGATGTTTGTGAAGGAATAGATTTTTTTAATAATTTTATAAATAAAAATCTAGAAGAATCAGTTGATCTGGTAATTATAGCAAGAGGAGGGGGAAGTTTAGAAGATTTGATGCCATTTAATGATGAGGAAATGGTTAGAAAAATATTTAATTCGAAAATTCCAGTAGTTTCAGCGGTTGGGCATGAGACAGATATAACCTTAGTAGATTTTGTATCTGACTTGAGATCACCCACACCTTCGGCTGCGGCAGAGATGATCGTGCCAGATAGAAAAGAGATTTTAATAAGAATAAAAGAAAAGTTTTCTAATATAAAAAATAACTACAAAAAATATTTGAATCAAAAATCTAATTCATTAGAATTATCCTACTCAAAATTTCCTGATTTAATATCTATAATAAATAGTCATTCTCAAGGTCTAGACTTGATAAATCAGAAATTAAGTACTTTTTTAGAAAAAATTTTTACGAAAAAAAAAATTTCATATTTGGCAGTTACAAGAAAGTTTAATACAGATATTCTTGTTAATTCAATTAATACAACAAAAGATAAATTTTTATTAGTTTCAAAAAGATTAGTAAAAGAGATTATAGATTTAATAAGAAATAAAAAATTGATTTTTAGTTCAAAGGAAAAGCAATTAAATATATTATCACACCGAGAAACTTTGAAAAGGGGATTTGCACTCGTTAGAAAGAAAGAAAAGATTGTTTCAGATGATAAGCAAATTCAGGTAAAAGAAAAAATAGAAATAGAATTTTTTAAAAGCAAAACTAATGTGAGAAAGTTATGATCAAACTATTTTTACTTTTATCAACTATTCTTTTTTCAAAAAATGCAATTTCTGATGATTTTCCAGCTATTTTTGGCTGTTTTTGTGAAGGAGGGTTATTAACTGGAAAAATAAAAAACAATCAAGAAATAAAAATCAATGAGAAAAAATTAACTGTTTACGAGAATGGAATTTTTGTATTTGCATTTGGAAGAAAATTTGATGATTATGTAACAGTCTCAATAAATGGAAAAACAAAAAAATTTAAAGTTAAAAATAAAAAATATAAAATAGAAAGAATAAATGGGTTGCCAAACAAAAAAGTACAACCCTCAGAAAAAGATTTGATACAAATCAGAAATGATCAGAAAAAGATAAAGCTTTCAAAAAAAATTGGAGAGAAAAAAAAATTATTTGGTAGTAAATTTATATTACCTGTAAAAGGAAGACTTTCAGGATTCTTTGGAAGTCAGAGAATTCTCAATTCTAAACCAAGAAGTCCGCATAATGGGATAGATATAGCACAAAAAGAGGGTGCTGAAATTTTAGCACCTGCATCTGGTCGAGTGAAACTTGTTGAAAACAATATGTTTTTTACGGGCAATACTTTGATAATGGATCATGGCCTTGGATTAATATCAATTTTTGCACATATGAAAAAAATTAATGTTAAAAATGGTCAATATGTTGATCTTGGCAAAAAAATTGGAGAAGTGGGAATGACTGGAAGAGCTACAGGTCCCCATTTGCATTGGGGAGTTTATTTATTAGAAAAACCTGTGGATCCTTTATCATTGGTCCAATCAGATTTCTGACAATTTTTTTAATAGAAAGTTTGTAAAACTGGACTCATTTTCAATTAAAATTTCTAGATCAACTATATTTATATATTTTTTATATTGGCTTGGAACTCTTATGAAATCTTTCATGGTTGTAACAATTGAAAGTTTTTCAAATTTTGCTAAATCTATTATTTCCTTAATTTCTTTCTCTTGATATTTATGGTGATCTGGAAATTCAATAAACTTGAACAAATGAAATCCTAAGTTTTTAAGTCCATCGAAAAAGTTCTGATTATTTCCTAAACCAGAAAAAGCAATTAACTTTTTATATTTTAATTTTTTAATCTTCATAACTTTTTTTGCAAAAAAAATTTTTTTTTTATCAAAAATAAAATCTTGATTATTAAAATTAATTTTTCCAATTATTAAAATAGCATCACATTTCTTCAATGTTTTTTTGATAGTCTCTCGGAGTGGTCCAGCTGGAAATAGTCTATTATTTCCAAATCCATAATTGCCATCGATAACTAAAATCGAGATATCTTTTTTAATGCTTTTGCTTTGCAAGCCATCATCAAGAATAATTAAGTTGGCATCATTTTTTTTACAAAAATTTGCTCCCTCGATTTTATTTTTTGATATACAGGTTTTTCCAGATTTAAGGTGCAGTATTGCCTCATCGCCAACATCAATAAAGCTATGATTATTATTTACTAGCGATGGCCCCTTCAATAAGCCTTTATAACCTCTTGTTAATACAAAAATATTTGCAATTTTTTTTTTTAATAGACTGCGTAATTTCATCACAATAGGAGTTTTTCCAGATCCTCCAATTGTTGCATTTCCAACGCAAATAATTGGTATGCCTATATTCACTTCTTTTTTTATTTTTGAAAAAAAAATATGAACTAAATAGTAAAGATATGAAAAAGGAATTAAAATAAAACTTAGTAATCTTTTTTTTTCCCAAAAAATCGGTGTTTTCAACATTTTTTATAGTTAATTATAAATTTCTTCTATAATAGAGCTTACTTTCTTTGATTCCATAGCACACATTTTTTTAAAGTTGTTAACAGTATTTTTCCAAAGCTTTTTATTTTTAAGGAGTGCTAATATTTTTTCTTCCAATTCTTCGATATTTTTGGCTCTAAAACCTGACTTTGTCTCTATAATTTTCTTCTCAATTTCACAAAAGTTTTGCATATATTGTCCAAAGATTAATGCACAATCAAAATTATTTGTTTCAATAGGGTTGTGTCCTCCATTATTTACAAATGAACCTCCAACAATAGAAATATGAGATAATTTAAAAAATAATCCAAGTTCACCAAAACTATCTACAATATAAAACTTTTTATTTTTAATTGAATTTCTTTGTTGAGATCTTATTGCAAAGTTTATTTTATTTTTTTTGCAGTTTTGTTGAATACTTTTACTGATTATTGGATGTCTTGGAATAATAATAAAAAAAAGATTATTGATTTTTTTTCCCAGGGACTTTGAGCAATTTATTAAAAAAGTTTCTTCATTTCTGTGGCTACTAAATAAAGTTATTATTTTTTTACTTTTTAATTCTTTTTTTAGTTTTTTATATTCAGCTTGATCAAACTTTAACTGATCTGAGAGAAATTTTAAATTACCAGATAACTTAACATTTTTAGCACCTAAATCCTTAAATCTATTTTTAGATAAAATATCCTGGGCATAACAAATATCAATTTTTGAGAATATTTTTTTTGAAAAAAAATTTAATTTTTTCCAGAATTCAAATGATTTTTTAGACATCCTTGCATTTAAAATTACATACCTTAATTTTTTTTTTTTAATTTCATTAATGATATTTGGCCATATCTCTGATTCCAAAAATACAGTGAGATCTGGATTCCATTTGTTTATAAATCGTTTGATAATAAAACTTATATCTAATGGTGAAAATATTAAAATTATTCTCTTATCTAAATTAGAAATCAGATTATAAGCTGATAGGGTTGAAGTGCTAAGTAAAATGGTTGATTTTGGGAATCTTTTTAAAATCTTATTAGCAATAATTAAACCCGACTTAGCCTCACCAATACTAACTCCATTAATCCAAATAAGTTTTCCTTTGGGTCTTTTTCTTTTGTCAAAAAAAAAAAATTTTTCTTTAATACTTTTTAGATTTTCTTTAGATAATGAAAGTCTGATAAAAAAAAATAAAAGTACAAAAAAAGAAAAAAAATTTGAAAATTGTTTATATATAATTAAGGCCATTTATTTTGAGAGATTTTCTGATAATTTTGTAACCCTTTTTAGTTCTTCGTTAACTATTTCTAGATTATTATCTAAATTTTTACTTGGATCATATTTAATTGGATTTCCCCAAACTGCAACAAACTTATTAAATGGAAATACAAAAACAAAGCTATCCCATGACTTTAACTTGATTTTAAATCTAGCTGAGTAGCTGAGTGGAATGATTATTGAATTAGTTTTTTTTTGAAGAGAAATTATTCCCTCTTTAACTTTTTCTTTTGGTCCTCTTGGACCATCTGGAGTTATTCCCACAGTATTAAAAATTTTTAATTCTTCAATTATTTTTTTGGCAGAAGAAATTTTTTTTTTGTTTGACGATCCTGAAATTGTATCGATTCCTAAGTGAGATACTGCATTTGAGATTATTCTTCCATCACGATGTTCTGAAATTAGCATTTTGAATTTTGTTTGATAATTCCAACAAAATGGAGCCATTAACATCCTATTATGCCAAAAACAAACTAAGATACTTTTTTTCTTTTTTAAGTTTTTTTTAATTGATTCATCATTTTTTACATACCATAGTGAGGTATTAAAACAAATTTTGATATAGAATGATATCAACCAACCTAATAATTCCTGGGTATATTTATGTTTAAGAAAGTTTTTTATCATTAATATTTTTCTTAAATTGTAATTCATAAAGGTTTTTGTATATTGCTGAACTTTTTAAAAGTTCTTTATGCTTTCCAATATCATTTATTTCTCCATTATGTATTAAAACGATTTTATCCGCATCAATTATTGTTGATAATCTGTGAGCAATTATTAACGATGTTTTGTTTTTCATTAATTTTCCTAATGACAGGTGAATTTTTTTTTCGGATCTCGAATCTAACGCTGATGTAGCCTCATCTAATAAAAGAAATGGAGAGTTTTTAAGAAATGCTCTTGCTATCGCAACTCTTTGTTTTTGACCTCCTGACAATTTAACTCCTTTTTCACCTACAACCTCTTTTAGTCCTTTGGGAAATTTTCTAATGAATTCGCTGCAGTTAGCTTTCTTACAGGCATCACGAACTTCTTTTTCCCCAACACCTTTCATTCCGTAAGTTATATTATACTTTAGAGTTTCATCAAAGAGAACAATATCTTGACTTACTAAAGAGAAGTGACTCCTCAGGAAATCGAAACTTAAATCTCTAATATCGATGTCTCCAATGGTAATTCTTCCTTTTTGTATCTCATAAAATCTAGGTAACAAATTAAGTAGGGTTGTTTTTCCTGCTCCAGAGTAGCCTACTAAAGCAACCTTCTCTCCTTTCAAAATTTCTAGATTAATATTTTTTAGATTTTTTAGTTTAGACCCATCATATTTAAAAGATACATTGGAAAAGAACAAATCGTATGATTTATTTATCTCTAAGTGATGATCTTTGTTTTTCAGATTTTCAATAATTAATGGTTTAGTATCTATGATATCAAAAACTCTCTCCGCAGAAGCCATTGCCATTTGGAGTGTTGCATTCAAACTAGCAAGAGATTTTATTGGCTGGTAAGCCATTAGCAAAGCTGTTAGAAAAGAGAAAAATGTTCCTGGAGTAGTACTTCCTGATATAACCTGACTTCCTCCAATAAAAATTATAGCAGCAATTGCTATTCCTCCAATAGTTTCCATTAGTGGTCTGGATATTGAATTAACACGACTTGATTTAAAAGTTAAATTAAATAAATTATTAATTTCAACACCTATTTTATCCTCCTCAATTTTTTCGGCATTAAAGGATTTTATAGTTTTAATTGCTTGCATAGATTCAGTTAATTTTTTTGTGAATGTACCAAATCCAACTTGTGTATTTTTTGATATTTTTCTCAATCTTCTCCCAATTCTTGAAATAGGATATATAACCAATGGGAAGACGAGTATTGCTACTAATGCCAATTTAAAATCATGAAAAAACATCACTCCCACTAGAAAAATAAATGTAAGACTATCTTTAACGATATTAATTATAACATTATGTACACCCCTTGAAAGAGAACCAACATCAGCTAAAAACCTTGATACTAGTGTGCCAGAATTTGTTTTGCTGAAATATGACATATCACATTTCAGCAATGATTTAAGCATATTTAATTGTAATTCGGAGACCATCTTGTAGCCCACGAAACTCATAAGTATGGACTGATAATATGATGCTATACCTTTTATAATTGCAACTATTAGAACTGCTAAAGGAATTATAATAATTAGTTTTTGATTTTTATTAATAAATATTTCATCTAAAACTGGTTGCATCATCCATGCATTAATTGCTGTCGCTGCAGCAACTAAAGTCATACAAAAAACTGAAATTACAAGCTTAAAAGTATGCTTTTTTATATACTCATTGAATAATCTTTGAACTATTTTTGCAGTAGAATTATTCTGATTCACAATTCCCTCTTGTTTATTTGATTCTTGAATTCTGATAAGATAAATCTATTGGATGCTAAAACAGAATTAATTTTAAGATCCGCACTGTTGTAAATTATTTTTTTCCCACATATCTCTTCAATTTTGCCGCCAGATTCAGTTAAAATAAGATCAGCGGCTGCAAGGTCCCAATCATTTTTTTTTGTAAAGCTCAAAGCTACATCAACTTCGCCTTTTGCGACCAATGCAATCTTGTATGCGATCGAACCCATCTTGGTAACTGTTAAATTCTTTAGAAAATTATATTCAGAGAGTTTTTTTGATTCAGAACTACTTATTGCAAAAGAACATAGATTTAGTTTTTTTTTATTATTAACAGATAGTTTCTGATCATTACAAAATGCACCATTATTTTTTTTTGCATAAAAAAGTTCTTTTGTCTCGGGATTAACGATCATTCCAATTATTGGCTGTGTTCTTTTTAATAAAGCCAAAGAAATTGTATATTCAGGTTTCCCATCTATATATGATCTTGTACCATCAATAGGATCTAAACACCAAAAGTAATCAGAATTAAAACGCGATTTATTATCCTCTGACTCTTCAGATAACCAACCAAATTCAGGTGTCAGCTTTGAAAAAAAATTCATCAAAAAATTATTTATTTTAATATCAGCATCAGTTACAGGCTGATTTTTAGATTTGTATCGTATTGAAGCTTTTCCCTGAAGCTGTTTTGCAATTTCTCCTGCTTCCAATAATACTTTCTTCAAAGATTTTTCTAAGCTATTAATAAAAATATGATTGTCCAATTATATTCCACCAAGTGTAAGGTTTTCAACAAAAAGAGATGGTGCATTAATTCCATAATTGAATTCTAAATCATCGGATGGCACAAGTGAGGAAAATATATTTTTTAAATTGCCAGCAATAGTTATTTCTGTAACTGGAAATGAGATTTTTCCTTTCTCAATCCAAAATCCTGACGCTCCTCTACTATAGTCACCATTTGAGTAATTGATTGAACTTCCCATTAGTTCAGTAACTAATAGCCCCCTTTTCATAGATCCTATAATATCATTCTTAGAATTTTTTCCATTTTCTAAATAGAGATTGGAATATGATGCAGCTGGAATTGATGAGGCTGATCTTGAGGCATGCCCGGTTGGTTGTTCTTTTAATTGTCTTGCAGAGCTAAGACTATTGTAAAAAAAATTTAAACGGCCATCTTCCACTAAAAATTTTTTACTAGTTGGTATTCCCTCACTATCAACAATTCGGGATCTTAGTTTTCTTTTCATTAAAGGATGATCAATAATATTAATTCCTTTTTTGAATATTCTTTTATTCTTTTTATCTTTAAGAAAACTTGTTCCCTTTATTACAGAAATTGCATTTGATGCATTAAATAGATTACTTAGAAGGCTAGACGAGACCTTAGAGTCAAAAAAAACATCACATTTACATGTTTTTATTTTTCGTGCATTGAGTTTTTTCACAGCTTCTTTTGAAACTTTTTCACCTATTTTTTTCATATTCCCTAAATCTTGAAAAAAAACCTTTGATTTATAATCATAGGCACGTTCCATAGATTTTGAATTTCCGGCTAGAACAGCAACTATAAAATCAGAGTGAGTTTTATTTGATTGGTTTACAAATCCATTCGAACCCATAAGAATACTTTTTGTTTTTGAAAAGGCAATTTCTGCTCCTTCGGAGTTAATGATTTTATTATTTTTTAATGCAGCATTTTCTAATTCAAGCACCTTGTTATTAATTTCTTCTAATGAAGGTTCATAGGAGTCATTAAGCTCTAATTTTGAAACTTCATTTTCATTAAAATTTTTGATCTGATTTTTATTGGCTAAACCACAAAATTTATTTTGTGGAACTACTTTTACCATTTCAACAACTTTATTAGTCAAATCATCCAAATTTTTTGGCTCAAGGTTTGTAGTCGAAATTATGGACTGTTTTTTATTTTTTATAGTTCTTATCCCAATTTCTTTGATTTCGGAGGTTTCTGTTCTTTCAATTTTACCCAATCTTGAGGATGAGCTTATTGTTTTATTTTCAGAATAAATGATATCAGATTCATCACATCCCTTTTTTTTTAATTTTTTTAAAATTTCTTCTAGAAAATTTTTATTCATAAGATAATAATTTATATTTGAATTTCTTATAATTACAAGTCTAACTAAACTATTTTAAAATGAGCTACTGGGTAATAGGCGGAACATACAAAGACACAAAATTTAAAGAGATTGAAGATGGACATAAACTTCAAAAATATGGCCCTTTCAATTCCTATGAAGATGCAAAAATAAAATGGGATAAAATCTCGTGGCAAAATGTAGATAATTGTTTTGTGAGATTTATAATTTTACCTCATAAATAATTTTGTGTGAATATCAAAAGTGACAGTATTGAACCTGTAAAAACACTAGAATCAAAAATCTTTTTATATGGAACTCTTTTTTTAAATGCATAAACTTGTAGGCTAAAAAAAAGAATTATAAAAAAAATAGATATTAACTTAGAAATTACATTTCCATTCTCATTTAAGAAAAAAGCAATACTAATACAAATTAAACTTAGTGAAAAAATTAATGGGATTATTTGATCAGACTTATTTTCTATTTTAATCGATAAAGATTTAACACCAATTTTTTTGTCATCTTTCATGTCCTGAAATCCGTATATTGTGTCATAACCTACAGTGTAAAACACTCCACCTAAATACAGAAAAAAAATTCCTGAATTAAGCATAGTATTTTGAGTCAAGAAACCGATGACAATTCCCCAGTTAAAAACTATACCCAAAATAATTTGAGGAAAAAAAGTAATTCTTTTGAGTAATGGATAAACTATGACTAAAGGTATAATAAAAAAACTAAATAATATAGCTTTTAGATTAAATTGAATTACTACAAATAAACCAATTAGTAGTTGGAAACATGTAAAAAAGAATGCTGTCTTAATGGAAATTTCTTTACTAGCCAATGGTCTTTTTTTTGTTCGAGAAACCAACCTATCTAAATCTTTATCAAAAAAATCATTTATACAACAACCAGCACCTCTCATAACAAAAGACCCAACAACAAAAAGAATAAAAATTTTTAATAAATTAGTTTCTGAGTTTATTTGATAAGACATCCCCCAAATACACGGCCAAAGTAATAAAAAAGCTCCAGTTGGATAGTTGTATCTTCCGAGTTTCAATAATATTTGAATATTTTCTAAAGAATTTTTAAACATATTTGACTATTAATATAAATTAGTTTTAGGATTAACTTAAATTCAATTTATAAAAATTTGAAAAATTAACTAATTTTCATCACTATAAAAATTAAACTTTACAAGAGTCTATTATTCTTTCTTTTAAATAATATAGTTAAGTGATTATTAAAATATTGTTCTTATGACAAAGATAAGGTTATTTATAAAAAAAAAATTCATTTTTTCTAAAGAAATTGAAATTGATAGAGAAAAAGAGCATTACTTGAGACGTGTTATGAGGAAAAAAGATGGAGATAAGATTTATGTTTTTAATGAAGAAGAGGAGTGGAGAGCTAAGTTATCTATTAAAAATAAATTTAAAGTAATTCCAATTGATTTAGTAAGAAAAAAGCAGATACAAGATGATATTTGGGTATGTTTTAGTTTAATTAAATCAAAAAATATTAATTATCTCATAGAAAAAATAACTGAAATTGGAGTAAAAAAAATTATACCTCTTATTACTGAGTACTCAGAAAGATTTAAAATAAATCATCATCGTTTAGAAAAGATTATGATAGAGGCAGTTGAGCAAAGTAACGCTATCCACATTCCTAGGCTTGAGAAAACTATGGATTTAAAACAATTTTTTAAAAATTTGGAAGATGATAGGAAAATACTTTTTTGTGATGAGAGAAGGGAAGGCTTAAAGATTTCTGATATTCAATCAATAAAAAAAAATAAAATTGCTATTTTGGTCGGTCCGGTTGGAGGCTGGTCAGATAAAGACATAAATATTATTAAAAATAAGAATGTATTAAATATTAATTTGGGTAAGAATATCTTAAAAGCTGATACTGCAGCAATAGTTTCATTGTCGATGGTTAAGGAATTTTTATTGTGAAAAAACAAGATTTAATTTCATTTTTTGAAGATGGTTGCAAAGAAAAAACTGAATGGAGGATTGGAACTGAGCATGAAAAATTTGGTTTTAGAACTAATGATTTAAAGCCTATATCTTACCTAGATATTGAGAAAATTCTTTCAAGGTTAAGTGAGAAATTCCATTGGGAAAAAATTTACGAGAATAGGAATATAATAGCATTATCCAGAAAAATGGCATCTATTACATTGGAACCTGGTGGTCAAATTGAGCTTTCAGGAGCTCCGTTGTCGAATCTTTTCGAGACATGTAAAGAGGTCAATCTTCATCAAAATGAACTATCCGATGTGTGTGAGGAGATGGGGATTGAATTTATGGGAATGGGTGTTCTGCCTAAATGGCAAAGAGAAGAAATAAAATTTATCCCAAAAGAGAGATATAAAATAATGGGTAAATATATGCCTAAAGTTGGAGAAAGGGGATTGGATATGATGCTGAGAACAGCAACAATTCAAGCTAACTATGATTTTTCTTCCGAAAACGATATGGTAAAAAAATTCCGTGTTAGTCAATCATTACAACCTGTTATAATTGCCCTCTACGCTAACTCACCTTTTCTAAACGGTAATCTTACAAATTATCTAAGTTTTAGGTCTCATATTTGGACTCAAACAGATAACAATAGATGTGGATTGTTATCTTTTGTATATGATAAGAGCTTTGGTTTTGAAAGATATGTTGATTATTTACTTGATGTTCCAATGTATTTTGTTATCAGAGATGGAAAGCATATTGATCTAACCGGTTATTCTTTCAGAGACTTCATGAAAGGAAAAGTAAAAAAAGGTTTAAATTTAGTTCCAAACTTTTCTGATTGGAAACTTCATATTACAACTGTCTTTCCGGAAGTAAGGTTGAAAAATTTCATAGAACTTAGAGCTGCAGACGGTGGCCCTTGGTCAAGGGTTTGTGCTCTTCCAGCTTTTTGGACAGGAATTCTGTATGATGAAGAAGTTTTAGATGATGTCTGGAATCTCATAAAACATTGGAATTTTTCTGAAATCATTGATTTTTACGAAAATACAAGGATTGGAGGCCTTAAATCTAAAACTCCAGATAAAGAAAATTTAGAAGTTTTTTGCAAAAAAATAATTAATTTATCATCCAAGGGCTTAGAAAAAAGAAAGATCGAATTGGAAGGTAAAAATGAGTCTTCTTTTCTGGAGCCTCTTAAAAAAATCCTGAATTCAGGAATGTCTCCAGCCTCAGTTTGGAAAAAATTATTTCTAGAGCAATGGGATAATAATATTGATATGTTATACAAGACGAATTACTTTAAGGCTTTGAAACTAAATGAAAAAATTTAATTCAATAGAAGAGATTAGGGATGAAATCGACAAAATCGATTTAAAAATTTTAGAGTTAATTTCAGATAGGAAAGATTTAGTAACCGAAGTTGTTAAACTAAAAAAAAGAGATCAAATAATAGACAAAAAAAGAATAGATTTCATATTAGAAAAATTAAGTTCAGAAGCAAAAAAAAAAGGCCTTCCCGAGAGTCTAGTTCAGGGGCTTTGGAATCACATGATAAAGGGATTTATAATGTATGAAGAGCAGATTTTTGATGAAATAAATAGAAAGTAGCTATTTTAAATAGTCCCACCAACAGTCAATTTTTTTATTTTTAGACTTGGTTGTCCAACACCAACTGGAACACTTTGACCTTCTTTGCCGCAAGTGCCGATTCCTTTGTCAAGTTCAAGATTATTAGCAACCATAGTTACTTCTTTTAAAATTTCAGGTCCATTTCCTATGAGAGTTGCTCCTTTTAGTGGTTTGCCAATTTTTCCATTCACAATTTCATATGCTTCAGATGCACTAAAAACAAATTTTCCTGATGTAATATCAACCTGTCCACCACTAAATTGAGTTGCGTAGACCCCTTTTTTAGTTGACTCAATTAATTCATCATGTTCGTATTTTCCTGATAGCATGTATGTATTTGTCATGCGTGGCATTGGAATATGAGAATAACTTTGTCTTCTCCCATTACCAGTTGGTTTTTGTTTCATGAGTCTTGCGTTGAGTCTATCCTGCATGAAACCTTTCAATTTGCCGTTTTCTATTAATACTGTGTTTTCGGAAGGAGTACCTTCGTCGTCTATTGTTATTGATCCTCTTTTTTCAGGTATAGTTCCATCATCGACAACTGTAATTTGTTCAGATGCAACTTTTTGTCCAATTAAATCATAGAAAGCGGATGTTTTCTTTCGATTGAAATCACCCTCCAGTCCGTGTCCAACAGCCTCATGAAGAAGAATGCCAGGCCAACCAGGACCTAAAATTACTGTCTGTTCTCCTGCAGGTGCCTGCTTAGCTGTTAATTTGATTTTAGCTTGTTCATAAGCATCGTCTACAGCACATTTCCAATTATTTTTCTTAAAAAATTTTTCATATGTGATTCTTCCTCCCATACCAAAAGAGCCTGTTTCGATTCTCCCATTTTTTTCAACTGAAACATTAACATTAAGTCTTACGAGCGGTCTTAAATCATTAAAAAATGTTCCGTTATATTTAGTGATTTCTACATTTTGAAAGTTTCCATTTAAGCTGATTGAAACTTGTTTCACTGAGTTATCTATTTTTCTTGCATAGTTGTTTATGTTTTTAAGTAGTGTAATCTTTTTATCCAGTGAAATCAGAGATATTGGATTAATCTTATCATACAAGACTTTGTTAGTTTTACTAAATCCGGTTTTTTGTGGAGTTTTTAAATTTGAACCTTTTTTTACTAACTTAATACCATTAATCAAAGTGTCTTGATTAATTACCGAGCTGTGAAAAAAATTGACTGAATCGCCAGAAACGGCTCTAATTCCAAATCCTCTGTCTTGGTCATAACTTGCATTTTTGATTTTATTATCATCAAAGGTTATATTCTCAGAAAAAACTTCTTCAACAAATAGTTCGCCATCGTCATAATTCTTTAACAGTTCATCAATTTTTGATGTAACAAGTTTTTCATTCCATTCTTTAGAAATTTTTTTCATAAATTTTCATTTAATCCTTCGTAAAATAATTAACAGTTAAGAACTTGGTTGTAAATAATTACTCACTAGTTTATAATCTATAAGCAAAAATTATTACTGGGTTTAAAAAAAATTATAATTGTTTTTTAATTTATCGCCACTATATTAATTTAAGTAAAAAGAATATAAAAACAATGACAAAAATAAATATATTCCTGACTTTTATTTTTTCTCTGGTTGTTTCATCTAACCAGGCCTTCGCAAACCCTAAGGGGCAACCTTATGAATGGCAAATAGGTTTTCAAGAAGCGGCTTCTCCTCTAATGCAAGAGCTAATAAATCTTCATGACTTAGTTTTTTGGATAATTACAGTCATAACTCTTTTTGTTTTCTTTTTGATGGCCTATGTTTGTTTCAAATTTAGCGCAAAAAGAAACAAAGAGCCATCTCAAACAACCCATCATTCTCTTCTAGAGGTTGCATGGACAGTTATCCCTTGCTTAATATTAATTGTTATGGCTATACCTTCATTTAAACTTTTATACAAACAGAATGACCTCAGCAATATCGACATGACAATTAAAGCTACCGGTTACACTTGGCTTTGGGGATACGAGTACCCAGACCATGATAACATCACATTTGACGCAGTCATGCTACAAGATGATGAACTAGAAGAAGGGCAACCTCGATTGCTATCAACAGACAATCACTTGGTTTTGCCAGTTGGAAAAAATATAAAAGTTCAAATCACATCTGATCCAAGTGGCGTTATCCATTCATGGGCAGTTCCTGCTCTAGGTGTTAAAACCGATGCAGTTCCTGGAAGATTAAATGAAACTTATATCAGAATAGATGAACCAGGCATGTATTACGGACAGTGTTCAGAACTTTGCGGTCCTGGTCATGGTTTTATGCCTATAACCATAAAAGCTGTGTCCGCTGATGAGTTTGCAGCTTGGGTTGAAACAGCTAAAGAAGAATTTGCATCAAATAAAGAAGATCTTATAGTTCAAAAATAGAAAGGAAATCATTTAATGTCTAGTCAAGCGCCATCTTTTTTCACAAGATATTTTTTCTCAACTAACCATAAAGATATTGGTGTTCTTTACATAGTATTTGCAATAATTGCTGGTTTGCTTGGTGGTATTTTTTCATTGTTAATAAGGATGGAGTTGGCCGAGCCAGGTATGCAGATACTGGGAGATGATTACCAGCAATATAATGTATGGATAACCGCCCATGGTCTTTTAATGATTTTTTTCATGATCATGCCGGCAATGGTTGGCGGTTTTGGTAATTATTTTGTACCTCTTCTAATTGGTGCCCCAGATATGGCCTTTCCAAGAATGAATAATTTAAGTTTTTGGTTGCTTCCGCCATCAATATTACTTTTAATTGGTTCAGCTTTTGTAGAAGGAGGAGCAGGTCCGGGCTGGACTTTATATGCTCCTTTATCAACATCAGGTCACTCTGGCCCGGCTGTAGATATGGCAATTCTTGCAATGCATTTAGCAGGCGCATCATCTATTCTTGGTGCCATTAACTTCATCACAACAATTTTTAACATGAGAGCACCAGGAATGACAATGCACAAGATGCCTCTATTCGCTTGGTCTATTTTGATTACAGCTTTTCTTCTGCTATTATCACTTCCCGTTCTGGCCGGAGCCATAACAATGATGTTAACTGATAGAAATTTTGGCACAGCATTTTTTAATCCAGAATTGGGTGGAGATCCTATTTTATTTCAACATCTATTTTGGTTTTTTGGACATCCAGAGGTCTACATTTTAATTCTTCCTGGTTTCGGTATGATTAGCCATATTGTTTCAACTTTTTCAAAAAAACCTATTTTTGGTTACCTCGGCATGGCTTATGCTATGGCTGCAATAGGGGTGGTAGGTTTTGTTGTTTGGGCACATCATATGTATACAACAGGTTTAGATGTTGATACAAGAGCCTATTTCATGGCAGCTACAATGGTCATTGCTGTTCCCACCGGAATTAAAATATTCAGTTGGATTGCTACGATGTGGGGCGGTTCAATAGAATTTAAAACTCCTATGTTGTTTGCTCTGGCAATGATTTTTCTTTTCACTCTTGGAGGTGTAACAGGCGTTGTCTTAGCAAATACTGGAATTGATGTTGCCCTTCACGATACATATTATGTTGTTGCTCATTTTCACTATGTAATGTCGATGGGTGCTCTTTTTTCAATTTATGCTGGATTTTACTATTGGTTTAGTAAAATGTCGGGGCGTGAGTATAATGAATTTTTGGGAAAAATTCATTTTTGGCTTACATTTATAGGTGTTAATATAACTTTTTTCCCAATGCATTTCTCTGGTCTAGCAGGTATGCCAAGAAGGATACCTGATTATCCCGATGCTTTTGCTGGATGGAACTATGTATCCTCTATTGGTGCATACATTTCAGTTTTTGCTGCATTCTTTTTCGTCTTTGTGATAATTGAAGCTTTTGTAAAATCCAGAAAAGCTTCGAAAAATCCTTGGGGAAAAGGTGCAACAACCTACGAGTGGCAGTTAAGTTCACCACCACCGTTCCATTCATTTGATGATTTGCCTAAAGTAAAGTAAGATTACTTAAACTTTTTTTGGGGGGTTAGATTAGTGAAGTTAAATTCTATTAATGATCAAATAAGATTTGTCAAACAACAAAGTTCTGTAGATGATTATCTTGCACTTTTAAAACCCAGGGTGATGGCACTAGCTATATTCACATCATTGTGTGGTATGATTTTATCTCCGTTTGAGTTACACCCCTTTCTTTTCTTTCTATCGATTTTTTGTATTTCTCTGGGGGCAGGTGCATCAGGTGCTATAAACATGTGGTTTGATAGAGATATTGATAAACTCATGGAAAGAACTAAAAAAAGACCAATTCCTGATGGCAAAATTTCTCCAGCTGACGCGCTTGGTTTTGGTGTAATACTCTCTCTGATATCCATTATAACCCTTGGTTTGTCAGTCAACTACTTTGCGGCATTTTTGTTAGGATTCTCAATACTTTTTTATATTTTCATCTACACAATTTGGTTAAAAAGAAAAACACCACAGAATATTGTAATTGGAGGAGCAGCAGGTGCATTTCCACCGATGATTGGGTGGGCATGTGCAGCAGGAGAAATTTCTTTATTCCCAATTTTTTTATTTTTAATAATTTTTATTTGGACCCCTCCACATTTTTGGGCCCTTGCTCTATACAAAGATACAGAATATTCCAAGGCAAATGTTCCCATGATGCCTGTTGTTCGTGGGCAAAGATTTACTAAAAACCAAATTTTTATTTACTCGATATTACTTTCTATATGTTCTATTTTACCTTATATTTCTAATTATGCTGGAGAACTTTATTTATTTTCTGCAATATTTCTAAATATATACTTTTGTTATCTAGCCTATAAAATTTTAAAATCAAGTGACGATTCAAAGACTTTCTTCGCCCCAAAATTATTTAAATTTTCAATTTTATACTTGTATTTAATCTTTTCCATTTTAGTAATAGACTCATATATTTTATAAGATGGATAATAAAAAAAGAAAAAAAAATATCGCTTTGGGGTTAGCATTATTTCTTTTAGTAATTATATTTTATATTGTAACAATTATTAAATTTTAAGATGTATCGAAAAAATATCAAGTTTCAGGCTTTACTGTTAAGTGCTTTCGTTTTATTTATGTTAATGATGAGTTACGCAGCAGTTCCGCTTTATAAACTTTTTTGTCAGGTAACAGGTTATGGGGGAACACCGTCTATAAAAGAAATAAACCCCTCGGAGGTTGTTATTGGTGAGATTAATATAAGGTTTGATTCTTCAAGTGAGAGAAACTCATCGGTTTATTTTGAACCTATAAAGAATACAATGAAAGTTAATATTGGTGAAAATAGCTTAGCTTTTTACAAGGCGAAAAATAAGACAGATCAAACAATAAATACGATGTCGGTTTTCAATGTCACACCTTTGCAGGCTGGAAAATATTTCAATAAAATTGAATGCTTCTGCTTTGAAGAGCAGACACTCAACCCCAGAGAAGAGGTGGAAATGCCTGTGACCTTTTTCATTGACCCATCAATAAAAAATGATAAATTTATAAAAGATTTGAGAGAGATTACTTTATCTTATACAATGTTTATCAAAGAATGATCTATGAGTGAGAACCAAAAACACCCCTACCATTTAGTTGATCCAAGTCCTTGGCCTTTAGTTACAGGAATTTCGATGTTGATGGTTGCTATAGGATTTATACAATTTCTTCATTATGAAAAATCATTGCTTTTCTCCATCGGAGGGGCTGCAACACTAATCACTTCATATTTATGGTGGAGAGATGTAGTTAAAGAGTCTGAGAGTGGTAAATTTCATAATCAAGTTGTCCAAATAGGCTTAAGGTATGGAATGATTCTATTCATAATGTCTGAAGTTATGTTTTTTTCAGCTTGGTTTTGGGCATTTTTCGATGTTGCATTTTATCCAGGTTCTGAAAGCCCAGAGCTAATTGGAAGACAGGATGCCCTTGGTGGTGTTTTTCCTCCAGAGGAAGTTGAGCTAATTCCACCATTTGGGATTCCATTACTAAATACTTTTATATTGCTAGCGTCTGGTGGTACTGTGACTTGGGCACACCATGCGCTTAGAGAAAATGATAGAAAAAACTTTTTACTCTTTCTTTTTCTTACAATAGTTTTAGGTGTAGTTTTTACAGGATTTCAAGCCTATGAATACCAGCATGCAACTTTTACAATTGAAGATGGAATATATCCTTCTACATTTTATATGGCAACAGGTTTCCATGGTGTACATGTGATAATTGGAACAATTTTCCTAATAGTTTGTTTCTTTAGAGGATTAAAAGGCCAACTAAAACCAAAGAAGCATCTAGGCTTTGAATTTGCAGCATGGTATTGGCATTTCGTGGATGTTGTCTGGCTTTTCCTATTTACATTTATTTACTGGTGGGCTTCTGTATAGCCAATAATGAAATTTAATTTTAATCACCAGCGGTTCGAATTTACTTTACCTAAAATAATACCGCTTATTTCCTTTTTAATTGCTCTAGCTATTCTTTTAGGATTGACATCATGGCAATTAAAAAGATTGGTCTGGAAAAATAATCTTATAAATGAAAGAATAAATAAATATGAATCAGAACCTAGTGATCTTGATAAGATAATAGCACCGCAGGATGAAGAATTTAGAAAAGTTTTAGTTAAAGGAAAATTAATAAATGATTTTGAGCTATTTATGCCCGCATTAAGTAAACGAGGAAATAATGGTTATCATATCTTGGTTCCTCTTAAAACAAGTTCAGGAAAAAACATTATTTTTGATACAGGATGGGTTCCATTAGCGATGAAAGAAATCGAAAATAGAAAAAATAATATAAACTTTAATGAGGGGGAATTTAAGGCAGTAATAAGGTTACCGGGTAGAAAGGGCTACTTTCAACCTGATAATGATCCGAAGGGAAACTTTTGGTTTTTTATTCAGCCAAAGTTGATGGAAAAAACATTAGAGATCAAGTTGGAAGAAAATTTTTATTTGGAAGCTGTTGATAATGGGCCTAATGGTTTTCCCCTTGGCAATCAAACAAGGATCTATTTAAGAAACAATCATTTACAGTATGCTATAACATGGTTTCTCATAGCACTCGGACTTGTAGGAGTTTTCTTCTTTGCAAATATAAAAAAAATTAAATAATGAAATATTCATCAACAAGAGGGAAAGACAACAATTTAAATTTTGTAGATGTTTTGCTCAATGGTTTGGCAAAAGATGGTGGTTTGTATGTTCCCAATAAAATTCCAAAATATAGTAAGAAACAACTAAATGAACTAAAAAAATTAGATTATACCCAGTTAGCCTATGAATTAACTTTTCCTTTTGTCCGATCAGATGAAATTACTAGTGATTCATACATGTCTATTTGCAGAAAAACCTATGACGATTCCTTTGGTAAAGAAATAATCTCAATTGATAAATTGAATGAAAATGAACACATACTCAATTTATTTCATGGACCAACTTTTGCATTTAAAGATTATGCTCTTCAATTACTTGGAAATTTATACGAATTTGTTCTAAAAAAAAAAAAAATTAATTTAACAATTATAGGTGCAACATCTGGTGATACTGGTTCAGCAGCCATTAATGGCTGTTCAAAATCAAATAATATAAAAATGTTTATTCTATTTCCTAAAGGAAAAGTAAGTGAGGTTCAAAGAAAACAAATGACTACATTTGGGAAAGATAATGTAATTAATGTGGAAGTTGATGGCAATTTTGATGACTGTCAAAAGTTAGTTAAAGATTTTTTTAAATTGAATATAAAAAAAAGGAAATACAATTTGGCAGCAGTAAATTCGATAAATTGGGTAAGAATTCTTGGACAAATAGTTTATTATTTTTGGTCATTTTTTAGAATACAAAAAAAATTAGACCCTTTAAGTTTTGTTGTTCCAACAGGAAACTTTGGAAACGCATATGCAGGGTTCTTTTCTAAATTGATGGGTTTGCCAATTAGAAAAATTATAATTGGATCAAATAAAAATGATATTCTGACCCGCTTCTTTTCTTCAGGAGGTATGGAAAAGAAAATTATTAAAAAATCCTTCAGTCCAAGTATGGATATTCAGGTATCAAGTAATTTTGAAAGATTATTGCATCATTTTAAAAACGATACGAATGAGGTAAATAGATTTTTTAACGACCTCGACAATTTAGGGTTTTTCAAAGTTCAAAAAGAAACACTTCAAAAAATGTTACATACTTTTCAGGCAGGAAGATTAAATGATGATGATACGGTGCTTTCAATTAAGTCAATTTTTAATATTTATAATATTATTATTGATCCACACACAGCAGTTGGTTGTTCGGTTGGAAAAACTTTACTTAAAGAATCAGAAAAAAGAATTTATTTGTCTACAGCTCATTATGGAAAATTCTTAGATACTGTTAGAAAAGCCATAAATATAAATATTCAGCTTCCTGGTCAATTATCAAAGATAATGAAAAAAAAAGAAAAGTTTGAGATAATCGGAAATAGTTTAATTGAGTTGGAAAGACTTGTTGATTTAAAAACCTGATTCTATGCATTTCCTGAAATACTAGAAAACTTAGTAAAATCAATCCCCGTTTTTTTTATAGCATTTGCCCATTTTTTTTCACTTTCAGTTTCAAATAACAAGTCTAATTCTTCATTTAAATTTATCCAGCTATTTTTTTTGATCTCATCTTCTAGTTGTCCTGGTCCCCAACCAGAGTAACCCAGCGATATAAAAAATTTTTTTGGTCCTTTGTTTTGGGCTATATCAGTTAAAATATTTGTTGAGCAAGTAAGTTTTACATTTTTAGAAACTTTTACCGTACTACTACTCTTATAATCACTAGAGTGAAGGATAAAACCATTATTTTGATTGAGTGGTCCACCAATGTGAAAAGAAAAATTCATATCAAGATTTTTATTAATATTATCTATTTTTAGTTTTTTAAATAGATCTATACCTTTAATATTCATAATTTTATAATTAAGAACAATTCCAACTGCTCCATCTTTATTATGATGTGTTATATATATTATGCTCTTTGAAAAAAAAAGATCATTTAGTTGTGGAAGTGCGCAAATTATATTTCCCTTTAAATATGAATGTTTCATAGTTAAATTATTACAAATTATTATTTGATATTCAAACATAAGATTTATTACTTTATGATCACATTAATTTTTGCATTTTTTTATTTTTTTTCATTTTCAGAGTTAAAATCTAATACAACTGGCAATACTTACTCTAAACTTGAAATTGTTCCAGCTTCTAAGCTTATAAAACATAAAGAAGAATATTTGTTTGGCATTAAGATTAACCTTGAAGAAGGTTGGAAAACTTACTGGAAGAATCCTGGTGAAGCAGGGGCTAAAATTGATATTAAATGGCAAAAAGATTCTAATATTTCAGAAATGGAAGTGCTCTTTCCTTTTCCTGAAAAATTTCTTGATCATCAGGTGGAAACTATTGGTTATGAGAAAGAAATAATTTTTCCTGTAAAGATAAAACCTAAACAAAATGCCCAATCAATCAATACTGACCTGACTATAGAATATTTGATATGTAAAGAAATATGTATTCCAATTACAGAAAAAAAAAAAATAAATTTTTTATTTAATGATTTTATATTAGATACCTCCAAAAATGAGGTAATCAAATACCTCAATAAAGTACCAATTAGAGACTCTAAAACCTTTCAAATAATAGAAATATTTGAAAAGACTGATAACAGAGTAAGATTGACGCTTAGACCAGTGGATTCAGAAAAAAAAAATTATAAAATATTTACTTATTCTGAAGAAACAGATGTATATGTTTTGTCAATTAATCCAGAAAGTAAAATTAATATTGACTTAGAAATTGACAAAAAAATAAGTTTAATGAAAAATCCATTTTTTGTATCAATATCTGACGGAATAAATTTTGAAGAAATTTCAGTATTTCCTGATCAAATAAAAGCCAATAGCAACCTTTTTTATTATTTATTATTAGCTTTTGTGGGTGGACTCATCCTTAACTTTATGCCCTGTGTTTTACCTGTTTTGTCATTGAAACTTTTTTCATTTATTAAAATAAGTGATAAAAACTCAATTGAGGTAAGAAAGTTTTCTTTAGCTACTATATTTGGGATAATCTTTTCCTTTGTACTTCTTTCATTATTTATAATTTCATTTAAGTTTTTTGGTTTAGAATTAGGTTGGGGATTCCAATTCCAAAACTATAATTTTTTATTAGTTATTACTATTATAATATTATTATTTTCTTTAAATCTCCTTGGTTTCTTTGATATTTTTCTTCCGAACAAATTTACAAAAAGTATTTATAGATTTATTGATGATGATTCTTCAAAAGGTTACTTTTTCTCTGGCGTTTTCTCAACACTTATGGCAACTCCTTGTAGCGCACCTTTTCTTGGAACAGCAGTTGGCTTTTCAATTACATCTTCATATGAAAATATTTTTTTTATTTTTGTTTTTATATCACTAGGTTTCTCAATGCCATATATTATTTTTACTATCAGACCAAGCTTAATTAAAAGATTCCCAAAACCAGGAAAGTGGATGATAAATTTCAAATTTTTGTTAGGTCTGATTCTTTTGATAACATTCAGTTGGTTTTTAACACTTTTGAATATTGATAAACATATTATTACAATATTAGTCTTTCTGGTCTTATTAATATCAATTATAATAAATAAAAGTATTTTTTCAAAAGTATCGTCTTCACTTATATTAATTTCTATTTTATATATTTTTTTCTCCCCTTCTTTGAAAAAAAAGAATGAAATTAAATGGAAAGAATTTGATGAAACTATTTTAAAAGAATATATCAATTCAGAGCAATTGATTTTTTTAGATTTTACTGCTGATTGGTGTGTGACTTGTCAGCTTAATAAGCTAACAACTTTAGATTCAAAAAAATTAAAAAAATACTTTAATAAAAATGATGTTAAATTATTGAGAGGAGATTGGGGTGAAAAAGACGAAAAAATTCTTAGCTTTATATCAAAATTTGAAAGATACGGAATACCGGTTAATATTATCTATGGTCCAGGAGATAAGCAGGGTGTTTTGCTTCCAGAAATTTTAACAAAAGATATTGTTATAAATGAGTTAAATTTGATAAAGTAGTTTATATGAATATTAACAAAAATGATTCTTTCCCTTCTGTAGAATTTTATGTTTTAGGAGATGACGGCCCTAAACCTATTTCATCATCTAATCTTTTTAATGAAAAAAAAGTACTCTTAGTAGGTGTGCCTGGAGCCTTCACACCAACTTGCTCAAATGACCACCTCCCAGGTTTTGTTAATAACTACAATGAATTAATAAAAAAAGGTATCGACGAAATTTTTTTTGTTGCTACTAATGATCCTTTTGTAATGTCAGAATGGGGTAAATCTCTTGGAGAAAATAAAATAAAGTTTATTTCTGACTGTACACAAGAATTTCTCAATAAATCACAGCTAGTATTAGATTTGAGTTCCATTGGTCTTGGAAAGAGATTATCCAGATTTGCCATGGTAATTGACAAGGGATTAATTACTGATATTTTTGATGAAAAAGGAGGGGGGCTGGAAATAAGTAAAGCTGAAAATGTGCTTTCAAATCTTTAATAGATAAGCCTCTTGTCTAGCAAGGTCATCGACCTCTTCATTGTAAATATTACCGCTGTGCCCACGAACCCATTGCCAATTTATTGAATGACCAGAAGAAAGTGAATCAAGTTCTTTCCATAATTGGTCATTTTTAACCTCTTTTTTTGCTGAAGTTTTCCAATTGTTTAACTTCCATGTTTTTATCCAAATATTAATACCGTCAATTAAGTATTTACTATCGGTATAAATTTTTATCTTTGATTTATTTTTAATTTGTTTAAGAGCTTCTATAGGAGCAATAAGTTCCATTTGATTATTCGTCGTATTTACCTTATTTCCTTTAATTGAATTTTTTTTATTTTTTTTATCAAAAATTATCGCAGCCCATCCACCTGGACCTGGATTCCCAAGGCAGGCTCCGTCGGTATATATTATAAAGTCAAAGTCCACTGAAATAATTTGAATGGTTGTTGATTTTCTTATGGAAATTTAAAATCTTAAAAAATTCCAAAGGGTTTTTTTTTTTTAAAAATTTATTTCCATCGACATGAATCATATCATAAATTCTAGTTAATAAAAACCTCATCGATGCACCTCTAAGTAAGATATTTAATTTTTCTTTTTCAGATTTTTTAAGTCTTCTTTTAGTCTGATATCCTTGTAGTAATTTAGAAAAATTTTCTTTTTTAAATTTTCCATTTTTAAAACCCCAGGCATTTAATGATATGGCAAGGTCGTATGCTAAAATTTCATTACAAGAGAAATAAAAATCGAGGATTCCTGAGATATTTTCTTTATAAAACAAAACATTGTCAGGAAATAAATCACCATGAATTAAGCCCTTAGGAAGATTACTAGGCCATTCATTATTTAAATATACTATTTCTTTATAGATTGAATCGCAGGAGTTTGGAATTATCTCGTTAATTTTATATTTACATTTGCTAAATAACTTTTTCCATGATGAAACACCAAAATTATTTTTCAAATCTAATTTTTTATTCATATTCTTTTGATGTAAATTTCCCAGAACTTCGCCAACATGAACACAATCAGACGAATACCAATTTCTTTTAGATTTTCCATCTAAAAAAGAAAAAATTCCAAACTTTTTAGATTTAAATTTATTAATTAAATTATTATTTTTGTCTATAATTGGATTAGGACATCTTATTTTCTGTTTTGATGTATGCTTCATCAGTTGAAAGAATAATGGTAATTTTGATTTATTTACTCTGTTTTCAAATATAGTAAGAATAAATTTATTTTTAGAGGTTTTAATTGAGTAATTTGTGTTTTCGATACCCTCTTTGATTCCTGAAAAATTTTCTAATTCTCCGATTTCGTATTTATTAACAATTTCTAAAATATCATTTTTTGACAATTTAGTATGAACAGCCATAAAGAATTAGGAAAAATGTCCTGAGAGTTTATTAAGTGATTCTTCAATTAATTGGTTATTATGCTTTTTCTTCAGATGTTTTTTAATTCTGAACTCAGTGAATTTTAGTGTCTGTTTTAGTATTTCTTCTTTAAGATCATCTTGAATCTTGGACTCCATTTGTGAAGAAATTAATTTAAAATTTGCTTCTTTCCTTTTCATATTCATATTTAGTTCATTTTCTATTTTTTTTTTTATTAAATTCGCTTGATTTTTGGCATCATCATTTAACTTTTTTATTTTTTCTAAATTTTGTTTCTGTTTGATTAAATGTGATTTATAAAGTTTTTCCGCTTCTTCCTTGAGCCTTTTGGAATCATTAAGTTCCTTTTTGAGTTCATTAATCTTTTTATCAAGACTATTTATGATCTGATTCTTGGCTGGTTGGTAACAAACAACAACAAAAATTATAAAAGATGTAGCAACCCATAATGTTGAATTGTTTAATAAACTTATATCAAACATTTTTCTCCCCTACTATTTTTTTGAAATCTTCAATTTTACCTAATGATTTTTCACCTACAATTTTTTCAAACAACTGGTCAGATAGTGGTAATGAAATCTTTGATATATTTTTTATTACTTTATCTTTTGATACTAAAAGCTCATCTTCAAGTTTATTTTTTTTTTCTTCATAGCTAGCATTAAGTTCATTTATTTTTTTATCAAAAATGCTTTTATTTTTTTCATAAGCTAATTTGACTTGCTTATCATAACTTTCTTTTGCCTCGTTTAATTCATTGTTTATTTGTTTAATTATCTTTTCAACGGAATCGTTAATTTTTTTTGTTTCTATGATAAAATCTTCAACAGTTTTATCTCTTTTAGATTTAATTTTTTGAATCTTTGGTATAAAAAAATAATGAAGAAACAAGAAAAGTAATAGAAAAAAAACGAATAGCCAAAATAGCTGGGAGCTAAAGGACTCTGGGTTTAGTTGTGGCATTCCACCTTGTCCTTCAGCTGAGTTAACATTTCCAGCAAATAAAAAACTAAGTAAAGTTAAAAAAACTTTGGCAGTCATTTTTAGAAAACAAACAACAGTAATAGTGCTATGATTAATGCAAACAATGCCAGAGCCTCAACTAAAGCAAAACCAAGCATTGTCATAGTAAATACATGCTCTCTAGCCTCTGGGTTTCTTCCAACTGCTGTAATAAAAGCAGAGAAAATAGAACCTATACCTATTCCTGATCCAATCACACCAAGAACTGCGATTCCAGCCCCAAGTAGTTTAGCAGATTCAATATCCATAAAATATACTCCTTAATTATAAAAGTTAATGTAAATGTATTGCATCATTAATATATAGACAAGTTAATATTG
>CACEXK010000012.1 GCA_902563505.1 uncultured Alphaproteobacteria bacterium
GCTTATGTACACCTCAATTTCCATAACACAAATAAACCTCAAGAATTACGCTGAAGTAATACAGTGGTTTACAAATTATAAAAATTCCTTTCTTTTTTTTATTTTAATCGCAACGGTAATTTTACACTCAAACATAGGATTGTCTTCAATAATTGATGATTATATTCATAATCAGAAAAATAAAAAAATAATTTTAATTTTGAAAAACATCTTTTTAATTACTATCTTTTCTATTATTGCCATTAGCCTTTTATCAATATTGAATATTTTATGATTAAAGATTTAGTAAAACTTGAATTTGATGTTGTCGTTGTTGGTGCAGGTGGTTCTGGACTAAGATCAGTAATGGGTTGTGCATCCTCAAACCTCAAAACAGCTTGTATTTCTAAAGTATTTCCAACACGGAGTCATACGGTTGCTGCCCAAGGTGGTATTAGCGCCGCTCTCGGCAATATGGGTGAGGATGACTGGACTTGGCACATGTATGATACAGTAAAAGGTTCAGATTGGTTAGGTGATCAAGATGCTATCGCTTTCATGTGCAAAGAAGCACCTGAGGCAGTAATTGAACTTGAACATTACGGTGTTCCTTTCTCAAGAACAGAAAAAGGTAAAATTTATCAGAGGCCATTCGGAGGAATGACAACTCACTTTGGTGAAGGAATAGCTCAAAGAACATGTGCGGCAGCAGATAGGACAGGACATGCAATGCTTCACACACTTTATCAACAATCCATATCTCATAGTGCTGAATTCTTCATCGAACATTTTGTAATCGATTTAATTATGAATAAGAAAAAAGAATGTGTGGGAGTTTTGACCATAAACCTTCACGACGGTAAATATTATCTTTTTTCATCTAAAATGGTGATTCTTGCAACTGGTGGCTATGGACGGGCATACTTTTCATGTACTTCAGCACATACATGCACAGGAGATGGAGGAGGAATGGTTTTAAGAGCTGATTTACCTCTTCAAGACATGGAGTTTACCCAATTTCATCCCACAGGAATATATGGTGTTGGAGTTTTAATTACTGAAGGAGCTAGGGGTGAAGGGGGATATTTAACAAATTCAAAAGGTGAGAGATTTATGGAGCGCTATGCCCCAAACGCAAAAGATCTAGCTAGTAGAGATGTAGTTTCAAGATCAATGACCAATGAAATTATGGAAGGAAGGGGATGTGGCCAAAAAAAAGATCACATCCATTTGAATTTAAGTCATTTAGACCACAAGATACTTGAAGAAAAATTACCTGGTATAACAGAATCTGCAAAAATATTCGCTGGTGTTGATGTGAGAAAAGAACCAATACCAGTGCAACCAACTGTTCATTATAATATGGGTGGCATTCCGACAAACATAAATGGTGAAGTTTTAAAAACAAATACTAAAGGTGAAGAACAAATTGTTCCTGGACTTATGTCAGTAGGTGAAGCCGCATGTGTTTCTGTCCATGGGGCTAATAGACTTGGCTCAAACTCTTTACTTGACTTAGTAGTTTTTGGTAAATCAGCAGCAACGCAGTGCGCAAAAATAATCAAATCAAGTAAAAAAAACTATAAAATATTGAAAGAAGATTATGAAAAGATAATTTTGAGGTTCGAGAAAATAAAAAATTCCAATGGAAAAAATTCTATTTCTAAAATTAGAGCTGAAATGCAGCAAACAATGCAAAACTACTGCCCAGTTTATAGATCAGAAAAAAAAATGAGGGAAGGGAAAAAAATTATCCAATCTCTTTTAAAAAAATTTAATGATATAAAAATAAATGATAAAACAACCGTGTGGAACACAGAAATAATCGAAGCACTTGAGTTACATAATCTTCTTCTGCAATCTCTCGCAAGTATAGAATGCGCCTTGAATAGAAAAGAAAGTAGAGGAGCACACTCTAGAGTAGACTTTAAATATAGAAATGACAAAAAATGGCTTAAACATAGCTTGGTTTGGGTAGATTCTAATGAAAAATCCAAAATTGGTTATAGGCGAGTAAATCTAGAAACCAAATCAAAAGAAATAAAAACTATTGAACCTAAAGCAAGAGTTTATTAATTTTAAAATGTTATGGTTGAATTATCGTTACCTCAGAACTCAAAATTAACCAAAGGTAAGATCTTTGGTAAAAAAGGCAAGAATATGACTTGTCTTAAAGTTTACAGATGGAATAGAGAATCTGGATCCAATCCCAGAATCGATGAATATTTTATCAATAAAAAGAAATTTGGACCAATGATCTTAGATGCATTGATGTATATCAAAAGTTATATCGATCCAAGTTTAACCTTCAGAAGATCCTGCAGGGAGGGAATATGTGGTTCCTGCTCAATGAATATTAACGGTACAAACACTCTAGCATGCCTAAAACCTCTACCAGATTCTAAAGAAATTAATATTTATCCACTTCCCCATATGAAAGTGTTAAAAGACCTTGTTCCAGACCTAACAGAATTTTTTGAACAATATAAGTCAATAAAACCTTGGATAAAAAATGGCAAAAAAAATAAAAAAGAAAATATCCAATCCCCGGAGGATAGAAAAAAACTTGATGGTTTATATGAGTGTGTTTTATGTGCTTGTTGCTCAACTTCTTGCCCAAGCTACTGGTGGAATAGTGAAAAGTTCTTAGGCCCAGCAATTTTGCTTCAAGCATATAGATTTATTGCTGATAGCAGAGATAAAAGTCAAAAAGAAAGATTAGAGTTTTTAAAAGACAAATTTAAACTTTATAGGTGCCACACGATTATGAATTGTACTAAAACCTGTCCCAAGAATCTAAACCCTGCTAAAGCTATTGCAAATATAAAGAAATTACAGGTATCGTCTTAAGTTTTGAAAAATCTTAGCTTTAAACTTTTAAATTATATTGAAGAACAAATCAATGTAATACCTAACTCTTGCCAAGTTAGTGCATCAAAAGAAATTGAGAAAGCTTTAAATCTTAAACTAAAAAAAAATATTTTTAAAATATTCAATAATAATTTGATTGGTATTTATCTTCATGGGTCTATTGGAGTAGGAAAATCAATACTGCTGAAAGCTCTTCATATTGTTTTTAAAAAATCAGAAATTTTCCATTTTAGTGATTTGGCATTTTACTTACAAAGTTCAAAAAAAAACAACATTAAGAAACTTTTAAAAGAAATAAATTTGATAATAATTGATGAATTTTATATCAATAATCTTACAAATATAATTTTATTTAAAAATTTTTTAGAAGAATCTTTAAATCAAAAAAAAATAATCATTATGAGTGGAAACAAAAAAATTGATGAAATATATCATGATCCAATCAATGCTATGATATGCAACGAAATTAAAGATTTTATTAATAAAAAGTTTATAAAAATAGAAATGAAGTCAAAAATTGATTATAGATCCAAAGGCAATTTTAATCACAATTTCTTCTATATTCAAAAAGAAAATTCAAACAAACAATTAAACTTATTAAGAAAGAAGTATTCCATTACCTCTATCCCAAGAGAAATTGAATTTAAAAGAGCTGGCAATAATTTTTTTTTACGAAATTATTATGGAAATCTAATAGATATTTCTTTCAATGATTTTTTTAAAAAAAAATTAGTTTTTCAAGACTATGTTTTAATTCTAAAAAAAATAAAGTTTCTTATTATTAGAAATATTCCTCAAATGAATGAAAGCTCAAAGGATTTATTATATAGATTTATTTCTTTTATTGATGCAATTTATGACAATAAAAATATACTTTCAATTTCAACAAAGGTAGAATTAGAAAAACTTTATTTAGGAAAGAGTAATTCATTTGAGTTCAAAAGAACAATTTCAAGGCTTAAAGAAATGGGTTCTAGTAATTATATAAATGTTAACTTAAAAAAAATTTTTAAATAAATGGAATATCTAAAAAATCAACACTCAAGTATTGAAGAAGAAATACTTTTTTTAAAGAAAAAAAGAAATGCCGTAATACTCTCACATTTCTATCAAGACGAAGAAATTCAAGATATTGCAGATTTCATAGGTGATTCATTAGATCTATCTAAAAAAGCTCAAGCAACAAATGCTGATGTAATTGTTTTTTGTGGAGTAAAATTTATGGCAGAAGTGGCAAAGATCTTAAGTCCAAACAAAACTGTAATATTGCCTGATATCAGAGCGGGATGTTCACTAGAAGAATCTTGTAAAGCTGATGATTTTATCGATTTTAAAAAACATCATCCTGATCATATAGTCTTATCATATATCAACTGTTCTGCTGAAATAAAAGCCCTTTCTGATATTATAGTTACCTCATCAAATGCTGCAAAAATAATTGAAAGTCTTCCCAAAAAACAAAAAATTATTTTTGCTCCTGATAAACATCTAGGAAGTTATCTTAATAAAATCACAAAAAGAGAAATGCTTTTATGGAATGGGACTTGTATTGTTCATGAAACTTTTTCTGAAAAAGAATTAATAAAATTAAAAATAAGAAACGAAGGAGCAGAGGTTATAGCTCATCCTGAATGTCCAGAGAATATCCTCAACCGTTCAGATTTTATTGGTTCTACTTCAGCTCTTTTGAAGTATATTTCTAGCAGCAAAAATAAAAAATTTATAGTGGCAACTGAACCTCATATAATTCATCAAATGAAAAAAAATGAGCCCACGAAAACTTTTATGGTTGCACCAGGTAATGATGGCTCATGTTCATGCTCAAATTGCCCATATATGGAATTAAATACCCTTGAGAAACTTCGTGATTGCCTTGCAAGTCTATCTCCGCAAATAAATATTGATAGAGAATTAATACTTAAGGCAAAGAAACCTTTAAATGAAATGTTAAAATTAAGTTGAAGAATACTTGTGGATGTTAATGAAATTTCTCATATTGCTTTAAAAAAACTAATCTCGGAGTATCTTGAAGACCTCGGTGGTAGAAGCCTTGCGATGGATATTACCTCTAAAAATTTAATTAAAAAAAATATAAATGTTAATGCTGTTATTTCTAATAGAGAAGAAATTGTTTTATGTGGTGAATTTTTTATAAAATCTTTTCTTAAAAAAAGGTTTCCAAAATTAAAATACAAATCAAATTTTGTTGATGGAAATACAATAAAGAAAAAATCCGTAATAATTGAAATCTTTGGTGACCTAAAATCAATATTAGCGATTGAAAGAACAATCCTTAACTTTATCCAACATTTGTCAAGTATATCAACCTATACTAATAAGTTTGTAAAAATTCTTAAAGGATCAAAAACCAAACTTCTAGATACAAGAAAAACTACAATAGGACTTAGAAAAATTCAAAAATATGCGACATATATTGGTGGTGCAAAAAATCACAGAATGGGATTGTATGATAAAATTTTAATCAAAGACAATCATATAAAATCAATTGGAGGTATTTCAGAAGCTTTATCTTTATTAGAAAAAAAAAAAATTAAAAATTTTATGATTGAGTGTGACACATTTTCTCAAGTAAAAAAGTGTATTAAAAGTAAAGTAAATTATATTTTATTAGACAATATGAAGCCAGAGGAGATAATTAAATCTATTAAATTAAAAAGTGAATTAAAGAATAAAGTCGATTTTGAAATCACTGGTGGTATCAACCTTAAAAATTTTAGAAAATACTGCAATCTCGGTGCTGATTATATTTCTGTTAGCAAAATAACCAATTGTCCTAAATCTGTAGATATTGGTCTAGACATAATATAGTATAAATTATCAAGGAATAAATTTTGAAAAAAATAAGTTTAATAGGTGCTGGTAACATTGGTACAATTTTAGCTTTCAGCATTTCAAGAAGGAAATTAGGTGATATTTTATTGGTTGATGTCGTAGATGGATTAGCTGAGGGAAAATGTTTAGATCTATCACAAAGTCTATCAATTGAGAATCTTAACTCTGAAATTACTGGTACAACTGACTTATCTCAAATTAAAAATAGTGATGCTATTATAATCACTGCAGGCATTGCCAGAAAACCAGGAATGAGCAGAGATGATTTAATTGAAACTAACTTTTCAATTATGGCTGAAATTGGTACAGCTATTAAGAAATATTCACCTGAGTCATTTGTTATCTGTATTACCAACCCATTAGATGCCATGGTTTGGTCATTATTAAAAACCTCTGGATTAAAAAAAAATATGGTTGTGGGAATGGCAGGAATACTTGACACAGCAAGGTTCAAACTTTTTCTTTCGCATGAGATAGGTGTATCAATGGATTGTATTCAAACAATGGTTTTGGGGGGGCATGGAGATTCAATGGTACCACTTTTAGAGCATACTTCAATTTCAGGCACTCCGTTAAAAGATTTTTTAAAAATTAAAAAAATTAAAAACAAGCAAATACAGAAGATCATTGAAAGAACCAGAAATGGTGGAGGAGAAATCGTTTCGCTAATGAAAAATAGTTCTGCTTTTTTTGCTCCAGCTTCTAGTGCAATAGAAATGTTAGAGGCATTTCTATTCAATCAAAAAAAATTGCTCCCCTGTTCAACCTATCTTGATGGACAATATAATTGCAAAAATGTTTGTGTTGGTGTTCCAGTTATTTTAGGTGAGAAGGGGGTAGAAAAAGTTATTGAGTTAAATCTTAATGATCAAGAATTTCAAGATTTTAATAAGTCCGTAAATTCCGTTGAAGAATTAATAAAAAAATGTAATAAATTACTGGCTAAATTAAACTAAGACATTAGTATTATCTTTATTTAATTTGGTAAGGATAATTATAATGGATATTCACGAATATCAAGCCAAACAGTTGTTGTCTAAATATGGTGTTAGTATACCTCCTGGAGAAGTTGTATATCAAACTCATGAAGCAGAAAATATTGTTTCCTGGTTAAACGAAGAGAAAATAATTGTAAAAGCTCAGGTTCATGCTGGTGGAAGAGGAAAAGCAGGTGGCGTAAAAGTTTGTAATAATCACCAAGAAGTCATAAAAACAGTTGATAAAATGATTGGTATGAGAATTATTACTCCACAAACGAGCGAAGAGGGAAAAATAGTCACCAGAGTTTATCTAGAAAAAGCATATGAAATTAAAAAAGAATTTTACTTTTGTATAACAGTCGACAGAGAAACCGGAGGTAATACTATAATATCATCTAAAAAAGGTGGAGTTGACATCGAAGAGGTTGCAGAAAAATATCCCGATGAAATTTTTAAAATGAAGATTTCTCCAGGATCTGATCTTCTTACTCATCACGCAAGAACTATTGTTTATAATCTTGGCTTGAGTGGAAACGCTGCAAAAAAAGCACAAAAAAATATTCTTGGTATATACAAAGCTTTTACCTCTTTAGATGCGGCAATGATTGAAGTTAATCCATTAGCTGTTGTAAATGATGATGATATTCTTGTTCTAGATTGTAAATCATCATTCGATGATAATGCTCTATATCGTCAAAGGCAAGTTGCTGAAATGAAAGATGAAAATGAATATGATCCACTAGAACTTGAGGCCGCTCGACACGACTTAAACTATGTGAAGTTAGACGGAAATATTGGATTAATGGTCAATGGTGCAGGACTATCTATGGCCACCATGGACATAATTAAACACTATGGAGGAGAAGCTGCTAATTTTATGGATGTTGCTGGAGCGGCAACGCCGGAGAGAGTTGCAGCAGCTTTCAAACTCATCTACCGAGATTCAGATGTCAAAGGAATTTTAATTAATATTTTTGGTGGAATGATGAGATGTAATGATATTGCTGAAGGTCTAGTTAATGCCTCAAAAGAAGTAGGTTTAGATAAACCTCTTGTAGTAAGATTAGAGGGTACAAATGTGGAAATGGGTATGGAGATTCTTAAAAACTCTGGTTTCCCAATTAAACCAGTTGATACGATGGAACAGGCAGCAAAAGATGTTGTTACACTGGTTAAGGAAAAAAAATAATGGCTGTTTTATTAACTAAAGAGTCAAAAATTATCTGTCAGGGATTCACTGGAGCGCAAGGTACTTTCCACTCCCAGAGAGCTATAGAATATAATACTAATATCGTTGGAGGTGTAACACCTGAAAAGGGGGGCACTAAACATTTAGATATCCCCGTTTTTAACACGGTAGCCGAAGCAAAAAAAAAAACAAACTGTAATGCCAGTGGTGTTTTTGTCCCTCCACCTTTTGCTGCAGATGCAATTTTAGAAGGAGTTGAAGCAGAATTGGATTTAATTGTTTGTATCACAGATGGTATTCCAACAAGTGATATGCAGAGAGTAAAAAGAGAGATGAGAGGTTCAAAAACAAGATTAGTTGGACCAAATTGTCCAGGAGTTCTTACACCTGGAATTGGTAAAATTGGTATTATTCCTGGTCACATATGCAAACCAGGAAGAATAGGTGTAGTTTCAAGATCTGGTACATTATCATATGAATCTGCAGTTCAAACTTCAAAACTTGGTCAGTCAACCATCATAGGAATTGGTGGAGATCCAGTAAATGGAACCAATTTCGTTGAAGCATTAGAGCTTTTTTTAAACGATCCAGATACAGATGGTATTGTTCTAATAGGTGAAATTGGTGGAACAGCAGAAATTGAAGGAGCAGAGTTCATTCGTTCATGGAAAGGAAATTCAAAGAAACCCGTTGCTGCCTTTGTTGCAGGTGCAGCGGCGCCAAAAGGAAGAAAACTTGGTCACGCAGGAGCGATTGTTAACAGCGGCGACGAAACCGCAGATGCAAAAAAAGATGCACTTCGATCTGCTGGTGTTGAAGTTTCAGATACTATTACTAGAATCGGTGAAGCTATGATGAAAGCAATGGGAGTGTAGATGGTTAAAGATGTTCTAATATCTTATCTTGGAGAAAACAAACCAAACTTAATTTCAGAAATTACATCACTTCTCACTGATTTAGGTGGAGAGTTTTCTGGTGTAACATTCGCTACATTGGGAAGGGTCTGCGAATTAACTATGGTTTATAAAACCTCACAAAAAACTGAAGTGAATGAACTAATTGAAAAATTAGATAATATTAAATCCTCAAAGGATGGAAACTTTCAGGTCAAGCAACTACCAACTCAGAATGATAGTGGGCCAACCTCAAAAATAACTCATAGAATAGTTCTATCTGGTGATGATCAAAAGGGGTTGCTAAATAAAATCATAAAGACCCTAGATGACAATAACGCTTTGATTGTAAGGATGAATACTGAAAAAATTACTTTTCCATCCAACACACAATACATATCAAGATTCGCAATTTCTATAAGAGATGAAAATGCTCCAGAATGTTTGGCACAAATGGTTAAAGTTGCTGGTGAAATGAAATTAACTTTTAGGTATGAAACATCTTAAATTTTTTTAAGATGCTCTTGGATGATTTTTTTCAATAACTGACCTCATCTTTTCTGATGTTACCTTAGTATACCTCTGAGTAGTTGCAAGTGAGGAATGACCAAGCAGTTCTTGAATAGATCTTAAATCAACCATATTCTCAAGTAATTCAGTGGCAAAGGTATGCCTCAAAGAATGCGGAGTTGTGTTTTCAGGAAATCTGAGTTTATATCTAATTTCCCTAATTTGCTTTTGAACTATTGAAGCCTTTAATTGCTTACCTCTTTTACCTAAAAAAATATAATCATTGTATAAAATCGAATAGGGACAGGTTTCTACCATTTTTTCTATAAAAAAAACTACCTCATTTAATATTGGTATAATTCTAGACTTTTGACCTTTACCAATTATTGTTAAATTATTTGTTTCTAAATCTTTTAATTTTAAATTTAATACTTCACTTATCCTCAAACCGTAACCCCACATTAAAATAATAATTGATAAATTTCTCATTCTTATCCATCTTTCAGCTTCGGTTGATATGTCTTCAATTAAATTGTTTATTTGATTTTTAGATAATGGCCTTGGCATTGAACTTGCGAATCTAGGACCTTTGACTCGCAATAATTTTGATGAAACAATTTTCTTATGTCTAATTAAGAATCTTAGAAAACTTTTGATTGAAGATAGAGATCTTGAATTGCTTCTATGACTAACCCCATTACTCAATCTTTTATAAAACCAACTGGTAAGATCATCTTGATTTAACAAACTAATTTCTTTAAAAGAAATTTCTGTATTTTTAAATTCCGACATGTGATCAAGAAAATGAAAAACATCTCTAGAGTAAGATTCAACTGTATTTTTACTAAGCCTTTTTTCAGACTTTATCCAATCCACCCATCTTAGTGAAATCAATTTTAATTCATTCTTCACTATTAAATTCTTTCAGTTTTTGCTCAATTATCTTAGATAGAAAAAGTATTAAATCAAAAGCTCTGTTGCTCAAAAATTGTCTGTTTTCACTTGCATAAATAAGTAATGATTCAGATTTAAAAATTTTTTTTTCTAGAGAAAATATTGCATTAGAATAAATTTTCTTATCTATTTTATTAAAGAAACCGAGGCTATCATCGACAGCATCCAAAGTTAAAAAATCATCTTCCTTGTATACCTTGCTAATCTTTTCTTCAGTTACATAAATTAATCCCAATTCATCACTAATATCTTTTCTACTTGTAATTATATTTATAACTGCAAGATCAAAATAACCAGGTAATTCATTCTTAATGAATTGAACAAGCTGTTTTTTTTCTTTTAATATTAAATTAAATACAGCCTCGTGGACCTTTTTTTGAGTAAAGTAATTATGTTTAGCATTCTCGATTAAATTTTTTTGCCTATCTTTTAAGTTTTTAATCAACCAATCTTTAAATGAAATAACTTGGTTATTTCTTTGGGGGTATTTATTGTCAACGAATGATGGAAATTGCATCAAATCTAACAAATCTGGATTATTTAAAAAGAAGTCTGTATTATTTTTTAAATAATTCTCAACTTGCTTTATACTTATTTTTTTTGAAAGCATAAGATCATTCTATTTTAGTGTTTAATTTTCGCAATGTCTTCTTCAAAATATTGAGGTATAATTTTTCTAATGATAATAGAAATTCTACTTCCATTACCTTTAAATAAAAAAACATTTTACTACAAAATCCAACCAGAAAATTTAAATAATATAAAAATTGGTGGATTAGTTGAGGTTATATTTAGAAAAAAAAAAAAAATAGGATTAATTCTTAAGCAGCACAAAAAAGTAGATTTTAATAAAAAAATTTTATTTGTTGAAAGAATTTTTGAAGATCTTTACTTTTCTGAAGAAATCATAAAAAGCATGCAATTTATTTCTGGATACTCTTGTATTCACATTTCACTTATTTTTAAGTTATTTTTATCTGGTTTTGTTCAAAAAAAAATAAAATTTGAAGAAAAAAGAATTAATGTAAAAAAAGATAAATTAAGACTTTCAGATTGTCAAAAAAATGCATTGAATACTTTATCAAAGGTTAATCTAAAAAAACATTCCGTAATTACTCTTCATGGAGTTACTGGTTCAGGTAAAACAAGGGTATACATGCATAATGTAATTAAAAAATTTTTAGAAGGATACCAATGTCTTATTTTAGTTCCAGAGATTATTTTAACAAAAGAATGGGTTAATGAAATAAAAAAAGATTTTGGAGTTTCTCCTAAAGTTTATCATTCTTCAATTAAAAAATCAGAAAAATCTAGATTATGGAAGTCTTCTATTCTTGGAAAACCAAATATCATTGTAGGTACTCGGTCTTCATTATTCCTTCCATTTTCGAATTTAGGATTAATTGTTGTTGATGAAGAACATGATAATTCTTACAAGCAAGAAGAAAATTTAATAATTAATACAAGAGACTTTGCAATCGTAAGATCAAATTTTTCTAAGTGTCCAATTATTCTGAGTTCTGCGACTCCTTCTATTGAAACAATATTTAACTGTAAAAAAAAAAAATATGAAAGAATTGAGATTAGAAAAAGAATCAACAAAGCCCCTCTTCCAGCTATTGAGATTATTGATAAAAGAAAGGAAATTTCACTTATATCTGTTAAACTTCAGAAAATTATATCGGCAAATCTAAGTGAAAAAAAACAAACCCTCTTATTCATAAATAAAAGAGGTTATGCTCCATTTATTATTTGTAAAAAATGCGGTTTTTCAAAAATTTGTCCAAACTGCTCATCTTCATTGGCTTTACACAATTACTCATCAACACAATCAATTCTTCTTTGCCATCAATGTAATTATAAAGAAAAGTTCATTCATAATTGTTTAAATTGCAAAGAAAATAATTCATTCATTTTTCCGGGATTTGGTATTGAAAAAATTTACCGGGAAATTAAAAAATTATATCCAAATGTAAAATCTTTCTATATTTCAAGTGATACTATTAAAAATCCTGACGAATACGATGGTGTATTAAAAAAAATAATTGATAACAAAGTTGATATAATAATTGGAACACAACTTTTATCTAAAGGACATAATTTTCCATATCTAAAAACTGTTGGAATTTTAAATATTGATTGCTTAATTAATAATTTTGATTTTCGTTCTTTTGAAAAAACTTATCAACAAATAATGCAAGTCTCGGGAAGGGCTGGGAGGAAAAGTGAAAAAGGGAATGTTTATATTGAAACCTTTCAACCAAATCATCCTGTAATTGAAATGTGTAAAAAATATAAATTAGAAGAATATTATGATTGGGAACTTGAATTAAGAAAAAAAAACAAACATCCCCCATTTAGCAATCTTATATCACTCATAATATCTTCTAAAAAAGAATCAGAAGCATTAAAATTTAGTAATGAAATAACAAAAAAACTTAGGTCTTTTTATTCTGAAATTGAAATATATGGCCCTGTTCCCTCAGTGATTTCAAAAAAAAAGCTTTTTTACAGATTTAGAGTTCTTATAAAATTTGAAAAATCTTTTTCCAATTCGCATTTAAAAAACTTTCTAAAAGAAATAAAGTCTCCATCAAATTTAAATTTTTATATTGATGTTGATCCAATGAGTTTCTTGTAAAATAATTAAATTTCAATTATTGAATACATCTTTCTCTTATGCTAATACAGACTTTTTATATTTTGGAAAAAATTTTTGAGTAATAATTCTACAAATATCATTGAAACATCTAGACGCTATGCCAAAGCTGTAATTTTGGCGTGTAATAAAGAAAAAGAAAAAGTTAGGACAATTAAAGATAACTTTGAAAGTTTCTTAAAACTCACAGAGGAAGTCTGTGAACTCAGCGTTTTTATTGAAAGTCCTCTAATTAATTCAAAAAAAAAAATATTGATTTTAAAAAAAATTTTTAAAAAATTAAAATTATCGCAAGATTTTGAAAATTTTTTAGTAACTCTCACAAACCATGGCAAGTTGTTTTTGATAAATAAAATTCACAACGAGTTTGTAAAATTGCTTGATCAAAATGATGGCACTTTAGAAGTAACTGTTACAACAACAGAACCATTAGAAAAACAAATTGAAGAAAAAATTAAAAAAAGTCTTAGTGAAAAGTTAAAACATAAAATTAAGTTAAAAAAATTAATTGATAAAGAAATTATTGGAGGAATAATATTAAAAGTGAATTCAATAATGATTGATAATTCAATAAAATCAAAACTTTCAGATTATAATTCAAGCGAAAGGTTAAATTAAATGTCAGTGGATGCATCCGAAATCTCATCAATTCTAAAAAATGAAATAAAAGATATTAACGATGAAGCAAAAGTTTCTGAAGTCGGAACTGTTTTGACAGTAGGTGATGGAATTGCAAGAATTTATGGTTTAGACAATGTACAAGCTGGTGAAATGGTTGAGTTTCCTGGAAAAGTGAAAGGAATGGCCTTAAATCTTGAAGATGATAATGTTGGAGTAGTCATTTTTGGGAGTGACCAATCAATAAAAGAAGGTGATATTGTTAAAAGAACTAAATCAATTGTCGAGGTGCCCACAGGTATGTCTCTTCTTGGAAGAGTGGTAGATGGATTAGGGAACCCTATCGATGGTAAAGGACCACTAGAAAATACAGAGATGAGAAGAGCGGAATTGAAAGCGCCTGGAATAATTCCTAGAAAATCTGTACATGAGCCAATGCAGACTGGTATTAAAGCTATCGACAGCTTAATTCCTATTGGCAGAGGACAGAGAGAATTAATAATAGGTGACAGGCAAACTGGAAAAACAGCTGTGATAATTGATACTATTTTAAATCAAAAGAAAATTAATGAATCAAATGACGAGTCAAAAAAACTCTATTGTATATATGTTTCAATTGGACAAAAAAGATCTACAGTTGCACAGATAGTGAAAACATTAGAAGAAAATGATGCATTAAAATATTCTATTGTTGTCGCTGCTACTGCTTCGGACCCTGCACCCCTTCAATTTCTTGCTCCCTACACGGGTTGTGCTATGGGAGAATACTTCAGGGATAATGGTAAACACGCAGTTATATTTTATGATGATTTATCCAAACAGGCTGTTGCCTATAGGCAAATGTCTCTTCTACTTAGAAGGCCACCTGGGAGAGAAGCTTTTCCTGGAGATGTTTTTTATATTCACTCTAGACTTCTAGAGAGAGCCGCCAAAATGAATGAAAAAAGTGGTTCGGGTTCACTAACATCTCTTCCAGTTATAGAAACACAAGCCGGTGATGTTTCAGCATATATTCCCACAAATGTAATTTCAATAACAGATGGCCAGATTTTTTTAGAAACCGAGTTATTTTTTAAAGGTATAAGACCTGCAGTAAATGTCGGTCTATCTGTTAGTAGGGTTGGTTCTGCAGCACAAATCAAGGCAATGAAACAAGTTTCAGGTTCAATCAAACTTGATTTAGCTCAATTCAGAGAAATGGAAGCATTTTCTCAATTTGCATCTGATCTTGATCAATCAACTAGGAATCTGTTAGAAAGAGGGAGAAGACTTACCGAAATACTAAAACAACCTCAATATTCTCCACTTAATGTTGAAGAACAAGTTGTGATAATTTTCTCGGGTGTAAATGGTTTCCTCGATAAAATTGAAGTTAATGATATTACCAAGTTTGAAACTTTTTTATTATCTAAGTTACGAACTCAGGGTAAAAAAATTCTAGAATCAATCAAAAAAGAACAATCTCTCACAGAAAAAACTGAAAAAGATTTAAATCAATTCTTACTCACACTAACCGAAGAATTTCTAGGAGACCATAGTGCCCAGTCTTAAGGATTTAAGAAACAGGATTTCAAGTGTCAAATCTACAAAGAAAATTACATCCGCAATGAAGATGGTTGCTGCTGCAAAACTCAAAAGGGCGCAGGAGAATGCAGAAAGAACAAGACCATATGCAGAAAAAATGAAAGAAATCGTTTTATCGCTCACAGGAAAAGTTAATAAAAGTAATTTTAAGTTTGGTCAAAAACCCAATGCCAACAATGATAAAAAAATAGTTTTACTAGTGATATGCTCCTCTGATAGAGGTCTGTGTGGAGGTTTTAATGGTTCAATTATAAAATATACTAAGAAGATAGTGAGTGAAGTTTCTGAAAAAGGGAAGGGATTAAAATATATTTTTGTTGGAAAAAAAGCATATTTATCTCTGAAGAGATTCTGTGGTGATTCGATCCTTGAACAAATTCAAGATTTTGCTAATCCAACTATAAAATTTGAATTAGCTGGGGATGTAAGAGATAAAATTCTAAAACTATTTATGAATAACGAGATTTCAGAATGTCATTTAATTTATACTGAATTTAAAAGTGCAATATCGCAAACTGTAAAATCTCAAAAGTTATTACCTGTTGAGGAAGAGGAAAGTGACGATCAACAAAACAAAAGTAGCTCAACCTATGAATATGAACCAAGTGAAGAAGAGTTACTTGATCAGATAATTCCTAAAAATATTGCAATTCAAATTCATTCGGGCCTATTAGAAAATTTGGCAAGTGAGCAAGGTTCAAGAATGACCGCTATGGATAATGCAACTAGGAATGCTGACGATATGATTGATAATCTTACACTTTTCTACAATAGATCAAGGCAAGCACTAATTACGAAGGAGTTAATTGAAATTATCTCTGGAGCGGAAGCTGTTTAAAAAGGAGAAAAAAATGAGTGAAAATTCTGGAAAAATAAAACAAGTTTTAGGCGCAGTGGTTGATGTAAGTTTTAGTGACAAACTTCCCCAAATTCTAGATGCACTTATTGTCAAACACGAAAACAAAGATCTAATATTAGAAGTTGCGCAGCATCTTGGCGAAAATACAGTTAGAACAATTGCAATGGATTCAACTGATGGATTAGTCAGAGGTCAGTCAGTTCTAGATACTGGACAGCCGATATCAGTTCCTGTTGGTCCAGAAACACTTGGAAGAATATTAAATGTTGTTGGAGAACCAGTAGATGAAAGAGGACCACTTAAAACTAAGTTAAGATCACCTATACACAAAAATGCCCCAGAATTTGTTGATCAATCAACAGATACCGAAGTATTGGTAACGGGAATCAAAGTCGTTGATTTATTGGCCCCATATGCAAAAGGTGGAAAAATTGGTTTGTTTGGTGGAGCTGGTGTAGGAAAAACAGTTCTAATTATGGAATTAATAAATAACATTGCAAAAGGTCATGGGGGGTATTCTGTTTTTGCTGGGGTTGGAGAAAGAACAAGAGAAGGTAACGACTTGTATCATGAAATGATTGAATCTGGGGTAATAAAGTTAGAAAATGATGAGTCAAAAGCTGCGCTTGTCTACGGACAAATGAATGAACCGCCTGGAGCTAGAGCAAGAGTTGCCTTAACTGGGTTGACGCTGGCAGAATATTTTAGGGATGAAGAAGGACAGGATGTTCTCCTCTTCGTAGATAATATTTTTAGATTTACTCAGGCTGGCTCAGAAGTCTCTGCACTTCTTGGTCGGATACCCTCAGCTGTTGGTTATCAACCAACATTGTCGACTGATATGGGAGCACTTCAAGAAAGAATAACATCAACTAATAAGGGTTCGATAACATCGGTACAAGCAATATATGTCCCGGCAGACGATTTGACTGATCCAGCGCCTGCCACCTCTTTTGCTCACCTTGATGCCACAACAGTATTATCAAGGCAAATTGCTGAGCTAGGTATTTATCCTGCCGTTGACCCGCTTGATTCAACCTCAAGAATACTCGATCCAAGAGTAACAGGAGAAAATCACTACAATGTTGCTAGAAAAGTTCAAGAAACTCTTCAAAAATATAAATCATTACAAGATATAATTGCAATTTTGGGTATGGATGAACTTTCAGAGGAAGACAGACTAGTTGTTGATAGAGCGAGAAAAATTCAAAGATTCCTATCACAACCATTTCATGTGGCTGAAGTATTTACTGGAACCCCTGGGGTTTTTGTTAATCTTCAAGATACAATTAATGGGTTTAATGGTTTGGTAACTGGAGAATATGATGATATTCCTGAAGCTGCGTTCTATATGGTCGGAACTATTGAAGAGGCACTTGAAAAAGCAAAGAAGATCAAGGAATAATCTATATAATTATGGCACTTAAACTTGAAATCCTCTCACCCCAAGAAATTGCTTATCAAGGAGATGTTGATTTATGTATACTTCCTGGAACTGAGGGTGATTTTGGCATATTAAATAACCATATGCCATTCTTAACTTCTCTGAGAATTGGGATAGTTTATATTTATATTAATAAAAAATTATCGGAAACATTTCTTGTAACTGGTGGCATTGTAGAAGTTTCTGATAACAAATGTACTTTGCTAACCGAAGAGATTTGTAAATCTTCAACTATTACCTCAGGTCAACAGATAGAGGAAGATTCTGAAGAAATAAAAAAAATCAAGCTAAAGGCCTTAGAAAAGTTCCACTATTCTTGAAAGTAAATTTTTTTAAATGATTTTAGAATATTTGCATATAATGCTCTTTTAAAAGGAATCACATTAGTAATAGCTTGGTCAGGTTCTATCCATTTCCAATCCTCAAATTCAGGTGTGTGAGTGTCGAGTTTGATTTCTTTGTCATTTCCAAAAAATCTGCAAAGAAACCATTTTTGTTTTTGACCTATATATTTTCCATCCCAAATAACATTAACTAACTCTGATGGTATATGATAAGAATACCAATCCTTTGTTTCATTTAATATCTCATAGTTTTTTTTTATACCAACTTCCTCAGCTAGTTCACGAACCATTGCCTGTTCAGGAGTCTCACCATCATCAATTCCTCCCTGAGGCATTTGCCAATAATTATTTTTAAAATCTATCCTTTTGCCAACCCAAAGTTTGTTTTTTTTATTGAGTAGGAAAATCCCAACACCCCTGCGATATTTCCCCATAGTACTTATTATTGTACTGTTTTTTTATTGACAAGATTTAATGCTAATATTAAATCAAAAGCTCTGGATAATTGATAATCATTTGAATCATCATCTTTTGTTTCTTTTCCATTATCAACATTTTTTTTTTGTGTTTTTGAGTCTTGGTCATTATCAATTGCACCTCTTAAATCTGATTCTTTTCTAGTAGACTGTTCAATCTTTTTTAGCTCTGCCTGTTCAACCAAAATATCAGGATCAATACCTGTTTTCTGAATAGACTTTCCGGAAGGGGTATAATATTTTGCAGTTGTTAACTTCAAAGCAACATTCTCACCTGAGGGGATTATGGTTTGAACAGAACCTTTTCCAAATGATTTTGTTCCCATTATAATAGCTCTTTTATGATCCTGAAGAGCTCCAGCAACAATCTCAGATGCTGATGCACTTCCCTGGTTTATTAAAACAACAAGTGGCAAACCATCAGTTAAATCTTGTTTTATTGCATTATATCTACTTCCTTCTCTCTCAAATCTTCCACGTGTGGAAACTATTTCACCTCTTTTTAAAAATATATCCGTGACACTTACGGCCTGATCAAGAAGTCCACCAGGATTATTTCTTAAGTCTAAAACATAACCTATAGGCTTATTATTTTTTTTAAATTTTTTAATGGCATTTATTATTTCTTGATCAACCTTTTGATTAAATGAAGAAACTCTTATATAACCAATATCATTTTCTATTCTTGATTTTACTGCTTTCAATTGAATAATTGCCCTAGTGATAGAAATCTGAAGAACCTCCGTCTCATTTCTACTCACAGTAAGTTTAATTTTAGAACCTACTTTGCCTCTCATCACACCCACAGCCTCAGAAAGTGTCATTCCTAATACTGGTTCATCATCCAAATGGGTAATAAGATCACCTGCTTTTATTCCAGCTTTGGATGCTGGTGTGTCATCAATTGGCGAAATCACTTTTACAAAACCATTCTCAAGTGTAACTTCAATTCCTAGCCCACCAAATTCACCTTTAGTTTGGATTTTAAGTTCATTGAGTTCTTCATTGTTAAGAAAGGTTGAATGCGGATCTAGTGAACCTAGCATCCCTTCAATAGCCGATTCAATTAGCTCTTTTGAGGAAACATCTTCAACATAGTTATTCTTAATTTTTTCAAATGCTTCACCAAAAAGGTTTAAATATTTATAAACATCTTTTTCTTCTTCTGACGAAAGATTTGATGAAAACAGAATTATTAAACTAGTTAAGAGAATTCTAATCATTAAATGATTATGCAGTTTTTTCATAAAATCTCAACTTTTGATTTTGGATTAATTACTTTACCATTTTGTCTCAATTCAAAATACAATTGACTTCTAACATCTGGAAAAATCTTTGCAATAGGCTCTCCTTTGAGCACCTCATTTCCCGAAGAAATCAGTAGATTCTTCATACCAATCAAAACACAAGTAAAACCATTATTATCCTCTATCATTACAAGGTTTCCATAACCTCTGAATTTGTTAGCGTATATAACTGTTCCATTGATTGGTGAAGTGACAAAAGAATCTTCTTTAACTTTGAAAACTAACCCATTTTTTAATTTATGAAAATCTTTTCCCTCACCAAAGTCAGAAACTATAAAACCCTGCACAGGCATTTGTATTTCTGTTTTATTTTTTTTTAATATAACTTTTTTAACATTTTTTGCCTTTGAAACTAACTCGTTTAAATTTTTGGCTTTTTTTTTTAATTTTTTTTCCTTAAGCTTTAGCCTTTGATCTGTTTTAATTTTTTTTTGAAGAGCAGCAACTTCTCTAATTTTTTTTTCAAGATTTTTTAATTTCTTTTCTAAATCACTTTTTTTTTTTTCATACTTTCTTGAATTTTCAACTAGCTCAACTTTCAACTGTCCTATTCCATCTAAACTCACAAAGAACTCGTTTATCCCATGCTTTACCTGCTTTAAAAAAAATTCTCTTACGATTTGTTTGGTAATGATATCATCTGATTTAGAACTTAAGTTCTTTGTAATAGTCATTAATGGAGATAAATATATTTTTTCTTGAAGAAGAAAAACAAGTTTTCTTCCAAGATATTCTTTATTTTTTATATGCTTCTTGAATATTACTTGTTTTTGTGTGTTTCGGTTAATATCAATTTTTATTCTTTTTAATTCACTATTATTTTTTAAAATATCATTATGAATTACTACTGTTTGTTTTTTTAATTTACTTAATTTATTTTTTATATTTTGTTTTTCTAAACAATTAACTGTATTAAAAAACAAAAGAGCAATCAAAAAAGTTATTATTTTCATTTTATTAATGCTATTCCATTCATCTCTTCTGGTTTATCTATTCCAAAAATCTTTAATACTGTCGGAGCAATGTCAGCTAATTTTCCATTTTGTTGGATGAAGTTTACATCTGAACAAACAATAAATGGAACATTATTTATTGTGTGAGTCGTGCAGGGTAATTTTTTTTCTTCATCAAACATTTTATCTGCATTTCCGTGATCAGATGTAACAATTAGGATATAATCTTGTTTAATTGACTCCTCGAGTATTTTACCAAGACATAGATCTACTGTTTCAACAGCCTTCACAGTTGCTTGAAAATTACCAGAATGACCAACCATGTCTGGATTAGCAAAATTTGCAACAATAAATTCATAGTCATCATTATTCATTCTTTTTAATAACTCATCTGTTAGTTTAAATGCTGACATCTCTGGTTTCTTGTCATAAGTTTCAATTCTTGGTGACGGAATTAAAACTCTATCTTCCTTATTAAAATTTTCTTCGTTACCTCCGTTAAAAAAATAAGTAACATGAGCATATTTTTCAGTTTCAGCAATTCTAAGTTGCTTAATTTTTTCATTAGACAGTGTTTCACCAAGATTATTTTTAATTTTTTGTGTTTCGATTATTGGAGTTAAAGTTTTTCTCAATCTTTTAGAATATTCAACCATACTTAAAGGTTTGAAAAAATTAGCAGTCTTCTTTCTATCAAAAAAATCAAATTTATCATCGAATATTGAACTTAGAAGCTCCCTAACTCTATCAGCTCTGAAATTTGTAATAAAGAAACCATCTCCATCTTCAACTCCTGAATAGTTTGAAAAATTTATAGGTTTAAAAAATTCATCAGTAATATTTTTTCTATAACTATCTTCAATTGCTTTAATTGGATCAATATTTTTTTTCAATGATCCCTCAATTATAGCTTTATATGCCAAATTTACTCTATCCCAACGATTGTCTCTATCCATTGCAAAAAATCTTCCCGAGATACTTGCTATCTCAACATTATTCATGTTATTTAACATTTTTTTGAGTTTTTTAATATTTTCTAATCCTGATATAGGTGAGCTATCACGACCATCAAGAAAACAATGTATTAGAACTTTATTTTTTTTTGTTTTTAGAATTCTTATCATTTCAAACAGATGATCTTGATGACCATGAACCCCCCCATCTGATAGTAGTCCTAACAGATGAATTCTTTTTGTATTATCAATTACATTCTTGATATTTTTATTTTTTTTAAAATTATCATTTTTAAAATACTCTGAAATCCTCAAAATATCTTGAAGTATAATTCTTCCGGCACCTATATTCATATGACCAACCTCAGAGTTTCCAAATTGGCCATCAGGCAACCCAACACCTTTCTCCGATGCTTCTAATCTAATAAATCCATATTTTTTTGTTATTAAATCGAAGTTCTTTTTTTTTGCACAATGTATAGCATTATACTTTGTGTTTTCTCCTAAACCCCAGCCATCTAAAATGCAAAGTAAAACTTTTTTTTTTTTCATAAACTTTTACTTGTGATACGAAGTGCCTCTAATGATTTCTTGGGCTCTATAAATCTGTTCTATCAACATTATTCTTACCATCAGATGTGGCCATGTCTGGTTTCCAAAAGAAAATACATTTTTTTTTTCTTTAAAAAAATTATCTAAACCAAGATCACCACCAATAATAAAACTTATTTTTTTTTTTCCATTATTTAACTCCTTGTTCATAAACTCTGCAAACTGTCTACTTGAAATTTTTCGTCCAGATTTGTCTAGGGTAACTAAACAGCCCGTATCTTTTAAGTGTTTTGTGATGTCTTGCTTTTCGAGTAATATTTTTTTTTTTTTATCAAAGTTATGTAACTTTAACTCAATTAAATTTATTTTTAAACTTATTCTTCTTTTATAGTAATCAAATATCTTAAAATATGGAGGTTTTTCTTTAAATTTTCCTGGGGAAATAATATCAATACGCATTTTAACCAAAACTCATTTTTTCATCTTCAATCCCATCCTGCCAAATTTTTTCTAGATCATAATGCTTTCTTGTTTCAGGTTTAAACAAATTTAAAATAATGTCCCCAAAATCTAGTATTACCCAATCCGTTGTTTTTAGGCCCTCAATTGCAATTAACTCCCTTTTATTATTTTTCATCACCTTTGAGGCTATTGCATTAATATGTCTAGATGAACTTCCACTAGCTACAATGAAATAATCAGCTAACGCACTTCTATTTTGTATATTTATTACTACAACTTTTATAGCTTTTAACTCATCAAGTTGTTTAAGAATTTTATCTAATAATTCTCTGATATTAGTTTCCCTTTTCATCTATCTCTAATCTTTTTTTAGTTGAAGACTCAGGATTAGTTAGTCCATTTAGAAAAACCCAAACCGGTGGAGGCATGAATTTTAACTTATCTGACAATTTTGTTTTAATCCTTTTATTTTTAAAAAAGCCAATTACTCTACTCTTTGATATATTTAGAGAGTAAAATGGTCGATCAAAAATTGCAATTGGAATATTACAAAAAATTTTTCTCCAATTCTTCCATAAATGAAAATTTTCTAGCCCATCAACACCCATCAACCAAATAAATTTAACTTTCGGAAATCTTTGTTTTAAATGATCCAATATATCTACAGTATAAATAGTCTTATTTTCCTCTTTTATTCTTATCACTTTTATCGTTCTTGATTTTGGAAAAAATTCTGCTTTTTTTTGTCTCGAAGAAAAATCACTATGAGTTTTTTTTAGTGGATTTCTTAATGTTACAACCCACCATATTTCATCTAATCCTAATCTGATTAAAGCAAATTTACTAATAAAAAAATGCCCCGCATGCGGAGGATCAAATGTTCCGCCTAATATGCCAATATATTTTTTTTTTGAGATAATCAATTTTATGGTCTAATTTGGCCTGATCCTATGACCTTATATTTAAAACTTGTTAATTGAGCTACCCCGACCGGACCCCTTGCGTGAACTTTAGATGTTGAAATCCCGATTTCGGCTCCCATTCCAAACTCCCCGCCATCTGCGAATTGAGTTGATGTATTGTGCATAACAATTCCACTATCAACATTATCAAGAAAATATCTGACAGCGTTCTTATCCTCAGATAAGATTGCGTCAGTATGACCAGATCCATAAAAATTTATGTGACTAACCGCTTCTTCAACACCAGCCAAAATTGTTTTGATTGAAACTGTTTTATCTAAGTACTCTGTATGCCAATCCTCATCATTAGCAAGTTTAATCGATTCATCAACTTTTCTAATTTCTTTGTCACCCCTGACTTCACAGTTATGTTTTTTTAATGACAATAAAATTTTAGGTAAATGCGAGCTAATTATTTCCTTATCAATTAAAATTGTTTCAGTTGCACCACATATTCCTGGTCTTCTCATTTTTGCATTTACTGTAACCTTTTCAGATAAATCTGGGTCAGAGGACTTTTCAATGTATGTATGACAAATACCATCAAGATGTCTTATCACATGTATCTTACTATCATTTATTACTCTTTCTATTAATGATCTCCCACCTCTTGGGATTATTACATCAATATATTTATCCATTTTTAACATATAGCCAACAGCTGACCTATCTTTGGTTGGAATATTCTGTAATGCTCCTTCGGGTATTTTATATTTTTTAAGTGTTTCATTAATTATCTTTATAATCATTGATGAGGAATTAAAACTCTCACTACCACCTCTTAATATTAAAGCATTCCCAGATTTTAGACAAAGTCCAGCTGCGTCTGCTGCAACATTAGGTCTAGATTCATATATCACACCAATAACACCTAATGGAATTGAGACCTTTTCTATATTTAAGCCATTAGGTCTTGACCATTTATCAATAATTTTTCCAATTGGGTCATCTAATTTAGAAATATCAACCAACCCTTCACAAATTGCATCAACTCTTTTACTATCTAAAACCAACCTATCTAGGGTTGCAGATGTAAGTTTAGCTTTGTTTTCATTAATATCTTTTTGATTTTCAATAATTATCTTTTTCTTATTCTTCATTAAATTTTCAGCTGCTGAACAAATAATTTCATTCTTTAAATTTGTTTCTAATGTAGAAACTTTTCGAGAAGCTTCTTTTGCTTTAATTCCAATTTTAAGAATATCATTTTCACTAATTTGATTCATTATTTTGAACTCAAGAAAAGGTAATCCCTATGAATTAACTCTTCTCTACCTTCATATCCAAGAATTTTTTTTATATGACTTGTTTGTTTTCCTTTAATCAATTCTAACTCTGAAAAGTCATAATATGTTATACCTTTTCCAATTTTTTTTCCATTTGAATCAATAATTACAATTATATCACCTTTTAAAAATTTTCCAGTAATTCTTTTTACACCAATGGGTAATAAACTAGATCCCTTTTTTAGAGCTTTAGATGCACCACTGTCGATTGTTACAGAACCAGATACATTTATTGATCCAGCAACCCAATTTTTTAGACCTCTTTTTTTTTTATTTGTTGAAAGAAATAATGTTCCAATTTTATATTTTTTTAAATTAGAAATTGGTTTTTTTAAGTTACCTTGACAAATAATTGTGTTGCAACCAAAACTGTCAGCAATTTCTGCAGCTTCAATTTTTGTTCGCATTCCGCCTGAACCGAATTCATTAGTTTGATGGGAAGTAATATCTAGAGACTTTGAGTTTATATTTTTAACAATCGGAATCAATTTAGCTTTTTTATTAGTTTTTGGATTGTCATCATAAAGACCTTTTACATCACTCAACAAAATTAAAAGGTCAGCATCTATTATTTGAGCTACTCTTGATGCCAATCTGTCGTTATCTCCAAACTTTAATTCATCAGTAGCAACAGTATCATTTTCATTAATAATAGGGACAACTCCACCTTTCAACAAACTTTTTAATGTCTCACGAGAATTAAGACTTTTTCTTCTATCTTCAGTATCAGAGAAAGTTAAAAGTATTTGTGCTACTTTAATTTTTCTTTTTATAAAAGCCTTCATAAAATTTTCCATCAAAATCACTTGGCCACAAGCTGCAAGGGCTTGTTTATCTGTAATACTGATTTTTTTGTTTTTAATTTTGAGATAAGCCTCTCCAAGAGAAACTGCACCCGATGCTACAATTATTATTTCGATTTTTTTTCTTTTTAAGATTATGACATCATCAATGAATGACTCGAGCCAATTATAATTAAATTTTTTATTTTCAATAAGTAAAGAAGAGCCAATTTTTAAAATAATTCTTTTTGCACTGTCAATCTCAAATGACTTTATCATTTATTAATCCTTGAAGATATAATCTTAGAGCCTTAATTCCAATATTGGTAGCACTTGAGAGAGAAAAAACTTCCGCATTTGTTTTTTCTTTCATCAAATCAACTCGTCTTTTAATAACATCTTTATCAACTAAATCAGACTTGCTCAATACAATAACTTCTTTTTTTGATGATATTTTTTTTCCATAATTATTTATCTCGTTTCTAATTATCTCATAACTTTCAATTATATCTTCATCTTTCTTTGCAGAAATATCGCAAATATGTATTAAAGTTCTACACCTCTCGATGTGAGCTAAGAACTTTAGTCCAAGTCCAACACCATCCGCCGCCCCTTTCACTAGACCTGGTAAATCTGCTAAAACAAGATCTCCAAAATCAAATCTAAGCAATCCAAGTTGCGGTGTAGTGGTTGTAAAGGGATAATTGGCAATCTTTGGTTTGGCATTTGATAAAACAGATAATAAGGTTGATTTACCAGCATTAGGTAAACCTAGAAAACCGATATCCGCTATCAACTTTAATCTCAACCAAACCCATAGTTCCTCTCCAATTTTTCCTTTTTGAAAACTTCTTGGAGCTTGATTGGTTGAAGTTTTATATTTTGAGTTACCTTTTCCTCCGATACCTCCCTGAACAGCTAAAAAGATTTCTTTTCTTTTTGATAAATCTTTATAAATGAATTTTTTATCCTCACTCATTACGACTGTACCAATCGGAACTTTGATAACTAGATCTTTTCCGTTGTGTCCAGTTCTGTTTTTTCCAGAACCATTTTTTCCACTCTCAGCTTTAAAATGTTGTTTATATCTAAAGTCAATTAATGTGTTAAGATTTTCAACCGCTTTGAAATATATATTTCCTCCCTTTCCACCGTCTCCACCATCAGGGCCACCAAACTCTATATATTTTTCTCTTCTAAAGCTGACGCAACCAGGGCCGCCATCTCCTGCCTTGAGATAGATCTTAGACTCATCTAAAAATTTCATAATTTGGTTAAGGTGTATCTTTCTTCAATTGCACATCAACAAAACATCTTCCAGACGACTTCTTTTTGAAAAATACATTTCCTTGTTTAATGGCAAAAATTGTATGGTCTTTACCCATAGAAACATTCTTACCTGGATGGTACTTAGTTCCACGTTGTCGAATAATTATATTACCAGGCATCACCAATTCTCCACCAAATTTTTTAACACCAAGTCTTCTTCCAGCACTATCTCTTCCGTTTCTTGTACTACCTCCTGCTTTTTTATGAGCCATTTACATCCTCTTTATTTTTTTTTTTTTATATCGGATCTACAATATCTTTATTTTCACTTTTTGTAGTTGTCTTTTTATTTGAACTTAAATTCAAACTCTTAATTTTTATCAGTGTCAAGTCTTGTCTGTGACCAATTTTTCTTCTGTAGTTATGTCTTCTTTTCTTTTTGAAAACTATAATTTTTTTATCTCGAATTTGTTCGATAACTTTGGCTTTAATAGAAACTCCATTTACATATGGAGTTCCAATTCGTAGACCTGTCGAATCACTATTGATAAATAAAATTTTCTCAAAATTTATATCATCATCTTTTTTTAACTTTTCGACTCTTGGAATCTTAAGTATATCACCCTCTGAAACTTTATATTGCTTATCTTTAAATTCGAAAACTACAAACATAAATATTACCCTTGTTTTCGTTGTTTTATACTATTTCACAAAAAATTATCAAATATTTTTTTTTAAATTTTAAACTTTTAAGAAAAATTTCTGTGTAATAATGTCAATTTTTATGCTATTTATCCTTAAATTTAATTAAATATTATAAATGACTGATATTGTAATAACCTCAGCTAAAAGAACTCCTATAGGAAAATTCATGGGTTCATTGTCTGATTTCTCTGCTCCAGAACTTGGCAAAATTTCTATTGATGCAATATTCCAAGATGTTGAGATAGATAAAACGCTAATTGATGAAGTGATAATGGGCCAAGTATTAACTGGTGGTTCAGGGCAAAATCCTGCTAGACAATCGCAGATGTTATCAAAAATTCCGCAAGAAAAAAGTGCAATGACAATTAATCAGGTATGCGGATCAGGTTTACGTGCTGTAGCAGTTGGTGCTCAATCAATTCTTACAAATCAATCATCAATAATCATAGCTGGAGGACAAGAATCGATGAGCAATGCTCACCATACAATTAATATTCGTAACGGGCTAAAAATGGGCGATGGAAAAATAAAAGATAGTATGATCATTGACGGGCTTTGGTGTGCAATGAATGACTACCATATGGGTACAACAGCGGAAAATATTGCTGAAAAATTTGGAATTTCAAAAGATGAGCAAGATCAATTTGCCACAAATTCACAGAATAAAGCAGAAAATGCCCAAAAGAATAATCATTTTACTAATGAAATTGTTCCAGTGACAATAAAAATAAAAAAAGAAGAAGTTAATTTTGCTGATGATGAGTTTCCTAGACATGGAAGTACAATTGAAAAAATCAGTTCTCTAAAACCTGTTTTTAAAAAAGATGGAACTGTGACTGCAGGAAATGCATCTGGTTTAAATGATGGTGCAGCAGTAGTTTTGCTGATGAAAGAAAAAAAAGCAGAAGAACTTGGAATCAAACCTATAGCAAGGATTGTTTCATGGGCAACTGTCGGTGTAGATCCATCAATCATGGGAATTGGTCCTGTACCCGCAGTAAAAAAAGCACTTGAGGTAGCAAACTGGAAACTTGAAGATCTTGATCTAATTGAGGCCAACGAAGCTTTTGCAGCACAATCTCTGGCTGTAACAAAAGAAATTGGATGGGATGTTGAAAAGGTGAATGTAAATGGTGGAGCAATTGCCTTAGGACATCCAATCGGAGCTTCAGGTAGTAGAATTCTTGTTTCATTAATTAATGAACTACATAGAGCCAATAAGAATAAAGGAATAGCAACCCTATGCATCGGAGGGGGTCAAGGAGTTGCAATGTGTGTGGAAAGGATTTAAAAATGCAAAAAGTAGCATTAGTTACAGGAGGAACTCGTGGAATAGGCGAAGCTATTTCAGAAAAGCTTCATAAAGATGGCTTTATTGTTATTTCTAATTATTCAAGCAATGATGAAGCTGCAGAAAAATTTTCGAAGAGAACAGGGATTGAAGTATTAAAGTGGGATGTTAGTGATTTTGAATCCTGCAAAACAGGAATAAATCAGATTTATGAAAAACACCAAAAAATTGATGTTTTAATAAATAACGCAGGAATTACTAGAGATGCTCCTCTTCATAAAATGACTTTAGAAAATTGGAAAAAAGTTATAGATGTAAATCTTAATTCAATATTTAATATCACATCTCAAATTGTTAACAAAATGAGAGAAAATAATTTTGGGAGAATTGTTCACATCTCATCGGTAAATGGACAAAAAGGTCAGTTTGGTCAAACCAATTACTCAGCTACAAAATCAGCATTAATTGGTTTTTCTAAATCGTTAGCTCTAGAGGGAGCTACAAAAAATATAACCTCAAATGTAATATGTCCTGGTTATATAAACACAGAAATGGTTGCAGCTATTAGAGAAGATATACTTAAAAGTATTATCGATACAATCCCAGCTAAAAGATTGGGTGATTCTCAAGAGATAGCTGAAATGGTCTCATACTTAGTTTCAGACAAAGCAAATTATATTAATGGCGCTTCTCTCTCAGTAAATGGCGGCTTGTGGATGGATTAGAATTCGTCTTTCATTTGTCTAAGTATTTTTAGACTTTCTACAATTGAACGATTCTTAATACCAATTTTTTCTAAGAAAATATTATTGTCAAATTTTAAGAATGGATTGAATTTCTTTTCTTCACCCAAAATTGATGGGATAGTTGGCTTATTTTCTTCTCTTTTTTTCTTAATCTCTTCTATTTTAATTTCCAAAAACTTATTTTTTGGTTCTAATTTTTTTACAAACATTGCGTTAGATAGAGTGTATTCATGACCACAAAATATTTTTGTTTTATCAGGCAAAGCCCTAATCTTTGAAAGTGACTTAACCATATCCTCGGGCGTACCTTCGAAAAGCCTCCCACATCCCAGTGAAAAAAGTGTGTCACCACAAAATAGAAAATCTTCATTCATAAAATAGTATGCGATGTGACCAATTGTATGGCCAGAGACTTCTAATATTTTACATTCAGACTCACCAAGTTTAAAACAATCACCATCTTTCAAAAAAATATCAATTCCAGGAATTCTCTCCTTGTCGTAAAAATTACCAACTATTTTACAATTATGTTTTTTTTTTAAATCAAGATTTGCTCCAACATGATCATTATGATGATGGGTGCTCAAAATATAATCAAGATTTATTTGAAGTTTTTCTAATAAATCATTAACAGGATCGGCAACTCCTGGATCAATGCAAGCTGATTTTCCAGTAATTCTATCAATTACCAGATATACATAGTTATCACTAAGAATTGGGATTTGATGAATTTCAAGCATATCTAAATAGTATTAAATATTTCATTTTTTTGAAACACAAAAAATTACTTGATAAGCTAAAAAATTTCTAAAAAAATTAGATGAAATCCTCATCCCATTCTCATTCAAAAAGATCACATCATTTACTTTGATATTTTTTTTTTTACAAAAATCAAAAAAATCTTTAAATGTGCATAGGTGAATATTTGGAGTGTCATACCATTCGTATGGTAACATTTTATTTTTGGGCATTTTTCCGTAAAATAGAAACTCTTTTCGGATCTTCCAAAATCCAAAATTTGGAAATGATATGATCGCACGTTTGCCGATTCTTATTAAATTTTTTAAAACTCTTTCAGGGTAAATCATAGCCTGAATAGTTTGACTTAATATTACACTTGAAAATGATTTATCAGGATACTCATCAAGTTCATAGTTTGCATCACCTTGTATTACTGATAATCCTTTTTTAAGACAAAGATTCACTCCCGATTGTTTTATTTCAATTCCTCTGCATTCGGCATTCTTATGTTTAGAAAGATAATCAATTAATTTTCCATCACCACAGCCAACATCAAGGATTTTTTCATTTTCATTTATTAATTTAGAAATAATCAATAGATCATTTCTTAAAATTTTTTCATATTCTATTTTTTTTAATTTGCCCATACAAAAAACCTCTTAAAGTTGAATGGAATTCGGGATCATCCAATAAGAATGCATCGTGGCCTTTATCTGTTTTAATTTCAACAAAACTTACCTTAGCATCAGATTTATTTAATGATTTAATAATTGTTTTTGTCTCAGATGTTGGAAAAAGCCAATCAGAAGTAAAGGTAAAAAAACAAAACTTTAATTTACTATCCTTCAATGACTCAGACAAACCTCCTTTTTTTTGAGAAAGATCAAAATAATCCATAGCCTTTGTTATGTATAAATAACTATTTGCATCAAATCTCTCTACAAAAGAGATTCCTTGATGTTGCAAATAACTTTCAATTTGAAAATCAGTTTTAAAGTCAAAAGAAAAAAATTTACTATTTTGTAAATTTCTACCAAACTTTCTTTGCAATGCTGACTCAGACAAATAAGTTATGTGGGCAATCATTCTCGCTACAGACAATCCTCTTTTTGGATATTTTTTTTTATTGTAATAATTTCCATTAAACCAATCCGGGTCAGCCATTATTGCTTGTCTTCCAATTTCATGAAATGCTATGTTCTGAGCTGAATGTCTGTATGAAGCTGCAATAGGAACTACAGAATCAACCTTGTGTGGAAAACTAACTGCCCATTCTAAAGCCTGCATTCCACCCATAGATCCACCTATTACAGCAAACAATTTATTTATTCCAAGGCTTTGAACAAGTTTCTCTTGTGCTCTAACCATGTCTCCAATTGTAATTACAGGAAAGTTCATTCCAAACACTCTATTAGTCTTTGGATTGATAGAGGATGGACCAGAGCTTCCCATACACCCTCCTAAAACATTACTACAAATTACAAAAAAAATATTTGTATCAATAACCTTCCCAGGGCCAACAAGAACACTCCACCAACCCCTTTTATTTGTGATCGGATTCTTTTCAGTACAAAATTGATCACCGGTTAGTGCATGACAAATAAATATTGCGTTGTTTTTCTTTTTATTTAATTTTCCATAAGTTTTAAAAGCTATCTCACAATTTACTAAATTACTTCCCGAATCTAGTTTGAGAGATTCTTTTAAAACAATTTTTTCTTCAATATTACTATTCATCTAAAAAATATTTGACTTAAAGGGCATCATAACTATGTTGGTTTAGTAGTCAAAATAATTTTATTTGATAAGATCTAAATAATGAAAAAAAATGATATTCAAAAACTAGTAAAACCATCTATTAATAAGATAGCAAAATATATTCCAGGGGAGTCCTCCATAAATGGTAAAACGAATATAATTAAGTTATCTTCAAATGAATCACCTTTTTCGATACCTAAAAAAGTATCAAAATCAGTGAACAGCTCAAACATTCAAGTTAATTTATATCCTGATGGAGATTCAGTTTTTTTAAAAAAAACAATTTCGGAAACATTCAATTTAAACAAAAACCAAATTATATGTGGGAATGGGTCTGATGATATTTTATCAATTATCGCACAGGCTTTTTTAAGAGAAAATGATGAGGTCATTTGTAGTGAGTATGGTTTCATTTATTACCCGATAATTGCTAAAGCATCGGGGGCTAGAGTTATCACCGCAAAAAGTAAAAATTTGAATATTAGTTGTGAAAATATTTTAAAAAGTATCTCAAAAAAAACTAAAATAATTTTTTTCGCAAATCCAAACAATCCAACTGGATCAATAATTTTCAGGAAAGAACTCAATCAGTTTCTTCGCCAAATTCCTAAAAATATTATTGTTGTAGTTGATGGAGCTTACTCAGAATTCATTTTGAATAAGAAATATTCTGATGGACTAGATTTAGTAAAAAAATTTTCAAATCTTATAGTAACAAGAACTTTCTCTAAAATTTTTGCTTTAGCAGGTTTGAGATTAGGTTGGGCATATGCCTCTAGAGAGATAATATATTTACTAGAAAAAATAAGAGGACCTTTTAATGTCAATTTGTATGCACAAAAAATAGGAGCTTCAATTCTTCAAGAAAAGGGATTTCTAAAAAAATCAATAAATCACAACATAAAATGGCAAAAAAAACTTCCTAAACTAATAAAAGAATTAGGATTATATGCTCAACCAACCTATGCTAATTTTATTTTAGTGAAAGTTGATAAAAAGAAATTTGATAAAAAAAAAATTATTAAGGGGTTACTTTCTGAAAGAATAATTGTAAGAGATTTATCTAGTTATGGTTTGGATGATTTTTTTCGAGTCTCAGTAGGATCAGATACCCAATTAAATATTTTTGTAAATTCTCTAAAAAAAATCCTTAATAAGATCTCAAATGCAAAAAAAAATTAATCAAATTACAATAATTGGTACTGGTTTAATTGGTTCTTCACTAGGACTGGCACTTAAAAGAAAAAAAATTTCTAATTCAATAGTTGGTATTGACAAATCAAAAGTTAATTTAAGTAATGCAATTAAAAATCAATCGATTGATGAATCTAGACTAAAGATAGATTTTAGAATCCAAGAAAGTGATATAATCTTTTTATGTACGCCAGTTAGCTTGATTGACCCAATAACTAGAAAATTAATACCATTTATTAAGAAAAATACCATTATTACTGATGTAGGTTCTGTTAAGAATTGCTTTGATGAAGAAACAATTAAAAAATCTAAAAACTTTTTTCATATAGTTCCTGGGCATCCAATTGCAGGAACAGAACATTCAGGATCAAAATTTGCCGAAGAAGATTTATTTAAAAACAAATGGTGCATAATTACACCTTTGAATAATAATAAAAAGGTAATAAATATTATCTGCAACATATGGAAAAAGATTGGAATGAAAATCTCGATTATGTCAGTTCATGAACATGATAAAATTATGTCAATAACCTCTCACCTTCCTCATTTAATTGCTTTTACGATAGTTGGTACCGCTTTTAATATTGACATAAAAAAAAAGAAAGAACTTATAAATTTTTCTGCTGGAGGTTTCAGAGATTTCACCAGGATTGGTTCATCAGATTCAAAGATGTGGACGGACATTTTTATCAAAAATAAAAAGTTTATTCTAAAGACATTGGATAGTTTTTTTGATGACATTGATATTTTGAGAAAATGTATAATTTCAAATGATTATCAGAAAATATATAATTTATTGAAAAGAACAAAAGAAATAAGAAAAAAAATATTAATTCAAGAGGAGACCAAAAGGAAAAATTAATAGAAAATTTTCTCAATCTTTTTTCGCAATTCAACCTTATTCAAACCATCCTTTAGTGCTGGGTATATTTTAACCTTTATAGATCCCTTGTGTTTAATAAACTTTTTATTCTTCCAATATAAACCTGAATTATGTTTAATAGGTACGATGGGTATTTTTAAAATCTTATTAACCGCTATTACTCCAGAATTTAATTCTTTTTTTTCACCAGGTGCAACTCTTGTTCCTTGAGGAAAAATTATGAATGCTTTTACATCCTTTTTCACTAATTTCGAAATTGAACTAATTACTTTTTTTAAGGAACTAAATCCTTTTTCACGATTAATATATATATACCCCAACTTTGAAAAATAACTAGACATGATTGGAATATTTTTTAACTCTTCTTTTAAAACGAAAACTGGATCACCAAATAAAGCTACAAAGAAAAAAGTCTCCCAAGCTGACTGATGATTGCTTGCAACAAGAAAAGGTTTGTCTCTAGGAATATTATCTTTGCCGTCTACAATATAATCAATACCAAGAATTTTTTTTGAAAACCAAATGATTGAGGCTGTCCAAAAAACAGAAAGTTTTATAGCAGTTTTTCTTCTAAAATATTTGACTGGAGAAAAAAATATGAAATAAACGATCGTCCAAGCGTATACAATAATATAAAAGAATAAGCTTCTTAAAATCATTTAATAGTCATTAATGTGTAAAGTACTTTAAAATATTCTGAAAAAATTAATTTAATATGAAAAACCACTTCTCCTCTAAATCTATTTTTTTCAACGGCTGGTGAAGTAATAATTTCAATGTTTGGAATAATTTTCTGAAAAATTATTAAACTCCTTGGTATGTGATAGTATGAAGTGACTAGAATTATATTTTTTATATCATTATGTTCACTCAACCATCTTTTAACCTCATAAGCATTCTCAATTGTATTTTTTGATTTTTCTCCAAAAAATACACAACACAAAAATTGAGATTCGAATTTTTTTTCTAAACTATACTTTGTTTCAATTTCCGAACTCTGGAAAACTCCAGATATAAAGAGTTTTTTTCCGTAACCGTTTTCTAAAAGATTTAGACCCTTTTCAATTCTCATTTTACCACCTGTTAAAACAATGATAGCAACTTCTTGGGGTTCATAATGTTTTTCTTGAAGATAATATTTTTTCGGAAATAAATTAAATATTAGAATTAGCCACCACAGAAAGCCTAAAAATATTGAAGTGAAGAAAAAATAAAAAAATTTCTTAAGTTTTGTCAAAGAACCTTTTCTCAAAAAAATAAAATAAGTAAAAAGTTAAAAATATTAATAATAGAATTACAAAACTAATTAAAAAAATCACTAATAAAATTAGTTTTGTTGCTATTAATTCAAAAAAAAAGGAGGGATTAAAAAAATTAAAATTTACTCCAAATAAATTAATTAGAATAACACTAATTATAAAAACAAAAATAAGACTTAAGACTGCACCAGGAAAGATCTTTTTTACAATACTTTGTGAAATATTTTTCGCTAACTCAAGACTACTTGCACCCATTATTTGTAACATCTCTAAAAACTTGAAATTAGTTATAAGTGCAGCATTTACAATATTAATGACTAAAAATGAAAATAATATAATTACGACCAAAAACATAAAAAATATAATCATTTTTATCCTATTTACTATTATGCTTGCCTCAAAAAGTTGATCCTTGTGAGAATATTTTTCAACAAATCTATTTTCAGAAATATTAATGAGATTTTTGTAAACTCTATCTACAATTATGTCTTCACTAGCAACGATTTGAAAAATTAAGGGTAAGTTCAAACCTGAAAAATCGTTTAGGTTTTCCAAACCAAGACTTTCCTTAACCAATTCAGATTCGAGCATTTTAAATGAATCTATTTCTGAATCGTTTGACAAAAAATTAAAAATTTTTTCATTAATTGAATCTGGAATTTCTTTTTCATCAAAATTATTTGTTAGGATAAAAGTCGTTTTTTTCGATTCATTTTCTATCCAATTACTAGAGAATTTGTAAAAATTAAAATAAATTACTACATGAATAGCAATAAGGCTGATCACAACAAATGAAAGTCCATGAAAGAACTTTTCTTCTTCTTTTAATAAAATTTTTTTTAAAACATCTTGATAATTTATCATAACTAAAGATTTATTTCTTTGTAGTTCACATTGAATTGCCGCTGAAAATTTGATGTCATTATTACAGTCACCCCTAGCTTATTTAAAGACTCAAACAAATAAAATAGTTTTCTTGATGCATTCTCATCTAAATTATTGTCAGGTTGATCAGCAATTATTATTTTTGGATTATTTATTAAGGCTCTTGCTATTACGACTCTTTGTTTCTGTCCATTTGATAGCTTAAATACCAAATCATTTTTTATTTTTCTTAAGCCTAACCATTCTAGAATTTCATTAATTCTTTTATGAAAATTGTCTTTCTTATTTTGAATCTGACTGGCCAGTTGGATATTTTGATAAACAGTAAAAAATGGAATTAAAAAGTCATTTTGTAATATAACCCCTAATTTTTTTCTGTAAGCTAAAATTCCATCTCTCTCAGTTTCCTTAATTTTTTTTCCAAATAAAAAAATATTACCTTTTGTTGGTAAAATCTTTAAGTATAACAATTTTAACAACAAAGATTTACCAACTGCATTGGCGCCTTTTATAATCAAGAAATCACCAGAGTTTATTAAAAAACTCGTGTTGACAATTTCTTTATTATCAATTGTCAATGTAACATTATCAAGACGAAGAATTTCATTCATATTCAATTAAGTTTCAAATATCTTCTTTCCATCAATCATTATCTCTTTTGCCAAACCTCTTAAATTATAATTAGAGGCCATACAAGAACCGTATGCACCTGTAGAACAAATTACCAAATAATCATCTTTTTTCATTTCTTGTATCTTCATATTTTTTAAAAAAGTATCACTAGTTTCACATATTGGTCCCACAACATCATATTTCCTTTCTTTTTTACTTTTCTTTACTGGTATGATTTTGTGGAAAGCATTGTAAAGTGATGGTCTTATCAAATTATTCATTCCTGCATCAATAATAAGAAAATCTTTATTTTCACCTTTTTTAGTTCTAACTACTTTTGATAACAATACTCCTGAAGATCCAACCATGTATCTTCCAGGTTCTAAGATTATCTCTATATTTAAATCTGAAAATATTTTTTCTATTAGTGCTGCATAATCAGAAATTTTTAAAGTTTTTGAATCATCGTAATCTATTGCAACTCCACCACCTAGATCAAGGGTTTCGCATACAAAGCCCTCTTTTTTTAAATTTTCAATCATATTCTTTATTTTTTTAAAAGCTTTTTTAAATGGATCTAATTTATTTATTTGTGAACCAATATGAATAGATAGCCCATTGATTTTTATATTTTTATTTGATTTGTACTTTTTAAAAATTTTTAAAATTTTATTTTTAGATATACCAAATTTATCTTCTGATCTTCCTGTAGAAATCTTTTCGAGTGTGCCAGCATCAATGTCAGGATTAACCCTCAAACTCACATTTATTTTTTTTTTTAAATATAAACAAATTAAATTTATTTCAGATAATTCCTCCTCACTTTCAACATTTAATTGTTTAATATTTTTTTTAATAGCATACTTTATTTCTTGTTCTGTTTTTCCAACACCAGAGAAAACAATTTTTTTTCTATCAACTCCACATTCAAGAGATAATTTTAATTCTTCGCCTGAAACAACATCCATGCCAGCACCAATTTTTGACAAAACATCAATAATTTTTTTATTGAAATTTGCCTTAACCGCATAACAAATGATCGGTTTAATTTTTTTAAAAGAATTTTTTAATTCCAGAAAATTCTCTCTTATTTGCTTTATTGAATAACAATATATCGGCGTTTGAAATTTCTCGCCTAGTTCCAGCAAAGATGTTTCCTCAATAAATAAATTATTACCTTTGTAAGATATATGCTTGCTCTGTCTATGTATATCCATTTTCATTTTACTCAGGATACTGCTTTGGATAATCACTGCCTGGATACTTTTCTAAGCCTGACTTCTTTCCACATGAAACAATAAGGAAGATAAATAAAATAAATGTAACTCTCAAGAAAAATTTCATCTTAATTCCTCATTTTTCTTTTTGCTCTCAATATTGCTTTTTTGACCTGAGTAGTTGATGTTCCTCCATACGAATTTTTTTGTGAAATTGATTTTTCAGGAGATAAAATATCAAATACTCTTTTATCAATTTTTGGTTCTATTGATTGAAACTTTTCAATTGATAACTGATGCAGAAATTTTTTTTCATTTTCCGCAATAACTACGATTTGCCCTGTCTTATTATGAGCATCTCTAA
>CACEXK010000013.1 GCA_902563505.1 uncultured Alphaproteobacteria bacterium
ACCTTTTATCTTACTCTTTATTTTTTTAAATCTATTTAGTAAAAATTTGTTATCTGCTAGTTTAGCTGATGGTGACTTGACAAGGCAAGTTCCGGTTGAAAAAATAATTTATTTCAAAGGAGAAAAAGGGGAAAATCATTTCTTTGATCCTAATATTTTATATCTAAAAACTGGAAAACTTTATAAATTAAAATTAATTAATCAAAGTGATTCAAAACATTATTTTACATCGGATAAATTTACAAAGTCAATATTTACAAGAAAAATACAAGTAGTTGGAAGATATGGGAAAATTGGAGAAATAAAAGGAAGAATTGATGAAGTCGAGGTTTATCCAAATCATTCTATAGAATGGTGGTTCATTCCTTTAAAAACAGGAAAATTTAATGATTTACAATGCTCAATTATTGATGAGAAAAAAAAAATTCCACACTCTGAAATGGGAATGTCAGGAAGTATAATTATTGAATGAGGTCTGTTTTATTAATCTTTTTTTTTCTAATTTTTTCTGATAGAACATTGAGTTCTGATAATTTTGCTCAAGTTCCTCTTAGCTCATTCATTGAGAGCAATTCTGAAAATGAAGAATCGTTAACAGAAAATATAATTTATGAATCGACAAGATGTTCAGCATTATTTGCGTGGATAAGTGAGTTATATGCAAATTTAAATAGTGAGAAAGGAAGAAAACTTGAAAAAAAGTCTCTTTTTAACTCTAAGTCACTTACTGGAGTAGCTTTACAAACTTTTTTGACTAAAACTACCGATCAATCAAATTTAGATGAGATCAATCTTGAAATAAATAATTTGATTGAAAAAAGAATTATGAACTATCAAGCAGATGGTGAGATTATAAAAGACTTAAAAGGAGGGTATTTAAAAGGTTATATTAAGGAAGATTTAAAAATTTGTAATATTATGATTGAGGCTTATAAAGAGACATTCTAATATTGTAAAATTAGCCCAAATTATCAAGCTGAGGACCTTTCATACTTAGAACCTCCTCCATTTTTTCAGACATTTCTGATTTACCTGTCCTACTATCCCCAACAGATGCAACAGTAATATCAACCTCATTTATTCCTTTTGGCAGACGCTTTTTTTTTTCAACAGCTGTTTTTTTTATTAAACTTATCATATCTCTGGCAGCTCTCTCTGGTCCTTCATGTTCAACCATTTCCCGATTTTTAAAACCACACCTGCTTAATCTTTCATCTGTATTTTTTGCATAAACACCTGCCATAAGCATGCTGTGAGCAACACCGATCTTCATTTTTCCAGATTCAACTCTATTTTTAATAATTTCAAAGAATTTTTTTTCTATATTTTTAAATTTTTCACTTAAATCTACATGTTCAGGTAGATCATCCCAATTTTTGTCTTTAAGTAAAGGAAATGGATTTGCCCAATAACTAATTTCAACTTTTCCTCGATGAGTTTGTGTACTTCCAGCAGCAACTCTAGCACCTTTTCTAAAATGATCCAGAGCATCATCAACGCTCATATCAACATCCATACATGATTGACCTGGTTCAATTAAGTCGTAGTTATTTAGGTACAAAAGAATATCTAATTCTGAACCAGTTGAAACCTCTGTGTAATCGGTCACAGGAACGATTTGTCTGGCATTAGTCCCAGCGTGTTTATTATAACCAATCTCTCTTCCCTCCATTTGCATTTTTGTATACTCACTAAAACCATCTAAGCAGGCAAAAGCACCTGTCTCTGTTCCAAAGAAATAAGGAATGTTATCCTTACCGTTTTGATTAGATTTATCATCTTCATCGAACAGGGATGCTCTTCCCATATCATCAGCTTTTATAAAGGAATCGGATATATAGGGTTCGTTTGTTTCTGAGTCAAATTTGACTACATATCTGGTACATCCACAATGTAGTGGTAAATGATCATTGAGTATACATAATACATTATGAAGAGTTAAAATAGGTTTTTTCCCGTAACCAAAGTATTTACAATCATCAATATTTGGAATTAAACCAACTAAAAGTCCGTTATCTTTATCATAATGATAACCCAAATCCGACATATTTGACTGAGGGCAACCAAAAATAAATACACCATCTGGTCTTTTACCTGCTAATTTTCTAACTTTGGAAAAAGGAAAAAGATTAAGTAAACCTGGTTCTAACTCAATGCACCCTCTCGATTTATGAATATATGCTATTATGTTCCATTGACCAACTTCAAAGGGAATTGCAACATAATCTTCAGATTTAAAATTATTATTTTTAAATGGATTATGGTTTAGTGCAAAAAAAGGAAAAGCTCTTTTATTTGCATGTGTTGTGTAATGTATACCGGTACGCATATCAGCATGGGTGGTTAATGGTACTTTGTTGAGATTCGAGTAACTCTCAGGCAAATCAATATTTTTTCCAGATATTTCACCACAAGTAACATTTGGTTGACACTCTAAACCTTGGCTCCTTCTTACGCCAATACTAAAATCAACTTTTGTTAATAAAATACGCCGAGTTTCTAATATCAAATCTTTAAGTTTATTCGCCCTGTTAGAAATTCTATCTTTAATGGATTCTGCTTTTTCTTTAGAACTTAAAATATCATCATGAAGTTTTATTAACCTTGTATATGATTTTTTTCTATAATGATGAAATAAACCCTCAAGGAATCTTATGCTTTCTTTATGTTCTGATATATTTGATTCAGAAAGTTTGTCATCTAACTTCAAAAGATTTACATAAATTTCTGAGTTTATCTTTTTAACAAAATCTATTTTATGAGTTACTTCTTCTTTTTGATCTGAATCCTGACGAGACTCAAGATCTTTTATAAATTGTTTCTTATAAATACCAAGGTATTGAGAAAAAGCTTTGCTCTCAAGTAATTCCAATGGAGTTTTACATCCATCTCTTATTTCAAGTATTTCTTCCATAGTCTATTAATTTCAAACATTCTTATAGGAAATAATTGAGAAAAATTCAACAAATATTTAATAGTTTGTAACTTTATAGACTTGGTAGAAAAACAAATTACTCTTTGATTATATTATACTAAATAAAAAAATAATGCTTATACTTCTAAAAATTTAGAACAAATTTGCCACCTAGACTATGAGCTCCAAAATCTTCTGAATAGTTTTCAATACTAGAATCTACATAATTATACCCATATTCAAGTTGAACATAACTTTTTGGGGATAAAGAATAGTTTAAACCTGTTTTGAACTTCGAAGTGAAATTTGTAAAATCTTCGTCATATGAAAGTCCAGTTGATCCACCAACTGATTTAATTTCATCATTATAACTTGAAAAACCAATTCCCCCTCCAAGTAAAAATTCTAAATTTTCCATAATATCAAAGTCTATTACTGGTCCAAAAACCATTGAGAAAGCAGAGATACTGCCATCCACATCATATGAACGGCTTGCTGCCCCAGTAAAAGTTGTACCCCCTACAGATGCGGTTCCTCCAACAGTAACATCAACCTGATCATAGTCAAAACTAGTATAACCAAGTTCTGATTCAAATGACAAATATTCATTATATCTATATCCAATCAAACCCGAAATTTGGTAACCGTTGTCAAATTTAAATGTTCCAGCTAGATTAGCAGAAAAAGTTACACCGTTAACAACACCAGCTTCAGTTTTATTAATATCTACATCTTCAGGAAGTATCATTCCTCCACCAAATCCAATATAGTATCTGTCACTAATTGAATAAGTGTCAGCAGATGATAAAAAAGGAAACAATGATGCTGACAAAATAAAAATTAAAACTTTTCTTTTATTAAACATTTAAACTCCTAATTTTGATTAAATAATATAAAATTTATTATATTTTTAAAATTAAGTCAAATACTTATCCACAACCTTTAATGTGTGGATAAGTATTCAAAATATCCATTTTTATTATGTAAATTAATATTATATTTTTATCTTTTTTTTATCCTGTGGATAAATAAAAATCATTTGCTTTTTTAAAAGATTTCCTGATATAGAAGACCAAGTAATGTCTATTGCAAACCTTCAAAAAATAAATAAAATCAATAAAAATAATGAGAATAAAATTCAAAAAATAATCTTGATTTTATCATTAGTTATTTTGATTATTTATATTTTCGTCATCAAATGACAAAAAATCAAATCGAATATTCTTATTTTAAACTTTATGTTTTTTGAATAGTAATTAAGTAATAAATTATATAATTCAATATTAATACCTAATGAAAAATGCAATAGATATTCAAAATTTACAAAAGTCTTATCCAAATGGTAATCAGGCGTTAAAAGACATAAATTTGTCAGTAAAAAAAGGTGAGATTTTTGCTTTACTTGGACCGAACGGAGCTGGCAAATCAACTTTAATTAATATAATTTGTGGAATAACAAAAAAAAATAAAGGTAAAATAAATGTTTTTGGTCTTGATATTGTCAAATCATATAAAGAAGCAAGATCATTGATTGGTATGGTTCCCCAAGAAATAGCAACTGATTCATTTGAAAAGGTAATTAATACTTTGAAATTTAGCAGAGGTCTATTTAATAGACCAAGTTCTGGTGAATATCTTGAGTCTATTTTGAAATCACTTGCCCTATATGAAAAAAAAGATCACCAAATTAGAACTTTATCTGGAGGAATGAAAAGAAGAGTAATGATTGCAAAAGCTCTCTCCCATGAACCAAGAGTTTTATTTTTGGATGAGCCAACAGCTGGCGTAGATGTTCACTTGAGGAAAGAATTATGGAAAAATTTAGCAGATTTAAAAAAAAATGGAGTGACAATTTTCTTAACCACTCATTACATTGAAGAAGCAGAAAAAATAGCTGATAGAATAGGAATTATAAATAAAGGAAAATTAATAGTAATGGATACCAAAAAAGAATTGATAGAAAAACTTGGTAAAAAAACTTTAATTATTACTCTCAATTCTCCCCTAAAAGTTATTTCAAGGGATTTTAATGATTATAATTTTGAGTTAAAAGGTAATAAATTAAAATTTTTTTTTGATTATGGTGAAAATAAAAAATCAATTTCTAAATTATTAAATGATCTTATAAAAAAAAAAATAGATTTTAAAAATATAGAGATAGAAAAAACAAACCTTGAAGAAATCTTTTTAAATATTTTAGAAAAATGAATTATAGGGGTATATACGCTATTTATAAATTTGAAATGGCCAGAACATTTAGAACAATTACTCAAAGTATTGCTTCGCCAGTTTTATCCACAATTCTTTATTTCATCGTTTTTGGTTCTGCCATTGGTTCAAGAATAGAAGATATAAATGGTATTACTTATTCTTCATTCATTGTACCAGGACTAATAATGCTTACTATTCTGAATCAAAGCATATCAAACTCCTCTTTTGGAATATATTTTCCCAAATTCAGTGGTACTATTTATGAAATTCTCTCTGCTCCTATATCACCATTTGAAATTACTTTTGGATATGTTTTTGCTGCTGCTTCAAAATCAGTTTTAGTAGGCCTAGTAATCCTGATTACATCATCATTTTTTATCGAAATAGTAATTTTTCATCCCTTTTGGATGATTATTTTATTGGTATTAATTAGTATAACATTTAGTCTGTTTGGTTTTATAATTGGTATATGGGCTGATGATTTTCAAAAGATTCAACTCATTCCATCTTTTGTGATCACCCCATTAACTTTTCTTGGGGGAAGTTTTTATTCAATTAATATGCTGCCAGATTTTTGGCAAAAAATCTCATACTTTAACCCCATAGTATACTTGATCAGCGCTTTTAGGTGGAGTTTCTATGATAATGCAGATGTGAGCATTTTTTCGTCATTTTTTGCTATTATTTTTTTCTTAATAATATGTTTAGTTGTTATAACCCTTATTTTTAATACAGGTTACAAAATTAAACAGTAATTAGCAGAACCCTCTGCATCAAATCTCTAAAACTTTTCTAAAATAATTAAAAATTTTTACCAAATTCAAAAAAAGCTTTTTTTTTATTTTAGATTTATTATATACATTTTTTAGGAGTATTTAACATGAAGATATCTGAAAGACCCGAGTTCAAAAGTAAGAAACCCCCATTAACTTTTGATAAGAATCAAACCGTACTTGCTGCTGTTAAAGCAATGTCAAAAGATAACTTTGGTTCAGTTGTAATAGTTGATAAACAAAGTAAAGTACAAGGTATCTTCACGGAAAGAGATTTGATGAATAAAGTCCTCAATAATTCTATGAATCCAAAAACAACCAAGCTCAAAGATGTAATGACTACACGCGTAAAAACTGCAAGTCAGGACGATAACTTAATTTCATGGCTTAGACAAATGTCAAATGAAAGGTTTAGACATGTACCTGTCGTTGATAATGCTGGAAAGCTTGTTAATGTAATGTCTCAAGGTGATTTTGTATCATATACTTGGCCCAACCTTTTGTATCAAGTCAAAGAGATAACAAAAGAAAATTATTTTAAAGCTAATCAAGTTATACTAATCATTGTAAGTATCCTTCTCTACTCAATAATAACAACTATCCTTGCAATAAAACTAGTGTAATTATTTAAAACTAATTTCATAAAATATAATTTTAGAATTTTCTCTGGCAAAATTTAATTATTATAAAAGCAAAATGAATTAGATAATCAAAATAATAATTATACTTTTTTTAGAAATAATTAGAATTTAATCAAGGATCTCTATTTGTTGAGAGATCCTTGATTAAAAATAGTTTAGCCAGCCACATCATCTGGATCATCTGGCGGCGGAGGTGGTTCCATACCACCCATGTCTGGCTCAGGTCCAGCACCTGGTCCTGGACCCATATCTGGTCCATGATCATGATGAGCACCAGCATCATCCATGTGCGAATGAGCACCGCCCATATCACCTTCTGGTGGAGGTCCGCCTGGTCCACCATCCATTGGTCCTGGTTCGCCCATTGGATCACCACCTGGTCCACCTGCCGGTCCACCCTCACCAAATAATGGATCAGCACCTGGTCCACCGTCCATTGGTCCTGGTTCGCCCATTGGATCTCCAGCCATATCACCTGGAGGTGGTCCACCCTCACCTGGAGGAGGTCCAGCCATATCGCCTGGAGGAGGACCCATCATATCGGCCATTCCACCACAATGTGGATGAGCACCAGGATCATAACTATCACCCCCGTCGAATGAACCGCACGGAGGGCATTCGTCCATAAATGCACCATAATCAGCTGGTGGTGGAGGACAAGCGTCCGCCATATCTCCGCAATGCATGTCAGGTGGCATATCACCCATATGAAGGTCTATTCCTGCACCAACAGCGTCAAAACATTCCATTGGAGCTGCGTCAGGATTATCACCCATGTAAGAATCAAAACATCCACAAGCAACATCTTGAAAATTAGCCATCATATCAGGCGGCATTCCACAGTCACCCATGTAGTCCATTACAGCACCCATAGTGTCAGCGAAAGCTGCAGAGGGATCTGCTTCAAATGCTGCTGGATCAAATGCATCCATAGCAACAGTTTCACAGCCGTCAACAAACGCTTCCATCTCGGGTGGCATCATATATTCTGCCATCGTAAGTTTCCTTGTTAAATTTTAATTTTTGCTAATACTTTTATTTAAGTCAATACAGAACTAAATGGTAGCCTAATTTTTAGATTGGTGCAACAATTCATTACTTAATTAAAATTTATGTTTAGAAATTTGGCATTTATTTTGCTGTTTACTTAACATGTTACATCAAATCCCTAGATTAGACTATGGAGGATTTTCCTTAGTTGAATATTTACTATCTAAAAATAAATTTAGAAAAAGATTTAAAGTTTTAGATATTGGTGGTGCATTAGGAAAGCATTGTCAAATAATACGAGCATTTGGTCTTTCAGTTGACATAATTGATAAGTATGAAAAAGAAGCAGAGTTAGTTGGTGATTTCAATAAATACAATTTTAAAACAAAATATGATATGATTTATTGTTCTCATGTTATAGAGCATCAAAGAAATCAAGGTCTTTTTCTTGATAAAATATTTGATTTGCTAAACGATGATGGTGATTTAGTAATTTCAGGACCCAAACATCCTGCTGAAAGATTTGTAGAAGGACATATTTCAACCACCATTCTTCCAGTTTTTCTGCAACTTCTAATTTATGCTGGTTTTGATTGTAAAGAAGGAAAGATGATGTCACTTGGAGGTATTGAAAATTCCTTTATAGTTAAAAAATCAAAAAACTTTAATAAAAAAGAAAGAGATGAAACAGGATACAAATGGACTGAAAAGCATCGCGAACGATCTCCTATCGAACTTATAGCAGGCTTTGAAGTAAGACCGTCAAGTTTATATCTAAATAATTGTCAAATATTCAAAGTACATATGATTAAGTCAACTAAAGCATTAAATGGTGTGTCCATGGATGAGTATGGTAATGAGAAAGTTGGATTAATGTATAATCCTCCAAGAAATTATAAAAAAAAAGGTATAGGCTTTTATATTAATCTTCATGAAAATTTTTTTCTATTTGACGAAAATGAGAATGAGTTAGCTAACAGAAAAAGTGATTATACCTTTTTTGAAATTTAATCTTAAGGCATTTGAAAAAGAGAAAAGAAAGATATTAAACAGATAATTTAATAATTGAACTGGGGTGGCTGAGGGGATTTGAACCCCCGGCCTCCGGTACCACAAACCAGATAATTCTTGATTTAGAAAATTTTTAATTATAATCTTAAATAAACGTTCAACCATTATGGTCGGAAGTAGGTTTGAAACCGAAGGAACGCGTCCGTCTGTCTCTTTCCACACCGATGATATGTGAGATAAGATGTACAACGAAGTTTATAAAAACTCAAAAGTAAGAAAATTTTACAATCAAATATATGATTGGGCTAAGTCTTTGCCCGAAAATGTGATTGTTAAAAAAAAAAATGAAGCTGAAAATCTTTTTAAAAAGATAGGTATTACATTTTCTGTTTATAATAACTTTGATTCTACTGAACGCTTAATTCCATTTGACATGTTTCCAAGAATAATCTCCTCAACAGAATGGAAAAAAATTAAAAGAGGAGTTACCCAAAGAGCTTTAGCAGTTAATGCTTTTCTAAATGATATTTATAATTCTGGTGAAATTGTAAAAGCAAAATTAATACCGGAAAATTTAATTTATAAAAATCCTGCATATGAAATAAAAATGATAGGTTTTAAGGTTCCCAAAAGAATTTACAGTCCAATTATTGGATCTGATATTGTGAGAATTAACGAAAAAATTTTTAAAGTTCTAGAGGATAACTGTCGAACGCCATCTGGAGTTTCATATATGATTGAAAATAGAGAAATAATGATGAGAATGTTTCCAGAATTATTTGAAAAATTAAAAATTGAAACTGTAGAAAACTATCCAAATTATTTGTTAGATACTCTAAAAAGTCTAGCCCCAAAAAAATGTAATAAAGAACCAAAAGTTGTAATACTTACGCCTGGCTCATTAAATAGCGCATATTATGAGCATAGTTTTCTCGCTGACCTTATGGGAGTTGAATTAGTTCAAGGAAATGACCTTTTCGTTGATGAATCAATAACATACATGAAAACAACTAGGGGCCCAGAAAAAGTTGATATAATTTATAGAAGGATTGATGATAAATTTATTGATCCAATTACTTTCGATAGTTCATCACTTATTGGAATCCCAGGATTATTTGATTCATATAAGTCTGGTAATGTAAATATTTGTTCCGCTCCAGGTTCAGGTATAGCTGACGATAAGGCAATTTATTCTTACATACCTGAAATAATTAAATTTTACCTAGGAGAAGAACCAATACTAGAAAATGTAAAAACTTGGCGATGCTGTGAAGAAGACGCAAAAAAATACGTTCTTAATAATTTAAATAAATTAGTAGTTAAAGAGGTTCACGGCTCTGGAGGTTATGGTTTATTAATTGGGAGTAAATCGTCAAAAAAAGAAATTGAAATTTTCCGAAAGAAAATCCTTTCAAATCCTTCAAACTATATAGCCCAACCTATACTTGAATTATCCTCAGTACCAATCTTTGATAAAAAAAAATTATCTCCAAGACACGTCGATCTTAGACCATTTTGTTTAGTTGGGGCAAATAAAACAAAATTAGTTGATGGTGGACTAACAAGGGTTGCTTTAAATCAGGGTTCATTAGTAGTTAATTCTTCTCAAGGTGGGGGAGTTAAAGATACATGGATACTTAATGAATAGTTAATATGCTAAGTAGAACTGCAGAAAATTTATTTTGGTCAGCAAGATACATAGAGCGAGCCGATTCATTGGCTAGACTTTTAGAGGTTGGGTACCGAATTTCTTTGATTCCTAATACTGAAAGAGGTTATACAAATGAATGGGAATCAATTCTGGAAACTTCAGGAATTAAAAATGAATATTTAAAAAAATATAAAACTATTTCTAAAGAGAAAATTATTTTTTTTATTCTCTTTGATCCAGAAAACTCTTCTTCAGTTAAAAATTGCATAAAAACAGCAAGAGAAAATATAAGAATGGTCAGAACTGCTGTTACTTTAGAGGTTTGGAATGCAGTTAACTCCTCTTATCATGAGCTAGATAAAAATTTGAAAGATACAAAAAATATCCTAAAAGAAATGCCAGAAATTATTGAATGGATAAAAAAACAGGTGAATTTAATTAGAGGCACAATACTTAACACTCAGCTGATCAATGATGGTTATGATTTTTTAATATTAGGAACTTATTTTGAGAGGGCAGATTTTACTGCGAGAATTATCAATGTAAAATACTTCATTTTACTTCCAAGTATAAACTACGTCGGAGGTGATATTGACAATTTTCAATGGAGTTTGATGTTAAGATCAATTTCATCATTCAGAGCATTTAAATGGGCGTATGGAGGACAAGAAATTACATACACTAAAATTATAGATTTTTTAATTTTGAATATGACTTGCCCAAGATCTTTAATTTTTTCAATAGAAAAAATTAACCATCATTTAGGAAGGTTATCAAAATTTTATAAACAAACTTCTACTTCAAATAAAAAAATGGCACTAATGTATAAAAAAATAAAAAATCTAAATGCTAATAAAATTACAGAAATTGGTTTACATGAATTTTTAAAATCCTTTATTGAAGAAATTAATTTTGTATATAAAAAATTTGAACAAAAATACTTTTTTGGTTCAGAAACATGAAAATTAAAATCACTCACTCTACAACCTATAAATATAGTTCAACAGTCCCAAGGCTTATTCAATGTTTAAAACTTTATCCATCAGTATGCGATAATCAAGAAATCATAGATTGGAAAACAATTTCTAGTAATGGAAAAATACTAGAATCACACACTGATGCCTTAGGACATAGAATACAAAATATTTTTGTTAATAATTTTAATGGACAACTTAAAATTACTTCTAGAGGGATATTAAAAACAAAAGATTTATCTGGTGTAGTAAAAGGGTTGAAAGAAAAAGTTAATCCACTTTGTTTTCTTAGAGAAACAGACTTAACAAGACCCTGTAAAAACGTTAAGAAAATTTCAGAAATTGCAAAAAAAAATAATAAAAACCAAATAGAATTTGCTCATAAGCTTAATTTAATAGTCTCAAAATCTATTAAATACGCAAGTGGGTCAACAACAACTTCTACTAGTTCAAAGGACGCTTTGAGGCAAAAAAAAGGTGTCTGTCAGGATTTTGCTCATATTCTTATTAGTGTAGCAAGGTTTAACCAACTACCAGCTAGATACGTTAATGGCTTTTTATTTGAAGAAACAGTTTCAGGTGAGAATACCACTCATGCATGGGTAGAAATTTTTATAAATAATTTAGGTTGGGTAGCATTCGATCCATCTCATAAAAAATGTATTGACGATAAATACATAAGAATAAGTACTGGCTTTGATTTCGAAGATGCTTCTATAATAAAAGGTGTTAAAAATAATTATAATGGAGATGAATTTTTAGACACAAAAGTAGATATAGAAAATTGTCAGTAAAATTTTTATTAATTTTATTGAATGGGGTGGCTGAGGGTATTTGCACCCCCCCAACATCCGGTGCCACAAATATAATTTCAAACCAATCTATTTGAAATCCAAATACTTTGATAAGGAAGCAAATAAATTTTATCATTTATATTTTTAATTCTTTTACTTTTTAATATATCATACCATTTATCAGTAGAAATTAAATTTATATCGTGTAGAGAAATTCTTTGTCTAAATTTAGTTAAATTACTTATACAGAAAATGCTTTGGCTCCTGTCAATACTTTGTCTCCAAACACCAAATAGACTTTCTTCCAATTGAAGAGTAAATTGAGTTGCATTGGGATGGAAAGCAGGTTGTTTTTTTCTAAGAGCAATCAACTTAATTAATTCTTTGTAAATCTTGTGATTTTGTGAATCTGGTGTTTTTAATTTTTTTATAAGATTATCATAGTCCCAATTTCTTCTATTTAAAGACCTATACGATTTAGTTTTTTTAAATTTTCTTTTATCATTATTGGATCCAACTAAATTTTGTAAATAAACTGCTGGAATACCCTCCATGCAAAATAGTATTTCATGAGATAATATAAACCTTCTAATTTTATAATTATCCTTTCCATCAAAAGTATTAGAAAATGCATCAAGTAATGTAGTATTAACCTCATAAACATTTTCTTTATTATTTGAAGATCTAAAAGAAAGAAATGCTCCTGACTTTTGGAGTATTTTAAAGAATTTTTTCAATTCTTTATCAGGTATAATTCCCTCTAATGGACGCATTCCGATACCGTCATGTGTGGATAAAAAGTTAAGATAAGTATTACCAATCTGTGCTGGAGGCATGCTTCGTGACCATTTTTTCAAATAAAAACTATTTCCAGATATAATTGCATGAATCAAAAGTGGAGCTAAAGAAAAATTATATATACAATGGGCTTCATTATTATTTCCGAAATAACTTAAATTCTCCTCACTTGGAACATTGGTTTCGGTTATTAAAATAGAGCTTGGAGAATAATTTTGAATTAAAAATCTAATTAATCGAACTATACTATGAGTTTCAGGTAGATTGATACATTTTGTTCTTTCCTCTTTCCATAGATAAGCAACTGCATCTAACCTTAAAGCCAATGCACCACTATCTAAATAAAATTTGATTATATTAAGAAAAAAAATCAAAACTTTTGGATTTTTAAAATTTAAGTCAACTTGATCATGACTAAAAGTACACCAAACATAACCTTTTTTAAATTTTGTTTTTATTTCTTTTAATAGATTAGATGTTCTTGGTCTAACTACCTTTGATAATCCGTTACCATTTTTTCTGTGTATAAAGAAATCTGAACCTGGTTCATCATTGTTTAAAAAATTTTTAAATAATTCATTTGATGATGAACAATGATTTATTACAAGATCAACCATTACGTTAAATTTTGAACTGATTTTCTTGAAATCATTCCAGTCACCATGATTATTGTCTACTTTCTTATAATCAATAATTGCAAAACCATCATCAGAAGAAGATGGAAAAAAAGGAAGAATATGTACAAAATTAAAATCTTTACAATATTTATCTAAAAAAAAATTTAATGTTTTTAAATTTTTTTGATTTTTCTTAATTATAGAATCTGCATAGCTTATTAAAAAGAAATCTGTTTCATTCCATAAATTATTTTCTGGTTTTTTTTTTGAATTTTTAAAAAAAATACTTTCTATATCTTTTTTTAATTTATTTATTTCTTTTGATGAAGATTTTTTATAAATATTTTTGAGAAAGTTTTTGACTATTTCGGAGTTTGAGTTTCCCATCAATAATATTAGCCTTTATTATCTAACTCGATTGCATTCTTTAACTCATCTAAAAAATTTGGAAAAGCAGTATCAACTCTGTTCCAAGTTGGAATATTAGGAGATTCCATTGGAGAATCAAGAAAGGTTTGACCAGCTTCCATTATATTTCTTGCAAATAATTCAACTGCTGATTCTTCCTCATGCACATCAATTTCATATGAATTCATCATTGCATCTTTTTTATAAATTTGCACAAAATCTAGTGCCTCTCTAAAATATGTTGCCTTTAATGACCGGAAAATTGACATTGAGAATACTTCACCCTGAGAAGCAAGTTTTCTTATTAAAACCTTGATAATATCTATAGACATTTTTGATAATCCTGTACTTTTATCGTCAAAAGAAATATTTTGGTGTTTGTGATCATATTTATCTGCTATGTCGACTTGACACAATCTGTTTCCAGAAAAATTTCTATACATTTCTGATAAAACACCAATTTCCAAACCCCAATCGTAAGGAATTCTAATATCTTTTAAAACTCTTCTCCTGAAAGAAAACTCACCAGCAAGAGGGTAACGAAATGAATCAATAAATGAAATAAACTCCTTATTTCCTATAGTTTTTTCCAAAGCTCTTAAGATAGGTGTAACAAGAAGCCTTGATACTCTTCCTTTAACTTTGTTTTTAGATATTCTTGGATAATATCCTTTGCAAAAGTCAAAGTTAAATTTTGGGTTTGCAACTGGGTAAACTAATCTACACAAAAGGTCTTTTTTATAGGTGAGTATATCACAGTCATGAAGTGCAACAGCTTCAGTGTTTCCAAGTGCCAAAATATATCCCATACAATACCAGACATTTCTTCCCTTACCCATTTCTTGCGGAGCTAAATTATTATCTGCTAATTTCTTATCTAATTTTTTAAGATTGGGGCCGTCATGCCATAATATTTTATGCTTTTGAGGAAGCTTCGAAAAGAACTTTTTGGCATTTATAAATTCACTTTCATTAGCTTTATCTAGGCCTATTACTATATTTTGTAAATATTTAATTTTACTAATTTCATTAACTATATTTGGAAGAGCTTTGCCTTTGATTTCAGAGTATAGTGAAGGTAAAATTAGAGTTATAGGCCTGAATTTTGAAAATTCCAAAATATCCTTCTCAAGTTCTTCAATTTTCCTTTCTGAAAAATTATGAAGAGTAGCTACAAGTCCATTTTGATAAAAATCAGAAATTTTTAATCTCCTTTTTAAATATAAAGTCTAATGATTCTTTCCAGCCATCAGGAGCCTTCATATTACTAATATAGATATTTTTATTTACATTATCTAATTCTAATTTTGATTTTGATTTTATAATACAAGCGAAATCAGTTAATTTAAACATTGGTAAATCATTTTGACTATCACCCAGTGAAATAGTCATAAAGGGTAAATCATATTCTTTTTTAAAATCTAACAACTTATTTATTGCTAAACCTTTATCAAATCTATCTGATATATGAAGAAATCTTCCACCTTCTGAAATAGAATAATAATTGTAGAGAGACTTTACTTCTTCTATAAAGTTTGACTTTTTTTGATATGAATCTTCCCAAAGAATTGGATTAGAAAATTTTCTAAGCTTGCTTAGTTTTACTGAATCACTTTTCAAATTTGTTAATTCTGTTATTTTTTTATTTGGCAGATCCATATAAAAGCTAAATTTATACTTTTCCTTTAAAAAACTAATTTGCTTGTAAAATTTTACAGCATCAAATACAGTTAATCTTAACTCTAAATGATTTTTATAATTATCTAATTTAGTAGATATCTTTTTATTTTTAAAATAATCTACAGGAAAAAAAATACATGCTCCATTTTCAACGATAAATGGAAAGTCTATGTTTAATTTTTTCTGAATGTTAATAATTTCATCATATGTTTTACTTGAAACAAAGATGAGTTCGTATTGAAAATTAAATTTTTTAATGTAATTTTTTAAAGCACCAAAAGAATATGTTTCACTATTTAAAAAGGTTCCGTCAAGATCAGAAAAAATTAAAAATTTCATATTAATAGATAATAGAATTGGTTTTTATAAAACTCAATAATTAGTTAATAATGAAATGGGGTGGCTGAGGGGATTTGAACCCCCGGCCTCCGGTACCACAAACCAGCGCTCTAACCAACTGAGCTACAGCCACCAAAATAAAAAAATAATTTAACCTAATATTAAATAATTGTGTAAATTTTTTTATATTTGCTTATATTAATTTTTTCACTCTAATTCAACAATGGTCGACTTAAATAAATTAATTTTCAAAATTGGTAGTGATACTGCCTTTTCAATTCTTGCCCGAAGCAATGAATTAATAAAAAGAGGTAAGGATGTTATAAATTTAGGCATTGGTCAACCGGATTTTCCAACACCGCCTAATATAATTGAAGCTGCAGTAAAAGCATTAAAGGATGGTCAGCATGGTTATAGCCCATCTGCAGGAATTCTTGAACTTAGAGAAGCAATTGCTGAAGATTTCTTAAAAAGAACAGATGTTCAAATTAATCCTGAAAATATAATAGTTACCCCTGGAGGAAAAGCAGTTATTTTTTACACACTTATGATGTTTGGGCATCCAGGAGCTGAAATAATATTTCCAGATCCAGGGTTTATTGCCTATAAGTCTATGATAGATTATACAGGTTCCAAACCAGTGCCACTTCCTCACAGAATGGAAAATGGTTTTTCATTTGATGCAGATGAATTGCTTTCTCTGATCACTAAAAAAACAAAACTTATAATTTTAAATTCACCAGCCAATCCCACTGGTGGGGTTGTTCCTTATAAGGAACTAAAAAAATTAGCTAAAGGATTAGAAAATTTCCCGGATATTTTTATTCTATCTGATGAAATTTATAGTAGAATTATCTTTGATAATAACAAGCATGTAAGTCTAAAATCTTTTTCTCAAATTAAAGATAGAGTTATCGTTCTAGACGGATGGTCAAAAACTTTTGCGATGACTGGTTGGAGACTAGGTTATGGAATATTCCCAAAGAAAATTTTTGATTATGCTGAAAAACTTGCTATAAATTGTCATTCCTGTGTTAACCTTGCAACACAATTTGCTGGAATAGAGGCCTTGAAAGGTAAACAAGATCATGTTGAAAATATGATTAATGAATTTTTGAAAAGAAGAGACTTCTTAGTTGAGCATTTAAATTCCATTCCAAACATAGACTGCGTTAAACCTAAGGGGGCTTTTTATGTTTTCCCAAAAATAAAAAAAGACAATCTCTCATCAAAAGAAATCAGTAATTCTTTATTAGAAAATAAATTTCTAGCAACAGTTCCAGGTTCTTCATTTGGAAAAAATGGTGAAGGCTTCATCAGAATTTCTTATGCTAGTAAACTAGAAAATTTAAAAAGATCAATAGAATTGCTTAAAGAATTTATTTCTGAGTAGAAATTAAACGATTTTTTGTTTAATATTTAACCATTAGTTAATTAATTCAATGAAAAAGTATAAAAAACCCTATAAACCCTGCTTTGGCATACTTCTTGCTTTATCTGTCACATGAAAAAAATAGAAGCTATTATTAAACCATTTAAACTAGATGAAGTTAAAGATGAGCTCAATTCTATAGGTATAATGGGTATGACTGTATCAGAAATTAAAGGATATGGTCGTCAAAAAGGTCATACCGAGTTATATCGAGGTGCTGAATATGCTGTTGATTTCCTTCCCAAAATCAAAATTGAGTTGATTATTGAAGATAATCTAGTCAATGATGTTGTTGAAACAATTAAGTCAAAGGCTCATACAGGTAGAATTGGAGATGGAAAAATTTTTATTTCCAACATGGATGAGGTAATTAGAATTAGAACAGGTGAAAAAGGTAAGGACGCTATATAAAAACTATAAGTAAACTACACACAAGGAGGAAATTATGTCTGATGTAGCTAAAGTTTTAAAAACAATTAAAGATAAAGAAGTTAAATTTGTTGATCTAAGGTTCACTGATACCAAAGGTAAGTGGCAACATACAGCTCAAACAGTTGAGACAATTGATGAAAATACATTCAAAGACGGAATTATGTTCGATGGCTCTTCTATAGCAGGGTGGAAAGATATACACGAGGCTGATATGATTCTCAAACCTGATCCATCAACTGCTGTTATGGATCCATTTACAGCTCAACCCCAACTTGTACTTTTCTGTGATGTAATAGAACCAGATGACGGAAAACCATACGAATTAGACCCAAGAAGTACTGGTAAAAAAGCTGAGGCATATCTAAAAAAAACAGGGATAGGTGATAAATGTTTCTTTGGCCCTGAAGCAGAATTCTTTATTTTCGATGATGTTAAATGGGCAACTAATCAAGAGTATACATTCTACAGTATTGATTCAGAGGAAGGAGCCTACAATACTGGCACTGAGATGGAAGGTGGAAACATGGGTCATAGACCTAAAGATAAGGGTGGTTATTTCCCTGTACCTCCAGTTGATTCAGCTTCTGATATTAGAGCCGAAATGGTCTCTACAATGTCGGAAATGGGATTGACAATGGAAAAACATCATCACGAAGTTGCTCCCTCTCAACACGAACTTGGAATGAAATTTGGCTCATTAATTAAAAGTGCAGATGATCTCCAGAAATATAAATATTGCGTTCATATGGTTGCACAGGCTTACGGTAAAACAGCTACATTTATGCCAAAGCCAGTATACAATGATAATGGTTCGGGTATGCATGTTCACCAATCTGTTTGGAAGGGAAATAAATCAGTATTCGCTGGTAACGGATATAATGGGCTATCAGATGAATGCCTATACTATATTGGCGGTATTATAAAACATGCTAAAGCAATTAATGCATTCTCTAACGCAACTACAAATAGTTACAAAAGACTCATACCTGGTTTTGAGGCCCCTGTTCTACTTGCCTACTCATTTAGAAATAGATCCGCTGCATGCAGAGTACCCTTTGTAAGTAGCCCAAATGCAGCAAGGTTTGAGGTAAGGTTTGGTGATGCTTCAGGCAATCCTTATTTTACATTTGCATCTATGTTGATGGCTGGTTTAGACGGAATAAAAAACAAGATACATCCCGGTGATGCAATGGACAAAGATCTTTACGCTCTCTCTGAAGAAGAAATCAAAGACATCCCAACTGTTTGTGGAAGTTTAAGAGAAGCTTTAGTTGCATTAGATAAGGATAGAGACTTTTTAAAAGCAGGAGATGTTTTTACTGACAATCTAATTGATTCTTACATTGCTTTGAAAATGGATGAAGTTCTCCAATTTGAGCACACTCCTCATCCAGTTGAATTTAAAATGTATTATTCTGTTTAGTTTATTTATTCACTAAGCTTGATAATTTTTTAAAATAAGGACTTTTTGAATCTTTGATTAGCTCAAATAGTAGCATCTCAATGTTTGTTAAGGTTACACCAAAGTTCTTCATTCTTTCAATTCCAATTTGTTTATGAGGGTCATTTCTTGAACCTGTCGCCTCATCAATCAAGAAAACATCATAACCTTTTTTTATTAAGTCAAAAGAAGTTTGCAAAATACAAATGTGGGTTTCAATTCCTGTTAGGATAACTTGTTTCTTTTCAATTTTTTTTAATACTAAATTGAAAGGGTCTGAACCTAGACATGAAAATGAAGTTTTTTCTATTCTATCAAACCTTTTTCCTTTGAGGCTATTCTCGATCATTTCAACTGTCGCACCAAGTCCTCTAGGGTATTGCTCCGTTATTATTACGGGTAAATCGAGAACTTTAGATACATCAATGAGAATTTTGATATAGCTTAAAATTTGATCATTATTAGAAATTTTCTTGATTAGCTTTTCTTGAACATCAACTATAACCAAAAAAGAATCTTTATAATCAATGATCATTTTGCATCAAGTGCATTTTCTATCTCTAATAACAATCCTTCCGAAGTTGGACTGGTCATGGATGAAAACCAGTTGATTATTTCACCATTCTTACCTATTAAATATTTATGAAAATTCCATCTAGGCTGAGCTATGACTGACATATTAGCTGAAATCCATTTATATAGTGGATGAGCATCTTGACCCTTTATTTTTTGAATCGATGTCATTGGAAAGTTAACACCATATCTTATCTCGCAAAATTCTTTAACTTCAGAGTCACTTTTTAATTCTTGATTAAAGTCATTGGATGGAACTCCTAGCACAATAAAACCTTCTTCTTTATATCGATCATAAATTTTTTGCAACCCAGCATACTGCGGTGTAAAACCACATTGCGAAGCAGTATTTACTAAAAGAACAACTTTATTTTTGAATTTATCTAGTTTCATTTCCTCACCAGCTATTGATTCTATTGAAAAATCGTGAAATTTTCCTGTAGCCGAATTAGAATTAAAGCCAAAAAACATAATTAACAATGACAAAAAATATTTCATTAATTATAATTTAATAATTTACATTGAAAAATAAAGCAATAATTTTTAGAATAGTTTATGCTCAACAAAAAAATACAAGGAATCCTTACATTAAGTCTATTTTTTTTGTTATTTGCCTGCTCTGGTGAGGATTTATTACCTGTTAAAGGTCCTGAAGGGGCACCTGGCACAGAATTAAATTTTGCTCAATTCGACGATATTCCAATACCACTTAACTCAAAGTTAAATAAGGAAGATTCAATAATAATTTCTAAACTAAACGGATGGCTTGGAAGACTGTCATTTGATACAAGTCAAAATCAACTAGCTATTTTTGACTTTTTCAGGAATGAATTCCCTAAATTTGGTTGGAAGAAATTGTCTGAAATAACATCTGAAAGTAGCCTTCTTAATTATCAGAACAAGTCCAGACTTGCATCCATCCAACTAAATGATAAAACCTTCTTTGGAACTGAGGTAACAATAACTGTCTCAGAAATAGAAAACTAAATCAAAAAAATAGTTGCCAAACTTAAAAACATAAAAAAGCCAACTATATCTGTGAACATGGTAACAAAAGTTCCAGAGGCAATAGCGGGATCCACTCCCTTTTTGGTTAAAAAAATTGGAATAAATATTCCAAAAAATGAACCAAAAATTAAATTTAAAAATAACGAAAACGATATTACAAAACTTAAAAGAAGTTCTTGAAACCAATAATATGTTAAAAAGAAAGAAGCTGCAGAAAAAATCACTCCATTTATCATCCCTACAGACACTTCTTTACCCACAGATCTCAAGGCATTTGACCAAGTTAACTGTTTCATTGCAATTGCTCTAACTGCAGTTGTTAACGACTGGGTACCTGAACAACCACCCATTGAAGCAACTATTGGCATCAAAGCTGCTAGAATTGCTAATTTTTCAATAGTTCCCTCAAAATTCTTAATTACATAAGAAGCAAAAAATGCTGCAATTAAATTAAAAAATAGCCAAGCAAATCTTGCTTTTGTAATTGATATTATGGCGCCATAGAAATCTTGCTCCCCAACACCAGCTAATTTAAGAATGTCTTCTTGAGCCTCATCATCAATAACATCAACTATATCATCTACATTTATGGTTCCTAGAAGTTTTCTATCGTCATCAATTACAGCAATTGAAGTAAGATTTCTTTTTCTAAAAATATCAGCAACATCTTCTTGATCAAGTGAAGAATGAACACTAAGTTCACTTCTTTTCATTATATTACTTATTTTTACATTTCTTGAAGATGATATTATAGCACTCAATTCTATTGTCCCGACTAATTTTTGATTTTTATCAACAATATATAAGTCATAAAATACTTTAGGTAATGTTCGTTTCTTCCTCAAATAATCTATCACATCACCCACATTGGAATGGACTGGAATACGAACCAACTCTAACTGCATTAGTCTTCCAGCAGTATTTTCATCATAACTAAGGTTATCTTCAATAAATGTTCTTTCCTTTCTTGAAATTTTAGATAAAACCAATTTCTTTTTTTCATCATCCAATGAGCCAATAATTATAGCAGCATCATCTGAATCTAGTTCATTGATTGCTTTATAAATTATTTTTAGCTCAATCTCATTAACAATTTTTTGTAAAAAACTAGGTTCTAATTCTACTAATATTTTACTGTCAAAATCTTTAGATAAAATATTGAGAAGTTGTTTTCTATGTTTTACATCTAAAATTTGAATATAAGATGCAATTTCTGAAGGATGAAAATTTTTAATTTTTTTAAATATTTTTTTAGTATCTTTTTTTTCTAGCAAATCAATGAAGCTATTGAATATATCTGGTTTTAAGAAATCTAGATTGTTTTTATGTTTTTTCATCAAATAGTCCTTTATAAAAACAGTCTTTTTTGTTAATTATTTATTCAAAAATCAATTTGTTTTAACCAACTTGACTTAAGTTCTAAACTAATATCTCTTCTATACAATCTATTTTTCTTTGAATTACCAATTATTTCTAAAATCACTTCTTCAGGACATTCAACTTGAACAAGTCTATTTATGATGGAGAGTCTGAAAGAAGAAATAGTTTTTTTATTAGAAAAACTTTTTATTCTCTTGTTAACTAGTGATTCATTATACTTAATTAACTTTTTGTGATTTTTAAAATCTTTTAAAAGTGATTCTTTTTTATCTTGAAAGATATTTTTTGCACCCCAGAGTGATAAACCAACAAGAGGAATTGATCGAATTTTATTAATATTTATTATTGTCCTGTTTAAATTGGATCTAATGATTATGAACGGATTTATTTTGTCGAGATTAACATCATTACTTTCTAATCCAATTAATTCTTTGAAACTACATCCTGTATTCAAAAGCATAGCAATTATAAAATTAGTAAAATCCTTTTTATTTAAGCAATTATTTTTTAAATCATGAAGCTCAGCTTCAGAAAATTTTTCAGCTCTCGTTCTATTAGTGTTAAATTTAATGCTTTTAAGAAAGACTTCTTTATTTAGGCTAAAGTATTTAAATAAAGTTGCAAAATAGTAATCCAAATTTTTAATAATTTTCTTACCAAATTGTATTTCATTTGTTTTAACAAAATAGTTATAAAGCTTTGTTGCATCATTTTCATTATATTCGTTTATAGTTTTATCATCACAAATTTTCAAAAATTCAGTAATTAATGATCCATAAATACTTCTATTTTTAATATCAAAGTTTTTATTATTTAATAATCCAAGACTTTCAGATAAGAGCGGGAATTGATCTGGAATATTTTCAAATAAGAAATTTTCAAGAGTATGTTGATTTTTATCATTTAAATTTAGAGTGGTTTTTAAATCATTTAAGTATTTAGATTTAGAAAATACTAATTTTGCAACTAAATCTTCATAATCATCCAAAAATTTAATCTCATATTTCTTAATATTCTTTGTAGTTTTAGAAAAAAATTTTTCAACATAACTATTTGACTTTTTTTTAAAATACTTGAACATTTTCTGGTGTTCTAAGGCTTGAATTTTTGATCTTTTAATTGCTGTGGAAATTTTATTTGTTTTTAGAGAAATTTTAATACTTTTAACACCAATTATTTTATAAATAGACTCTGGAACAGCGCGTTGATACCAGAATTGATTCCCATGTTTGTATATATATTTCATGGTATAATACTACTATTCTACCACAGTTTAGTAAACATTATTTTGGTGCGGCCGAGAAGACTCGAACTTCCACAGGAAATAATCCCACAACGACCTCAACGTTGCGCGTCTACCAGTTCCGCCACGGCCGCATTATTATTCAAATTCTAATATTACTTGATCGACCTCTAAACTATCCCCTTCTTTACAATTAATTTTTTTAATTTTTACTTTTTTGTCAGATTTAATAATATTTTCCATTTTCATAGCTTCGATTATTGCTAAAGGTTGGTTTTCATCAACTGAATCGCCATTTTTTACAGGCAGAGAGACCAGCAATCCAGGCATTGGCGCAAGAAGAAATTTTGATGTATCCACTTTTTTTCTAGGAATCATTATCTTATTTAATTCAGAATGTCTCTCGGATAAAACCAATAAATCTATCATTGATCCTTTATGATTTATTTTAAATTTTGGGCCATTTCTTTGTATTGAAAAATAGTGAAGCTTATTATCAATTATGGCTGAAAACAAGGGATAACCAATCTTCCAATTACTTTTAATACTAAAATGTTTTTCTGGTAAATAAACATCAAAATTATTATTAAAATTATTGTAATTTATTTTAACATTTATATTTTTTTTATTATCAATAACATTCCAAATATTCCCAACAGTTTTATTAAATCCCTTTAGCTGATTAGAAATTGAAGCAGCCCTAAGTAGGTACTGAAAATTCACAAAAGTTGCAACTGCGTAAAGTACATCTTTATTTATTATATCATCTTTGTAAGAATCATACCCATCCTTATATTGTTCAGATATAAACGATGTAGAATACAATCCATCATCAAAGTTTTTATGTTGTAATATTTTAGACAAAAAATCTCTATTTGTTTGAACACCTTCAATATAATATCTATCAAGTGCATTGAGCATTTCTTTGATAGCACTTTTCCTATCTGATGAATGAGTACATAACTTTGATATCATTGGGTCATAAAACATTGTTATTTCTGAACCCTCAACTACACCTGAATCTATTCGAATATTTTTTCCTTTTGGTTCAATATATCTTGTTAATCTTCCTATCGAAGGTAAAAAATTTTTTGATGAATCTTCAGCATATATTCTACATTCAATGGCGTTTCCAGAAAATTCTATGTCCTTTTGGGTTAAGTTTAATTTATCTCCATATGCAACTTTTATCATTTGCTCAACTAAATCAATACCAGTAATTAACTCTGTTACAGGGTGTTCAACTTGAAGTCTTGTATTCATTTCTAAAAAATAAAAGTTTTTATTTTTATCAACAACAAATTCAACTGTACCTGCTGAGTAATAACCAACGGCTTTTGCTAACTTTATTGCATGGTCTACCATCTTATCTCTTAATTTTTTATCAACAAAAGGACTGGGGGCTTCTTCTATAACTTTTTGATGCCTTCTTTGAATAGAGCACTCTCTTTCACCTAGATGAACAAAGTTTCCAAATTGGTCCCCAAGTATTTGAATTTCAATATGTTTTGGAAACTCTATGTATTTTTCAATAAACACTCTTTCGTCACCAAAACTTGACCTAGCCTCATTAACAGCAGAAGTGAAGTTTTCTCTTAATTCTTTTTCATTAAAAGCTATTCTCATTCCTTTACCACCTCCTCCAGCCGAAGCCTTTACCATTAAGGGATAGCCTATTTTTTTTCCTTCCATGATAGCTTTATCTATTGTAGCTATAGAATCAAGTCCACCTGGGACAACCGATACATTTGCGCTTTTAGCAATTTCTTTTGATTTGATCTTATCTCCCATTAATGAAATCGCTTGGCTAGGTGGACCAATAAATATTTTCCCAATATTATTTACTTCATCTCTGAAAGAAACATTTTCAGATAAAAAACCATAGCCAGGATGAACTGCATCTGCATTAGTTTTTTTTATTGCTTTGATTATTTTTTCTATAACCAAATAGCTCTCAGCAGATGTATTCCCTCCAATATTTACATAGTCATCTGCAAGATTTACATGAGGAGAATTAATATCTGCATCTGAACATATAGCAATTGTTTTAATCCCTAATTTTTTTGCTGTAGAGATAACTCGACATGCTATCTCTCCTCTGTTGGCTATAAGTATCTTTTTGAACATTTTATTTTTTAAAGAGGAATATTGTCATGTTTTTTCCAGGGATTGGTTAACTTTTTGTTTTTCAACATTTCTAGAGACCTACATATCCGTTTTCTCGTAGTATTTGGCATGATCACATCATCAATAAATCCTCTGCTTCCAGCAATAAATGGATTTGCCAATCTTTCTCTATATTCCTCAGCTTTTTGGTCCATTTTCTTTTTATCACCAATTTCACCTCTAAAGATAATCTCAACTGCTCCCTTAGGACCCATTACTGCAATTTCAGCCTGAGGCCATGCATAATTAACATCACCTCTTAAGTGTTTAGAGCTCATTACATCATATGCACCCCCATAGGCTTTTCGAGTTATAACTGTTATCTTTGGAACAGTTGCCTCAGCAAATGCAAATAATAGTTTTGCACCGTGTTTAATAATCCCATTGAATTCTTGTGATGTTCCAGGTAAAAAACCTGGAACATCAACAAATGTTAATATCGGTATATTAAAGCAGTCACAAAATCTAACAAATCTTGCCGCTTTCCTGGATGAATTATTATCCAGACATCCAGCCAAGACCATTGGTTGATTTGCAACTATTCCAACAGGTGATCCAGTCATTCTTGCAAATCCAGTTATTATATTGGCAGCGTAGTCCGGTTGAGTTTCAAAAAAGTCCCTATCATCTACTACCTTTGTGATTAGTTCTTTCATATCATAAGGTTTGTTTGGGTTATCCGGAATGAGAGTATCCAAAGAATATTCAATTCTGTCTGCGGGATCTTCAGACTTTCTTGTAGGTGGCATTTCTTTATTAGACGACGGTAAAAAACCCATGAAACGTCTCAATTGATATAATGCCTCTACATCATTCTCAAAAGAGAGATCCGCAACACCAGAGGTTTTAGTATGAGTTGTAGCACCCCCTAATTCTTCATGACTTACCTCTTCATGTGTTACAGTTTTTAGAACATCTGGGCCTGTTACAAACATGTAAGAAGTATCTTTGACCATAAAAATAAAATCTGTCATGGCTGGGCTATAAACTGCTCCTCCTGCGCAAGGGCCCATTATAACTGAAATCTGTGGAATCACCCCTGATGACAAAACATTTCTTTGAAAGACTTCAGCGTAACCTGCTAAAGAAGCAACTCCTTCTTGTATTCTAGCACCACCAGAATCATTTAAACCGATAACTGGAGCTCCCACTTGAAGAGCTTTATCCATAATTTTGCTAATTTTCTCAGCATGTGATTCTGAAAGTGAACCACCAAATACTGTAAAATCTTGACTAAAAACAAAAGTTAATCTTCCATTTATAGTTCCATATCCTGTAACAACACCATCACCGGGAATTTTTTGTTGCTCCATTTCAAACTCTGAACACCTGTGCTCAACGAACATATCCCATTCTTCAAAAGTTCCCTCATCAAGAAGAACCTCAATTCTTTCTCTAGCGGTCAATTTACCTTTTTTATGCTGGCTTTCTTTCCTTTTTTCACCACCACCAATTACAGCTTGACTTCTTTTTTGGTTTAATTTTTTTAAAATTTCTTTCATAGTAAAAAAATATTCTTAGATATTATAAACAATTTAAATTACATTTTTAAAAAAAATTGAAATATTCTTCAATATTTTCAACATCTCTTTGTCTTTATCCTTTTGCTCTGGAATATAACCCCACTTTTTTTGTTGTACAAAGTTTTCTATATTAGTTAATTCAAACAAATCAAAAATTGTTATTTTTTGTTCTAAGAAAAAATAGCTTAATACAACAGACTTAGATATTCCAGATAATTTATAAATAGTAGTTAACTTGAAATTACACAATTCTTCTAAATAAAACTCAAATTTTTCTTTGTTTAGGTCCTTATTTTCATCAAAAATTGAGCAAATCTTTCTTATCCTTGCATTAAATTTTTTATTAAAATTATCTAAGTAAGGGTTTAATTTTTTATTTAATAAATTTGTGAGCTCCAAATCATCAAAACCTCTATATAAAATAATGTCATTTTCAATATTATTTAATAATTTTGAAATAATTAATCTCTTATCATCATGATCAAGATCACATGAAAATAAAGTTAAGTTAAAGTTTGAGTATTGATCTTTTACTTTATTTTTATCACCAAACTCTCTAACAAATTGTTTTGCATGAGACATATTTTTGACTAATACTTTTTTTTTATTTTTGGTTGATAATTCTATTTTATCTTTTAAAAATATAAAACCTCTATCATTTTTTTTATATTCAATCATGAATTTTTTCTATTGATTGATAATTATGTAAATCCAAAAAATCCTTTTTTGAGCTTATTTCATCAAATTCAAAGCCCAAATCCTTAATCTTCTCAATAAAATACTCTGGTAAAGGTGCTGTAAATAAAAAATTTTCTGAATCTATATTTTTATATGACAATTCAAGAGCGTGTAAGAAAAAATTCTTATTGAGAGAATCTGGTTTTTTTTTTATAAAATCTTTGTTTTCACCTATAATAAAATTTCCAATAAGACTAAAATGTTTTCTAATTTGATGTTTTCTCCCAGTAATTGGTTTAATCAGTACCAAAGAATCTTTTGTCGAAGATTTTAAAACTTTATACAAAGTTACAGTTGATAACTTTCTTTCTCCCTCAAATAGAGGTATCTCAATCCGTCCTGTTTTATAATTTGGGACACCATGAACAAAAGCTAGGTATTTTTTTTCAATTTTCCTATTTTTAAATTTATCACCAAGAAATTTAGCATAATTTAGATTTCTTGCGATCAGAAGGATTCCGGAGGTATTTTTATCCAGTCTATGAACCAGCTTGGGTCTATCAAGATTTTTGAATTTTAAATGATCTAAAAGAATATCAACATTAACTTTTATTTTAGTTCCACCTTGGACAGCTATTCCACTTGGCTTATTCAAAACTATTAAATTTTCGTCTTTATAAATAACCCATGATTTTATAATTTGTTCGAATTTTTTGTCAGGTTTCTTGGAAGTTTTCTCTTCTTCAATTAAAATTTTTTTTGAAAGCACTATCAAATCGCCACTTTTCAATAAAAAACTATTATCTACCCTCTTCTTATTAACACGGACATAACCTTTTCTAATTATTTTACAAATAAAAGGGTAGTTAGAAGATTTTATTTTTTTTTTTAGCCAATAGTCTAGCCTAACACCGTTGAAGTCTTTACTGACAATACAATTATTATCTTTATTTTGATTCATTTAAGAGACAAAGTGGGGATCAGGTTTAACTCTTATCGACCTCTTTTTTTTTTGAATCACCTTTAGTTTTAGAATCCTCAGAAATTTCTTCTTTTATTTTTGATACAAGATTTTTTTTCTCAGGAATTTCATTTTCTATTTTATTTGATTTAGAAGAATCAACTTCGTTTTCTTTTTTTTCTTTTCTTATTTTATCAATTAATCCTTTAGCATTAGAATCTCTATCAACAAGTTCTATTATAGCCATTGGTGCTGAGTCTCCATACCTAAAACCAGATTTTAAGATCCTTACATATCCACCATTCCTGTTAACATATCTTTTTGCTAGAGTACTAAATACTTTTTCTACCAAAACATTATCTCTTAAATAACTAAATACTCTTCGTCTTGAAGATAAATCATCTTTCTTACCTTTGGTTAGAATCTTTTCAACAAAAGGTCTAAGATCTTTAGCTTTTGGTAGTGTGGTTTCTATTTGCTCATTTCTTATAAGCGATTTAGTCATGTTTCTCAACATAGAGATCCTATGACTTGTCTTTCTATTAAGTTTTCTTCCTGCAATTCTATGTCTCATTTTATATCCTAAATTTTAATATGGATCGTCAAGTTTTCTTCTGATTTCGTCAATATTTTCTGGAGGCCATCCCTCAATTTTCATTCCTAACTCCAAGTTCATTGTGGTCAAGATTTCTTTAATTTCATTAAGTGACTTTCTACCAAAATTAGGTGTTCTTAACATTTCTGATTCAGTCTTCTGGACTAAATCACCAATATAAATGATTTCATCATTTTTAAGACAATTAGCTGATCTGACTGAAAGCTCCAATTCTTCAACTTTTCTGAGTAGATTAACATTTAGAGTCGGTTCTTCCTTAACAGGTGTAGCAATTTCTTCAACCGGTTCATCAAAATTTATAAACATTTTCAATTGTTCATTAACTATCCTAGCTGCAAATGCTACTGAATCCTCGGGAACAACAGATCCGTTAGTCTCGATATTCATAACTAATTTATCATAATCAGTTACCTGACCTACTCTAGAATTCTCTACTCTAAAAGATACCCTTCTTACAGGTGAGAAAAAAGAGTCAATAAATATAGTTCCAAGAGGAGCATCTTCACTATTATTATGTTTGACTGCAGGTACATATCCTTTTCCCTCTTCAACATTTAGTGTAATATTAACATTGGCTTTTGAATCTAGCGTGCATATATGAAGGTCTTTGTTAAGAACTTCTACATGAGCACCACATTCAATGTCCGCACCTTTAATTTCTTTAGGACCCTTTGCTTTTATGTAAATTTTTGTTGTCTCAACATCAGATAATTTGAGTGCAAGCTGCTTTATATTTAAAATTATTTCAGTTACATCTTCAATAACTCCAGGTATTGACGAAAATTCATGAGTTATGCCTTCGATTTTAATAGATGTAACAGCAGCGCCTCTTATCGATGAAAGAAGCACTCTTCTCAACATATTTCCTAATGTTTGACCGTAGCCGCTTTCAAGAGGTTCAGCAATTAACTCTGCTTGAGTAAGAACATCTTTATCTTTTGAAAATTCTATTTTTCGAGGTTTAATTAATTCTTTCCAGTTTTTATTAATCACAATTAGTCTTCCTCTCTAAATTGTTAAATTGTTAAACTCTTCTTCTTTTTGATGGTCTGCATCCATTGTGGGGTATTGGAGTTACATCTTTAATTACAGTGATATTTAACCCTGTGGAACCTAAAGCCCTTATTGCAGACTCTCTCCCATTTCCAGGTCCTTTAATAATTATCTCTATATTTTTCATACCATGATCCATAGCTTTTTTACCCGCTTCTTCTGCAGCCAGTTGCGCAGCAAATGGAGTCGATTTTCTTGATCCTTTAAAACCTTTGTTTCCGGATGATGACCATGAGATTGTATTGCCTGTTGTATCGGTTATTGTAATTATTGTGTTATTAAAAGTAGAGTTAATATGGGCTATGCCGAAAGGAACATTTTTTTTTGTTTTTTTTTTTTTTGAACTTTTAGTTACCATAATTCCTTTAAATTGCTTTCTTTTTCCCTGCTATAGGAATCGCCTTACCCTTTCTTGTTCTTGCATTCGTGTGTGTTCTTTGACCCCTAACTGGCAACTTGTTCCTATGTCTTAGCCCTCTATAACAGCCTAAATCTGTGAGTCTTTTGATATTTGAAGAGACCGTTCTTCTTAAATCACCCTCAACAATATAGTTCTTATCAATACATTCTCTAATTTTAATTATCTCATCTTCAGTGAGCTGATTAACTCTTTTATTTTTATCGATATTAGTTGTTGAACATATGTCATTGGAAAATTTGTTACCGATTCCATATATGTAGCTTAGAGCTATAACTAATCTTTTATTACTGGGAACATTTACCCCTGCGATCCTGGCCACTTTACTACCTCAATAATTACAAATCTGGATTATATTTTCTTTTTATTTTAAGTCAACACTATCTAATTAATAATCTTTAAAATTTCCTGACTTACATTATCTATTGTATCCATACCATCAACATTTCTTAGAATACCCTTTTTTTTATAATATTCTATTATTGGAAATGTGTTGGTTTTATATACTTCAATTCTTTTTAAAAGTGTTTCAATATTGTCATCATCTCGTCTTTCATGATTTTCAGTTTCTTTAATTCTATTCTCTATTCTTTGTTCAAGTATTTTAAAATCAACATCGATCAATATTGCAAAATCAAGTGACATAGAAATATTTTCAAGAGAATCATCTAAAACTTCGGCTTGCTTTATATTTCGTGGAAAACCATCAAAAATTATATTTTCATTCTTTAATAAAATTATTTTCTCAATAATAAGGTTAATAACTAAATCATCAGGAACTAAATCTCCCTTTTTCATAATTAAGTTGATTTGTTGACCATATTTAGAATTTTTGTTGGATGTCTGGTCTCTAAGAAGGTCTCCAGTTGAAAGTTGAAAAAAGTTTAGTCTGTCTACAAGAAATTTAGATTGAGTTCCTTTACCACAACCTGGGGCACCCAATAGTACAATTTTTTTCATAACCCTCGGCGTAGGTTAGATTTTTTTATTAATCCTTCATACTGATGAGCTAGAAGATATGACTGGATTTGAGTAACTGTATCCATTGTAACGCTTACAACAATTAAAAGACTTGTTCCTCCGAAATAAAATGGAACCTTGTATTTAGCTATCAATAATTCTGGAAGAAGACATACAAATGACAAGTACATTGCACCAATAACTGTTAATCTTGTTAGCACATAATCTAAATAGTTTGCAGTGTTTTCTCCAGGTCTAATGCCTGGAATAAATCCACCATATTTTTTTAAATTATCTGCCGTATCTTTTGGATTAAAAACGATAGCTGTGTAAAAAAACGCAAAGAAAACAATCATTGAAATATACAAACTTAGATAAACTGGATGACCTCTGCTTAAAAATTGACTCAATGTATTTAACCATTCTGGTCCGCTGCCTGCATTAAAACTCACAAAAGTAATAGGTAATAACAAAAGTGAACTTGCAAAAATTGGAGGGATAACTCCAGCTGTATTTATTTTCATTGGAAGGTGAGAAGAATCGGCAACTCTATTTCCCGCACCAGGTTGTCTTTTTGGATACTGAACAGTGATTCTCCTTTGTGCCCGTTCTACAAAAACCATAAAAGCAATCACCGCTATACACATAATCATTAAAAATACGATGAAAATTGTTGACAAAGCTCCAGTTCTCCCAAGCTCAAATGTCGAACTTAAGGCAAGTGGAAGTTGGGCGACAATTCCAGTAAAAATAATCAGAGAGATTCCATTTCCTATTCCTCTTTGAGTAATCTGTTCTCCTAGCCATACTAAAAATATTGTTCCAGAAACCAAGGTTATAACAGTTGTAAATCTAAAAAACATTCCTGGATCCATCACAGCTTGAACACCTTGGCTACCGGACATATTTTCAATACCCACAGCCACACCATATCCTTGGACAGTAGCTAAGAAAACTGTGCCATATCTGGCGTATTGATTGATTTTCTTTCGACCTATTTCCCCCTCTTTCTTTAATTGTTCAAGCTGGGGAGATATAACTGTCAAAAGTTGCATTATGATACTTGCAGAAATATAGGGCATTATATTAAGAGCAAAAACAGTCATTCTACCTAAAGCTCCCCCTGCAAACATATCAAACATACCCAGAATTCCACCAACATTTCTCTCAAACACTTTCTCAAGAGCAACAGGATCAATGCCTGGAAGTGGAATATAAGAACCTATTCTGTATACAACCAACGCAAGCAGTGTAAAATAAATTCTTTTCTTTAGATCTTCGGCCTTACCTATTGAACCGAGATTAATTCTTGAAGCAATTTGTTCTGAAACTGATGCCATTTATTTACTTTTTAAAGTTTTAATTGATTTTTTTTTAGCAACTTTTGATTCTTTTTTTTTAGCAACTTTTGATTCTTTTTTTTTAGTAACAACTTTAGTTTTAGTTTCCTTTTTTTCTTCTTTAATTACTTTTTCCTTTTCAGGTTTAGTTGAGGTTATTTTTTTTTCATCATTTTTTTTATTTTCTTTGATTTTCTCATTTAAAGGATACTTTTTTTTGAAACTTATAATTTTTATTTCTCCCCCAACTCTTTTAAATTCATCCAATACACTTTTGGAAGCAGCATTTGTTTCTAAATTTATTGGGTTGGTCAGTTTTTTACCCATAAGTAATTTAACAAAAGAATTTTTTTTTGAGTTAGAAAAATCTATGATCTGCTCAAGTTTAACACTTGATTTATCTTTGATTACTTTTTTTTCAATTAGATAATTAATGAAATCAGTTTTCAGAATTACTTTATTATATTTTTTTTTTGACTTAAAACCATGTTTTGGCATTCTCATGTGAAGCGGCATTTGTCCACCTTCAAAGCCATTTATGGAAACACCAGATCTAGATTTTTGTCCTTTCATTCCTCTTCCAGCAGTTTTTCCTTTTCCGGAACCAATTCCTCTACCAATTCTTTTTTTAACTTTAAGTTTATTTATCTTGATTTCATTTAGTTTCATTTTAATTTTACCTACAATTTTTCATAAAAAATTAAATGTTTTACCTTATCAATCATACCTAGAATAGATGGAGAACTTTCAACAACTTTTTCTCTATTAATCTTATTTAACCCTAGTGAAATAAGAATTTTTTTTTGAATTTTGTTTCTACCAATTGGACTTCTGATTTGTTTGATTTTAATTTTTGGCATTTTCAGTTCCCAATGTATTGTTTCGTCTTTTTGTTATATCATTTACTTTTAGGCCTCTTCTAGTGGCTATTATTTTTGGTGATGAAGCTGATTGTAGTGCTTGGAATGTCGCTCTAACCATATTATGAGGATTTGAAGTGCCAACTGATTTTGCAACTATATCCTGAATACCTAAAGCCTCAAAAACAGCTCTCATGGGCCCACCTGCAATAACACCTGTTCCTGATGGGGCACTTCTCAAATAAACTTTACCCGAATCAAATCTTCCATGTATATCATGATGAAGTGTTCTACCTTGCCTTAAAGGAACTCTAATCATATTATTTTTTGCAACATCAGTTGCTTTTTTAATTGCCTCTGGAACTTCTTTAGCTTTTCCTTTTCCATGACCAACCATTCCGTTACCATCACCAACAACTACAAGCGCTGCAAAACTAAAACGTCTTCCACCCTTAACAACCTTCGCAACTCTATTTATACTCACTAACTTCTCAACATATTCATTTTGGTCATCTTTTTCATTTGAAGATTCTGAAAATGAAGAATTTTTTTTATTTTTTACTTGTTCATTAGAACTATTGTTTTTTTCTTTTGTTTTTTGCTGAAGTTCCTTTGAATCATTAACAGTAAGAACTTTCTTTTTTAATTTATCATCTTTTTTTGATAGATCTTTAGATGGTTCAACTTTTTTTTCTTCAGATTTTGTTGACAAATCCTTTAACTCATCAACTTTTTTATCTTGGGGTCTTTTTGACTTAACTTCACTAGACTCATTATTTTCAATTGGCAAATTTTCTTTCTCCGACAAAGGTTTAACTTCTTTTGAAAACTCTGACGATTCACTAGTAGAAGATTCATTCTTATTAGTTTCTTTTTTTTTCGAAGGAACTTTCTTTATTTCGTTTATATCTTTTTCATCTACCATTTTAATTATTCCCTAAAATTTTATTCCTTTAGATCTAACTCCCATTGCGAGTTCTCTAATTCTGCCGTGATATAAATAGCAACCTCTATCCAAACAAATTTTTGTGTTTATTTTTTTTTCTTTTATGTGGTCTCCAATCTTTTCTCCAACCTGAAATGCAATTTTCTTTGGCGATTCCTTTGATTGTCTGAAAGATTTCTCAATTGATGAAGCCGACAATAATGTCTTACCCTTTTCATCATCAATTAGTTGAGCATAAATATGGTTATTAGATCTAAAAAGACTTAGTCTGAGGTTTTGCTTAGTCCTTAATTTGGATCTGATCCTCTTTGCTCTTCTTGATTTTCTTATATTATTATCTTTCATTATTTTTTCTTACCTTCTTTTCTTCGAATAGTTTCATCTTTATATTTAACACCTTTACCTTTATAGGGTTCGGGTTTTCTAAATGATCTTATATTAGCTGCAATTTCTCCAACTCTTTGCTTATCTATTCCAAATATCTTAATTTGATTAGGCTTTGGAACTTCGATTTTTAAATCCTCAGGTATTTCAAAATTAATTGGATGCGAAAACCCTAATAACAACTCTAGAATCTTCCCTTTCTGAGAAGCTTTATAACCAACTCCATTCAGCTCTAGTTCTTTAGTGAAACCCGAAGATACCCCATGTATAATATTTGCTATTCTTGAACGAACTGTACCCCACATTTCTTTGAGGCGTCTACTATCTCCTGCTTTTGTTACTTCTATTCGGTTTTCTTTAACAGAAACTAAAGCATTTTTATTAAAATCATAGGACAACTGACCAAGTTTACCTTTGGCAGATATAATCCCATTTTCAACTGTAACTTCAGTATTATCAGGAATATTTATTGGTATTCTTCCACTTCTAGACATACAGCTCTCTTAAAATACTTTGCATAAAATTTCTCCGCCTACATTTTCTGTTCTTGCTTCATTATCTGAAAGAACCCCTTTTGAAGTCGACAAAATAGAAATACCCAGACCATCAAAATTTCTCTGTAAATCTCTGATTTTTGAATATACCCTTCTCCCAGGAGTTGAAACTCTTGAAATAGTTTTTATAACTGGTTCACCATCAACATATTTTAATTCAATTTTAAATTCATTTTTATTATTTTCTATTTCAACTTTCTTGAAACCTCTTATATAACCTTCTCTGTGCAATACATCAAGAACATTACCTCTAAATCTTGATGCAGGCATTAAGACTGATTCTTTTTTTCTAAGCTGACCATTCTTTATTCTAGCTAACATATCGCCAAGAGGGTCTGACATACTCATATCAACATCCTTTCTATTACCAACTTGATTTTGTTATTCCAGGTATATGACCTACAGAGGCTAATTCCCTAAAAACAATTCTTGAAAGTTTAAATTTTCTATAAACTCCTCTTGCCCTTCCAGTTAGAACGCATCTATTTCTAATTCTAACTTTTGAGGCATTTCTAGGAATCTTTGATAATTTCAATCTAGCTTGAAATTGTTCATCTGCACTCAATTTTTTATTATTTGCTTGTTTTAAAAGTTTATCGTGTTTTGCTTTATATTTATTGTAAAGCTTTATCCTTTTTTTATTTCTCTCAATTAAACTCAACTTAGACATCTACTCTCCTTTATTTTCTGTTAATTCATTTTTTTCTGACTGAGCCTCAGAGGATTCTGAAACTGATTTTTTCTCTGATTCAGATTTACTAGGGCTAGGTTCTGATTTTGACTCGAGTGATTCTGAAACTATTGCTTGTTCAGATGCAGATGCATCAGGTTGTGCAGTTTGTGATGATTTGTTAGATTCAGAACTTACTTTGGAAGATTGATTTAAAGATGCGGAATCATCTTTTTTGTTTACCTCAACTGATTTTCTGAGAACACCTTTTGTAAATGGGAGATTGAAACCTTTAAGTAACTCAAATGCGTGGTCTTCATTATCAGTTGATGTGACAATCGAGATATCCATCCCACGAACTTTATCAATCTTATCATAATCGATCTCAGGAAATATTATTTGTTCTTTTATTCCTATGGAGTAATTTCCATTGCCATCAAATGATTTTAGAGACAATCCTTTAAAATCTCTTACTCTTGGTAAGGCAATGTAAATCAGCCTGTCTAAGAACTCATACATTCTACTTTTTCTAAGTGTGACTTTACAACCAATATTCAAACCTTTCCTGAGTTTAAATCCAGCAATCGATTGTTTTGCTTTTGTAACTAACGGTTTTTGACCAGTAATATTCATTAAATCTTCTGAGGCTGAGTTTATTTTTTTTGAATCAACTATTGCCTCACCAACACCCATGTTAAGCACTATTTTTGATATTTTTGGCACTTCATTAATATTTTTAAGATCAAACTTTTGTTTAATTTTTTGCCTCAACTCTTTTTGATAATATTCTTTTAATCTTGCCATTTTACTTTAATTTAATGTTTCACCTGATTTTTTTGCAAACCTTACTTTTTTTCCATCATCAAGTTTTTTAAAACCAACTCTAGTTGGTTTTGATGTTTTTGGATCCATTATAGATAGTTTGCAGATAAACAATGGCATCTCAATACTTTCAATGCCTCCTTTATTTGTTGCGGATTGCTTGTTATGTTTTTTTACAATGTTAACTCCTTCAACAATAGCTTTAACTCTAGAATCAGCTTTTGATCGAATCACTTTAAGAACTTTTCCATTCTTTCCTTTATCTTTTCCAGATAGAACAATCACATTATCACCTTTTTTAATCTTATTTGACATAACTACAAAACCTCAGGAGCCAAAGAAATTATTTTCATATATTTTTTAGCTCTTAACTCCCTCGTAACTGGCCCAAATATTCTTGTTCCGATAGGTTCGCCATTATTATTAATTAAAACTGCAGCATTTCTATCAAATCTGATAGAAGAACCATCTTGTCTATAAACTTCTTTTGCTGTCCTGACAATTACCGCTTTGTGAATTTCACCTTTTTTTACTTTACCTCTAGGAATACAATCTTTGACTGTAATCACGACAACATCTCCAATAGATGCAAATCTTCTTTTAGAACC
>CACEXK010000014.1 GCA_902563505.1 uncultured Alphaproteobacteria bacterium
CAATTGGAAAAGGAAAAAAAAATAAATACCTGTATTCTATCTTATAGTGCAAAATTTTGTTCAAATTTCTACGCACCTTTCAGAGAAGCACTTGGAAGTAAAGAAAAAATTGGTAAATCCTCCAAAAGTACTTATCAAATTAATTATAAAAATAAATATGAAGCTATTAATGAATCTCTTGAAGATATTTTTGAAGGGGCAGATATAGTTATGGTAAAACCTGCTGGATACTATCTGGATGTACTTTCAGAGCTAAGAAAAAATTGTTCCATTCCATTAGCTGCATATCAAGTAAGTGGTGAATACTCTATGATAAAGATTGCATCTGATAAAAAAATTTTAGATTATAAAAATTGTGTTTTAGAAAGTTTACACTGTATAAAAAGATCAGGAGCAGATTTAATTTTTTCTTATTTTTCAAAAGAAGTTGCGGGATGGATTAATAAATAAATATGATAATACACTTGATTTTTAATCTTGAAGCATTTAAAAGAAAAATGTTCCACATTATTTTTAATAGGAGAATTAACAATGTCTAGAAAACATCCAGGTAGATTTCATATTTTTATCCCAGGTCCAACAAATATTCCTGAAAGGATCTTGAACGCAATGCATATTTCCTCAGAAGATCAGAGAAACCCTGAGATTCCAGATTTAACAATCCCGCTGTATAAAGATGTAAAAAAAGTGTTTAAATCAGAAAAGGGTACAGTATTCTTATTCCCAGGATCAGGAACTGGAGCTTGGGAATCGGCTATTATAAACACAATGTCACCAAATGAAAAAGTTTTGATTTATAGATTTGGTCAGTTCAGTCATTTATGGGCAGATATGTTTCAAAGACTTGGACTTGATGTACAAATTGAAGACAGAGATTGGGGAACAGGAACACCTCCTGAAGAAGTTGAGAAAACTCTTAAAGCTGATACCAACCACGAAATCAAAGTTGTTTGTGTAACTCAAAACGAAACTGCAACTGGTGTAACATCGCATGTTGAAGATGTTAGAAAAGTAATGGATGCATGTAATCATCCTGCTCTCCTCTTTGTAGACGGTGTTAGCTCAATTGCTTCGATTGATTTTCGAATGGATGAATGGGGGGTTGATTGTGCAATTTCTGGATCACAAAAAGGTTTCATGTTGCCTTCTGGTATGGCAATTATGTGTGTAAGTGAGAAAGCATTGGAAGCGCACAAAAATGCTCAACTTAAAAGATGTTATTATTCATGGGAAGATCAAATAGCTACAAATAAGGATGGTTATTTCCCATATACACCACAAATACCAATGTTAAGGGCACTCCAAGAATCTTGTAACATAATATTTGATGAAGGTTTAGAAAATGTTTTTAAAAGGCATCATCGAATAGCTGAAGGTGTTAGAAAAGCAGTTTTAGAAGGATGGAATTTAAAACTATGTGCGCAGGACCCTTATTGGTACTCCGATACTGTAACTGCTATTGTTGTCCCGGAAGACAAAGATGCTAAGGAAGTAATATCAACTGCTTTTAATAAGTATCATTTATCTCTTGGTGCAGGCTTAACAAAAGTTGCAGGCAAAGTTTTCAGAATAGGTCATTTGGGTGATTTAAACGAGTTACAAGCTGCTGCTGCCATCCAAGGTGCAGAAATGGCAATGATAGATTCTGGAATTTCAGTAAAACCTGGAAGTGGTGTTGCTGCAGCGTCCGAATATTGGAGAAAAAGTATTTAGATGATTTATTATGACAAAACCTAAAGTTTTAGTTACAAGAAAATGGCCAGAAGCTGTTGAAAAAAGAATCTCAGAAAATTTTGATGCTAAGCTCAATACTGCAGACTCTCCCATGACTGAGGATGAGTTAATTGTTGCAATGAAAGAGTTCGACGCATTATTACCAACTGTTACAGATAAAGTCTCTGATAAAATTATTTCTACTAAAGAAAGCAAAGTTAAAATAATAGGAAATTTTGGCGTCGGTTTTAATAATATTGATACTGAATCCGCAAAAAGAAATAACATCGTTGTTACCAACACACCAGAAGTTTTGACTGATTGTACAGCTGATATTGCAATGTTGCTAATGCTTGGCGCTGCTAGAAGAGGATCTGAAGGTGAATTTCATGTTAGAAAAAAAGAATGGGATGGTTGGAGACCAACTCATATGATGGGTACAAAAGTCACCGGTAAAACTCTAGGTTTGATTGGTATGGGAAGAATAGCGCAAGCAATGGCTCATAAGTCTCATCTTGGGTTTAAGATGAATATTATTTTTTATGATCCCTATTTTGATAACCAAGAAATTATAAAAAAATTTAACGCACTTAGTTGTAGATCCTTGGAAGAATTATTATCAAAATCTGACTTTGTTTCTTTACACTGCCCTTCAACAAAAGAAACACAGGGACTTATTGATCTTGATGCATTAAAAAAAATGAAATCATCTGCTTATTTAATAAATACAGCCAGGGGTGACATTGTCGTTGAAGAAGATTTAATAAAAGCTCTGAACCAAAGTTTAATAAAAGGAGCTGGACTCGATGTTTATGAAGCTGAACCATCGGTAAGTCCAGGACTTTTAAAATTAAAAAATGTATTCTTACTTCCTCATTTGGGTAGTGCAACTGAAGAAACTAGAGAAGCAATGGGTATGAGAGTTTTTGATAATGTAGTAAAATTTTTTGAAGGAAAAGAACCTAGAGATAGAGTTGTCTGAATCAATCATGAAAACAGAAATAATCGGTGACAAAGAAGATTATTCTGAACTTTTAACTAAACTTTTCAAATTTGGAGTATCCAAGGTCCAGCCAAAAAACATTTTGAAAGATTTTCTGTCAGCACAAAAAGATAAGGTGATAGTTAAAGGCGGAAAAAATAATATAATTTACTCAAAAATAAATAAAATTTTTTGCTTATGTGTTGGCAAAGCTTCTGTTGATATGGCAAAAACCGCTAGAAAAATTTTACTCCAGACAAAAAAACTTCAAAAAGGAATCGTTGTAGTAAATGAGGAAAATTTCAAAAATGTTTCTGGATTTAAATGTTTCTGCTCTGGTCATCCAATACCTAATAAAAAAGGCCATATAGCTGCTAAATTTGTTAAAGAATTTCTAAAAGAACTTAAAGAAAACGATCTTGTTCTAGTTTTTATTTCAGGAGGTGGATCTGCACTTCTTCCATATCCCGTGGAAGGTGTTGAATTAAAAGACAAGATAAAACTTAATAAAATTCTTCTTGAGTGTGGCGCAAATATAAAAGAAATAAATTCTGTTAGGAAACACTTATCATTAATTAAGGGAGGAAATTTAGCAAAAATGTGTTTTCCTGCAAAAGTTCATAGTTTCATTCTTTCGGATGTTGTGGGTGATGACCTTAGTTCAATTGCTAGTGGAATGACAATTCCCGATAATTCAACTTTTCATGATGTTGAAAAAATATTAAGAAAATATAAAATTTGGAATAAAATACCCAATAATATTAAACATCATGTCCAAAAAGGTAAAAAGAATGAAAATCTGGAAACACCAAAAAAAAATAGTTCTATATTTAGAAATGTAAAAAATACTTTAATTGGAAGCAATTCATTATGCTTAAATGAAATCCACAAATTGTGTAAAAAAAAAAAAATTAAATCAAAAATTTGGTTTAAAAATATAGATAATAATGTCATAAAATTGTCTAAAATATTCGTTGAAAAATTGTATAAGAAAAATTTTTTACATCCACTTTTACTAATCTCAGGAGGGGAAACCACAGTAAAAATAAAAGGCAGAGGTAAAGGTGGAAGAAATCAAGAATTTGCTCTTCATTTCATAAAACTAATGAAAAGGAAAAATCCAATGTTGAAATTTTTCTTATTATCAGCAGGTACAGATGGAAGAGATGGCCCAACAGACGCTGCTGGAGGCTTAGTAAATAATGAATCAATTGAACAAATAAAATTAAAAAATTTGAATCTTAACAAAGAATTAGAAAACAATAACTCATATGAAGTATTGAAAAAGATAAATTCACTTGTCATAATTAAAGGAACAAACACTAATGTGGCAGATATTCAGTTACTAATGATAATAAAATAAATTATGGAAGTTTTAAAAAAAAATTTAAAGTTTAAGAGCTCATTCCAATTTCCCTGTTCTTATCTCAAAAATAAATACGAAAAAAGACTTTACATAAACCTCAATGAATCAGAGGATAAAAATCTATTGGTTTCTGAGCTTACAAGAAATGGCTTTAGAAGAAACCTTGATCACATGTACATTCCAATCTGTGAGAGTTGTTGCCTATGTATTCCAACAAGGATAGCAATAAAGGAATTTGAATTATCTAAAAGTACCAAAAGAAATTTAAAAAAGAATTCCGACCTATTTTTAAAAGAAGAGATTCAGGATATTAAAGACGCAAGGTATAAACTATTTAAAATTTACAGCAAAATCAGACATCATGAAAGTCATATGAAAAATATGAGCAAAAGAGATTTTGAAATATTTTTTTGTAGTTCAAAAAATAATGTTAAAATTTTTGATTTAGTTGATAAAAATAATAACTTGTATGGATCTATTTTAGTTGATGTTTTTCTAGATGGTTTTTCAGCAGTTTATAGTTTTTTTGATCCATCACATGGTAATAGAGGCTTAGGTAAAAATTTAGTTATAAAAACTATAAATGAGTTAAGATCTCAGGATAAGTCTTATCTTTATCTTGGCTATTGGGTTAAAGATTCAAGAAAAATGAATTATAAAATTAATTTTAACAGTTTAGAACTATTTATTGAAGGAAAATGGGTTAAGAAGGAATTGATAAGGATTTAACTTTATTGAGTAATTGTTTTCGAAAAATTAAATCAAACTTATATTCTTCAAAAGATTTTCTTAAAAAATATCCAATTATTTCTAAACCACGAAGATAATCTGAGTATTCAATTTCTGAATTCTCTTCTTTAAAACAAAGAGGTATTTCAAATAATTTTTTTTTATATTTTTTACCAATTTTATAACTAACTGAATGACCAGATTTTGGTGAAATAAAAAAAACATCTTCTTTTTTACCAGTAACTATACATTCAGAAAAGTTTAATCCATAACCAGTATGTTTTAAAAAATTTATTTCCCATGAAATATATTTTGAAATAAGATTTTTAAAACTTTTATGATTGTAATTTACTAGTTTTTCTAAATCTGTGTAGATTTCATTATAGCATTGTTGCAGAGGCAAAAGTTTTAGACACAACTCAGAAGCTGAGGCAATAATCAAAGAAAAAATAAATGAACTATGTCTATTTAAATCTATGCCACAAATATCAAATTTCAAAAAACCAAGCCCATCTGGATTACGAGAATTCCATTCAAAATTTATTTTGTCCAGGTTAGTAAGTGGTATTTTTTTTTTTTTCGATAACGTCGTAAAACCTTTAATTAAACCATTTTTTTTAGAAAAAATATAAATTATAAAAGAATTTTCACCGTATTTTTTACATGATAAGTAAAAACCTTCTCCCTTAATTTTCATGATTTTTTTTATTTTTTAAAACTTTTATATCTAAAAATACCTTTTTATTTAATTTTTTTTCTATATCGATCCTTGCTCTAGATCCAATATCCTTAATTTTACTTCCATTCTTGCCAATTAATATTGCTTTTTGTGATTCCTTTCGAACAAAAATCCTCTGAAATATTCTCAATATTTCTTTTTCATGAATTAAATCAGTTTTTATATTCACTACATAAGGAAGTTCTTTATTTAGTAATCTAAATATTTTTTCTCTAGTTATTTCAGAAACTATATAATTAATATTTTCATTTTTCATGTTTTTTTCATAAAACCAGTCTCTGTAAGGAATATGCGAAATTATTTTATTTAATAATAATTTAAGGCCTTTCTTCTTTTTTGCTGAAACCATGAATGTCTCGGAAAACTTAAAAATATTATTCAAGAATTTTACTGCATAAAGGATTTTTTCTTTATTTGATAGATCTATTTTATTAAGAATTAGAAAATTTTTTCTGTGAATTTTTATTAATTTTTTCATAGAATCAGTTTGATTTTGATCTAATTTTTTTGTCACATCCAACACAAATAGATTAAGATCTATACTTTCGTAATTTTTATTTATTGACCGAGAAATTTCTTTATTGAAATATTTTTTTTGGGTAACTATTCCAGGAGTATCAATAAAAATCATTTGTGTTTCTTTGAAATTTAATATTGCATTTATATCTTTATTTGTTGTTTGAGCTTTGGAGGATACAATTGACATTTTATGTTTAAAGAAACAATTTAACAAAGTTGACTTTCCGGCATTGGGAAATCCAGATATTAAAATTTTTCCACATTTATTTTTCTTCACAAATTTCTTTTAGTAGTTTTTCTGCTGCATTAATCTCAGCTTCTTGCTTGCTGAAACCATTGGCTTTTGCTGAGTTAAACTTATCAACAGAAACTTCAATATCAAAAGTAGGTTGATGATCTGGGCCAGTTTTTCTCAACATTTTGTATACAGGTAGTTTTTTTTTATTTTTTAAACACCATTCTTGAAGCTTAGATTTTGGATCAAAATAAGATAGGTTTAGATTTTTTAAATGTTTTTTCCAAAGCTTTAAAATAATATTTGAAATATTCAAAAAATCAGAATCAAGAAAAATTGCAGCAATTAATGCCTCAAGTGAATTAGCTTTTATATTTTCAAATGATTTTTTCTTAAGATCTTCAGAATAGTTTAGATAATTTTTTATATTAATTTCTTCAGCAATTTCATTTAAAGTTTTTTTACAAACTAAATAAGATAGTCTTTTTGCCATATCTCCTTCAGATGAATTTTTAAACTCTTTAAAAACTTTATTCGAAATTACTAATCCCAAAACTCTGTCCCCAAGAAATTCAAGTCTTTCATAATTTTTTAATTTTGATTTTTTACTATAACTTGAGTGTGTCAGTGCTGTCTTTAATAACTCTGGATCTTTGAATTCATATCCAATTTTTTGCATTAATTGCTTTAAGTTATTCATCAGTTTTTTTTATAGACTCAGGAACTAAATCAACTAGAAACCTATCTTTTCTTAATGCGGGAAACCATGTCCAAAATTTAAAAAAACTTCCTATTTCTGTATCAAAGGATATAAACACTAATTCGGCCCTACCAACAAGATTCTTTTTTGGTATAAAACCTATGAATCTGCTATCTTGGGAATTATCTCTATTATCTCCTAAAACAAAAAAACTATCCTCTGGTACTTTTATTTCACTTAAATTATCAGTATCTAGATTAACTATATTCTTTTTAAATTCATATACATCGTAATAGAATTGATTAGGTAAGACCTCCCTTACTCTATCAACTTCAATATACTTATATTTCTCATTATCAATGGTTTCACTAAGAATCTTTTTATTATTTATGAATATTTGATTAGCTTCAATTTTTATTGTGTCACCAGGTAATCCTATTAATCTTTTTATATAGTCCGTGCGATTATCTTCTGGAGTTTTAAAAACAACAATCTCTCCTCTTTTTGGTTCTTGATAAAAGATTCTTCCTGGAATAAGAGGTATACTGAATGGAAATGAATGTCTAGAAAAGCCATATGAGTACTTTGATACAAATAAATAATCTCCAACTTTTAAGTTAGGATACATTGAGCCAGATGGAATGCTGAAAGGTTCAAATAAAAAACTTCTAATAATTAGAGCAGCCAGAATAGCGTAAAAAATTTGGATTATATTTTTTTTTGTCTTATTTTTTTCAGTCATATTAAATTTTTTAACATTAAAACATTAAGGTTTAATAAATAAAAGTAAGATTATTTAATCTTTCTATAATTTGGATGTTTTATAATTTTCATAAATTTAGTTATTGTATTTTCCAAACCCATGAAAAGTGAATTACTAATTAAAAAATGACCCACATTAAGTTCTTCTATTTCTTTAATCTCAGCTATTTTTGCTACATTTGAAAAGTTTAAACCATGCCCCGCATGACATTTTAATCCCAATTCTGAGCAAAAAAAAGAAGCATTCTTAATTCGAGTAAGTTCCGAATTAAATTTGTTAATTTTATGAAGCCTTGAGTATTTGCCAGTATGTAGTTCTACTGCTTGAACACCTAAAGTTTTTGCTGCTTTAATTTGTTCTAAATCTGGATCAATGAATAGAGAAACCTTTATTTTTTTTTTTATTAATTCAGGAAGAAAATCTGATAAATAATTCATTTGATTTTTTACATCTAACCCACCTTCAGTGGTTAATTCTTCTCTTCTCTCTGGAACTATACAACATGATTGAGGTATTGTTTTAATACAGATTTCTCTCATTTCTTTTGTAGCAGCCATCTCCAGATTTAATGGAAGCAAATTTTGTTTTTTTAATTCAATTACATCTTTATCTTTAATATGTCTTCTGTCTTCTCTTAAATGAATGGTTATACTGTCAACCTTTACCTTTTTTAGAATTTTGGTAACATCAAGTATATTTGGATAACCCTCATTTCGAGCATTGCGAAGGGTTGCAATATGGTCAATGTTAACTCCGAGTCTTATTTTTTCCATAATATCGTTTAGATAAGACTTTTTTTGTAAAAAAGAAAGTTAAAAACCAAACTATAATTGACAAAGGTATACTTCCAATCAAAGTTGGAAAAAATAAATTATCAAAATTATTTATAAGAAAAGAAATCGTAAACTCATAGTTACTCATTTCCTTAAAATAAAATAAAATGCCAATTTTGTAATCTAAATAAAAAAAGAAAGGGAAAGTCCATGGGTTGCCAATAACAGTCCCTACTGTTGCTGCTATCATATTACCTCTCATTAACCATGTTCCAGTATAACAAATAATCAAATGAAGTCCTAATAATGGCGTAACAGAAACTGATGCACCCCAGGCAAGGCCAATTGCTACAGATTCTGGGAAGTCTTTTATTCTAATCAATTTATTCTTGATTAATTTTAATAAACTTAAGATTTTTATCATTTTTCAAACCTTTTCATTACATATTATAATTATGTTCTTGTCACATTTTCAACAAACTCTGATGCTCTCAAAGATACAAAAACTTTACTTAAATGATCGATATCTTTAACATCGATCTCAAGGTTAATTTTATAAAAATCAATATTCCTATCTATTATCTTTAAATTTCTAATATTACTTAGGGATTTTCCAATAATTGAAGATAAAACACCCAAAGAGCCAATTTTATTTTTTATAATTACATTTATTTTTGCAACAAATTCTGTTTTTTTAGTATTAATTTTCTCCCAACTAACACTAAGAATTTTTGATTTTTTAATCTTTATTTTTTTTAATCCATCACAAGATTCGAGATGAATAACAAGTCCTTTTCCCTCCAATATAAATGCTAAGACACTGTCTCCTGGGATAGGGTTGCAACAACTAGCATAATGTACGCTCATTCCTGGCGTAAGACCTTTGAGAAAAATTGGTAATTTTTGTTTCTCTCTTTTTTCTTTTATTTCATTTAAAAGTATAATTTTTTCATTAGATCTCAATAATTTTTTATCAGGAAATAATGAGTGAATTATTTGAGAAGAAGATATGCTCCCATTAGCAATACTTAAAAACAAGCCATCAATTTCCTTCAAATTAAAATTTTCTAAAATACTAATAATATTTCTTTCTGAATATCTTATTTTTTCATTCTTAAATTGATTAATTAAAATTTCCTTGCCAAGTTTTTTTAGCTCTTCATCTTCCTTATTAAGAATAAATCTGTTTATGCATGCTCTTGCCTTTCCGGTTATTGAAAGTTTTAACCAATCCGGTGAAATAATTTTTTTTTGACTTGTTATTATCTCTACTTGATCTCCATTCTTTAATTTTGAGTACAATGGTTTAATAGAATTATTAATTTTCACGCCAACACACCCAAGACCAACATCCGTATGAACAGAAAATGCAAAATCTATCGGCATTGCACCTTTTGGTAATGAGATCAAATCCCCTTTTGGAGTAAAAACAAAAACTTGGTCTGAATACATCTGAAGTTTAGTGTGTTCTAAAAACTCTTCAGGTTCTTTTGACTGATCTAATATTTCTAATATCTGGCTTATTCCTTTAAAATTTTTTCCGTCTTTATTAGTTATATTATCTTTGTATATCCAATGTGCTGCTACACCAAGGTCAGCTAGGTCATTCATCTTGTGAGACCTTATTTGTATCTCTATTCTTTGATTTAAAGGCCCAATTAAAGTTGTGTGAAGTGATTGATAGCCATTTGGTTTTGGAGTTGAAATATAGTCTTTAAATCTTCCTGGAACATAAGAATATTTTTGGTGAAGTAGACCAAGAACCTTGTAACAAGTATCGGAAGTATCGAGTAAAATTGTAAAACCCATTATATCTGATAACTGAGAAAAATTTACAGATTTTACTTTCATTTTTTTCCAAATAGAATATGGTTTTTTTTCTCTACCAAAGATTTTTGAGTTAATATTCTTGCTTTTAAGTAGTTCTTTTATTTTTTTGAGTGTTTGGTTAAGTAAATCTTCATCTTGTTGTTTTAGTAAGCTTAATCTTTGAATTATTGACTCTCTGATCTCGGGTTCAATAATTTTAAAACATAAATCATCTAACTCTGATCTGACTTCCTGCATACCAAGTCTTTCAGCTAGAGGAGCATAAATTTCAAGTGTTTCATGAGCAATAGTCTTTTTTTTCTGATTATCCTTAATAAATGTTATGGTTCTCATATTGTGCAAGCGATCAGCAAGTTTAACTAATAAAACTCTTATATCTCTGGAAGTAGCTAATAATAGTTTCCTAAA
>CACEXK010000015.1 GCA_902563505.1 uncultured Alphaproteobacteria bacterium
TGGATTTTTGCAGATAATGTTGAAGATAAAATGGGTAAAAAAAAATTCTTAATCTTCTATCTTCTTGCTGGATTTTTTGCATCAATTACACAAGCAGTAGCCAATCTAAACTCTGAAATACCCATGATAGGAGCTTCTGGATCAATAGCTGGTATACTTGGAGCTTATCTCTATTTATTTCCAAAAGCCAAAGTTCTAGTATTAGTTCCTTTTTTCATTTTTTTCACAATAAGAATACCTGCCTTCATTTTATTGATATTTTGGTTTGTTTATCAATTCTTAAATATTTCAAATGTCGAATCATCTGTAGCATGGTTAGCTCATATTGGGGGATTCATATTTGGATATTTATTTGTTGCTTTGAGTGGAGGAAATAAAGTTATAAAAAGTAAATCAGTTTTTTTAAAGAAAAAAGGACCTTGGAGTTAAATAAGTTTGAAATAACGAAGAATCTCCATTCTATTTTCATCTAGGTCTGGAGCTTTAGCTACTGGTTTTTTAATTTCTGAAAAACTAAATTTTAAGGGAGAGCCTGAAACTTTTAAATTTTTCATAGAGTCATAATTATAACTTAATATCATATTTCTTGAATTGATCTGTTTGTCTTTTACAACATCTTTAATATTATTTATAACAGAATTGGGAATGCCATGAAAAGTAAATTTCTTTATCCAATAATCAGTTTTTTTTTCTTTTAATTTTTTCTCTATTTTTTTTCTTAGCTTTTGCAAATTTTTGTTTCTATTACTATTAGTATTGAAAAACTTATCCTTAGCCATATTTTTATCCCCTAACACACTAGAAAACTTTTCAAAAAGTTTGTCATTGCCAATTGCTATGATAATTTCACCATCTAATGTTTTAAAAGATCCAAATGGAGATATTGTTGGATGGTCTGTCCCTTGAGGAACAGGAATTGTTTTTTGAATAGAGTGTCTGGCAATTGCATTTTCCAAAATTGCAACCTGACAATCTAACATACTTAAGTCAAGTTTGGATCCAAAATTTGTATTGTTTCTATGAATTAATTGTGTCAAAATTCCAATAACAGAAAATAAACCTGCAACTATATCTCCAATTGATGTCCCTACTCTTACAAATTCATTTTTCTTTCTTCCAGTTATACTCATAATACCAGACATGGCCTGCACAATTATATCATATGCTGGATTATTTCTTAGCGGACCAGATTCTCCAAAACCACTTACTTTAGCTTGAATTAATTTTGGGTAATTTTTAGAAATATAATTCCAATTAAACCCAAACTTTTCAAGTGTTCCTAATTTATAATTGTCAATTAAAACATCAGAGTTAATCAATAATTTTTTAAAAAGCAATTTATCCTTTTTTTTTTTTAAATTAAGCATAATACTTTTTTTTCCTCTATTTAAGGAAATAAAATATCCAGATCTATTTCCTTCAAATGGGCCATACTTTCTCGAATCATCTCCACCAGGTTTTTCAACTTTTATGATATAAGCTCCTAAATCAGCTAAAATAAGTGTTGCATAGGGTCCAGACAAAACATTTGTAAGATCCAAGACTACAATACCTTCGAGCGGTAATTTCTTTTTTTTCGACAAAATATTTCCTTTTATTTCAAATTATAAGTTAATAGAATAAGACCAGATTATGAATTTTGACCTATTCAACGATAAAAGTAAAATTATAATTAACGATGCTCAGAATAAAGCAATTTCATTTAATCATCAACAAATCATAACAGAACATTTATTACTTTCAATATTATCTCATCTCGATTATTACCAAGAAAAAATTCTTAAGACCTGTAACGCAAACTTAGTTCAACTTAAGAATGATTTATCAGAAAACCTTCAAAACGAACCTAAAATATCAGGAGAAAATCTAAATAATTTTTTTTCAAATGAATTAGCAGTTATCTTTAATAAATCAAAAAGCTTAAAAGATGAATTTAATGATAAATATGTTTCACCAGAAATACTAGTTTATTCAATTTTATGTTTTCATGATCTTAAAATTTATGATTTACTTGCAAACAATGGGTTGAAAAAAGAAAATTACAAGCTAGCAATTTTAAAAGTTAGAAAGGGTAAAACGATAGATAATCAATCAAATAATATAGATACTGATATATTAAAAAAATATTCTGTTGATATCACAAAATTAGCTGAGGATGGAAAACTTGACCCAGTTATTGGTAGGGAAGATGAAATAAGAAGAAGTATCCAAGTTTTATCAAGAAGAACCAAAAACAATCCTGTCTTAATAGGTGAGCCTGGAGTTGGTAAAACAGCTATTATAGAGGGTCTTGCACTAAGAATTATTAATGATGATGTACCTGATTCACTTAAAAATAAGAAAATAATTTCTCTTGATTTAGGTTCTATAGTGGCTGGTGCAAAGTTCAGAGGAGAATTTGAAGAAAGATTAAAATCAATATTAAAAGAAGTTTATGAAAATCAAGATTCAACTATATTATTTATTGATGAGCTTCATACATTAGTCGGTGCAGGAAAAGTCGAAGGATCTCTTGATGCTTCAAATTTATTAAAACCTCCACTTGCCAGAGGTGAGCTTCACTGTATAGGTGCAACTACTATAAATGAATATAGAGAAAATATTGAGAAAGATGCTGCTTTAGCAAGAAGGTTTCAACAAATATTGGTAGAAGAACCAACCATAAATGATTCAATTTCTATTTTAAGAGGACTCAAAGAAAAGTATGAAGTTCATCATGGTGTAAAAATCCTTGACTCAGCAATAGTTTCAGCAGTTGAGCTTTCAAAAAGATATATTAATGATAGATTTCTTCCAGATAAGGCCATAGATCTAATGGATGAAGCCGCATCACGAATTAGATTGCAAATTGACTCAAAACCTGAAGAGCTAGACCAGATTCAAAGAAAACTTCTCCAAAGCAAAATAGAATATGAAAGTTTGAAAAAAGAAAATGATAAAAAATCTATAGAAAGATCTGAGGACCTAAGATCATTAATTAAACAATTAGAAAATGATTTTAGGAAATCTAATGAAAAATGGCTTGATGAGAAAAAACGAGTGATAAAGATTCAAAAACTAAAATCTGACATTGAGACTAATAAAAATAAATTAACAATTTTGCAAAGAGAAGGAAAATTATCTCAGGCAGGTGAATTAGCATACGGCATTGTTCCTCAACTTGAAAAAGAACTTTCTGATTTAGAGTCAAAAAAAGAAAAAAGTAATATTCTTGGTAAATCTGTAACCTCTAATGAGGTAGCTCAGGTTATTTCTAAATTAACAGGAGTACCAGTTGAAAAAATGCTTGAAGGAGAAAAAGGAAAATTAGTAAATATGAAGAAAGATTTATCAAAAATGGTTATTGGTCAAACTGAAGCAATTGATAAGATTTCTCAAGCAGTTTTAAGATCTCGTGCTGGAATTCAAGACCCAAATAGACCTATAGGAATATTTCTCTTTCTTGGACCTACTGGTGTAGGTAAGACTGAATTAACTAAAGCATTATCAAACTTTTTATTTAATGAAAATCAACCATTTTTTAGACTTGATATGTCTGAATATATGGAAAAACACTCAGTTTCAAAATTAATTGGATCACCACCTGGATATGTTGGTTATGAAAGTGGGGGTATTCTGACAGAGGCAATTAGAAGAAAACCATACCAAGTAATTTTATTAGACGAGATTGAAAAAGCACACAGTGATATTTTTAACATACTTTTACAACTTTTTGATGAAGGTCGATTAACTGATTCCCATGGTAGAATTGTAAATTTCAAGAACACTATTACAATTATGACCTCAAACATTGGAGCAGATCTTATAAATTTTTCTGAAGATCAAAAAAGTAAAATTGAAGTATTTACTCAGGAAAAAATTTTTGATGAAGTAAAAAAAACCTTTAAACCTGAGTTTATAAATAGAATTGATGAAATTATTATTTTTAATAGGTTAACTAAAAATGACATGAAAGAAATTATTAAACTTCAAATTTCAAATCTAGAGCAAATACTTGCAAATAAGAAAATCAATATAAAAGTGGATAATGTAGCTGAAGAATGGCTTATCAATGAGGGTTTTTCATCATCCTATGGTGCAAGACCATTAAAAAGAGTTATACAAACAAATATTATAGATAAAATTGCTTTTATGATTATAAGTGACAAAATCAAGGAAGATGAATCGATAAAAGTTACAGTAAAAAATAATGATCTTAGTTTTATCTTAAAATGAAAAATTCAATAGGTTTTATTGGTTTAGGTGTAATGGGTTCATCTATGGCTGAACATTTAATAAATAAAATGAATAATCTAAATATTATTTTAAGGGATTCAAAAAAAACAAAAAGATTTATTTCAAAATTTAAAAAGTCAGAAAAATTAAAAACCTTTTCAAATCTAAAAGAGTTATCTGAGAATTCAAATATAATTATTAGTTGCGTTGGCAATGATAGAGATTTAAAAAAAATATATTTTTCTAAGGGTGGAATATTAGAAAATGTAAAAAAAAAAACTATAATTATTGATCACACTACCGCTTCAGTTGAAATTACAAAAGAATTATTTTCACGTTTTCTAAAAAAAGAATGTTTTTTTTTTGATGCTCCAGTTAGCGGAGGTGAAGATGGCGCGAAAAAAGGTACTTTATCGATCATGGTTGGAGGAGAGAAAAAAAAAATAAACATAGTTAAAAATATTCTGTATCCATACACTAAATCTCTAGTCTATATGGGCAAGACTGGTAATGGACAACTAACCAAAATGGTCAATCAGATTTGTGTTGCTAACATTATACAAGGTCTTGCAGAAGGACTTTTTTTCGCTAAAAAAAAAAAATTGAATATTGATAAATTATTAAATGTGATAAGCAATGGTGCAGCTCAATCATGGCAACTTGAAAATAGAGCTAAAACAATGTGGGAAATGAAGTTTGATTTTGGATTTATGAACAAATTAATGCTGAAGGATCTAAAGTTAGTATCAAGAGAATTAACAAAATCTAATTTAAAACTTCCTGTCACAAAAAGAATACTAGGTTATTATGCTTTATTAGTTAGATTAGGTTATAGAGAAGAAGACACATCAAATCTAATAAGACTGCTTAAATAAAGAAAAGTTTTCACTAATAAGAGATTTTTTTATTCTATTTTTTAAATTACTAATTCCAAATCCCGTTGCTGCTGACAAAAATATGGCCCCATTTTTTTGACTATTATGCTCAAAATCTTTGTTCTCAATTAAATCTACTTTATTAATTACTTCAATAATTCTTTTATCATCAGAACAAACTCCTATTTCATTGAGTATTTTTAGCACCTCTCTTTTGTGTTCCAAGTAATTATCATCTGATATATCTCTGATATGTAAAATAATATCTGAAAAAATTATTTCATCCAGTGTTGATTTAAATGAGTCAATTAAAGCAGTTGGCAAATCCCTTATAAAACCAACAGTATCAACAAATAGAACATTTATATCGTTAAAAAATGATTTTCTAATTGTCGAATCTAAAGAGGCAAAAAGCATATTCTTAGATAACACATTAGACTTTGTTAATTTGTTAAATAAAGTTGATTTACCAGAATTTGTATAACCAATTAATGAAATAACAGGAATTTTATTTTTTTTTCTTCTATACCTCTGGATATTTCTAATTGATGAGATATTTTTTATTTTTTTTTTAAGTCTATTGATTTGTTCGGTTATTTGACGTTTATCGGATTCTATTTGTTTTTCTCCAGGCCCACCCATAAAACCTGCTCCCCCTCGCTGCCTCTCTAAATGAGTCCATGATCTTACTAATCTACTTTTTTGAAACTCCAAACTTGCAAGCGTTACACTTAATTTACCTTCATTTGATCTTGCTCTTGAACCAAATATTTCAAGAATCAAGCCTGTTCTATCAATTACCTTACAATTTAGTTTTGTCTCTAAATTTCTTTGTTGAATTGGAGATAGGTTTGTATTTATAAAAATTAAGTCTACATTTAGTTCTTCTTTCTTTTTTACAAGAGAAAATATAAAACCAGTATTTAGATATGTTTTTGGACTAATTTTTTCTAATCCCACAGAATGACTATATAAACAATTTAAATTTATTGCTTTAACTAAATTAATGGCTTCTTTTAAAAAATATCCCTTTTGAACTCTTAGAGATTTTAAGTAGGGGTGAATAACAATTGTATCTTTATTATTCATTAATTTGCAAATTCAGGAAATTATCATACTTTTCACTCAAGAAAGAAGTGATTTCACCTTTTTTTTTAGAATTTATTTTTATATTATTCACCTGTTTTACTGGAATCACTCCAACAGTTGTACTAGTTAAAAAAGCCTCATTACATTTTTTAATATCAGCTAATGAAAAGGGTTTCTCAAAAACTTTTATTCCATTTAATTTGGCAATTTCAATTACAACATCTCTAGTAACCCCTCCTAAAATTAAATTATTTTTTGGATGAGTGATTATATTTCCAAGCTTATCAATAATAAAAGCATTGGATGTTGAACCCTCTGTAATAAACTTATTTCTTATTTGCCAAATTTCAAAAAAACCTTTTTCATAAGCTTTTTGTTTTTCAAGTAAATTTGGTAGTAATGAAATTGATTTAACATCACATCGCATCCACCTTATATCTTCTGATATACCAACTTTAACTCCTTTTGAAATACCTGATAAATCTTTCTGGGGAAAAGCAAATATAACAACATTTGGATTAACATTAACAGGAAACAAATGATCTCTTTTTGCATTTCCTCGAGTAATTTGCAAATAAATAAAACCACCACAAAGCTTATTAATTTCGATTAATCTAGTTATTATTAGCTCTAATGATTTAAAATTTTTATAAGGGCTTTTAATTTGTAAATTAAAGAGAGAACGCTTTAATCTATCAACATGTTTATTGAAGTTTAATAATTTTTTATTTTTAAATCCAATAACCTCATATACACCATCTGAAAAGTTGAATCCTCTATCTTCAACAGAGATTAATGCATCAGATTTATGTTCAAATGAGCCATTTACATAATATATTTGCATTAAAAAAACTCTATATTCACTTCCGAATATTTCTCGATGTCTTTTATTGACGAAGGTTCAGAAAAAATTATTAACTTATCATTAACTAGTAATATTGTATTCTCGTCTGGTATTATCAATTCTTTATTTCTAACTATCCCTCCAATAACAACACCTTCTGGGATAGTTAAATCAGAAATTTTCTTATCTGCAAATTTGGTTGTTGGAAGAATTTCAATTTCCATTATTTCACCTCTTTCATTTCCAAAATCATGAACTTCTTTAACCTTTCCTCTTCTCACATATTGAAGGATTGCAGAGGTTGTTATATTTCCAGGGTTTATCAAAACATCTAAATTTAATTTCTTAGATAATCTTCGATAGTTTTGATTACTAACAATTGCCATTGATCTTTTACATCCCAAATCTTTTGCAAGTAATGTACTGAATATATTCACTTCATCATCATCCGTAACAGAAATTATTACTTCGGCATTTGATGCCCCAGCTTCCTTTAATAAATTTGCATCTAATGCGTCTCCGCACAAAATTGTACTTTGATCTGATAGTTCCGAGGCAATATCTTTTGTTCTATCAATATTGTTGTCAATAATTTTACAATTTATATCCGGAAAATCTTTTTCAATTATTTTTATAATATTCAAACCTATATTTCCTGCCCCAACAATCACTATTTTTCTATTTTCCTCTGATTTAATTCCAAAAACTCTTAATGCTCGCAATAAATCATTGTTTTTAAGACAAATATATATATCGTCTCCAGGATAAATTTCTACTTTTCCTGAGGGAATTATTATTTCATTATCTCTAAAAATTGAGAGTATTTTGACTTCAAGTCCAGAGAATATACCAGGTAGCATTCTTAGCGGAGTATTTATGATTGGACATGATTCATCTATAGATAACCCTATTACTCTTGCAGCTTTATTACCAAGAAAAAATGAATCAAATGCACCTGGAGTATTAAGTTTTCTAATAATTGCTTTTGCAACCTCGAGCTCTGGTGAAATAATTGCATCTATATTAATCTTGTCTACAGAAAAAAGATTTTTATAATACTTTTCATTTAGAAAACCAGTGTCTTTTATTCTTGCAACCTTGATTGGAATTTTGAACAAATGATTAGCCAATTCACAAGATAATAAATTTGATTCATCTTGATCAGAAACAGCTATTATAATATCTGCATCGTCAGCTCCAGCTTTCTCAAGGATGTCAGGTAAAACAGTTTTCCCACAAATACTTTTTAAATCAAGGGTTTTATTTAATGTTCTAAGCAAAGATTCTGATTCATCAATAATAGTAACATCATTATCTTCGTAGACTAA
>CACEXK010000016.1 GCA_902563505.1 uncultured Alphaproteobacteria bacterium
AATAATAATTTGAGGAATTTAATTCCTTATTTTGAAAACACTGGTTATTTAATACTTTTATTTTTAATACTTTTATTTTTAATTTTTCTTATTTTGAAATTATTATTTGGAACTATTGCTAAAAAACAAGAAAATGAATCAGAAAGAAAGAAACCTTCACTAAATGAAATTGTGTCTAAAGAAGATATAAAAATTAGTGATGATAATGAGTTTGTTGATGTTCTAGTAGCTATAGAAGAAGAAATGTCAGCTGTAAGAGAACTTTATGTAGGTGGGTATATTAGTAAAGGGGTATATATATCAGAGACTGACAGGTTGTATGAAAAAGCTAAAATTTTCGGTTTGTAATTAAATTATTCGTTAAGATCTTCAGACCAAGCGGCAGCTAAAAGTTGTCTGATTCTTACTATGTGCTCATTTGAAGTTTTAGGAACTTTTAAATCCTTCTTTTTTTTTTGAATGCCAGCATTGAGCCAGAGTAACTCAATAGCATCAGATAATGCATCTTTTTCCTTTGATGAAAAATCATTAAATTTTTCTATTGATTCTTTAATTCTTAATATATCTTTTTCTTTAAGCACCATATTCTGTAGCTATTTCAAATAATTTTCTTGTTTCTTTTTGATAAATATTTTTTGAAATAAACCCCTTTATATAAAGTTCTCTGACATTTTCCATTTCATTTTTAATTTTGATTAATTTTTTTTCATTTTCATTCATATTTAATACTATAGAATTAAAAATAAATTTTTTATATATTTAAAAAATAAAATGAAATCAAGATTATCTAAAACCATCAAAAGACTTGAAAAACTCAATATATTGGAAAACTCATCTGAAACTAATACCGATAAAGGTTTAAATGCAAATGAGGTAAGAGTTTTTAGACAATTGAGAGATAAATACGACCTTTCAATTGAGAGTAATTCTAGTTCAGAAAAGGAATCTGAAAATGATGAATTGAGTGTAGATCTCAAATTAACACTAGAAAGAATTAACAAAGGTGAAAGTTTTAAAGTTTAAAACTTTTTTTTTCTTATTTTTTTTTAGTTTTAGTGTTTGTGCTTATGATTATGCTCTAGTTTCTACAGGTAAAAATTCAAATATACTAGTCGGAATTGCTGACAATCATAAAGAGAGAGAAAAAGGTTTAATGTTCCTAGATAAACTGACTAATTCTAATGGTTTATTGTTTCTATATCCTGAATCTAAAATTATAAATATTTGGATGCATAATACCGTCATACCTCTAGATATAATTTTCATTGGAGAAAATTATAAAGTTTTATCAATAAAGGAAGGTATACCAATGTCAAAAAAAATTATTTCGTCAGAATTTAATGTAAATGCAATTTTAGAAATACCAAAAGGATGTTCAAAAAAATTAAATATTAAAAAAAATGATATAATTACATGGACCGTTATTAATAAAGAAAAAAAAGAAAATATTAGATATTATCATTGTTTAGATAATTAAGAAGATTTAGTATATAATTAGGGAGTTTGAGAATGTTATGGGGAACCTAATCGAAAATCTAAAAAAATCTAAACCGGAGTTTAGAAATGAATTTGATAATTATATTCAACAAGTCAAACTTGAAAACAGAGAGGAGCTTTCTAACCTTTATTCGACAATAAACTCTTTAAGAGAGCAATTAGATAGTTCAAACTTTAAAACAAAAGATTTAGTTCAGCAAGCTATTTCAAATAAAAGTGATGAAATCAATCAATTGAAGTCAACCATTTCAGAATTAAGAGTTCAGCTTGAAAGATTAAAGTTTGAAAAAAGAGAAGCTGTGCAAAAACAAATCCAATCTTCTAGTGATGAAATTAAACAACTAAAGACTGCCTGTGGTGAACTTCGTAAAGAATTAGAAAATCTTAAATTTGAAAAACAAAAAGCTGTCCAAGAAGCAATTGTTGATTCATCTCAAGAGATAAAGGACTTAAAGCTATCTGTTTCCGAATTAAGAGATGAACTAGAAAATTTAAAGTTTGAAAAAAAAGAAGAAGTTCAAAAAACTATTTTATCATCAAGTGATGAAATCGAACAACTCAAATCATCAGCACAAACATTAAGAGAGGAACTAGAAAAAGTAATTTCAAAATATGAAAAAAAAACTCGCGGAGCTAAAGAATGAAAAAAAAAAATAAAAATCAGGATTTAAATTTTGTTCACTCTGAATTGAAAAAGACAGAACTTTTACTTGAAATAACCAGAAAAATAGCAGGATTAAAGGATCTTTCTGAAATTTTATGGACAATAATTGATTTTGTTACAGTAAATGTTGAGGGAGATAGAGGGTCATTATTTTTAAACGATGAAGAGACAAATGAATTGTATTCAAGAGTAGCTCAGGGTGAGTTAACTAGAGAAATTAGAATCCTAAATACTGTGGGAATCGCAGGAGCAATTTTTACAGCAAAAACAGGTGAAATCATTCATGATGTTTATGCTGACGAAAGATTCAACAAGGAGGTTGATCAAGAAACAGGTTATAAAACAAAAAATATGATCTGTTCTCCTGTTAAAACAGTTGATGGCAAAACAATTGGAGTCATTCAGGTTTTAAATAAAAAGAAGGGAAGATTTACTAAGGAAAATTTAAATTTCGTTGATGCAATTGCTACTCAAGCAGCGGTGTCAATTCAGAATGCACAAAATAGCGAATTTTTTGAAAAAAAAAGAGCTCAAGAAATGGAGTTTGTAAGTATTGTATCTGATGTAACTGCAGAAATAGATTTAAGTGCTTTACTTAAAAGAGTAATGGAGGAAGCTACTAGGATGTTAAATGCTGATAGGGCTACATTATTTTTAAATGATGAAAAAACCAATGAACTATTTTCAAGAGTTGCTATGGGTGAGGGTATTGGAGAAATTAGATTGCCAAATACTGCTGGAATTGCAGGAAGTGTTTTTACATCTGGAAAAACAATGAATATTCCTTATGCTTATGCAGATCTAAGGTTTAATCCATCATTTGATAAACAAACAGGTTATTTTACAAGATCAATTCTTTGTGTACCTGTGACAAATAAGAATGGAAAAGTTATTGGTTGTACTCAAGTTTTAAATAAGAAGGGAGGAAAATTTACCGAAGAAGATGAATCTAGGTTAAAAGCTTTTACTCAGCAAGTTGCAATTGCACTAGAAAATGCAAAATTGTTCGATGATGTTTCTAAATCAAGAAAGTACAATGAGAGTATGCTGTCAAGTATGTCTAATGGCGTGATCACTATAGATGGAGATGGAAAAATAGTTACATGCAATCGTTCTGGATTAAAAATTTTTAAAACCATTGAATCTAAAATTATAGGATTTAAATCAGAGGATTTTTTTAAAGAAAAAAATTCATGGGTAGAAGAAAAAATAAAAAATATCAAAGAAACAAAGGAACCAGATATAATCATGGATGCTGAGATTGAAGTTTTAAACCCTGATACAGAGAAAAACGAATTGATCTCAGTGAACCTAACAATTTTGCCCCTTATAAATGAAGATAGTGACGGAAGAACAGATGAAAAAGATAGCTTTCTCGGGATTCTATTGATGATAGAAGATATTTCATCTGAAAAAAGAATGAAATCAACTATGTCAAGATACATGGACCCGGGCATAGCTGATCAATTACTTGAGGATGGTTCAGATATTATGGGAGGATTAGATACAACAGCAACATTATTATTTTCTGATTTAAGAAGTTTTACTAATATAACTGAATCTCTTGGTGCCCAAGGAACTGTAAAACTATTAAATGAATATTTCGAAATAATGGTTGAATGCATATCTGAGCAAGGTGGAATGTTGGATAAATTTATTGGTGATGCAATAATGGCAGCTTTTGGTCTCCCTATTAGCCATGAAGATGATGAGGATAGAGGTGTCAAGGCAGGAATCAATATGATTTCAAGGCTTTGGGAATGGAATAATCAAAGAGAAAAAGATGGCAAACCAGCGCTTGACATGGGTTTGGGACTTAATACAGACAAAATTGTTGCAGGAAATATTGGTTCTCAAAAAAGAATGGATTATACAATGATTGGTGATGGAGTAAATTTAGCCGCAAGACTTGAAAGCGCTTGCAAACAATATAACGCAAGAATTTTAATTAGTGATTATACATTTAAGAAATTAAAAGGAACATATAGAATTCGCTATATAGATGATGTTGTGGTCAAAGGGAAGTCTGAGCCGGTTGGTGTCCATGAAGTACTAGATTATCACAATGATTCGACCTTTCCTAATCTAATGGATGTTGTTAATCATTTTAATGAAGGAAGAAAAAAATATATTTCTGGAGACTTTAACTCAGCCATTTCATCTTTCAAGGAGTGCCTAAAAGGTAATTCAGATGATGTGCTATCGAACACTTATATTGAGAGATGTATACAATTAATTGAACAAAAACCAGAAAATTGGGATGGGGTTTGGGTTATGAAAAGCAAATGAGAAATTATCCATTTGAGAGGAATTATCCCTCACTGACATATATTGTAAACAATTGGCCAAGAACAAAACCCTTACTTAAACGCTTTGTTTTATCCAATCAAAAACAACCTGATTTTTATAGACTTTGTTTAAATTCTCTTAAAGATATGAATGTAAAAAGAATTGGAAATTTTAAATCTATCATTAAAAAATTATCAAAACATAGTTCAAAGAACCTCTACTATAATAATTATCATGATCAACACCACACTAAATCAGTTATCATTATTTCTTGTTTGCTAGCTAAATTAATAAATATTGATCGAAATGATAGAATACTATTGGTAATCATTGCTTTAACCCACGACCTTATGCATCAAGGAAGAAGAATCTTAAAAAAACCCTATTATCAAGAACTTAAAAGTTTTTCGAGTTTAATGAATGTTCTGTATAAAAATATATTTAAATACAAAGACATACAAAGAATACGAAGAATTTTTAAAAGTACTTTTTTTCTTGTTAAACCAGAAAATGTTAATGATGATTTGGAAAAAATTATTCTTGATGCTGATGTTTTGGCCTCTCTAATGTTTGGAGTAGATACGGGAATGAAGTTTGCTAGAAGGTTAAAACATGAAATAGGGTTTGAAGATGATGCAATGCTATTATTTAAAGGCTTTCTAAAGCTAATTCAAGATAAGTCGTTATATTTAATCGATTCAAAAAATTCGTGTTAAATTTTTTTTAAATGTTATATTATAAAAGAAATATAAAACAAAGTTTTCCACAATTAAAGATCTGTGGAAAACTTGGCACCAACTTTGCTGTATGAATAAAATGAAATACATACTTATTATATTATTAATACTTTCATTTAAAAATTATACTTTTTCTCAAGATACGGGAGATGATAAATTATTTGATCTTAGGGATTCATTAGAGTCTGTTATAAAAAATCACAAAATAATTTCTGCTTCTCAAATTGATAGTAAGGCTGCAAAATTAAGACTTAAACAAGCAAAAGGTGGTTATTTTCCAAGTTTGGATGTTACAGCTAATTATGGCCATGAAAATATCATAAAATATGGTCCAGGCAATAATACACAATTAATGGCAAGAGACGCTACAGCCAAAATTACTCAAACTATAACAGATTTTGGATTAACAGATTCAACAGTAAAAACCTCAGAGTTGGGTTTAAAACAGAGTCTTGCAATGGAAAGACAGGTAAAAAATGATTTATTACTCAGGGCATTGACAGCATATTTGAGGGTTATTCAATCTAGAGAAAGTGTAAGGTATGCAGTCCAGTCTGTTGCAAACATAAAAAAACAAACTGAACTTGAAGATGCCGCGGTCTCTGCTGGGGGTGGTCTGACATCTGATGTACTGCAAGCTAAAACTCAATTAGCAGGAGCTCAGGCAAGGTTAATTCAATTTGAAGGTGTTTTGGATGCAGCAAGGCATGAGTTTGAATATGTTTTTGGTTTTTTTCCTGAAAATTTAAATAATTTGCAATTAACTAAATCAATTTATGATGAGTTGCCAAAAACAATTGATGAGGCTGTCGAAAGTACAATTAAAAATAATCCGTCATTAATTGCTGCGAGAATTACTGAGGATATTGGAAAAGAAGCAATTAACACTGCACGTTCATCTTTATTTCCTACAATAAAAGGAATACTCAGCCATTCAGAGAAACAGGATTTTGGTGGTATTGTAGGATTTAAAAGAGAAAGTTCCGCAAAAATAGATTTCTCCTATCCTTTAAATCTTAGTTTATCAGAATATGCAGGGAAGGATGCAGCAGTTGAATCTTATTTAGCTACTTCTACTAGGATTCGAGATCAAGAAAATATGATAAAACAGATGTTGAGAACTACATGGGATGGACTAGATACAGCCCAAAAAAATGCGCAATTTTTAACTAATCAGGCTAGAATTTCAGGAGAATTTCTTGAATTGGCAAGAAAAGAGAGACAAGCAGGAAATAGAACATTATTAGATGTGTTAGGCGGTGAAACAGCTTTAATTAATGCACAAGCAGATGCAATTGCCGCTAAAATTGAAGTATTAATAAATAGTTATACTTTATTAAGTTTGATGGGAGGTCTTACTTTGGATTCAATTGAATTGGTTGAAAAAGAATAGTTTTTCATTTCATTTTTGAAAAATAAGTAAGATTAAATTTATGTTAAAAAATAGTTTTGT
>CACEXK010000017.1:0-5000 GCA_902563505.1 uncultured Alphaproteobacteria bacterium
GTTTTGTTTTCCAATACTCACTGATGTCGTTGCCCATTCACCGACTCCATCAGCAGTAAAAATAATCGCTTCATCAAACTTTGAAGGGAAAAATGCACTAGCAGCATGACTTAAATGATGCTCTGAAAAAAAAATTTTTTTTTCGTCAAGTTTAGGATTAAATTTTTTTAAATTTTCAAAAATATTTTTTTTCATAAATAATTTCTCTTTTAACCACAAAGGTATGGATTTTAAAAACTGAAAGTAGCCTTTAGGAGCAAAGGCAAGATAAGTTTCTATTAATCTTTCAAACTTCAGAAAAGGTTTTTCAAAAAAAACTATATAATCAATATCAGATAGATCAATTTTGTTATATTTTAGTAGATCTTCAAGCGCTAGCTTTGGGAAACTTTTATCATGCTTTATTCTGGAAAATCTCTCCTCTTGCGCTGCATATTTTATATCTCCATTTTCTAATAAAGCAACTGCACTATCATGATAAAATGCTGATATTCCAATAATTTTTACCATATGTGATCAAAAAATTGTATAGATGAATGGTGCAACCACTGTTCCTTGAGTTAAAACAAACAAAGAGCCAAATATCAACAAAATGATTACAATTGGATAAATCCAAAATTTTTTTCGTTTAATTAAAAAAACTAGAAATTCTTTTAAAAAATTTAGCATTAAAATTGGTCCTTAAAGTTTGTTGATTTTTGATCTCTACTTATCCAATAACTAGGTTGGTTTGTTTTTTTCATCTTTAAAATATCAATATTTAGAATCCGTAATAACAAGTTGATCGGAACAATTGTAAGAGCATAAATTAATGTCAACATAAGAGGGGTAACTATCAAACCTAAAAGAAAACCGAACTTTATCCATAATTTGGATGGGAAATAAAAAATCTTTGGAAAAAAGATTGTAAGTGTTATTAATACCAATGGAGCTAGCGAAAAAAAAACACCAAATATTTTTAATTGAAAAGCTCTATATAAAAATACGAATATAAAAATTAAGCTCAAAAGTAGTCCGAACTGACGATCTTGGCTCTTAAAAAAATGTTTGAAAAACATTTTAAGATTATAACTGTTAATCATTTTTTTTAAACAACATAAATGATAATTGAATAATCAATTCAAAGTGAATTATCTGTTTTGGTTGCGGGGGCAGGATTTGAACCTGCGACCTTCAGGTTATGAGCCTGACGAGCTACCAGGCTGCTCCACCCCGCGGTAGCATATTGTGTTTTTAAGGCCCGGCAACGACCTACTCTCCCGTGCCTTAAGACAAAGTACCATCGGCGCTGAAGGTTTTCACGACCGAGTTCGGAATGGAATCGGGTGTTCTCCCTTCGCCATAACCACCGGACCATAAAAACACAATCGTTCAAATGTATAAAAAAAGTTTGAGGAGTTCAAATAAAGTTCAATCGAGTTATTAGTACTAGTTAGCTTCATATGTTGCCATACTTCAACACCTAGCCTATCAACGTGGTAGTCTTCCACGACTCTCAAGGGATACCTAGTTTTGAGGGAGGCTTCCCGCTTAGATGCTTTCAGCGGTTATCCCGTCCGTACTTAGCTACCCGGCGATGCGACTGGCGTCACAACCGGTACACCAGAGGTACGTCCATCCCGGTCCTCTCGTACTAGGGACAGCTCCTCTCAAGTATCCAACACCCATGGCAGATAGGGACCGAACTGTCTCACGACGTTCTAAACCCAGCTCACGTACCACTTTAAATGGCGAACAGCCATACCCTTGGGACCTGCTCCAGCCCCAGGATGTGATGAGCCGACATCGAGGTGCCAAACACTGCCGTCGATATGGACTCTTGGGCAGTATCAGCCTGTTATCCCCGGCGTACCTTTTATCCGTTGAGCGATGGCCCTTCCACACAGAACCACCGGATCACTATGACCGACTTTCGTCTCTGCTCGACTTGTCAGTCTCGCAGTCAGGCAGGCTTATGCCATTGCACTCTACAACCGATTTCCAACCGGTTTGAGCCTACCATCGCGCGCCTCCGTTACTCTTTAGGAGGCGACCGCCCCAGTCAAACTACCCACCACGCAGGGTCCCAATCCCGGTTTCACGGGATATGGTTAGATATCAATAAATTAGAGGGTGGTATTTCAAGGACGACTCTGCAAAAGCTAGCGCCTCCGCTTCAAAGTCTCCCACCTATCCTACACAATAATTCACTGATACCACTACGAAGCTATAGTAAAGGTGCACGGGGTCTTTCCGTCTAACCACGGGTACTCCGCATCTTCACGGAGAGTTCAATTTCGCTGAGTCAATGTTGGAGACAGTGGGGAAGTCGTTACGCCATTCATGCGGGTCGGAACTTACCCGACAAGGAATTTCGCTACCTTAGGACCGTTATAGTTACGGCCGCCGTTTACCGGGGCTTCAGATCAATGCTTGCACACATCACTTTAACCTTCCGGCACCGGGCAGGCGTCAGACCCTATACTTCGTCTTAAAGACTTTGCAGAGCCCTATGTTTTTAGTAAACAGTCGCTACCCCCTGGTTTGTGCCCCTTAGTTATGGTTGCCCACAACTAAGGCTCTCTTATCCCGAAGTTACGAGAGTAATTTGCCGAGTTCCTTCAACATCGTTCTCTCAAACGCCTTAGTATGCTCTACTTATCCACCTGTGTCGGTTTGGGGTACGGTCTATACGCTAGAGCTATTTCCTGGAACACCTCCATAGCATCTCCAATCCAATAAGGAAAAACTAAATTTGGCATTCGTCACTACTAGCAGGCCCAGAAATATTAATCTGGTTCCCATCGGCTACGGCTTTCGCCCTCGCCTTAGGGGCCGGCTTACCCTGCGCGGAATAACCTTGCGCAGGAACCCTTGGATATTCGGCGATAGTGTTTCTCGCACTATTAATCGCTACTCATGTCAGAATTCTCACTTCCGATACCTCCATCACACTTCACAGTGTAACTTCAACAGCTTACGGAACGCTCCGCTACCACACTCAAAAGAGTGTCCACAGTTTCGGTGTATGGTTTGAGCCCCGGTACATCTTCGGTGCGGAAAGACTTATTTAGACCAGTGAGCTGTTACGCTTTCTTTAAAGGAATGGCTGCTTCTAAGCCAACCTCCTGGTTGTATTGGACTTTCTACTCCCTTTCCCACTTAACCATAACTTGGGGACCTTAACTGGTGGTCTGGGCTGTTTCCCTTTCGACTATGGACCTTAGCACCCATAGTCTGTCTGCTGTACAAAGTTGAACGGTATTCGGAGTTTGGTTAGGGTCAGTAAGGATCGCTCCCCCATTCCCCATCCAGTGCTCTACCCCCGTTAACCTAATTACAACGCACTACCTAAATAGTTTTCGCGGAGAACCAGCTATTTCCGAGTTTGCTTGGCCTTTCACCCCTAGCCACAGGTTATCCCCCCATTTTTCAACATAGGTGGGTTCGGTCCTCCAGCACGTGTTACCGTGCTTTCAACCTACCCATAGCTAGATCACTCGGTTTCGGGTCTAATCCTATGAACTAAATCGCTCATTTAAAACTCGCTTTCGCTTCGCCTACACCTAACGGCTTAAGCTTGCACATAAGATTAAGTCTCTGACCCATTATACAAAAGGTACGCAGTCACCTCTAAAGAGGCTCCTACTGATTGTAGGCATTCAGTTTCAGATACTATTTCATTCCCCTACTTGGGGTGCTTTTCACCTTTCCCTCACGGTACTTGTTCACTATCGGTCACTGAGGAGTACTTAGGCTTGGAGGGTGGTCCCCCCATGTTCGAACAAGATTTCACGTGTCCCGTCCTACTCAAGGCTAATATGACTTTTTACCCATACAGGGCTATCACCTACTATGGCTTAGATTTCCAACTAATTCTGGTTATTATCATACTAACACTGGCCTCTTCCATTTTCGCTCGCCACTACTAACGGAGTCTCGGTTGATGTCCTTTCCTCTAGCTACTTAGATGTTTCAGTTCACTAGGTTTGCTTTGCAATACTATGTATTCATATTGCAATGACTCTAAAGAGTCGGGTTTCCCCATTCGGAAATCTTCGGATCAAAGTCTGCTCGCAACTTCCCGAAGCTTATCGCAACGTGCTACGTCCTTCATCGCCTCTCAATGCCAAGGCATCCACTAAACGCCCTTTTCATACTTTATTGTTGAACTCTCAAACTTTTTTTATACATAATATAAAAAAAAAGATCGAAATTATTTGTAATAAAATACAAATGTCACTTGATATTATTAAATATTATTTACTTTTCAAAAAATCAGTAAAATCAGTTGATTGGTCAAGTTGGTGGAGGCGGACGGGATCGAACCGACGACCTGTAGCTTGCAAAGCTACCGCTCTCCCAACTGAGCTACGCCCCCATTTTGGTGGGCCAGGGAGGACTTGAACCTCCGACCCCACGCTTATCAAGCGTGTGCTCTAACCAACTGAGCTACTAGCCCATTTGGAAACTTTTAACGAAGGAATGTGAAGGTGGTGATACTATTTTGAAATTTTAGAAAAAATTCTAAAATTCTCTTAGAAAGGAGGTGATCCAGCCACACCTTCCGGTACGGCTACCTTGTTACGACTTCACCCCAGTCGCTGACCTTACCGTAACCGACTGCCTCCTTGCGGTTAGCTTGTCGTCTTTGGGTAAAACCAACTTCCATGGTGTGACGGGCGGTGTGTACAAGGCCCGGGAACGTATTCACCGCAGCATGCTGATCTGCGATTACTAGCGATTCCAACTTCAAGAACTCGAGTTGCAGAGATCTATCCGAACTGAGACGTATTTTTGAGGTTTGCTGAGGCTTGCGCCATCGCTGCTCATTGTCAACGCCATTGTAGCACGTGTGTAGCCCAGGTCATAAGGGCCATGAGGACTTGACGTCATCCCCGCCTTCCTCCGGCTTATCACCGGCAGTCTCTTCAGAGTGCCCAGCTTGACCTGATGGCAACTGAAGATAAGGGTTGCGCTCGTTGCGGGACTTAACCCAACATCTCACGACACGAGCTGAC
>CACEXK010000018.1 GCA_902563505.1 uncultured Alphaproteobacteria bacterium
ATCATGTGGTAAGTAAAACCTAGAATAGTAAAAAAAATTATAATTCTCATAGGAAGAAAACTCATTAAAAAAATATAATGATGGTACATTTTCTCACCAAACATTAAGCTAAGTAACCAGAGTGCAACTAAAATTAATATTAGATTCAGGCAAAGGCCTGTAACTCTGTGAGTAATAGATAGAATAGATGTGATTTGGGGTTTGTATATTTGTAAGTGGGGTGATAATGGAAGCTGTTCTTTTCTCATTAGACTTTAGTTGGAATTAAGACAGAATATTCTAAGTCCAAAACAATGTTTTCACTAAGTTTATCTTTTTCAGGAAATGAAATTTTTGAGTCATTTTTTGATGCGATAGTCCTTAAAAAAAGAGTACCAAAATTTTCATTTATTTTCTCTTTTTCAACAACCTTGGACCAAGCATAAATTGTATCTCCAGCAAAAGTTGGCGCAGAATGTTTGCCGGAATGTATGGCTGAAATTTTGAATGCGTTAGCCAAACCGTTACAGCTTATTGCCCTGGCTAGTGAGATTATATATCCACCATAAATAATTCTTCTACCAAACCTTCCACTTTTCTCAACATGTTGGTTAAAATGTACCCTTGCATTGTTTTGGTAAAGCCTTGTTGCTATTTGATGTTCTGCCTCTTCAATAGTTTGTCCATCCAAATGATGAATTTCTTCGTCTACCCCATAGTCTTCAAAAAAAGAATCACTTCCAGTTACTTCTGAGGACCATTTTGAACTTTTAAAATTTTCTGGGATATAAAAAGCATTGGTTTGTACTCTTTCAGGAAGTGATGGAACTTGATTTTCGAAAGAATCAATCATTCCCTCTTTTTTTTTCCTCATCATTAGCCATCGAAAATATGATAAAACAATTTCACCATTTTGATTTCTTCCAACTGATTCTACATAAACGGTTCCGGTTTTACCATTAGAGTTTTCTTTAAGGCCAATTATTTTTGATGTAGCACTAACAGTATCGCCAACAAATACAGGTTTTTTAAAATTTACACCTGCATAACCTAAATTAGCAATGGCGTTAAGTGACAGATCGGGAACTGTTCTACCAAAAATCATATGAAATACGAGGATATCGTCTAATGGTATTCTTTGAAACCCAAGACTTTTAGAAAATTCTTTTGAGTAATTCAATGCAAAACGACTGCCTGTAGTGGCAAGATAAATTGCAACATCCCCTTCCGTAATTGTACGAGGGACACTATGAGGAATTTCATCATTAAGCTTGTAATCTTCAAAATATCTGCTTTTAAAATTTTTCATTATTTATCATTTTTAATTAATAACTCAGCTATTTGAACAGAATTTAGTGCTGCACCTTTTCTCAAGTTATCAGCAACCACCCAAAGTCCCATTGATTTTTTATCTTTTAATCTGACTCTGCTTACAAATACTTCATCTTCACCGGCTGATTCATCCGGGGTTACATATCCACCATCGATATTTTCATCTACGACACTCAAGCCTTTTGCTTTTTTCATTTTACTAAGAGCTTTTTTAATATCAATTTCCTTCTCTGTTTCAATATATATAGATTCAGCATGACCAACAAAAACTGGAACTCTTACACAGGTTGCAAATATATCTATTTTAGATTTTAATATTTTCTGTGTTTCTTCAAACATTTTGTTTTCTTCTTTTGTGTGTCCTCCTTCTAAAAAACTATCAATATGGGGTATAATATTAAAAGCAATTCTTTTGCTAAATATTTTTGGTTCAAGTGGTTTGTTTTTATATACATCAAGAGTTTGATGAAATAACTCATCCATTGCTGGTTTTCCAGCTCCTGAGGTTGATTGATAAGTTGAAACTATTATTTTTTTAATTTTAAATAAATCATGCAATGGTTTTAAGGCCAGAACCATCTGAATAGTTGAGCAATTTGGGTTAGAAATAATATTTTTTTTTTGTAACTTGAGATCCTCTGGATTGACTTCGGGAATAATAAGGGGAATATCTTTTTTCATTCTAAAATAAGATGTATTGTCTACAACTATTGCACCCTTTTTTGCTGCTTTTGGAGCAAATTCCTTTGAAACTCCAGAACCGGCAGATGACAAAACAATGTCAATATCTTGAAAATCAAAACCATCTAATTTGTGAACTACGATTTCTTTGTTCTCTCCATAATTAATTTTTGATCCTTCTGATTTGGAGGAGGCGAGGGCAAAAATTTTATTCAATGGAAATTTTCTAAAATCTAATATATTCAAGATTTCTCTTCCAACATTCCCAGTTGCTCCAACAACTGCCACATTATATTTTTTCATTCTTTAATCCTTTTAAAACTAAATCTCCCATATCACTGGTAGAAACATTTTTCTTGTTATCAGTTGAAATATCTTTTGTTCTGTATCCCTTTTCAAGAATAGAATTAACTATATTATTTATTAATTCAGAAATATCATTTCTTGAAAAGGAATATTTAAACATCATGCTTAGGCTTAAAATCATAGCTAGTGGATTTGCTATACCTTTTCCAGCAATATCTGGGGCAGACCCGTGAACTGGTTCGTACATTGCTTTTTTTTCTCCAGAGGTGTTATAACCGATTGAAGCAGATGGGAGCATTCCTAGAGAACCAGTTAACATTGATGCGCAATCAGATAGAATATCTCCAAACATATTTGTTGTTACAATTACATCAAATTGTTTGGGATTTCTTACAAGTTGCATTGATGCATTATCAACATACATATGACTAAGTTCTACCTCAGGAAATTGTTTTCCTATTTTGTTTACTATTTCTCTCCATAGTTCAGTAGATTCCAAAACATTTGCTTTATCAACAGAGCATAGTTTTTTTGATCTTTGTTTAGCAGTTTCAAATGCAACTTTTGCAATTCTCTCAATTTCGTCACTTGTATATACAAGTGTGTTAAAGCCTTTAGATTTATTCTCTGAAATTTTTTTAATTCCTCTTGGTTCACCAAAATAAATACCCCCTGTTAATTCTCTTATTATAAGAATATCAAGACCTTTGATGACTTCTGGTTTGAGAGTTGATGAATTGGCAAGAGAATCAAATACAATTGCGGGTCTGAAATTTGCAAAGAGATCTAATTCTTTTCTTATCTTCAACAATCCACGCTCTGGTCTTTTCTCAAAAGCTAAGCTTTCCCATTTTGGCCCACCTACTGCACCTAAAATTATTGCATCAGATTGTTTGATTTTTTTAAGAGTTTCATCTGTAAGTGGTAATCCGTATTTATCAATTGATGCTCCACCAACAAGATACTCGTCACACTCAATATTAATATTAGTATTTTCATTAATCCAATTGAGGATCTTCCTAGCTTCAATTGAAATTTCTTTTCCTATTCCATCACCAGGCAAAAGTGCAATATGAATTTTTTTTTTCATTATGAAATTTCCTATTCAGAAGATTTTTTTAAATTATAAGCCATGGCTTGTTTTTCTCAATTCTGGCCTCATAATCATTGATCTTGTTTGATTCTTTGAGTGTCAAAGCAATATCATCTAGCCCTTCAAGAAGACATTTTTTTCTGAATGGATCAACACCAAATTCAAATAATTTTCCATTCTCACATTGTATTGATTGACTAACGAGATCTATTATGAGCATATTTTTTAGTTCTGCTTCATTCATGAGATAATCAACACTTTTTTGAGCTAATTTAATTGGAAGAATTCCATTTTTAAAACAGTTGTTAAAAAAAATATCTGCAAAACTTGGAGCTATAATCGATTTAAAACCAAAGTCTAATAATGACCATGGTGCATGCTCTCTGCTACTTCCACAACCAAAATTTTCACCAGTTATTAATATTTCTGCTTCATTGTATGGATCCCAATTTAAAACAAAATCATTTCTTATATTACCCTGTAAATCGTACCTTAATTCATGGAATAGATTTTTTCCTAAACCCGATCTTTTAATTGTTTTTAAAAACTGTTTTGGGATGATCATATCAGTATCAATATTAATCATAGGTAGTGGTGCTGCAATACCTTTAACTTTTATGAACTTTTCCATTATAGGTCCTCTACCAGACTTAGTTTCCCTTTTATTGCAGATGCTGCAGCAATTGCAGGACTAACTAAATGTGTTCTGCCTTGTCTTCCCTGTCTTCCTTCAAAATTTCTATTTGATGTCGATGCACACCTTTCTTTTGGTTTTAATTGATCAGGGTTCATTGCAAGGCACATAGAACAACCTGGTTCACGCCAGTCAAATCCAGCATTAATTAAAATTTTATCTAATCCTTCTTTTTCAGCTTGCTGTTTAACTAAACCGGATCCTGGCACTATCATTGAATTAACACTTACTTTTTTCCCTTTGACAACTTTTGCAACTTCTCTAAGGTCCTCGATTCTTCCATTGGTGCATGAGCCTATAAAAACTCTATCAATTTTGATATCTTTTATTTTTTGATTAGGTTTTAAACCCATATACTCCAATGATCTAATAATAGCATTTTTTCTATTTATATCTTTTATCTTCTCTGGATCTGGTATACTTCCATTTATTGATGCAACATCTTGTGGACTGGTACCCCAAGTAACCTGAGGCTCGATAGAGTCTGCATTAATTGTTACCTCTTTATCATATTTTGCTCCAATGTCAGATGGAAGGTTTTTCCAATATTTTATTGCTTTCTCCCAATTTTCATTTTTTGGAGCATAAGGTCTACCCTTAATGTAATTAAATGTTTTTTCGTCTGGTGCAATAAGTCCAGCTCTAGCTCCCCCTTCAATACTCATATTACATATAGTCATTCTTCCTTCCATCGTGAGATTTCTGATAGACTCTCCAGAATATTCTATTACATAACCTGTCCCCCCAGCTGTACCAATTTGGCCAATTATTTTTAAAATAATGTCTTTAGATGTCACACCAGGGCTTACCTCACCCTTGACCGTAATTCTCATATTTTTTGCCGGTTTTTGAATAAGTGTTTGTGTTGCAAGAACATGTTCTACCTCACTAGTACCAATTCCAAAAGCTAGCGCACCAAAAGCTCCGTGAGTTGCAGTATGACTATCACCGCAAACAATTGTCATACCTGGTTGAGTTATTCCCTGCTCTGGACCAACAATATGAACAATACCTTGCCTTTTATCTAATAAAGGAAAAAGATTAATATCAAATTCTTCACAGTTTCTCTCTAGTGTTTCTACTTGGATTCGACTCTCTTTATTTTTGATTCCCTTTGATCGATCAGAGGTGGGTACATTATGATCAGCTACTGCAAATGTATGTCTTGGTTTTCTAACTTTTCTATTTGAATTTCTCAACCCTTCAAATGCCTGCGGGCTTGTTACCTCGTGAACTAAATGTCGGTCAATATAAATCAAACAAGTTCCATCTTGTTGTTTTTCAACTAGATGGCTTTTCCAAATTTTGTCAAAAATGGTTTGAGGTTTCATAATCTTTTGAAAATTTTAAAAAATGAAAATTATTTTTTTTCATTATCTTTAACTTCTTCATTCTTTTTAGATTCAGTTTGTGTTTGGTCAAGATTCGGGCTATCACCATCAGCTTTAACTTTTACAGGACTGTCACTTTTTTTTTCTTCTGAAGATTTATTGTCTTGATTTTCAGAAGGCTCGGCAAAATCCTTTTCACTTTTGGTAATTCCTTTTTCAGAAATTCTTGCTGATTTTCCACTTCTATTTCTCAAAAAATAAAGTTTTGATCTTCTAACATCACCACTCTTGACTAATTCAATTTTACTAATTTGAGGTGAGTATAAAGGGAGCACTCTTTCGATCCCCTCTCCATAAGAGATTTTTCGGACAGTGAAAGATGAATTTAAACCTGAGTTTTTTAAACCTATGCAAACTCCCTCGAAAATTTGAATTCTTTCTTTTTCACCTTCTTTGACT
>CACEXK010000019.1 GCA_902563505.1 uncultured Alphaproteobacteria bacterium
TAATTTAAAAATACCATTACTTAGTTTCTCTAATTTTATCTGAAAGTTTTTCTTAAGAGTGTTTTTAAGCATTGAGACATTTTTTTTACCTTTGACAAGAATAACTTTTTCATAGTCAAGATTTTCTTTTATAAAAAGTTTGGTTTTTATAAAAGTCATTGGGCAGTCTAAATTTGTTATATCTAAAACTTTTTTTTTCATTTTTAGTGTTCTATGGTATAAAATATTAAAAATAAAATACAATAATTTTTAATGATTATAATGTCACGGTATTTTAATATAACTTTAAATAATATTTAATATTATGGATACATTATTAAATAAATGTTGCAAACTTGGTCTCAAAATGACTGACCAAAGAAAAACTATTGTCAAAGTATTATCCGACTCAAAAGATCATCCCGATGTGGAGTCAGTTCACAAAAGAGCTTCAAAAATTGATAAAAAAATCGGGATTGCCACTGTTTATAGAACAATTAAATTATTTGAGGATAACAAGCTTTTGGAGAAACATGAGTTTAAGGGATTTAGTTCAAGATACGAAACGGTCAGAGAAAACCATCACCATCTTATTGATATTAGGACTGGACGTGTTAGAGAATTTAGAAACACCTTAATTGATGCCATGCAAAAACAAATGGCCAAAGAAATGGGTTATGATTTGGTAGATTATAGACTAGAATTGTATGCTGTTCCTTCTAAAAGAAAAAAAAAATAAATTAAATTTTTCTCTTGAATCAAAAAACTTTCAGAGATTTAAGATAATTTTTGCAAAAGTAAAATATGTGGCAAAAAATGTGATTTATATAAAAAAATGGCCTAAAAACCCTAATAAAGTTTTTGATAAGTTAAAAATTTTTCACAAAGCTAAAAAAGGTGAAAATTTTGAATTTAATTTCGCTAATTACACTGTAAAGATTATTAATGAACCTGATCCACTGTTACAAAAGGCAAAATCTCTTAGATATAGAATTTTTTTTGGTAAAACCAATAAGAAATTCTATGATTCAGATGAGTTTGATGCTGATTGTGATCATCTGGTTGTTATAGATAATAAAATTTCTAATGATCATGTTGTGGGAACTTATAGATTACTTCATAAACCAAAATCAATAAATTATAGGCTATTTTACAGTGAATCTGAATTTAATATTTCAAGTTTATTCAATCTAAGAAATATATCAATGTTAGAGGCCGGGAGATCATGTGTTCATGAAGATTATCGAGATGGTAGAATAATAAAACTTTTATGGAGAGGATTAGCTTCTTACATAGTTCAAAAAAAAATTGACTTGATATTTGGATGTGCAAGTTTTCCATCCAGTAATCACAGCCTTTTTAAAAATCAACTTTCCTATTTGCACCACTATCATATGCCCCCAAAAAAGTATTTGACGAAACCACTAGATCATATGAAAGCAGATTATGAAGTTTTAGAAAAAAATGAGTTTGATGGAGAAGATCAATTTAGAGCTTTACCGCCACTAATAAAAGCATACATTAGAACTGGAGCCTGGATAGGTCCTGGAGCAATTGTTGATAAGAAATTTAATACCACTGATGTGTTTATTATACTCAAGGCTGAAAATATAATTCAAAAATATTCCAACCTTTCTTTTAGAGGGGCGAAATAATGCTTTATTCTCCAACACTATCTTTTCTTAGAATTATTCCTTTGTTTTTTTGGACGATAATATGCCTGACAATGCATATAATTGTTTCCAAGGTTTCCCTTAAAAACTTCTTCATTTTTTATAAAATTTTTTTTAAAGGGTTAGTGAAAATCTTTGGAATAAAAATAAAGTTAAGCGGAATTAAAGAAGGGAAAAATATTGTATATATATCTAATCATGTTTCTTATTTGGATGTTTTTGTTTTAGGTTCTATAATTGATGGTATTTTTGTTGCAAAGTCGGAAATTGATTCTTGGCCTTTGATAAATAAAATCTGTGCATTGGGAAAAACTATCTTTATTAATAGAAGAGATATCCTAGGTATTAAGAAACAAATGCAGTCAATACAAGAAAACCTAAAAGCTGGATTTAATGTTATTATTTTCCCAGAAGGTACATCAAGTGATGGATCAAAAGTCTTGCCATTTAAAAGTTCACTTTTTGGTCTGATAGATTCAAATATAAAAGAAAAATTTAAGATACAACCTATTTCAATTTTTTACGAAAAACTTGATGGCACTCCCGTTGATAGAAATTTTAGACCTTTTTTTGCTTGGTTTGGTAATATGGATTTATTACCTCATGCCTGGCAGTTTTTAGGACTAGGATTTAGTGAGGTAAAATTAAATTTTCATAAAGCAATTAAATTTTCTAAATTTAAAAACAGAAAAGAGGCAGCAAACTATTGCCAAAAAATAATTTCAGATCAGATCAGTTTAAACTCTCAAACTATGGAAGTTGAATCAAAAATCAAACTTTATGAATTTAAGCTCTTGTAATAAACGAAAAATCATTTAATTATTTAAATGATATGAACCAATCTTTTTTTATCAAAACATATGGTTGTCAGATGAATGACTATGATTCCAATAAAATGGAAGATTTATTGACTTTCAATGGTTTTAGTAAAGTTTCGAATGTTGAAAAGTCTGATGTAGCTATACTCAATACTTGCCATATAAGAAAGAAGGCAAGCGAAAAACTTTACTCTGATCTTGGAAGACTCTCAGTTTTCAAAGAAAATAAAAATAAATTAGGAAAAAAAATGCACATAATTGTGACTGGTTGTGTCGCTCAAGCGGAAGGTAATGAAATAATTAGAAGAAATAAATCAGTTGATTATGTAATTGGTCCTCAAAATTTTCACATAATTCCAAAGCTCTTAAAAAAAAAAAAAACTAACCAGATATTCACTGAATTCTTATGTGAAGAAAAATTTAAATCGCTCCCTTCTTCGAATATAAAAAATGTTAGTAGATTAGTAACAATTCAAGAAGGTTGTGACAAGTTTTGTACATTTTGTGTTGTTCCTTACACCAGAGGTGCAGAATATTCAAGGCAGGTTGAAGACATTTATGCTGAAGTATTGAATTATATTAAAAATGGAACTTCTGAAATTACTTTATTAGGTCAAAATGTCAGTTCATACAAATCTATAATTATTGAAAAATCAAAAAAAAAAGAAGTTAATTTAAGTGGATTAATGAATATTTTGTCCAAAATACCTGGATTAAAACGAATTAGATACCTAACATCTCACCCTTCTGATATATCTGATGACTTAATTTCTGAACACAAAAACAATAAGTCAGTAATGCCCTTTCTCCACCTCCCAGTTCAATCAGGATCCAGTAAGATTTTAAAGCTCATGAATAGAAAACACACAAAAGAGGAATATCTTAGTATTATATCTAAAATAAAAAAAAATGTTCCAAAAATGGCATTTTCTTCAGATTTTATTGTTGGCTATCCTGGGGAAAGTAATAATGATTTTGAAGAGACATTAGACCTCATAGAAAAGGTTGATTTTGCAAGCTCTTATTCATTCAAGTATTCGCCAAGGCCAGGAACCCCTGCCTCAACAAAAAAAAATTATATTAACGACCAAATATCTAATTTAAGATTGAAAAAAATTCAGGAGTTACTTAATAAACAACAAAAAACTTTTAATACATCTTTTATTGATAAGAATATAGATGTATTGATTTCTGGGAGAGGAAAAAAAGAAAATCAATATGTTGGAAGAACCCCTTATCTTCAACCTGTTCATATTGTTTCATCAAGAAATCTAATTGGAAAAATTCTAAAAATCAAAATAGAATCATTGACCTCTTTCTCTTTTCATGGGAAGATTATCGCTTAGGGTAGACTTGAAAAAAAAGTTAAAAAAACATAATGAGCCTTTCTCTAAAATCATTTCATTTGATAACAACTTGATTTTACCTCTAATATTTGGTGAGCATGACAAAAATTTGAAGATCATTGAGAAAAAGCTGAATATTTCAATAGTTCCAAGGGGTAATTTTTTAAAAATTTCAGGACAAGAAGAAAGTGTCAATCTGACAAGGCAAACATTAAACAAACTTTATGAACAGGCATCAAACAATCAAATTAATAATGTCATTGAATCCGGTGAAATAATTGGAATGATAAATATTTTGAAAAAATCAGATTCTGATAACAAAGAAAAAGCTATACATAATTTTGACTCATTAAATATCACAGCTGGAAGAAGGTTAATAAAACCGAGATCAAAGCGACAAATTGAATATTTCGAATTAGTAAAAAA
>CACEXK010000020.1 GCA_902563505.1 uncultured Alphaproteobacteria bacterium
ATTTTCTCTTTTCTTGGGATTGTCATCCCAACAAAAAATATCTTTTTTTATCTTTGAGAGAAAACAAGCTAAAGATAATCCTGAAATTCCAAGGCCAAGAATAAAAATTCCTTTTTGACTCTTAATTTTCATTATCTTAATTTTAAGCTGGCTAATCCAATTAATGCTAAGATGATTGATATGATCCAAAATCTAATTACAATTGTAGATTCTGACCAACCTTTTTGCTCGTAATGATGATGTATGGGAGCCATTTTAAATATTCTTTTCCCCGTTAATTTAAATGAAATTACCTGTGCAAATACAGACATTGCCTCTAAAACAAAAATTCCTCCAATTATTGACAAAATTATTTCATGTTTTGTTGCTACTGCTATTGCTCCAATTGTTCCACCTACAGATAATGATCCAGTATCACCCATAAAGACCATTGCAGGGGGCGCATTAAACCAGAGAAATCCTAAACCAGCTCCTATGAGTGAGGCACATATTATCACTAATTCACCGGTATCGCTCACAAATGGAATTTTTAAATATTCTGAATACATAAAGTTTCCGGTGAAATAGGCAATAAAAGCAAAGGATAAAGATGAAATCATTATTGGACCAATTGCTAAACCATCCAAACCATCAGTTAAATTTACTGCATTAGCGCACCCAACAATCACTATTGAAGCAAAAATATAGTAAAAATTACCTAAATCAATGTACAGACCTTTAGTAAATGGAATAAAAACTATATTTATAAGTTTTTCATCAATTACTAAATTTAATAAATAAATAAATAAAAATGATATAGAAAATTCCAAAATTAATCTATGTGAACTTTTGGTACCATCAGGAGAATTACTTTTAAGTTTTTTATAGTCGTCAAATGCTCCAATAAGACCGAATAAAATTGTAATACTAAAAACCAACCAAACAAGCTGACTACTTAGATCACCCCACAGTAATATTGAAATAAATAAAGATAATAATATGAGCATCCCTCCCATAGTTGGTGTCCCAACTTTATTTATTAGATGACTTTTGGGGCCATCTTTTCGAATTGGTTGCCCGTTTTTTTGTATATTTTTAAGTTTGTTAATAATTTTGTGTCCCCAAATCAATGAAATAAAGAAGGCTGTAAAAAGTGCACCTCCTGCTCTAAAGGTAAGATAATTAAAAAGATTAAGAAAACTAAATTCTTCAACCAACGGAATAAAAAAATAATAAAACATGTTAAAAATTCTCTCTTAATTTATTTGAAACTCTGAACAAATTTGTAGAATTTGAACCCTTTATCATAACTACATCACCATTATCTATTTCTTTAATTAATTTTTTGTAGATACTCATATAATTGTCAATATGATATCTTTTTAGATTTGATGGGAGTTGGCAATCGATTTTTTTGAACTCTCTACCTGTTGTAATTAATATATCAGGATAAAACTGAATAATAAGCTTCATTATTTGTTGATGAAGTCTACTTGACATTTTCCCAAGTTCAAGCATATCTCCAATAACTAAAATTTTTCTTGAATGTTTTCTACTAATATATTTTAAATTCTCAATTGCTCTCTCTAATGATTTTGGGTTTGAGTTATACGACTCATCAATCAACAAAACTTTTTTATCTTTAATTTTTAAATTGCTTATTTCACCTCTACCTTTTAAAGGTCTTAAGTTTTCAATTTTTGATTTTACGTCTTTCAAGTTCACTTTAAAGATTTTCATCAGGCCTAGTATAACTAAAACATTTATTTGCCAATTATTAAAATAAGATTTTTTTTTAAGTTTAATTTTTTTTTTAAAAATTGAGAATTCTATTTGTTTTGAATTTTTATAATCTGAGAAACTTAGATCTGATGATCTATTAGAACCAAAAGTTATTATATTTTCAGTTTTTGCTCTTGCTTTATTAATCATAAGTTTAGAAAATTTTGAATTTCCCGGTATTAATGCTGTACCACTTTTATCAAGGTGTTTGTAAATATCTGATTTTTCTTTGGCTATGTCTATTTCATTTCTGAAGTTTCCTATGTGTGCTAATCCAACATTTGTAATTATTGAAATTTGTGGCATTGCAACACTAGACAAAAAATTAATTTCTCCGGGTTTATTCATTCCTAATTCAAGAATACAAATTTTAGTTGCTTTTGGCATATTTACTAATGTAATTGGCATCCCAATTTCATTATTAAAATTTCCTTCATTATAGTGTATTTTAAATTTAATTTTCAGGATATTTTTACACCATTCTTTAAGAGTAGTTTTTCCGCTACTTCCGGTAATACAAATCATAGTAAGTTTCTTGTTTTGTTTCCTAGAATAAACTGCTAAATCTACCAAAGCTTTTTTTGTATTTTCAACTACTACGAGGTGAATTCTCTTGCATTTTACAAGATGTATTTTTTTTCTTTCAACTAATGCTGCTTTTATTCCTAAATCAGACGCATTGTCTATAAAATTGTGGCCATCAAAATTTATTCCTTTTATAGGTATATAAAAAGATGTTTTTTTAATTTTCCTAGTATCGATAGAGATGCCTGAAAATTTTGGATTTTCTTTTGTCTCTTTCTGCAAATTTAAAGCTTTGTATATCTCACTAAGATTCCATAACATTTTAAGTTCCTAAAATTTTTAAAGCAGTTTCTTTGTCACTAAATTTGTTTTTATTATTATTGATTATTTGATAGTTTTCATGACCTTTGCCAGCAATTAAAAGAATATCATTTTTTTTTAGTATCTTTATTGAATATTTAATTGCCTTATCCCTATCACTTATTCTTTTAATTTTTTTTAAAGCATCTGATTTAAGACCCATCACCATGTCATCCATAATTTTATTTGGGTCCTCGTTTCTTGGGTTGTCATTTGTCATTATTATTTTATCAGAAAAAGATAATGCTTCTTTAGTCATGAGCGGTCTTTTTGTTTTGTCTCTCTCCCCTCCACAACCGAATACTAATACAAGACTTCCTTTGCATATTTCTCTTAATACTGATAGTACATTTTTCAATGCATCTGGAGTGTGAGCATAATCAACAAAAACCTTTATATCTCTTTTATTGTAAATATTTTCTAGTCTTCCGGGTGGATTTTTAATGGTTTTTAAAAAACCAAAATCTTTAAAACTTAATTTTTCTCCAAAAACAAGGATTAGACAGCAAATTCTATTATAAATCTCATATACACTCAGGCAATTAAAAATAATTATTGATTTTTTTTTTTTTAAAG
>CACEXK010000021.1 GCA_902563505.1 uncultured Alphaproteobacteria bacterium
TTTCCCCAGTATTAATGATATTGGTAATGTAATCAAAAATAATCCAAATAAAACTAAAATTTTTTTTTCAAAATCAAATCCAATTATAGAATTGTAAGGTAATGTTGAAAAAATAATCACAGGAATAAAAAAAGGAAATATTATTATAAATTGAAAAAATCTATTTCTTTTTATTTGAAGTGAAAATAATGCTGATAGTAATGAATTAAGAACCAAAGTTGGAGTTGCCAAGAGCATAGTATAAATTAAATCAATCATTATTTTTGACTTGGCTTCAAAAAAAATTGAAGAAATTGTTATAAGAATTAGATTTGGAAACAAAACAACACAAAACATAACAATGCTTTTTGTTAAGAATATTAATTCTCCGGAGTAACCGAGGAATTGAAGTTCGCGAAGGCTTCCATCGTAGAAGTCCTCAAAAATGAAATTCTCTGAGATTAATATGAGTCCGAATAAAATAATAACCCATACTATTGATAGATTCAAATGAGACAAAGTTTCTAAACTAGTTCCATATGAAAATACAAAAATTAGTAATGCTAGTAAGAAAAAGGAAGAATAGGAAAAAATGCTACTTAAATTTGAAAAAACTAAGTTTAACTCTCTTTTTATTAGTCGTTGGAAGTTTTTCATCTAGAGCACTTCCCATCTGTCAATATTTTTGAAATTTAAATTAACAATTTTTTTTTTCAAAATTATTTTTCTACTATGTTTTATTTTTGGATCAATATGGCTTGATAGTAGAATAGATCCATCTTTTTTTGTATGAGAATGTAATAATTTTTTTAGAGTTTTTACAGTATTTTCATCTATTCCATTGAATGGTTCATCTAGAAGCCATAATTTTGAAGTGGAAAAAAGGAGTTTAGTCAAAGAAACTTTTTTCCTTTGACCAAATGATAGATTTCTAATTAGTTGATCTTTATGTTGAAAAATTTCAAAAAACTCTAGTTTTTTTTGAAATTCTCTAAAATTTATGATTTTTATATTTAAATCTAACCATATTCTTAAATTTTCTTCTACGGAAAGATTCTCTTTTAATGAGTCTTTGTGAGGTAAATATGTAAAATAATCACTTTTATTTGTGATATTGTTGACCGAAATTCCATTAATCTTGACTGATCCTTTTTCTGGCTCAATTAGCCCAACTAACATATCCATTAGGCTTGTTTTACCAACACCGTTTTCTCCAACTAAGAGTAAAGTTTGATTTTTTTTTAAAATTAAATTGAAGTTATCAAAAATTTGTTTTTTATTCCTATATAAAGAAATGGATTTAATTTCTAAAATCATAAGTTTCTGATGATAATATAATATTTTGTATAGAAAATGCATTTAGTAGAAAATAAATTTTTAAAAAATAAATATATTTGTAATAAGCAGTATAAAATTTATTGTTTGCGCGAGACTGAGAAGATTTTTGGATACGATGCTAAAAAGCTTCCATTTACTTATAGAATTCTCCTAGAAAATATAATCAGAAGAAAAAATGATTTAAATAAAGAGGATAAAGAAATTAGTAGCTTGATTGAGAGAAAAACTGGTAATGAGATTTTTTTCTCTCCTAGTAGAGTTTTAATGCAAGACTATACGGGAGTTCCTGCAATTGCTGATCTAGCATCTATGAGAGATAAAATGAATCAGAAAAATAAAGATCCAAGCATAATTAATCCTGTTGTCCCTGTAAGTCTAATTGTTGATCATTCAATATCTGTTGATAGTTCTTCCAAAATTGATTCCTTGAAAATTAATGTAGAGAGAGAATTTGATAGAAATGAAGAAAGATATCAATTATTGAAGTGGGCTCAACAATCTCTGAAAAACTTTACATTATTCCCACCAGGTTCTGGTATTTGTCACCAAATTAATATTGAGTTCTTAGCAAGTGTTGTTTCTCGAAACAAAAATATTTTATATTTAGATTCTGTCGTAGGGACAGATAGCCATACAACTATGGTTAATGCATTATCAGTATTGGGTTGGGGAGTAGGAGGCATTGAGGCAGAGGCTGTAATGCTTGGTCAACCTATATCCCTACAAATTCCTCAAGTTGTGGGAGTAAAAATTATAGGTTCGTTAAAAGAGGGTTTAACTGCAACTGATCTGGTACTAACAATAACTGAAAGCTTGAGGAATTTGAATGTTGTTGGAAAGTTTGTTGAATTCTTCGGATCTGGATTGAAATCATTAACTTTATCTGAAAGATCAACAATCTCAAATATGGCTCCTGAATATGGTGCGACTTGTGGTTTATTCCCAGTTGATGACGAATCATTGAAATATTTGGAGATGACAGGACGAAAAAAAAATCAGATAAAAATTATAAAAACCTACTGCAAACATCAGTACATATGGCACGATGAAAATCATAGAGAAATAGAATATGACGAAATTGTCGAAATTAACCTTGACGAAATTGAGCCTTGCGTTTCAGGACCTAAAAGACCTCAAGATAGAATACTACTTAGGGAAATAAAAAATAGTTATGTAAATTCTCAAAATAATAATGAAACAAATGGCTTGAGAAGAAATGAAGGCTCCAAAGAACTTGATAATGGAAAGGTTTGTTTGGCGGCTGTTACCAGTTGTACAAATACATCAAACCCTGCAGTTATGATTATGGCTGGCCTAGTAGCCAAAAAAGCTGTTGATTTAGGAATAAAAATACCTTGGTGGGTTAAAACATCCTTTGCTCCTGGAAGTAAAGTGGTTGAAAAATATCTTGACGAAGCGGATCTAACAAAATACTTAAATCAACTTGGTTTCAATATAGTTGGTTTTGGTTGTACAACATGTATAGGCAATTCTGGTCCTCTCGACGAAAAGGTTAGTTCATTGATAGAAAAATATGACTT
>CACEXK010000022.1 GCA_902563505.1 uncultured Alphaproteobacteria bacterium
GAGTGAACTTATTTTTTTGAATAAAAATTTCTCCTTTTGAATTAATTGAAATCGTAACAGGATCTTTTTTCTCATTCTTGAGAATTGCTGAACTTTCCGGCAAATTTACTTTTATTCCAGCAGTCAAAAGAGGAGCAGTAACCATGAAAATTATAAGTAAAACAAGCATAACATCTACAAATGGTGTGACATTAATGTCTGAAATTGTAGATCTACTTTTATATTTCTTCTTCAATTTAACTACCTGAAGAGTTCTTTTGATATGATTAATATTATTTCCTCAGAAAAAACATCTAATTTGTTAGAAATATTTTCTAACATATTATTAAATTTATTAAAAAAAAGGACTGAGGGAATAGCTGCAACCAAACCTAGTGCAGTTGCAAATAAAGCTTCAGCAATTCCTGGGGCAACTACTGCCAAACTAGTATTTTGCGATATACCTATAGCTGTGAAACTATTCATAATTCCCCAAACAGTTCCAAACAAGCCAATAAATGGTGCTGTTGAACCAACAGAAGCAAGAAAATTCAGACCTTTTTCCAAACTAGATAATTCTTTATTTATAACTATTTGCATTTCTTTTTTCACACTATCACAAAAACTTTTTTTAAACTCAAAGCTTTTATTTGAGAAACCCGTTTTAATTCTCTCAAAATATACCATTGCTGAGAAAAAAACAGCCTCCATAGGGTGAGTTGGTTGTGAACCCAGCCTTTTTGATAATTTACTCAATGTTTCGCTAGCATAAAAATTTTCTTCAAATTCTTCGGACTCGAGTAAAATGTTTTTTAAAGATGTGTATTTAGAAAAAATGATCGCCCAAGACCATACAGATGAAAAAACAAGTAAAACAATTACTATTTTAACCACCACATCGGCTTGAAGAAACATTGAAAGAATTGAAAAATCACTCGACTCCTCTAATACTTTTTTTTCTATAGTCTCATCCATAAAAACTTTATACTACTTCCAAAGATTTAAATCTAGCTATTATGTTATCTGGAACCCTTGAAGGTTTTTTTTTTTGACCATTTAACCAAACTAATTTTGCATCTATTTCACAAACAAGTTTTTTATCCCGGAAAATTGAATGTCTCATGTCGAGTGATACTAATTTACAACTTCTTAAAAATGTATCAACTCTTAGTTTGTCATACAAATAACATGGCAATAAAAAATCAATATTGACTTGTTTTAATACGAAGAAAAAAGAATTTTTTTTCATCAAATCAACGATTTCTGGAAATTTACTTTTGACTAAGTCACTTCTAGCCCTTTCAGCAAATTTTAAATAAGATGAATGGTACACAAATCCCGATGAATCTGTATCTTCATAATAAACATCAATTTCTTTAGAAAATATTTTTCGCATTATATGTTATTGATAATATGTTCTTGCCCTTTTTTTTTGATAAAACTCTGCCTCTTGATGTTCTTTGCACCAGACCTCTTTGCATCAAATAAGGTTCAATTACATCTTCAATGATATCTTTTTGCTCAAGCAAAGCTGCACTAAGAGTTTCAATACCAACTGGTCCACCATTATAATCAATAGATATACATTTCATATATTTGCGATCCATATCATCCAACCCCTCTGAGTCTATTCTCATTTTTTTCAATGATTTGACTACTATTTCATAGTTTATCTTATTCACCTCATCGACTATTGAAAAATCAATTATACGCTTTAGAAGTCGAATAGCTATTCTCGGCGTACCTCTTGATCTTTTTGCTATTTCTAACGAGGCATTCTCATCGATAACTACCTCAAGTTTTTTTGATGTTAACTGTAAAATTTCATTCAAATCATTTGGATTATAAAAATTGAGTTGTAATGGAATGCCAAACCTATCCCTCAAGGGTCTTGAAAGTAGTCCTAATCTTGTAGTTGCTCCAATCAAAGTAAATTTTTCGATAGAAATTTGCATTACTCTTGCTGATGGACCTGAGCCTATAATATAATCACATTTATAATCCTCCATGGCCGGGTAAAGGGTTTCTTCAACTATTGGAGATAATCTATGTATTTCATCTATAAATAAAATATCACCATCACCTAAATTACTTAAAAGTGTAACCAAGTCGCCTTTTTTGGTGAATGCTGGACCAGATGTTGAATGGATGTTGACATTTTTTTCTGAGGCTATTATGTGGGCCAAAGTTGTTTTACCCAAACCTGGGGGGCCATATAGTATTATATGGTCAAGATTGATATTTCTTTTATCTGATGAAATTATATATGTTTGAAGGTTGGATTTTAAATTATCTTGACCAATAAAACCACTAATTCGTTTAGGCCTTAAATTATTTTTTTTCTCCTCTTCTGTCTCGTTCGGTCTTATATCCACTTTTTGCCTATTTTCTGTCATAACTTATGATATATTTGGTTTTGATAAATATTTTAATGCTATAGGTATTAATT
>CACEXK010000023.1 GCA_902563505.1 uncultured Alphaproteobacteria bacterium
TGAAAGTTCTACTTTTGTTCTTATAATAAAATATGAGGAAAAAAATAGTGGACCATAAAATAGAGTTGATTAGTGCAGCAGCTGGATTTCCTTCGCCTGCGGAAAACTATATTGACGAAAAATTAGATTTAAATAAATATTTAATTAGAAACAAAGCTTCTTCTTTTTTTGTAAGAGTTTCAGGTGATTCTATGATAAATGTGGGTATATTTCATAATGATATATTAATCGTAGATAGATCTTTAATTCCGATAAAACATTCCATAATTTTAGCTTCCATAGATGGAGAGTTAGTTATAAAAAAACTAATAAAAGATAAACTAAAAAATTATTACTTAAAATCTGAAAATAAAAATTACCCGAATATAAAATTGGATTCAAATACAGATACAATGATTTGGGGTGTTGTCACATACTCGATACACAACTTAAGATAAATTAATTTATGATTGCTTTATTAGATTGTAATAATTTTTATGTTTCTTGTGAAAGATTGTTTAATCCTAAGTTAATTAATAGGCCTGTTGTTGTGCTTTCTAATAATGACGGTTGTATTATTTCCCGTTCTAATGAGGCTAAAAGGATGGGAATAAAAATGGGAGAGCCTGTTTTTAAGGTTAAGCACATCCTTAGGAAGGGTAAAGTTATAGTTTTATCGTCTAACTACTCTATTTATGGCGATATTTCAAATAGAATAATGAATATTTTAAAAGACAGCCTCTCCGATGTTGAAATTTACTCTATAGACGAAGCATTTTTTAGCTTAAGAGGTGTCAATGATAGACAGAAAAAATGTATTTATTTAGCTGATAAAATATTAAAATGGACTGGTATCCCAGTAAGTATTGGGATAGCTAAAACAAAAACATTAGCAAAAATTGCTAATAGAGTTGTTAAGAAAAAGAAGGAATATAGTAGATTAAAATTTAATTATAAGAATGTTTTAGAAGTAAAAAAAGATAACGATTTAGAGTATATATTGAATAACACAAATGTACAAGATGTCTGGGGAGTTGGGAAAAAATTGTCAATTTTTCTCAACCAAAATAATATAAAAAATGCTCAAGAATTAAAACAGTGCGATGAAAATTTTATTAGAGAAAAAAAAGGAGTTGTACTACAAAGAACTGTTCTAGAACTGAGAGGAGTAAAGTGTAACTATATTGAGACTTCCTTGCCTATTAAAAAATCTATCTGTGTATCAAGATCATTTGGTAGAAAATTATATTACTATAGAGATATAAGAAGCGCACTAATTGTCTTTGTTCAAAAGGCAACCTCCAAAATGAGGAAATATAATTTATTTTGTAGAGTTATAACAGTTTTTCTGAAGACTTCTAAATATGAAAAAGAGGTATATTCAAATAGTAAAACATATACTTTAATTGAACCAACAATCGATATAAGATTAATTTGGAAAATTGCAGATGACTTATTACGAAATATTTTTAAAGATTCATTTTTATATAGTAAAGTTGGGATAATATTATCCGATTTTTATGATAAGAAAAATATACAAAAATCTTTAATAGATTATAAATCTATAAGTGAAACAAAAGAAATAAAGTTAATGAAAACAATTGATAATATTAATGATAGGTTTGGATATGGAAAAATAAGATTATCTTCGGATAACAATCAAAATTTCTTTTCAAATAGTATTGTTAGGAATAGAAAAAGTCCAAGTTGGCAAATGAAAACCAAATATTGTTCGCCTTGCTATACTACAAGATGGTGTGATATACCAAAAGTTAAGGTCTAAGAAGAATGGATGAGAATGAACAAAAGAAATTAGCATCATCAATAGTATTGAAAGCAAGGGCAGAATGTAGGAGAAAAAAAATTAACCCATATATTGCAATAGGAGCTTTCATCGATGAGACAATTAGAGAACTTTCAACACAAAACACTGACGAGAAGATTAGCGAATTCCTTAAAAGTATTGCGAAGAAAGTAAAATTAGGGGTATATAGAACAAAAAAGTGAACTTTTTATTTTTTTATTTTATTAATTAAAAAATCAATTTTTTCATATCGTGGTAGATCATTATTTATTTTTTTTAATAAATCTTTAGCTTTAGGAGATAATTTTTTATTAGATTCAGATTTAATTCTACTATGCTGAGATAACACACCTTGTTTGTTCATTATATTCTGATCTGATAGTTTGTAAAAAGTTTTCATTGATCTTTGAGAAACATTTTTTAGAACTTTTAGTCTAGTATTTTTTGGATATGCATTATCTAATTTCTGAGGATCAACCCAACCTTTAACAACATATTCTTTAAGAAGTTCATAGGCTTTAAAAGAAATTGCATTCTTTT
>CACEXK010000024.1 GCA_902563505.1 uncultured Alphaproteobacteria bacterium
GATAGAACGATTTCATTTTTAGAAGAAAAAAATAAAATTTTAAAAATTGGTGTAGCCTTTGAGGAGCAAAAAATTGCTAGTATACCGACAATGAATTACGATAAAAAATTAGATATGGTTATAACTCAAAATGGTATAATTAAATGAATATATTAGTTTGTGGTGATATTGTTGGAAAATCCGGAAGAAATGTTTTGAGGAACCTACTTCCGAACCTGATAAAAGAAAAACAGATTGATTTTGTAATAGCTAATGGTGAAAATGCAGCAAATGGTTTTGGAATAACTAAAAAGATATGTGAAGAATTGTATTCATATGGTGTAGATGCTATAACAACAGGGAATCATATTTGGGATCAAAAAGAGATAATTGAACATATTGAAAATGACAAGCGACTCATTAGGCCCTGTAATTACCCGAAAAATACCCCGGGAAATGGATTTGGAATTTTTCAATTAAAAAATGGTAGTGAAGTTGTAGTAATAAACTTGATGTGCAGATTATTTATGGATCCCCTTGACAATCCGTTTGAATCAATAGACGAGACTTTAGATATCTTGAAATCAAAATTTAATAATTCAATTTTTTTTGTTGATATTCATGGAGAGTCAACTTCAGAAAAAATGGCTTTAGCTCATTTTATAGATGGGAGAGTTACCGGTATTGTGGGAACTCACACGCATGTTCCTACTTCAGACTTACAAATTTTGGAAAAAGGAACTTTTTATCAAACTGATTTAGGCATGTGTGGTGATTACGACTCTGTAATTGGAATGAAAAAAGAATATTCAATTAATAGATTTACAAAAAAACATCTTAAGTCAAGATTAGAAACTGCTGATGGTGAAGGAACATTATGCGCAACTCTTATGCAAATTAATGCTGAAGATAAAAAAGTAGTCAATTTTGACCAAATTATTCTTGGTGGCAAACTTCAAAAGAAATAATTTATGGCAGGTCATTCGAAATTCAAAAATATTATGCATAGAAAGGGTGCTCAGGATAAAAAGAGAGCTAAACTTTTTTCTAGATTAATAAGAGAGATTTCCGTTGCAACTAAACTAGGTTCTAATGATCCAGATTCAAATCCAAGGCTCAGAACTGCAATTAATAATGCCTTAGCTTCGAACATGACAAAAGACAGTATCGATAGAGCTATTAAAAAAAATTCATCCAACGAAGATGAAAATATAATTGAAGAAATTATTTATGAAGGGTTTGGTCCAGGTGGTGCGGCAATAATTATCGAAACAATGACTGACAATAGGAACCGAAGTGCTTCGGAAATTAGATCAACATTTTCAAAGTATAATGGTAATTTGGGAATTAGCGGATGTGTAAAACATAATTTTAAAAGATTGGGAATTATAAGTTATGATTCAAAAGTTTCTTCTTTTGAAGATTTCTTTGACTTTTGTTCTTCGTTAGATGTTGTAGATATTATTGAAAATGAAAGCGTCTTCGAGGTTCTAACAGATGTTGAATTATTTAATAGATCATTAGAAATTTTGGAAAAAAAATTTTCTATTTCTAAGTTTTCTGGTTTAGAATGGCGTCCTATAAATACTATAGATATTAATAGTGAAGATGACGCTAATAAACTATTAACACTTCTTGAAAAACTTGAGGAGCTTGACGATGTTCAAAATATAGCTTCTAATTTTAATATAAATGATGTACTGATGGAAAAATTGATTTGAGTAAAAACAATCTTATTTTGGGTGTTGATCCTGGACTGAATATCACAGGTTGGGGATTGGTTGAAAAAAATAAAAATAAAGATATATATATAGCGCACGGTTCCATAAAAAGTGATAAAAAAGAAGATTTGGGGTTTAGACTAAATAGAATTTATGAGGAAATTTCTCAAAAAGTAGAAATATATTCACCAAATTCAATTGCTATAGAAAAAATATTTGCAAATAAAAACCCAGATTCTACTCTTAAATTAGGTAAGGCTAGGGCGATGATTTTTTTAGTTGCTGCAAGAAAAAACACAGGAATTTTTGAATATTCACCAAATACAATAAAAAAAAATTTAGTTGGTTATGGACATGCTAGCAAAAAGCAAATCATTGATATGATAAAAAGATTTTTTCCAGAAATAACTATTGATGATGAGGATTCGGCAGATGCTCTTGCGGTAGCAATATGCCATTCCATGCAAATAGAATCA